>CAWGNJ010000003.1:0-878705 GCA_963823915.1 uncultured Actinomycetota bacterium
TAGGCCGTCCAACCGAACAGCCAAGAACCCAACTGGACCAGAACCACCCAGATGACCACCGCCACGATGGGAACGGCGGAAGTCCCCATTTGCGATCTCTCGAACACTCTGATCAGGACGAACAATCCGGCGATCCAGATCGCCCACATCCCGTACACCCACGGATAAGGCATCACGAGACCGCTCCCCGAGATAGATCCAGCCGACGGCCAGATAGAGCAGCGCCCCAATGACACCCAGAGTCAATCGAATGCTCGAACCACTACGGGTCACTTTGGTCGCAGCTCGCTATCTGGGCATGCTGCCGTCCGGCCGAGTGGTTACCAATGGTCCCGATGGACTACTTCATCGAACGGACGCCGGTCCAAGTTGGTGATAGGCGCCAGCGGCCGATCCACCGGGTAGCCGAATCCGATCAGCCAGGCACAAATCCGGTCGTCCGGCAACCCGAGAATGGTGTGGGCCAACTCCTGATCCCGTACGGCGGAATGGCCGCTACCGATACCCAGATCCGCCGCCATCACCATCATGGACATCGTGAGCTGTCCCAGGTCGTACTGCATTGTCTCCCAGTCTGTGGATCATCAAGGTCCTCAACCATTACGGCCACCGCCGCCGCGGCCCCGGCGATGTGTTTCGCTCCTTGCCACACTCCGGTCAATTCGGAGAGCTGTGGCGGTCGGCGCAAACGACAAAATCCCACCACTGGCGGTTGTGGCCGATGGGGTGCGCCGACCCGCCTCAAGATCCGGTCGAGATCAATGGGGCAATCGGGTCGTCGGTGTACTGGCGGACATTGCGTCGCGATCTGAGAGCATCCCAAGTGTTCATCTGACCAGCCTATTCGGAAACGGAGCTGGCGGCCGATGCAGCGCCGGCACTATGAGTGTCTTCGAGCTCCGTTTTAACCCGATGGACTAATTCCACCGAAATTCGGCGCCCCGACATGACGGGGCCCTCATAGGTGGAGGTCCGGGGATTTGAACCCCTGGCTTCTTCCGTGCGAGGGAAGCTCGGGCCAATTCGCTGCCTGGCAATTTACTCAGAAATAGCCTCTGATCAGGCGTTTCGTCTTTCACTGCTCCGCGTCGTTTTCCGTCGTTTTTCAATTTCTTGTTGACAGAATGTTGACAGAACTCATGCAGTTCTTCATGGTTTTCGAATTCTCGCGGACTATCTCCGGACTCGGATCGGATCGCCACCGCTCCCCCGCTCTGCGGAAGCTCCATCGCTTCGACTCTCACAGCTCGGGGTCGAGGCCGCGGGTCGCGTCATTCCCGATTGAGTTCCCGAACGAGGTGAGCACGCCAGGTCGACACGGTGACTCGGAGATGTTCGTGTTCGTCCTCGTCGAGGCCGAAGTCTGCGGGTGTGAACCTGTCGAACGACGAAAGCGCTTCGAGAAAGTGGGTCTTGTCGAAGCCAGTGTCCTTTTCTGATGCCAGGTCAAAAAGGGACTGGAGTTTGAAATGCCGGGTCAGCTCGGCCAGATCAAGGAAGTCGCGACCTCGGCTCGGTCGAAGAGGGCAAGGACCTTGTTCACGGCGAGTTCCTCAACGGCCAGTGTTGGTCCGTATCGGTTGGCTCGGCCGGCAGGGCTCGATAGTCGATGGCCAGATCCACCTCACACCGGTCTTCACCGTCGCTCACCTCGATCCGCACAAACGTTGAGAGGTCACGCTGTCTGCTGTGGTCGAGCCCAGCGTTGTCCAACGCTTGCTCCAGGGCGTCGCGCAAGGCAATCAGTGCCTTCTCATCCCCGGGGGCCGTGAAATAGTCGAGATCACGAGTCGGCCGGTCGATAAGACCTCTTGCTAACAGCCCGCCTGCTCCAGCCAGAGCGAAGCCACTGGCCTCCGAAAGACCAGTGACGAGTTCAGCGATGCGGGTTTGGAGGGGCGTCAGCAAGACAGCGATACGCCACGATGGACCTCTAGCCAGTCGGCCCAGGCTTGGCGCACGTGCCGGGGCAATACCAGCTCATCCCACATATCGATGAGGTCATCCGCACGAATGAAACGCCGAACGTCGTCGTCGTTGCCCTCCCGGAGAACTTGCTCGTACACCCGTGCTCGCTGCTGACGATCGGCAAGGTCGTAATGGCGAGGAGGGCCGCTCCAGCGGATGTGCAGCGGCAACTCCACCACACCATCGACCTTCTCCACATGTGCGGAATCGAGGTCATCGGGTACAGCGGGAACCTGAGCAGTCGCTCTCGTCACTCTCTCCATGATCACATCACCCTACCCCGAACCTCCCATTTTCAAACCTGATATGGAGCCACCGTTAGTGTTAACCCGCCGACCTGAGAGCGCACGAGGTGCCGATACAGCGCACTCGGCGAAAAGTGCGATATGGCGCGAGAACAGGGCGATATTGCGTCGCGGACCGTGTGGCACAGACGGTCTCAGGTTCTCGTCGGGTGGCGCTACGAAGCAGGCCGCGTCGAAACCGGTGGCCATGAGGGCGTCCAGCGTATCGCGAGCGAGCCCAATGGCGGTGTCGACGGTGGGTTCTTGGAGCGTTATGGTCTCCGCTGGCCGGGCGGGACCGACGAAGTCATCCGGTAGCGGTGTGCCCGCTTCGAGAATCACCGAGCCCAACATATGGTCACGAACGAACACCACCTGAACGTATTCGGGGGATCGATCTCGCACATATGCGACCGTGCCGTCCTCCCATTGCTGGATATCGTCACCCGGCTCAGACAAACCATCAGTTCCTTCGTCCGCAGGGGAGTAGCGCTGCCACCACACCTCGATGGTGTTCCGATCCTCAGTGGTAACAACCAGGTTCCCCCATTGGCTTTCTTCTGCCGGCTGACCGACCTGAGCACCTCGGCCACTCCATCAATCGACGCGAGAACGGACACGGCCTGCTGGGAGAGGCCATCTTGTGACAGTGGCATTTGTTGTCCCGTTACCGTTGTTACGGGGCCCGACATCTCCGATTTGACGGCGGGATCTGCTTCCCAGATGAGGTCGTACCCATCGGTGTCGAACAATGTTGGGTCGACGTCGGTAGTTTCGTAGACGACCACGGTGGCCATGGTGGTCACCGTGGCGATCCGGTCGGTTACCCACCGGAAGGTCTGCTCCAATACCCGGCGGGTGTCCGGATCGACGAACCATTCGGTCACCTGCACAAGCGGCTGAGAACCCCCACCCCGCTCCATGAATCCGTGGTTTTCAGATCGATAGAGGCTGGCGGGCCTGCCGAGGGAATCGGTGTGTTCTCCGGGTACCAGCACCCCCAGGTTGGCGTATCCGTCCACCATCGGGCTGCCGTTAGCAAACATAGGTACTTCTGCGACGGGGTTGGGGGCGTAGATGCCTGGACCCTGGGCGGGTTCGGCCATCATGACATCGACATCATCGGGTCCCGGCCCGTACACGCAGTCGCCTTGCCCGCCTCGCAGTTTGCCTCGCGCGAAGGATTGGGTCGGATACCAAGGATCGTCGAGGGCTATCAGGTCACGCGTGGTCCCATCGGGATAGGTCACTTGCTGTCGGAATCTCTGCTGCTCCTGGTCAGCCCACACCTCGATGGTCATCGAGTCAAACCCACCCGACGAAACGGCCTGGCCACCCGAGCAGATCAAATCCGCTGTCTGGTTGTATTCGATCACCTCATGCAACACCACGATGGTGGTACCGGCCACGTCGCTTGGTCCGCCAAGCAACCCAACCGACACGGCGACCGCGATCAATACCACCGAAGCCCCTGCGGCAACGACTATCCCACGTGCCAGTGGGGTACGGGCGAAGGGCCGACTGGTTGTTGCTCCCGCCCCGAAACACCAATCCCCCGCTTTGCGCCGATCCGATCCGAGGGGAAAGGGGGCGGCTCGGGCTCGCCTCACCAATCAGACGCACGATCCGTTGGATTCGATCATCAAGCCTGTTGCTCATCCAACACCTCCCGCAACCGCCGCCGCGCACGGCCCAATTGCTTCCGTACCGTCCCCGCCGACACGCCCAACATTCCCGCCACAGTCTCGGTATCAAGGTCATCCCAGTAGGTCAAAAACACCACCGCCCGCTGCTGCCGGCTCAATCCCGCCACCGCCGCCCACACCTCCGGCATCAACTCAGGGCCCTGTACCGTCGCTGGACCCACCGCTAGCGCGTCTCGTCTCCGCCGCCGGGCCGCCGACCTTCGCCAGCTCCCCGCTTCGAAAAGCACCGCCCTATACAACAGCGCCCTGCGGTTGTCGGCCCGCTCCCACACCGCAGACCTCATCAGTCGCACCACAGCCTCGGACACAACATCCTGAGCGTCAGACGGACCCACCAGTCCCGTGGCGAATCGAACCAACTCTCTCGCATCCGCGGCGTACACCTCAGCGTCCAATCGACCTTCCACGATCATCACCCTAAGTCGTCACCGAAGCCGTTAGCGACTGACACAGATCCAAACCAAACCCAATCCACATCCGACACGCCGACGGTCAAGGACTTGACCAACCTCAACCAACCCTCGCCGTCCGAATACTGGGTAACGACCACGGCGGGCGAATCCAGCCTGCCGCAATCAGGCGGGTACCGGTCTCGCTATTTGGGAGATTCGGGGAGGTTGAGTCCTGCCTGGCAGGCCGCCAATGCGAACCTGTACGCCGGGAGTTGATCCCCGGTGACGTCATCGAATCGGATGCCGTCTCCTGACGGGTCTAGCGTTGCGGCAAATCCTTGATCGTTGACACATTCAGCGATCAGAGCGGTCACTTCTAACTGGTCGATGTCATCAAAAGCCACGTTCGAGTAGTCGCCGTATCCGCGGATTGGCTCGACGGTGGGTTCGGTGGGTTCATCCGGTCGGGTCTGGTCGCCCCTGGCGATCTCCACACCTTGTGAGTCGAGGACCCGTACCTCCACCTGTGAGCCGGGTGTTGGCGTGAAGGCAAAGATGCCAATACCACCTCGGGGCCGCTGCCAGAAGCGATCAACACTGTCCACCGTCAGCACCACCACCGACGCTTTGTCGGGCAGGAAGCTCCAACCCACCCAATCCTTGCCCACTATCGAGGTGCCGATTGGACGCACTTGAGTGTCCGAGAGGATGGGATGGCATTCACCGTATCCGTCGGTCTCACTTGTCGACACTGACACGCATTGCCCGGGGCCGCCGAACCCGGCTTGCATCGGGTGATCGATTATCCCGCTGGCCACAAGCACGACACGGTCGGTCCCTGGCAGATACCCGACCGCCACCGCTTCTTCAACCGTCAGTCGCCTTTCATCGGAGAACATCGCCTGCTCAAAAGCGGTGAGCCGGGAGATTTGGGCGATGGGCTGCTCGATGCCGAGACCTGAAGTGTCGAACGTCGGCACGGGACCGTCATGGGCTCGCAATACGAGCGGGTCGGTCTGCAACACCGACTCAAACGATTCGGTCGTTGTGGAAACGGTGCCTTCCGACCCCACCGGCCTTCCATCGCTTGCAAAAGCCACCCAAAGGACGGAACCACCGATAACAACGATCAGGGCGGCAGCTACCGTCGCAATCTGCCGCACGCCGAATCCGGTCTGCGGAGGTTGCGGAACCGGGATCCGTTCAAGCTCCACATTGATCCGTTGCCCAGCCTTGCATAATTGATCGTCGATGCTCATGACCTGCCCTCCATCGATTCGAGCCGTTTCGACAACGTGTGCCTGGCCCGGTTGAGATGAGTCTTAACCGTCTCCTCCGAACACCCCAAGATCTTGCCAATCTCTGCTCGGGCCAGACCGTCCACATAGGTCAGGACAATCACCTGGGCCTGCCGACGGGGTAGTCGACGAACCTCCCGCCAAAGATCAACCCCTACCTCCACACCCAACCCCTCGTGGTCCACCGGCGACGACCGGAACCGCACCAACGCCTTCCCCTCAGCCGTAAGCCGCGGAATCGAGACACGGAACGGTTAACCACCACACGTCTTACCCACGCACCGGGATATTCCATCTTGCCACCCGGTCCCACTCCCGAAGCGTCACCAGAAACGCATCCTGCGCAAGCTCCTCGCCAACGGAACGATCTCCAGACAACACAACCGCCAAACCGAGTACCGCCCGGTACTCCCGGCGATAGAAAGCCTCGAAACTGTCGACAGCCCTAATGACAGGTACTTCATCCACCCGAATCGACTCACTCATGATCGGCTCGTCCTCACACCCATTCAAACGCACCACATGACCACATCGGGGGACACCAAATGTTCGCCGCAGAAGAACTGGCTCGTCTGATGCCGGCCACCCCAACCCCGCCTTGCGGAACGCCCCCATCCATCTGGGCATTGAGAACCACAGACATGGCAATCACCTCTGACTAACTGCACGGACCGACACAACTCAGGCGACGTCACACCCAGTGGCCGATCTGTGCTCAAAGAACCCGCACGCCTACGTGCCGGTATGCGCTCTCTTGGGACGTCGGTCGTTATCACTCGAGATCAGGGTGATCGGAGTGGGTTCAACTGGTGACGATCTTCGAGAGCTGGCTGTTTCGCACAAGACTTGGGAACCGTTAGGTGAATAGCGGCAACAGAGGGTTGATGAGCGAACTTCGAGATGTTCGGATCATGCAGCGGATCGTTGCCGGCGATCGCGATGCGCTCGCTTCGCTTTTCGACCGCCACGCGGGTCTGCTGGCTGTGCGGCTACGTCGTGCTGGTGCCACGCCAAAGGCGACGCCCCAGCACGACGTAGCCGCACAGCCAGCAGACCCGCGTGGCGGTCGAAAAGCGAAGCGAGCGCATCGCGATCGCCGGCAACGATCCGCTGCATGATCCGAACATCTCGAAATTCGCTCATCAACCCTCTGTTGCCGCTATTCACCTAACGGTTCCCAAGTCTCACGCGAAACAGCCAGCTCTCGAAGATCGTCACCAGTTGAACCCACTCCGAACACCCTGATCTCGAGTGATAAGCGATTGCATGTCCCGAGAGAGCGGCATACCGGCACGGTGAGGCGTGCGGTTCTTTGAGCACAGATCGGCCACTGGGTGTGACGTCGCCTGAGTTATCTCGGCTCCGTGCAGTTAGTCAGAGGTGATTGCCTGTGGTTCTCAATGCCCAGGAATGGATGGGGGCGTTCCGCGAGGCGGGGTTGGGGTGGCCGGCATCAGTCGAGCCAGTTCTTCTGGGCCCCGAACACTTGGTGTCCCCCGATGTGGTCATGTGGTGCGTTTGAATGGGTGTGAGGACGAAGCCGGTCATGAGTGAGTCGATTCGGGTGGATGAAGTACCTGTCATTAGGGCTGTCGAAGTTTCGAGGCTTTCTATCGCCGGGAGTACCGGGCGGTACTCGGTTTGGCGGTTGTGTTGTCTGGAGATCGTTCCGTTGGCGAGGAGCTTGCGCAGGATGCCCGTTTCTGGTGACGCTTTGGGAGTGGGCCGGGTGGCGAAGATGCGAATATCCCGGTGCGTGAGTAAACGTGTGGTGGTTAACCGTTCCGTGTCTCGATTCCGGCGGCTTACGGCTGAGGGGAAGGCGTTGGTGCGGTTCCGGTCGTCGCCGGTGGACCACGAGGGGTTGGGTGTGGAGGTAGGGTAGATCTTTTTTGGCGGGAGGTCGTCGACTACCTCGGCAGGCCCAGGTAGCTTTTCTGGCCTATGTGGACGGTCTGGCCCGAGCAGAGATTGGCAAGATCTTGGGGTGTTCGGAGGAGACGGTTAAGACTCATCTCAACCGGGCCAGGCACACGTTGTCGAAACGGCTCGAATCGATGGAGGGCAGGTCATGAGCATCGACGATCAATTATCCAAGGCTGGGCAACGGATCAATGTGGAGCTTGAACGGATCCGGTTCCGCAACCTCCGCAGACCGGATTCGGCGTGCGGCAGGTTGCGACGGTAGCTGCCGCCCTGATCGTTGTTATCGGTGGTTCCGTCCTTTGGGTGGCTTTTGCAAGCGATGGAAGGCCGGTGGGGTCGGAAGGCACCGTTTCCACAACGACCGAATCGTTTGAGTCGGTGTTGCAGACCGACCCGCTCGTATTGCAGCCATGACGGTCCCGTGCCGACGTTCGACACTTCAGGTCTCGGCATCGAGCAGCCCATCGCCCAAATCTCCCGGCTCACCGCTTTTGAGCAGGCGATGTTCTCCGATGAAAGGCGACTGACGGTTGAAGAAGCGGTGGCGGTCGGGTATCTGCCGGGACCGACCGTGTCGTGCTTGTGGCCAGCGGGATAATCGATCACCCGATGCAAGCCGGGTTCGGCGGCCCCGGGCAATGCGTGTCAGTGTCGACAAGTGAGACCGACGGATACGGTGATGCCATCCCATCCTCTCGGACACTCAGAGTGCGTCCAATCGGCACCTCGATAGTGGGCAAGGATTGGGTGGGTTGGAGCTTCCTGCCCGACAAAGCGTCGGTGGTGGTGCTGACGGTGGACAGTGTTGATCGCTTCTGGCAGCGGCCCCGAGGTGGTATTGGCATCTTTGCCTTCACGCCAACACCCGGCTCACAGGTGGAGGTACGGGTCCTCGACTCACAAGGTGTGGAGATCGCCAGGGGCGACCAGACCCGACCGGATGAACCCACCGAACCCACCGTCGAGCCAATCCGCGGATACGGCGACTACTCGAACGTGGCTTTTGATGACATCGACCAGTTAGAAGTGACCGCTCTGATCGCTGAATGTGTCAACGATCAAGGATTTGCCGCAACGCTAGACCCGTCAGGAGACGGCATCCGATTCGATGACGTCACCGGGGATCAACTCCCGGCGTACAGGTTCGCATTGGCGGCCTGCCAGGCAGGACTCAACCTCCCCGAATCTCCCAAATAGCGAGACCGGTACCCGCCTGATTGCGGCAGGCTGGATTCGCCCGCCGTGGTCGTTACCCAGTATTCGGACGGCGAGGGTTGGTTGAGGTTGGTCAAGTCCTTGACCGTCGGCGTGTCGGATGTGGATTGGGTTTGGTTTGGATCTGTGTCAGTCGCTAACGGCTTCGGTGACGACTTAGGGTGATGATCGTGGAAGGTCGATTGGACGCTGAGGTGTACGCCGCGCATGCGAGAGAGTTGGTTCGATTCGCCACGGGACTGGTGGGTCCGTCTGACGCTCAGGATGTTGTGTCCGAGGCTGTGGTGCGACTGATGAGGTCTGCGGTGTGGGAGCGGGCCGACAACCGCAGGGCGCTGTTGTATAGGGCGGTGCTTTTCGAAGCGGGGAGCTGGCGAAGGTCGGCGGCCCGGCGGCGGAGACGAGACGCGCTAGCGGTGGGTCCAGCGACGGTACAGGGCCCTGAGTTGATGCCGGAGGTGTGGGCGGCGGTGGCGGGATTGAGCCGGCAGCAGCGGGCGGTGGTGTTTTTGACCTACTGGGATGACCTTGATACCGAGACTGTGGCGGGAATGTTGGGCGTGTCGGCGGGGACGGTACGGAAGCAATTGGGCCGTGCGCGGCGGCGGTTGCGGGAGGTGTTGGATGAGCAACAGGCTTGATGATCGAATCCAACGGATCGTGCGTCTGATTGGTGAGGCGAGCCCTGAGCCGCCCCCTTTCCCCTCGGATCGGATCGGCGCAAAGCGGGGGATTGGTGTTTCGGGGCGGGTAGCAACAACCAGTCGGCCCTTCGCCCGTACCCCACTGGCACGTGGGATAGTCGTTGCCGCAGGGGCGTTCTTGGTGGTATTGATCACGGTCGCCGTGTCGGTTGGGTTGCTTGGCGGACCAAGCGACGTGGCCGGTACCACCATCGCGGTGTTGCATGAGGTGATCGAATACAACCAGACAGCGGATTTGATCTGCTCGGGTGGCCAGGCCGTTTCGTCGGGTGGGTTTGACTCGATGACCATCGAGGTGTGGGCTGACCAGGAGCAGCAGAGATTCCGACAGCAAGTGACCTATCCCGATGGGACCACGCGTGACCTGATAGCCCTCGACGATCCTTGGTATCCGACCCAATCCTTCGCGCGAGGCAAACTGCGAGGCGGGCAAGGCGACTGCGTGTACGGGCCGGGACCCGATGATGTCGATGTCATGATGGCCGAACCCGCCCAGGGTCCAGGCATCTACGCCCCCAACCCCGTCGCAGAAGTACCTATGTTTGCTAACGGCAGCCCGATGGTGGACGGATACGCCAACCTGGGGGTGCTGGTACCCGGAGAACACACCGATTCCCTCGGCAGGCCCGCCAGCCTCTATCGATCTGAAAACCACGGATTCATGGAGCGGGGTGGGGGTTCTCAGCCGCTTGTGCAGGTGACCGAATGGTTCGTCGATCCGGACACCCGCCGGGTATTGGAGCAGACCTTCCGGTGGGTAACCGACCGGATCGCCACGGTGACCACCATGGCCACCGTGGTCGTCTACGAAACTACCGACGTCGACCCAACATTGTTCGACACCGATGGGTACGACCTCATCTGGGAAGCAGATCCCGCCGTCAAATCGGAGATGTCGGGCCCCGTAACAACGGTAACGGGACAACAAATGCCACTGTCACAAGATGGCCTCTCCCAGCAGGCCGTGTCCGTTCTCGCGTCGATTGATGGAGTGGCCGAGGTGCTCAGGTCGGTCAGCCGGCCAGAAGAAAGCCAATGGGGGAACCTGGTTGTTACCACTGAGGATCGGAACACCATCGAGGTGTGGTGGCAGCGCTACTCCCCTGCGGACGAAGGAACTGATGGTTTGTCTGAGCCGGGTGACGATATCCAGCAATGGGAGGACGGCACGGTCGCATATGTGCGAGATCGATCCCCCGAATACGTTCAGGTGGTGTTCGTTCGTGACCATATGTTGGGCTCGGTGATTCTCGAAGCGGGCACACCGCTACCGGATGACTTCGTCGGTCCCGCCCGGCCAGCGGAGACCATAACGCTCCAAGAACCCACCGTCGACACCGCCATTGGGCTCGCTCGCGATACGCTGGACGCCCTCATGGCCACCGGTTTCGACGCGCCTGCTTCGTAGCGCCACCCGACGAGAACCTGAGACCGTCTGTGCCACACGGTCCGCGACGCACAGATCGCCCTGTTCTCGCGCCATATCGCACTTTTCGCCGAGTGCGCTGTATCGGCACCTCGTGCGCTCTCAGGTCGGCGGGTTAACACTAACGGTGGCTCCATATCAGGTTTGAAAATGGGAGGTTCGGGGTAGGGTGATGTGATCATGGAGAGAGTGACGAGAGCGACTGCTCAGGTTCCCGCTGTACCCGATGACCTCGATTCCGCACATGTGGAGAAGGTCGATGGTGTGGTGGAGTTGCCGCTGCACATCCGCTGGAGCGGCCCTCCTCGCCATTACGACCTCGCCGATCGTCAGCAGCGAGCACGGGTGTACGAGCAAGTTCTCCGGGAGGGCAACGACGACGACGTTCGGCGTTTCATTCGTGCGGATGACCTCATCGACATGTGGGATGAGCTGGTATTGCCCCGGCACGTGCGCCAAGCCTGGGCCGACTGGCTAGAGCTCCATCGTGGCGTTTCGCTGTCTTGCTGACGCCCCTCCAAACCCGCATCGCTGAACTCGTGACTGGCCTTTCGGAGGCCAGTGGCTTCGCTCTGGCTGGAGCAGGCGGGCTGTTAGCAAGGGGTCTTATCGACCGGCCGACTCGTGATCTCGACTATTTCACGGCCCCCGGGGATGAGAAGGCACTGAGTGCCTTCCGCGACGCCCTGGAGCAAGCGTTGGACAACGCTGGGCTCGACCACAGCAGACAGCGTGATCTCTCAACGTTTGTGCGGATCGAGGTAAGCGACGGTGAAGACCGGTGTGAGGTGGATCTGGCCATCGACTATCGAGCCCTGCCGGCCGAGCCCAGTCGATACGGACCAACACTGGCCGTTGCGGAACTCGCCGCGAACAAGGTCCTTGCCCTCTTCGACCGGGCCGAGGCTCGCGACTTCCTTGATCTGGCCGAGCTGACCCGGCATTTCAAACTCCAGTCCCTTTTTGACCTGGCATCAGAAAAGGACACTGGCTTCGACAAGACCCACTTTCTCGGAGCGCTTTCGTCGTTCGACAGGTTCACACCCGCAGACTTCGGCCTCGACGAGGACGAACACGAACATCTCCGAGTCACCGTGTCGACCTGGCGTGCTCAACTCGTTCGGGAACTCAGTCGGGAATCACGCGACCGCGGCCTCGACCCCGAGCTGTGAGAGTCGAAGCGATGGAGCTTCCGCAGAGCGGGGGAGCAGTGGCGATCCGATCCGAGTCCGCGGATAGTCCGCGAGAAGTTCGAAAACCATGAAGAGCTGCATGAGTTCTGTCAACATTCTGTCAACAAGAAATTGAAAAACGACGGAAAATGACGCGAAGCAGTGAAAGACGAAACGCCTGATCAGAGGCTATTTCTGAGTAAATTGCCAGGCCAGCGAATTGGCCCGAGCTTCCCTCGCACGGAAGAAGCCAGGGGTTCAAATCCCCTCACCTCCACCTATGAGGGCCCCGTCATGTCGGGGCGCCGAATTTCGGTGGAATTAGTCCATCGGGTTAAAACGGAGCTCGAAGACACTCATAGTGCCGGCGCTGCATCGGCCGCCAGCTCCGTTTCCGAATAGGCTGGTCAGATGAACACGTGGGATGCCCTCAGATCGCGACGCAATGTCCGCCAGTACACAGACGACCCGATTGCACCATCCGATCTCGATCGGATTCTTGAGGCGGGCCGGCGCAGCCCATCGGCACGCAATCGGCAGTGGTGGGATTTTGTCGTGTGCACCAACCGTTCACAACTCTCCGAGCTGACCGGGGTGTGGCAAGGAGCGAAACACATCGCCGGCGCGGCAGCGGCGGTGGCCGTGATCGTTGAGGACCTTGACGATGGGCGAACACGCGAAACAATGCAGTACGACCTGGGACAGCTCACGATGTCGATGATGGTGTGGCGGCGGATCTGGGCATCGGCAGCGGCCATTCCTCGGTACACGACCAGGAGTTGGCTCGCACCATCCTGGGGTTGCCCAACGATCGGATTTGCGCCTGGTTGATCGGATTCGGCTACCCGGCCGATCGCCCGCTGTCGCCTATTGCGAACTTGGACCGGCGGCCGTTCGATGAGGTAGTTCACCGGGACCATTGGTAGCCACTTGGCGGATGCAGCATGCCGATCAGAGAGCTGCGACCGAAGTGACCCGTCTGGTTCGAGCATGCGATTGACTCTGGGTGTCATTGGGGCGCTGCTCTATTTGGCCGTCGGCTGGATCTATCTCGGGAGCGGTCTCGTGATGCCTTATCCGTGGGTGTACGGGATGTGGGCGATCTGGATCACCGGGTTGTTCGTCCTGATCAGAGTGTTCGAGAGATCGCAAATGTGGACTCCCGCCGTTCCCATCGTGGCGGTGGTCATCTGGGTGGTTCTGGTCCAGTTGGGCTCTTGGGTGTTCGGTTGGACGGCCTAGCCGCGCGGATGCACCGAGCGAGAGCGGCTTGTGCAGTGTTGATGCGAGTAGCGTCGGTTTCCCCAGTAACGGAGAACATGGTGTACCTGATCAGACGCGTCTACGACGTGAAACCACGGGCTGCTCGTGAGGCGGCCACCATCGCGGCCCGGATCGGCGAGTTGTATCACGAGGCCGGTCGCCGTTCGGAAGTGAGGGTCTACTTCAACGGTACGACGCTGCCCGGCGAGACGGATGTTGTCTACATGGAATGGACCGACGACGTCATCCGGTCACCGTACGGTCGCGACGAGCCGTCGATCCCCGAGGCCTCCGAACTGGGCGCTCGGCTACGGGAGCTGACCTTGGGCTCCCGGATCGAGTTTTATGAGATGCTGACGCCCGATAAAGCGATGGATCTTGGCTAGAAGGTTGGGATCGCGGGGACCTTCTCTCAACCACGTCAAGCCGGCCTTCCTTGTCCCGGAGGTCAGTTCCGCCCCAACCAACGGTTCAACAACGCTCGCCACTTCGGCCGGCGGGCAAGCTCCTGGTGACGGTCACAACGCAATTGATCGTCGTTGCGGGGAGTGACCGGCCCCTGGCATCCCATCGGCCCATCGAGGCAGGCCAGGACCTTTGGGTGTGGGATCCGTCGCACGGAAAGCTTGGTTGCCAGGTGATGGGCAGTACACCGCAGCTGTCCGTCGGGACCGAGCGAGGGCCGACCTTCACATCCGGCCGGCCCATCGACACAGGTTGGAAAACTCAGGGAGGTTTGGTCTGCCGTCACTCGGGGTCTGTCCAACAGGCGCTTCCCGCATTCCTTGCAAACCTCGAGGTCCTGATGATTGGCAGCTCCGCAGCGCCGGCAGAGAGGCATAGCGTTCCTTCGTCCGTCAAGACCACTCTGGTCCCTGGGTCAAGACTCGACAAGTGGCCGTCTGCCCCTATTTTGCGGAACCGGCCGAAGAAACCCCGGATGGAGTTCGAATCCCGATATTGTCTGGCTCCATCAAGGATGGGATCACTTCGGCCGATGTTCCCTCTAGGGAAAACGCGTCGGTAGGGTTTGGACAATCGTGCACAAGAAACCGAATTTCAAGACGCTGGTGGTCGGCGTCGCGCTGGCGTTGTTGGCAACTGCCTGCGCGGCACCGTCGGCTTCCACCTCGTCGACCACGACAAGCACCACTAGCGAGGAGACGAGCACCACTGCGGACGCTCCCACCACCACCCTCACCGCCGCGGAAGCCGCTCAAGCCATCCTGCGCTCGCAAATCGACGAGTTGATCGAAATCACTGAGGATTACCGAGAGCTCGACTTCCTAGAGCCTCCCACTGTGACAGTCGTCACGGACGAAGAGTTGGCGGCTCGGGTCCTACAACAACTCGAAGATGAGCTGGATCCTGACGACTTGGCGAGGGATACAGCCCTGCAGGTCCTGTTGGGGTTGATTGGTCCCGAGGTTGATCTCTTCGAGCTGTATTCGGACCTCTACTCGGAACAAGTGGCGGGTTACTACGACGGCGAACTACAGGAGATGGTGGTTCCGGCGGGGACCGAGTTCAGCGAACTCCAGAAGGTGACTCTCGTCCACGAACTCACTCACGCCCTCACCGACCAGCACTTCGCGTTTGACGAACGGATCGAGCAACTCGATGCCGAGGATCGCTTTGACGAATTGAGCGCGCTGCAAGCGGTGATCGAAGGCGACGCCTCCTTCACGGAGATTCTCTACGTCACCGAACTCCCTCTCTCCCAGCAGTTGGCGATTGTCACAGACGCTTTGGAGCAAGACACGACCGTGCTAGATCAGATACCGCCCTTCATCGAGGATTTACTGTTGTTCCCGTACCTCGAGGGGTCAGAGTTCATCCAGACGTTGTGGAACAGCGAAACCGGGTTCGACCTTGTCAACGATGCCTACCTCAACCCGCCCACTACTACCGAACAGATCTACCACCCCGAGACCTACCGCAGCGGTGAGGAGAACAACGGCGTCACCCTCCCCGATACGTCCCTTCCCGGGTATGAGGTAGACGAGGAGGCGGTGTGGGGTGAGGTCTCGTTTCGCGTGATGTTCGACCAGGGCCTTCCGGCGACAACTGCCGAGCGGGCCGCCTCCGGGTGGGGCAGCGATTGGTACCGGGTCCTTTGGGATGGCGAAGACGTGGTCTACGTCCTGGTCTACGAGGGCGATACAGCCCAGGACGCGGTCGAGATGTACGACGCTCTCGTGGCCTACGTCGGCTCGCAAATGGATGCCGGAGAGGCGGATACGACGGAAAGTGAAGCAACGTTCTCCGGAAACGATTTTGCCTACGTCGAGATCGACGGCGATCAGGTCCTCTTCGTAGCCTCTTCGGATCCGGACATCGGCCCGACCGTGGTGGCCGGCATGGCGGACACCGGAGACTCTGACACGTAAGGTGGCGTCGTGACCGGTCGTCTCGTCGTCTGCGCAACTCCTATCGGGAACTTGGGTGACGCCCCGCCCCGCCTGGCAGAAGTCTTGGGTGAGGCCGACGTTGTATACGCAGAAGACACCCGCCGATCCCGCGTGCTCCTGAGCGCCCTGGGCATCGACCGGCCGCTCCGTTCCTACTTCATCGGGAACGAAGAGCAACGCTCCGCTGAACTGGCCGGCCATCTCGAGACCGGGCGAACGGTGGCTCTGATCACCGACGCCGGAATGCCCTCTATCTCCGACCCGGGCGTGAGCGCGGTACAGATCGCCCAACGAGTCGGCGCCGAAGTGGTGGTCGTCCCCGGTCCCAGTGCGGTGACCGCCGCTCTGGCCGTTTCGGGGTTTGATGCGCAACGGTTTGTTTTCGAGGGTTTTCTGCCCCGCCGAGGGACGGAGCGCCAAGACCGGCTGGTCGCTCTGGCAGCTGAAGAGCGGACGATTGTGTTCTTCAGCGCCACTCACCGGGTCGCCCGCGACCTCAGCGATCTTGGCGCGCATCTCGGTGCCGATCGTCCGGTGGCGGTGTGCCGGGAGTTGACCAAACGGCATGAAGAGGTCCGCCGCCAGACCCTGGGGGAGGCGGTCGCCTACCTGGACGAACACAGTCCGCGGGGCGAGTACACAGTCGTGATCCGAGGAGCATCGCCGGGTGAGCCTTCGCTCGAGGAGGCGCTCGTCGAGGTGCTGCAGCTGATTGAGGGCGGAGAGAGCCTCACCGGTGCCGTGCGGACGGTGGCCGTCGATCGACGGGTAAGGAGAAGATCGCTCTATGAAGCGGCCTTGAACGCGACAACAAAAGCCCCTTTGTCAGACTGACCGAAGAGAATCCTGTTCAGGCCAGCTGTGCCCTGCAGCCGGTGCAAACTCCCTTGCCTTTGAATGAGCCGACGTCGTCGGTGGTCCCGCAAAAGGTGCAGGTCGCTTCCAGTTTGCGGATGACGATCGCGTCTCCTTCAACGGCGATACCCAGCTGATCACCCTCGTGGATGTTGAACAGCCTGCGGGTTTCAGCGGGGATGACGATTCTCCCCAGGTCGTCGATCTTCCGGGCGATACCGGTGTCCATTCGACCTCCATTGTTGGACGACCGACCAGCTACCCGGGTCCCAAATGGGTGCCTGGTTCTTCCAGAGCATACCCAAGGATGTGGCCAGTGTGTTGGGGTTCTCATTGCCGATTCGAAGGGGCCAATCCACCTGCGGCCACTACCCTCGGGCACCTATGTGGGTCGATTCGCACTGCCATCTCCAATTGGCTGATCAGGAACCGTCGGTCCTGCTCGAGCGGGCGTCCGATGTCGATTGGATTGTGGTGCCGGGGATTGATGCCGCTTCCTCGGCAGCTGCCCTCGAACTTGCCGGCGAATACCCCGATCGCGTGATGGCTGCGGTGGGTCTCCATCCGCACGAAGCAGACCGGTGGATTGCAGAGCGATCCTCGATCCGGGAACTGGCTCCTCGGGCTGTGGCGATTGGGGAGATCGGGCTCGACTTCTATCGGGATCTGTCGCCCCGCGCTCAGCAGGTCCAGGCATTCACCGAGCAGCTCGAACTGGCCGCCGATCTTGGCAAACCGGCCGTGGTTCATTGCCGGGACGCCTTTCGGGAGATCCACGACATCATCGAGTCGACCGGGTCCGGGGAGCGGGTGGTCATGCACTGCTGGACCGGCGGTCCCCGCTGGAGCCGCCGGTTTCTCGACCTGGGGGTGACGATCTCGTTTGCCGGTCCGGTGGCCTTTGAAACTGGAGACACCGTGCGGCGGGCTGCCGCCGTCGTACCCCCGGAGCGGGCCATGGTCGAGACCGACACCCCCTATCTGTCGCCCCCTCCCTACCGGGGGGAACCAAACGAACCTGCCCGGGTCGCCCTGGTCGGAGCCGCGTTGGCCGGCGTGTGGGGGCTTCCCGAACGGGAGGTTGCCCGCATAACGGCGGATAACGCCAGTCGGTTCTTTCGGCCATGACTCAGGGCAAGCGGGCGATCCAGGAACTACTGACACGGTACGACCTGGTTCCGCGCCGGGCGCTCGGTCAACACTTCCTGGCGGATCCCAATCTGGTCCGCAAGATGGTCGGCTTGGCTGCGGTGGAACCGGGAGGGTTGGTAGTCGAGGTCGGAGCGGGGACCGGCACGTTGACCAGGGCACTGGGCGAAGCCGGATTCAAGGTGGTGGCCTACGAGGTAGATAACCGCCTCGAACCGCTCCTGGCAGAGGTCCTGGAGGGGTTCGCCAATGTCGAATTGCGTTTCGCCGATGCTCTGGCCTCCCTTCCTGGTGATCTTGGCGAGGGTCCTTGGACGATGGTCGCCAACTTGCCGTACAACATCGGAACCCCACTCGTCCTGAAGGTGTTGACGGACGCCTCCAACGTCCGGCGGCTCGTGACGATGGTCCAGAAAGAAGTCGCCGACCGATTGATGGCCGGACCGGGATCGCGGACGTATGGCATCCCTTCCGTGGTGGCTGCCCTCCATGCTGAAGTGCGTCGCGAATTCACCGTCGGTCCGCAGGTATTCATTCCACCCCCCCAGGTCGATTCAGTCGTACTCACCCTGCAACGCCGGACGGCTCCCCCGTTGGCGGCTCGAGCCGTGGAGATCGCCTCGGTCGCTTTCAATCAACGCCGTAAGATGCTCCGGCGGTCCCTGGCGGAGTTTGTCCCCTCGCTCACCGAGGTATTGGCGGCTGCCGAGATATCCGGAGACCTGAGAGCCGAGCAGCTATCGCCGACTGCTTTTGTGACGCTTGCCGAGAAAGAGGCACAAATTGGACGCTGAACCGCTGGTGGTTGAAGCCGCCGCCAAGATCAATCTGTCGTTGCGGGTCAAGGGCCTGGATTCTCTTGGCATGCACCCGCTCTTGTCCCTGGTCCAATCCTTCGATCGTTGCGATCATCTGACTGCCGCTCTGGCCGCTGGCGACGAACTCGATGTCGGAGACGTCGACCTGTCTTCAGATCGGGACAATCTGATTTGGCGAGCCATCGACGCCCTCCGGGCTGAAACCGGGGATCGCCGGACGATTTCGTTTGTCCTCGCCAAGCGGATACCCATCGCCGCCGGCCTGGCCGGGGGCAGCGCCGACGCCGCCGCTGCCCTGGTGGCCTCCTCGTCGTTGTTGAACGTTCCCCTCTCGACAGTGACGGCTTTGGCCCTCCAGGTGGGGGCTGACGTTCCGTTCTGTCTCCAAGGTGGGTTGGCTTGGATGGAAGGCCACGGAGAGCAGCTCACGGCCGTCGAGAATCCTCCGATGGCCTATGCGGTGGCGGTAGTCGTTCCGCCGTTTTCGCTCGACACAGCAGCCGTCTACAACCGCTGGGACCGGCTGGGTGAACCCGCCGGGGAGTCCGTCGACGGCCAACACCTGCCACCCGCATTGCGGACCTACGCGCCGCTGACCAACGATCTCTTTCCCGCGGCTCTCGATTTAAGGCCCGAGTTGGGCGACTGGCAGGCAGATTTGACTGATCGTTGGGAACGGCCGGTCATGTTGTCGGGGAGCGGCCCATCGCTCTTCGCCTACTTTCAAGACCGGGAAGAGGCGGCGGAAGCGGCCGACCTGGCGCCTACCGAAGCCCGCGCCCGATTCGCGGCCGCACCGGTGTCCTTTGGTGTTCGGTTCATCGAAAGTGATTCCTCGGCCCAGGCCTGATCGCATTAGACTCCTGCCCGGGCTGAGCCCTACCCGGCTTTGTCGGTGGGGGGTGGTGTAATTGGCAGCACAACGGGTTTTGGTCCCGTCAGTAGGGGTTCGAGTCCTCTCCTCCCAGCCCACAACTCGAGGAGGAAACCAATGGCGGTGAAGGCCGTAGTTCTAGCCGCCGGGGCCGGCACACGAATGAAATCCAATGCCCCCAAGGTATTGCACGACCTGGCCGGACAGCCACTCCTCCAATGGGTTCTCGACTCGATTGCGCCGCTGGCTCTCGACGAGATCATGGTGGTCGTCGGCCATCAAGCCGCCGAGGTCGAGAAAGTCCTTCCTCCGGGCGTGGTTGCTCGGGTCCAGGAACAACAACTCGGAACCGGCCACGCCCTGCGCGCCGGTCTGGCCGCCACTCCAGTCGCAGGCGACTCGATTCTGGTTCTGCCCGGCGACATGCCGCTTCTCACCGAAGCAACAATCGGGCGGCTCCTCGAAGCTCACCTGGCCGGTGGAACCGCCGCCACCGTATTGACGGCCCGGATCGAAGACAGCGATTTTGGAAGGATCCTGCGCGACGGTGAAGGAGATTTAGTCCGGATCGTTGAGTTGCGCGACGCCGATCCCGATCAGGCGGCGATCACTGAAGTCAACGGCGGCGTATACGTCTTCGCCGGGAGCCTCCTGGAGGCTGCCCTCGATGAGCTGACTACCGAGAATTCTCAAGGCGAGTACTACCTAACCGACGTAATCGGCATTCTCGTTTCGCAGGGACACAAAGTCGGGACGGTAGAGAGCGATGCGGTCGAATTGGCCGGCGTCAACAGCCACCAGCAACTGGCCGCCGCCGGCGAACTTACCCGGCAGCGGATCAACGACCGGTGGATGTCGGAAGGGGTGTGGATGCAGGACCCGGCCCGGGTGTATCTCGGCGCTCACGTTCGGCTCTCACCGGGGGTCCGAATCTATCCCGACGTCCATCTGGAAGGAACCACCGAAGTTGGCGCGGGAGCGAACATCGGGCCCGACGTGTACGCCCTCAACTCGACTATCGGGATCGGGAGCCGCGTGTGGTATTCGGTGCTGCGGGACTCGTCGGTAGGCGAAGGCGCCGAAGTTGGTCCGTACGCCTCGCTCCGGCCGGGCACCATTCTGGAAGCTCGATCCAAGCTGGGCACGTTCGTCGAGACCAAGAACACCCGATTGGGCGAAGGCGCCAAAGTGCCTCACCTGGCCTACATGGGCGACGCCGAGATCGGCGCCAAAGCCAACGTCGGGGCCGGTTCGATTACGTGCAACTACGACGGCGTCTCCAAATATCCGACCAAGATCGGCGAACGGGCCTTCATTGGTTCGGACACGATGCTCGTTGCCCCCGTGACGATCGGAGACGACGCCGTCACCGGGGCCGGATCGGTCATCACCCACGATGTATCCCCCGGAGCGCTGGCAGTCGAGCGTGCCGAACAGAGAGAGATCCGCGGCTACGCTGCCCGCGTAGAGGCCCGCAAGAAAAAAAAAGCAGCAGGGTGACACGGAGCACTAAGCCATGGAAGTAGTTGGCCGCAAACGCTTGATGCTGTTCTCCGGCAGCGCCAATCAGTCGCTGGCCGAAGAAGTCGGCGACTTGATGGGCGTGCGGCTCGGGGGCCTGCAGCGGTCGGTCTTCGCCAATGGCGAGATCTATGTGCGCCCCACCGAGAGCGTGCGAGGCGCCGACTGCTTCGTGATGCAAAGCCACAGTCACCCGATCAACTTCCACATCATGGAACAGCTGGTGACCATCGATGCCCTGCACCGGGCCTCGGCCAAGCGGATCACCGCAGTAATGCCGTACTACGGCTATTCCCGGGCCGACAAGAAGGTTTCGCCCCGGGAGGCCATTTCGGCTCGGATGGTCGGTGATCTGTTTCTAGCCGCCGGCGCCGATCGGTTGGTGTCCGTCGATCTCCACACCGGACAGATCCAGGGGTTCGTCTCCAAACCCTTCGACCATCTCACCGCTCTCCCGATTTTCGTGGAGTATCTCCAGGACGTGATCGAAGGCCCCACCACGGTCGTGTCACCCGACGCCGGCGGTGTAAAACGGGCCGAGAAGTACGCCCGCCACCTCGATGCCTATGTCGCTTTTGTCCACAAGCGCCGTGAGTCCGATCAGCACAACGTCTCCGCAGCTCTCACCGTGATCGGCAAAGTGGCCGGCCGGCACGCCGTCATCGTCGACGACATGATCGACACTGCCGGGACCGTCGCCAACGCGGCAGAACTCCTCCGCAAGAAGGGTGCCGAGAGCGTCCGGGTCGTCGCCACTCATGGGGTCTTGTCGCCTCCGGCCATCGATCGGCTCAAGAACGCTCCCATCGAGAAGGTCGTCATCACCAACACGCTGCCGATTCCTGAGGAAGCCCGGGACTTTGACAAGCTCGAGGTTCTCTCGGTCGCCCCGATCGTCGCCGAGGCCCTGCAAGCCATCTTCATCGATAGTTCGGTCTCGGAGATCTTCCTCGGCGAAAACGTGTAGGGATGTCAGACGGTCCCAAAGTGGTCGCCACCTGTGAGACCCGGACCGAAGCCGAATCTGGGCTTCGGGTCCTGGAGGGAAAAGGGATAGCGGGGGAGTTGCGGTCGGCGGGAGAGCGGACCGAGATCCTGGTTCCACCGACGGATGCTCCTGACGCCCGGAGGGCTCTCCTCGATGATCGTTTGCAGCGAGAGGGCAGAACCCCCCAGGAGATGTCGCTATTCATGAAGGCGACGCTCGTGCTGACCTTCCTGGCGGTGGTGGCTTTCGCCATCCTGACGGTCACGTTGAATTGATTCCCGTTCTGGTGTGAGTCTGTCGCGCCGGGCGCAGGTTTCTCACGCAAGCTCTTTGAGAACGGTGTCGGCGAAGGCAGCCATCGAGGGGAATCGCCAATCCGGAGTCACCGACAGATCGGCGGGAGGCGGGGTGGCCCCATAGCCCTCCTGGCGAGAGCGGCGGTCGATCCAGACGGTGGCCAAGCCCGCCCGCTGGGCCGGCTCGTGGTCGTGGTAGAGGCTTTGGGCCACATGCAGAAGATGATCCGGCGCGGTGTCCCACGTCTTCAGCTGGGCGAGCAACGCGTCGAAATGGGCCGGGTGGGGCTTGTAGTCGCCTACCTCCTCGGCGGTAATGACACGATCGAAGGTGACGCCCAGCCTTTGGTTGCTCCCCGCAAACGACTCCCGATCCACGTTCGACACGATCACCAGGAGGAAGCGCTGTTGAAGGCGCCGGAGAGCCTCGGCCGAGTCGGCAAAGGCCGGCCAGTTGCCGACCGAACGCCCGAACTTCTCGGCCGCGGTTTCGTCGACCGGGCAGTCGACTGCCTCGCCGATCCGGCGCAAGGTCTCCTCGAGGATCTGCGGATACAAAGGGGCCGGAGTGGTCTCCCGTTGAATGGCCGACTCAAAGCCGGCGAAGTGCGTCAGCAGTTCGTCGTCGGTTGCCGCAACGTTGTGGCGGTCCGCCCAGTTGCGAAGTTCAGCACGGATCCCCGCCTCCCAGTCGATCAACGTGCCGTAGCAATCGAAGCTCAGGACCTGGAACCGATTGAATTCATCCATGTAGTTCCCCCATTTCTACTCGGTTCCCGATTCTGGCTCTAGGCGCTGGTTTCTGACGCAAGTCCGGGAATGGGCAAACCGGCAGGGTAGTTTCAGACGCATGGAGACAACCACCGTTTTGATCCACACCGGCCGCAGTCGGGGCACCTTTGACCTCACTACCCACGCGGCCCAATTCGTTTCAGGCCGGGGGGACGGACTGCTGTCCGTCTTTGTGCCACACGCCACGGCCGGCCTGGCCATCTTTGAAACCGGGGCGGGCAGCGACGCCGATCTTCTCGATGCGCTCGACACGGTGCTGCCGCGCGACGATCGTTGGCGGCACCGGCACGGGTCTCCGGGCCATGGAGCGGATCATGTGATGCCCGCCTTCGTGAGCCCCAGCGTGACTGTTCCCGTGGAGCGTGGCCGGTTGTTGTTGGGAACGTGGCAGTCGATCGTTCTCGTTGATCCGAACGCCGACAACTCCGAGCGGCAGATCCGGTTCAGTTGGATCCCCGGCTAGCCGCCGAATCTCTCGTTTCTGTGACCGACCAATCGATCTCCGAAACTGTGAGCCGTTGGGTCAGAGGTGTGGCGTGCCCGGTTGCGTCGAAGCCGAGGAAGTCAACCTCGACATCCAGATCATCCCCGCCGGTTGCGTGAGCGAAGATCGCGAGCAACGTCACGCTTTCGTATTGCGCAGTCTCCGTCCCTGAGAAACGGGAACTGAGGAACCTGGTCACGGCGTCGGCGAGTTGGGAATCGGCCAACGGCTCCTGGGGAGCCGGGGGATCTGGCATTGGCGGGGCGGCGACCGCGGTGGGAAACGATATGGCGCGGAAACCGATCGGAGTCAGCTCTACCTCAACGGTATAGAAAAAAGTTCCCACCGGGCTGTAACCGCCGTCTTGTAGCCCCAGCTGATCCGCCCCCACCAAAACAGCCCAGCGGTCGGGTCCGACCTCTTCGATCGACCACACCGAAGTGTGAACGACATACCAGGCGCCGGGTTGCAGGCCGGTCAGCGCCGGGGAGTACCCAAGGAAAGGGACCAGTTCATCCTCGGCACCTTCGCCGGCCCGGGTGAGCAGGGTTGAGAGGTAGGACTCGGCAAAACCTTCGAGACCGACGGGGTGTCCGGCGGGGCCGGTCGGTTCGGCGACCAGCCTGCCGAGTAGAAAACCCACCAACACCAGAGCCAGAACTGTTCCTCCAAATCCTGCGATTCGCCGGAACAGTCGGTTGTCATGGGTGGGGGGCGGCGATTCGGCCGGGCCGGGCAATTCCGACTCCACAACCTGTGGAGCCAAGGTAGTGACCGGATAGTTGATGGCTTGCATCAGTTGGTCGGGGGCATCTCGATGACCTCGCCTGTGTAGATCAGATCGGGATCGCCGGAGACGAGCTTTGGTTGGTTGAGGGCAATCACCTGTCTCCAGTAGGGAGCTATCTCCTGGTTTGATGGGCGCCAATCGAACACGCCGGTCAGATGTTGGCGGCTCATCGTCCACAAGTTGTCGCCCGCCTGCACGGTAACCACTGCCGTCTGAGTCTCGATCTCGACAGGTTTAGACAAAATCGGGAAGCTCGGAAGCGGCGGAATCTGCGAATCGGCCGGCGGCCGCACTTCGTCGAGGATCTCCCTGCCCGAGCCGACGAAGCCCGGAGGCAGCAACCCCCCGTCTTCGTCGACGACCACCACGACGGAGGAAGGCACCTCGGCCCGGACGGGAAGAGGTGCGACGGCCGAGGTGACCAGGATCGCAGCCAGGGCGCCCTCGCTCACCTTGCGGATAGCCGGAAGGGTCATCCAACCGACTGATCGGATCAGAGCGGGCACTCGCAGCGCGCGGGCCGCGACATAGAGCAGCGTGCTGGTCGCCAACCAGATCGTGCAGACGACGGCTGCAGTCCAAACGATCGCGACGACGGCGTCCTCAGTGGGGGTCACGCGCAGCCAGCGCCCGAGGTTCGACCATTCGATCCGCAGCCAGGCCCGGTTGTCCAGCTGGAGCAACCAGGCGAGGGTCCAAAACTCGAGTCCTATCAGCACGGCCAGTTTGGTGATCTGTTTGGTCCGCTGCATGCTTGTCATCTTCGTTCCGTAAGATCATGTTGTC
The DNA here is from genome assembly GCA_963823915.1 of uncultured Actinomycetota bacterium. GTDB lineage: Bacteria > Actinomycetota > Acidimicrobiia > Spongiisociales > UBA4744 > UBA4744. The sequence continues at coordinate 25,119 of CAWGNJ010000003.1, forward strand.
AAGCTGTAACAATGTTTAACAACATTTGCATAACTTTAAATATCGTTATACGGTGTGGATGTACACCCGTCCACCAAGAGTGGAGGAAGGAGAAGGAAATGGCTGTCTATGGAGGTGACCTAGCCCAGCTGGATACGTTGAGCAGGCAGTTCCTCACCGAGATCGATGCGGTCGACGGGCTCCAGACGCGTATCCTCGGGCGCCCTCGAGACCACCGCCTGGTCCGGCCCGGCCGCGGAACGATTCCGGACCCAATGGGCTCAAGACTTCGTACCGGCGCTGCTGCGCCTCAAGGAAGCACTCTCGGAGAGCTCTTCCGTGGTCAAGGACCGCCGCAACGCGATCGAGATGGCGACGAGCTAGCCGGTGTCGGCCCGAGCGGATTCCCTCGACCGGTTGGCAGGTCAGTTGCTGATTGAGGCGCGGGGGCTCGATGGTGTCGGTGACACGATCGAGCCCCTTATCGCCCGGGTCATTGGCGCCTGGGAGGGTCCGGCAGCCGATCGGTTGGTTTCCGAACTTGGTGATCGCCGTCGCGAGTTGACGGCGTTGGCATCGTTACTGCGGAGCTTGGCCGAACGTCAGCGAGAGGAAGCCCGTCGATTGCGGGCAGTCGAAGCTGCTTCCCTGGCCGGGCCCGACCTCGACACATCGGCGACGGCCGGCGCCATGGCGCCCCGCTGAGATGACGGTGCGTCTCGTCTGGCGTTCGAGCGAAGGCGATGACGATCTCGACGTGATGCTCCCGCCCGGGGCAACCTTCGGTGACCTGCTGACGGCGCTGACGGGAAGCACCAATCATTCGACCGCTTACGTCGATGACGTCCCCGTGCCCGTCGACTTGCTAGTCGGTGAAACGGGCCTGGGCGATGGCTCGGTGGTGTCGTTGCATGGTCCTGATGGCCCACCGTCACCGCTGGTGGCTGAACTGAGCACGATCGGAGGCCCCGCGGCCGGCGCTCGCTGGTTGCTGAGCCCCGGCCTCTACCGGATCGGATCCGATCCAGGTTGCGAGATCCACCATCCCGATTCGGCCATCGCCGGCCGCCATGCCGTCCTGGCGGTCGGGCCGACGATGGAAACCTATTGTGAAGCCCTGGGCGGCAACCCGATATATCTTGATCACGAGTCCAGGCAGGATCGGGTGAGACTCGAGGCCGGGTCCTTGATCCAGATGGGAACTACCGTCTGGGAATTCAACCCGAGTCCCGAGCCGGTCGGAGGCGGGAGGATCGAGCCGGGTTCAAGGGTCTTCAATCGACCGCCGCGGATTCACCAGCCATCGGAACCGATGCGGATTGAGATCCCTCAACAACCGGCCGAACCCACCCCGCAACGACGCCCCGGTTGGGCGACATTGCTGGTTCCGCTGGCGATGGGAGCACTATTTGCGGTGCTCTTCAGCCCGATGATGGCCACCTTTGCGCTTCTGGGCCCCATGATGATGCTGGCCAACTGGTTCGAAGACCGAAGACGAGTGCGGAAGACCCGAGCAGCTAACGCTATTGAATTTGGCAACGCCCTGGAAAAGTTCCGCCGGCAACTGCAGACCGCCGGAGCCGACCACATCCGGCGGGCACGGTCCGGTCTGACCGAACCTCCCGATGTCGTCACTCGAGCACTCACCGCTCACCCGCGACTGTGGGAACGTCGCCCCGACCACCAGGATTTCGGGAAGGTGAGCCTGGGCACTGGAACGGTTTCCTGGCAGCCGAATCTTTCAGGGTCGGTCGGCGATGAGGAGACCGATGAGATTCTGAGTAGATATGCACAACTCGATCACGCTCCGGTCGGACTCGGCCTGACACCGGGCGTGGTTCTCGGCATCGCCGGGGATCGCGCCCGAGCGATGGCGCTGGCCAGATGGCTGGTTGTCCAGTCGGCAGTCCATCAGGGTCCCGCCGACCTGCGGATTGCCATCGTCACGGACCATCCCGATGATTGGGATTGGGCAAAGTGGCTCCCGCATAGCGCTACCGACCCAACTTCGGGCCGTCGACTGCTGGCTGCCACGCCGGGCGAGGTCGACGAGGTGCTGGCCCACCTGGCTACCGGCCCATCAGCGGACGAATCGTCCGTTCCGCTGACGCTGCTGATTGCCGACGCAGATTCATTGGATCCTCCTCGGCGATCCAGGCTGCGCAGCATCCAAGCCGGATCCGGATCTGCGACTACCGGAGTAGTGGTTGCCCCGTCCTCGGTCAGCCTCCCGGGATTGTGCAACGTGGTCATTGAGATTCCCGATACCCGCCGGGCGGCCACCTGCCGGTACTCTGCCGACGGCCGGGGGGTCTCTAATCTGCTGCCGACCGGTCTCTCAACACAGATCGCCCTCGAGTGTGCACGCGCTCTCGCCCGGTTGAAGGACCCTGAGATCCATATGGAAGCTGCCGATCTTCCCGATCTGGTACCACTGATTGATCTTGTGGGAGCGGATGCCTCCACTGCCGACGGGATTCTGGATCGTTGGAAAGCCGGCGGGCCGATCCCCACAATCGCCGGACCGATAGGTGCGACGGAGCGGGGCCCGCTGATGATCGACCTGGTGCGCGACGGGCCCCATGGATTGATCGCAGGTACCACCGGGTCGGGGAAGAGCGAACTGTTGCGCAGCCTCATTGCTTCGCTGGCTGCCGCAGTGAGTCCGGACCACCTGAACTTCGCTCTTGTCGACTACAAGGGGGGAAGTGCCTTTGACGCCTGCGCCCGCCTGCCTCACGTCGTGGGCGTGGTCACCGATCTCGACGCCCATTTGGGACGAAGGGCGCTCACTTGCCTGGAAGCCGAGTTGCGCTACCGAGAAGCTCGGTTGCGGGCGGTTGAAGCGGCTGATTTGCCTGAGTATCTCGCGACCAGGCCCGAAGAGCCACTTCCCAGATTGGTGGTGGTAATCGATGAGTTCGCAGCCATGGCCGCCGAACTCCCAGGGTTTGTCCCGTCGTTGGTGGACATCGCTCAGCGAGGACGAAGCCTCGGCGTGCATCTATTGCTGGCGACGCAGCGGCCGGCGGGAGTCATCGGGGAAAACATCCGGGCTAACACGAACCTCCGCATCGCCCTGCGGGTTCATGACGCGGCAGATTCCCGGGATGTGCTCGACGACCAAGCTGCGGCGGCCATCCCGAGAGGCGGAGCCGGGCGAGGATTTGTACGGCTGGGACCCGGTGAACTGATTCCGTTCCAAGGGGCTCTGGTATCTACGAGCAACGGTTTGGGAGGAACAGTTCCTGTTGCTTTACGCCCATTTTGCTTTGGGTGGGAGTCGGCCGAGACACCCACTGGTCAAGAGGGTAACGACGATCCCGTCACCGATCTCGAACGTTTGGTCGACACGATCGTGGGGGCGGCCGTTCAAGCCGGGATCCGGCCGCCCCGCTCGCCTTGGCCTCCCGAGCTGCCGGAAGATCTCCCCTTTAGCCAGGTGGCGAGCGCACCCGACAAGGGCGGCCTGTGGTGGACGCCGATGGGCTTGGCCGACGAGCCCCACCGGCAGCGGCAGTCGGTGTGGGGATGGGAGGGAAGCAATCTGCTCATCTATGGGATGCCGGGAAGCGGGCCCTCCCGAGCGCTGCTCACGCTCGGCGCTTCGCTGGCGGACAGGTATGAGCCGGACCAAATCCACATCTACGCTCTCGATTTCGGAACCCGAATCTTGGCGCCGCTCGAGGAGTTACCTCACGTCGGGGGAGTGATAGGTTCCGCCGACCGGGAGAGACAAATGCGGCTTCTTCGCTACCTCCAGGAAGAGGTGGAAGTCAGGCGAACCAATGGACCTGAGGAAGGGCCCGCCGTAGTTCTGCTCCTCGACAACTACGGGGGGTTTTCATCCTCATACGATCATCCCTCCGACCTTGGGCATCGGGAGGCCCTACGGCGGATCGTTGCGGACGGCCCGGGGGTCGGAGTGTTCGTGGCCATGAGCGCCGACCAGGCCGCGGCCGTTCCGACCAACCTCGCGGCGTTGATTCCCGAGAAGCTGGTCTTCCGTATGGCCGACCTTTTTGACTATGCGACGCTTGGTGTACCGAATCGAGACATGCCGGAGTTGCCGACCGGGCGGGCTATTCAGATTGGCAATGGCCTGGTTGTGCAGATCGCTGAGGTCTCGGCGTCGGATTTGGGCCGGATTGGGGCCCGGCCGCTCGCCCGCAGGGACATCCCGAGGGCGATCGGAGTCTTGCCGGCGCGGTCCGGCTTGGCGGAGGTAGCCCAGCACGCTTTGGTAGCAGACCGGGATTGGTTTCTCCCGGTCGGGATTGGCGATCGGCGGTTGGAGCCTGTCGGTTTGCACCTGGGCGAGAGCGAACACGCGCTGATCGTGGGACCCGCCAAATCGGGCAAGAGCACAACCCTGCAAACCATCTCCACCATTGTTGCCAACTGTCGGCCGGACGTGTCGATAACTGCGTTGGCGCCCCGCCGATCACCACTGTGGGAGTCCCCGGAGGTAGGCCGGCTGATTACCGACCCCGACGAGTTGGATCTCGCCGTGCAGAGGATCCTTGGTGACACAGGTCCGCAGTTGATCCTGGTGGATGACGCCGACGACCTGGCGGACCCGAGCGGCGTTCTCGTGCGTCTCTTCCGGGAACGCCGACCCAATATCCGGATTGTGGGAGCCGGCCGGGCCGACGCTCTGCGGGCGATGTATGGCCATTGGACCCAAGAGCTGCGGAGATCCCGACAGGGGATCGCCTTGCGTCCCCAACCCGAGGTAGATGGAGAGCTCTGGCATGCAACCCTGCCCCGCACTCCTCCGCTGGCTCGGATGCCCGGGCGCGGCTATCTCATCAGCGATGGCAGCGTCGAGCTGGTGCAAGTAGCGCATCCCTGATCAGAAACCAGTTGCCAGTTCCAATGTGAGGACTGAAAGCTCGACCGTGGGTCGGCCGACTGAGAACTGACGACTGATTACTCTTGCCCTGTGCCACACAAGGAGACAACGTGCGCGTGCGAATCGGAATCGGTGATACTTCCCGGGAGATCGAACTAGACGTTGCCGATGCTGACGCCTTGATAGCCGAAATCGAGGAAGCCTTTGATGAAGAGAAAGCCATCCTGTGGTTCACCGACGTTGGTGACCGCCGAATAGGTGTGCCCCTTCCGCGCATCGCCTATGTCGAAGTGGAACCGGACCAACGGGTGTCGGTGGGGTTCACCGCATCGTGACTTAGTTGAACTTCGTCTGGCGTTAGCCGGCCCGACGCCGACGTTCGGCCAGCCACCGCTTGCGAAGGCGGCGGCGCTCATCCTCGGCGTATCCGCCCCATACCCCAGCTTCCTGGTTTGACTCGAGGGCGTACTGGAGGCAGTCCTCCTGAACGGAGCACTGAGCACATATTGCCTTGGCATCAGCAATATGATCGAGGGCAGGACCGGTGGTACCTACGGGAAAGAACAGGGACGGCTCTGAGTCGCGACACGCGGACATCTGCCGCCATTCGGTGATTGTTAACACGAAAAACCCCTACAAAAGGTAAAGATTGTGATTTGCTTCACAAACGATAACTGCCGCGAGCAGGGTAGGCAAGGGGTATTTTTGTGAATCTGAGCAGGGTATATGCGGGAACAAGCATGATCGTTGGACACCGTGGGTTGCGACTCGAATATCCGGACAACAGCCGGGAGGGCATCCTGGCAGCCACCCGGGTGTGCGACATGGTCGAGATCGATGTGCGGCGCACCAGGGACGGCGTCGCCGTTTTGGCTCACGATCCCCAGATCGGCGGTCAGACGATCATCGATACCGATTGGCGGGAGTTGGCTGAGCTCAATCTCGGTGGCGGTCTGCATCCGGCCCGCCTCGATGCTGTCTTGTCGGCCGCGGCAGGCGCACCCTTCAACCTCGAGATCAAGAACTCCCCGGCTGATCCGGATTTCGACGACACGTTCGCCTTTGCTCTCGAGGTCGCTCAACTCGCCTCGGATGGTGACGTCTTGACGAGTTTCCACTGGCCGACCATCGATGCGATCCGGCGGGCCTTTCCCGAGCTGACCACCGGCCTGCTCTTAGACCCTTTCGGGTCGCTCGCCGAGGCGGTGGCTTGGGCATCCAAAATGGGCCATCGGGTGATCGCTCCCCACTGGTCGCTGCTCGGCGAAGAACCATCCGCGCCGGTCGCAGAGCTGGTTCAAGCGGGATTGCATGTTTTCGTGTGGACGGTGAATGATGAAGAAGTCGCCCGCCAGGCGGCGGCCGGCGGAGCCGCGGCGATCATCACCGATGATCCCGTCAGGATCCGAGCCGACGTGCATGGAGAGGAACCAGGATGAGTATCAAGGATGAACTGGCAGCAGAATTGAAAGACGCGATGAAAGCTGGAGATCGCCGCCGCCGTGAGGTAGTCCGCGAAATCGAGACGCAGATGTCTCGCCGGCGGGCCGAGCCGGGGTTTGGGGGCGAGGTAGACGATGATCTCTATCTGGAGATTATGGGCAGTTTCGCCAAGAAGATGGAGAAGGCAGCGGGTGACTACGAGGGACTCGGCGAGCGCGGGGTAGACATGGCCGCCAAGCTGCGATGGGAGGTGAGCTACCTATCACGGTGGTTGCCGTCCAAGCTCTCGGAAGAGGCAACCCGCACCGCCGTCAAGGCAGCCATCACTGATCTCGGCGTCAACGACCCGAAGATGGCGGGGAAGGTGGTGGGGCACCTGATGAAATCCATGGGCGAGGATCTCGACGGCGGGTTGGTCAACCGTGTCGTCCGTGAGGAACTCGGCGCCGGGTGACGGTTCCCCGCTTCGAACCGCTGCTGGCCACATAGCGACGACTTCTCCCTGAAAGGGGGAAGTACCCGAGCGAAGTGAGGGGGATGGGGGTCAGGCGATAGCCAGACGGTCTCGCGGCAAGGCTCGACCCTCCCCTGCCTCGCCCTGCGGGCGAGGCTTCCCCTCCCTTTCAGGGAGGGGTGTCCTCAGCTCGCCGCTCGCTTCTCTTTCGTGGCTTCGACGCTGGCTTTGAGCGCCTCGAGGAGGTCGAGGACCTTGGTCGGCTCGGGCATCTCCGGGCTGACGATCTCTTCGCCTTCGATCTTCTTGCGGGCGAGTTCCTCAATGGCTCCGCGCGTCGGGTCTTGGTAGGCGTCGGCGTCAAAAGGCGAGGTGAGGTTGTCGATGATCATCTCGGCCATTTTGACTTCTTCATCCCGCACCTCGATGTCGGTCTCGAGTTCCTCGAAGGCCGGGGCGCGGATCTCGTCGGGCCAGAACATCGTTTCCAGGATCAAAACCTTCTCGTCGGCTCGCAGGGTGGCGAGATACTCCTTCTCACGCAGAGCGAACTTGGCAATGCCAACCCGGCCCTTGTCTTTCAGTGCCTGTAGCAAGATCCGGTAGGCCTTCAGCCCGGTTTGCTCGGGCACCAGGTAGTAGGACGATCGGTAGTAGATCGGGTCGATTTCTTCGGCTTCAATGAACTGGATGACGTCGACGATCTTGGCTCCGCCCCGGGAGGTGGCCGTCTCCAATTCTTCGTCGGTGAAGACTACGTAGCGCCCCTTTTCCACCTCAAAGCCCCGCACTATGTCGTCCCAGGTGACTTCCTGGCCGTCCGCTTCGGCCACCCTCTTGTATTTGATGGCGCTGCTGTCTCCGGATCTCAGCATCTTGAACTTGGGGGTCTTGTTCTCCGTAGCGGTGAACAGCGCCACCGGAATCGAGACGAGCCCGAAACTGATCGCACCTTTCCAAATCGATCTAGCCATGGGAAACAAGTTATCAGGACTTGCGGTTTCTCGTTCCTCGTTTCTCGTTTCTCGTACCCGCGGAGTCTCGGGCTCGACACCTCCCCCCAATCCGACTCGCTTCGCCCGTCAGGGGGGAGGGCAACTGAAACTTGAAACCTGAAACTTGAAACCGGGCGCACGAAGTGCGCCCTCGGCGCCCCCGGCAGGATTCGAACCTGCGCACCCGGCTCCGGAGGCCGGTGCTCTATCCCCTGAGCTACGAGGGCATTGGGGCGCGGAGTGTACCCCACAACCCGGCTCGGATCCTTCTCACCTTGCGGGAGGAACACTGCCGGTACAATCGCCCGGCAGCGAAGAGAGAACGTGATGAAGGTTGGAATCGGCATTCTGGGTGGGGGAACCGTTGGTGGGGCGTTGCTCCAGTATCTGATCGATGAGCAAGACGCCATCGTGGCCAAGACCGGCCTCGAACTGGAGGTTCGCCGGGTGGCGGTGCGTTCTCTGTCCAAGGAGCGGACTTTCCCCATTCCCGAGGGGGTCATCACCGATCGGCCGGAGCAGCTGGTCGACGACCCATCGGTCGATCTGGTGGTCGAGGTGATGGGCGGCCTGGAACCGGCCGGCGACCTCGTGCTCAGGGCCCTCCAGGCGGGTAAACCGGTGGTGACGGCCAACAAGGAGTTGGTTGCCGCGCGGGGCGCGGAATTGATCAGGCGGGCGGAGGAAAAGGGCGTGTCGCTCCTTTTTGAAGCAGCCGTGGGCGGGGGTATTCCGATCATCCGGCCTCTTTCCGAGTCTCTGGCCGGGGAGCGAATAACCCGGGTACTGGGAATCGTCAACGGCACCACCAACTACATCTTGACCCGGATGTCGGATGGGGACCTGGGATATGCCGAGGCGGTCGCAGAGGCCCAGGAGTTGGGTTTTGCCGAATCCGATCCAACCGCAGACACGTCTGGCGCCGACGCGGCAGCCAAGGCGGCCATCCTCGCCAGCCTGGCATTCGGGACCTGGGTGTCTGTCGACGCGGTGTACCGCGAGGGCATTGAAGCCCTAAAGCCGATCGATCTTCGATATGCCGCCGATCTGGGCTACACGCCCAAACTGCTGGCCGTTGCGGAGGAGACACTGGAAGGCGTGAGCACCCGGGTGCATCCGGCCCTCGTGCCGCTCGACCATCCCCTCGCTTCGGTACGCGGCGCCCACAACGCGGTCTTCATCGAAGGTCCCCAAGTTGGGGAGCTGTTGTTCATGGGGCCGGGTGCAGGTGGGGGACCGACGGCCACGGCGGTTCTCGGTGACGTCATCGATGCCGCTCGCGAACTGCTGGCTCAAGCACAGGTTGCTCCCCGAATCCGGTTTGCGCCCGGGCGCCTGCGGGACTTCGGGGAGATCGAAACGAAGTGGTACGTACGACTCGAAGTGGCCGACGCTCCCGGTGTTCTGGCCGCGATCGCCGGAGCCTTTGGAGAGGCCGGCGTGAGCATCAAGTCGGTCTGGCAGGAAGGTCGCGGGAACGACGCGACACTGCTCTTGATCACCCACGACGCCCTCGAGGCCAACCAGCGGGCGGCCGTGGCGTCCCTGCGCTCGCTCGAGGTCGTTACGGAAGTTGCGGCGACCATCCGGGTGCAAAGCGACGAACCGTGAGGTATCTGTCGACGAGGGGATTGTCGCCGGCCCTTGGGTTCGAGGACGTGCTTCTCACGGGCCTGGCGCCGGACGGGGGCTTGTACGTTCCCGACGCCTGGCCTGAGTTGTCCCGGGGCGAGATATCGGCCATGCGCGACCTTCCCTATCCGCGTCTGGTGGCCGCCATATCAGCGCTGTTTGTGGACGGCGCCGTCGATGACCTCGCGGGGATAGCCGACGCCGCCTATTCCTCCTTCGACCGACTGGTGCCCCTCACCGACCTCGGCGACGAGCTGTGGCTCCTCGAGTTGTACTGGGGGCCGACACTGGCCTTCAAGGACTACGCGTTGCAGTTGCTGGGCCGCCTCTTCGATGCCGCCCTGGCCCGCCGCCACCAGCGGGCCGTGGTTTTGGGAGCAACGTCGGGCGATACCGGATCGGCGGCCATAGAAGCGTGCCGCGACCGATCGACGCTTGACATAGTGATCTTGCATCCCCATGGCCGGATATCGGAGGTCCAGCGACGGCAAATGACGACGGTGGCTTCCCCCAACGTTCACAACGTGGCTGTGCGGGGCACCTTCGACGACTGCCAACGTCTGGTCAAGGAGATGCTGGCCGATCCGGCTTTGCGCACGGAGCTGGGCGTCACCTCGGTCAATTCGATCAACTGGGTGCGGATCATGGCGCAGGTCGCCTACTACTTCGCCGGCGCCCTAGCGCTTGGTGCTCCGGATCGCGAGGTGACTTTTGCGGTACCGACGGGCAATTTCGGGAACGTGTTTGCCGCCTTCGTGGCCCGCCAGATGGGTTTGCCGATTCGGCGTCTGATAATCGGCACCAATCAGAACAACGTGGTGGCCCGGTTTCTCGAGACCGGGGGAATGTCGATCGAATCTGTCGTGCCGACCATCACGCCGGCCATGGACATTCAGGTGCCGAGCAACCTGGAGCGTTTGTTGTTCGATCTTCACGGGCGGGATGGCGAGGCGGTTCGGCTTCTGATGGACGGGTTTCGTCGAGAGTGGGCATCTGGAGATCAACCGCCTTCTTCTCGACAATCTGCGGACCTTTGTGTCCGGATGGTGGTTCGATGAACCGGCGACCAGGCGGGTTCTGACCGAAGTCCACGATGAGACTGCGCGGCTGGTCGATCCGCACACGGCCATCGGCATCGCCGCGGCCCGGGCGGCAGAACGGGAGCCGGGTATCCCGGTGATCTGCATCGGGACGGCCCATCCGGCCAAGTTCCCGGACGCCGTCGAAGCCGCCACAGGCATTCGTCCCCCGCTTCCTGAGCGTCTGGCAGACCTGTTCGACAAGACCGAAACAATGACGGTCCTGCCTCCGGATCGTGCGTCTATTGAAGCTTTTGTGCGAAGGGCCACCCACCGGACAACGTCCGAGGAATAGTGCGCGCTTGGAACATCGCCCAAGAGGTCGTAGTATGCGGGCCGTACCTGATCACCCCGCCTCTAGACGCGTGGTGAAGGCGCCCCCACACACCGGCTGCGACGTTCGCGTCGTCCTGGATGTGGAGGCAGTGAATCCCCAGCCTTGCTCTCCCATTCAAACCAGGGAGGCACCTGCAAGGCCTCGGGAACCCAAATGCTGTGGCGCGGTTGTTCAGACCGAACCATCCGGCAGAAAGGACCATATGACCAGCCGATCCGAACTCCAGGGGAAGCCCATCAAGGACCTCCGTGAGATCGCTGCATCAGTCGGGATAGAAAGCGACGGTCTTCAGAAGGCCAAGCTCATCGAGGCGATCCTCGGCTCCGCGGACTTCGTTGTCAGTGACGAGCCGGCCCCGATCGACCTCCCGGCCGCTGTCCCGGCTACTCCACCGGAAGCCGAAGAAGCCAAGGACGAGTCATCGGAAAAACCAGACTCAGCTGAAGCTGAGACAGCAGATGCCGAGAGTTCTGGTGAGACGAAGGGGGAAACCCGAGACGAATCACCGCGTGATGATTGGCAAGACCGGCCGCGCTCTCGAGGAAGACGGTCAGAGCCGCAATCGCAACCGGCGGCGCCGGCGGGGAGGCGGCGGAGGCCAGCAAGAGCAGATTCCTGAAGGAGAACTGGAGGAGCGACAAGGGATCCTGGACATCCTCCCGGAGGGCTATGGGTTCTTGCGGGTGACCGGATATTTGCCGGGTGACAAGGACGTCTACGTTTCCGCCAGTCAGGTACGCAAGTTCGGCCTGCGCAAAGGCGATCTGGTCAGTGGACCGATTCGCCCGCCTCGTTCCCAAGAGAAATTCCCAGCCCTGACCCGGATTGAGAGCATCAACCTGATGTCCGCCGAAGAGGGCAGAAACCGGCCTCGATTCGAGAAGCTGACCCGCTTTGTTCCCCGATATGCGTCTTCGGCTGGAGATCGAGGGTGAGCCCAATCAGGAGCTCGCCAGGATCATCGACCTGGTTGCACCGATCGGCAAGGGCCAGCGCGGGATGATCGTTTCTCCTCCCAAGGCCGGCAAGACGACCGTACTGAAGGAGATTGCCCACTCGATCACCGCCAACAACCCCGAGTGCTACCTGATGGTGGTCCTGGTCGACGAACGACCCGAGGAAGTCACCGACATGCAACGGTCGGTCAAGGGCGAGGTCGTCTACTCGACCTTCGATCGTCCCGCTGAGGAGCACACCCAGGTTTCGGATCTGGCGCTGGAGCGGGCCAAGCGGCTCGTCGAAATGGGCACCGATGTGGTGATCCTGCTGGACTCGGTGACCAGGCTCGCCCGAGCCCACAACCTGGCGACTCCGGCCAGCGGCCGGATTCTCTCCGGTGGCGTCGACTCGACAGCGCTGTATCCGCCCAAACGGTTCTTCGGTGCGGCCCGCAACATCGAGGAAGGTGGAAGCCTCACGATCATGGGTACCGCTCTCGTGGAGACCGGTTCCCGGATGGACGAGGTGATCTTCGAAGAGTTCAAGGGCACCGGCAACATGGAGCTGCGCCTCGATCGTGGGTTGGCCGACCGCCGGATCTACCCGGCCGTCGACATCAGCCAGTCGGGAACAAGAAAAGAAGAGCTGTTGTTCGATCCTTCGGAGCTCGCCCAGGTGTGGAAGCTGCGAAGAGTGCTGCTGGCTCTCGAGCCGGGTGCGGCCCTCGAGTTGCTCATTGACCGTCTCAAGACCTCGAAGTCGAACGCCGAGTTCCTGGACGAAATCGCCAAGAGCACCGGGTAAGCGGCATACTGCGGAGCACGAAGGAGACAGCAGTGAAAACAGGAATTCATCCCGACTACATCGAGACCACGGTCACGTGCTCGTGCGGTAACACCTTTCACAACCCGGTCGACTGAAGCCGAGTTGCACGTCGAGTTGTGCAACGAATGCCATCCGTTCTTCACCGGCAAGCAGAAGCTGGTCGACACCGGTGGCCGGGTCGAGCGATTCCAGAAGCGATACGGTCGCAAGAGTTTCACCGCTGAGACCAAGACCGACGCCTAACCGGGCCGAGGATTCCAAGGAGGAGTCGGTGAGTCGCGCCCCCAATGCCAGCGTCGGCGGCCAGGCGGTCATCGAAGGAGTGATGATGCGCGCCCCGGCCGCCTGGGCGGTGGCGGTGCGCAAGACCCGACGGCGTAATCGAGGCCGTCACGCACGACCTGCCCAGATTGTCCTCACGGTCCCGATTGGCCCGCATTCCCTTCATCCGGGGCATCATGGTCTTGGGAGAGTCTCTAACCCTGGGATTCCGATCCCTCTCGTGGTCGGCCCAGAAGGCGGTTGGCGAAGACGAAGAGCCGCTAACCACCCGCCAGATGGCCGTCTCGATGACTATCGCGCTGGTGGCTTTTGCGGCGCTCTTCATCCTCCTCCCGCTCGGAGCCGCATCGCTGCTCGAGCCTTATCTGGGTGGATCTGAGTTCCTCTTCAACCTCGTCGACGGTTTCGTCCGGGCGTTATTGTTCGTCGGATATATCTGGGCGATCGGGCGATCCAAAGAGATCCGCCGCGTGTTCCAATATCACGGTGCCGAGCACAAGACCATTCACGCCTACGAGGCTGGTGATCCGCTGACCATTGAGCAGAATTCAGAAATACCGGCCGGAGCACCCCCGGTGCGGGACGAGCTTTTTGCTCATCGTGGTTATCGGGTCGCTCATTGTCTTCACCTTGATCGGGAGGCCGGGCTGGCCCATCTTGATTGCCAGCCGGATCGTTCTCATCCCGGTTATCGCCGGAGTGGCGTACGAGATTCTCAAGTTCTCCGGCCTTCACGGGGGAGAACTGGTCGGCCGGATTCTGGCGGCCCCCGGTCTCTGGCTGCAGAGGCTGACCACCGGCCAGCCTGATGACGATCAGGTCGAGGTTGCCGTTGCGAGTCTGCTGGCCGCGCTCGAGCCCGATGAAGTCGACGAGGTCAAGGGGCGGGGGCCGATAAATCCCGCCGCTCTTGCCGCGCTGGCGGAGATGGCAGGTGAGTGATGGACGCTGGTTTTGCGGGGCGCCTCAAAGAAATTGAGGCAGCTTTTGAGGAGACCGAACGACAGCTGTCCGGCCAGGATGTATTGGCGGACCAGACCCGCTACACCGAGCTGACCAAGCGTCACGCCGAATTGCGCCCCGTCGTTGAAAGCTTCCATGCCTATCAGGGAGCGCTTGAGGAATGCGCGTGAGGCCGAGGAGTTGGCCGGCGTGGAAACCGAACCGGGGATGGCAGCGGACCTGCGGGCCATGGCAGCCGAGCGGCGGGAAGACGCGGTACGCATCGAAGATGAGCTTCGACGCAGTTTGATCCCCAAGGATCCAAACGATGACAAGGATGTGATCGTTGAGATCCGGTCGGCGGCCGGAGGGGACGAGGCCGCGATCTGGGCGGGTGACCTGTACGGGATGTACCGGGCCTACGCCGACCGCCGCGGCTTCAAGACCGAAGTCCTCGAATCGTCGGCCTCGGAGACCGGTGGCGTCAAAGAGGTCATCTTTTCGGTAAAGGGCAAGGGCGCCTACTCCCTGTTCAAGTTCGAGGCCGGGGTACATCGGGTGCAACGAGTCCCGAAGACCGAATCCCAGGGGCGCATCCACACCTCGACCGCCACGGTGGCAGTTCTCCCGGAGGCGGAAGCGCTTGAGGTCGAACTCGACGTCAACGACGTGCGGGTCGACGTGTACCGGTCGAGCGGACCGGGTGGGCAGTCGGTCAACACCACCGACTCCGCCGTTCGTCTCACCCACGAGCCGACCGGGTTGGTGGTCAGCTGCCAGGACGAGAAATCCCAACTTCAGAACAAAGAGAAGGCCTTCCGCATTCTGCGGGCCCGCCTCTATCAGATCCAACTCGAGGAACATCTGGGCGAAATCGCCTCCAACCGGCGCGAACAGGTCGGCAAAGGTGATCGGTCGGAGAAGATCCGTACCTACAACTTCAAGGAGAACCGGGTCACCGACCACCGCATCGGCCTCACCATCAAGCAACTGCCCGAGATCCTGGCTGGGGACCTCCACGGCTTTGTCGAGGCGCTGACCGCAGAGGAAGAAGCCCGCAAGCTGCTCGAAGGTGATTGAAATGGCCAGGTCTCTTCACCTGGCGTCGGATCTCTCTCGCCGGGCGGCGAAGCAATCGACCCGATAGGTGATTTGCAGGGCTTCGCGACCCTGAGTATTGGGGTGTGTCGCAAGCAGATCCCGGGCTTCATCCAGTACCGCCTGCCGTTTGCGTGATGGCAGCGCGGCAATGTGGCTAGTCGAGGCCATCCGTTTAACGAGCAACTCCGGTGTGACCACGTGGCCATGGAAGAACTCCGACGACCGGAATGGTGTGAATCCTGGCAGACGTCTGCCTTCCTGGGAGCGGCTCGCATTTTCTCTCCAGGAGGCGCCCTTTTCGGCACGATCCATGATCGACCAAAAGTCGTCCAACCATCCGACGGACCGTAACCGCGCGTTCCAAATCAAGCCGAGCCCCCCGTCCGGTTTGATCACCCTGCCAAGTTCGGCCAGGGTCGCCGGAGTGTCTATCCAATGAAAGGCCTGGGCAATCGTCAAGGCATCGACCGAACCGGATCGAAGCGGCAATTCTTCGGCCTCTCCACCGACTTGTAGTGAACCAGGGGAGGTCTCGGACAGAGAGGCCCGCATGGGCTCGATCGGCTCGATGGCGATCACCGTGGCTCCCCGACCCAGCAACTCGCGGGTGAATTTGCCGGTGCCGGCCGCCAGATCGACAACTCGGCTGCCGGGGCCGATCTGCAGCTGATCCACCATCCAGGCGACTGCTGGTTCGGGATATCCAGGCCGAGCAGCCTCGTAGATGTCGGCGGAAGACCCAAACCCCGCCTGGGCAGCACGATGGACAGGCATGGGGTGATAGTAGAGAGGTGACAACCTCCGAGGTCTGCGATCATGATCCCATGATCACGATCCACGAACTTCTGGCCGAAGCGGACGTGCCGGCCCACGAAGCGGAGCGCCTGTTGGCATGCGCGGTCGGTCGATCCCGTGCTGAACTTCTGACCGGGGGACAGGTTGGTAGCGACGACGCGCAGCGCTACCAGGATTTGGTCAAGCGAAGGCTCGCCGGAGTTCCGCTGCAACATCTCGAAGGCACTGTGCAGTTCGGTCCCATTGAACTCCGCAGCGACCACCGGGCCCTGGTACCGCGCCCGGAGACCGAGCATCTTTGGGAAGAGGCGGTGTTGGCCTTGGGAGAGGCTGGACCGGGCACGGTGGTCGTTGATCTCTGCACGGGGAGCGGCAATCTGGCTCTGGCGCTGAAACACCGATTCCCCCTCGCTCGGGTCTTTGGCACTGATCTTTCTTCAGATGCCTTGGCCCTCGCGGCCGAGAACGCTGGTGGTCTCGGCCTCGACGTGTCCTTCTTGAAGGGCGACCTCTTCGAAGCTTTGCCGCACGATCTGTACGAGCGAGTCGATCTGCTGGTCGCCAATCCGCCCTACGTGGCGGAAGGGGAATTCGATCAACTCCCGGTTGAGGTGCGGGATCACGACCCGCGCCAAGCGCTGGTAGCCGGACCCCTCGGTGATGAGGCTCTCGCCCGGATCGCCGCGGACGCTTTCTGGTGGATGGGCACCGGAGGATGGCTGTTCTGTGAGATCGGGGAGACCCAATCGGAACGCGCTCTCGAGCTCTTTGGGGCTTATCTCGATGTTGAGATTCGGCCCGACCTGGCCGGACGGCCTCGCATATTGGTTGGCCGCAAGGGTGGGCGTTGCTGCGTGTAGGCAGGTTGCGGAAGTCGATTCGGTGAGGGAACCTGGGCAGATGCAACTCGACTCGGCAATGGCTGCTCTCCGAGGTGGGGAAATCGTCGGCATACCAACCGACACCGTCTACGGACTGGCCGTTGATCCCTTCCAGGCGGAAGCCGTCCAGGCCCTCTTCGAGCTCAAGGGCAGGCCCCGTCAGAAGCCGATCGGCCTGTTGGGTGACACACTCGATCACTTCCGGGGGCTAGTGGAGATCACGCCGCAAGTCGAAGAACTGGTGACCGGTCAATGGCCGGGGCCGCTGACGCTTGTGGTTCGCAGCGCGGTGCCGCTTCCGGCGTGGGTGGGCGACCATCACCGCCATACCGTCGCTATTCGGATTCCCGACCATGCTCTCGCCCGAGAGCTCTTTGCGTTGGCCGGTCCGCTGGCGGTGACCAGCGCCAACCCGACCGAACAAGCTCCTGCCATCTCGGCCGGGGAAGCGAGGGAGTACTTCGGCGACTCGGTGGCGACTTACCTTCCGGGCACCTGTTCGGGGCGAACGTCGTCGACTGTCATCGATGTGACGGTGGACCCACCGAAGGTGCTCAGACGTGGCCCTATTGAGCTAGCTATATGACGGTTGGCGGTGGGCAGTTTGCAGTTGGCAGTTCCTCACTGGCGAACCGCAAACCGCGAACTGCGAACTCCCGTCTGACGGAGCCGGTCGGGACTCCCGCTACTCTTCTCATGCTGGCACCCACAGAAGGCATACACCATGATTGACCCACGTCCGCTCGAGCAGGTTGACGCGCACGTCGCCGCTCTCATCCGTTCCGACACGGAACGTCAGAACTCGAACATTCATCTGATCGCTTCAGAGAACTTCGTGTCGCGGGCAGTTCTGGAGGCGTCCGGATCAGTGTTCACCAACAAGTACGCCGAGGGTTACCCGGGTCGCCGGTACTACGAGGGTTGTGAGGTCGTTGACGAGGTTGAAGATCTGGCCAGGGAGCGGGCTAAGGCGCTCTTCGGCGCCGAGCACGCCAACGTCCAACCTCATTCGGGAGCGCAGGCCAACATGGCCGCCTACTTCGGGTTCCTCAAGCCTGGTGACAAGGTGCTGGGTATGCGGCTCGATCAGGGTGGTCACCTCACCCATGGATCTCCGGTCAATGCCTCCGGCGAACTCTATGAATTCATCGCCTACGGGGTAGATCGCGACACAGAGTTGATCGATATGGACGACGTGCGGCGGTTGGCTCTCGAGCACCGGCCGCGGATCGTCCTGGCTGGCTACACGGCCTACTCGAGAGTGCTGGACTACCAGGCTTTCCGGTCGATTGCGGACGAGATCGGCGCTCTGCTGATGGTCGACGCAGCCCATTTCATCGGTCTGGTAGCAGGCGGCGCCTATCCCAACCCGGTGCCGTACGCCGATTTTGTTACTGCCACGACCCACAAAGCTCTGCGGGGACCACGGGGAGGATTGATTCTGTCCCGCGAGGAGCATGCCCAGACGATTGACAAGGCGGTCTTCCCAGGAATGCAGGGGGGCGGCCTGTTCGGTCAGGTAGCCGCCAAAGCTGTGTGTTTCTTGGAAGCCTCAACCTCCGGCGTTTCAGGATTACGCAAATCAGATCGTCGCCAATGCCCGGGCGATGGCGGTCCGCCTGATCGCCGAGGGTGTGCGGGTCCCCGGCAACGGGACCGACAACCACATGCTGCTGGCCGACATGCGCAGCATCGACCAGGAGTTGACGGGCAAGCAGGCGGCCGGGTTGCTCCATTCGGTGGGCATCACGTGCAATTTCAATACTGTGCCTTTCGATCCTCGCAAGCCGTTTGTCGGCAGCGGGATCAGGCTGGGCACCCCGGCGATGACCACCCAGGGGATGAAAGAACCGGAAGCGGACGAGACGGCCGGGCTG
Source organism: uncultured Actinomycetota bacterium (assembly GCA_963823915.1). Lineage (GTDB taxonomy): Bacteria > Actinomycetota > Acidimicrobiia > Spongiisociales > UBA4744 > UBA4744. The sequence goes on from CAWGNJ010000003.1 coordinate 43,535, forward strand.
ATTGCCGAAGTTCTGCGCCATCGAGAAGACGTTCTTGCCTTGGAGGAGTTGGAGGTGCGGATCCGCAAGCTGGCGACCGCATTTCCTCCTTACCCGGAAGGGTTCCCCGGGCATGTGTGAAGAAGTTTCAGGTTTCACGTTTCAGGTTTCAGGTCGGATCGGATCCCCCGAAACCGGGAGCTTGGAACCTGGAACCCTAATCAGTGAAACAGATCACAAACCGGTGGGGTTGTAGGTTGCGACTATGAAGAAAGCGTCCGCCCACCAACAAGTCACCCAGGCCGTCAACGACGGTTGGGTAGCGGGGGGCAGTTTTTTTGCATCGATCATGTCCGGGTTCCTGCTCGGGTTCTTTGCCGACAAATGGCTGGGGACCGACCCGTGGCTGGTCATTGTCGGCATCGTGGTCGGCGCTTATTCGGGTTTCTTGCGGCTTTGGCACTACGCCAAGCGGGAAGAGGAGCGCCATGGACGTTGAGGCGACCATTGCCAAGCACACGGCGCAACGGGCGGTGTTCCTGGGTCCAGTCATCCTGGCGGTCTTCTGGGCTACCCGGGGCGTTGACGGGCTCGTTGCCGCAGCCATCGGCCTGGCGATAGTGGTCGGCAATTTCCTCCTGGCGGGGTCGATGTTGTCGGTGGCTGCGCGGGTTTCGTTGAGTCTCTATCATGCGGCGGCGTTGTTCGGTTTCTTCCTTCGACTTGGCCTGATCACCCTGGGTGTGCTTATCATCAGCAAGCTGGTTGAACTGGATAGGTTGGCATTGGGGATAACCGTTGTAGTGGCCTACCTGGGTTTGCTCACCTGGGAAGCGATTGCAGTGTCCAAGGGCGCTGAAAGGGAGTTGGAGTGGACGGACTGATACTGGCCATTGAAGAGTGCGACTACGTCAACGAGGTGGTCTGCAAACCGGCGAACGTGCTCGAGCTTTTCGAGTTCCAGCCCCTGTTCGGAGACATCAACCGCACGGTATTCCTGATAGCTCTGGCCGCGCTCGATTGTTGTCGGCGCTCTCTTCTTCGCGTATCGCAAACCGCGGCCTGATCCCGACCAAGTTCGGGGCAGCAGTCGAATCGCTGGTGGGGTTCGTGCGGGACGAGATTGCGGTCGGCATCATCGGTCCGGAAGGTGTCAAATATGCTCCGTACCTGCTGTCGCTTTTCCTTTTCATTCTCGTCGGGAACCTCTTCGAGGTGACTCCGCTAATCAACTTCCCAATAACGTCCCGCATGGCCCTCCCGGCATTCTTGGCTCTACTCACGTACGTGATCTTCGTGGTCGCCGGCATTCGCAAGCAAGGGTTTGGCTACTTCAAAGGCATCGCCTGGCCACCCGGCGTGCCGACCGCCATGAAACCGCTGGTGGGGATTATCGAACTCTTCTCGATCCTCTTCGTGCGGCCGTTCAGCCTGGCGGTCCGGCTCTTCGCCAACATGGTGGCCGGCCACGTCATGTTGAGCATCCTGCTCGTATCGGGAGTGATCTTCATAGGAGCGATCGGAGAGATCGGGCTTCGGTCGACGATCGGAGTGGCCTGGTTGGGGATGGGGATCCTGATTTTTGTGTTTGAGATCATCGTGGCGGTATCTGCAGGCATACATTTTCACCCTGCTCTCGGCGGTGTACATCCAGACATCGGTCCAACCAGAACACTGAGTTTGCGAAATAGAAAGGAAACGGAATGGTTCACACTTTTGCGACGGCGCTGACCTTGGTGCTGGCGCAGCTCACGGGGGACATTGGGGGAAGCCTGGCACTAATCGGTTACGGCCTGGCCGCGATCGGACCGGGCGTTGGCATCGGCATCGTGGTCGGCAATGCGGTGCAGGCGATGGCCCGCCAGCCAGAAGCGGCCGGCCTGGTCCGTACCACGATGTTCCTCGGTATTGCGTTCACCGAAGCGCTGGCATTGATCGGCTTCGTGCTGTTCTTCCTGGCCGGATAGCAAGGAGGTCGCATGCTGAACGCCGCATCGAGCGTACTTCTCGCTGCTGAGGAAGAAGGAGGAGGCGGCATCGACCTGCTGCTGCCGGCCACCGCCGAGCTGATCGCCGGCATCATTGCCTTCGCGGTCGTCTTCTTCTTCGTCTGGAAGTGGGCGTGGCCCGCCATCAACCGGTCCCTGGAGACCCGACAGCAGGCCATCAGCGGTCAATTGAAAGAAGCGGAGACGACCAAGATCGAGGCGCAGAGCCTACTCGACGACTATCGCTCCCAATTGGCCGAGGCAAAGGGCGAAGCCAATCGTATCGTCGAAGAAGCCCGGGCCCGGGCCGAAACCGTCCGATCTGACCTGGTCGCCAAGGCCGAGACCGACGCTGGTCAAATCGTCGCCAAAGCGCGCGAGGAAGCTGCCAATGAAAAAGCCCGTGCCCTGCAGGAAGCTCGTCGGGAGGTGGCCGACTTGTCGATTGATCTCGCTGAGAAGGTGGTTGGGGAGAACCTCGATCGTGAAGCCCAGCACGGTTTGATCGAGCGCTACCTGGCCGATCTGGAGAGGATGGCGTAGTCGATGACTGATCGCGTCACAGGGTATGCGGCCGGGATCTTTGAGATCGCCCGGGCCGAGGATCAACTGGAGCGGGTTCAGAACGAACTCCTCCAGATTGCCCGCGCCTTCCGATCCTCCGATGAGTTGCGCGACTCGCTGAGCAACCCGCAGATCCCCGCCGACCGGAAGTCCGCGATAGTCGACGGCTTGCTCGAGACCCGCGCCTCTGAGCTGACCATTGCCTTCGTCAATTTCGTGGTAGGACTGGGCCGGGCATCGTCGTTGCCGGACATCGTCGATGAGCTGGCAGAGACGGCAGCCGCGGCAGTCAACCGGGAGGTCGCCGAGATTCGCACAGCTGTTGATCTGGACCCGGCCACCGTGGAACGGCTGGTGGCCGCGTCTGGCGCGCCAGACCGGAAAGCAGCTCGAACCAAAAGTAATTGTGGATCCCTCGGTCATCGGCGGCATCGTCGCCCGGGTCGGGGACACCGTCATCGACGGCTCAGTGCAGAAGCGGCTCTCCGGTCTGCGCGACGCGTTGAAGACCCGATAGAGAAGTGGCAGGAGATTCGATGTCAGAGATGACCATCAAGCCGGAAGACATCACCGCGGTCCTCAAGGAGAGCCTCGCGGGCTGGCAGCCGTCGGTTGAGGCCGAAACGGTTGGATATGTGGCGTCGAGCGCCGACGGGGTGGCGCGCGTCAAGGGCTTGCCCAACGCGATGGCATCCGAGCTGCTCGAGTTCCCGGGTGGCCTGCAAGGAGTTGCTCTCAACATCGATGAGGACGACCTGGGTGTCGTGATGATGGGCGAGGCCAACCACATCGAGGAGGGGGATCCGGTCAAGCAGACCGGCAAGGTCCTGTCTATCCCGGTTGGTGATGCGCTGCTCGGACGGGTAGTCGATCCGCTCGGCAACCCGATCGACGGAAAAGGCCCGATCGACACCACGGAGTCGCGGCTCCTCGAGGTACAGGCTCCCAGCGTGGTGCAACGTCAGCCGGTGAAAGAACCACTGCAGACCGGGATAAAGGCCATCGACTCGATGATCCCGATCGGGCGCGGCCAGCGTGAGTTGATCATCGGTGACCGGCAAACCGGGAAAACGGCCATCGCCGTCGACACGATCATCAACCAGAAGGGGTTGGGGGTCAAGTGCATCTACGTAGCCATCGGCCAGAAAGCGTCGACGGTTGCCGAGGTTGTGAACGTCCTGACCGAACACGACGCCATGGAGTACACGGTGGTTGTGCAAGCCTCCGCCTCGGCGCCGGCGGCGTTGCAGATGTATGCCCCCTATTCCGGTTCGGCCATCGGCCAGTACTGGATGTACAACGGCGAGCACGCATTGGTCATCTACGACGACCTTTCCAAACAGGCGGTCGCCTATCGGGAGATATCCCTGTTGCTGCGTCGCCCGCCCGGGCGTGAGGCGTATCCCGGCGATGTTTTCTACCTTCACTCGCGACTGCTCGAACGTTGTGCGAAGCTCAGCGATGAGCTGGGTGGTGGGTCGCTCACCGGGCTGCCCATCATCGAAACCAAGGCTGGCGATGTTTCCGCTTACATCCCCACCAACGTGATTTCGATCACCGACGGGCAGATCTTCCTCGAGTCGGATCTCTTCTATTCGGGTATACGCCCGGCCATCAACGCGGGCATCTCCGTTTCGCGAGTTGGGGGCAACGCTCAGATCAAGGGAATGAAGAAGGTCGCGGGTCCGCTGCGTCTCAATCTTGCTCAGTTCCGAGAGCTCGAAGCATTCGCAGAGTTCGGTTCCGAACTCGACGCGGCCTCGACTTGCCCAGCTCGAACGGGGCCGGCGGGTCGTTGAGGTTCTCAAACAGGGTCAATTCTCTCCGGTCAAAGTCGCGGACCAGGTGGTGGCGATCTACGCCGTGACGGAAGGCCACATGGATTCTGTGCCGATCGACCAGATTGAAGATTTTGAGGCGGGCTTGCTGGATTATGTGAGGACTCGCCATCCCGAGATGCTCGACCAGATTGCTGCGACCGGCGACCTGCCGGAGAAGGAAGAACTGGTGGCGGCTATCACGGGTTTCAAGGAAACCTTCGAGGGGTAGATACCAGTGGCGAGCGCCGAATACCGAGATACCAGACGGCGGATCAAGTCGGTCCAATCGACGATGAAGATCACGCGGGCGATGGAGCTCATCGCGGCTTCTCGAATTCCCAAAGCCGTGGCCCGGGTGTCGGCCTCGAAACCATATTCGGCGAAACTGGTCGACGTGATCCGCAACGTGGCGGTCGCTTCCGGTGGTTCCTCTCACATGCTGTTGGAGCAACGCCCGGTGCAGCGGGCCGGGGTCCTGGTGGTCTCGTCCGACCGGGGCTTGGCCGGGGCTTACGCCTCTACCATCATCCGGGAAGCGGAGCGAGACATCATTGCCCTCGAACGTTCCGGAACGCCGACCCGGCTCTTTGTGGTTGGCAAGAAGGCCCAGACATACTTCCAGTACCGCAAGTATCACATCGAGCGGTCCTTTCTCGGCGTGACCGACGCGCCCGGGTACGGGGATGCCCGGGCGCTCGCCGCCATACTGATGGACGCCTACGCCAGCGAGACTGTCGATTCCGTCGACGCTTACTACACCCGTTTCAAATCGGCATTGACTCAGGTCCCTACCCACTTCCAACTGTTGCCTATCGCGCCACCGGAAACCGGAGACGAAGTGGCCACCTCGGTCGATTACTCGTACGAGCCTTCACCGGCGCAGATCCTCGATCGGTTGCTGCCTCGCTACGTTGAATCAACGGTCTTCAGTATGTTGCTCGAGGCGTCGGCTTCGGAGCATTCGGCCCGGCGGCGGGCCATGAAGGCGGCCACCGAGAACGCCGACGAGTTGATCCGGGTCCTCACCCGAATCGCCAATCGGGCCCGGCAGGGAGAGATCACCACGGAGATTTCAGAGATCGTCGGCGGTGCCGAGGCACTTGCCCAACAGAAATCATGAAGGAGAACCAAGCGTGGCAGAAAAACTGAGCATAGGTCGTATCACGAAGGTGGCCGGACCGGTCGTCGATGTCGAGTTTCCACCCGACGAATTACCGGAGATTCTGTACGCCCTCGAATTCGATCTCACCGTCGCCGGTCAGACTCGCACCGTCGTCGCCGAAACCGCTCAGCACCTGGGCCACAATCGAATCCGAGCGGTGGCTATGGCCCCCACCGACGGTCTGGTCCGGGGCACCGAGGTGCGCAACACCGGCGCCCCGATCTCCGTCCCAGTGGGCGATCGAACGCTCGGACATATCTTCAACGTTTGGGGAGCGCCGCTCGACGTAGGTCCCGAGGAGATCGAAGAGGGGGAGAGCTGGCCGATTCACCGCACACCGCCTCGCTTTGAGGATGTCGAGGCGCAGCGGGTGGTTTTCGAAACGGGGATCAAGGTGCTCGATCTGATCTCCCCGTACCTGCAGGGAGGCAAGATCGGTCTCTTCGGTGGGGCGGGAGTCGGCAAAACGGTGCTGATCCAGGAGATGATCAACCGGGTAGCCACCCAGCACGGTGGGGTGTCCGTATTTGCCGGAGTTGGTGAACGGACCCGCGAGGGCAACGACCTCTTCTTGGAGATGAAAGACTCGGGGGTTATCGACAAGGCAGCTCTGGTGTTCGGTCAGATGGACGAGCCGCCGGGGGTCCGCCTGCGGGTGGCTCTGTCGGCGCTGACCATGGCGGAGTACTTTCGAGACGTACAGAACCAGGACGTTCTGTTGTTCATCGACAACATCTTCCGGTTCACCCAGGCCGGTTCGGAAGTGTCCACGCTGCTGGGCCGGATGCCCTCGGCCGTCGGGTACCAGCCGACCCTGGCCGGCGAGATGGGCGTGCTCCAGGAGCGGATCACCTCGCTGAAAGGTCGGTCGATCACTTCGCTGCAAGCGATCTACGTGCCGGCCGACGACATCACCGATCCGGCTCCTCACACGGCGTTTGCCCACCTCGACGCCACCACCGTGTTGAGTCGCCCGCTCACGGCGCTCGGTATCTATCCGGCGGTCGATCCGCTCGACTCCAGTAGCCGGGCGTTGGATCCGCAGATTGTCGGTGACGAGCACTACGACGTGGCCACCAGCGTCCAACGGGTACTCCAGCGCTACAAGGATCTACAGGACATCATTGCGATTCTCGGTATCGATGAGCTGTCTGAGGAAGACAAGCTGATGGTCAGCCGAGCCCGGCGGATTCAGCGCTTTCTGGCCCAGCCGATGTTTGTGGCCGAGCAGTTCACCGGCCAGGCGGGCATTTACACACCGATCGAGGAGACCATCCGGTCGTTCAAGATGGTGCTTGATGGTGAGATGGATCAGTACCCCGAGCAAGCCTTCTACATGGTCGGCGGTGCGGATGACGTCATTGCCAAAGCCAAGTCCATGGAAGCCGCGGCCGTCTGATGGCCTTCCAGGTCGATGTCGTCGCTCCGGAAGCCGTCGTGTGGTCGGGTCAGGCCGACTTCGTTGTGGCCCGCACGACTGAAGGCGAAATCGGCATACTGACCGGCCACGAACCATTGATGGCCGCCCTGGCCACCGGGGTCGTGGTAGTGGAGAGCGGTAGCGAGAAGGTGACCATCGGGACTCACGGCGGTTTCCTGCAGGTGCTCAACAACCAGGTGACGCTTCTCACCGATCGAGCGGAGATCTCCGAAGGTGATCGCGCCGAAGCCCTGGCGGTCGCCGAACAACTGCGTGCCCAGGAAGAAGAAGAAGAGGAGAGCTGACGCTTTCCAGTTCCTCGTTCCTCGTTCCTCGTAGCTCGTAGCTCGGCTAGGCGCTTTGCGCTTCGCCGCTGGAACCCCTTCCAGTTTGGGGTTGGCAGCGGCATTTGACGCCAGTACACTTCTGGCTGGTCGGTGCCCGTTCAATCCGAACGTTCTTGGTGCCGAGCCCTTTTAAGGAGGACGACCAACCATGTTGAATAAGCAGTGGAAGCTGTTTGTGGTCTTACTCGTCGCGCTTTCCCTCATCGGTGCTGCTTGCGGCGCTGGGGACGACGCTGAGACGACGACGACCACAGAAGCTACGACGACAACGACGGCCGCAGCTACGACGACCACCGAGGCAACTACCACCACCATCGCGCCGCAGGCGTCGCTGCTCGTGTGGGCTGACGAAACCCGCGAAAACGCGGTGAAGGCAGCCGGAGCGTTGTTCACCGCCGAGACCGGCATCGATGTGAACTACGAATTCGTCGGATCCGGCGACATGCGTGAGCAGATGAGCCAAAAAGCCCCGGTAGGGGAAGGTCCCGACATTTTCATCGGTGCCCACGACTGGCTCGGTGAGATGGTCTCGAGCGGCCTAGTCTCTCCGATCGACATTGGAGCCAAGGCGACCGACTTCTACGACCTGGGTCTCGATTCGTTCACCCTCGGTGGCGACTTGTACGGTCTCCCCTACACCATTGAGCAACTAGGTCTTTTCCGGAACACCGACCTTGTCCCCGACGAACCTGCCAGCTACGACGATCTGTTGGCCAGCTGCGACGGTCTCGGCGCGGATGTCCTCTGTCTCGGCGTTCCGCAGGGTGACGCGTACGCCAACCAAGCCTTCATCAAGGGTTTCGGAGGTTACATCTTCGGATACGACGCCGGTTTTGATGCCGAAGACGTAGGGCTGGATGTCGAAGGTGCCATTGCCGGCGCCGAATGGCTCGACTCCCAGGTCAAGGCCGGGGTTCTCGACGCGGCCATCGGTTGGGACGAAATGCGCGACTTCTTCAACCAGGGCAAGCTCGCCTATATGTGGGACGGCCCCTGGCAGGTGCCGGCTGCAAATGATGCCGGCATCAATTACGCCGTGACGCCTTTCCCGGAGATTGAAGCGGGTGTCAACCCGGCTCCGTTCATTGGTGTGCAGGGGTTCATGATCAACGCCTACAGCGAGAATCAACTGTTGGCACAAACCTTCGTGGTCGACTACTTGTCGAGCACCGAAGTCATGTATGCCATTTATGAAGCCGGAGGTCGCGGACCGGCGCAGAAAGCCGCCTTCGAGCAGGCCGAGGCCGATTTTCCGAGCATCGCCGGTTTCACTCCTGTAGAGGGCGATCCCAGCGCCGCCATGCCCAACATCCCCGAGATGAATGCGGTATGGGGAGCGCTTGGTGACGCCATTACGCTGATCTATCAGCAGGGTTACACAGGTGACGTGGCCGATGCTGCCGCAGCGATGGCTACCGCAGCCGAGCAGGTCCGCACGACGATTGCCGGAGGCTGATCAACAGCTTTCGAGTTGAACAATGAAGTGAGGGCGGGAAACCCCGCCCTCACTTCGCGCCCGGGACACATGAGGCATCTCTGGTGTCTATCATCTCGGCCATGCCCAGCGTGACGTCGCACGAGTGAACCTCTTCAAGCTGCGCGAGATCACTCCCGGCTTCTGGGCGCGGCTCATCGGTGTGGGCTTTGTTGATGCCATTGCCGTTTTTGCGCTTCCGGTTCTCGTTTCTGACAAGGCTTGGCTACCGCTGGGTTTTCTGGCGGTAGCGGTTCTGGGTATCAACTTCGCGTACTTCACGAACAAGGTTTTGCCGCTGCGTTGGATGGCTCCAGGGCTCTTCTTTCTGACCCTGATGTTGATCTATCCGATCGGGTACACGTTTTTTGTCGCGACTACCAACTGGTCGACTGGACATCTGGATGTGAAAGAGGACGTCATTCCGTTGATCCTCGCCAAGGAATTTGAGCCCGAGGTTCCAGAGGAGTTCCGGGCGTTCGTATACCAGAGCGAGGTCGACTCCGATGACTTGCGCCTCCTTTTTCAGCGGGATACCGGCGAGTTGTTCTTCGGAACCCCCCGGCTCGAAGGCACAGAGCCCCTAGAAGATGCCATCGTTGATCTGGGGACCGTAGAGGTGATCGATGAAGACGGAGACGGGATTCCCGAGGTGGCCGATGGGTATCGCAAGCTGAACCTCGGTGAGGTCCTCGGCATTGCCGATCGCATCCAGCAGTTGTCCGTGGATATCCCCGAGGTCGGAACAGCTCGGATGAGCACGGCTACTTCAGCCAAGCTGGCCGAGTTGCGATTTAGCTACGACGAGGAACGAGATGTCCTCTTCGATCGATTGGCAGGTGCCGAGTGCACGACTGATGGAGATATTGGAAACTTCATCTGCGGGGGCGAGATCGTCGAGCCTGGCTGGTATGTCGGTGTCGGTCTGCAGAACTTCACCGACGTTGTCACCGACCAACGGATTCGGGAGCCGTTCCTGCGGGTGTTCGGCTGGAATTTGGTGTATGCCACGGCAACAGTCTTTCTGCAATTGGCGCTGGGGCTCGGCGTGGCTCTTGCTTTGAATGATCCCAAGATGCGGGGCAAGCGGATATACCGAACCTTCCTCATTCTGCCCTGGGCGATTCCAGGTTTCATCAGCTTCATTGTCTGGCGAGGACTCCTCAATCAGAGCTTTGGCCCGATCAATCGCTGGCTCCAACCGGTGTTCGATTTGCTCGGGACATCGCCTATTCCCTGGTTGACCGATGGTTTTTGGGCGAGGATTGCAGTCATCCTGGTGACCGTATGGGTGGGTTTCCCTTACTATTTCTTGGTCACCAGTGGAGCTCTGACCGCCGTCCCGGCGTCGCTTCAGGAAGCAGCCCGCGTCGATGGGGCGGCTGCCCCGACCGTGTTCCGCAGAATCACCTTTCCTTTGCTGATGGTTTCGATAGCTCCGCTGCTTATTGCGTCTTTTGCCTTCAACTTCAACAACTTCATCGCCATCTTCCTGCTCACCGATGGTGGGCCGCCCCTGGTGGGGTACAGCATCCCGGTTGGCGAGACAGATATTCTGATCTCCCTCACGTACGACCTCGCTTTTGCATCGGGTAGGGGCCAGCTCTTTGGTCTCGCCGCTGCTTTCACCTTCTTCATCTTCCTGATTGTGGTGATTCTGTCGTTCTTCAGCTTCCGCTATACGAAACGTTTGGAGGAGGTGTATGGCAGTCTCTGAAAGCGCCGTCGACCGCCCCGGCGTTCGCACTGGGGAAGTCGCATCGGATCGTCGGCGCCTGCCGCCTCGGCGATGGCTGAGGGAACGTGCGTGGCGCCACCTGGTGGCGGTCCTCGCGGTTCTGTTCGTGGTGGTGCCGATTGCCTACATTCTTGCCTCATCGTTCAATCCGGTGGACAGCTTGACGACGGCCCGGTTGATTCCGGACGGGATCACGACAGACAACTACGAGAAGGTCTTCGCCAACGACACGTTCCCGTTCACGACCTGGTTGTGGAACTCAATCAAGATCGCAGTGATTGCTGCTGCCCTCCAGCTCGTCATGTCGACCGCGGCGGCGTTCGCTTTTGCCCGGATGCGATGGCGGGGTCGGAGGGTGGGCCTCATGAGCATCCTCTTGGCGCAGATGTTCCCGCAGTTCCTTGCCTTTGTTGCGCTATTCCTGTTGCTCAAACAGCTCGGCGACTACTTTGGAGAGGGCGTGGCTGTTCGCCTGGGAATCACTGGTTTGGTGGTCGGGTTGCTGGTCGCCGCAGTCGCCGCTTGGGCGTTCCGCGGTCGGCAGGGCCGTGGCAAGCTCTACGTCGGGTTGACCGCCCTGGCCGGGCTGGCGCTGGCCGTGTGGTCGCTGGTCAGTCCGGACACCATGGCTACGGTCGTCCCCGCCATCGACCTCGATACCCATGCCGGGCTCATTCTGGTCTATCTGGGCGGATCGATCGGCGTCAACACCTGGCTCATCAAAGGTTTTATGGACTCGATTCCCATGTCGCTCGATGAGTCCGCCAAGGTGGATGGGGCCTCCGACTGGCAAGTCTTCAGCCAGATCATCGTGCCCTTGGCGCGGCCCGTTCTAGCAGTCATCTTCGTGATCACCTTCGTCTTCATCTATAACGAGTTCATCATCGCCAGCTTCGTGCTGTCGGATGTGAATAATCTGACCGTGGCCGTCGGTCTCGATCTCTTCGTCGAGAGCGACTATTCGGCCAAATGGGGGCAGATCACTTCAATGGCCATCATTGGGGCCCTCCCCATCGTCCTGGTCTACATGTTCGCCCAGGATCAGCTCATCGAAGGTCTGACCCAGGGTGCCGTCAAGGAGTAGCGGCTTCGGCCGCGGCACGATTGGTCCGTAGACTGTCCGGCATGCGACGCGCGATTTCTCTCCTCTTGTTGGCTGCTCTCGTCCTGACCGCCTGCACCCGGCGTGATGGGGAGGAAACCACCACGACCACCACCCTCCAGCCTGTGACGACCTCCACGGCCGTTGAAGCACCTGATCCTGGTTTCTACGTGATGTTGATGTGGCACCAGCACCAGCCGTTTTATCCCAAGGATGAAGATGGCGTCTACACGCGCCCCTGGGTTCGAGTTCACGCCACCAAGGACTACCACGATATGGCAGCCATGGTGGAGGACTATCCGGGCGTAACAGCCACCTTCAATCTCACCCCGGTTCTACTACTCCAGTTGGAGGACCTCGCCAACGGCGCCAAGGATGTCTACTGGACCACTGCTGAGATCCCAGCTGCTGAGTTGACCGACGAAGACAAGCGTTTTCTGGTTGAACGGTTCTTCGATGTCAATCCGAAGATCATCGCCCGATTCCCACGGTTCCAGGAACTGGCCAACGGCCGCGCCGGGCAGGCTATCGAGACGGTGCTGTCGGCCTGGTCCGACGAGGATTTCCGCGATCTACAGATCCTCTTCAACCTGGCGTGGACCGACCCGGATTTCCTGACGGAAGAACCATTGGCCGCGTTGGTGGCGAAGGGCCGCGACTTCACCGAAGCGGACAAAGTCATCCTGTTTGCGGAACATCTCCGCATAATCCAGGAGGTGATCCCGCTTCACGCCCGCTTGTGGGAACAAGGCACTATCGAGGTGACGACCACTCCGTATGCCCACCCGATACTCCCGCTAGTAGCCGACACAACACTGGCTTCCGTCGGCGACCCGGCGGCCATCTTGCCGGCGGAGCGTTTTCGGGAGGCGCCTGACGCCGACCAGCACGTGATCCGCGGTCTGGACGTGGCCGAACGATTGCTGGGCCGTCGCCCGGTGGGCATGTGGCCTGGAGAAGGTTCTGTGGCGCAGCTGATCATGTCGCTCTTCTCGAAGAACGGTGTGCAGTGGGTGGCCACCGGCGAGGACGTGCTCGCCAAGAGCCTCGACATCGGATCATTTACCCGCGACGCCTCCGATACGGTCGAACAGGCCGACCTGCTTTACCGGCCCTGGCAGGCGACTCTGACCCGCAACCAGCCGGTGCCGATGTTCTTTCGTGACGTGCGAATCTCCGATCAGCTCGGTTTCGAGTACTCGGGCACCTCCGGAGCGGCCGCCGCCGCCGATCTCATGTCACGGCTTCAGAACATTCGCGACTCGGTCGACATTGAGGCCGCTCGTGACGCGGGCCAGCCATATGTCGTTTCGGTGATTTTGGATGGTGAAAACGCCTGGGAGAACTACGACAACGACGGCAAGGACTTCCTGGATGCGATGTACCGGAGCCTCAGTGAAGCTGACTGGGTGTCGACGATCACTCCTTCCGCATATCTGGAGCGATTCGAAGAGCCGGAAGCCCTGGAAGAAGTCTTCCCGGCCGCGTGGTTCCAACCCAACTTCGCAACCTGGATCGGGGAAGACGAGGAAGCCACGGCCTGGGACTACCTCTACACAGTACGAAATGACCTCAGACGCGCCGAGCAAGCAGGGACGGCGTCGGCCGATGAGTTGGCGGAGGCCTTCGAGAAGATGCTCTTCGCGGAGGGATCCGATTGGTTTTGGTGGTACGGCTCTGACCAGGACTCCGGCGACGATGGCTACTTCGACCGCGCCTACCGGGAGTTGCTCGGACAGGTATACGACGCGTTGGGTCAAGACCGTCCGGCGTTCGTCAATGTGCCGATCATCCCCGAAAAGCCTGCAGTGGCCGACCGATCGGCTGCCGATCTGCTGACTATCACTGTGGACGGCGACCTATCCGACTGGGACGATGCCGGGAAATATTCCTTCACGGACTCCGACATTGACTCGTTGTGGTGGGCGTTCGACCAGGAGCATCTCTATTTGCGGGTTGGTCAGAACCCGATTTTGAGTTCGGTGCCGAGCTACGTCATCTACTTGGGTGCCGCCGAAGGAGACAAGATTGCCGTCGGATTGGACGGGACACCGTTGGGTTTTGGTGCCACTCACCTAATACGAGTGGCCGAACAATGCACGCTCGAGAACGGGTCCGGGGACTTGGTCTTGGCGACAGTCGACTGTTCGACATTTCCTCCCGACTACGAGATCTCCATCCCCCTGGCTCAACTCGGGGCGCTGGAGTCGGGCGACTCTTTGCTCATGAAGGTGGAAAGGGCGGAGGGTCGGCAACCGGTGGCGGGGCCGGCCATCGCTCAGGTGCCCGACATCTCGAACGTCCAGGTTTTCCTCGATGTGAGCGATCCGACCGGCGACGATCATGGGCCGGGCGGCTACCGGTATGCAACCGACGCCGTCTTTGGGCCCGGCAGCTACGACTTGACTCGATTCCAGGTTGGCACCGAAAACGACAATCTCGTGGCTACGTTCGAGGTGGTAGCTCCTATCGGCAATCCCTGGGGCTCGCCCCGCTCCTTCTCCATCCAGACCTTTGACATCTACATCGACACCGACCCCGGCGCAAGCACAGGATCAAGGATCTTGATCCCCGGCCGCAATGCCGCTCTCGAACAAGGGAACGGTTGGGAGTACGGGATCACCCTGGAAGGGTGGGATCCGGCCATCTACGTGGCAGCTTCTGACGGTGTTTGGGAAGAAACCAAACCGTCTTTCGACATCCTGACCTTTGGCGACAAAGGCAAAGTAGTGGCCAGGATCCCCCTCGAGTTGTTTGGCGACGGTGACCCGGCGGACTGGGGCTACGCGGCCGTGGTGATGAGCCAGGAAGGCTACCCGTCGACCGGCGTGCGGCGGGTTCGTGATGTCGTGACGACGGTTGAGCAGTGGAGAATGGGTGGCGGACCGAACGACATCAATCACACGAGAATCATTGACGTTGCGTTCGCCGAGCTGGGGGTCCAGGAAGCTCTGCTGTCCGACTACCCGTCAGCATCTTCGGGTTCGATCGATGCGCTGCAGGCGGATGATTATCCGTTGGTTCCGATCGTCACGCCTTGAAGCGGCGTGATTTCGGCCGTCGTTTTGTGGACCGGGAGCTCGTTGCACGAACCATCCATAGCGAAATTACTGGCAGCCGGGGCGGGAGAGCTACCTATCTACCCGTTCCCCATTTAGACTTCGTGGGTTCAGGATTGGTGTCTCCCTCACGAACAAGGACTGATATGCAGGCAAAGTGGCGGTGGAAGCCGATGGTTGGGCTGCTGGTCGTGGCCGCGCTCGGGGCGGTGGGCTGCGATAGCGGCGACGGTGTGATTGACGAAACAACCACGACCACCACGGCAGCCCAGACAACCACAACCACCGAAGGCGGAACCACCACCACGACAGAACCCGGGCCGACCGGGTCGTTGCTGGTTTGGGCCGATGAGGCTCGAGCCCCGGTCGTGGAGGCCGCGGCAGTTGCTTTCACCGCCGAAACCGGTGTTGAGGTGACTGTCGAACTCTTGGGTATCAACGACATTAAGAACAATGTGGAGCAGGCGGCTCCGGCCGGCGAAGGTCCGGATGTCTTCATCGGTGTTCACGACTGGACCGGCGATCTGACCCAAGCAGGAGTCATTTCGCAGATTGCGCTCCAAAGCCGTGAGGATGAGTTCTTCTCCGTTGCCATTGACGCTTTCACCTACGAGGGAGCCGTTTACGGCCTTCCGTTCGCCATCGAATCTGTCGGCCTGTTCTACAACAAGGCTCTGGTAGCCACCCCGCCGGCCGACTTTGAGACTCTGCGGGCCATCTGTGATGGTCTGGGCTTCCCGACCGAAGATGGTTTGCCATGCCTCGCCATTCCCGTCGGCGAGCCGCTACATCAGTTTTCCTTTATTGCTGGTTTTGGGGGGTACGTATTTGGGTTCGAAAACGGGACATACGACCTGACAGATGTAGGCCTCGACTCCTCCGGAGCCATTGAAGGCGCCTCGTTCCTCAGCCGTCTGTATGTGGATGGATACGCGGACGGTGCGGTCGACTACTCCGTCATGGCCGACCTCTTCAATCAAGGTACGGTTCCGTTCATGTGGACCGGCCCCTGGCAGGTCGAGGCCGTGGAGGCTGCCGGTATTGATTACGGAATCGCCAAGCTGCCCTTGATGGACGGCTTGGCGCCGCGACCCTTCGTTGGTGTTCAGGGATTCTTCGTGAACTCGTTCAGTGAGAACACGGTCGCCGCCCACACTTTCCTTCTCGACTACATAGCGACCTCCGACACCATGGTGCAACTATCCGCGGCGACCAAGCGACCCCCGGCGCTGAAGAGCGCTCTGGACGAGGTCGCGACAGATCCCAATATGGCCGCTTTTGCGGAGTCGGGGATTGACGGGCTTCCACTTCCGAATATCCCAGAACTAGATCTCGCGTGGGAGTCGCTCAGCAACGCCTTTATGCAGCTGGGTCAAGGGGCCGACGATCCGGCGGCCGTCATGAACGAAGCGGCTGAATCGGTGCGGGCGGTGGTTGCCACCGGGTAGTGCCTTGGGGAGCGTTGAGAGCGTTCCGCTTTCAACTCTGCTCGATACGCCGGGCGATCTCGTCGATCTGCCGTCCGAAACCCGATCCGATTGCCTTGCTGACCAGGGGAAGGAACATGATGGCGAGAATGCCGCGGGCTCGAATCTTCAACGAGACGGTCATGTCGGTGCCGTGCGGGTTGGAGGGGGTCAACTCGGTGGTGATCGTCCCTTCGATTTCGGCCGCGTCCACAGTGACAACCATGAACGAAGGCGCGTCGGCCTCAATGGTGCTGGCCGATCCCTCATAGGGCTTCTTCCCGGCCTCGGCCAGAAAGCGATAGCTCCGCAAAGTTCCGTCCGGGTGGTGGCTGGCATCAAAAACCCGCTGGACGCCACCAATCGCTCCCCAGGTCTCGGGTTCCTGGAGCACAGCCCAGGCCCGCTCCGGGGGAAGCGTTCAGGTGCACGGTATGGGTGAATCGGTCTGGAGCCACGGGAGGAGCGTATGGTGTCGACTCTCACAACGCAAGGGTTTGATACCCTCCTGGCCATGATCGACCCGGCTGCATATTTGCGCATGGTCCTCGACCCGGTCCGGCTGGCGGTTCTCGGCACGGCAGCCGTCGAGAAGGTTGATGTTGATTCCCTGGCGGCCGCGTTGGGGGTACCGGTCAAGGCCGTGCTGCTGGCGATCGTGAAGCTCCAAGAAGCCGGGCTCCTCGACGATGACCATCGTCTCGACGTGGGGACCCTGCGGCGTCTGGGATCTGAGCTCCCGACGGTCGCGGGGGCATCCGCGTCCGTGACCGAAGGTCCGTGGGATGACGAGGAAGCCACAGTGCTGCGCAGGTTCTTCGACGGTACCCGGCTCACTCAGATTCCGACCCAACGGGCCAAGCGTCTGATCGTTCTCGAACGATTGGCTCAGGAATTCGAACCGGGGTTGCGGTACGCCGAACGCGATGTCAGCTTCACGCTTCAACTCTGGTACCCAGACTATGCAGCGCTTCGTCGCTATCTCGTAGACGAGGGTTTTCTCACCCGGGCGGATGGGTTCTACTGGCGTACCGGTGGCCGCTATCCAGATGGGGGGGCGCGAGATGGAGATTGATGCCGGGCTGTGTCGTCTGCGCCCGTACCGGGAATCCGACCGTGCGGCGATTCTCGAGCTCGCCAACGACGACGAAGTGGCTCGCAATCTGACCGATCGATTTCCGCATCCCTACACGGATGATGACGCCACCGAATGGCTGGCCCTCTGCGCTTCCGAAGGTGAGTCCACTCGGAATTTCGCTGTTGAGGTGGACGGACAGTATGCCGGTGGAATTGGGTTGGAACTCCGCGAGGGCATCCGGGTCGGGTCGGCAGAGATCGGGTACTGGTTGGGTCGCCGGTTCTGGGGGCAAGGTGTCGCGACCGCGGCTACAAAAGCATTGGTGAAATACTGCTTCGACACGTTCGGCTTTGACCGACTCGAAGCAACCGTCTTCGGCTGGAACCCAGCCTCCGCCCGAGTCCTGGAAAAGGCAGGCTTCCAACTCGAGGGTCGCTTGCGGCAAGCTGTGCTGAAGGACGGTGAACGCACCGACCTGGTGGTGTACGGTCTTCTGACGACCGACGACGACTGACGACTGATACCTGACAACTCGGTCTAGACATCCCGGGCTCTCGGGCGGACAATGACATTGCAGGGTCCGCGGGCGCAAGGGCGGAGTTTGGGATTTCATCCGTGGACCCTGTCTTGCACGTAGCTCGTGCTCGTAGCTCCCGGCTAACGTTGTTCCCTCATGGCCGGATTGCTCGCGTTTCACGCCCATCCCGATGACGAGACCACCTCCACTGGGGGGGTCCTGGCCCGCTACTCCGAAGCAGGGGAGCAGGTGGTGGTGGTAACCGCCACGGATGGGGCCGTCGGGGAGATCCACAACTACGAGAATCCCGAGGATCTCAAACCACGTCTCGCCGAGATCCGTTCGGAAGAGATGGCCCAGGCCGCGCATGTGCTGGGCATCACTCATCATGAATTTCTTGGCTACCGGGATTCAGGGATGATGGGCACCGACGGACAACGGACATCCAGACGCCTTCTGGACCGCGGACTTCATGGAGGCCACCGCTCGGCTGGTGCACCTGATTCGCCGCTACCAACCTGAGGTGGTGGTCGCCTACGACCCGTTTGGAGGGTACGGACACCCGGATCACATCCAGGTGAACCGGGTGGGTACCGCCGCTTTCTTGGGCGCCGACGATGTTGGCCGGTTCCCGCCGACCGAAGGAGAAGGGCTGTGGACCCCCTGCAAGTTGTACTGGGTCACGTTCCCCCGTTCTCGCACCCTGGCGATCCGCCGGGCCCTCTTCGAAGCCGGCGAGATCACCGAGGAGGAGTTCCACCGCCGGCCCGCGGTAGGGGTTCCCGATGAGGACATCACGGCCTGGGTAGATGTGCGGAATTTCGTCGAGCCGCAAGTTCGAGGCCTGGGGAGCCCACCGCAGTCAGATCCCCGAAGACTGGTGGCTGTTCCGGGTGCCGGAAGAAGCACGACCCGAAGTGTTCGGCCGGGAAAGCTTCATGCGGATCATGAGCCGGGTTGATGCGCCGGATCGTGAGGACGATCTGTTCGCGGGGCTTCGATGACCGAATCTCCGGTCGATCGCTGGCGGCGCTTGTTGGAGGACTGGACGCTTCCCGACGAACTCCTCGATGCGGTACCCGACTCGCCGTACGGATGGTCCGGGGAGTTGTGGAAACGTCGAGCGCAGCTAGCCCACGAACAAGGCGGAGAAAACCCGACCGCTCGCATAGTTCGCAGTCTGCTCGGAGAAGGGGGCTCGCTGCTGGATGTAGGAGCGGGGACGGGGCGGGCTTCGTTGCTCCATGCCGCCGAGGGTCACGCCCTGACTGCTGTGGAACAGAACCCGGACCTGGCCGCCGGTCTCCAGCGCCGAGGTACCGAACTGAACCTTGCAGCGGGCATGATCGAAGGTAGCTGGCCGGAGGTGGCCGGCTCGGTCGCCGTCCATGACGTTGTCTTGTGCGCCCACGTGGTCTACGACACCCAGGACATCGAACCGTTTCTGTGTGCGCTGCACGAGCGTGCCCGGCGGGGAGTGGTGGTTGAACTGACCCCCGATCACCCGTGGTCGGCGCTGACGCCCTACTACCAGGCACTACATGGAACTCGACCGTCCGGATGGGCCTACCTATCTCGACTTCGTGGAAGTGGTCGAACAAGTGTGTGGCGTGTTACCTCAGGTCGAGGTGTGGACCCGTCCCGGTCAAGTGTGGTTCGAAAGCTGGGACGAGATCCTCGCTCACTACTGCAAACGTTTGGTGCTTCCTCATCATCGCCGGGAAGAGCTTCGTGCGTTGCTTGCTCCGGAGACGACCGAGGATGACGGTCGGTTGTTTGTAGGGAATCTGGATCGGACGATCGTGACCGTCTCGTGGAGTCCCGGCCTTTGCAGGGTCTGACCAAGTCGACACTGGAGGAAGCGGTTGCCGTCCTGGCGGCTCGGGATCCCGATCTCAGGCGTGTGGTGGAACGGGTCGGCCCGCCACCGTTGTGGGACCGGGAGCCGGGGTTTGCGACGCTGCTGAAGACGATCCTCGAACAGCAGGTGTCGCTGGCTTCGGCGGCCGCCGCCTACGACCGCTTGCTTGAGACTGTCGGTGCCCTCACCCCCGAGGCGTTCTTGGCTCAGGACGACGCCACTCTCCGACAAGTCGGGTTCAGTCGACAGAAGACCCGCTACGGCCGGATCTTGGCCGAGGCGCTGTTGAATGGGTCCCTGGATCTCGAAGCGGTCGGTCGACTCCGTGATGATGAGGCGCGAGCCGCCCTCACCGCCCTGACGGGTATCGGTCTCTGGACCGCCGACACCTACCTGTTGATGGCGCTGCACCGCCCAGACGTGTGGCCGGCCGGGGATATTGCTCTACAGGCTGCCGTGGCCGATCTCAAAGGGTTACCGGCCCGTCCATCGCCCGATGAGATGATCGAACTGGCCGAACCCTGGCGACCGTGGCGGGCGGTGGCTGCTCGGATCCTGTGGTTTCACTACCTCGACGGTCAGGGCTAGGCACACCCTGAGATCGCCTCGACCAGGGTATTGGACCTCTGACAAGGTCTCATGCCGGTTAGCCTTCTCTCGCTCATGTTGATTGTTCGTGACGTCCGTATTGAAGTAGGCCCCCGCGTCCTGTTGGAGGGGGCTTCCTTCAGTTTGCAGCCCGGTGACAAAGTCGGGTTGGTGGGTCGCAACGGCACCGGCAAGACCACCTTGATGCGTACCCTGGTCGGGTATCGCTCCCCGGCGGCCGGGTCGATTCTGAGGAGTGGCAACCTCGGGTACTTTTCGCAAGAAGCCGCCCTGCCTGACCTCGATCATCCTGATGCCACCGCCCTGGAAAGGGTTCTGGCCGCCCGTGAGATTGGCGCTTTGCAGCGCCGCATCGAAGATGCCCGCCGCAAGATGGAGCGCCTCGAGGGGGAGCGGCGCGACCGGGCGATCCGCAACCACGCCAGGTTGCAGGACCAATTCGAATCAAGAGGCGGCTACGTTGCCGAGGCAGAAGCCAAACGGACTGCTGCCGCCCTGGGAATCGGTAACGATGAATTGTCACAACCGGTCGCAACGATGTCTGGTGGTCAGCGACGCCGGGTAGAGCTCGCCCGCATTCTCTTCGCCGAGACGGAAGTGATGCTGCTCGATGAGCCGACCAACCACCTGGACCTGGACGCCAAGGCCTGGCTGATGGATTACCTGGCTGAATACCGGGGGGCGCTCCTGGTGGTAAGCCACGATCTGCCTCTTCTCGATGAGGCAATCACATCGGTCTTGGCCCTCGACCATGGCGAGATCGAGGCCTACCGGGGCAACTACTCCCACTTCCTTTCCGAGCGAGAACGTCGTCGTGAGCAGCGGGAGAAAGAACGTCGCCACCAGGACCAGAAGATTGCGCAGCTCGAGGCAACGGTCGCCCGTTTCAAGGGAACCACGGAAAAGATGGCCCGCAAAGCCAAGACCATGCAAACCCGGGCCGACCGGATCAAGCGGGACCTGGTCGAGGTACGCGGCCGGGGCAAGAACGTGGCCGTCCGGTTCCCTCAGCCTGAGCCGTCGGGGCGAACGCCGTTGAAGGCGGAGGGACTGGCCAAGTCGTACGGCGACAATCTGGTCTTCGTGGACGTCGACTTTGATCTTGATCGGGGAGAACGACTGCTGATCATGGGCCTCAACGGCGCCGGGAAGACGACGCTGCTTCGAATCCTGGCCGGGGTCGAGACCTCCGATCTGGGGGAGGTAGAGATCGGCTACAACACTTCGTTGGGTTACTACGCCCAGGAGCATGAGCAGATCAAATCGGGGGCCACCGTCTTCGACCACATGCGGGAGGTATCGGATCAGCCGGACCCGACCCTGCGAACCTTGCTGGGTCACTTCTTGCTGGGCGACAAGGTCGATCAGGACGCCGGTGACTCTCTCCGGTGGAGAGAAGACCAAGCTGGCCTTGTGTCAACTGGTGGTGTCCCGGCCCAACGTGCTGCTTTTGGACGAGCCCACCAACAACCTCGACCCGCAGGCCAAGGAAGCTTTGGTTGAGGCATTGCGTTTGTACGATGGCACGATCGTGCTGGTCAGCCACGACACCGACTTCGTCGAGGATCTCCAACCTGATCGAGTGATGATGATGCCCGACGGAGCGGTCGATTTCTTCGACGACTCGCTACTCGAACTGGTGGCGATGGCCTAATTCAGTCCCGGGCCTTTTCGATCGCGTCGAGGATCGTTTGCACCACCTCTTGGCCGGCCGGTTCGTCGGGAATAGTGACCCACTGGTCGCCGATGAAGTCGCCAAAGATGGGGGTGAAGTGGTTCGCCCCGGCGATCTCAATATGCTCGACGAGGTATCCGGCCGATCGGAGTTCATCCCCGGCGTCTTCCGATTGCCACGCCTCGCAGACGGCGTCCTCCTCGCCGGCGATGAAGACGAGGTTGGCTCCCTTGTTCGTCCACCCGGCGGTACTGAAGCCAAAATCGTATCCCGCGAACTCATAATGGCAACCCGCAATCGCCACTATCACCTCGGGGCGGGGTTCTCCGGCCAAACACTCGGTGTATGTGCCTCCGGGCCCAAAGGCGGCCTCATTGAGCCCTATCTCCAGCACCCTGGTGGCACCCATGGAATGCCCGACCATGGTTACCGGCTGGTTGAGGTCGCCCCCGTAGTCGTTGGCGATGCTGCGCACGAAGCGGTAGCCGCACTCGGTGTCCTGTTCCACGTAGTCCCAGCGGCCTTCCGCAGCCCCCTCCACCGATCGGTAGTCGGCGGCAAAAACCAATACTCCTTGACTCGCCAGCCGGGTGGCAATCTCGGCCCAGGCTTGGTGGCTTCCTCCCAGACCATGCAGTGCGTAGACCACCGGCCACGGGCCCTCACCCGGCGGGGCCCACACGGCGATCTCGCGGGTGGTCTCGTGGGAGAGGACGACGGGCGAATCTGGGGGGCCGGGAGCCGGATCAACGGTGGCGACACAACCGCCCAAGAGAATGAGGACCATGATGGTTGAAGCTGCGCGGTTGAACACGAGCCTCCATTTCACAAGGAGCCCGGCCATTGCGACCGGGCTCCAGTCTACGGCGATGAGTGCTCCGACTGGCTAGGCGCCTCCCCGCCAGGTCTCGTGGAAATGAATGAGCAACTGGCCGTCTATCTCGACAATCTTGTAGATATCCAGGTTGGGGACGGCGGGCGAACTTCCGAGCTGGACCTGGCCGGCATCGGCCACCATCCAGTAGCCCGCTCTTTCCACGATCAGTGGATCGCCGATTCGCTCGCCCGAAAAGCTGCCGAGAAGGTCGACCTCTACCTTGGTTTGGTCCACTGAATAGGTGACTCCGTTGCCGGGCAGCACGGATGCGTCTTCGGTCATCAAGGCTACGACCGCCGCGCCATCGTTGGCTTGCCAGGCGGCTCCGTAGTCGTCGATGAGGGCGATGATGTCGCGTTCAATGGCCGGCCGGACATTATCGACCAGCAACCAGGCTCCGAACCCGGCCGCCAGCAACACTGCCACCACCAGGCCGACTATCAAGTATCGGTTGTTGCGCTCCAGCTTCTCAACCGGGGCAATCGGCTTTTCAATGGTCTTCATCTTCTTCTTCCTCCGCTCACGGGTTTTGGCTATTCGTTGTGGTTTCGTGTCTTGGCGGCGGCGTCGCAGGCCCACCGTGGCCGCCCCCGTCAGGATCGCCAGAGCTCCGCCACCGGTGACAACGGCCAGGGCAGCCGGGCCCGGTGTCGCCCCGCTGGCAGGCGCCACGGAGGTCTCTTGGGTGGGCGAGGGGGCTCCCAGCACGTCGACCAGCACTGCCCCGACAAAAACGACACCGATGGAGGCGAGCACCAACATGGCCCCGGCCACCGCGGCCCTTGCCGGTCGGTGGCTCGCAGGAGGCCGTTCGAGGCGCGACTCGACTTCGTGGAGATGGACGGCCGGTGCGCGGTCTCGAAGGACCGTCCCGTACTGGGCCAGTTCGCGTTCGAGATCTTGCATCAGCTCACACCTCCCAGGGTCACTCGCAGTCGTTTCATGCCGCGGTCCAGATGGTTGCGGACGGTGCTGACCGATACCTCTAGGAACTCGGCCACTTCGGCCGGGGTCCAGGCGAAGCAGTGCACCAACACCACCGCGGTGCGTTGCCTGGTCGACAACTTGGCCATGGCTTTCGGCAAGGCCGGTTCGATGATCGGGTCGCTGTGGTGAGGGACATCCGGGAAGACGACCCGGTGGGGTTTGCGGAAGCCGGTGTGCTGGCCGACTCGATAGAGATAACCGGCGGGGTTCTGCATGGGGCGGATCCGTTCCCAATGCTCCCAGCCGTACGCCAGCGCTTCAGCCGTGGCCTCCCGGCCCCGCTCAGTTCCAAAGTGGGCTACCAGCGCGGCCCGGAGCTTTGGTTCTGTCTTCCTGACAAAGGAAGTGAAACTCTGCTCCAAGGTGGCTGGTATGACCACTTCGTTCCCCGTTGCCTCTCACCTCATAAGGTCTCACGGATCGGAGAAACGCCACAGGGGATTTCGGCATGTGAGAGAGCCCGGCCGGGGTGGCCGGGCTCTCGGGTTCGTTCGTTGGCTGGGGCTATTGGCCTGCCAGCCAGGTCTCGTGCATGGAGATGAGGTAGTTGCCGTCCTGCTCCACGACCTTGAACAGCTCCAGCTCGCGGATGTCACCGTATCCCGGGAAGTCGGGAGAGAACGTATGGGCGGCGACGAACCATCCCTCAAAGTGAGGAGCGGTCGGTGCGAGGATCTTGGGATTTCCTATCTGTTGGGGATGGAACCCTTGCATCACCTCGACGAACGGCCCGATCGCATCGACCCCGCTGTAGGTGGTGCCGTTGTTTGCCAGCAGGATCGCATCTTCGGTCATCAGGTCCGTTACGCCCTGGGGTTCGTCCGCAGTCCAGGCGGCGTAGTAGTCATCGATTAGCGCGGCGATGTCTCGCTCGACGGCCGTACCGCCGTTGGCCACCAGCAACCAGGCAGCCGCTCCGGCAACCACGATCAGCAAGAAAACCAGGACGAGGATTAGCGAACGTTTGCTCTTCCCTAGACGGGCGTTGTCCTCTCGGAGCCGGGCCAATTCCAGGTCGGGGGATTCGATGGTTTGCATGGTGGTTCTCCGATCTCTCATTCGATGGATCAAATTGGCAAGAGCGTTGCCGCCGGCAAGAAGAGCGATGGTGCCTCCGCCGATGGCCAATCCGAGGATGAGCACGTTCGGCCACTCGGCGCCTGTGGATGCAGTGGTCGAGGGTCGCGTGGCGAATTCGTCGACAAAGGGCTCGCCCCGCAATAGCCAGGCACCGGCCGCCACCGCTCCTATGGAGATCACCATGATCAACGCCGCGGCTGCCGCGATCCATACGGGTCGCCAGTGAATCAGCGGGTGAGGAGCCCGCGGTCTGTGCACTCGGGTCCGCGCCATCACGTCTTCCACATCGACCCGTTCCACCGCTTGGTCGAGATAGGCGCGCAGTTGTGTGCCCGGATCAGACATCGACGTGCACCTCCAGTTCTGCTCGTAGGTGGTTCAGGCCGCGTTCGGCGTGGGTCCGCAGGGTGGAGCGGGAAATTCCCATCAGGTCGGCGGCCTCCCGCTCGGTCCAGCCGAGAGCGTGGATCAGGGTGACTGCTACCCGCTGGTTGTGGGTCAGGTCCTCCAGGGCTCGGGGCAACGCCGGCTCAATGTGAGTGGCCGCGTCCGGGGTAGCCCGGGGAAACAGCACCTTGGGTCGTCGATACCGCCTCGAGCGGCTTTGACCGACTCGATAGAGGTAGCCGGCCGGATTGCCCATTCGTTCGATCCTCTCCCAGTGTTCCCACGCAAAGGCGAGCGCATCGGCGGTAGCTTCCGCTCCCACCTCGGGCCCGTAGGCGGCCGCCAGCGCGTAGGAAAGGCGCGGTTCCGTTTCTTTGATGAAACGTGTGAACGCTTGCTCACGGGAGCGCTTGATGCGCATCGTCCCTCCGCGTCTTCCACCCAAAGAAACCATCGAAGAGTCGATCTGGGTGACATGTTCAGCATCTCTCTTTTGCGAACGGCTGGCCAGGGCACAAGGTCTTTGTCAGGTTTTGGGAACCGTTCGTTCGGCGTGACCGTCGAAGGAGAATGAAGATGAGATTGGTCGCGTCATTGTGTGTCTTGGCGGTATTGGTGAGCGCCTGCGCGGGCGGGGATCCCGGAACCGGCGACGGTTCAACGACCACCACCACCCTGGGAGGTGTGGAGGGTCCGGTCTTCGTCGATTTCACCGACATTCTCTACCTGGAGAGCTTCCCCGTCCAGGTGCGGCTGGTTGTTCGCGGTTCGCTGCCCACTCCGTGTCACCAGGTTCAGTGGGCTGTCGGCGACGCGAGCGATGCTCTTGATGTGGAGCTCTGGAGTGTTGTGGCTCTCGGTCAGGATTGCGCCCAGGTGCTCGAACCGTTCGAGGTTTCAATCCCGCTCGGGTCCTATGAAGTAGCGGATGTGCCGGTATCGCTCAACGGCGAGCAGGTCGGCCGCATTTTCATCGGCGATGCAGCCGTATCCGGTTCAAGCTCGTTAGTGGGGGGCGGTTGGTCGTTTGGCATGTGCCTTGGCTATTGCAACGCTGATCTGGTTGTCGATGGGGACAAGCTGATCTTGACCGGCCGCAACCGGGAGCTAGAGGAGCCTCTCTTTGTCAATCGGGGATCGTTGACAGCGATCGGACAGGAGCGGTTGGCCACGGCCTTGCAGGCGCTGGGCGCAGAGCCATTGGATTCGGTGTTCGGCTGTCCCGACTGCGCAGATGGGGGAGCGGCCTATTTGGGGTTGGATCGGGACGGTGTGTCTTCCCGCCATGACATGGAATTCGGCAGTCCACCTGAGATGCTCGCAGAGCTGCATGGGATCGCAATGGGGATGATTGACGCCCTCGAGACATGCGAATCCGATGAGGTGATTGCGGTCGATAATGACTGCCAAGCTTGGGAAGGGTTTGAGCTATAGCTGCTCTAGCCAGTGGTGCGGGGTTGTTCCGAAGGGTTCTTCCCTCGCCTCGACCTTGAGGACCAATTCGGCGGCGGCGGTACGGGCTCGATCAACCAACCAGTCTGGGTAGCTGAAGAGGGTTCGATGATCCAGGAACTCGTCTTCGTCCAGCACCTCGACAGATCCGTCCCGGCGCCGCACCACATCGAGGTCAACGTCGATCATTTCGACCCGGTGATCGTTGATCCATTTCGCCGGCGTGGCGATGTCGATGTAGAGGGGGTATTTGTGATTCTCGCCGTTGTAGATGAGCGACCAGTATGCCGCTGGTGGAATGAGCTGTACGAAAGGCCGATCGAGTTCTGTGGGCGGCTCATTGCCTCTCTGTACGATTGATCCGGCCGGCGCTCCGAGCCAGACGCCGTGGCCGTCCTCGCCCAACCGGCTCATCTCATGCCGCCAGTGCAGCTTGTCTGGGTATTTGAAGAATTGGACCGTGACCATATCGGACGGATTACGGTAGCGACATGGAGAAGATGACCAAGTACCTGGCCGCCGAGTTGGTCAAGATCGGCGATCCCGAACGGGCGGCGGGAATGGCTGCGTATCTGAAGACCGAGATGCCGTTCTATGGAGTGCCAAACCCGGAGTGCAAGAGGGTGTACAAGGAGATGCGCCGCCGGTTCCCCATCTCTTCGCGTGCTGAGTACGTTGCGGCGATCGAGGCTTTCTGGGCTCAACCCCACCGAGAAGAGAAATACTGCGCGATCCGGGTTGCCATGGACTATCCCGAGTACACAACGATCGGGAGCGTGCCGCTTTACCGGCGGATGATTGTTGAAGGTGCCTGGTGGGATTTCGTAGACGACATCGCTATCCGTCTCGTTGGGAGGGTGCTGCTCGCCGATCGAGACCGGATGCACCCCAAGCTGGACCGCTGGATAGACGACCCCAACATGTGGATCCGCCGGACGGCGATCTTGAGTCAGGTCAAACACAAGAACCAAACCGATCAGGAGCAACTGTTCTGCTATTGCCTGAAGCGAGCCGATGAGAAGGAGTTCTTCATCCGCAAGGCCATCGGGTGGGCCCTGCGTGAGTACGCCAAGACTGCGCCCGAGGCCGTCCGCGAGTTTGCCCTAGCCCATCGAGAGCAACTGTCCGGCCTCAGCTTCCGCGAAGCAACCAAACACATCCTCTAAATCCGGTTTTGGCGTCGCTCAGACATGCTGTGGGTGTCTCTATGACGCCAAAGCTTGATCGAGGGCTGCGGCGACGGCCCGGCAGAAGTCGAGGCCACCGGATTTGATGTCTTGATTGCGGGCAGAGATGACCGTCCATCCTGCTGCAATCAAACGGTTCCGTCGCGCGTTGTCGTGTGCCAAGGCGTCAGGTTCGGTGTGAACCTGGTCGCTGTCGTATTCGATGGCGACGCGTTGCCTGGGGTAGCCGGCGTCGACCCTTGCCAGCAGCTGTCCTTCGTTGTCGGTGACCTGCATTTGCGGAATTGGTGTTGGGAGTCCGCACCGAGCCATCAAGTCGAGGAGTAATGTCTCACGTTCGCTTTCAGGAACGCGTGCTGGGCTGGAGAGCGCAGCGCTAGCACAGCCCGGAGCCGAGTAACTCCCGGGCGCCCGGACTTGGCGAGTCTCCGCAGGGTGTCATTTGCGTCATGCCAAGTTGTCAAGCCGGTCGAGACAGCACGATCGAAAGCCATTTGGACGGTGAGTGCTCCCTTCACAGCGCCAAGATCGAGCAGCGTTCGCTCGACGGTTGTTGCAGCGATCCCGTTGACAACAGTGACGTCTGTTTCGTCAAGGACTTTGGATTCGTGCACGATCAGCGTGGAATAGCGACTCCGTCTCCACCGGCGACAGGTGATCTCAGTGAGCTCATCCGTTCCGCCGGCGAGTCCGTACAGGCGCGCAGCCGATCGGTGTGAGGCGACTGTGCCGGCGCCGCCGGTGAGGCACGCTGCGAGAAGATCGCTCTCCCAAGTTGAAGGCACCGAAGCGTGGCGGTAAATGCCGTCGAAAAGACGAATCCAGGCGCCTTTCCTTATTTGGTAGTCGTATTGGCTACGGGAGATCCCGGCTGACTTGATCTGAGCGTCGTGGATGATCCCGTGTTGTCGGGCAGCGATATTGGCGAGGACGATGTCTGGTCTTGGCATTCGGACATCATTCCGCGTGCCTGTGACATCAGTTTTGGCGTCGCACAGACAGGCAGTGCGTGTTCCTACGACGCCAAAACCGACTCTATTCGACTTTCCAGGTTCCTCGAGAGCGGATGAGCTGGGACAGGTCGCCCGGGCCCTTCTTTTCTTGGGCGTCGACCAACTGTTGCTTGACGTCCTGCTCGTATGAGGACCGAACCGAGTCGCGGAAGATGCCGACCGGCGTCGGTCCATATGGTCCATGCGACAAGCGGCTCAGCGCGAATGCAGCGCTTGGATCGGGAGCGTGCGCATCATGCACCATGATGTCGCCGGCCGCCACGCTGGCGGTCGGGACCACCTTGGCGGACCCATTGACCAGGACAACCGCATGCTCACCCTCGGCCCCGAAGATGATCGGCTGGCCGTGTTCCAGATTGATTCGGTTGTCGAGCCTGGTCTCCTTGCCGGTTAGCTCGATGAAGGCTTTGTCGTTGAACACGTTGCAGTTTTGGTAGATCTCGATGAAGGCGGTTCCCTTGTGGTCGTAGGCCTTCTGGAGAATGTCCACCGTGAGCTTCCGGTCCATATCGATGGTTCTGGCCACGAAACTGGCCTCAGCGCCCAGTGCCAGGCTGACCGGGTTGAAGGGGACATCGGGGGACCCGGCCGGACTCGACTTGGTCCGCTTGCCCTTCTCGCTGGTCGGTGAGTACTGACCCTTGGTGAGGCCGTAGATCTGGTTGTTGAACAGCAAGATCTTGAGGTTCATGTTGCGGCGCAACGCATGGATCACATGGTTCCCGCCGATCGACAGGGCGTCGCCGTCACCGGTGACTACCCATACGGACAGATCGGGATTGGCCACCGCGATACCGGAGGCAATCGCCGGGGCCCGGCCGTGGATCGAGTGAATCCCGTAGGTGTTCATGTAGTACGGGAAACGGGAGGAACACCCGATCCCGGATACGAAGACGATCTCTTCTTTCGGCAAGCCCAGGTCGGCCATGAAGCCCTGCACGGCGGCGAGGATTGTGTAGTCCCCGCAGCCAGGACACCAACGCACTTCCTGATCGGTCTGGAAATCCGCCCTTGTGTATTTCTTGGATATGGTGTCCGTCATGATGCGATGATCTCCCGGATCTTGTTTTCGACTTCGGACACCCGGAAGGGCAATCCTTTGACCTTGTTGTAGCCCATTGCCGGGATTAGATACTCGGCTCTGATCAGTCGTCGTAGCTGACCCATGTTGATTTCAGGAATCAGGACGTAGCGATATTGACTGAGCACGTCTCCCAGATTGGCCGGGAACGGATTGAGGTACCGGAGATGAGCGGTATCCACCAAGAGCCCATCTTTGCGTACCCTCTTGGCAGCCGCCCGGATAGCCCCGTAGGTAGACCCCCAACCGAGGACCAGCAATTCGGCCCCGACATCGTGATCGACTTCCAACTCGGGAATGTCATTGGCGATGTTGCGAATCTTCCACTCGCGGAGCTCGGTCATGAGCTGATGGTTGTTGGCGTCGTACGACACGTTCCCCACCACCTCGTGTTTCTCGAGTCCCCCCAAGCGGTGCTCGAGCCCGGGAGTGCCGGGAATAGCCCACTGACGGGCGAGGGTCTCAGGGTCGCGCAGGTAGGGCACGTAGCCGCCGTTCGAATTCGGCTCGGTCTGGAACTGAACGCTGATGTCCGGTAGCGCATCGAGATCCGGCAGTTGCCAGGGTTCAGAGCCGTTGGCGATGTAGTTGTCCGACAAGAGAATGACCGGCGTCATGTACTTGAGGGCGATCCGGGACGCTTCGACGGCGACGTCGAAAGCGTCGGAGGCCGACCGGGCCGCCAGAACCGGGAGGGGTGCTTCCCCGTGCCGCCCATAGATTGAGAACAGCAAGTCCGACTGCTCGACCTTGGTGGGCAATCCGGTGGATGGTCCGGCTCGCTGAACGTCAACGACGACCAGGGGCAATTCCAAGGAGATGGCCAGGCTGATCGTCTCGCTCTTCAAGGCGAGGCCGGGTCCCGACGTACCGGTTACTGCCAGATGTCCTGCGAAGGCAGCGCCCACGGCGGCGCCGGCTCCGGCAATTTCGTCTTCGGCCTGAAAGGTCCGTACCCCGAAGTTTTTGTGCTTGGAGAGTTCGTGCAAGATATCGGATGCCGGGGTGATCGGGTACGTGCCGTAGAAAAGGGGGAGCTTGGCGGCCTGGCTGGCCGCGATGAAGCCCCAGGCCGTAGCCGTATTCCCGGTCACATTGGTGTACTCACCGGGTTCCAGCTTGGCGGGCTTGATGTTGTAGACGTGGTGGAACGCTTCTGTCGTGAAGCCGAAGTTGTGGCCGGCTCGCAACGACGCGACGTTGGCCGCTGCCACTTCGGGTCGCTTGGCGAATTGTGTTTCGACCCAGCTGATACTCGTGTCGAGAGGTCGGTTGAACACCCATGAGATCAAACCCAACGCAAAGAAGTTCTTAGAGCGAAGAACGTTGCGACCGGTCACCCCGGTGTCCTTGACGGCTTCCTTTGTCAACCGCTCCATGGGCACTTGAAATACTCGGTAGCTGGTGAGTGTGCCGTCCTCGAGGGGATTCGTCTCATACCCTGCCTTGGCCAGGTTGCGCTCCTCGAACGCCTCCTCGTTGGCGATGATCATGCCGCCGATGCGCAGGTCCACCAGGTTGGCCTTGAGTGCGGCCGGGTTCATGACCACCAGAACGTCTGCTTCGTCGCCGGGTGTGAGAATGTCGTAGTCGGCGATCTGTACCTGGAAAGAAGAGACACCGGGAATGGTGCCGGCCGGAGCTCGAATTTCGGCGGGGAAGTTCGGCAGGGTGGAAAGGTCGTTACCGAAGATCGCCGAGTCTGAGGTAAACCTCGTTCCCACCAGCTGCATGCCGTCGCCGGAGTCACCCGCAAAGCGGATGATTACCTTGTCGATCTCCTCGATTTCGATGTCGGGGGATGGGGTTGTGTCGAGAGTGGCAGTGTCGTCAGACACGGCGAATCACTTCCTTGGTTTGTCAGGGGATTGCGGACGGTTGGACTCGAATGGTTAGTTGTTTGGGGTCATTCAGATCCACACGTCGGGTAGCCACGCTCCGTGGCTCGCCAAGTTTACCGGGAAGCGGGGAGTTGCAAAGCACACTGCAAGAACCCCGATTACCACAGGGGAGGGCGGCGAACTTCGGCCACTCCGGCGGCTTCCAGGGAGCGACCCAGGTTGAGGAGCAGCTGTTCGGACCACCACGGTCCAATGACCTGTAGCGAAGGAGGGGGAGAGCCGGGGTGCCGCATCGGCAGGGCCAGGGCAGGGACTCCCATGTGGTTGACCAGTGAAGAGAACCAGGACAGCACCAGCCGGTAGGAACGGGCTTGCCCATCAACCAGGATGGTTGGCTCACCGATGGTCTTGCGGGTGGCGCCGGTAGTCGGAGTTACGAGAACGTCGACTTCATTGAAGGCCGCGGCTGTCGCGTTGCGGAGACCGGCTCTCCACTGCTGGGCGGCGACATATTCGGCCAGGGTCACGTCCAGTGTCCGCTTGAGGCGTTCGGCGACTTCCGGTCCGTATTCTCGGTCGGGGTCGGCAAGCCAATCCCGGTGGACGGCGGCCACCTCACCGTTGATCAGGTCGGCCAATTGGCGGGATGGTGTCAAAAGAGGGTCTCGAATCTCACGGATGACTGCCCCCAGATCGTCGAGACGATCGAGGGCTTTCGAGAATGCCTCTCTGACTTCCTCGGTCATTGGACCGTCCGCCACCCAGGGTTGGGGTACGCCAACCCTGAGTCCGCCGAAGGAGAATTCTGGATCACTTGACACGGCCCGAGGCACCGACCAGGGATCTGCGGGATCGTGCCCGCCCATGACTGCAAACAGGGTGCCGACATCATCGACGTTTCGACCCAGGGGTCCGACCGTGTCGAGCGAGGAGGCGAGGGGGAACACGCCGGTTAGTGGCACTCTGCCGTGAGTCACTTTGAGCCCCACCACGCCGCACAGAGCCGCGGGCACTCGCACGGATCCCCCGGTATCTGTGCCGATCGCTCCGGCTGCTAGCCCGCCCGCGGCGGCGACACCGGAGCCACCGGAGGAGCCACCCGGGGAGGTGGTCGTGTCCCAAGGATTCCTGACCGGTCCAAACCAGTCGTTTTCGCTGGAGAACCCAAAAGCGAACTCGTGAAGACCCGTGCGGCCGATGATGATTGCTCCGGCGGCTTCCAGTCGCTGAACGACGATCGCCGACCGTTCAGGCTGAAGACGATAGAAACCCGACCCGCAGGTCGTGGTGGCCCCCTCTTGATCGATGAGGTCCTTGATGGCTAGTGGGATCCCGACCAGTGTCCCCGGATCCCTGCCCAGCGACACCTCATGATCGATGTGATCTGCTCGCTCCATGGCCCGATCGTCGAGGGACGTGTAGGCGTTCAATTCCGGCTGGAGCCGTCGACTCCGCTGTAGGTAGTGGTCGGTGACTTCCCGGGCTGAGACTTGGCCCCGGCGGATGCCGGAGGCGAGATCCGATAAGGGATCTCTCGTGGATCACCAGGAGATAGTGCGGGTATCGGGGAAGATTGATATCCACGGCACTCCAGGTGGCACTTGGAGTGGATCCCCGCTCTGGGAAATCAGCTGAAACACCTCATCGGGGTCACTACGGGACCAGGTGCCTTCGGCGATCTCGCCTCCGGCGAATACCAACGCCCGTCCGCTTCCGACCGTTTCCATCGCAGGCACTGATGTGCCGTCACTGGCCTTGGCGGGACGAGCGGTGTAGCGGCTCGCGACCAGGACAACCAGGGTATCCGCCGCCACTTGGCCCTCTTCGCCGTCCTCGGTCAACCAGTCATGGGGGGTCGTCCCGTTCGAGCGAAGGTACCGGGTGCCATCCCAGGCCCAATTGACGATCAGTCCGTCACCCCAGTTCAACCGCACGTTGGTGGCGGTTTCGGTCGCCTTCGAAGGCGCCCCAGGCAAAAAGGTTGGGCGGTGGGTCATCGCGAAATCCTCTGGCGGAAGCAGCATCTCTCAGCGCGGTTGTGTCGCCGTAGAGGTTGTGTGGAGCCGAACGACTTCCAATTCTGAACATACCAGGGCCCTCGCCGATCATCTGGGTGCCCCGAGACGCAACGTAGCGGATGATCCATCCAGACCCGCCACTGATAGCAAAGACCGCATCCAGCGGATTGACCAGGGTGGGGTCGGTCGGTCGGACCGATCGGATTGGTCCGAGATAGCTGGTGTCGTTGTCGTGGAACGAGCGCGATGAAGCGAGTAACTCCTTCAACCGGTAGCTCGTAGATTGCGTCGGCGGTCTGCAATCCAGATTGTGGTCGTGCCTTCCAGTGGTTGTCGATCTTGACAGCCAACACCCCCCGTTCGAGCAAGGTCGGATCCTCTGCGGGAAGACCGTTGAGCGGCGAAACCGGCCCGAGCTCTTCAGTTGTGGTGGTGGTCGGAGCTTCGGTAGTCGTCGTTGTGGCCGACGTTGTTGTCGTCGTCGTGGGAACCGTTGTAGTGGTGGTCGTGGTTTCGTCGGCGCTCGTCCCGCCACAAGCAGCGAGGATCAATACGAACGCGACGAAAAGCCACAGATGGGAACGTCGCATGGCGGGCAGTTTACCGGTTGCGTGACGTAATTCAGCGAAGCGACGGGATCAGCTCCGAGGCGATCCGCTGGAGCCCTTCCAACTGTTGGGGATATCCCATCCCGGGGAAATACGAACGAGCGACCAGGTGGATGGGGACTCCTACCCGGGTTTCGATCTCCCGGACCTTTTCGGCGATCATGTCGGCGGGACCGACCAGGACGGCATCTCGCAGACGTTCTTCGCTGGTCCCGTCGAGGGTTGGTGGGGTCGGAACGGGTCCGCGCGCGCGTCGCCGACGCCTCCATGTCACTGTATTTCCAGCGCATGTGATGGACGTGGTCGCGTATTTCTCTCCACCCAGCTTCGGGATCGTCGCAAGGATGGACAATGGCGTAGTAACCCCACTCGAAGGTCAGAGGGGTCCCGGCCGTCCTTCTCCATCTGGCTGCGGGCGACCTCGACCTGAGCTCGAAAACGATCGGGGGCAGCATTGGAGAAGAAGCCGTCGGCCAGCCGGGCGGCCCGCCGGACCGCGGCGTCGGCCCCGCCTCCGATCCAGATGGGGATCGGCGCCGCGGGGGTGGGCCGCACGGCAACCGACTCGAATTGGTAAACGTCGCCCTGATGATCGATCCGATCTCCACTCCAGGCCTGCGACAGGATATCGAGGATCTCGTCCATGGCCCGCCCGCGGGTGGTCATCTCGGCATCCAGGGCCGCGAACTCGACGGACGACCAACCCAACCCCAGTCCGAGGATGAGTCGACCGGTGCTGATCAGATCAACGGTGGCAGCGTCTTCTGCCAGACGCAGGGGGTGGTGGAGGGGAGCCAGGATCACCCCGGTACCAAGCCGGATGCGAGTGGTGCGAGCGGCCATTGCCGCCGCCATCGGCAGAAGCGACGGCATGTAACCGTCGTCGACGAAGTGGTGTTCGGTCGTCCAGACGGATGCCAATCCGAGGCGTTCCGCCTCCAAAGTCAGGTCGAGGGCTTCGCGGTAGAGATCAGTCCACGAGCGTGGGTCGCCGGCCGTCAGCTGGCATGAAATGAGGCCGTAGCCAACCTCCATTAGGACTGGAGGTGCGGGCGGGCCCGGTCCGGTTCATCGACGGCTACCGCGAATTCCAGACCGTCCGCGCACGAGTTCAGAAGGTACATGGCTTCGATGTTGACTCCGCTTTCGGCGAGCGACCGGGTCATCTCGGAAAGCGAGGTGGGACGATGGGAAAGCGTCGTCGTGAGGACCTTCCGCTCGGTGGAACTCAAGCCGGCGCCGCGTAGTGCCTGCCGGGTCGCCTCGGCGTTGTCAACGATCACTCGCACATAGCCTTCATCGTCGAGACCAAAGGCGGCCAGAGCTTCGATGGCGACGCCGGCCTCGGCCAGGGTCTCAGTGAGGGACGCCAGCATGCCGGGCCGGTTGGCCAGGTTGACCGTGAACTCTTTCATCCTCAAAGCATAGGCCTCGTTGAGGGGCAGGTGAATACCGCGATGTCCAAAATCTCTACTCGCCGCACCCGGAACCGCCGTCGATCGAGGTGATGAGATCGTCGTCCTGGTCGCCGGTCAGTCCACCACTAAGGAGTCCGGGTGCCGGAACATCAATGCTGTAGATGAAGCCATTGATCAGCTCGTCAAAGCTGATTTGGAGTCTGGTGCCATAGGTATCTCTGAGGCTGCTGATCGGGTCCCCCAAAGCGATGCCGTCGCTGGTCAACAACCCGAGTGATTGGCCGTCGCCATAGAAGACGGAGTTGAGATACGAAAAGAAGTGCGCGGTTCCGTCGTCTCTCCACCCCGTCTCACCGTCGGTCATCAGCATCCAAAGGGTTTTCCATCGGAGTCCCCGCACCTGTTCTCCGGGGCAGGTTCCGAACCCCGAGAAGCTCGGGATCCATCCGGAGTCTTCGTCGGGGGTTCCCAGCAGCGCCGTGATGGTTTCGACCACCTGGTCGGCTTCTTCCCCGAAAGCAAGGACCCCAGTCCGTCGCCCCGGAGTACTAGCGGCGGAGGAGGGGCCGTCGTCGACGTGGTGGTGGTGCTGGTCGTTGTACTGGACGTTGTCGTTGGCGAAGAGGTGGTGGTCGAGCCTCAGTGGTGGTCGTTGTTTGTGAGGTAGACGAGGCGGGTGGAGAGGTGGTCGTGGTCGTTATCGTCGTATCGCCGGCGATCGGCTCGTCGCCGGAACCACCCACTGACGCAATGAGCACAGCGACGAAGACGAGAAGGGTGATCCCTGCCAGGACCAGGACGATTCGCTTCTGGTGTGGAGTTCATCTGCAGTTGTGATTGTCGTTGGTGAATCCGCAAACGTCCATATGTGAGACCGCACCGCTAGCGAACCGGACCGAACCGTTCGAACGGCCAATAGCGAAACGACGATGTGCATGCTCAGTTGCTCGAGCGGAACCGGGCCGATCTCGCGGCTGTCACCGGCGGACATCCACCGAGCATCACCGAGGACGAAGGCCTGGTCGGTGCCCAATTCCCACCCGCCATCGGGTCCGGTCTGGTCGGTGGTCCACGGCTCATCGAGTGGTGTCCCATCGATCAGGACCCGTCCTGACTTGATGGTGGACGTTCTCTCCGGGGAGACCGATGATTCGCTTGACCAGAAAGAAGCGAAGGGCGTTCCGGATGTTCGAACACCACGATGTCGCCCCGGGATGCCAGCCGTGGTGAGCGATCGGTCACGACATAGTCCCCGGGCCGGAGCGTGGGGGTCATCGACACCTCGGAGATTTCGAATCGTCCCAGGCGGTCGTACAGCCGCCCGCGGCGATCAATCCGGCTGCGCCGGCGAGAGAGGATAGCAGGAAGGGTCGGGTCACTCTGGGCGGCACGGTGACTCCCGATCGGTAGTGCTCTGACCCAGTGT
Organism: uncultured Actinomycetota bacterium; assembly: GCA_963823915.1. GTDB lineage: Bacteria > Actinomycetota > Acidimicrobiia > Spongiisociales > UBA4744 > UBA4744. The sequence goes on from CAWGNJ010000003.1 coordinate 80,769, forward strand.
ATCGTCGAAGTAGAAGCACCCGTCCAGGAGGTAGATCCATGGGTTCTTCAGGCCGGCTCGTCTTGCTCACGCTCACTGCGATCTGTTCTGCGGCGTCTACGACCCCGCCCAAGCGATGATTGAGGCCAAATCGGTTCTCAATGCCTGCACCAAGTACGCCGCGTCCGAGGATCCGGTCTTCCGGGCTCGTTGCATTCTCCATCAAGGAAGAGCGCGCCGAGCTCGTCAAACATCACCTGTCGGTCCTCTGGACCGACTTCTTCAAACCACATCATCTCGAGGCATTTCCGGGTCTGCACGACCTGGTCTGGAGGACCCTCAAGCAGGCCAGTGAGGCCAAGAAGTCGATGGACCCCACCGTCTCGGAAAAGCTGGTCGAGTTGATCGGCGAAGTTGCCGGAGTCTTCTGGCAAACCGAGGAATCCAAGGCAGCGGGCGTCTACCCGCCTGCGTAGCGCCCACCTCTGTCAAACGATGACCCCCGCCTTGGCGGGGGTCATTTTATTGGGTGTCTACCGGCGGAGGTCACCACTCCACGGTGCTCTTCTTCGCCTTGCGGTAGCGCCTGCCGTCCGCTTTTTCCTCGGCGCGGCTCTTGCGGATGTTGCGCTGACGTTCCTGGTGCTCCACTTCTCGTTCCATCTTTCGGTAGCTGTTGATTCGACGAGGATCGAGGTCGCCGTCGTCCAGGGCGGTGCGAATCGCGCAACCGGGTTCCGTTTGGTGGCCGCAGTCCCCGAAACGACATTCGGAGGCCAGGCGGTGGATGTCGGGGAAGGCTTGGGCCAGGCCGTCCCGCCCACTCCACAAGCCGATCGATCTCAGTCCGGGGGTGTCGATGATTACGCCGCGCCCCTGGGATCACCACCAGTTCGCGGGAGGTGGTCGTGTGCCTGCCTTTGCCGTCGCTTTCCCGGGTCGGTCCGGTGATTTGAATTTCCTCGTTGAGGAGGCTGTTGATGAGAGTGGACTTGCCGCTGCCGGATTCGCCGATCAACGCGACGGTTGTTCCGGATTCGCAACCAGGCCGAGTACCCGATCGAGACCGAACCCGGTGACGTTGCTGACGGCGATCACGTCGACTCCCGGGTGCGATCTCCCGGATTTCCTTCACAGTGCCGGCCACCGCGGGTCCGCTCGCCCCACCTTCCACAAGGTCTGCCTTGGTCAGCACCAGCACCGGGACGGCACCGCTGTCCCAGGCCATCACCAGCGTGCGCTCGAGCCTGGGCAAGTGGGTCGGACGATCCAATGCATGGACGATAAACACGAGATCGAGATTGGCGACCAACACTTGTTCTTCCGGGCGGGCACCCGCTGCCGAGGGGTCGAGCCGCTTGATCGCCGAACGACGGGGCAGAATGGCCGCGACGGAAGCCCGCTCGTCGGAGCCAAGGTCCAGGGCGACCCAGTCTCCGGTGGCCGGTGGACCGGGTTCGGAGCCATCGTCGAGGGGTCCCGTGATGGGCGTCAATCTGTCCGTGGCGTTGCCACGAGGTATCGGATCCGATCAACCCGTACGACCCGTCCGGGAGTCGCTTCGGGAACATTGGTGAAGAGGGTGGCTACCCGGTCGTCCCATCCAAAGGCCGCGAGGGCATCGGGAATTGAGCGGGCAGGGTTATCTGCTGTATCCAATGGGAGCACTCCTATGCGCTGGGTTCGAGCTCAGCACTGTTGGTGACCGGGGCGCTCCAGAATGATCAGAAACGAGGGAGCCCCCGGAGGCGAATGGTGCGTGTCAACGCTTGCACGGTCATATCTTCGCCTCCTTTCCTTCGTTGCGGGCAAGTTAGCACTCGTCCTTCTGGCACCCCTTAAGAATCATTCGGCTCGCGGCTCTACGTTCAGCTCATAGCTCATAGCTCGCTGCTCTATCGATCGAATCCTCGTCCGGCGATGGCCGCCATCAGCCTTGCCCCGTCCAGTATCGCCACAAAAGGCAGCAGGTCCTCGTCGTTGTCGATGACATAGTCGGTGAGCTGTTCGCGAACCACCTCATGGAGGTTGTCGACGCGTCCAGGGCTTGGCGATGTAGTGGTCGAGGTCGGCTTCATTGACGGCCCGGATGGTGTCCTCGAGGCCGGCTTGCCCGGTGATCAGGACCTTGCGGATTGGTCTGGTGGCCGGATCCCCATTGAGTTCTACCAGGAAATCCACGCCTCGCTCGCCCGGCAGCAGGTGGTCGCAAAGGCCAAGCCCACCTGGTCGCGGCTCGCACTCAATTCTTCCATCACGGTCCGGGCATCAGCTTACGTCTTCGGCCAACTCGATCTGGAAAAAATCTGCGAAGGTCTCCAGATCGCGGAAGATGGCCTCCCGGACTTCTGGTTCGTCCTCGATGACCAGGATGGCGATCCGGTTCATGGTTGGTCTCCGTGTGTCTCGTCGGGCAACTGGCGGACGGGCACGACCACAGTGAAGCAGGTCCGGCCCGGTTGGGACTCAACCTCGATCGTCCCCGCATGGCGGACCACGATGTCCTGAGCGATGCGCAGCCCTAGCCCCAAACCGAATTCCACTCGACCCTCCCGGGTGGTGAAATGCATGTCGAAAACCTGATCGACATGGTCGGGGTCGATGCCGGGTCCGCTGTCGATCACTCTGACCCGCACATGGGCCGGGTCTGGAGCATCTGTGTGGATCCTGAGCGTGCCGGATCGCTCCATCGCCTGGATGGCGTTGGAGATGAGATTGGTCCAAACCTGATTGAGCTGGCCGGGGTAGCCGTCGATGGGGGGGAGGTCGCCGTACTCGCGCTCCACCTGGATTTCTCGCAGATCGTGACCGAATAGGAGGAGGGTCTCCTCGAGAGAATCGTGGATGTCGATGTCATCGGACATCTCCCGACCAGCCCTCGCATACGAGCGGAGACTTTGCACAAGGGCGGCGATTCGATCTGCAGAAGAACGGAGGTTGCGGAGGGATACCCCCAGCTGGTGGTAGCTCTCAACGCGATCGAGGTCTGACTGATCGGACCCGGGTGAAGAACCACCTACCAGGCTCTGGTATTCGTCGAGGGAGGTGATCCCGATGCGAACCAACCGGCGAGCCAAACCCGCGTCGTTGAGGGCTGCTGCCAGGTCGGAGCGGTAGCGGCGTTCATCTCGAGTTGAGAGCGGGCTGGTGGACCAGGCCGCCTCGAGCACCTGCAACAGACGTCGGCCGTCGGGGTGTTCGGCCGCCACCGCTTCGATGTCGGTGCGCAGGAAATCGGCCGCTCGTTCAATAGCCGCGACGGGGTTGTTCAGCTCGTGACCGATTCCGGCCACCAATTGGCCGAGCGTGGCCATCTTCTCAGTCTCGACCAGATGCGCCTGAGTGTTCTCGAGTTCCTTGAGGGTGGCTGCTAGTTGGTCCCGTTCGGTGCCGAGTTCGCGGTTGAGCTGGTCGATCCTTATCTGTTGGTCGACCCCTCGCAACATGCGCCTCGCCATTGATCGGACCATGACCGTCACCAGGTGGATGGCCAGGGTGGGGCTGAGCTGCAGAGCCGTATCCAGGTCGTCAAGCGAGACCGGCAGAACGACCACATCAGTCTCGGCCGTCACGTTGAAGAACGACGGCCGATTGCGGGCGACGGCCAACAACCCGATGATTCTCCCGGCTGTCTCGGAATGGAAGACAACCTCGCGGCCGCCGACCTGTCGGGTCAGGCGAACGGCGCCCTCAACCAATACCTGAATCCCGTCTACGACATCGCCCGAGGCGAGGATCGGGCTTCCGGCGGGGATGTGTTTGCGTGAGGTATCCAGGAGGACCGAGTCCAACTCGGCGATCAACTGTTGCTCCACTTCATCGTCGGGCATTTCCCGGTCGGTAAGAAAACTCCGTTGCAGTTTGCGGAGTTGCCGATCAGTGGTTCGGGCTTTCCTTTCTGCAGCCGAAAAGGCGTCGGACAGCAAAGTGACGTCGACCACTCCCGGGATGCGCTCCAAGTCCCCGGGGGCGTGCTCGATGAAGAACTCGGTGATCAATGAATCGAGCATCCCGTGCAGCCGTTCTTCAGACCAGGGGTAGGGCAGGATGCCGTCGAGCGATCTCTTGCCGATCGCCCGTCCGACGTCTTCCATCGCCGGGTCGGCGCTGAGGAGTACCTTGCGGGTCCCGCGCAAGCGTGGTTGCTGGTGCACCGCCATCAGCAGGTCGACGCCCCTCATGTCGGTCAGGTGGTCGGCGGCGATCATCAAGGGCACGAGTTGCTCTGACGTGGTCAATTCCTCAGCGCGGGCTAGAGCCCGCCGCCCGTCCGGGTAGGTCTCGACATCAAACTGGTCGCCGGTCAAGCGGCCGATGTCGGCTTCCAAGCTTGAACGGGTGGTCGGGTCGGCGTCGACGCAGATGATCAGGAAGTCGGTCATGGCGTAACTCCCATCAGGTCCCACAGCAGCGGAGCGACAAAGACGTAGAGCACCAATCCCACAACCCCGATGATCGATCCGGTGACGGCCAAATCGCGGGTCTTGACACTGCCGGTGCTGAAGGCAATGGCGTTGGGGGGCGTGCTCACTGGGAGAGCCATCGCCAGGGAGGCACCGATGGCGATGAAGAAGGCGGCCAGGGCCGGGTTGGCTCCGACCGAGTCGGAGAGGGCGAGGCTCAGCCCGATGGGGATCAGAAGGTTGGCTGCCGCGCTGTTGGAAATGAAGGTGCTCAACAACAGTGCGACCAGCGCCAGGGCCAGGATCAGCAGAGCCTCACCGATTGATTCCCAGCCGACCAATCCAACCAACCAGGCATCGAGCCCGGAGGCGTTCACACCGATGCCGAGCGCGATTCCGCCGGCTACCAGCCACAAGACGTGCCACTGGATCGACTGCAGGTCCCGTGACGAGAACACCCGCGTCGAGAGGAGGATGACGACGGGCAGAAACCCGACAATGGAGGAGCTGATGCCGTGGAGTGGTTCCGTCATCCAGAGGACCACGGTGAGAGCGAAGGTGGCGTAAAAGACTATGGCCGGTCGGGACGTGTCGAAAGTGGCATCGATCTTCAAACGCAAGCTCTGTTGCTGGGCGGGGAACAACCGCGTCAGCACCCACCAGGCGATGATCAGCAGCACGACCATGAGCGGCACCGCCATGACCATCCATTGCACGAAGCTGATGGAGATGCCTGCTTCAGCCAGCGAACCGACCGCGATGGCGTTGGGTGGAGTGCCCACCGGAGTCCCGATGCCCCCGATATTGGCGGCAACCGGGATGGATAGGGCCAGGCCGGTGCGGAGGCGGTCCTCGGGGGCGAGCGTGGCAATGACCGGAAGCACCACGGCCATCAGAGTGGCGGTGGTGGCAGTGTTGCTCATGAACATCGAGAAAACCGCCGTGATCAACATCAACCCCAGCAGGATCCGTTTGGGGGAATCTCCGAACGGACGCATGAGCACCCGGGCCATGTTCTGATCGAGACGGAATTTGGCGGCTCCGTCGGCCAGGAAGAACCCTCCTAGGAACAGCATCAGAACCGGGTGGGCCAGTGCCGCGAAGAAAGTGGTGTAGGACGGAGCCTCGAAAGCGGTCGGCAAAGAAGGGAGAGCCCGGTCGCTGATGAGCAGGATCTCCAACAGGATGATCAGGGCGGCCGTGGCATGGAGAGGGATCGCCTCGGTCACCCACAAAACGATGGCCAGCAGAAACAACGAGAAGATTCGATGGCCGGCCACCGACAACCCCTCGAACTCCACGAGGTAGGGGAGGGCGAACGCGATGGCCCCGAGCACCAGCCCGATGGGACGGGACAGCTTGCCTTTTAGAGACATGCGGATCGGGCGCTTGGTGAGTGTCATGAAAGTCGAATGCTAGAAGAACGCTGTCCGCGGCCCGCTATCCGTCGAGCATCAAGCAGCAAGCATCAAGCCAGCACCAGCGCCATGGCTACCTGATGGGAACCGTCCCCCTTCCGTAGAGCCCTGCTCGGGCTCGACACCTCCCCCCAACCCGGCTCCGGCTTCGCCTGCGCCTCAGGGGGGGAGGCAACCAGAACTAGAAACTAGAAACCGGCGAGCAAAGCTCGCCTATGCCAAGTCCCGTTTGTGGAGTGCCCAGGTGGTGAAGGCCAGCGACACGACGGCCACCACCGCCACTTTGAAGAGGGCCTTCCCGAGACTCGGCTCGAGAGTGCCGAGTGCTTCGGCCGGGCTGATCCCAGGTGCAATATCGACGTACGCCTGCAGGGCGATGTGGCTCAAGGAAGTCGGGGCCAGTGTCTCGACAGCGTTGGCGAAACTGGCTTCCCACAGGAAAAGGTAGATCAACCCGATGACGGTAGCTCGGCGGGTCAGCAGGCCGATCGGCACGAAGATGGTCCCGTACCCAATGGCGGCGACGAGAGCAGCCAGAGCGGGGCCTTGGCCGATTCCCCAATCGCCCGTGGCAGACCCGGCGGCCACCCATCCCAACCCGACGCCCACCAAGGCAATGGCCAGGGTTGCTCCCACCGAAGCCAAAGTCGTCGAAAGAGCGATCGACCATCTGGGGATGGGCTTCAGTGCCAGGAAGGGCATCGTGTGCGAGCGCCGTTCGTCACCCAACGCGGCGGCGCCGTTGACGATGGCAATGACCGGCAAGGCGACCGAGATGAGGATTCCGAAAGTTGTGTCGTGATAGAGATTGGCTATCCGGTCAGCCCCGCGATCGCCGGTGGAGGCAAAGAGCACGATGATGGCGGGCACCGAGGCGAACAGTGCCAGACCGATCACCCGTTTGCGGGTGATCAACCGGCGGAGGGTGACCCGGATGATCGCAACGTGGGCGTTCATTCGCCCTCCACCAGATAGCGGAAGACGCTCTCCAACGACTCGTCTTCGGGGTCGACCCTGGTTATCCGGACGTCGAGGGTCTTGGACAGAACGGGAAGGGCACGCCCCAATTGTTCGGCGTCCAACGACCGCACGTGGAGCGAGGACTCTTCGATGTTGATGCCACCCACCCAATCGTGTTCGACCAGCGCCGCGGCCAGCCGACGCGGCTTGTCGCAGTCGATCCGGATCTGGAGCGGTATGTCCGACATGGCTGCCCGAAGGGCGGGGACTGTGCCGGAGGCGGCCAGACGCCCGTCGACCATGGCGATGACCCGGTCGGCCATGCGCTCGACTTCGTGCAGGACGTGTGAAGACACGATGACGGTCCGGCCCTGCCGGCCCATCTCGACGAAGATCCTGGTCAGGTGGGCTCGTTGGACCGGGTCCGTCCCGTTGAGGGGTTCATCGAGGATGACAATGTCAGGTTCGTGGACCAAGGCCGCGGCGACTTTGGCGCGTTGTCGCATGCCTTTGCTGAACCCGGCCAACTTGCGATCGGCCACGTCGGTGAGATCGACCATTTCCAGGGCGCGTTGAGAAGCCCCCTCAGGATCGGCCACCTTCTGTAGCCGGGCGTTGTGAGTGACGAACTCACTGGCCGAAAGGAACCCGTAGACATTTTCATCTTCCGGAACCAACGAAATCCGCCGGTACACCCCATGGTCGGATCGGGGATCAATCCCGAATACGGAAACGGTTCCTTCGGAAGGACGAATCAATCCGGTCAACACCCGCAACAAGGTGGTCTTGCCGGCTCCGTTCGGTCCCAGCAACCCGGTCACCCCGGCGCCGAACTCGGCCGAGATCTCCGAGACGGCCACCTTCTGGCCGAACCAGCGGGACACCCCGGTGAGGACGACCGACGGCGAGGTCGAGGTTGACGTCACGACAACCTCCGGTACCGGTTCCAGGCCAGGGAAACCGCCAGGATCGAGATGCCGATGATGGCCGCCAGGGCCATCCAGGGCTCGAGTCCCGCCCTGGTGAGGGGATAGACGTCGTTCGTCACCCCGAAAATCCAATCCCGGACCAGGTGGGGATTGGACTCAAAGGCGATCAAGGTTCCATATTCCGATCCGCCGAAGTCGGCGACCTCGGCGAAGAATTCGGCCAATCCATTGAACATGATCATCACGCCGAGGAAGATGCCGGCCGCAAACCCCACTCGGGGGATCAGCGTGGCGATGATCAGAGCCACGGAGGCAAAACCGAGAAAATAGACCAGGGAAGCGGCGGGCACCTGCCACAAAACATCCAAGTTGTCGAGCATGTAGGTCGTGAACCCGTCGGGCGAGAACACTCCCAACAGCAGATGGAAGATCGTCTGGGGTATCAAGAGAAAGGCCATAAACAAGATGCCCAACGACACCCCTTTGGCGGCCAGGTAGTCAAGGGTGCGGAGCGGGCGGGACAGATAAACGGCCAGTACCCCTTGCTCACGGTCGGGAACCAGCAATTCGGGGGTGGCGAACGCCACGAACAGCAGAGCTATCCGGGAGATGAACTCGAAGTACTCCCGATGGTGGGGAAGCTCGTCGGCGACCAGATCGGTAACACCGACCCGGTTGGCCGCGTAGTGGAGTGCCGAAAGCACGGCCACCGAGATGAGCATCATGGTGATCAGTGTCCAGGGAAGGATTTTGCGTCTTCCCTTGCGGCGGAGCCCGAGGACCCGTCGGAATCCGTCGCGGACCACCGCCCCCATGGCTCCCCGTCGCCCTTTGCGGGTACCTTCGAAGTGGCGGTAACCGCGATCGACGATGACGGCTTCGGGGGGTCGATCAACCATCGCGGTCCTCCTCCTCCGCCTGTCGGATGAAGACCTCTTCGAGAGTCACAGCACTCTGTCCAAGCCTGCGGACTCCGACGTTGGTAGCCACCAGCGCATCGCGGACCAGCGTGAAGGCATCCTCCCCGCTCGTGCGTACATCCAGAGTCGCTCCGGCGACCTTGACGGTGGCGCCCCTTTCGGTCATCCAACGAGCGGCCGGTTCGGCGTCGCCCAACACTTCGACGATCAAACTCTCGGCGATTCCCAGGTCTTCAATCGGGCCGGACCGGATCACCTTGCCGCCGTCCAGCATGACTACCCAGTCGCACGTCTCTTCGATGTCGGAAAGGATGTGGGACGAGAAAACGACGCTGATGCCGAAGTCGCCCAGGCGTCGGATGAGGTCCAGCATGTGGTCGCGGCCTTCCGGATCCAGCCCGGAGGCGGGTTCGTCGAGAAAGGCAACTTGGGGATCGTGGACGATCGCCTGGGCAAGCTTGACTCGTTGGAACATCCCGGTGGAGAAGTCGCCCAGGAAACGGAATCGTTCTTCGTGGAGGCCGACCAGAAACAGAATCTCGGATGAACGGCGTCGAGCGGCGTCGGTCGGCAGCCCGGCCAACTCTGCCGCATACCCGACGAAATCAGCTGCCGTTTGATCGAGAGGAAGGCAATTGCCTTCCGGCATGTAGCCAACCAGTGACCTGATGTCGAGGGACTCGCGGGAAACCGGCCGTCCCAAGACTTCCATTTGCCCGTTTTCCGGTCGCAGCATTCCCAGCAGGTTGCGGATGAGGGTGGTCTTGCCCGCTCCATTGGCACCGACCAGACCGATTCGGCCGGCCGGAACTTCAAGGGTCACGTCGTCAAGCGCCCGAACGTCCCCGTAGCTGTGGGTGAGATTGGTGGTGGAAATGAGCGAAGTCACCAGATTGAAACTAGCCGGTCGCGCTCCTCTGTTTCCCTTGCTATTGCTCCATTCTCATGGACGACCGCGGCCCGGTCTATGGGGGATACCCCTCGGGAAACCCTGGATCCGCCGGGTCACTCAATCGGATCGGACCGCTCCGGACCCGTCGCAGAAAGGGTGGCGTCGTTTCAACGACAGACCACTAGGCGGCGAGGTCGTCCTTCCCAGCGCGGTTTCGGGTCAGTTTCGTGGCACGCTCACGAGCGCCGTCACTGAGTTGCCTGGCCCAAACGTATTCGGTCCGGAGAACGGCCAAACCGGCGATGATCAGCAACCAACCGGGCAGGAAAGGCAGGACGAGCCCCGCAATCCCGACCAGAACCAGCGCGACGCCGGTGATCCCGATGGCGATCTTCCGAAATGGTGTGATGATCATGTGCCCCTTCTGCTGCACGCTGGCTTCCGAACCACGTCCAGTATGAAACGTTTCGGGGGCTATTCGAGTTCCGCCAGTTCAATCTTGGTGAACAGCGGTGCCGGCGTCGGAAGCGATAGGCCGGGCTGCAATTCCGCCCGTTTCCACCCGCCATCTTCGAGGTTTCCCGATTGACCGAGAAGTTCGTGGACCCGGGCGCTGGTGAAGGGGAGGAAGGGAGAGAACCCGGTCTTCAAGCCGTTGATGGCGCCCAGTGCCACATAGAGGGTTGTGGCGGTCCGCTCAGGGTCGGTGGCCGCGGTTTTCCACGGTGCCTTCTGATTGAGATAGGCGTTGACCTCTTGGGCGCCGTCCATGAGCGTGCGCAAAGCCACGCGTAGCTCAACGGCTTCGAAGTGGGTGCCGGCCTCGGCAAGCGCGGAGTCGATTCGCTCGAGAAGTGCCCTGTCCTCGTCGTCGAGATCACCGGGAGTCGGAATCGCTCCGCCCGCCGATTTGGCCGTCATCGACAGCACCCGGTTGACGAGGTTGCCCCAGGTGGCGACCAACTCCTCGTTGACTCTCCGGACGAGCTCCGTGTCCGAGAGGTCGGTGTCGTTGTGTTCGGGCAGCACCGCCGCGATGGCGTAGCGGAGCGCGTCCGGTTCGAATCGATCCAGATACCAATCGAGCGACCTACCAACGCCTCGGGACTTTGACGCTTTCGAACCTCCGAAGGTGACGTATTGGTTGCCGGGGACGTTGGTGGGCAGATTGAGCCCGCCGTGACCCATCAGCAAGGCCGGCCAATAAACGGCATGGAACGGGATGTTGTCCTTGCCGACGAAGTAGTAGGACTCGGCATCAGGATTGGTCCACCACTCCTTCCAGGCATCGGGGGTTCCCTGGAGCTGGGCCCACTCCTGGGGAGCCGAGAAGTACCCCATGACCGCTTCCCACCACACGTAGATCGATTTCCCGGAACCGAGGTCGTCGACCGGGATCGGGATACCCCAGTCGAGATCGCGGGTGAAAGAGCGGTCGTGCAAACCGGCCTTGACCATGCCGATTGCGAAATTGACCACATGGGGCCGCCATTCCTCGCGTGATCCGAGCCATTCGAGAAGCGGCTCTTGGAAGGCACTGAGCTTCCAGTAGTAGTGCTCGGTGTCGCGCTCAATCGGCGTAGACGAGGAAAGTTTTGACCGGGGGTCTATCAGCTCTTGGGGTTCCAGGGTTCGTCCACAGTTGTCACACTGGTCACCGCGAGCGTAAATGGACCCACAATGGGGGCAAGTCCCCTCGACATACCGATCGGGGAGGAACCGCTGCGCTTCTTCGTCAAAGAACTGGCTGGTGGTCTTGCGGTACAGGTAGCCGTTTTCGAGGAGCTTCAGGAAGAACTCCTGGGCGACCCTCTTGTGGTTGTCTGTGCCCGTCGTGGTGAAGAGATCGAACTTGATTCCGAGCTTGTCCCAATAGTCGAGAAACCTGGGGTGATACCGGTCGACGATCTCCTCCGGAGATACGTCCTCCTCGTCGGCCTTCACGGTGATGGGCGTTCCGTGCACGTCGCTGCCCGACACCATCAGCACCTTGTTTCCGGCCAGGCGGTGATAGCGGGCGAAGATATCGGGGGGCAGGTAGGCGCCGGCGATATGCCCAAGATGCAGCGAGCCGGTGGCATAGGGCCATCCGACCGCGACCAGTATGTGGCGGGGGTCACTCATCGGCGGTGAGCGTACCACCTGCGTTTGGCGGCCCGTCCCGACTTTCCTTTCGATCGACCGTGATCGATCCGGATCAGTTAGCCTGCGTGGTTCGAGAGGGGTCCTCTGAATGTTGGAACTCAAGAATCTTGCTAAGAGATACGGCGAAGTACGGGCACTGGATGGCGCCCATCTGTCTGTCGCGCCGGGTCGCATGCTGGGCTTTCTGGGACCCAACGGAGCCGGCAAGACCACCGCCATGCGGTCGGTGTTCGGGCTCGTCCGGCTGGATTCCGGTGAGGTCTTGTGGAAGGGCCAAGAGATCGGTCCGGCGCAGCGTCTCCAGTTCGGATACATGCCCGAACAACGAGGTTTGTATCCGCGGATGAAAATCGGGGAGCAGCTGGTGTATTTCGCCGAGCTGCACGGTATGTCCCGCCAAGACGCAACCGCCTCGGCGGCTCGCTGGCTGGCCACCTTGGGTTTGGCCGATCGGATTGACGATCGCCTCGAGGAGCTGTCACACGGAAACCAGCAGCGGGTGCAGCTGGCCGCGGCTCTGGTTCACGACCCGGATCTTCTCATTCTCGATGAGCCTTTCTCAGGTCTGGATCCGGTGGCGGTCGAGACTTTGGCCACCTCGCTCCAGGGAGAGGCCGCCAAGGGCAAGGCGGTGGTCTTCTCCAGTCACCAACTCGATCTGGTTGAAGACCTCTGCGAGGACGTGGTGATCATCAACCGGGGTCGCAACGTGATGGAAGGAAATGTGGCTGCTCTGAAAGAGGCCTCACCCCATCGACGGCTCGAAATCGATGTGGTTAACGGAGACGGCGCCTGGTTTCCGGAAATGGCCGGAGTTGAGGCGAAAGAGGTCGATGGTTCGCTCATCCGGTTGCTGGTCCAAAAGGACATTGATATCGAGGGGATTCTGTCGGCGGCTCGGGCAATCGGACCCATCCGTCATTTCAGTTTCGAGGCACCGAGTCTCTCGGAGATGTTCTTGCGGGCGGTGACCTCATGAAGGGTTTCCGACCAATCTGGATGGTTGCCCGGCGCGAGTTGAAACAACGCATCAAGAGCCGGACCTACCGCATTACCACCGTGGTTTTGCTGCTCATCGTTCTGGGCGGAATCATCATCCCGCAGATGTTGGACGACGGCGAGGGCACTACCTACGACCTTGGTCTGGTGGGGGAGAACTCTTCCGAGTTGCTGGTCACCCTCGATGTGCTGGCCGGCGCCGCCGAGGCCCGGATTGACACCCAGGAATTCAAGATGTAGCTGCAGCCGAAGTTGCTTTGCAGTCCGACAATATCGAAGCTTTTTTGGTCGACGGAAAAGAGTACGTGACCAACGATCCGGTCCTGCGGGTGTTTGCCTTTTCGGGGGGCAGCGGGCTCTCTTCCCTGGTGGCCGGAGCGGCCCAAACGTTGCTTCTGCAGGAATTGGCCGACACGGCCGGCGTCTCAGTAGGCGAAATCGCCGGGCTGCTCACGGAAAACCCCCTCGAACTGCGGAGCCTCGAGCCCTTCGATCCCAATCGCGAGACCAACACCATCGTGAGCTTTGCCGGTTTGATCCTGCTTTACGTTGGAATCCTCAGCTACGGGGCTTGGACCCTCAACGGGGTGATCGAAGAAAAGACCAACCGGGTAGTGGAGGTGCTGATGTCTGCGCTTCGCCCGCATCAGTTGATGGCCGGCAAGGTCATCGGTATCGGGCTGTTGGGCATCGCTCAGTTGCTACTGATCGTCGTCACCGCGGCGGTCGCCGCTTTGGCCGTTGATCTCGTCGACATACCCGATGTTTCCGCCGGATTGATCGGGTCTCTTTTGATGTGGTTTGTGCTCGGGTTCTCGTTCTTCAGTGTCGCATATGCCGCGGCGGGAGCACTGGTATCCCGCCTCGAGGAAGCTCAAAGCGTTGCTACTCCCTTGACGTTGGTCGGGGTGGCAGGGTATTTCGCGGCATTCGCCGTCATCGAGAACCCCGATGGCATCGTGGCCAAGGTCACCACATTCATCCCGCCGATCGCTCCGTTTGTGGTGCCGATCCGGCAGGCGCAGGACGCCATTGCCGGTTGGGAGTCTGTTCTGTCGGTGGCGCTCATGCTGGCTGCGACCTACGGGCTGATTCGACTGGCCGGCCGGGTATATTCCGGAGCGATCCTCAACGTTGGGGCCCGCGTCAAGGTGCGGGATGCTTGGAGTTCAGCAGAACAATAAGTCCCCGCGGGCCGCGAAAAGCTTTCCCGGCATAGTCTCAACACGCTGGGTAGGCTCGGAAGCACACTGAGCGGCGCATGGGAGGCATGGCATTGCGGATCAATTCCGCCCGTGAACACGGCCGAGTCGAGCGGGGGCCAGACCGGCGCACCCGGTCCGCTTCCCTGTACTACCCCGAGCGTCGCTTTGGTTTTGAACGACGCCGTCCGCCTGAGGGCACTTGGAGGGCCGGCTATCACCGTCTCCTCGAGCAGTACAGGCAAGATCACGACACTATCGCCGTCGCTCTCCTGGTCTTTGTGGTGCTCAACATCGCCGACCTCTTGCTTACGATCCGGGCCCTCTCGCTGGGCGCCGTCGAGGTCAATCCCGTCATGGCATGGCTGTTCGCCGCCGACCCGGCCCTGGCCGCCCTGTTCAAGCTGACGGTCGGATTTGGGATAGCTCTGGCAGTTTGGGCGGCGCGCAGCTATCGCCGGATCCTCGAGACGTCATTCGTGCTGGTGGCCGTCATGACGCTCGTCCTGGTCTACCACGGCTACATCGCGGTCTTTTAGCTACGAGCTGAGAGCTTCGAGCTACGAGTTCCCCTCCCTGCCAGGGAGGGGAAAGGCTTGCCGGAGGGCAAGCCAGGGGAGGGTCAAGCGGTAGCCAGACGGCCTCGCGGCAAGGCCTGACCCCCATCCCCCTCGTCACTTCGTTCCTCGGGTACTTCCCCCTTGCAGGGAGAAGAGAAACTACGCGATGGTTACTTCGTCGTCGAGGTAGACGTCCTGGATGGCGTTGAGCAGCTCGACGCCTTCGTCCATGGGCCGTTGGAAGGCCTTGCGTCCGGAGATCAGCCCGGTGCCGCCGGCCCGCTTGTTGATGACCGCGGTCCGGACCGCCTGAGCCAGGTCGCCTGCCCCGGAGGAGGCGCCGCCGGAGTTGATCAACCCGGCCCGGCCCATGTAGCAGTTGGCCACCTGCCAGCGGGTCAGGTCGATCGGGTTGTCGGTGGTCAGCTCGGCGTAGACCTTGCGGGTGGGTCTTGCCGAAGCCGATGGCCGTGTAGCCGCCGTTGTTGCTCCGGCTGCTTCTGCTTGATGATGTCGGCCTCGATGGTGACGCCGATGTGGTTGGCCTGGCCGGTCAGGTCGGCGACGCCGTGGTAGTCGACGCCGTCCTTCTTGAAGGCGGAGTTGCGCAGGTAGCACCACAGGACGGTGAACATGCCGAGTTCGTGGGCTCGGGCGAAGGCCTCGCTGACTTCCTGGATCTGGCGGGTCGACTCTTCGGAGCCGAAGTAGATGGTCGCGCCCACGCCGGCCGCGCCCAGGTCGAACGCCTGGTCGACCGACGCCGAACATGACCTGGTCGATAGGTGGTGGGGTAGGTCAGCAGCTCGTTGTGGTTGATCTTGACGATGAACGGGATCTTGTGGGCGTACCGGCGGGACACCATGCCCGAGCACGCCGAAGGTCGTGGCCACGGCGTTGCAGCCGCCCTCGACGGCCAGCTCGACGATGTTCTCGGGGTCGAAGTAGATCGGGGTTGGGCGCAAAGGAGGCGGCCCCGGAGTGCTCGATGCCCTGGTCGACCGGCAGGATCGACAGATAGCCGGTGCCGGCCAGGCGCCCGTGGTTGTACATCGAGGCCAGGTTGCGGAGCACCTGCGGGGACCGATCGGTCTGCATGAACACTCGGTCGATGAAATCCGGGCCGGGCAGCTCGAGGCTTTCGGCGGGGATGCCCGTGGAGTTGTGGGTGAGCAGGTCTTGGGCGTCGTCGCCCAGCAGCGTGGTGTAGTCCATGTGCGGTCCTCCGCTAGATCATTTTCTCGCCCCATTATGGCGGATTTTGGTCGGGCCGCGACCGGCGCTTCCTGGGGAAGGCCAAGACCAACCCGCCCTCGATTTGATATCGGTTGGGGGCTTGAAGCGACGACGCTCCCTCGAGCGAGTTTCAACGACTCGAGCTAAACCTCACGCAGCGTCCCTATCGACGACTTCTACGGTTCTCCCAACGGCGGTAGAGGTACAGCCAGGCCGGCTCGATGTTCGCGGTCTTCGCGGGGCTGGTTCTCGGGCGCCACCGGCTCAACGGCGATCGGCTCTGCAACTTCCACTGCCGGTTCGGTCTTCGGCTCCGCCGCAACCACCGGCTCCTCCGCTTGGCGCCGGAGCTCGCTCAACCGCTCCCGCAAAAAGGTTGCCTCCGTCTCGGCGCGGGCCGCCCGTTCACGGGCTTCGGCCAGTTGCTGCCCTGCCTCATGGAGGTTGCCCAATTGATTGACCATTCGATTCCAGGCATCTACCGGAACCAGGACCGAGCCTTCTGGAGCCTGCTGACCCGGTCCCGTTGGGGCGGCGGGTTTCTGGGGTGGGGCGGGCTCCGGCCCACCCGCCGGTTTCGGGCGAAGCCGTCCGAGGTGGCGAGCCCTAGACACCACCTCGTCGAGACCCACCATGCGGACTTGACCCTCGGTGGTCAACTCGAATCGCGTGGGAATCCGGTCCTTGCGGGCCCAGTTGCGTACGGTCGAGGCGGGTACTCCCGAGACCTCCTCGGCTTCGTGCAAGGTCACCCATCTAGTCGACGAGGACGGGCGACCCGGTCGAACCTCCGCTTCTCCGGAGGTGGGCTCCAGTGGACGGGCCACCCGGTCTTGTTGCTGCCAGACGAAAGCGGGGTCTTTCATAAGCACAGGATAGGTCCTGTTTGACTGTCGATCTACGCAACGGAGCCACCCGTCAGACACTCCGGAGCCCGTTGAGCGATTCCTGTGCGCCGCAACCGAATCGCTCAGCAGACTCTCCGGAGCCCGTTGAGCGATACCTGTCACGGCGCAACGGAATCCCTCAGCAGACTCCTAGGATGCGGGCTAGACCTTCATGGAGGAGGCCCTAGACCAACATGCCTTCTGAGGAAGAGATCCGGATAGCGGTTACTCGCGTGGTGAGCGGCGTGCTGGCCCGCACCGGCGAGGCGCCCGCTTCCGTCGATGCGCCGGTTTCCACACAGCAGCCTGTCGGGAAGCGCAACATCGCTATCGGGGCCGACCATGGCGGGATATCCCCTCAAGGAACGAATCGGTTTCTATCTGCGGGAACAGGGTTTTGAGGTGAACGATTGCGGTACCAATAGCCCCGATGCGGTCGACTACCCCGACTTCGCCCATGCCGTTGCCCGGGCGGTCGCCGGCGGCGCCTGCTCGGAAGGAATCATCGTCGATGGGGCGGGCATTGGATCGGCGATGGTCGCTAACAAGGTCCCCGGGGTGCGGGCGGCGCTCTGCTACGACGTCTCCTCGGCCAGGAACAGCCGGGAGCACAATCACGCTAATGTCCTCACTCTGGGGGCGGGACTGATCGGCAATGCGCTCGCCCTCCAGATTGTGCGAAGCGTGGCTGGCCACCGATTGGGGCCCGGGCCGGCACGCCCGGCGGGTGGACATGATCACCGACATCGAACAGCAATACCTCAGGGGCGACCGGACATGACGAGCAGAGAAGAACTCATCGAGGCAGTTACCCGTGAGGTGCTGGCCGCCTTCGGTGAAGACGTCGATGAGATCTGCGTCGATGGTTCGTGTGCCGTTCACAGCCCCGACAAAGTACGTGCGAGTCGGTGGCCAACGGGGCCGAGCGAATCAGTTTTTCGGGAGCGGCCGCTGAGGTGCCCCGTGACCTCGCCCGCTACCTCGACCACACGCTCCTCAAACCGGAAGCTTCCGCCGCCGACATCGACAAACTCTGCGCCGAGGCGGTGGAGTACGGTTTCGCCGCCGTGTGCGTGAATCCGACCTGGGTGAAGCGGGCCGCCGAGAATGTACGGGGCTCCGACGTCAAGGTGGCTTCGGTCGTCGGGTTTCCTCTCGGGGCGACTCCTTCGGAGATCAAGGCGATGGAAGCCCGGCGGGCCATCCGCGACGGCGCCCGCGAGATCGACATGGTGATCAACATCGGGGCGCTGAAGTCCGGTGATCACGATGCCGTTCGCAAAGACATCGAGAAGGTCTCCGATGCCTGTCGCGAGGCCGGCGCCAAGAACAAGGTCATCATCGAAGCGGCCCTCCTCACCGACGAAGAGAAGGTGATCGCTGTCGTACCTCGCCAAGCAAGCCAAAGCCGACTACGTCAAGACCTCGACCGGGTTTTGGTCCGGGGGGGGCGACCGTCCACGACGTGCTGTTGATGCGAGAGACGGTCGGCCCCGACATGGGTATCAAGGCTGCGGGCGGGATCCGCAGCGCCGAAGACGATGAAAGAGATGATCGCCGCCGGAGCCACCCGAATCGGGGCTTCGGCGGGTGTCGCCATCGTGACCGGAGGGAGGAGTCGAGTGAGCAATATTGAGCTGCGGCGTACGCGTTCCTAGACAGCCTGCAACCGCAATATGCGGCGTTCCTGGGCACGACCGCGCAAGGGTTCCTCCCTCTGGCGGGGGATGCTTCGCTGTACGTTGAGATTGCCCCGGGTATCGAGATCAACCGTCTCACCGACATCGCCCTCAAGGCGACCCGGGTCCGACCGGGAATGCAGATCGTCGAGCGGTACTACGGGATGCTCGAGATCCATTCGGAGGATCAAGCCGAGACCCGGGCCGCCGGGCGGGCCATCCTCGAGGCCATCGAGCTCGAGGAGACCGACCGCACCAAGCCCCGGATCCTCTCCAGCCAGATCATCCGCCGGATCGACGACCACCAGGCGCAGCTGATCAACCGGATGCGCCACGGCCAGATGATCATCCCCGGCCAGACCCTCTACGTGCTCGAACTCGAGCCCGCCGCGTAGCGCCGCTGGCGGCCAACGAGGCGGAGAAGGCGGCCGAGATCAACGTTCTCGAGGTGCAGGGCATTCGGTTCGATGGGCCGTGTCTATCTCGGTGGCGAAGAGCGGGACATCGACGTCGGTTGGCGGGCGGCGGTGGCCGCCATCGAAGGTCTCGAAGGTAAAGAAGTCTCCAAGCAAGTAGGACAGAGAAGGAGACGGATGTATGGCTGAAGCCTTGGGAATGATCGAAGCGAGAGGCTTTGCGGCGATGGTCGAAGCGGCCGACGCCATGGTCAAGGCCGCCAAGGTCGAACTGGTCAGCTACGAGAAGACCGGTGGCGGCTATGTGACCGCCATCGTGCGTGGCGACGTCGCGGCAGTCAAGGCGGCAATCGATGCCGGCGTGCGCAGCGCCGAGAAGGTCGGCGAAGTGGTCTCCACCCATGTGATCGCCCGCCCGCACGTCAACATCGATGTGGTGCTGCCGCTGGGACGCGCCGAAGAAGCCGAAGCGGAGATGGGCTAGACGGTCCGAAGACTCGCCCGAGCTCGCTTCGGACGGAGGATGCAATGCTGCTTGGACGTGTAGCCGGAACGCTGGTCGCCAGCCAGAAGGAAGCGAACCTCGAGGGGCTCAAGTTTCTCGTGGTGCGCCAGCTCGACGTCGATAACGAGGAAACCGGCGGGTTACGTGGTGGCCGCCGATGCGGTCGGCGCCGGCGTCGGGGAAGTGGTGCTCTACGCCACCGGCAGCTCCGCCCGTCAGACCGTGTTGACCAACAACCGTCCGTGTGACGCGGTGATCATGGCGATCGTCGACACCTGGGAGGTCGGTGGCACCGAGGTGTGGCGCAAGTGAGCCGAGGAGGCGCATGGCAGATGCTGAGCGAACAGCAGATCCACGACGATCATCGAGCGGGTCAACGCCGCGGCTCGGTGAGCGGTGGCGCGCGGCCGGGCGCCGCACTGCCGCGCCGAGAGAGGATCTGCCGGCAGCCGAACGAGCCGAACTGGGCGACGGGATCTACGCCACGATCGACGAAGCAGTCGCTGCGGCCCGCCGGGCGTTCCTTCGCTATCAGCGGACTGGGTCTCGAGGGCCGCAAGGCCGATCATCGCCTCGGTCCGTTCCGCGATGCTCGAGAACGCCGAGCGGTTGGCCGAGATGGCCCACGCCGAGACCGGGATTGGGTCGGGTCGAGTCGACAAGATCATGAAGAACCGCCTCGTCACCACCAGGGCTCCCGGGCCCGAGGATCTCGAACTGGAAGCGGTCACCGGGGACCAGGGGATGATGGTCACCGAGTTCGCACCGTTCGGGGTGGTCGGCGCCATCACTCCCACCACCAATCCGACCTCTACGATCATCAACAACACCATCTCGATCGTTTCCGCCGGCAACGCCGTCGTCTTCAACGTGCATCCCAGCGCCAAGCGGGTATCGGCCGAGAACATTCGCCTGCTGAACCGGGCCATCCAGGCCGGGGGCGGCCCGCCTGATCTGGTCACCGCCATCCCCAACCCGACCATCGAGAGCGCCAAAGCGGTCATGAATCACCCCGACGTTGCGCTGCTCTTGGTGACCGGCGGTCCGGGGGTCGTGCGGGAAGCGCATGCGAACCGACAAAGTGGTCGATCGCGGCCGGTCCGGGCAATCCGCCCGCCGTCGTCGACGAAACCGCCGACGTCGAGAAGGCCGGGCGCGACATCGTGGCCGGCGCCTCGTTCGACAACAACATCATCTGCGTCGACGAGAAGACCACTATCGCCGTCGACACGGTCGCCGACCGTCTCGTTCGATCCATGGCCAGCAACGGGGCCTACGTGCTCAAGGAGCACGAGCTGAAGCGGCTCGAGCGGGTCATCTTCAAGGAGATGGGCCGCCGCGCAAGCCGGGAGTCGATCAACCCGGCATTCATCGGCAAGAACGCCGGCGTGATCCTCGCCGAGATCGGGGTCCAGGTCGGGGACGACGTGCGCCTGGTGGTTGCCGAGGTCCCGGCAGAGCACAATCTGGTGTGGACCGAGCAGATGATGCCGGTCATGCCGGTGGTGCGGGTGCCGAACGTCGAGACGGGCGATCGAACTGGCCGTCAAGTCGGAGCACGGATTCCGCCACACCGCCTCGATCCACTCGACCAACGTTCAGACCATCACCAACATGGCCCTGGCCATGAACTGCAGCATCTTCGTGGCCAACGGGCCCAATTACTCGGGCCTGGGCGAAGGCGGCGAGGGCTTCTCCTCGTTCTCCATCGCCAGCCCGACCGGCGACGGCCTGACGCAGGCCGCGTCAGCTTCTCCCGTGAGCGGCGTATCACGGTCGTCGGTGCCTTGAGGATCGTGTGATCATCCAACCGGCGCTGGCTCTGCTCGAATTCGACTCCATCGCGGCGGGCATCGTAGCCGGCGATGCGATGGTCAAGCGAGCTCCCCTCGATACTGCATCAGGCCGGCACGGTGCAGCCCGGCAAGTACCTCGTGCTCATTGGCGGGCCAGTCGGCGATGTCGAGGAGGCGATCGACGCCGCCCGGAGCTCGGCATCGGGCCGCTGGATCGACATCGTGTTCCTGCCCGACGTCCATCCGGACGTGGTGGCGGCCGTGGCCGGAGCCCGTCGGACCGATGACGGCGAAGCGCTCGGCATCATCGAAACCACCACGGTGGCGGCCATCATCGAGGCGGCCGACGCCGGGGTGAAGGGAGCCCGGTGACCCTCCGGGAGTTGCGCATGGCCGATGGCCTGGGCGGCAAGGGATATTTCCTGTTCGGCGGAGCGGTTGCCGACGTCGAAGCTGCGGTGGAGATCGGCGTCCGCCGTGGCCGGCGGCCAATTGATCAGGACAGTCGGTGATCGCCCAACTTCATCCGAGATGCTCGAGCAATCTGTCCGACCGATGGCCGGTTCGAGCGCCCGTTCGTTCGGAAGAGGAGTAATGCCATGCAATTGGGCCGAGTGATCGGAACCGTTGTGGCCACCGTCAAGTACGAAGGGCTGGAAGGTATCAAGCTCTTGATCGTGCAACCCCTCGACCGGCACCAGGAGCCGGAGGGCCGGCCGGTGGTGGCCGCCGACGCCGTCCATATGGCCGGGCCGGGGGAGTTGGTTTACTTCGTAGGCTCCCGGGAAGCCGCCCAGGCGCTTCCGGAGACCTTCGTTCCGGTCGATCATGCCATTGTCGGGATCGTCGATGCGGTCGAGGAACTGACTCCGGGGAGCGGCTCATGAAGATCGGGCGCGTCGTCGGCACCGTGGTCTCGACGATCAACTCGCCGGTGTTCGACAACCGCAAGCTGCTGCTATGTGATCTGCTCGGGACCGACGGGAAAGCCACCGGCGGCTACACCATCGCCGTCGACGCGGTCGACGCCGGGGCCGGAGAGGTCGTGCTCATTCTCGACGAAGGCAACGGGGCCCGCCAGATCGTTCAACAGGATCCGGCGCCCGATCCGGGCGATGGTGGTCGGCATCGTCGACGAGATGGTGGTCGACGGTTCGTCCGTGATCACTACGGGGATGTAGGGGTCGAACCCGGTACCCTCGGGGGGATGTCGCTCATGCGGGGGATGGCGCCCATCGCTTTCTCAACGGCGCCGACATGGGCCACGCACTCTTTGATCAGTTCCATGAGGGTAGTTCGATCGGCATCACTGAGCCGCTTCAGGTGGACAGTCGACTTGCCGGCTCGGTGCGGTCCGAGCCGGTCGAGGATGTCCTCGAACCCTCGCAAACCCGACATGATGTAGAGGGTGAGGCGGTCCTTGCGGGGAGAGAACCCCACCGTGAAGAAATCGCCTTCCTGGCCGGTCTTGTATCGATAGTGGTACTGGCCGAAGCCAATCGTGTCCGCGCCCCATACCCGTGGTTCCTCACCGGTTGCTCCATTCATCAGGTCGAGCAGATCTGATGCGTCTGTTCGTCTCCGTTCGTCCGGTATTGCGTTTACGAGCGCCATAGCGGCAATCCGGTCTGAATCAGTCATGGCCGGTCATTGTAGAGAGGCCTTGTTTACCAAGACTCCGACTTTCCCCACGTAGGATTGATCGGGATGACCCGGACCGCCGACCTCGAAGATCCCTTTTCGCCCAACGGCAAAGACGTTATGACCCCAGCCAGTCGTGCCGATTGGCGTGATTGGCTTGCTGCGAACACCGATCGGCAAGAGGGCCTGTGGATCGTCTACCGCAAGAAGGCGAGCAGCCTCGATGGTCCTGTGTACGACGATCTGGTTGAAGAAGCCCTGTGCTTCGGGTGGATCGACAGCCAAGCCCGCCGGCTCGACGACCACCGCAGGATGCAGTGGTTCTCTCCCCGCCGAAAGGGTGGGTTGTGGTCGGCCCTCAACAAGACACGGATCGAGCGATTGGTACGTGAAGGACTGATGACCGAGGTCGGGCAGGCGACGATTGATGCAGCCCAGGCGGACGGCTCATGGTCCCAGACCGACGAAGTCGACGCCCTCATCGTTCCCGTCGATCTGGCCTCCGCTCTCGATGCCGTTCCCGAGGCAAAGGCCGCCTATGAGACCTTGATCGACTCGGCCAAGAAGCAGTACCTGTGGTGGATTCACACCGCCAAGCGGCCGGAACCCGCGCCAATCGAATCGAAGAAACCATCCGCAGGCTGTCATCGGGCGAAACGGACGGGTAGTACGGCGCGGGCTCGCACCGATCGGCTGGTTCTTCGATGACTCTCGGCGGTATGGGCGTGGAGTTAGGCTTCGCACGAACGGCGGAGAGATGGGTCTGGTCACCCACCAGCGGCTCTCCTCGCCAGAGGAGTGGAGCATGGAACCCACGATCGAAGGGGAAGTATTGCCGCCGCGCATGGGTGGTGGCAATTGGCTGGCGCAACGCCCTGTCCTCAGTTCGATCCTGATCGCAGTCCTCGCCGGTTTGTTGTTGCGGATGTCCAACATCATCGGGTTTCCTGAACTCGTTGATACGTTTCATCCTGATCACTACGTCGGGCGCGCGGCTCATCGACTTCGGGTTCCGGATGGCGATGGGTGCCGTTCTGGTGTTGGTGGGTATGCCCCTTCTGTTGGGTTACTACCGGACCGGATGGTTGCGCGATTACGCGAGACTTATGCGCCTCTCCATGGGAACGGATCCCCGGAAGACGGGGGAAGCCGCGCTTCTGTCATTTCTCGCTTTCGTAGGGGTGTTGGTCGCTTTCTCGCTTGGGGCCGGGGTCTTCAGCTCCGATCCGTCGGTGTTGATAGACGACGACAACTGGCTCATTCTCCTCGCGGCACTGGTCCCCGGCATCTGGGAAGAGCTGGCCTTCCGGGGTGTTGTCCTCTCCAATCTGCAGCAACGCTTCTCCCCACGGGGAGCCGTTGTGGCCAGTTCGGTCGTTTTCGGGCTGTTCCATTTCAGCAATCTGGGGACATGGGACGATGCAGCCTCGGTGGTGACCGGCGTAGTCGCTGCCACAACTCTTGGAATCGGATGGGGCTATGTCGTGATCAAGACCAAGAGCATCGTGGCGTCGATCTTCCTTCACTACACGATCGATGTGGTGTTGTTTGATGAATTGTTCATCGACCCACTCGCCAGCGACGATTCGACGGCGATCGTTTACGTCGCCATCGTGATCCTTTATCCCCTATTGACGATTCTGCTCACAAGACTGCTGTTCAAGAACAAGCAACCTGCACACGCTCACGCACGAACACTCCAGTGACCTATCGATCACCTGTACGACATGAAGTTTGCATCCTGTAACGGGGGCGGCCTGTAACGAGTAGGCCACGAAGAAACATCGTTGCGGTTCTGATGGTCGTTGTGTGCCTTACCTGGTTGTCGGGCTGTACCTCCCAATCTGACACCGCGGAATCTGTACCAACAACGGTTCGCGAAGTCGGGGATCAGACCTCTGGAACCACTGTCACCCTGCAGGATCAAGTGGAAGCCCGGCAACGCGCCGACGATCCAGCTCAAGTTCTAGGGGGCCCGCTGGGGCTTCTAGCGCGCCGCGAGGATCCAGGCGACGATGATGACGTTGATGATGACGCCGTAGAGTCCCTGATCGGGCGAAGTCTTCATGTCGCCATCCCATAGCAGGATGTGCAGGAGGGACACGAGGACCGCCGAGGCGATCGTGACCCAAGCGCCCCATCCGGCGTCCACGAGAATGCCCACCCCGCCGGCGACGAGCGCCAGCGAGGTAATCCCAATGGTGATCGCCGCGAGGCGCGCAACCCGCCGTCAGGGATTGCGGGGGGCAGGAATCGGGCACCGGTGGGCCAAGCCATGCCCTCGCGCAACTCGAACTATCGGAGGGCTTGGCCCACGTACATAGCGTGGACGAGCCCGTGGAAGGCGATGATTGTTCCGGCGGCAAATCTCATGGGCGGGTTCCTCCCGGGTCGGGCGCCGACCCTGCCTAACGCCGTTAGGCGCCATTGCCGATAGTGTTACACCTAACAGTGTTAGGGTCAAGTCGTTGAGGAGGCGACTATGGCGAAATCGCGGTCACGTACGACGCCACTCACGGCGGACCTCATCTTCGAGCAGGCTCTCGGGATCATCGATGCCGATGGACTGGATGCCCTCTCGATGCGCCGGCTCGCCTCCGACCTCGGGGTGGAGGCCGCCTCGCTCTACCACCACATCGCCGACAAGCAGGCCCTGATCGCCGGCGCCATCGGGCGGATGAGATCCGAGATGCGGGTCACGGGCGACCCCTCCGGGGACTGGAAGGACTTCCTGGAGGAAGTGTTTGTTGAGTACCGGCGGGTGCTCACGGCTCACCCCAACATGATGAGCCTGGCGGGCTGGCGGCTTGAGAACGGCATGGAGGACGGCTTGGCCTTCCTCATGGGGATCGGGTTCTGCCTCGACGATGCCGTGGAGCTCATGCAGTCGCTCGTAGCACTGGCGTTTGGCTTCGCCCTCTTCAGCGTCCCCAGGAGCTCGCCGGGCGAGAGGGGGCTGCCTCCGGAGATGGCCAAGCGGATGGGGGATTGGCGCGAGCATACGTGCCGACGGATGGCGCGCCTCATCTTGGAGTCGTTCGAGATCCGCAGGGACTCGTCGCGAGGCCACTCGCTGAGGTAATGATCTTGGTCCAGGAACGGGGTGTATCCCATCGGTACACCTGTTCATCGGAACCATTGTCGCAGCATCGATCCGACGACGGCTGACAACGGACAGTGACATCCGGCCGCTCACAACGAAAAAACGCTCGTTCGTGTCCGGGATTTGTTGATCGAGTGTCGCGGTTGCTCAGGTTGGTTCATTGAATTGGACTCGTTCTTTGAGCCAGGTGGCTGTCCAGGTTTCGTCGACGTCGCCGGCGGCGATGGCGAGCATGGCCGCTTCGGCCTGATCGATGTCGGGTGGGTCGGGCTGCCAGGTGCCGTCGTTGAGGTCGATGAACATGACCAGCGCCGCCCAGGCCGCCCGCTTGTTCCCGTCGGGGAGGGGATGATTCCACGCCAACCGGCAAACCAGAACGGCTGCCTTGTCGTAGAGGTCAGGGTAGAACTCAACGTCGCCGAATCCGGCTTGAGGAGCGTGCAGCGCCGAGTCGGCCAGTTCGGACCGGGATGCTCTGGCGAGGGTTTCGGCGTCGACGCCGGTGACTTGTTCGGCCAGCCAGAAGTACTCGGCCAGCGTGAGGTAGCGGGTCACTGGGCGAGGCGTTCCAACAATTCTCGGTCGCGGTCGAGGAGTCGCTTGGCACGGCTGGTGAAGTCTTCGTCTTGGCGGACCCGTTCGATCTCAGCTTTGAGCGCGTCGATGATCAGGGCGTTGACGCTGGTGCCTTTGACCCGGGCGACGGCTTCGGCGTCGTCGGCGAGGTCTTCGGGGAGTCGTACGGTGGTCTGTTTGGTCATGCCCTCATGATATCGCGATATCGCGAAAGTACAAGCAAGTAGATCGTTCACCGCCTTAAGCGATATCGTGCATCACCTTCCGAGCAGATCTGGCATTTCCGGACAGATGCATAGCCACGCCTAGTGGTCTGCCGAGACTGTCGACCCAGTCCGGAATGGACCACGCTCAACCCCAGGCCGTCTGAGTCCGATCTATCGGAGGTGACAGACCAAATCCGCGCCCTGGTTCCCGGGTGGGTCGAATGGCTCGGCCCGCTGCTGTTCCTGTTGGGTCTGGCGACCGCCGTCGGGTTGATCCCGGTAGTCGCAGTCCGAACCGCCGTGGGCGGGATAGACAAATCCCGTCATTGGACACAACAAGCCCGGTTCGTCCACGCCGCCCGCGTCGGCGTTGTCGTGGCTGCCGTGGCGGTCCCCGCCGGTGTCTGGGTGCTGTCGAGGATCACGATCGGACCTTTGGCCTGGGTTCCGGACTGGATCGTCGGTTTATCCGGGGTGGTGGTTGCGGTCTTCGTGGTTGCACGGACCAGCTGGTGGCTGGAGGGCTCGGTGCTAGATCAGCCGCTGCCTGGATGGGGACGATTCCTGCTTGGGTTCTTGGTTCGGCTGCTTCCAGTGGCAGCCATCCTGCTGCTCGGGTTCGGTGCTCCGGCCAGCTTGTCCAGCCCGTGGATGATTCTGTGGATTTTGCTGGCGGTGGGCGCGGGGTTCTCCCTCCGGTTTCAGCTCGAATTGCTCATCGCCTTTGGTCTGGCATCGCCGGCGGACGAGGCAAACTCACCTCCCTGGTAGGCCGGGCCGCCTCCCATCTCGGGGTCGAATCGCCGCGAGTCTTTGTCGTCGAGCACCATCAACCCAATGCGTTTGCGTTCCAGTGGCGGAAGACGGTGGCATTCACGACCCGGGCCGTGACCGAGCTGACAGATGACGAGTTGGAATCAGTGGCATTGCACGAACTCGGACACTTGGCCGAATCAAGCGCTGCCTCCTTCCTCCGCCAGGCAACGCATTTCGTGTGGATCCCGGTGGTGGCCGCCTGGCCCATACTCGGGTCTTCCGGAACAACTGGATTGCTGATTCTGGTGGTAGTGCTGGGGGGGATGGTGCTGGCCCTGCGTCGTTTTGGGACAGCCATGGAAATCCGTTCGGACTTGCAGGCAGTCGACAACGTGGAAAACGCCGCGGTGTACGGGAGGGCGCTGGAGAAGGTCTACAGAATCGGGCTCATCCCCGCGCGGTTTTGCGCCGCCCCGAGCCACGGGCAGCTCCATGAGCGGCTCCAGGCAACGGGGCTCGCAATCGATTTTGATCCTCCGTCTCCACCTCCGGTGCGAATGTTGGCCACGACCCTGGCTGCTGCCGGATTGATCGGTCTGGGCATCAGTGTGGCGCCCTCCCTGGCAACGATCGGAGCCGATCTCTCTTCTCCGACCCCAGCTCACGTTGCGCTTTCGTTGGGAACTTATGGGTCGTGGCCGTTTGAAAGGCTGGGCCAACTGGCGGATGCCGAACGAGACTTCGAAACGGCCGAGGTGTTCTTCGCAGCCGCCGTCGACGCCACAATGGATCCGAATCCGCTGCTCGATCTCGTCTACATCAGGTCGGTCCTTGGTTGGTGTTCGGAAGCAGCAGAAGCTTTCGAGAATCTCACGGCATCAACTGTCTCGCGGGACGACCTGTCCTTGGCCGACGGGTGGGTCGAGTGGTGTCGAGAGCAATCGGGCGACAGCTTCTAGTCGATTACTCAACCTCGGAAGCTGCTTCCCAGTTCTCCCTAGCCTCGTTGGCGGCCGCCACGGCGACTATCAACGCCGCGGCCGGGTCGGCCCACCACCATCCCGCCACGGCATTCAGAGCAAGGCCGACGAGGGTGGCGGTAGCCAGGAATCCGTCGAGAAGGGTCATCGTTGCCTCCGACCGCAGAGGCTCGGAGTCGAGCCGGTCGGCGATGGTGCGCTTGAACCGAGCCAACCCAAACATCACCGGCCGCAGCCAGAGCGAGATAGGCGATACCCCAAGGCGACTCATCCGGGTGACGTCCGTCGGTCAGGTCGCTGATCGCCACCAACGCCAACGCCATCGCCAGTATCCCGAAGGCACGTCCCGACCAGGCGCAGTGCGAACCGGGTGCGGTCGGGACGGTCGGTTTCGTGTCCGGGTAGCAAATGCCAGACGACCACCAGCAGAGGCGAAGACCTCAACGACGGAAACACCGCCCCGAAGCCGACCAAAGCCAGTGAGGAGGCCACGGCACCCAAAGCCAGCGTTAGTGCGGCTTCGCCGACGTTCCAGGCAATCGTCCCGTATTCGAGACGAAGTGCGATGCGTTGTAGTTGGGCACGATCGCGGGGGAGAGAAGGCATGGACCACCATCATGGCAGCGAAGGTGACGCCGTTTGCCAGCCTTGACATCAGTATGACATCATCGTGATGTCAACGGGAGCACGATGCCGTGAGTCCAGCCAAGACGCAGCGGGATGAGACGTTCTTCGTGGTGTGGATCGGTCAGCTCATCTCGGTGGTCGGGTCAGACCCTGACCGGGTTTGGTCTGGCCATCTGGATGTACCTCGAGACCGACTCGGTCACGTTGCTGGCCCTGATCATGCTCGCCTCCACCCTGCCTGGGATTGTGCTCGGGCCCTTTTGCCGGGGCTCTCGTCGATCGTTGGGATCGGCGCAAGGTGATGTTGACCGGAGACGCTACTGCTGGGGTCGCCACTCTGGTCGTCGTGTTCCTCTTGCTCACCGATGCAGCTTGATCTGTGGCACATCTACGTGATGGCCACGATCGGTATCGGTAGCCGAATGCATTCCAGGAGCCGGCCTACACGGCCTCGGTCCCGCTTCTGGTTCCCAAGCGGCACCTGGGGCGGGCCAACGGACTCGTGCAAATGGGGTCGGCCATCGGGACGCTGGTGGCTCCGGTACTGGCCGGCGTGCTGGTAGCCACCACCGGCCTGTGGGGAGTGCTCTTGGCCGATGTGGCGACCTTCGTGGTAGCGGTGGCCACCCTGGCGATCGTCCGGATTCCCCGGCCGACCGCGCGCCGAGGGTGCGGAGGCTTTGTGGGGCCAGGTTGTCGAAGGTTGGCAGTTGGTTGCGAGCCCGACGCGGGCTCTTCGGGTTCATGCTGGTGGCCGCCGGAATCAACTTCCTCGTTGGGCTTCATGAGTGTTCTGTTCATCCCGCTCTATCTCAGCTTCACCAACGAAGTGGTGCTCGGTACGGCCATGTCGGTGTGGGGGATAGGGATGCTGGCCGGCAGCCTGGTGATGGGCATCTGGGGAGGACCCCAGCGACGAATCCGCGGAATGATGGCAGGGATCGCCTTGGGCGGCTTGCTGGTGGCGGCGATGGGGCTGGACGATTCCGTGTTGCTGGTCACGGCCGCGGCGTTTGTGCTGATGGTGACCGTGGCGATCGTCAACGGCACCAGCCAGGCCCTCTGGCAGGTGAAGGTTCCTCCCGAGCTCCAAGGGCGCACGTTCTCGGTGCGGCGGATGCTGGCCCAGATGGCCATTCCGGTTGCCTATCTCTCGGCCGGGCCGCTGGCCGATAGTGTGTTCGAGCCCTTGCTGGCCATCGGAGGAGGGCTGGCCGACAGTGTCGGTTCGGTCATCGGCACCGGACCGGGAAGGGGAATCGGCCTTCATGTTCGTGGTTATGGGGCTCGGGACGTTCTCGCTGGCAGTCTTCGCTTGGGGGAACCGCTCGATCCGCAACATCGAAGATGAACTTCCCGACATGGTGCCCGATGAACCAGACGGAGCGGTTGTGGCAGACCTTGCTCGGATGAGGCGGTTCTCCACGAGGATTGACAGGCCAGCTTCTAGCTGCCCGCGACATTGCCGTGCGGCAAGCAACGGTGCGGAGGGAGTGCGACGAGCAACGGAAACGAGAAACGAGCCTTTTCCACCCTCACCCTGACCCCCTTCCGTCGGTCGGAGGGGCACCAGGTCAGCGACTCGCGGGTCGGCCCCCTCTGGGCTCTAATCTGACCACACCATGATCGACATCCTGGCGGCATTCGGGCTCTCATCTTCGGCAGGCTTCAATGCTTACCTGCCGATTCTGATCACCGGGCTGCTGGCTCGCTACACCGACCTTTTGACCCTGTCCGAACCCTGGAATGCTCTCGAGGAACCCTGGGTGTTGCTGGTCATTGCCGTGTTGCTGCTGGTCGAGATCACCGCCGACAAGATTCCGATCGTCGACACCATCAACGACATCACCCAGACGCTCATCCGACCGGCCGCGGGAGCCGTCCTGTTTGCGGCCTCGAGCAATGCCATCAGTGATCTCAACACCGGTCTGGCGTTGGTGCTCGGGATTGCTCGTGGCCGGGGGGGTTCACACCGCCAAGACGGTGGCCCGACCCGTGATAACCGCCACGACCGCCGGTACCGGGAACGCGGTTGTCAGCGCCGGGGAGGACGCCGTCGCAGCGGTCGCGGCAGTTACCGCGATTGTCGTGCCGGTGGTGTCCGCGGTGTTCGTGTTGGTGGTGGTGTCGGTGCTGGTCTGGTTGATTGTGAGGCGCCGGCGGAAACGCGATCTCCGGACGGCGACCCGGCTCGCCGGTCTCCCGAGAACGGCCTTCGCACGAGACCGTCCATCGCCCTCCGGGATCGACCACCGAGCCATGGTCGCCGTCTGCGACGATGGTCAACTCGGCGTCGTAGCCGGCCATCCTCGAGGGCATCGTTGAAGTCAACTGCGAACCCGGCCGGGACCAACAGATCCAATTCACCCTGGATGAGGCGGACCACCAGGTCGGGGTTGGCTCCCACGTGGGTGTAGGGGTTGCCATCTTCCCAAGGAGCCGGATCCTCGGCCCGATCGGTTCCGAAGAAAATCACCAGCAGCGGGTCGAAAACGTCTGAATCGTACGGTCCGGCGACGCCGACGAATCCGTCGGGCAGAGCACTGCCCGAATCGACGGAACAGTCTCCTTCGAAGGAGTCTCCCGCCAACGCGGTAACGGCTCCGATGTGAGCACCTGCCGAGTAGCCGACCACTGTGACGGTGTCCGAGTCTCCTCCGAACTGGGCGGCGTGTTGACGGGCAAACCGGACCGCACAAGCGGCGTCTTCAAATGTCATCGGATACCCGCCACCGCGGAGGGCAAGACGGTACGGGGCGTTGAACACGACGGCTCCCGAGGTGGCCACGGTGGTGCCAGCGGAGCGATGTCGTCGGGATGGCCGCCGACCCAACCTCCACCGTGGAACATGACAACGACGGGGTAGGTGCCGGGGGTGGCCGGTGCGAAGACATCCAAACTCAGGCTTGACGTGAAGGGGACATCCTCGGTGATCAACACAGAACCGTCTCCGCCGGCGATCGTTGGCCCGGTGACCACAGTCGTTGTGGTGGTTGTTGTTGAGGTCGTCGTTGTCGGTGGTGCCGTGGTCGTGGTTGTGGTCGATGAGGTGCTGGGCAGAATGGACGATGTTGTGGTTGAGGAGGGCGTTGTGGTTGGGGTCGGACCGGCGACCGGGTTGTCCTGGGCGCAGGCGGCCAGGATCAGTATCGAAGCGGTAATCGCAGTCAGGGCCTTGGTCCTCATCACCAGCCGAGTGTACGGTCGAGCTTGGCCTAGCTATACGTACTCGACCGGGTAGTCCTCGAGATCGGCGGCTGCCGCCCGGTCGGTCAGCCACGTAACGGCCGCAGCCCCTCCGCTGACCAGCCGAGCCGGCAACGGTGGTTGCTCGTCACCGAGGAGAATTCGAGCCAGCGGGGCAGCCTTGGAGCTACCCGAGGCCAGGAAGATGATGTGCTGCGCAGCGTGCAAAAGGGGCAGCGTGGCCGTCAACCGCCAGGTGGCCTTCTCGGGGACCCAATTGGCAACGAACCAGCGGTCGTCGACGTCGAGCGCGGCGGTGCCGGGGAACAGCGAAGCGGTATGGCCGTCTTCGCCGATGCCGAGCAATACCACGTCGGGGTGGGGGACTCCGTTCACCGACGGAAGGATCTCGAGGAGGGTCTGTTCGTAACGAAGGGCTGCTTCCTGGGGGTCCAGATCGACCGCCCAGGGGACGGGGTAGGTGTGGGCCGGCACCCGGCCAACAGAGTGTCGCGCGCCATCCGCATGTTGTTGTCCGGGTGGTCGGGAGCCACCCATCGCTCGTCGCCGACCCAGGCGTGAACGGATCCCCAGTCCACTTTCTCCGATAGCAGCCGTGTGTAGGTGGTGCGGGGCGTACTGCCGCCGGCCAGGCCGAGAGTCATCGGCCCGGCGGAGTCGTTCAGTATCTTGGCGATGGTGGTGGCCGCGAACTCGGCAATGCCGTCGGGACCATCGAATACTCGAACTCTCATGGCGGAGAAGCCTAAACGCCTCTCGAGTTGTTCTCTCATCCTCTATGAAGGGGGGCCGGCCGAGACCACCAATGGGTCTTTGGTGTTTCGGTTTCCACATCGATCGAACGGCCGAATCCTTCAATCACCTGCTCGTACAACGACTCATGAGCGTCGAACGTGGCGGTTTCGGTGTGACGTTTGCTGATAGCGACGCTTGACCGACTCATGGCGGCGGCCCGGTCGCGGTTGCCGAGGATATCAAGGACGGCTGCGGCAATGGCTCCGGGGTCACCGGGGGGCACGAGGTGGCCGTCGAGCCCGTCGATGACCAGATCGGGCAGTGCGGCCGCATCTACCGCGACGATGGGAAGCCCGGTAGCCGCGGCCTGCAAGGTCGGGATGCTCTGCACTTCACATTCCGAAGCGATGGCGAACAGATCACTTGCTCGATACAACGAGGGCAGATCTTGTTCGGGCACGTAACCCAGGAAACGGACTCGGTCCTCGAGATCGAGGTCGCGGGTGATCTCCCGGAGCCGGGGTTCGTCGTCGCCGACCCCGACGAGAATCAAGTGGGCATCGGCGCGGCGCAGCGGCACCAAAGATTCTATGAGCACGTCGATCCGTTTGTCTTTGGCAAGGCGACTGACAAAGAGGACCCGGGGACCGTTGGGAAGTTCGTAGAGCGTTTCGACCCGCTCGACCCCGTCCCGCCCGGGTCGATAACGGTTTTCGTTCACTCCGTTGGAGATGACCGTTGTCGGGACGGTGAGCCCTCGTTCGTCGAAGGCGGCCGCTTGGGTGTTGGAAGGGAAGATCGTATGGTCGAACTGGTTCAGTAGCCGGATCGCATATTCCCAGACGATACTCTCGGCCAGCACGTCCAATCGGCCGTCCCACCCGACGTACTGTGACACGAAACGAGGCAGATAGTGACAGGTTGCCACCAAGGGAACCTCGTGATCCAACCCGAGCCGTAGCAGTTGCAGGCTCAGAAGGGCGGTTTCGTGGCTGTGCACGATATCGGGGTTGGTCTCTTGGACGATTTGGCGCAATTGTGCTTGGGACACGACGGGCAGGGCTCCGTCGCTCCAGAAAGGATTGGACCGGGATTGGAGCCGAATAACTCTCACCCCTTGGTCTTCCTCCTCATGGGCGGAACCATCCTCAGACGCGGCGACCACCGTTACTCCATGGCCTCTTCGCTCCATCGCCCGAGCCAGCTTCTGGGCGACCAGCGTGACCCCACTCAAAGTCGGTGGGTAGCCGTGGCTGATGACGAGGATTCGCATAAGGGTCCTAGGTGGGGGATGGTTCTTGTTGGGTTGCCTTCCGCGGCGTCAGCCGCCAGTAGAAGCCGAGGCTGACGAGGTAGGGGACCAGGTAAAAGACTCCCCGGAACAACAACGCCGCCAGCACCGCCTCTTCGAAACCTACTCCGAGAAGAGCGAAGACCCCTGCCATGGATCCCTCCTGTACACCAATCCCGGCCGGCAGGGCCGAAAGCACGCCCGCCATCACCCCGATCACAAACCCGGTGAAGAGGACCCCGGGCGCCAGAGGAGAACCCAGGGCTTCGAAACAGAACCCCAACGCCAGAGCGCTCCCAAACCAATCGACGAGAACCAGGATCCCGACCAGGGCAGCCGATCGCGGTTGCCGACGCATCCCGCTGATCCCCCGCGCCATGGCTGCATCGAAGTCGGTCAGTACCCGACGAACGTCTTTACGAAAGAGGCGTTTCGCGAGTTTGCCGATGCCGCCCAGCACCTTTCGGCGAGCCCCCGATCGAAAGATCAGAAGGGACTCGGCAACGAAGACCAAGATGAGGACAACGGCCAGCACGCCAATACTGATCGACGTTGCTCGGGTCAGCGTGGCATTGGAGAGCAGGTACAGGAAGCCGAGGGGCAGAATGGCCTGCATTGCCAAGCTGGTCAGGTAGAAGTGCAGGATCGAAGCGGCCAGCACGTCGTTGAGCGGGACTCTTTCCCGTTGCATCAACGCATACCGAACTCCGTAGCCGGCCACGCCACCGCTCTGGACGAGATGGTTGAGCACCGCAGACACGAACCCGATCCCCGCTAGTCGATGGCGCCGGATGGGGATATCCATCAATAGGCCGACCTCAGCGAAGCTATAGCTGATGCAGGCGTAGGAGATGCCGGTCATGAGCAACGCCGGAAACAGGAGAGCCCAGTTCGACTCGCCGATTACTTCCAGAATGGCTTCCCAGTCGGCGACGAGCAGCAGTCCGCCCAGGAGAACTACGGTGGCCGCTAAAAACACCAGGACGCGCTGGCCGGTAGTTAGCCGTTTCCCCATGGTCTTGCCCTTCAGACGGACTCCGGTAATAGGCTAGGCAGGTTATGGCTGAGCATTCATGACCCGCGATGTCACGATTGAGTGGCGGCCCGACCAGACCGTGACCGGCCGCCTGGCCGGGTCGGATGACAGTCGGCTGCCGGCGATGCTGCTGGCCCATGGGGCGGGCGCCGGTCAGGATCATCCGGGGGTAGCCGGGCTGCGAGAAGGCTTGGCGGTGGCCGGGGTACGGGTGCTCACCTTCAACTACCCGTACTTGGAGGCCGGGAAGCGGCGCCCGGATTCTCAATCGAAACTGCTGGAGTGCCACCGGGCGGCTCTCGAATGGCTTCGCAGGGAGATCAATCCGCAAGTGGTTCTGGCCGGCCGCTCAATGGGCGGACGAATGGGAACCTACCTGGCCGCCGATGGCGAACCCGTCCGGGGCCTGGTCCTCTATGCCTATCCGCTGCACCCGGCCGGGAAACCGGGTCGACTTCGAATCGACCACCTACCGGACATCTCCGCCCCGATGTTGTTCTTTTCGGGAACCAGAGACCCTTTGGCCCGGGCTGAACTGATCGAAGAACATCTTCGGTCTCTGCCACAGGCAACTATCGAGTTGATCGAGGACGCCGACCACTCGTTCCGGGTCCCCAAACGCACCGGTCGAACGTTCGAGGAGGTGCTCGACGGGATCGTGGCGCGGACGGTGGAATGGATGGAAGAACTGCTAGGGGGCTAGTTGAGGAGTTAGACGCTGACGCAGTTGTGGGTCCGTTCCTCGTTCCTCGTTCCTCGTTCCTCGTTCCAGAAGGTGTTGACGAGAAACGAGAGACTAGAAACGAGAAACGATTTCACTCTTCCGCTTCGATGGCTTTCACCTTTTCGAGACGGCGGACGTGGCGGTCTTCGCCGGTGAAGCGGGCCAGCAGGAAGGCCGTGGTGACTTCTTCGGCGAGCGCTTGTCCGATAACCCTGCTGCCGACTGCGATGACGTTGGCATCATCGTGCTCGACAGATTGATGGGCAGTGTAAGTGTCGTGAGCCAGGACCGCCCTCACCCCTTTGACCTTGTTAGCGGCGATGGCCGCTCCGGCGCCCGATCCGCACACGATCACCCCGCGATCGGCTCGTGCCCTCGCGAACTGCCCGACCGACTGCTGCCGCGTAGTCGGGATAGTCAACGGGTGACTCCGAATGAGTCCCCATGTCGAAGATGGCATAACCCTGCTCGGCCAGCAGTTTTGCCAGGTCTTCCTTGAGCTCAAATCCAGCGTGGTCGGCTCCAATGGCGACTCGCACGTTCTCTCCTCGGTGGCGTCCGAACTCCGCTCAGGGTAGCCGCACCTACCGCCATCTGATCGGTGCCTTCGGCCCCGGTAACCGGAAATGGCGCCTGCCCGCCGTACAATCTCAGACATGGAGGAGATCGTCGTAACGGGAGGCTATCCGCTCGAACGGGTCGGTTGCCGTACTGGGCGCCAAGAACGCCGTACTCAAACAGATGGTGGCCATGTTGCTGGCTCCGGGTACCCACCAGCTGGGCAACGTCCCGGGAATCCTCGACGTGACCCTGATGGGGCAGGTTCTCGAACATATCGGAGCGACCTGTACTTTCGGTGGTCATGGTCTCACGGTCGAGGTGCCCTCCGAGTTGCGCCCCGAAGCACCGCTCGATCTGGTCCGTCAGATGCGAGCCTCGATAGTGGTTCTGGGACCCCTGCTGGCGCGGGAAAGGGTAGCCCGGGTGGCGTTCCCGGGTGGTGACGACCTGGGAGCCCGGCCCATCGACATGCATATCGACGGGCTGCGGAAGATGGGTGCCGAGTTCGAACTCGAACATGGGGTCCTGATGGCTACCGCGCCCGGCGGCCTGGTTGGAACTGAGATTGGGTTGGAGTTCCCGAGCGTCGGGGCCACGGAGAACATCTTGTTGGGGGCGGTTCTGGCAAAAGGCACAACGACCGTCCATAACGCCGCCCGTGAGCCTGAGATCGAGGACCTGGCGGCGTTCCTGGTCAAGATGGGGGCCCGGATCCAGGGCGCCGGAACCTCGACCGTGATTGTGGAAGGCGTCGACGAGCTTCAGCCCGTTTCCTATGACGTCCTGCCCTGACCGGCTCGAAGCAGGGACTTATGCCGTGGCCGCGGCGATCTCGGGCGGTGAGATTCGGGTTGAACGATGTGTCGCCGGATCATCTCCGGATGGAGCTGAGAAAACTGACCGAAGCGGGTTGCGAGGTCGAGCGGGGCGACGACTGGTTCAGAGTATCCGGGTCCCGAACGGCCCCTTCCGGTGGATTTCGCCACGCTTCCTTTCCCGGGTTTTCACACCGACATGCAGCCGCAGATGGTCGCGTTGCTCAGCGTCGCTTCCGGCACGTCGGTTATCACCGAGAATATCTACGACGCCCGATTCCGCTACGCAGGTGAGCTGATGAGGATGGGCGCCGATATAACCACCGAGTGGCAGCATGCCGTGATCAGAGGGGTCGAGAAGCTCTCGGGTTGCCCGGTCATCGCTCCCGACATTCGCGCCGGTGCCTCGCTGGTGCTGGCCGGACTGCGGGCCGAGGGGCAGACGGTCATCGGTGAGGTCCATCACATCGATCGTGGCTACGAGGACTTCGTGGGGCGTTTGCAGTCGCTCGGAGGGCGCGTTGAACGCCGGCCGGCCGGTGCGGAGTAAGACCCTCAGCCGCGTCTGATCTGCGTTCTGCTGGTCAGCGCCGGTCCGGCCGTTGCTCAGGAAGATGGGGAAACCGTCGGCCTGTACGACACGATCTTGCTGACCCCGGCCGAAGGCACGGTCTTGTCTTGGGCCGATCGGCACTACGCCGGACAACTCGAGGTGCGGTCCGTCATCCGACGGGTTGGTGGTCGTCGAACGTGTCCAACCGGAGGACTACCTGCTGGGAATCCAGGAGGTCCCATTCTCCTGGCACGAAGAAGCGTTGAAGACCCAGGTGGTGGCCGCCCGGACCTATTTGGCCTGGACTTTGGCCCGCGGTCGGGCCGGGTCGGGAGCAACCTACGGGTTCGACATTTGCGCCACCGACGGCCTGCCAGGTGTACCGGGGGCTCGATCAGGTTCAAGGCTCTAGCGGTGCCCGGTGGGCGGCCGCCGTTGCGGCTACGGCGGGTGAGGTTCTGCTCTACAACGACGCTCCGGCCCAGGCCCTCTACTCGTCAACCACCGGGGGGCGGACCCGTGATGTCCGGGACGTGTTCGGCGGCAACGGCGTGCCCTATCTCACGGCCGTCGAGTCTCCGGACGAACCCTCCCCGTTTGTGGATTGGTCGTACGAAATCCCCCGCTCGGTGCTCGAGGCGATTCTTCACGAGGCGGAAGAGATCGACGGGCGGCTCCGGGGAGCACGAGTACGCACCTCAGCCGATGGCGCAGGAGCCTGGATGGTCGAGCTGGAGGCCGATGGGCAAACCCAATTGCTGACCAGTTGGGCCTTCCGGGGCGTGATGAATCGGCACGGCCCTCAGGTCGCGCCCGACCTACTCCCGGCGTTGCGTCCGGATGGAAAGCGCTATCCCCAAACGGTCCTGTCTCCTACCTACACCATCTCCAAGGAGTGGAGATATCCAGATGATTTCCGGTCCGGTTTCATTGTCGTTGAGGAGATCTACACGATCTCCGGGCACGGGTGGGGCCACCTGGTGGGCTTGAGCCAGTACGGCGCTCTAGCCATGGCGGAAGCCGGCCGGAACTATCGGGAGATTCTCGGCCATTACTACGGCGGATTACAACCGCAGGCTGCCGGCGGAGTCCTCCCCGACGAGATAGTCGTTGGCCTGGATTGGGGTGAGACCGGAGGTAGTCATATCGGCCGATGGGCCCATCTCGGTCGTTGCCGATGGGGGGCCGATCGCCGTCGATGTCCTGGGCACCTGGGAATTCTCAGCTCGGGCCGAGGACGTTGCCGTTCACCCGCCGGAAGGCCTTGGTTTTCCTCCTGCTCTACGCGACCTTGAACCGACTGTCGTATCGTCAGCGGGGAGCTCGGTGGTCGTAACCGGCACCTTGGCCGCGGCTGCCGAAGTGAGGATGGTGGTCTTCTCGGGGCCGGGCGTGATTGGCGAGACCCCGTGGACCCTGCGCGAAGCCGGTGAATTTGCTCTCGTGTGGGATGGCACCGTGGCGGGAGCGATTGCCTCACCGGGCCGCTACC
This sequence comes from uncultured Actinomycetota bacterium, assembly GCA_963823915.1. Classification (GTDB taxonomy): domain Bacteria; phylum Actinomycetota; class Acidimicrobiia; order Spongiisociales; family UBA4744; genus UBA4744. Next base: position 119,998 of record CAWGNJ010000003.1, read on the forward strand.
GGGTGTTGGCCGAAGCCCGGTCCCCACAGGGCACCGCGGATGCCTTCCTCACGATCGAGCTGGTAGCGGACCCCAAGTAGTTTCCCGGTGCCTCTACACTTTCGTGAGCCATGACCGACGAAACCACCGTAGAAGACAGCGATCGACGGCGCCCTGCAAACCGAATACCCGCAGGTCGACCTGGCCGTGCTCGAATCGACCCTCGAATACATCCGTCCCGCTCTCCAGGCAGACGGTGGCGACCTGGTGTTGCTCGGGGTCGAAGGTGGAACGGTCAACCTCCAGATGGTCGGAGCTTGCGGCGGATGCCCACTGTCGACCATGACCCTCAAAGCCGGCATCGAGCGAATCCTCACTGAGCGAGTCCCCGGCGTTGAGGAAGTCAACGCTATCTAGTCCAGCGTCGGCCAATCCCGAATGTGATCCGTCCGGGTTGTAACTTGGGGCTCGACACTTGAGACTGGCTCCCACGATGACCCGCACGACGGACGAACTGATCCAAGCGGCCTCAGCACGTACCCCCGGGCGGTGGCCCGGTTGATCAGCCTGGTCGAAGACCGCCATGCGAGCGCTCCGGCGGTTTTGGCCTCCCTGTTTCCCCGCACCGGCTCGGCCTATGTCATCGGCCTCACCGGCGCACCCGGGTCCGGGAAAAGCACGCTGACCGATCTGCTCATTCGGCATGTGCGGTCGCTCGGGGAAGAGGTTGGGGTGCTGGCCGTCGATCCATCCAGCCCGTTTACCGGCGGGGCCATATTGGGTGACCGGATTCGGATGCAGGATCATGTCGGCGACCCGGGTGTCTATATTCGGTCGATGGGGAGCCGCGGACACCTTGGTGGGGTGGCCGAGGCCACCCCCAAGGCCATCATGATCCTCGACGCCATCGGGCTGCCTTTCGTGTTCGTGGAGACCGTCGGAGTGGGCCAGGCCGAGGTGGAGATCGTCGAGAGCGCCGATACGACGATTGTGGTTGTCAACCCTGGCTGGGGCGACAGTGTGCAAGCCAACAAGGCGGGGCTGCTCGAAATCGGTGACGTGTTCGTTGTCAACAAGGCCGATCGGGACGGCGTAGCCGAGGCGGTGCGCGACCTGGAGCAGATGTTGGATCTCGGTGGACACCGAGACTGGCGTCCCCCGGTTCTGACCACCATCGCTACCACCGGTGAGGGTATCGGCGCCGTTTGGGAGGCCATCTTCGAACATCGCGCATTCCTGCAGTCCACCGGGAGGCTCGAAGAGATACGGTCGGCTCGATTACGCCAGGAGCTGCGCCGGGCCGTGGTTGGAGAGCTCCTAGGCCGCGCCGAGGGCACCGCCGAGGATGATCGGTTTGTTGCCATCGCTGCTGAGGTTGATGCCCGGCGTTTGGACCCCTGGACGGCCGCTCGGCAACTTCTCGAGTGAGGCTGCCGGTAGGCTGAGCTCGGTCCACGACATCGCATAGGGGAGCTCACCATGCCGCTCGTTGAGTACTCAGTAGACAGGAATGTCGCCCTCATCACGTTGAATCGCCCGCCGGTCAACGCGCTGTCGGCGGAGTTATCGGCTGATCTATCGTCGGCCTTCGAACAAGCAGCTGATCCGGGCGTTCGGGCGGTGGTGGTGACGGGGGATCCGCATTTTGCGGCCGGAGCCGACATCAAGGGGTTCCAGATTGCCTATGAGTCGGAGAGCGACGACACCCTGGCTTCCGATCTGGGCCGGGCCGTCCGACTGCTCGAATTGCTCGAGAAACCCACGATCGCCGCGGTGCGCGGGTTTGCGTTGGGTGGTGGCCTCGAATTGGCCATGGGCGCCGACTTCCGGTTCTTCGCCGATGACGCTCGGGTCGGCCAGCCCGAGGTCCTGCTGGGTTTGATCCCGGGGGCCGGGGGTACGCAACGTCTTCCTCGTCTGGTTGGGTACCAGCGAGCCAAAGAGATCATCTTCTCCGGGAGGCATGTGGGAGCCGAGGAGGCTCACGACATCGGGTTGGCCGACAAGGTTCTTCCGGCTGCCCAACTTCTCGAAGCCGCTATGGCTGATGCCGGGCGGTGGGCCGCTGGGCCAACCCTGGCTTATGGCGCTGCCAAACGGGCTCTCAGCGACTCCTTACGGCTGCCCATCGAAGAGGGACTCCGGGCTGAGGTCGATGCGTTTGTGGGTTGTTTCCGAACCGGCGACGCTCGTGAAGGTGTAGCGGCCTTCATCGAAAAACGAGAAGGCAAATTCAGCGGGTCCTAGACGTCGATGGTGATCCAGGTGGTGTAGGCCATCGCCAACAGCTCTCCTCCCGCGCTGTAGATAGCAGACGAGCCGAACCTCTTTCGGCCGCTCGCGCCCTCTGGTCGGGCGACAACCACGTGTGGCTCAGAGGCACGAACGGGGCTACGCAACTCCGCTGCCATCCGACCGAGCAGAGCCAATTGGCCGGGTTCGGTCGAGGCGAAGAAGGTGGGGCAGTCCAGGGCCGCCCACACAATCTCGGGTTGAACGGAGCCACCGGCATCGGCCAGCGCTGAATCAGGCGTCCAGGGCGCCGCCAGCGCCCCGTTGATCGGACCGGGGAAGATGCGAAGCCCATCCTCGCGCTCGGGGCTGCACACGAAGCACGAGACAAAGGTGGACCCCGGATTGAACCCCCGATAGTTGGCAGCGGCTCGCACCGCTTGGTCGAAATCGACCGGGAGTGGCGCAGACAGCTCGTTGTCGATCATTCGTCCTTCGGCGACGGGTCCGCCAGGATCGTGTATCTCGACGGATCCCTCGGCCGGTCGGAGCACATCCATAGGGGTATCCAGAGGCGGCGGACGGCGGAGCGTGACTTCCGCCGGTCCACTCAATAGCCCCGCCACAACCCCGCAGGCGTAGCCGCCGTTGGCCGAGTCGGGTGGTCCGCGGAACCGGGCCGGGATCGTCACTTGCTCTTTCATTGCTGGGACTCTATTCGGGAGCGCCGTTTAGATAACCGTGGCAGGCGCCGATGCATTGATGTGGAATCCTGGAGAATCCTTTGGAGGTACGTGGCCGGCATTGTCGCGTGTGCACTGATCGGGTACTTCCCCTTCGTACAGCAGCGTCGGGTGCCGCTGTTGGGCGGAGTGGATCTGGGGTTTCACGAACTGGGACACATGCTGACGTACGTCTTTCCGGACATCCTGACCGCAATCATGGGCAGTGTGTTCCAAGTGGCGGTCCCGCTGGGGTTAGCTGCGTACTTCTGGTTCCGGCGTCGGGACCTACTAGCGGCCGGACTGTGTCTCGCCTGGGCGGGGGCCAGCGCCGCAGATGTCAGCGTCTATATTGCAGATGCCCCGTTCAAACACTTGCCTTTGATCGGCGGCTCCCATGATTGGGCGTTCCTGCTCGGCCCGGCAGCCTTCGACAACCTGGAAGGTGCGGCAGCGATTGCCGGCGTCGTAAAAGCGCTGGGTGGCTTGCTGGTGCTCGCCGGGTTCGCGTTGTGTTTCCGGGGTCCCTTCCAGCCTCATCCAACGGCCGAATCCATGCCGCTGACGGCCGAATCCAAGCCGCTGAGCCCCAAAGCGCAACGAGTACGCGAGCCCCGCCAATGGTTGGAACCAGAAGGTTAGAAGTGGGAAGTGGGAAGTGGGAAGTGGGAGGCTTGAAGGGGAAATTGGGGAAATCCGCTCTCACCGCGGCGGTATCGTCTTGTCCATGAAGAAGATGCTCATCCCCCTGTTAGTGGTGCTCGCCGCCTGCAGTGAATTGGCTACGACCACCTCCTCAACCGCCGCGGAGACAACGACCAGCGTCACCTCGGCGCCATCCGAGTCAACGACATCTTCGGAGGCGGGAATCGAGACAGCCCAGTCCCTCGAGGTTGTCTTCCCTGCTGGGGATGTGGATCTGGTTGGCACACTCCGATTGCCGGTCGGCGACCGGCCCGCACCGGCGGTAGTGCTGATTCACGGAAGCGGGCCGCAAAGCCGTGACTCCCGGCTTCCCGGTCAGCTGAATATGGCATTCGGGTTCGAAATCCCCGTGTTTGCCGAGTTGGCCGAAGCCCTGCAAGCGAACGGTATGGCGGTTCTGACCTATGACAAGCGCAGTTGCGGACCCTTCAACGATTGCGCCGACAATGACTATCAACTTCCGAGCGATGACCTGACTATTCAGGCTTTCATTGATGACGCCCAGGCAGCCGTCGACTACCTACGGCAACGCCCGGAAATCGACCCGACCCGCGTCAGCGTCGTCGGACACAGCCAAGGTGCCCAATTCATCACACCGATGCTTGAAGCTGATCCAGATCTGGCGAGTGGAGTGATGATTGCCGGCCCCTACCGGCCCATTGACGAAATCACGGAGGCCCAACTCGACTCAACGATTGAGCTTCTCGGACAGCTCGGAATCGATCGGAAGGAAGCCCTACGCGCTCCCGACGGTCACCCCACTGGTCGACATTGTCGACGGCCTGGCCGAAATCCGGGCCGGAAGCAGCGAGGCCGTGGCAGGCGTCAGTGCTGATTTCTGGCGGAGTTGGTTCGACCTCCACGAACGGTCTCTGTCCGCCGCTTTCGGCATGACCCAACCGCTGCTGGTCCTCAACGGGGAATACGATTGGAACATCCCGCCCACGGAGGCTCAGGCGTGGGCCGACTACCTGACCGGTGTGGAAGCCGAGTTCGAAATACTGACCTTTCCGTGCGTCACTCATTCGCTCAATTGTGTCTCCGAACCTGACCCGACGGCGATAACCCCCATGGATATCGGTTCAACGGTGGCCACCGAAGTCATAGATGCATTGGTTGGATTTCTGAACGGGTAGCCGATTGGGTCGGCTCGTCAACTTTCAAGCTGGGCCTGCAACCGTTTCAGATTGCGTTTCCAGATGGCCGTCAGCACGGGCGCCGCCAGCCAGGCAGTCAGCGGTCCGCCCAGAAACCAGGGGAATGCCAGCCTTTCTTTCCAGGTGAATCTCGTTGAGGCAGGATCGATCGCCTCCAACTCAAAGGCGCCCTGACCGGTGATCAGTCCGGTATGCCGGACTCCGATCCGTTGGCGATCGATCCACTCAGTCACTTCCATGACATCCCTGGTCCGAAGCGGTCCCACCCGGGTGGCAACCTCCATCCTCGTTCCCAAGCCCCGGACCCGGGCCGAAAGGAACGTGATCGACTCGGCGTCCGCCATCCACTCGGCGTGTGAGCCAAGGTCGGCCGCCGCCGCCCAGACCGCTTCCAGCGGTGCCTGGATTTCCACTGATACCACAACTGAGGCCACGGGGAGAGCCTACCGGTCAGCTCGCAGCTCGAAGCTCGTAGCTCGTCTCTCATGACACAATATGGGGATGTATCTCGATCACGCCGCCACGACCCCCATGAGGCCCGGAGTGTGGGAGGCGATGGAGCCTTTCGCCCACGATGCCTTTGGCAATTCGTCCGGTTCTCATGAGGCGGCCCGGCGCTCCAAAAACGCCCTGGAGGAAGCCCGGGAGCGGGCTGCTCACCTGCTCGGCGCCCAACCGCTCGAAATCGTCTTCACGGGCGGCGGAACCGAGGCAGACAACCTGGCCGTGGCCGGGGCCGCGCTGGCGGGTGGCGGGCGGGGCGGGGTGGTCACGTCGGCCGTCGAGCACGAGGCGGTCCTCGAAAGCGCCCAGTTCGTGTCACGTTTGGGATGCCCGGTGACTGTGGTCGGCGTCGACCGACGGGGCTTAGTCGCTCCCGAGGCCATGGGGGAGGCGGTCGATCAAAACACCGCGGTTGTGTCGATCATGCTGGCCAACAATGAAACCGGAGTCATCGAACCTGTGGCCAAGGTGGTCGACGCTGCCCGGTCCGCCAACCCTTCGGTGGCCGTGCACACGGACGCGGTACAGGCGTTCATCTCCGAAGACGTGAACGTCAATTCCCTGGGCGTCGACCTGCTGTCGCTGGCGGCTCACAAGTTTGGCGGTCCCTTGGGGGTTGGATTGCTCTACGTCCGCGCGGGCGTGCAGCTCGAACCTGTGCTCCATGGTGGGGGACAGGAACTGGGCCGGCGCTCCGGGACGCACAACGTTATGGGAGCCGTCGGGATGGTGGCGGCGATGGAAGCAACCGTGGCGGACCGGCACCGTTTTCGGGCGGCCGTTTCCGCAGCCCGGCAAGACTTCGAGTCGGGGCTCGAGCAAGCCTTCCCGGATCTGGAATTCACGGCACCGGCCGAAGCTCGGTTGGTGCAACACACGCATGTCAAGGTCCCGGGCATTCGTAACGAGACGGCGTTGGTGCGCCTCGATCAAGCCGGCGTGTCGGCCTCAGCGGCCTCGGCCTGCCAGAGTGGCGCCGCCACGGTGTCCCATGTGTTGACGGCGATGGGTATGTCCCCGGAGGATGCACGTCAGTGTCTCCGATTCTCGTTTGGATGGCCGACGGTTTCCAATGATGGGACCGCCGCGGCGGCCCTCGTCGTGCAGACCCTCGGTGAACTTCGATGAAAGCCCTGGTAGCCATGAGCGGGGGAGTCGACTCCTCGGTCGCCGCCGCCTTGATGGTTGAGGCCGGCCATGACGTCATCGGGGCGACCCTGAAACTCTGGCAAGGGCCGAACGGTGAGGCACCCACCGCCGGATGCTGCACAGTCAGCGACTCGGAGGATGCCCGCCGCGTCGCCGCCCAACTCGACATCCCCTACTACGTGTTCGACTACACCGATGACTTCCGGGCTGGAGTCGTCGACCCATTCGTTGACTCCTATCTGGCAGGTCGGACTCCCAATCCGTGCGTCGAGTGCAATCGGACCGTCAAATTCAGCCGATTGCTCGATCAAGCTGCCGACCTCGGATGCGATCTGCTGGTGACCGGCCACTACGCCAGGGTCCACCGAGACGGCAACGGCTGGCATCTGTTGCGGGGCGTTGATGGGAGCAAGGATCAGTCATACGTCCTCTACATGCTCGGCCAGGAGGATCTGCAGCGAGTTCGGTTTCCGATTGGAGAGATGAACAAGGCGGATACTCGCTCAGTGGCTGCCCGCCTGGGATTGCGGACCGCGGCCAAGCAGGAGAGCCAGGACATCTGCTTCGTGGGAACCGGCGACTATCGGACGTTCCTCGGCACACAAACCCAAAACGCCAGCCGAACCGGCCCGATCGTCGACCACGATGGCACCTATCTCGGCGATCACGGCGGTGTGGCCGGGTTCACGGTTGGTCAGAGAAAGGGTCTGGGCGTTTCGGTCGGCGAGGCTCGCTACGTGACCGCCATCGATCCGGCCGCAGCCACCATTGTGCTGGGCCGGCGGAACGACCTCCTGGCCGGCGGTGCGCACCTTTCCGGGATGTCCTGGGTGGCCGGCGAAGCGCCTGCGAACGGTCCGGTAGAGGTCAAGATTCGCTACAACTCGCCTGCCATACCGGCAACCCTCGAACTCGCCGGTTCAACTTGCACTGTCCTTTTCGACGAACGGCAGTCCTCGGTGGCTCCCGGACAAGCCGGCGTGGTCTACCGGGACGACGAGTTGCTGGGTGGCGGCACCATCGAGAGAGCCGTCCATTGACATCCGGCCCGCGCGTGACCGGGGTCGGAAGTCTCCCGCACACCGATCCCACTCAGGCCGCAAGGTTCGTGCTCGAAACCACGACGGTTCCCTACCTTCCCCAGTTGCCCAATCGGCATCCAGAAGAGCGAATGCTGGTTCAGTGGGGCGACGGATTGTGCGGATGTGGAGCAGTCGAAGGAAGCATTGGACTTGCCTACGGGCAACCGGTCGGACCACTCGAGGAAGCGTTCGGCGGATCCGACGCTCTCCTGGACTTACTCGCCGCTGAGGTCATGGCGGTGAAGACCCAGGCCACCGGTCCCGTAACGCTCGCCCTGGGTCTTCTCTCAGCCGGCCATCCCGGCCAGAGTCTCCTCGACTGCGTAACGGCCGGTGTGATAGGACGGGTTGAGGATCATCTGCGGTCCGTGCGGGCCCGTCTTCCCGATGCCGAGGTCACGCTCATCCTCGATGAACCCGGTTTGTCCGGCCTCCTCGTTCCCGGCTTCCCGATCTCCCCTCAAAACGCCCGACAAGTGCTGACTGAGGTCCTCGCCGCCACTTCGGTCCCGGCCGGCATCCATTGCTGTGCTGACACAGACTGGTCCGTGGTGACTTCCGCCCGCCCGGCGCTTATCTCGTGGGATGTGAGCGCGCTGGGTGTGGCCTTCGAAGAACATGTTGAAGCGATCGCAGCTGCGACTTGGGAAGGAACCGGGTTCATCTGGGGCGTCGTACCGACGCAGGCCCAACCGCTTCCCTCCGACCTGAATGTGCGCCTGCAGCGAATCGTCGGTCGGCTGGTCATGTCCGGTGCGAAGATGGCCGGTCTACTGGATGACGCTATGTTTTCTCCTGCGTGCGGTCTGGCCGGGTTGACCGAGAGCCAGGCCGAGATTGTTGCTCGTACTGTGGTCCAGCTAGCAGGGGAGTTGGCTTCCAATGGCTGAAGAGATTGCCGCCCGGGTCGAGGATCTGCGAGCTCAGATCCGGCGTCATTCCCATCTCTATCACGTTCTCGATTCGCCCGAGATCTCCGACGCCGACTACGACCGGTTGGTTCGTGACCTGGAAGCGCTCGAGGCCGAGCATCCGAGTCTCATCACCTCCGACTCTCCTACTCAGCGGGTGGGCGCACCGGGCTCTGATTTGTTCTCGTCGGTCCAACACCGGCAGCGGATGTTTTCTCTCGACAATGTCGAGTCGTTCGCAGAGTTGGATGCGTGGGAAACGAGACTGGCTCGGCAATTGGACGGTGGGCCGGGCGGCTATGTTTGCGAGCTCAAAATCGACGGGCTGGCCGTTTCCCTGACCTATGAAGACGGCATCTTCGTCCGGGGGGCGACCCGCGGTGACGGCCTCACCGGCGAAGACATCACGCCCAATCTGCGAGCGATCGAAGCCATTCCATTGCGGCTCCTGGGCGACTCGCCGGCGGTCATGGAAGTGCGGGGAGAGGTGTACATGCCGCTCCCGGCCTTTGAGAGACTCAACGAGCGGCGGGCCGAGGCCCGAGACAGGTTGTTCACGAACCCCCGGAACGCCGCGGCCGGATCGGTCCGCCAGAAAGATCCGGCCGTGACGGCTTCCCGATCCCTGTCCATCTGGGTTTATCAACTTGGTTTTGTAGAAGGCGGTGCGGTCTTCAAGTATCACCGGGACACCCTCGAATACCTTCGCGATCTGGGCCTGAAGGTCAACCCTGCGTCGGAAGCCGTGCCCGATCTGGCCGGAGTCAAGGCCTACGTGGCCCGCGCCGAGCAGGAACGTCACGGCCACGACTACCAAACCGATGGGGTGGTCGTGAAACTGGACAGCCTGGGGGGCCAGGAGGCGCTCGGGTTCACTGCCAAAGCTCCTCGGTGGGCCGTCGCCTACAAATTCCCGCCGGAAGAGCAGACAACCACGTTGCGGGCCATCGAGATCAATATCGGTCGGACCGGGGCGGCCACACCGTTTGCGGTCCTCGAACCCGTTTTCGTCGGTGGTGCCAATGTGGGCATGGCCACCCTCCACAACGAAGACGAGATTCATCGCAAGGATGTCAGGGTCGGCGATACCGTCGTGGTACGGCGGGCCGGAGATGTGATCCCCGAGGTGGTGGGTCCAGTGCCCAGCCTGCGGACGGGAACAGAGCAGATCTGGAATATGCCATCCAAGTGTCCGTTCTGTGGTCATGCGATTGTGCGTCCCGAAGACGGGAAAGTGGCACGCTGCACCGGGGGGCTGGAGTGCCCCAGCCGTCTCCGGGAGTGGCTGGCGCATTTCGCTTCGCGGGGAGGGATGGACATCGAAGGTCTGGGCTACAAGACCATCGATCTCCTGTTACGCGAGAACCTTATCTCCGATCCCGCCGACATCTTCTTTCTCGATCGCGAACGCCTGCTCGGGTTCGAAGGTTGGGGTGAAGTATCCGTCGGCAACTTGCTGGCCGCCATCGATGAGGCTCGCCATCAACCTCTCCACCGCCTGCTGGTTGCTCTGGGGATCCGGCACGTGGGAGGCACGGGGGGTCGGCTCCTCAGCCGCGCCTTCGGTGACATGGATCGATTGCTGGACGCCGGCGAAGCAGAACTGGCTGCCGTCGAGGGAGTCGGCCCCACCATTGCCGCCTCTGTCCAGGCCTGGGGCTCCGATCCCGAGAATCGCAAACTGATTGAACGCTTTCGCGCCGGAGGGGTGCAACTGGTGGACGAGCCTCCAGTGGGGATATCCGCGGCTCTCGAGGGTCTATCAGTCGTTATCACCGGCACCATGTCAACTTTGGGTCGAGACGAGGCCAAAGCCGCCGTCGAGGATCGAGGCGGGAAGGTGACCTCCTCGGTGTCGCGTAAGACCACGGTGGTTGTGGCCGGCCAGTCGCCCGGGTCTAAGCTCGCCAAAGCTGAGGAACTGGGGGTTCCCGTGATGGACGAAGCTGGCTTCCTGCAGCTCCTAGAACAGGGGCCGGAAGCTGTGGGGTTGGCGTGAGGATTCGAACGGTGACCGTCGGCCTCTTGTTGGTTCTTTCTGCAGCCTGTTCCGGTGAAGCCGGTGACACGCCGGATTTGGCCCTCGAGGTCGAGACCTTTCCGGAGCAAGTCGTCGACGTGCATCTTTCCGAGACGGCCGTACGTCAGATCATCGACGGAGAGATCGAACCGCCCGAGTACAACTCGGATCCACCGACCAGTGGTGCCCATTCCGCCAAAGCGGCCGCCTGCGGCATCTTCCGACAACCGATCCCCGACGTCTACCAGCTACACGACCTGGCCATCGGTGTGGTTCTTTTTCAGTACTCCCCGACTCTCGAAGCGGTCGAAGTTGAACGCATCGAGGAACTGGCCCGCACCTTCGAGGACCGGATCATCGTTGCTCCTCGAGCGGGGATGGACGCTCCGGTGGTAGCCACCGCCTGGACAACGATGATGAAGCTAGACGCGATCGACGAGGAACGGCTCCGGGCGTTCTACGAAACCTACGCTGGAACCGGGCCGGAATCTGGTGAGTGCCCATTCGACGTTGACGAAGGGGCCTAAGACCGTTCTGGCGTCAACAACCGTCGCGCGCCAAATCGACGCCAGAACAGGGTCAATAGGTCCGGAAGGTCCAGGAGTATTCCCCGATATCAGGGAGGCCGCTCACGGTTCGCCAGCGGACCAGAACCTCGTGTTGGCCGGGCGACAACTCGGCAATGGTTTTCTCGCCGCCGGGCTGCCACGAGTAGATGCCGGTACCTTCGACAAAGAACATCTCGTCGGCGGGTATCAACAGGCCGTCCACAAACAGGTCAATGGCGTACCCCGGGGGTACATCTACCTCGATCCGCGTCTGGCGGATCACGGTTTCGCCAGGCTCGGGACTTATCGACTCGATCTGCTGCGGTCTTCCAACTCCGGCTCCGTCCGGGGAACCAAAAACGATTCCCAGTATGACCACGCCGATCAGAGCCAGGCCTAACGCGAGGTAGATCCTCCGATAGTTGGTGGGGTGTTCGGCCTTGTGCACGGCCGGGATTGTACGAGACCTGTTGACCAACAGCCGCGACAGACCACTAGCGTTGCGGTCATGCGGACCAATCCGGTGCTCACGCAACTCGGCGCGTACCCAATCGCGGCTCTACACGAGCGGGCCCGGGCGATGCGGGCTTCCGGCGAACCATTGTTGGACTTTTCGATAGGCGATCCCCGCGAACCGACTCCCGAGTTCATTCCGGAGGAGTTGCGTCGCTCCGTCCCGAGAATCTCCCAATACCCCACCACCTCCGGTCTTCCCGAACTTCGCTCATCGATCGCGGATTACGTGCGGCGGCGTTTCGGCGTGGACGTGAATCCCGATACCCAGGTGCTGCCGACCGCCGGGTCGAAGGAGGCGATCTTCTCGACTCCCCTCGCCTTCGTGGACCGGGCCGCCAACACCGTGGTCGTGTGGGGCACTCCCGGCTATCCGATCTACGAGCGAGGCGCTCTCCTGGCGGGGGCGGAAGGCTTCCCGGTGGTGCTCGGTGGGGACTTCATTCTCCGCCCGCAGCAGATACCAGACGAGGTCTGGGATCGAACGGCCATCGTCTGGACCAATTACCCTCACAACCCCACCGGGGCTGTGATCGATCGAGCCGCGCTCGAGGACCTCTACCGGCGGGCCCGACGGGCCGGTGCCTGGTTGTGTGCCGACGAATGCTATGTCGATGTTTACGAAGGTTCACCTCCATCTTCGATCCTGCAGGTCGCTGGTCCCGGTACGCCGGGGGCCCTTTCCTACCTGAGTCTCTCCAAAAGATCCGGTATGACCGGCTACCGGTCTGCCGCCATTGTCGGAGATCCGGACGGCATCTCCGCTCTCAAGGACTTGCGCACCTCGACCGGCACCGCCTCTCCCGAGTTTGTTCAAAAGGCCGCAATAACGGCCTGGGATGATGATGACCACGCCACCGAACGGCGGGCCATTTTTGCTGCCAAGCGAGCAATCCTCCGGACCGCTTTCGAGGACACCGGCCACGAAGTCGTGGCTTCTAACGGGGGGATCTACATTTGGGCGCGGGTCGGTGACGACGTGAAGATCGCCGAGCGCCTCCTAGCCCAGGGGATCGTGGTGTCGCCCGGAACAGCTTTTGGGACCGGCGGTGCGGGCTTTCTGAGGCTCGCGTTGATTCCTACCCTTGACGAAACCCAGCAAGCCACGGAGGTTCTGAAAGCGTGCCTGACCGAGACCTGATAGAAAGCGCCTATGCCGACCTCAACCTCATAGGGGAGGCGACTGGAGCAATCGAGCGGACCATTGCCCTCTTGGACGAAGGGAAGTTGCGGGTTGCCGAAAAACTAGACGGAGACTGGGTCGTGAACGAGTGGGTCAAAGAGGCCATCCTGCTCTATTTCCGTATCACCGAGTTGCACACGATGTCGGCCGGTGAGTTCGAATACCACGACAAGATTCCGACCAAAACAAACTTGCACGACTCGGGCATTCGGGTCGTACCGCCCGGAACGGTTCGGTACGGTGCCTTCTGCGAGCCGGGCGTCGTAGTCATGCCCGGCTACATCAATATCGGTGCCTATGTCGGGGCCGGCACATTGGTGGACACGTGGGCGACGGTCGGATCCTGCGCCCAGGTTGGTCGCGATGTGCACCTGTCCGGCGGCGTGGGCCTGGGCGGGGTTCTCGAGCCGCCTAACGCTCGCCCGGTCATCATTGAAGACGGCGCGTTTATTGGGAGCCGGTGCATCATCACCGAGGGCGCCATAGTGGAGGAGGGAGCTGTGCTGGGGGCCAACACGACCATCACTGCCACCACCCCCATCATCGATGTCACCAAGGCCGATCCCGTCGACCACCGCGGGCGGGTTCCAGCTCGGTCGGTCGTGGTTCCCGGGACCAGGCCTCGGGAGTTCGCGGCCGGCACAGTCCAATTGCAGTGCGCATACATCATCGGGCAACGTTCTGGCTCCACGGACGACAGAACCTCGCTGAACGACGCCCTTCGTACCTTCGAGGTGACCGTATGACTGACCTTGTATCAACCCTGGTCGATCTGATCGACACACCGTCTGAGATCGGCGACGAGGGCAGATTGTGTACCTCCCTCGCCGAGAGGCTCATGGCGACCTGGGGAATCGACGGCGTCGAGAGGATGGGCAACAGTCTCATTGTCGGGAAGCGCTCCCAACGACCCCTCGTCCTCCTGGTTGGACACATCGATACCGTCCCGGCTCAGGGCCAGGGTCCGGCCACGATTGAAGAGGGCCGGGTGACGGGTTTGGGTGCCTCGGACATGAAATCCGGTTTGGCGGTCATGGTTCATCTGCTCGAGGACCCGGCCGTTCGTCTGGGACCGTACGACGTGGTTGGTCTGTTCTATGACAAAGAGGAAGGTCCGGCCGACGAAAACGGGTTGGACCCTGTGCTGCAGAGAGCTCCGTGGCTCTCAGAGGCCGATTTCGCCATCGTTCTCGAACCAACAGATCTCGAGTTGCAGGTCGGTTGCGTGGGCACCATCAACGCCACGGTACGTTTCGAAGGCCATTCGGCGCACAGTGCCCGCCCCTGGTTGGGCGAGAATGCCGTGACCAAGGCTGGATCGTGGCTGGCCCAGCTGCACGCCCGGTCGCCAGAAAGCGTGGTCATCGACGGCCTAGAGTTCAAAGAAGTCTTCTCGATCACTACCGCTTCTGGTGGGGTGGCGCGGAACATCATTCCGGCCAGCTTTGACCTCAACCTCAACTACCGGTTTGCTCCCGACAAGACGCTCGATGAAGCGGTAGCGGCATTGGAGGCGATAGCCGCCCCGGCCGACATGATTGAGATCGTCGATCGGGCACCGGCCGGGCCGGTCCCGGAGGGAAACCCCCATTTCGAGCGGCTGGCCAAACTGTCGGGCGCCGCCCGCACCCCCAAGCAAGCCTGGACGGATGTGGCGCGGTTAGCCCAATACGGGATCCCGGCGGTCAACTACGGTCCGGGCGAAACCGCCCAATCCCATCAGGTTGCCGAGAGTGTGGCCCTCGCCAACCTGCGGGTCGCCTTCGAGGCGCTGCACCGATTCCTGAGTTAGTACTCAGTCGTCGTAGCGGTACTTGAAGGAGATCTTCACTTTGGCGCGATAGGCGACGATCTCGCCGTCATCGCCGATGTGCAGATCGAGATCGGCAATCTCGGCAATGCGGAGATCCTTGAGCGACTTGGCTGCGACGTCGACCGCCGCGGCGGCGGCCTTCTCCCAGGAATCCGGGCTCGTTCCCACTAGCTCGATGACCTTGTAGACACTCTCCGGCACTTTGTGGCTCCCTTCTCAGCCTCCTACCAATGCTGAACCCAAAAAGGGAATCTGAATAGAGCAATTAGTCATCAGTCGTCGGTTGTCAGTCATCAGAGAAGAAAGGGCGCGGGCGTCGGCCGCAATCTCGCCTCAGCCAAGTCTGAAAGCCGGTGGGGCCTAGCGGTCGACGGCGCTGGCGATCTCGCTGTAGAGCGTCGAAGTCTGATTGCCGGCAAACGTCACCGCCAGAATGGCGACGAGAGCGATCAACAAGACGAGAAGCCCGTATTCCACGAGACTGGCGCCGTACTGCAGGTTGTGCACTTTTCGGAGCAACCGAAGCATGGGACTCCTCTCGATGCTCTTGACCATTATCGGCCCTCATTGGGCGACTCTTGATAGGTCGTGAGACTCAAATACCCAAGTCGCCCACATCGGGAGAATGGGGCCGGCTAGCCGCTAGACGGGGGTTCGGGTCGCCGCTTCGTACACCGACAGGTACTCGAGGGCCGCGTGATCCCACGAGAAGTCGGAAGTCATGCCGTTGCGTTGCAGCATCTTCCATTCCCTTTTCGACTTGCGGCGTACTCGCATGGCACGGCGAATGGTTTTCACGGCCTCTTCGGGGACAAAGCTACGAAACCCGAATCCGGTTCCTTGCTCGGGCTGCTCATCCAGGTCGACAACCGTATCCGCCAGACCCCCGGTGAGATGAGCCAGGGGAGGGCATCCGTATCGCATTGCGTACAGCTGGCCGATACCGCACGGTTCGAATTGGGAAGGCATGAAGTATGCGTCGGCTCCGGCAAATAGCAGGCGGGCCAATTCCTCAGAGTATTCCAAGTGGCGAACCGCCTCGGGGTGGTGTCGCTCCCAACCGTCCACCATCGCATCGAGGTTGCCGTTGCCGATCAGGAGGAGGCGGAGGCCTTCTTCGATCAGGCGGTGCAGGTCCGCATCGATCAGGTGAAGGCCCTTTTGCTCGGTCATCCTCCCGACGTTGCCGACCAGGAATCCATCTGTGAGGCCGCTCCTCTTGAACAGGGCCTGTCGTGATTCGTCCCGGGCCTTGAGGTTCTTGATCGAGAAGGGTGCTGCCAGGATTGGATCGCGACTCGGATCCCAAGCGGTGGTGTCGATACCGTTCACGATGCCGACAACCGGGTGCTCGAGCCATCTGATCACCTCGCTCAAGCCACCGGTGACCGAATCGTCGTCGGTGATTTGAGAGGCGAACGTTGGGCTGACCGTGGTCACACGGGTTGCCCCGATGATGCCCGCCTTGAGGTAATTGGCCTGTCCATACCACTCGAGGGCACCGCCCAGCATCCGGTCTTGCCAGGACACGTTGAGTTCTTCTGCGGCCTCGGCCAGGGGCCCCAGGAGGGGATATGAAGCGTTGTGAATCGTCTGAACAGTCGGCACGTTGGCGAGCAGGGCCACCGGCCCGACATGGCCGTCATGCAAGTGAACGAGGTCGAAGCTGTTTGCGAGCCGGACAATTGCCTTGGAAAACCTGGCCCATCGGAACCATTCATCCTCATACGCTTCGCCGGGAGTCGGCCCGTAGATGCCGGGCCTGTCGAAGGCCGGATCATCGTCGACGAGCAACACCTCAACGTTTCCCAGTTCGGTGCGATGAGCGGCTACCGGTGAATCGGTATCGGCGATTCCGGTTGTCCGCAGGTGGCGGTAGCGAGGAATGGCGACGGTCACCTCGATCCCCTGGTCGGCCAACGCTTTGGCGAGGCCGGCCACTGCTTCACCCATCCCGCCGGTGCGGGCCAGCGGTGAGCACTCGGCGGCCGCCATCAGCAGTCTCATGAGGTTTCGGCGGCCGTTTCGGCCAATTCGATCGTCATCTCATACTTGCCGTCACCGCTCGTCGACCAGTGGGGCCAGAGAATGATTCCCTGCAATATCGAATTGAAGCCGGTGTCTCCTCGAGTCTCCGTTCGGATCGGGATGGAAAACATCGACCCGGGTTGTCGCAGCACGATCAGGATCGAACTCTTGGTCCCACTGTGACGGAACCGGAAGCGGTGCCCAGCCAACGCCAGCGGTTCGTCGACTTGCTGCCATGCCCCTCCGTCAACTCTGATCTCCCCGGCGCCTTCCCAGACCGACACGGGCAGCTCTGGGCCGAAACGTCCGGCTGCCACGTCGGTGAGTTGATAGCCAATCTGCAATCTGCGGTCTTCGGCTTCGATTGTTTTCTGGACCTTGCCTTCGAGCGCGCTCAACTCGAATCTGGGCGGATCCCCGACCTTCGCTTGTCTCTTCGATCACATACTCCGTGTCCGGAAGCGAGAGAACCTCGTGATAGGTGACAGCAGCGAATGATTCAACGGTCGTGGTGGCCGGCAGGAGATGATCAATCAACCAGCGGCGGGGGTGGCGGTCATAAACCGGTAGATCGGGTAGGTCCGCGTGGTACGGCTCGTACTGGCGGGCGACGACGTCACTGATCGCCCAGCGCGCCGGTTTGTCATCGAAGTAGAGCAGAGACCCACCTTCATATGGGTCAAGCACCCAGGATTGGTCCGGCAGTTGAATTTCGATCTCGTCGCGCCCATCGGCATCCCAGTCAACGGGGCGGAGGTAGGTCCAGGAGCGGCCTCGATGGTGGTGGGCATCGATCAGCGTTTGAGCCGTGATGAGATGGTGATTGGCCTGGGCTCGGAGGTGAGGGAAGTACAACCCTCCGAACACGCCATGCCAATAGGGATCATTGCCCTGAGCTTTCAGTAACTCGGTGTGAGCCTCCGACGGGCCCTTTCCAGTCGCGATATGGCTCGAGACTCGGAGCATTTTTCGATACAACGTCGCAGCTTCCGGGTATTCGATCAGGAAGTTGGGCCACCAACCGCCGTGCATGAAGGCCTCCATGCGCACCCAATCCGTGTATTGCCCTTCTTCCGATCCTGGGGGGTTCACCACTTGGGCAGTCCCGGTCGGCAACGACCATTCGCCCATCTCTCGATAGCTGGCAGGGGGAATGAGCCACTCGCCGTTGGGCGGGGTGGTCGTCGAGGTACTCCCCGAAGGTAGTGGTCTGTAGCCAATCCGCCCCCTCGATCAGGGTAAAGAACTCGTCGAGCCAATTACCCGGCGCGTACACCCGTTCCGAGCTTTCCGGCCACAACCCGAACTTCTCGCCATCGTCGGCGACGACCGCGAGAGTTTGCGGGTCGCGGTCATGTCGATCATGGAGAAGGGCCAGGACGTCCTCAGGGTCTGCTGCGGGAACTGCGTAGCGAAGGTCTTGGGCAATTGGGAAGATTGTCAAGGTCTTGCCCAGGTGGTCGGTCATGAAGCTCCCGGTCAGAACTGTCGGGCGTGTACCCGGCCAGCAGAAACGCGTAGTCGTCGAGGATCGTGTAATCGATGCCAGCGTCTCGAAGGAGTGCGGCGAGGCTCGGGTCCCAGACCCGTTCGGCAATCCAGGCCCCGCGTGGCTTCTGATCAAAATGGGCCTGGAGATAGTCGGAGAGCAGCGCTATCTGAGCTGCCGCGTCCTCGGTTGGGATCGAGGGGAGTATTGGTTCATAGAACCCGCCGCCCATCCACTCGATCTGATCGCCGGCCTCGGCCAGAGCTTCGAGTACGTCTGGTCGATGGCCCTCGAGCCATTCCAGGAGTGATCCGGAGTAGTGAAGATTGACCCGCACGGCAGGATGGGCGGCGAGCACCTCCAGAAAAGGCAGATAGGCGCGATCGCACGCCTCGTTTGTGACCTCATCGAAGTTGCCGAGCGGTTGGTGGCAATGGGTCGCAAATATCAGCTTCAATTCGAGATCCTCACATTCACGGCTCAAAGCTACCGTAGAGACCCGCGGCACGTAGGACGGCATGGAATTTCAACAAACACCGATCTCTTCGGAAGCCGTCCATTCGGTTGTCGGGGACCTGTCGGCTGAGTTCGGAGCGGTGTTCGGGACTGCTGATATCGAGCGGATGGTTGTCGGATCGATAGATCTCTTGGAAGAAATCCGGTCCGGGTCAATCCACAGAAACGAAGTCGAGGGTTTCGCTCGTATTCGTCTGCAGGCTCAGGGCAGAATCGAGGGCACTCTGCTTGCCGGGGTTCCGTCGGCCATCTTCGTGTGCGTTCATAACGCCGGTCGATCGCAAATGTCCGCCGGCTGGGCTAGACACCTCGCCGGCGACCGATTGCTCGTGTTCTCTGGAGGTTCCGCCCCGGCGGACATCATCAACCCTCGAGCCGTGGAAGCGATGGCTGAGGTCGGGATCGACATCTCTGCCGCCTTCCCGATGTCGTTCACCGATGAAATCATCCAAGCTTCGGACGTCGTTGTCACGATGGGCTGCGGCGACGCCTGTCCCTTCTTTCCGAACAAACGCTACCTGGATTGGGAATTGGCCGATCCCCACGATGCCTCCCTGGCGGAGGTGAGGGTGGTCCGAGACGAGATCGAGCGACGGGTCAAGCAATTGCTTGGTGAGATGGGGCTGCGATAGCCTGCCCGGTCGGGGAGGAAGGGGATTTGCCGGGATGACCAAACCACGCGGGTCCGACCGTTCTTTGCGCATCCTGACCGCAAATCTCTACGCCGACCGGCTTGATATCGATCGCTTCCAAGACCTTCTCGCGGAGCTTGAACCCGACGTGGCCATGGTCCAGGAGCTGAGTTTTGAGGCTGCGGAGGTATTGGCGGCGGTCTTGCCGCACGGAATTCTGGTTCCGGAAGAGGGGCATGACGGTCGCGGATTGGCGCTGAAGGCACCGGCCCGCACCGAGCGGTTGCCGATGGCATATCGGGATGGGCTGATCGCCAGGCTCGAGGCACCTGAGTGGCCGGGCTCGTTGGAAATCATCAACATCCATCTCATGAACCCGATCATGTGGCCACCGTGGGAGTCGTTGCGTATCCGCAGCCGACAACTGGGGGTACTGCTGGCTCACCTCGAGCAGCCCGGTGCCCGGTTGGTCGCGGGGGACTGCAACGCCTCGCCGGCGTGGCCGGTCTACCGGCGCCTGGCGGGCCGCCTCGATGACGCTGTCCTGGCCGTGGCGAAGGACAATGGTCGACGGGCATCGAGAACCTGGGGCCCGACTCCCACCTCACCCCGGTTGTTGCGCATAGACCACGTTTTCGTTGAGGGCGTCCGTCCCCGCGCCTCCCAAGTGGTGACAATCCCAGGATCCGACCACAGCGGTGTACTGGTCGACGTCGAGCTGAGCTGAAGTCCGCGGTCCGCGGTCCGCAGGTTGTTGCCTCGTCCACGGACGGTCTTGCCTCCCCTGCCTGGCGGGGGAGGCGCGAAGTTGCCGAAGGCGCCGGAGCGGAGGGGGTGGAGACTGACTGATGACCGATAACTGAGGACTGTTTCTTCCACCCTCCCCCTGGCCCCCTCCCGCCAGCGGGAGGGGGGAACTCGCAATCCGCCTCCTACGAGCTTCGCCGGTTTCGGCCGCGTGAGGTGGCTCCTAGGAAAGCGACGACGGCGGCGACTGGGAGAGCGTAGAGCAAAAGGCGGGGGCGCACGATCAACACCAGGGCCAGGACGGCAACCCCGTACAGCAACCAGTGGGGTGCTCGCCGGATGTTGGGAAGCGCCAACCAGAGGGCGCCGAGCACCAGGCCGGCTCGGACGGACACGGCGCCGAGGTAGGGGTCACCGTTGATCGGCCAGGCCATGAGGACCGCGCCACCAACGATCAGGGCCAGAGAGATGATTCCGAGCGACGGGCGATGCACAAGAAGGGATTATGCCCTAGGAACGCTGACGGTGGGAGCCCAAGTACCGTCGAGAGTTCGCTCAAACCGCACCTACAATCGGCTTATGGCCATCGACATCGATATCGCTTATGTGGCGCGTCTTGCCCGGATCGAGTTGTCCGGCGAGGAACTGGACCACTACGGATCGCAGTTGGAGGGGATCCTCGAGCATGCCGCCCTCGTCCAGCAACTGCCCACTGACGGTGTTGAGCCGACCTCGCATCCGCTGCCGATGGTCAACTCGTTCCGCCCCGATCGGGTGAAGCCTTCGCTCGACCGGGATACCGCGTTGTCACAGGCACCCGAGGCTGAGGATGGCTACTTCCGGGTGCCACCCACGCTGGAGGGGGAGTGAGCTCACCTGCCGACCTCACGCTGGCAGAGGCGTCCGCCTCCCTGCGATCGGGGGAGCTGAGTGCCCGCGAATTGCTTCAGGCCACCATGGAGCGAGCGACTCTCACTGAAGCCGAACTCCATGCCTATTTGACCATCGATCGGGAAGGCGCCCAGGCCGCCGCGGCGGCCGCCGATGAAGCCCACGCCCGCGGGGAATCCCTGGGGTCGTTGCACGGCATTCCGGTCGCCGTCAAGGACAACATGGTGACGGCCGGGGTTGAGACCACGGCCGGATCGCAGATCCTTTCGGGCTACGTGCCGCCCTATGACGCGACTGCCGTGAACCAGCTGAAGAATGCCGGAGCAGTCATTTTCGGCAAGACCAATCTCGACGAGTTCGCCATGGGGTCTTCTACCGAGAACTCTGGATACGGGCCGGCGGCTAACCCGTGGGACACCGGGAGGGTTCCCGGTGGTTCATCAGGCGGTTCGACCGCGGCAGTGGCAGCCGGTTCGGCTCTGGTGGCGCTTGGTTCCGACACCGGCGGATCGATTCGCCAACCGGCCTCTTTGTGCGGAGTGGTCGGGATGAAGCCCACCTACGGGCTGGTGTCCCGTTACGGACTTATCGCGTTCGCATCGAGCCTTGATCAGATCGGGCCGATCACCCGGACCGTGGAAGATGCTGTGACCACCCTCGAGGTGATCGCCGGACACGATCCTCTCGACGCCACATCGTATCGGGGCGATTACCCGAGCTACGGGTCGTCGCTCCGTCGGGGGGTAGCCGGGCTCCGCGTTGGAGTGGTGGGCCAACTGTCCGGGGAGGGCGTTGAGCCCGGACGTGCTCGCCAGGTTCCGGTCGGTGGTCGGATTGCTCGAGGAAGCTGGGGCGATCGTGAGTGAAGTGTCGCTCCCCTCGATGGACTATGCGCTTTCGGCCTACTACCTGATTGCCCCCGCTGAGTGTTCGGCCAACTTGGCGCGCTTTGACGGCGTCCGATACGGGTTGCGAGTAGAGGGCAACACCGTAGAGGAGATGACCGCCCGAACCCGAGCCGAGGGATTTGGCCCTGAGGTGACCCGGCGGGTGCTACTCGGCACCTACGCCCTTTCGGCCGGCTATTACGACGCCTTCTACGGTCAGGCGCAAAAGGTGCGGACGATGGTCATCGACGATTTCAGCAAGGCGTACGAAGGGGTGGACGTGCTCGTTTCACCCACAAGCCCAATAACTGCCTTCGAGTTCGGGTCGCGAACTGAGGACCCGTTGTCGATGTACCTCGTGGACGTCTGCACGATTCCCTCCAATCTGGCCGGAGCTCCGGGCATCTCGGTTCCAGTGGGCTTGGACGGCTCCGGCCTGCCGATCGGGTTTCAGGTGATGGCACCGGTGCTGGGCGAGGAGATCCTTTTCCAGGTTGCGGCTGAGGTAGAAAGGGTCTCCGGTTGGAATGACCGCAGACCGCCGATGGTGGAGGCCGACCGTGGTCTATGAGGCGGTCATCGGCATAGAAACTCATGTCGAGCTGGGCACCGATTCCAAAATCTTCTGCGGGTGCCCGGCCCGGTTCGGAGCGGATCCCAACACCAACGTTTGTCCTGTGTGCCTGGGTCTCCCCGGCGCCTTACCCGGTACTGAACGAACGGGCCATCGAGTCGATCGTGGCGATCGGATTGGCTCTCGATTGTGCGATCGCCCAGCGGTCGCAGTTTCACCGCAAGAACTACTTCTACGCGGACCAGCCGAAGAACTACCAGATCTCCCAATACGACGTCCCCGTTTGCTCGGGAGGGGCTCTCGACGTTGAGGTCGACGGCCAATCCACCCGGGTCGGGATCAACCGGGTGCACATGGAAGAAGACACCGGCAAGATGATCCACGTGGGCGGAAGTGGCCGCATCAAGGGTGCCGACCACTCGCTCGTGGATTTCAACCGATCCGGCATACCGCTGGTCGAAATCGTCACCGAACCCGACCTGACCAGCCCTCAGCAGGCCCGGGCGTTCGCCCAGCAATTGCAGGCGATTGTCTTGGCGCTGGGGGTGTCCGACGCCAAGCTCGAGGAAGGCAGTATGCGGTTCGACGCCAACGTCTCGTTGCGTCCGGTGGGTGCCGCGGAGCTCGGCACCAAGGTCGAAGTCAAGAACATGAATTCCTTCAGGTCGCTCGAACGGGCCCTGGCCTTTGAGATCGAACGCCAGACGGCGGCGCTCGAAGCCGGCGAGCCCATCCTTCAGGAGACCCGCCACTGGGACGAGAACGCGGGCACGACCGGCAGCATGAGGTCCAAAGAAGAAAGCTCCGATTACCGGTATTTCCCCGAACCCGATCTGGTCCCGGTTGAGGTGACTGAGTCGTGGAGAGAGGAGATCCGGCAGGCGCTTCCGGAAATGCCCGCCGCTCGGCGAGTTCGGTATGAGGCGCTCGGTCTCGACCCTGACGCTATTGCCGCGCTGGTGACCGGCGGACCGGCCTGGACGAGTCTGTTTGAGGAAGCGGTAACGGCTGGAGCCGATTCGAAAACAATCGCCAACTGGCTGACCGGGGAGGTCGCGGCCTTTGTGCGCCGGGAGTCAGTTCCGATCTCCGCCACCCCTTTGACCGGCGAACACCTCGGCGAGCTGGCCACGATGTACGCGGATGGTGCCCTGTCCGCTACTGCCGCCAAACAGGTTCTGGTCGGTGTCCTGGCAGGTGAGGGCAACCCGGCGCAGGTCGCCCAGGCACGGGATCTGATCCAGATCTCTGATGTCCATGCCCTGGCGATTCAGATAGACCAGGTGCTGGCCGATCATCCGGCGGAATACCAACGTCTCCAGGACGGTGATGGAAAGGTGATCGGCTATCTGGTGGGGCAGGTCATGCGAATCACCGGGGGCAAGGCCGACCCGAAGGTTGTTACCAGCATGCTGCGGGAGAAGGCCGCCGGTTGATGCGTCCCATCGTGTTCGACTGTGACGGCGTCCTGGTGGATTCCGAAGAGCTCGCCTGGAGGGCCTGGCGCGGGATGCTGGCTCGCTACGACATTGTGCTGACCGCCGAAGACATAGCCCTGTTGACGGGTCGAACCGACCGGGATGCTCACGCTCACTTCTCCACACTCGGAGGACTTCCCGATCATGCCCGGTTTTGGGATGAGCTTTCAGAAGTGACGTATCGTCTGTTCGATAGCCATCTTCTCGCCTTCGAGGACGCGGCTGACACACTCGACGCCCTCCAGATGCGAGGAGCCACCATGGCGGTAGCTTCATCGAGTCCCCGAGACCGTTTGGATCGATCATTGGCTGCCACCGGATTGCGGGAGTACTTCGAGTTCGTCGTGGGCGGTGACGAGGTGGAGGTTGGCAAACCTGCTCCAGACCTGTTCCTGGCTGCGGCCACCGGCCTCGGCGTCGAACCGGAAACCTGTTGGGCGGTCGAAGACGCTCCCGCCGGTATCGCCGCGGCCCGCGCCGCCGGGATGACCGTGATCGCTGTCGAACGCGGCCAGTTTGGTCTCGAGGACTTGCGAGCAGCCGACCTCGTGGTGCCTCGCTTGACTCCGGCCCCTTTCTTGGGGAGCTAACTCCCCGTCTCGAGCGTTAGGCTTCTCAACATGGAACAACTGCCACTCTTTGTAGGGATCGCCGCCGCCCTGTTGGTTGGGTGGTGGCTGCTCAAGAAGCTGTTCAAGTTTGCTCTTTTTGCAGGCATCATCGGGGTGATCGCCTGGTTCTGGTACTTCCAGATTCGTTGATCGCCTGATGTCCTTCATCGGCGACGTCGTCCGCGAAGCCCTCCAGCTCCTCCTCCAATTCGGTGCCGAAATGCGGGAGGTCCTGTGGCTGACGCTGGTGGTCTCGCTCCTGGCGACCGCCGTGGGCGTGTTCGTCGGAGTGCCACTCGGCACGGCGCTGGGTCTCGGCAAGTTCCGGGGCAGAACGCCGCTGCTGGTGGCGGTCAACACGGGGATGGGTGTGCCTCCCGTTCTGGCCGGATTGCTCATCCTGCTTCTCTTGTGGCGAGATGGTCCGCTCGGTTCTTGGGGAATCCTCTTCACCCCCCAGGCCATGATCCTCGCCCAATCACTTCTGGCGATTCCGATCGCCGCCGGAGTGACAGCCGGGGCGGTCGGCGGCTTGTCGCCCGTCGCTCGCGAACAGTTGTTCGCGTTGGGGTTGAAGAGAACGGCAACCGGGTGGATAGCCGTCCGGGAAGCCTGGCCGGGAGTTGCGGCGGCGGTGGCCGCCGCCTTCGGCCGGGTTGTTTCGGAGGTGGGGGCCGTGCTGGTCGTGGGCGGCAACATTCAGGGAGAAACCCGGGTCTTGACCACCGCCATTGTGCAAGAAGCCCGGCAGGCGCAGTTTGGAGCCGCCCTGGCGCTGGGGATCGTCCTCATGGCTCTGGCCCTGATGATCAACGCCGCTCTGACCTGGTTGCAACTTCGTGAGCGGGGGAGCTGATGACCGCACTTCTCGCGGAAAACCTGCGGTACCCCGAGGACGGCTCGATTGTATCGGTGGACCGCCTGTCGATCGAACCCGGTGGCCGTCTGGTCATCTTTGGCCCCAACGGCGCCGGCAAGACGACCTTGCTGCGAATACTTGCCGGGATTTTGCCCGGCGGTCCGCCCATCGCGGCGGCCTATCAACCCCAGCATTCGCACGTCTTCCGAGGTTCGGCTGGTTGGAACCTCAGTCTCGGCCTGGACCTCGAGCAGACGGTTTGGGCGCGGACCCTGGCCGATCGGTTCGGGTTGGGCCCGGAGGTCTATCTGGACCCGGCGCGGGCTCTCAGCGGCGGGGAGCGGCAGCGTCTGTCTCTGGCTCGCACTCTGGCCAGACCGGAACCGTGGGTGCTCCTCGATGAGCCGCTGGCCGCACTCGATGTTGCCGACCGGATGGACGTGGCGGCTGCGTTGGTGGCCAGCTTGAACGGCAAAGGGGCGATCGTCGTGACCCACGATCGAGATGAAGCGGCCATCCTGGGGGAGCGGGTGGCGGTCATGGTGGAGGGGGCCATCGTGCAAGAGGGTCCCGTTGCAGAGGTGTTCTCGCTTCCGGCCGACGACCGGGTGGCGCGAGCCGTCGGCGTTGCCAACGTTTTGGACGGCATTGCCGGACTGTCGGAAGATCCGCTGTGGGCCGTCCAAGTCGGACCACTCCATGTTTGGGGGATGGGTGACCTGGTGGAGGGCCGTCCGGCCCGCGTGTTGTTTGGGGCCGAAGCGGTCACCCTCTTCCCGGGTCATGACGCGACGGCCGGATCAGCCCGGAACCGCTGGCCGGGTCACGTTGCGGCGATCCGGGAGACCGGTCGTTTGGTCGAAGTGATTGTTGATGCCGGTGTCTCCGTTGCCGCTCTGATCACTCCCGGCTCCCGTGAAGCATTGCGCTTGGCTCCCGACATGCCGGTGACGCTCACGGTCAAAGCCACCGCCGTCCGGGTGATTCCTCGATGAAACGTTGGGGGCTTGCCGCGCTGGCAGCCCTGGTGGTGCTGAACGCTTGTGCCGGTCAGGTCCGGGTGATTGTTGCGGCCGGGACCACTCTGGTCGACAGCGGAGTCGTCGGCGAACTTGTGCTCCGCTACGAAGCGGACCATCCGGACACCAAATTGAGTGTCGTCGGCGAGTCAACCGCGCGGATGCTCGAGCTGGGTCGAAAAGGTGGAGCCGATCTCCTCATCACCCATGCCCCCGACCTCGAGGCAGAGTTCGTGGCGGAGGGTTTGTCGGCACGCTACCAATCGGTGATGGAGAGCCGGTTCATACTGGCGGGCCCGGTCGACGCAGTTGCCAAAATGCCCGGCGCGATCGACGAAGCCATGCAAGAGATATCCCGCCGGGAAGCGCTGTTCGTCAGCCGCTCTGATGGTTCGGGAACTAACCACAAGGAACTCGAACTGTGGGACAGAGCCGGTATCGAACCCACCGGCCTGGTTTGGTACCTCGAGACGGGGCAAGGTATGGGCTTCACTCTCCAAGTGGCCGACCAGCGGGGGGCCTTCGTCGTGACCGAGATCGGCGTCTTCCTGGCGGCCGCGCCCTTCCTTTCGCTGGCCATGGTCGAAGTGGCCGACGACCCGGTGCTGGTCAATCCGTATCAGGTCATCGTCGTCAAAGGATCTCCGGCCGAATCGGCGGCATCGGCTTTTGCGTCCTGGCTGCTTTCGGAAGACGGCCGTCAAGAGATCGTCTCGATCAACAACGAGCTGTTCGGGCAGGTGATCTACCAGCCGGTCGAATCCTGAGTCGACGGTCGGGCCATCAAGTGCCGCCGCCAATCGTCCACGACGTGTAGCGTCTCAGCCAGTACGGCAGAAGGAGCATCCGTGAGATCGATCAGCACCGTCCTCTGGTTCTTGATATTGAGCAGCATGCTCACCGGATGGGTGGCCGTGATCTTCGCTTTCAATTCGGAGACTGAAGCCATGGCCGGGGCGGTGAGCCTCGTCGCGGCGGCACTGGCTTTCGGGCTTCCCACCCTGGCGCTCTTCAACTCCCTCAAGAAATAGGGCCGGGTCAGCTTCCCCCCACTCGCCGTTCGGCCATGCCGTTGAGGATCTCCAGGACGATCCGGTTGGCGAGAAAGGCCGTCACCTGACCGGGACCGTCATACGGCGGCGCCACTTCGACCACGTCCGCGCCCAGCACGTTGAGGTCTCTTCCTAACCGCCGAACGACGTCGAGGATCTGCCTCGAGGTGAGGCCACCCGGTTCAGGGGTACCGGTGCCGGGAGCGAAGCCCGGATCTACGACGTCTATGTCCACGGAAATGAACACCCCATCGGCGTCCTGGATGGCATGCTGCACAGCCTCGTCGACGACCGCGGGGAACCCTCTCTCGACGATGTTGTCCATCGTGTAGAAGCGCATCTGCTGGTCGCGCATCCAAGCGACCGTCTCCGGGTCAGGCCAATAGCCTCTCAGTCCGATCTGGACAAAACGGTGCCCGGGGACGGCGCCGGATTCGATCAGGCGGCGCATGGGTGTCCCGTGCCCGTACAGCTGGCCGGATTGGGTCTGGCCGGTGTCGGCGTGGGCATCGAAGTGGATCAGGGCGATTTTCCCAAAGCCGGCCACCCGCCCACGCCGGTGGCGTTGGCGTAGGTGACGGTGTGATCTCCCCCGAGGACGATCGGAACGGCTCCGGCAGCCGCAACTGCCTCAACGGCCGCGGTAATACGTTCGAGGCTCTCCTCGACGGCCCCGGGGATCACGGGAATATCGCCGCTGTCGATCACTCCCAACACTCCGAGGGCGTCTATTCCGGTAGGCAGATGGGGGCGGTAGCCGTCAAAGCCGAGATAATCCGCCTCGCGAATCGCCTTGGGTCCAAACCGGGCGCCAGCCCGAAACGACGTGCCCCAGTCGAAAGGAGCGCCCAGGATCACCACCCGCGCCTCGCCGATATCTGCGATAGTCCTCGCCGGTACGCCTGCGAACGAACTGCGGGCCGCAAAAGCCAAGTCTCGGCTGGTGTCGAATGGATCAGTCATCGAGTCCCTAGGGGATCATCAGCACCGGACAAGGCGCATAGTGAGCAAGACGATCCGAGACCGAACCCATGACGAACCGTTCGATGAGTCCGGCCCCCCGCCGGCCGACCACCAGCAGGTTGGCTTCAACCTCCGAGCAAAAACCAATGATCGTGGCGGCCGGATCCCCGAGTTCCTCGACGGTCTGCACCTCGATCCCCTCGGTGTCGAGGTCTTTGATCGTCAAATCGAGCACCCCGTGTTGCGCCTGGTCGAGCGCCTTGGCGAGCGCGTAGCAGTAGGCGGAGCACCACCGATTCCCCACCAACCCTCCGGGGGGCCGGACGACGGTGATCACATAGAGCTTTGAGCGTTCTTCTGTGCAATGCTGGCCGCGACATGAGCGGCCCTCAGACTGCCTTCCGATCCGTCGGTGGCGGCGACCACGACGTTTGGTGACCATCCCGGCCATTCCATGGTGCTCCTCCTCGGCGTCTCTGGAACCCACTCTATGCGTGACGGTCGCCGGGTGTGGAGCATGGGTGGACCCGTCGGAACCACTGCGGCTCTGGGCAGGTTCTCGACATCGGCTTTGCCCGGGCTGTGAAGCGCCAGAATGCCCTATGAAGCCGAAAGTCGTCGTCGCCGAACCCATCGCCCAGGCGGGGATCGAAGCGCTGCAGTCACACTGCGATGTCGTTGACTGCGTCGGTGCTCGATCGGGTCGGGTTGACCGAGAGTCTGTCCGACGCCCAGGCGTTGATCGTGCGTTCGGCGACGCAGGTCGATTCCGCCATGATCGGATACGCGCCCCTCCTGAAGGTGATCGGTCGGGCGGGGATCGGAGTCGACAACATCGACCTCGAGGCGGCCACCGATGCCGGCATCGTGGTGGTCAACGCTCCCCAGGCGAATATCATCTCTGCGGCCGAGCACACTATGGCATTCTCCTGGGCCAAGCCCGCAACGTCGCCTCGAGCCGACGCCGTGTTGCGGTCCGGAGTGTGGGATCGCAAGTCATTTCAAGGTGTCGAGCTGCACGGCGCGAACCCTGGGGGTGGTCGGGCTGGGACGGATTGGCTCGCTGGTAGCTCAGCGGGCGCTGGCTTTCGGGATGCGGGTGATCGCCCACGATCCCTATGTGGGTGCCGATCGGGCGCGGAGGCTCGAGTATCGAAATGATCGACAGTCTTGATCAGCTGTACGCCGAAGCAGATTTCATTACCCTCCATTTGCCGCTCACTTCCGAGACGGCAGGCATGGTCAATGCCGAAGCCATTGCGAAGATGCGGCCGGGAGTCCGGATCGTCAACGCTTCGCGAGGCGGGGTGATCGACGAAGCCGACCTGGCCGCGGCAATCCGCTCCGGCCAAGTGGCAGGAGCGGCCCTCGACGTCTTCTCGACCGAGCCGATCACCGTAAGTCCCTTGTTCGAGTTGTCCCAAGTCGTCGTCACTCCGCATCTGGGCGCATCGACCCGTGAGGCGCAGGACAAAGCGGGTGTCGACGTCGCCGAGGCGGTGGCGGCCGCGTTGCGAGGCGAATTGGTGCTGTCGGCGGTCAACGTCGATATCGGGAGCGATGTCACCGAGGAAGCTCGTCGCTTCCTCCCGTTGGCCGAGCATTGGGCCGGGTGTTCGTGGGAGTGGCAAGAGGCCTTCCCGACCGTTTGACCGTCCGGATCGAAGGTCGCCTGGCCGAGTATCCGGTGCGTCCTCTGCGTCTGGCCGCCCTCAAGGGGGCGCTCTCGGCGGTCAGTTCGGTGCCGGTCTCCTATGTGAATGCCCCGGCGCTGGCCGAACGACACGGCCTCGCTATTACCGAGGAGTCGTCGACTGAATCCACCGAATATGTTTCGCTGGTCAGGCTCCGGGGAACCGTCGGGGGTCGAGACGTTTCGCTCGCCGGAACCATCGGCCGGAGAGCGCCGATGCTGGTCGAGATGTTCGGGTACGAAGTCGATCTACCCCTCTCCCAATACATGCTCGTTATCCGCAATGCCGACGTGCCGGGCCTCATCGGACGGGTGGGCATGTTCCTGGGAGATCGGGACGTCAATATCGCCAACATGGTGGTGGGGCGATCTTCCGTGACGGGCCAGGCGGCGATGATGGGGATCGACATCGATCAACCGCTGGTCCCCGATGCCGTCGCCGGGTTGCGGAGCCTCGAGGGCGTCGAAGAAGCCCAATTCATTCAATTGCCATTGGTTTGATGGATCCGACTCGCGTCGGACCAAGTTCCGAAGTTCCAAGTTGCTGAAGGTCCTAGTTCCTGAGTTCCTAGTGACCTGAAACCTCGAAACCTGAAACTCTGGAACTAGATCAGCGCTTGAACCAGCCAGCCCGCCGCCAGGGCCCAGAGGCCGGCGACCAGGTCGTCGGCGGTGATACCGAGCGCACCGTCAGCCGTTCGGCGGCGGCGACTCCCGGGAACTTCTTTGAGATGTCGGCGATCCGGAAGACCACGAACGCCACCGCCGCGCCCCATCCGCCCAGCCGATCACGGCCAGGAACGTCCGGCTGCTTCGTCGACCACTACCCATCCAGGGTCTGCGTCATCGTGAGCGAACCGACGGGTTGACCACAGCGAGGCGGCGGTAACGATGAGCCGTGGCAGCCAACTGAGCCCACCAGCCGATCAACCCGAGAGCCAGGGCCGGAGCCAGGGCGAAGGCGGCGGCCACGGTGCCCGATCCGGCATCGGATCCCCGGATCTTTCCGAGCAGCAATCCGGTGCCAAACCAGGATGCAACGAGTACGGTCCACGCCGGCGAGGGTAGTGCTCGACGACTCCGGGAGTCCGCCGGCACGGACGCCGCCGGAAGACCCGGCCGAGCCACTACATTGCGGATATCGCCGACAGGAGACGTTTGTGAAACCCCGAGATCTGGCCGGAGCGGCTCACCCCGTCCGACCCTCGCCTTCACCCCGACGGCACCAGCGTCGCCTTTTCGTGTCACGGATCAACTTTGACGATGATCGGTACGACCAGGCGATATGGTTGTGGGATGGGGAGCACGGCCCGGGCCTATTCACCCACGGATCGGGCGATTCCTCCCCGCGTGGTCGCCCGACGGAACTCGACTGGCTTTCTTGCGCAAGGGCCCGGGTGACGAAGACAAACCTCAAGTCGCCATCATGGCGGCTCGGGGTGGTGAGGCTGACCGTCGTGTCAGATTTTCCTCTGGGGGTCGAGGCGCTCGAATGGTCGCCGCCGGGGGACCAGCTCGTGGTGGTGGGCGTGGATTGGGTAGAAGAGTGGGCGGGTCTCGACGATGACGAACGGAAGCGGCGGCCCCGGCGGATCGACCGGGTGCCTTTCCGTTTCGACAACCGGGGATGGCTACACGATCGACGCCGTCATCTGTATCTGGTCGACCCGTCGGCGAGGAGGAGGCCCGCTGTCTGACGGCCGGCGATTTTGATGAAGGGCCAACCAGCCTGGCGACCGGACGGCCAGGCGGTGGCGTTTCTCAGCGCCCGGCACCAGCGTCGCGGGCTTGATCCCGGCCAGGAGGTACTGGAAGTCGATCTGGCGTCGGGGGAACAGCGCACATTGATCGAGAGGGGCACCTGGGGGCTCGTCTCATACCGGCCGGACGGGGTCGCTGCATGCTGGTTGGGCAACCCGATCCTCGGGCTCATCCCCACGATCTTCTCATTGTGGAGAGTGGAAGAATCGGGGGAGTTGACCGACTTGACCGGCCATCTTGATCGGAGTGTCATGACGTATTCGCCGGCGATCAGCTCCGGCTGGTCCCCAATGGATCGGGGATGCGGCCATCACTTGCCTGGAGGATGCCGGGCGGGTCAAGGTGATTCGGGTCGAACCGGAGGGCACGGTGGATTGGCTGCTCGATGGCGACAGGGTGATCACCGGAGTCAGCCCGAGTGCGGACGGGAGCCGAACTCGCCTATGCGGCAGTAGATCCGACCGACCCGGGCGAAATCTACGTCAGCCAGGATGGAGCCGATCGATCAGCACCAGTCTCAACGACGGCTTCCGGTCGGACGTGTCATTGGTCGAACCGGAGCACTTCACGGTGATCTCCGACGGGGAATCGATCGATGTCTGGGCCTACCTGCCCCCGGGCGAAGAGGTCGGTACCCGTGCTGCTCAACATCCATGGTGGCCCGGCCACCCAGTACGGCTATACGTTCTTCGACGAATTTCAGGTCTTACACCGGAGCCGGATACGCAGTCATCGCCTGCAATCCCCGGGGGGCGAGCGGGCGGGGGGTTGACTTCGTGCGAGGCCGTCCGGGGCGATGGATGGGGTGTCGTTGGACGAAGCAGATGTGACGGCGGTCCTCGATGCCGCCCTGGCGAGGTTCCCCGACTCGGATGCCGACCGGGTCGGGGTCATGGGTGGGTCCTACGGTGGGTTTCTCGACCGCCTGGTTGATCGCCCGTCAGGACCGTTACCGATCGGCAGTGGTCGAGCGGGCATTGCTCGGATGGCCGTCTTTTGGGGGCACCTCAGACATAGGTGCGACGTTTGGCCGCATGTATCTTGATGCCGATCTGCCGGAGGGACTTGACCGGCTCTGGGAGGCCAGTCCTCTTTCCCAGGCCCATCAGATCACTACTCCGACGCTCATCCTCCATAGCGAGAACGATTTCCGTTGTCCCATCGAACAAGCCGAACAGCTGTTCATGATCCTCAAGAAACAAGGGGTTGAAGCGGAGTTTGTGACGGTTCCCGGGGAGGGGCACGAACTGTCCCGGTCGGGGAAACCCCGGCACCGCTTGGAACGGTTCGAGGCAGTGCTCGACTGGCATGAACGGCATCTGGGCGGGCCTGGAAAGATCCCCTTTCCAGTGGCACCGCGGACCTGCCAAACTAGGGACCATGGAAGCTTCTCAAGTTATCTGGGTAGACGGCGAGTTCGTTCCCTGGGACGAGGCGACGGTACATGTGCTGTCCCACGGCCTTCACTATGGAGCGGGGGTATTCGAAGGCATCAGTGCCTACGAAACCCCGACGGCACCGCGGTATTCAGGCTGACCGAGCACATGGAACGCCTCCATCGATCGGCCAAGGCCTACGGGATCCCGTTCCGTTTGGCGTCGATGAGTTGGTCAAAGCCGAGCCGGCAACTGCTGGCCGACAACGGAGCTGGAGTCCGGCTATTTGCGCCCGCTGGTCGTTCTACGGTCTTGGTTCAATCGGGCTCAATCCGGCCGGGGCCGAGGTACGGGTGATCATTGCCGCCTGGCGGTGGGGCGCCTACCTCGGCGAAGAGGGGCTGAAGAACGGGATCCGGACCCGCGTGTCGTCTTGGCGCCGGATTGACCAAAGCATGCTCAATCCCGAACGCCAAAGGCACCGGCGGCTATTTCAATTCGATCCTCGCCAAGCAGGAAGCAGTCAAGAACAACTACGACGAGGCGATTCTGCTCAACAACGAGGGTTTCGTTTCGGAGGGGAGCGGCGAGAACATCTTTCGTGGTGAAGAGAGGAATGGTGACTACGCCTCCGGTCACGGCCGGCATCCTCGAGGGCCTGACCCGCGACTCGGTGATGACCTTGCTCAGGGACGCCGGGACACGAGGTGCGAGAGGCCAATGTCACCCGATCCGATCTCTACTACGCCGACGAGATCTTCTTCACGGGCACCGCCGCCGAGGTAACCCCGCGTCCGCGAGGTCGACGATCGTCCTGTTGGTTCGACGGCCGGCCGGGACCGGTAACTCGCCAGGCGCAAGACCTCTTCCAGAAAGCGGTGACCGGACGGCTCGAGGCGTACCGGCACTGGCTCGACTACGTATAGAAGGATCAGCCAGCACCATGGGCCAGCAACCAAACATCGAGCTCAGGCGCGAGCGATTTGCCACGATCGGTTCTCGAACCGGGCGCCGCCCGGCGTTCCCTGAGTGGACGGCCCGGCGAGATCACGACCCCGGAGGAGGCCGTGGTCGGCGGTGCCTTCGGTCGCCCGGGACCCGATACCGGTTGGGTTTTGCGACTGGTCAGAGCGACAAACTTCGATCGATCGGACCGCGGCATAGAAGCGGTGGTGGCCTCTGTGGCCGCGGCTCGGGCAGCATCCAACGGTCGCGGGCCCGCTCCCGCCGATGTTGAGGTGGCGCTCATCCTGCTCGGTCTCCGGCCGGAAGGTGTACCTGTCGAAGTCGTCGCCCAATTGAGTGCCGCCCGGGCCACTTGGCTGGGCAAAGCCACCCACGAGCGGGTCAAGGGCCAGTCATTCCTGTCTCAGCTCTCGCCCGGCCTGTTGAGCGCCGACCCCGAACGAGTCCGCCACCTTCTGAATGTGGCGGGTTTGACCGCGGCGATTTGATGGACCGCCTCAGGTTCTTGACCGGAGAGGTGATTCCGGTCCCCGACGCTGAGATCTTGTCTTCTATTGCGCCTCAGCATTTGCCTTGGTGTTTTGGATGCGGATCGGAGAATGAACACGGCTTGGGAGTCCGGCCGCACTACGAAGGCAACAAGGTACTCGGCCAACTCGACTTCGCCGAACGGTTTCAGGGCGGACCGGGCGTTGTGCATGGGGGAGCAGCGGCAGCGTTTTTCGACGACTTGATGGGGTTCGTGATGATCGCCCATCAACGGCCGGCGGTTACGGCCAAACTCGAGATGAATTACCTTCGCCCGATTCCTCTCGGAATGACTTTGCAGGCCGAGGCCTGGCTGACCCGCCAGGACGGGCGCAAATTCTGGGCGGAATCCATCGGCTTTGATGATGACGGAAACACCTACGTTGAAGCACGGGCCCTCTTCATTCCAATCAGTGCCGACCATTTCGCCGGTACGATCCAGCACATGGATCCGGCTCACCGCGAGCAGATCTCTCATTTTGAAAAGGACGAGTACTACCCATGAAGATTGTTCGTGTCCGCACCGAAGAAGGGATTTCCTACGGAGGCGCAGAACCGGAAGGCATCCGTGTCTACCAGGGATCACCCTTGGTGGCCTGGGAGCCCACCGAAGTTGTCGTCCCATTTCAGGAAGCCCAACTCCTCGCTCCGGTCTTCCCGACCAAGGTCGTGGCGGTCGGCAAAAACTACGTCGAACATGCCGAGGAGATGGGATCGGACGTCCCCGAGAGTCCGATCATCTTCATCAAACCGGCTACGGCCGTGATCGGGCCCGGAGTTCCGGTGGTCTACCCGCCCGACTCGGAAAACGTCCACCATGAGGCAGAGCTGGCTGTGGTGATCGGTACCGTGGCCCGAAATGTCAAGGCCGAGGATGTACAAGGCGTGATTCTCGGCTATACGGCTGCCAACGATGTGACAGCCCGTGATCTACAACGGAGAGATGGCCAGTGGACTCGCGGCAAGGGTTTCGACACTTTCTGTCCTCTGGGACCTGCCATCGAAACCGAACTTGATCCGCTCGAAGGCCTCCGGATCGAGTGCCGGGTCAACGGCGACATCCGTCAGTCAGGCTCAACGGCCGACATGGTGTTCGGGGTTGCCGAATTCATCGAATTCATAAGCCGAGTAATGACCCTGCTGCCCGGTGACGTGGTGATCACCGGTACCCCTTCCGGTGTCGGTCCCGTGGTCCCCGGTGATCGGATGGAGGTCGAGATCGAAGGCATCGGTGTTCTGGCTAACCCGGTAGGCCGCCGATGAGCGTCCGGGTTCGTATTGCTCCTTCGCCGACCGGACTCTTGCACGTGGGCAACGCCCGAGCAGCGCTGTTCAACTGGCTCTATGCCCGTCACACCGATGGTGTCTTTATTCTCCGTATCGATGACACCGATCCGGCTCGATCCGAGAAGGAGTACGAAGACGACGTTCTGACCGGATTGCGCTGGATGGGACTCGATTGGAACGAAGGTGCTGAAGTCGGGGGCCCGCACGGAACCTACCGGCAGAGCGATCGTCTCGATCGATACCGGGAGGTCGCCGGTGAATTGCTTGGCGTCGGGTGACGCCTATTACTGCTTCTGCACGCCGGCCGAGTTGGATGAGCGCCGCAAGGAGGCGCAAGCCCAAGGGCGCCCACCGGGTTACGACGGACGGTGCCGGCTCATTGATCCCCAAGAGTCGGCTCGGAGGAAACAGCAAGGGGAGGTGGCTGTCATTCGCCTCGCGGTACCGCGACCCGGGGTCACAACCTTCGAGGATGTGGTTCGTGACGAGGTCCGATTCGACCATGAGGTTGTCGACGACTTCGTGCTTGTGCGGTCCGACGGCTCGCCTACCTATCACCTGGCCTCGACCGTTGACGACGTTGACTACGGAATCACCCATGTCGCCCGGGGCGAGGATCTCTTGTCGTCCACGCCGAAGCACATCCTGATCACCCTGGCGATGGGAGCCAACCCGCCCACCTACGCCCATCTACCCTTGCTGTTCGGTCCCGATGGGCGCAAACTGTCCAAACGGCACGGCGATGTCTCTCTGAAGGCGTATCGGGAGGGCGGGTACCTGCCCGAAGCGATGTTCAACTACATGTGTCTTCTCGGCTGGTCCTACGAGGCCGAGACGACCATGTTCTCGAGAGACGAAGCGATCGAACGGTTCGACCTGTCGGCAGTCTCGAAGAACGCCGCAGTGTTTGATCCGGAGAAGCTCGAGTGGATGAACGGGGTCTATATCCGTGAACTCGATCCACGCCGATTTCGTCGCCCGGGCACTTCCGTTCGTCGAGGATGACCTGGGTCGGGAGCTGTCCGGAGCGGAACGGGAGCAACTGGTGGCGTTGGGTCCGCTGGTCCAGGAGCGGGTCAAGTTGCTGACCGGAGGTTCCCGAGATGGTGAGTTTTGCGTTCGACTTCCGCGCTGGCCTACGACGAAAAGTCATGGCGCAAGGTCATGGAAACCGAGACCACCGCCGGCGCTCTCGACGCTGCCGTCGATCGCCTGGCCGCCGTTGAGGAGTGGACGGCCGAGGCCATCGAAACCGAGCTGCGGGCCATGCTCGAGGAGCTGGAATTGAATGCTCGCAAGGGACTCCAACCCGTCCGGGTGGCCGTCACCGGTTCAACGGTCAGCCCGCCGCTCTTCGAGACCCTTGAGGTGCTGGGTCGGGACAAGAGCCTCGACCGGCTTCGCGCGGCCCGCGCCAAGCTCTAGAGCCGTTCTGGCGTCGATCTCCGGCGCTAAGTGCCGGCTATTGACGCAAGTTCGGGGAAGGCAGACCCTGCGCTACCATGCCGTCCGGTGCTGGCCCCGTCGTCCAGCGGCCTAGGACGCCGGCCTTTCAAGCCGGTAACGCGGGTTCGAATCCCGTCGGGGCTACCAGGCGCCTTCGGCGCCAGTATTCAGTTCCCAGTTTCTGTTTCTAGTTTCTAGTGATGTTGATGACTGTTCACTGAGTTGCTTCGGCGGCGATCTCCCGTAGTCGGTCGACCAGTCGACGGTCTCCGTCGACCGACAACCGCTCCCCGGGCCGCGGCCCCACAGGAACAGATCAAGCTCGCTGGCAGTGCCGCGGATGGTGGTGGTTGGCTCATTGGCGTCCTCGAACACGATTCCCGGCTCATCGCGGTAATCGGTTCCCGATTCCGGGCCGGTGCCGGTCCAGGTGATGAACCGCAACGACCAGGAGCCCGGCTGGTCGGTGCACTGAATCCGGACGGTTTCGTCATTGGGTGTGGACTCAGCCCATTCAGGAAACCCCTCCATCATTACGGTGAGGATTTCGTCAACTCCGTCGGCGGCCAGAACCGACTCGATCGGATTGACGACCCCGTGTCCCAGTTCGGCGTCGACCCGATGGATGACCGTCTCGTGGGCCATGCGGCGGTACCAGAATCCGACGCTCTGATCAGGTGGGTACCAGCTGTAGACCGGGGTCGTCGGGTCCGTGCTGGCCAGAGTGGCCAGCAATGCTTCGGACCCCTCAAGAAACCATTCGATCAGACCTTCCTTCGGCGGATCTATCGGACTTCGTGGCGTATCCAGCACCGGTTGGCGAACGATCTGTTCCTTGTGGCGATGCACGGTGCCGGTGTGCTCGACGACGTCTCGTACTGTCCATCCCGGACAGCTCGGGACGGCCGAATGGAGGCCCAGCGAGGCGGCCGCAACTAAGGCGTCGCTCGCTCGTTGTATCGCCTGCAGGTAAGAATTCCAATCCACAGCAACCGAACAGTACCTAGCAACACGGCCCCTTGATGGGACGACCGCACACTGCGGTTGACCGCTCGGTTCCGGCAGACCATTATCACTGTACGATCCGCTAAGGGAGGGCTCATGGCAGACAAGAAGAGCACGAAAAGCGACCAAGCGGAAAAAACGGAAGTCCCCTCTGTTCTGAAGTCCGACGCAGAACCGCGGGAGCTCAAGAGAATGCCGCGGAAGCTCTACGAGAGTGAACTGATCCGGCTCCAGGAGGAACTCGTGAAGCTCCAATACTGGATCAAGGAGAAGGGGCTCAAGGTCGTTGTGCTTTTTGAGGGCCGAGATGCCGCCGGGAAGGGTGGCGTCATCAAGCGAATCACCGAGCGCACCAATCCTCGAATCGTGAAGGTGGTGGCTTTGGGGACGCCCAGCGATCGTGAGAAGACCCAGTGGTACTTCCAGCGCTATGTGGCGGAACTGCCTGCGGCCGGTGAGATGGTGCTCTTCGACCGAAGCTGGTACAACCGGGCAGGTGTCGAACGGGTGATGGGCTTCTGCACCGACGACGAATACCGGGAGTTCTTGCGATCGGTTCCCGAGTTCGAACGCATGCTGGTCAGGTCGGGGACCATCGTCCTCAAGTACTGGTTCTCGGTGAACGACGAGGAGCAGGAGATCCGGTTCCAGAAACGGATCAAGGATCCACGCCGGAGGTGGAAGCTCAGCCCGATGGACATCGAATCTCGGAATCGGTGGCTCGAGTACTCGAAAGCCAAGGACCAAATGTTCGCTCACACGGATATCAAGCAGGCCCCCTGGTACGTGGTGAATGCGGACGACAAACGGCGGGCCCGTCTGAACTGCATTGCACACTTGCTCGAATCGGTCCCCTTCGAGGATCTCACTCCCGGAGAGATAGAGCTGCCGGTCCGGCATAGCGACATCGGATATGTCCGTCCGCCTTTCGAGGATCAGACCTTCGTGCCCGAGAGGTACTAGCCGCCGCGGTCTGCTTGGGTCGTTGAGCCCGTAGCAGATCAAGATCTGTGGTCGCATCCGCGGCCTGTCGCCTTGCTCGGGTCGTTGGATTCTCGGCGGAGACGGAAGCCAGTTTGGCCCAACTAACCTCGGTGGGTGATGCGTTCTGAGTGTCGGCGGATGACTCAATGCTGAAGTTCATCCTCAAGAGGGCGGTTTCGGGCGTCGTCGCTCTGTTGCTCTTCACTTTCTTGATGTTCGTGCTCATCGAAGTGGCGCTTCCCGGGGATTACGCCACCCCGTTCCGTCTCGGGATGACCGGCGACGAGATCGCCGCGTTTCGAGAGACATTGGGTCTGGATCGCCCGATCCCGGTTCGCTATTGGATCTGGTTTCGCAATCTGATCACCAGCGGCCTCGGTCAAGAAACGGGTCCGTTTGGAGGCGGCCTGGCGCTGAAGAGTGTCATCCCGCCTACCGTCCTCGTGTTTGTGGTCGGGCTCGGTTGTGCCTATCTGCTGGGGAGTTGGTTGGGTCGGGTGACCGGATGGCGCCCTGGCTGGAAGTCGGACGGAATTACCTTGGCAGGCATTGCCACGTACACCCTGTTTCCGCCGTTTCTCGGTTTCCTAATGGTCAGGTATCTGGGAAACCCGATGTTCGATCTTCGCAACCGAATGATCGACGACCCTCGCGGGACCCTATGGCTTCATGCCCCGGTCACGGAGCAGGATGTCATGTGGACCATGGCCGCCACGTTGATTGTCGTGGCTGCCCTGTACGCGGTGATCGGGTCGTGGGTGGCGCGCCGGAAGAATCTGAGGATGTTGAGCCTCCCCGCCTTCGCCGTCATCGCCGCGGTGTCGTACGGATGGTGGGTCTACCGCTCCATCGACACATTCGCCCTCGACATCCTCTTCGAAGCCGCCCTGGCCATCTTCGCCTTCCTTCTGCTCTCCTATGGAGAGTTCATGCTGGTGATGCAGACTTCGATGTCGTCGGTTGTCCATGACGACTACATCCTGGTTGCCCGGGCGAAGGGCATCCCCGACCGCAATGTCCGTGACCGGCATGCGGCCCGGAACGCGTTGCTGCCGCTGCTCAGCCGGTTTGCCGTAAGCCTGCCTTATCTCTTGACCGGATTGGTGATCATCGAAAGAGCCGTGGGTTGGCCTGGGTTGGGTTCCTTTTTGTTCCAGGCGGTCGACGCCCAGGACATGCCGGTGATCATGGACGCACTGGTCGTCATCGGCGTCATTACGCTCGTGGTGCGGTTGATCATGGAGGTTCTGACCGCCGTTCTTGATCCCCGAATCAGAGTCCAACTCGAGAGCGGGGCCGGATGACGCACAAAGCCGTTCGAGTGGGCAGGGTGCGGCTCCGTCTTCGAGCGATCGCCCGCGGTTCGCGAATCTTCTGGCAAGAGTTCTCTCACAACCGGTTGGCTGTGATCGGGGTTGCCCTGATCGTGTTGTTCGGTCTCATGGCGATCAGCCACCCGATCCTCATGAAGTATTTCTGGTCGGCGGGCGTGTACGACCCGCTGACCGGATTCGATCCCAAGGTCATGCACCCGGTCGGCCCCTCCGCGACCCACCTGTTGGGCACTGACAATCTGGGGCGGGATGTACTTTCCATGTTGTTGGCTTCCAGCTCTTCGACGTGGCTGTTGGCAATGACCGCCGCACTTACTACCGCAGGAGTGGCGATGATCGTCGGGGCCATAGGTGGTTACTACCGCGGGTGGGTCGATTTCAGCCTTTCCCACGTCTCTGATGCATTCCTGTTGCTGCCTGCGCCGATCTTCCTCTTGATCCTGGGCACCGGGAATCTGATCGATCTAGGTCCGATCAAGTTCGGATTCATATACGGCATCATCACCGGAATGGGAGCAGGGGCGATCGTACTGAGAAGCCAGGCACTCAAAGTGATGGCGCAGCCGTTTGTCGATGCCACTCGAGTGGCCGGGGGACGGGGCCGGCACATCATCTTCCGCCACTTGTTGCCGCATCTGTTTCCGCTGGCGGCGTTGTACATGATGCTGGCGGTAGTCGGAGCGGTGGTCGCCGACGGTTTTGCGGCATTTCTCGGCCAGACCAGGTCTCTCGTCAACTGGGGAACGATGGTCTATTACGGGATCACCTTTGGAGCCAACTTCGGGTCGCAGATTCCGTGGAACGCTCTCATCGTGCCGGCCGTTGCGCTTTCTCTGTTTGCCGCCGCTTTCTACCTGGTTTCGGTGGGGTTGCGGGAGGTCGCCGACCCTCGTTTTAAGGCAATCCGCCGTCAATGAACCCCGCCGGGGGTGGTTTGCGAAGGTATGTACCCTTCGGTACCGTAAAGGCCCATTCGGGGGTGGTGTAATTGGCAACACAACAGGTTCTGGTCCTGTCGTTGAGGGTTCGAGTCCTTCCCCCCGAGCCGGGCGGTTCACGCCGTCACGGCCCCGTCGTCTAGAGGCCTAGGACGCCGGCCTCTCAAGCCGGTAACGCCAGTTCGAATCTGGTCGGGGCTACCAACGCGAGACCCCTGCTCAGCAGGGGTCTCGATGCGTTTGGTTGGACGCGTTCTGGACGGAACGGGATGGGATCGGAGGCGAATTGACCAAAAGGCCCCGGATCGTGCGAGAATCGTTCGCATCCTTTTAGAAAGACCCTTGATGTCCGGCAATGCCTCTTTCAGTTTGACCGACACCGCTCTGGTTTCTGTGGCTCATGTAGACGCTCCCGAGGTAGTCACCTCAGCCCGGTTCGATGAGATGCTGGCCGAAACCTACGAACGGATCGGAGCGCAACCCGGGCTACTCGAGAGCTTGGCCGGAATCAAGGAGCGGCGCTGGTGGCCCGAGGGATACCGGTATACCGACGCGGCGGCGGCGGCCGGGTTGAAAGCGATCGAATCCAGCGGCGTACGGGTTGACGAAATCGGGCTGTTGATCGACACTTCGGTCTGTCGCGATCGATTGGAACCGTCCTCGGCGGTCACGGTCCACGATGCGCTAGATCTCCCCAGTTGGTGTCTGAACTTTGATCTCTCCAATGCCTGTCTCGGTTTCATCAATGCGCTGCAAATCGCGGGAAACATGATCGATAGCGGCCAGATCAACTACGCGGTGATCGTCGACGGAGAGGGATCCCGTGAGCTCCAGGAAACAACGTTGGCGCGACTGGCCGGTCCCGAGGCCACCATGGCCGACTTGTTCGCTGAGTTTGCGTCGCTGACGCTCGGGTCAGGTGGGGCGGCGGCGGTTGTGGGGCGGCATTCCGACAATCCGGGCAGCCACAAGGTCGTTGGTGGCGTGGCCCGGGCAGACACCAGCTATCACAACCTGTGTGTCGGAAGCCTCGACCAGATGCGTACGGACACCAAGGCTCTGCTGGACGCCGGGCTCCAAGTTTCCAAGTTGGGTTGGGGCGATGCGGAGGAGATGGGTTGGCTGGAGATCGACCGCTATATCCTCCACCAGATCTCCCAGGTCCACACCACGATGCTCTGCGAACGTCTTGGAATAGACGTCTCGAAGGTGCCTATGACCTTTCCCTTCCTCGGGAATGTCGGTCCCGCCTCGATACCGATCACGTTGTCCAGGGAAGCTGAGTCTCTCGAGTCCGGGGATAGGGTGTTGCTCCTGGGGATCGGGTCCGGCATCAACGCGATGGGCCTTGAACTGGTCTGGTGAGCGTCGGCCGGCCTGCGCCCGCCGCTCTGCCGCCCCCGGATCTGCCCGGGCTCGAACCCCAATGGTCCCGGCTGGTTGCGACGCTCCAACTCGACGGAGTCGGCCGAACCTGGCACGTTCTCGACAACCAGATTGCTGATCCGACCCTCACACTGCTGTGCGTCCACGGCAACCCAACCTGGTCCTACCTCTGGCGAGATCTGATCGCCAGTGCCCCACCAGGCGTCAGGGTGATAGCGATGGATCAGCTGGACATGGGGTACTCGGAACGCATCGGGACGCAGCGTCGTTTTGCCCAACGCATCGAGGACTTGTCCGCCTTGACCGACGAGCTAGATCTACGCGGCCCGGTTGTCACCGTCGCTCACGACTGGGGAGGCCCGATCTCACTCGGTTGGGCCCAACGCCACCGGGATCAAATGGCCGGAATCGTCCTGATGAACACGGCGGTCGGTCTGCCGGCCAACTCGCCCGCCCCCAGCCTGATCCGGCTGATCCGGATCGCGCGGCCTTCTCGAAAAGGTCTGTGTGGCCACCCCGAGCTTTGTCCGCGGGACGATGGCAGTGGCTCGTCCTCGCCCGGCCCGGCCGATCCGGGAAGCCTATGAGGCCCCCTACCGCCGCGCCGACCGGCGGGCGGCGATCGCCCACTTCGTCGAAGACATCCCGTTGAGCGACGATCACCCCAGCCGCCGGAGGTTGGATGAAGTCGCCGCCGGTCTAGAGGAGCTGGTCGATCTGCCGGCACTGCTGTTATGGGGTCCGTCCGACCCGATCTTCTCGGAGCTGTACCTGCGGGATTTGGCGGGACGGCTGCCCGCCGCCGAGATCCACCGGTTCGAAGGCTCCGGCCACCTCGTACCGGAGGATGCCGATGTGGCATCGGTGGTGTACGCCTGGGTGGACGGGCTCAATAATCCGGCCGAAACACCGCTACCGGTCTCGGAACGTGCCCCGATGTGGGACGCCCTCGATGGGCAGGCGGAGAGTGGTGAGATCGCCATGGTTGAGATGGGTCCGACCGGGACCCAGATCGCCTTCGCCCAACTTCACGCCGAAGTCGGGACGAGTGGCGGCCGGGTTGGTCGAGCTGGGCGTCGACCGGGGAGACCGGGTCGCCTTGATGGTCCCGCCGGGGATCGATCTGGCGGTGTGCGTCTTCGCCTGCTGGCGGATCGGAGCGGTCGTCGTTGTTGCCGACGCCGGGCTGGGCGCCCGCGGCATGAGCCGGGCGCTGGCCAGTGCCGATCCCGCCTACCTGATCGGCGATTCCCCGGGCACTGGCCGCGGCTAGGACCCTCGTTGGCCCGGAATCCGCATCTCGACGGGGCCGTCTGCCCCGGCTGCAGCCCGCCTGTTAGGGGTACGGGCCACTCTCGATGATCTGCGTCGCCGCGGCCAAGGTCGGGACTCTGCCGGCCCCACCGAACGGCTTAGATGAGGCAGGGATCGGGTTTACCTCCGGTGCCACCGGACCGGCCAAGGGCGTCTTGTACCGTCACCACCAGCTTCAGGCCCAGCGGGATGCTCTGGTTGATCTCTACGGTATCAAGGCCGGCGATCGCCTGGTTGCCGCCTTCGGGCCTTTCGCGCTGTTCGGGCCGATAATGGGAATTCCCTCCGTGGTTCCCGATGTCGAAGTGACCTCACCGGGCGATCTCACCGCCCGGGCGTTGGCGGAAGCGGCCGAGGCCATCCAAGCAACGCTGGTGTTTGCATCACCCGCCGCTCTGAGCAACGTTGCGGCGACCGCCGATGCGCTGTCCCCCGGCCACCGGGCCGCCCTGCGGGCAGTGCGATTGGTGATGTCCGCCGGTGCCCCCGTCCCCGCCTCGGTGCTCCGCGCCGGCCGCCGAAGTCATGCCCAATGCCGAGCTTCACACCCCATACGGCATGACGGAAGTGTTGCCCGTGGCAGACATCAGCCTCGGTCGAGATCGAGGAGATCGGTCCCGGCAACGGAGTATGCGTTGGGTTTCCCGTGGAAGGGGTCGAGGTGGCGATAGCCCCGCTGGATATGCAAGGCAAAGCAACCGGCGGTCTTTCGGTTGA
This sequence comes from uncultured Actinomycetota bacterium, assembly GCA_963823915.1. GTDB lineage: Bacteria > Actinomycetota > Acidimicrobiia > Spongiisociales > UBA4744 > UBA4744. The sequence continues at coordinate 164,997 of CAWGNJ010000003.1, forward strand.
GAGCAGCGTCATCGGTGAGGTATGCATACGGGCCGCTCACATGAGAGATGGCTACGACAAGCTCTGGATGACCCAGCAGGGCGCCTCTCAACCGGCCGGTTGGCATCGCAGCGGCGACGTCGGCCACCTCGATGACTCCGGGCGGCTCTGGATCGAAGGCAGGATGGGAGACATCGCTGACGACCGCGAGCGGACCCATCACACCGGTGGGGATCGAGCACTCGGTTGCGGCCCTTCCGGAGGTGGCCCACGCGGCCGCAGTTGGAGTGGGCCCGGCAGGCGCCCAGGTGCTGGTCGTCGTCTTGGTTCCAACGGCAGCTCGGTCGAAGCCTGATCTGGCCGACGAAGATCTCGCCGACAAAGTCCGTGCCCAGGTGAGCCAGGCCGACGTGGCTGCCGTGTTGGCCGTCCCCTCCATTCCCGTGGACAAACGCCACAACTCGAAGATCGATCGTCCCCGGGTCGCCCAATGGGCAGAGAAGGTCCTGGCCGGGGGCGGATCGGCCAGCATATGAAAGTTCTCGTCACGGGAGCAACCAGCCTCCTCGGCCGGGCACTGGTGGCCCGATTGCAGTGATCGAGGGGACGAGGTATCGGTCTTCCAGCGACGCGCCAGCGAACCTCGGGTGGCCGAGCAGCTGGGTGACATTGCTGATCGGACCGCCGTCGCTTCTGCCGTGGCCGGGCAGGAGGCGGTTGTTCACCTGGCAGCCCGGGTAGGGGCGACGGGACCGTGGGAGCAATACGAAGAAACCAACGTGCGGGGAACCAGGAATATCGTCGAGGAGGCCCGACGAGCCGGAGTCAGCCGTTTCGTACACGTCTCGTCCCCATCCGTTGCTCATCGCGGCCAATCCTTGATAGGGGCGCCGCCGGGTCCCGCCGATCCAGATCATGTCCGCGGGTACTACGCCAAGAGCAAAGCGCAAGCCGAATTGATCGCCCTCGCCGCCGACTCGCCCGGGCTTGCGGTAGTCGCCATCCGGCCCCATCTGGTGTGGGGGCCCGGCGACACCCAACTCGTCGGACGGATCGTGAGTCGGGCTCGAGCCGGACGGCTGGCAATTGTGGGTTCGGGGATGTCGCTGATCGACACCACCTACATCGACAACGCCGCCGATGCGCTGGTCTCCGCCTTGGATCGAGCCCCGGTGCTCGGGGGAAGGGCTCTCGTGGTCACCAACGGACAACCTCGGCCGGTGCGTGAGTTGATGAACAGGATCGTGCTCGCCGCCGGTCTGGAGGTACCTCGGCTCAAGGTGCCGTACCGGCTTGCCCGCACCGGTGGACTAGCGGTCGAGCAGATCTGGGAGCAGCAGGGGAGGGAAGACGATCCGCCCATGACCAGCTTTGTGGCGGAGCAACTCAGCACCGCCCATTGGTTCGATCAGCGGGAGACCCGCCGGGCGTTGGAGTGGGAACCGGCGGTCAGTCTGGCCGAAGGCTTCCGACGACTGGCGGATTGGTTCGCCGCCGAAGGGGCGAAGAGGAGAGGGTGACGAGTGGCGAGCTGCGAGCCCAACCCGAAACCTGAAACCTGAAACCTATTGCGTCTGGCGGCGTTGGAACCAGCGGTAGGCAATCAGCACGATGACGGCGCCGACGGTCGACCAGAGTATGCCCATATCGGAGTAGTCGGTGTCTCTTTTGAAGATGAACCCCGCCACCACCGATCCGCCCATCCCTAGCAGGACTGTCTGCCACAGCTTCATGGGCACCTTGCCGGGGATGAGGAACCGGGCCAGGGCACCCGCAATCAACCCGACAATAATCCAACTAACAAGACCCATAAAGCACTCCCTTGCTGATGACTGACAACTGACGACTGAGAACTGGCCTCACGTCCTCCCGTACACGGGGATCAACGCACCGGAGATCACGGCGGAGGCGTCGCTCAGTGCGAACTCGATCACTGCGGCGATCTCGTCTGGTGTAGGCCAGTCGATGTAATCGGCGAATGGCAATGCCTTTCGGGTAGCCGGCGTGTCGATCACTGAAGGCACGATCACATTGGCGGTGACCCCCGTGCCCTCCAGTTCCTGCGCCACCGTCATTCCCAACGCGGCCACTCCGGCTTTGGCGGCATTGAAGGCGGCTTGGCCGGCCGGAGCTTCACCGGCCGCGCGACTGCCGACCAGGAGGATCCGTCCCCATCCTGCCTTTTTCAGATGAGGTACCGCCGCGCGGACGGTCGCAAAGGCGGAGCGCAGATTGGTGTCGATCATGCGATCGAGGCGAACGTCGCTGGTCTCCTCGACATCGCGTCCGCCGGCCCATCCATCCACGAGGCTGCAGACGATATGTACGGCCCCAAAACGATCGGCAACCTGTTGGAAGAAGTCGGTGACTTCGGAAGTATTGGTGGCGTCAACCCTGCTCAACATGAGCCGGTCTTCATCAATACCGACTTCCTTCTCGAAGTGGCGGGCCTCCTCCGGCACCAGATAGGTCACCGCGAATCGGTAGTCCTGGTCGGCCAGGCGCTTGACTACCGCGGTCCCGAGACCGCCCGTTCCGCCGGTGAGTACGATGACTCGTGGGTCACTCATGTTGCCGCTTTCTGCACGTTCGTGCTGATCAGACTACGCTGCAAAATGAAGTTTCGCACGAACAACCGAGCGGCCTGGAGGTTACGGTGTCGGAGATCAGTTTTGAGAGTGTTGGGAAGGTGTATCCGGGTGGCACTCGGGCCATCCATGATGTCGATTTAGAGATCGATGATGGCGAGTTTGTGGTGTTGGTTGGTCCTTCTGGGTGTGGGAAGTCGACGTTGTTGCGGATGTTGGCGGGTTTGGAGGAGATCACCGAGGGGACGATCAAGATCGGTGAGCGGGTGGTGAACGATGTGCCGCCCAAGGACCGCGATATTGCCATGGTGTTCCAGAATTATGCGTTGTATCCGCATATGACCGTGTTTGACAATATGGCGTTTGGTTTGAAGCTTCGGAAGATGGATAAATCGGAGATTCAGCGGCGGGTGGATGAGGCCGCTCAGGTGTTGGAGATCACCGACTTTTTGGATCGTAAGCCGAAGGCGTTGTCGGGTGGGCAGCGGCAGCGGGTGGCGATGGGTCGGGCGATTGTGCGGGAACCGGCCGCGTTTTTGATGGATGAGCCGCTTTCGAACCTTGACGCCAAGTTGCGGGTGCAGATGCGTTCGGAGTTGGGCGAGTTGCATACCCGTTTGAAGACCACCACGTTGTATGTGACCCATGATCAGGTTGAGGCGATGACGATGGGTGACCGGGTGGCGGTACTCAAAGCGATCTCGGGCAAGGAGATCCCCAATTTGGCGCAGGTGGATACTCCCCGCAATCTTTACGACCGGCCCGCCAACCTGTTTGTGGCCGGGTTCATTGGGTCCCCGTCGATGAACTTCGTGTATGGGACGATCGCCGCCGAAGGTGAGTCGACTTGGGTGACGTTTGGTGAAGACCGTTTGAAGCTCGATCGGGTCACGTTGGATACCCGACCCGGTTTGGTGAACTATGCCGGTAAGGAGATCGTGGTCGGCTTGCGTCCAGAGGCGTTCGAGATCGATCGGGCGGTGACCGGGGGGTTCTCCGAGGACCACACCATGATGGTAGATGTGGGATTGGTCGAGCAGTTGGGCTCGGAAGCCTATATCCACTTCGAGAAGCACCTGCCTGCCGGTGATCACCCCCGATATCCAGGATCTGCTGGCCGACCAGGGACAAGAACCGGAAACCTTGGGGGAGACCACCAAGTTCACCGCCCGGGTCAACCCCGACTTCGCCCCCAAGTTCGGCGACACGGCCAAGCTGGTGATCGACACCACCAAACTCCACTACTTCGACAAAGACACCGGCGACGCCATCAACTAAGCCGGTTGTTTGGCGACAATCGAGGACCCCGCATCTGCGGGGTCCTCTCTCATGGTTGGCACCCCGGGAGCTCCTTAGTCAGGGGCCCGGTCTCTCATCACTATCCAGACGTCACCGACGTTGGTGCCGGTGGGTCCGGCGATCAGCAAGTCGCCGGTCGCCTCCAGGTACGTCCCGGAATCGTTGTCGGCGAGATGGCGGTCCACGTCCAATCCCAGTTGAGCCCCGCGGTGAGTGGTCCAGCCGTCCACGATGGCCCCGGCCGCGTCGGTCGGGACCGTCGATGCCATCGGTGCCGAGGGCGGCGAATACCGTCGCTGGGTCACCGGCCAGCTCGCGGGCGGCGGCCAGCGCGGCCTCTTGGTTGCGTCCACCCCGGCCCCGGCCGGCCACCTGCACGGTTGTCTCGCCGGCAAAGACTGTCACGCCCGGACCGGCGGCGGCTAGACAAGCAAGAGCCTCGGTGCGGGCATGTCCGGTCATCGTTGTCGTGGCGATCGCTACCGACAACCCCGCTTGCCGGGCCGCCTCCGCCGCACCTCGAGCGGCAGCCGGTCCATCACCGATGATTGAGACAACCTGGCGCTCGTACGGTGTTTTGGGGGTCTCCTCGATGGTCCCATTTCGCCCTGCCTCGAGGTGGTCGACGACGGCCCTCGGGATCCGCTCCCGCAGGTCATATCGGTCGAGCACTGCCAGGGAGTCGTTGAAAGTCGTTGGGTCGGGAACTGTGGGACCGGAGGCGATAACATCCAGAGGGTTCCCGACCACGTCGGACAGAATCAGAGTGAACAAGCGGGCGGGATCGGCCGCCTGGGCCAGGCGACCGCCTTTGATCGCTGAGAGGTGCTTGCGGAGCGTGTTCAGCTCATTGATATCCGCTCCACACGACAACAGGGCATCGACGGTTGCTTGCTCATCTTCTAGCGATATTCCGGCGGCCGGCAATTCGAGCAACGCCGACCCTCCGCCGGAGACCAGGCAAACAATCAGATCGCGTTCCCCAGCATCCCCCAGCAAATCCAAGGCTGCCCGAGCGGCGGTAGCGCTGTGCTCGTCGGGGAGCGGGTGGCCCGTGACGTATACGTCGAATGTGTCCGGAAACGGTTCAGCGTGGTTGGAGGCCACCAGGCCCCTGATCTCGACCTCCCCGAACACATCGACTGCAGCCCGCGCCATGGCCGGCGCCGCTTTGCCAAAAGCCAGCAACCGCACCCTGTCCACGGTCGTCGGGTCCACCTGGACGCCGGCGATCTCCCAGCCGTCGTCACCAGATCGAAGAGCCCGGCGTACCGCCCGGTCCGGGTCAACCTCAGTAAGGGCGCCCTCGAGAATCTCGAGCATCGTTGTCCGACGGATGGGATCGTTGGCGAGGATGGAGTCGTTGAACCGGTTCATGCTCATGGCCGGATAATCTTGAAGGACTCTGCAACCTCGAGACCAACGCGTTCCTCCTTGACTGGTTGCCCATTGTCGGAGCCGGTCGGAGAACCCTTGGCGATGGTCGGCGCTCTCGTGGGCGTCGCCCATCGTGGTGGCGCTCTGGCTCGAGTGGCAGAGCAGGGCGTCGACCTTCTGGTCGAAAGTTTCGGCGATATCTTCCCAGTGGTCCGGTTCATCTGCCGCCCAGAGCAACAAGGAGTCAGGGCGGTGTTCGGTGAGACCATCAGTTAGCTGATCGGGGAAGAAGAGATGATCGCGGGCCGCCACCACTGCGTCGATCGCCGCCCATCCGGTCGCTCGATGGTCGGGGTGCAGCATGTAACGGCGCCACGGGTCGTGGGTCAGCACCACACTGGGACGGAACCGGCGTACCCAGAGGCACAGTTCTCTGCGCAGGGCCATCGTGTATTCGAGCTCTCCATCGGGGTAATCGAGCATGATCGTCTCCGTGACACCGAGCACGGTCGACGCCCGATGCTGCTCGTCATGACGGATCTTCTTCAAGTCGGCGGGACCGAGATCGCGATCCCACGTGCCCTTCGAGCCGTCGGTGACGACCAGGACCAGCACCTCGCACCTCTGCTCGGCCCAACCGGCCAGAGTGCCTCCCGCTCCGAACTCGGCGTCGTCCGGGTGGGCGCCGATGGTCATGGCCCTGACCGGAACCGGTAGGGGTGAGGGGGGTGGGATCGATTCGGCGAAATAGCCCTGAGTCATGGCTGGGCCAGGCTAGTGGAGGCCCCGGGCCCTGACCGGGAGGGTGGGAGAGTCTCGTCCGTCGACGGAATGAGGTCGGCGAGCCAACGACCGGCCGGCAGTCGCACGACGGTCGCCAGGTCCTCGGGGCCGTCCAGGTCGATAGCCATCCCCGTGCGAACCAGCACACAATGGGGGAGCCAAGCTGCGGACGCAAAGTGGCGGCGGAAGCTGACCGGCCCGTAAGCGAACGGGAAGGAGTCGAGATCTCCCGCAATGAGGCTGGTTCCGCCGTTGTGGCTGGGCGCCAGCAAAACCCCCCGCGGAGGAAGAGCCGCTAGGGCAGCATGCAGCTCAGATTCTGTGAGTGCCGGAAGATCGGCATGAAGAATCATCCAGGCTCGGCCTTGGCGGCGCGCCTCCCGGACTCCCGCCCCGGCCGCCCGGTTGAGCCCTCCAGCACCGGGCTCAGGGATGACTCTGGCGCCCAGCCTTCCGGCCCACGACATAACGCCACTATCCCCGGTGATCACTGCCACCTCGCACCCCGTGGTTTGGGCCTTGCCGATGACATGGGCCGCAACGGCCTTGCCGACCCGGCTCCGCTGCTCGGCGTCGAGTACGGGCGCCAGGCGCCGTTTTGCGACACCAAACGGCTTGACCGGAACCGCTATCAACATTTCTGACGACATAGCCCGGAATGGTATCGGCATAATCCCGCCGCCGGTCGTGTTGTCACCGCAGAGCATTGAAAGGTGATGCATGGCAAAAGCGACATGGAATGGCAGGACGATTGCCGAAAGCGATGACACTTTGATCGTGGAGGGAAACCACTACTTCCCAGCCGGCAGCGTGGATCGGGACTATCTGAAGGGCAGTTCGACCCATACCCGATGCCCGTGGAAGGGAACGGCCAGCTACTTCGACGTCGTGGTCGACGGGCAGGTGAATAGGGATGCCGCCTGGTACTACCCAGACCCCAAGAGTGCCGCCGGACAGATCAAGGACTACGTGGCTTTCTGGCGAGGGGTAAGGGTCGACGCCTGAGAACCCCCTCCCGTTCCGGCGTGACTTCTCGTCGCGGTGCGACGGCTTCTCACGCAAGTTCGAAGATCTAGGCTGAGGATTCTTCCGTTGAGAGGGATCCGATGCGTTTTGGTGCTTTTGTTCCGCAGGGCTGGCGACTCGACCTGGTAGGTGTTGCCAAAGAGGATCACTGGTCGACGATGCTGGAAGTGGCCAACGTGATTGAGAAGGCGGGGTACGAGTCGTTGTGGGTCTACGACCATTTCCATACCGTCCCGGTGCCTACCCAAGAGGTGACATACGAGGCGTGGACGTTGATGGCGGCCCTGGCGGCAACTACCGAGCGCGTCAGGCTCGGGCAAATGTGCACCTGCAATTCGTATCGACCACCGGCCTACCTGGCCAAGGTGGCGGCGTCCATCGACGTGATTTCCGGCGGTCGCCTGGAGATGGGGATCGGAGCCGGTTGGTACGAGCACGAGTACGACGGCTATGGGTACGATTTCCCCAAGCCTTCCGTGCGCATCGGCATGCTGCGGGAAAGCGTCGAGATCATGCAGCGTATGTGGACCGAAGAAGAGGTCTCTTTCGAGGGCAAGCACTACACCCTCAACGGAGCCATTGCCCAGCCCAAGCCCGTCCAGGAGCCGCATATCCCGTTCTGGATCGCCGGTGGGGGCGAGAAGCTCACTCTCAATGTCGCCGCCCGGTACGCCTCGTACACGAACTTCGGCATGTCCGTCGAGGAGTTCGTGCACAAGTCCGAGATCTTGAAGGGGCACTGCCGGGAAGTAGGAACCGATTTCGCCGCGATCGTCCGTTCCACCAATTTCAATGTGGTCTGCGAGGAGACCGAGGCCGAGGTCGAGGATCGCCTGGCCTGGATCAAGGATCACTACCGGCCTTTTGTGTCGGAAGAGCGTCTCGAAAGGGTGGAAGGTTTGTTTCGGGAGTTTGCCGGAACCCCCGAGCAATTGGTCGCCAAGCTGGGTCCCTGGATCGACGCTGGGATGACCTACGGAATCGTGTACTTCGCCGAGGCCGCCTACGACACTGCAGGCCTGGAACGCTTCGCTCGCGAGGTTGTCCCGGCTCTCACCTAGGGGATACCGATGAACCCTTTGCCGTTCGCTGCGCCCATCAAACCGATGAAGGCCCGGGTCCGAGAAAATCCGCCGGAACCGCCTGGGTGGGTCTACGAACCCAAATGGGATGGGTTCCGCGTAATTGCATGGGGTGGCAATGTGCCGCGCCTCGACAGCCGCAACGGGAAACCGCTGTTGCGTTACTTCCCCGAGCTGCGACCGGCACTGGAGCAGCTTCCCGACGGGACCGTCCTGGACGGCGAGGTGGTGGTGGTCGTTGATGAAGTTACCGAGTTCGACACGCTGCAACAGCGCATCCATCCGGCCGAATCGAGGGTGACGATGCTTGCCTCCAAGACCCCGGCCGAACTAGTGGTGTTCGATCTTCTGGCCGATCGGGGCGAGGACTTGCGAGAAGTGCCTTACGAGGAGCGGCGGACTCGTCTCGAGGCACTCTTCGCCGGTCTTCAGTTTCCCTGGCACCTCACTCCTGTCACACGTGATCTCAAAGAAGCCCAGCGCTGGTTCACCGAATACGAGGCGGCCGGATGCGACGGCATCATCTGCAAACGCCTCGATGGCATCTACAAAGAAGACAAGCGCGAATGGATCAAATGGAAGCACCGCCGGGACGCTGATTGTGTGGTTGGCGGTTACCGGGTTCATAAGGACGGAGACAAGATCGGATCGATTCTGCTGGGCCTCTACAACGAAGGGGGAGAGCTGCACTTCATCGGACACTGCTCCGGTTTCAGCGATCAGGACCGGGTTGCAATCCTGGCTCAACTGGAACAGATCCGTTCAGACGACAGTTTCGGGGGCGGGGATTCAGTACGGGTGCCGGGCCAGGAGAGCCGCTGGTCGGCCGGCAAGAACCTGTCGTGGATCCCGGTCGAGCCCGGAGTGGTCGTGCAGGTGAGCTACGACCAGCTCGAAAAGGGACGGTTCCGGCATGCCACTCGCTTCGAGCGCTGGCGGTCCGACAAACTTCCCGAAGAGTGCACGATGGATCAGCTGGAACGACCGGAAGGCGTTGGGTTCAAAACAGTAGTCAGCTAGCCGCCTCCGGCGGCATACCTCGTACTTTGTACTTCGTACTTCGACTCAACAGCCAAAACCTGCGGCGCATACGAAGTACGAGATACGAAGTACGTCGGGCGTAGCCCGACCTCATTCCCAATTCTCTTTGCGCATCTTGGAGGGCTGCACTCTGGGGGGTTCGCCGGGCATTTTGGGGTAGTGGGGCGGCCAGGGGGCATCCCCGATGCCGTTCTCCTCATCGGTGGCAACCATTTCCAGCAAACCCTCCAAACGGCCGGCCGACTCGTCGATCCCTTCGGTGAGATCACCCACGGCGACCCACCGATCCCGGAAGCTCATCAGATCCATTGAACGGTGGTCGATTTCGCGCAGTTCGTCCCAGGTGAACGGTGTGGATACCAGCCCGGTGTGCCGCACGGAGTAGGCGGAGGCGATCGTCTTGTCCCAGGCGTTCTGGTTGAAGTCGATGAAGACACCGTTGCGTTCTTCTTTCCACCAGGCGGTGGTAGCTAGGTCGTGGCGTCGTTCCACCTCCCGGGCCAAAGCCAGGGCAGATCGGCGCACCTGGTAGTAGTCCCACTCCCGTTGTATTCGAACGTAGATATGGATCCCCCGATTGCCCGAGGTCTTCGGCCAACCGATCAAACCGAGCTCATCCAGGACTTCCTTGACGGCCGCCGCAACCTCGCGGGCCGCTTCGAAGTCGTGTCCCTCGGTCGGATCGAGATCGATGCGAAGCTCGTCGGGGTGGGCGAGGTCATCGGCCCGGGCATTCCAGGGGTTGAGGTCGAGACAGTTCATCTGAGCCATCCAGATGACGTCACTCTCAGCAAGCGGAGCGAACATCTTGCCGGGACGGGCTGAAGGAAAGGTCACGTCCACCAGATTGTGGGCGCCTTTGGGTCGTTTGACGAACAATGGGCGTTGGGAGACTCCGGCGTTCCATCGTTTCAGAAGGCTCGGACGATTGAATACCCCCCGCAGTGCCGCTGGTGCACACATGAGGTAGTGCCCGACTACGTCGAGTTTTGTCCACCCCTGATCGGGGAACATGACTTTGCCCGGGCTGGTGATGCGGATCGTCTGTTTGCCCAGTTCAACGGTCGTTTCGTCGCTTCCCATGAACATCAGGATACGGAACTGCGCCGCCAACGTTCGACTTGAGTTACTCGCCCTGCCGGGGGCGAATGCCTACGCTGAGTCTGTGAGCCGTCACACCAAGATAATTGCCACACTTGGTCCGTCGATCGCGTCTGCGGAGACCGTCGAGGCGTTGGTGGCGGCCGGCATGGATGTGGCCCGGCTCAATTTCTCTCACGGCACCCACGACGACCACCGTCGGTATGCCGAATGGGTGCGGCGAGCTTCTGCCGCTCAGGATCGACCGATCGCGCTGCTGCAGGACATTCAGGGCCCGAAGATCAGGACCGGGACTTTTTCCGGTGGAGCGTGCGAGCTTTTTGCCGGGGATCAGGTGGAGGTGCAATCGGGGACGGGAATAGCGCCACCCGGCCGGATCTTGGTCGACTATGACTACCTGCTCGAGGATGTAGGGCTCGGTGACTTGATCGTTCTGGCCGATGGCCTCATGCGCCTCGAGGTCGTGACGGTGGACGCAGAGGGCTTGGTCGCCGTTGTCAAGCAGGGAGGCACCCTCACCGACCGCAAAGGAGTCGCTTTCCCGAGATCGCGGCTGCGGGTCGGAGCCATTACCGACAAGGATCGGATTGATCTGGAATTCGGCCGGCAACTCGAGGTCGATTATGTTGCCGCGTCGTTCGTGCAAACGGCCGATGAGATCACGCAGATCGGGGAGCTGGCCGGGGGATCGACACCGATCATTGCCAAGATCGAATTGGCGACCGCCTACGAGAACCTCGACGCCTTGTTGGAGGTCGCTCAGGGGGCGATGGTCGCTCGGGGAGATCTGGGCGTTCACTTGCCCCTCGAAACGATCCCTGGGGTACAACGCGACATTCTCAGCAGAACCAATCGGGCAGGTTTGGTATCGATCACTGCGACCGAGATGCTCGAGTCGATGATTTCTTCGTTTCGACCGACTCGAGCCGAGGTGACAGATGTGACCAATGCGGTCCTCAACGGAACCGATGCCGTCATGCTGAGCGGTGAGACCGCGATTGGGAAGTACCCCGTTCAGACGGTGGCTGCCATGAACACGATCTGCCGTGAGGCGGAGAAATCGCCCGCTTCCAAAGCGGAGGCCAGCGCGGCATTCATGGCCAGACACCCGACTTTCGCCTCGGCCACCGCCAAAGCGGCGGTCGAAGCGGCCACCGACCTCCACCTGGGCAGCATTGTGGCCTTCACCGAGTCCGGTAACACAGCGCTGTTGCTGTCGAAGTACCGCCCGGAAGCGCAGATCATGGCCTTTACGCCGAAATCATCGACTCTCCGCCGTATGGCTCTCTATTGGGGAGTCATTCCCAACAGCTTCGTGCGTCTCGACCACACCGATGAGATGATCTCCACCGCCGAAGAGGCTCTGCTACGGATGGACACCTGCACGGTGGGGGAGGGAGTAGTGATGGTGGCCGGGATTCCGCCCAATCAGCGTTCTTCCACCAACCTCATGAAGCTGCACACCATCGGTGAAGCGTCCCGGCGGGACGGCTGATCATTCGGGCAGCGCACTAAAGTCCTTCCGACGCCAGAACAGGGAGTGAGACCGCGTGGGCCAGACGATTGAAGTCAAGAGCACCGTGCTGGGCGATGCGGCTTTGTTTGACACGGACCGGAGCATCACCGGACAAGACGGCCGCGGCTTCGATCCCGCGGCCGCGACCGAGGATGTAACCACGACGGCCGGTCGTCTGGCCTCCCGCCTCTTCGAGAGCGATGCCGATGTCGACCACGTGTTTGTGCTGTCGAATCAGGTAACGGTCCGGCGGGCCGGGGGATGGAACGACGAAGACACCGGAAGGGCCGCAGCCGTTATTCGTGATTTCTTCATCTTCTACGAGGAGAACCGGGGAGAACCGGCCGACACCTCCGCGAGCTGAGCAAGCCTTACCCGCCGCCCGCAGTTGTTGTCGTGGTATCCGTTGAGGTGGTGGTGTCCTCGGTTGTGGTTGTGGTTGTGGTCTCTTCGGGCGGGCACTCTTCTACGTAGTCCGCGTGATTGGACGGAAGCGTGCAGGGATGAACCTCGACCTCACGCGGTTGCGGCCGGTACCGCACCGGCCACGATATCTCGTCGACAGTGCGATCCGCGTAGGTGATTATTTGGGTGACCGTTACCGTCCATCCCTGTCTGCCACCTTCGATGACCCGTTCCTCGCCCGGCGTGATCGCTTCGTTGGCGGTGTACTCGATCGGGGGTTCTGAGTATGAGTACCGGCCCGAGACCTCACCTTCCACCACGTATCCCGTCCCGTCGCCCTCGGAAGGAACCGTCAGGCGAGTGATTCCGCCGCTCTGCTCGCCGATTACGACCCGGCCACCATTGTTACCGTAGAAACTCACCGTGATCGACGTGTCGGTATGCGAGGTGCGGATCATGATCGCCGTGTCGCGATTGTTGCGGAACTCGAGGTTGGGCACCGGCCAGGAGATGGTTGCTTCGATCCCCTCGGGGTATCTCGAGAAGTAGTAGCTGTGGGCGGTGTGGGTTATGTCTTCGTAACCCCCCCAAAAAACCGCGTTGTAGAACGTGGTGGCGAACTGACTGACACCCCCACCGACCGTATCCACGATCTTTCCCTTGATGATGGTCCCGGCCGGTTTGAACCCGTCTTCCAGCGTCCGTTCACCTACCAACACGTTGAGGGAGAGAGCCTCGCCGGGCTGGACGATGGTGCCGTCGACCTTGTCTGCGAACAACTGGATGTTGTCGACCCTTTTCTCACAGCAGGCGTGGTACGTGGTAAATCGAGAGACCAGGTGCTTGATGCCCATTGCCTCTGCGTCCTCCGTGGAGAACTCCGGTTCGGCTCCGTCCTCGAAGGGGAGTGTTCCTTGCCGGGATCCAACGAGGGCAGCGCCCTCGAGAGCCGCAGTGGCCAGCACCGGATCGATCAAAGTTCCAGGTTTGCCGGGTATCACAGAGACGGTGTAGTCCTCGTTGAATTCAAAAGATGCGTCGACCGGTGGCAGCTCGAGGTCGGAGCGAAATGGGGCAATGATCTCCTCGACGACTTCGGCGTTAAACCCGGTTGCGAGGCGGGTTTCGGAGTTGCTGATCAGATCGCTGGTGAAGGCTCGGGCCAGGTCTTCTACGGTGAAAGTAACCGAGATGGGAGGATCGAGGCGGGAAAGCACCACGGGTCCGGACAGCATCTCGACCGCTCTTTCGAGAGCCTGGTCGACGTCACCGTCGGAAAGGGCCGGTGCGGCGGGGCCGATCTCGAGAACGCCGACTGCGCGGTCGCGCTCGGCAAGCGTCTGCAGCACTGTCACAGCAGCCGAGTCGACTTCGACCCGACGACCCTCCCGGGGGTACTGGGCTACGGGCGTCACGTCTTCGATCAAGATGGCTCCATCAAAGGGCGGATCTGAGATGTGGTCCGTCGACCAGTCGGCGGCGACCGTCGCGAAGGCGTCCTCGTTGAGGCTCACCGGCAGTTCGAGGACTTCTTTCTTGAATAGATGCGACCACCACCAACCGAACTGCTTGAAGATCGAACCGGAGCGGCCCGTTGCCAACGCGGCCTCGGCGGCGGTCGCCTTGTCGACGGAAAAGCCAACGGTGGCAGGGTCAAGTGTCAGGGTGCTGCCGTTGAGCTGAAAGAGGGCAGGAGTGATGACGAGTTCGTCCTCGAAGGCTTGCAGAGCGGCGCTGGCCTCGTCTACATCCAAACCCGACAGGTCGATTTCCGACACCGCCACATTGCGGAGTACCTCATCGGCATGAAAAGCCCGGTCGATGCCAAAACCCACCAGGACGATCAGAAACAAACCCGCCAGGGCGGCGAGCGCGATAACAAAAATACGAAGGTTTCGTGACATGGTGATCAATAGCCCCGGCAGGCGGCCAGTGTAGCCGTTACCGGCCAAACGACTAACTGGCGATACCATCTGGGAGTGATTGAGTTTCCGACCGTCGGGCCGGGTGATGCGGTCCGTATCTCCGCCTCAACCTTTGTAGCTTTCCGGCAGTGCCCGGATAGCGCTCTGGCCCGGTTGCAGGGCGAGTGGGGCCCGGAGAGCCGGGCAGCCTTCTCCGGGGGTCTGGCCCATCGGCTCTTCGCCAGGCACCTCAGTGGAGAGCCGATTGCCGAACAAGACTTTGGCCAGGTCTGTCGGAGCGAAATCGGGGGGTCCAACCTCAACTACAAGCTGGGCGCCCTCGGGCTCAAGCCCAGCGAACTCGGCCACGTAATCGATGAGGTCGGCGCAATTTACGAACGGTTCAAGAAGATCCCGCTCGAAGGTTTTGAGGGAGCTGAGGTGTCGCTGGAATCTGAGCCGGCCGACGGTGTCACGCTGATCGGCTCAATTGACGCAGTTTTCGCCGAGGACGACGGCGTGCGGTTGGTTGACTGGAAGACCGGTGAATTGGGTGAAGTGGTTGATCAGCTGCATTTCTATGCACTGCTGTGGGCGCTCGAGAAAGATGAGTTGCCGCAAGTCGTTGAAGCGCTGTCGGTCAAGACCGGTGAGCGGATCTCTGAGATTCCCGACTCCGGAGTGGTGAGAGAAACTGCCGAACAGGTGGCGGAGATGATCGGGAGGATCCGTTCGGCGTGGGATGAGGGCGCCGGCATCGACCGACGAGGAGGGCCGTGGTGCAAGTACTGCGGCATCCTCGATTCGTGCGCCGAAGGAAGGGCTGCCACCCAGCTGGGGGTTTGAGAGTCGGTCGGCCTTCCGGCCGCCCTCTAGTTTCCAGTCCTCAGTCGGTCGCCTTTCGGCGCCCTTTCAGTTCTCAGTACTGAAGACTGATAACTGACAACTGAAAATTCAATCGTCGTCCTTTTCTTCTATCTCGGGGTTGAGGCGACCACCGTTGCAGGTGGCTTCCAGTTTGGAGCGGTGATCGCCGCCGGCTTGTTCGAATTTGACCTCGACCTCGCTTGGCCCGGCGTCCTCAATGTCGACCTGGAAACCAAGGTTGGGAGCGTACGAGCCGAGGACAATGTCATCGCCCGCACAACGGACCGTGACCCAACCGCCGACCAGATAGAAGGTCTCTTCCTCGTTGTTGGCGGTGGGGGTCGTTGTCGATGTAGTGGTGGGCGCCGCGGTAGTGCTCACGTCGGGTGCAGTGGTTGAGGTGGTCACGACCGGAGTGCTGCTAGTCGTTGGGGACTGAACGGCGGTAGTCGAGGTAGTAACCGATTGGGTGGTGCTCGGCGGGACGGCCGCCGTCGAGGACGTTGTCGTCTCCAGCGCAAGAGTGGTCGCGGCTTTTGACGGACGGTCGGTTACCTGGTCACGCACCATGGCGACGGCTTGTGAGGCCAGCAGCATTGCCAGCGAGGCGGCTAGTACCCAACCGACCACCAGACCGACTCGTTTTCGACTCATGCCAACAGTATGGCGCTCAAATGGTCGGCAGGAGCCTAAGTGAAGGTTAAGGATGTGCTAAACGTTCCGATTGGGGAGACCGATGGGTGGGCACGGCAGTATCGTGACGGCATGCCCGCAGTTTTGATCATCGAAGACGAGCAGAGGATCCGCGAGTCGCTGGCCCGTCGTTTGGCAGACCTCGGGTACGACGTTGACTCGGCCGGGGGTGGACTTGCCGGTCTCGAGTCGGTGGTCGCCCACCCTCCCGACGTCGTGATTCTCGATCTGGGTTTGCCCGACGTTGACGGACGCGAGGTCCTGAAGATGATCCGGGCCGTGAGCCCGGTACCGGTCATCGTGGCGACCGCCCGGGACGACGAAGCTGAAATCGTCAGAGTGCTGGATGCCGGAGCCGACGACTATGTAATCAAGCCGTTCTCCGCGGAACAGCTCGAGGCACGGATCCGGGCTGTACTGCGTCGCGTCGGGGAAGACAACCTGGGCGGGACGATCGAGGTCGGTGAACTGTCGATTGATCCCCAAGCGAGAGAAGCAGTCCTTTCCGATCAGGATCTCGAGCTCACCCGCAAGGAGTTCGACCTGTTGTTCTATCTGGCCGAGCGGGCCGGAACGGTTGTCGGCAAGCGGGAGCTGCTGGCCGAAGTCTGGCGTCAACCCTACGGCGGAGCCGACAAGACGGTGGACGTGCATCTCTCCTGGTTGCGGCGGAAGATGGGCGAATCGGCCGCTGCGCCTGTATACCTGCACACAGTGCGGGGAGTCGGCGTGAAGTTGATAGCCCCCGGGTCGTGAGGCGGCGCCTGGCGCTCGTTTCGGCCGCGGTAACCGCCATGGTGGTATTGGCGTTCGTGGTTCCGTTGGCCGGGTTGGTGCGATCGCTGGCCAGAGATCGGGTTCTGGTCACGGCCGAGCGGGAGGCGCAGACCCAAGCGCAAGCGTTGAGCGTCGTACTACCTGAAGCCGGGATCGAAGGGGCCCGAGTTCTGGTCGGTTCGGGCTCTCTCCCCAACGATGAACAGCTATCGGTGGCGTTGCCCGACCAGACGATATTGGGTGCAGAAGTCCCGTTTGACGAGAACTTCGCGCGGTCGGCGGCAGGTGAAGCCTTCCGGCAAAAGGTGACCGGCGGTGAGGCGATTTTCGTCCCGGTGTTCCTGGCCGATGAACCTTCGGCGGCAGTGGTGCGGGTCTTCGTCACCCAGGAGGAACTAACCAGGAACGTTGGGGCCTCATGGGCTGTGCTGGCCGCTCTGGGGATCGCCCTGGTGGGATTGGCGGCTCTGGTTGCCGATCGACTGGCCCGGTCGATCGTGGAGCCGGTTCAGGTTCTGTCCGCCGCCGCCCATCGGATGGGCGAGGGGGAGCTGGACGTAGCTGTAGAACCAGCCGGTCCTCCCGAGGTGATCGAGGTGGGGCATGCCTTCAATCGGCTGGGATCACAGATCCGCAAGCTGATCTCTCAGGAGAGGGAGTCCGTGGCCGATCTATCCCACCGGTTGCGCACTCCACTCACGGCACTCAGACTCGACGCCGAGGCGGTGTCCGATCCCGAGTTGGCTGCCCGGCTATCGGATGATCTCGACGATTTGGAGCGGACGGTGGACCATGTGATCCACGAGGCCCGCCGCCAGGTGCGGGAAGGCCCTGGCGTGGTGGCCGATCTGAGCGGGATTGTCGGCGAACGGCTCAAATTCTGGGGGGCTCTTGCTGAGGATCAAGGACGGCGGTGGTCGAGCCATATTGCTCCGGGTCCGTTGTTGACGACCGGGCACGCCGGCGATATCGCAGCCGCCCTCGATGCCCTCCTCGGGAACGTGCTGGCTCATACTCCCGACGGGACGCCCTATGGCGTTGAGCTGAGCCGGATCGGCGATTTCGCCGTCCTGATCATCGAGGATCAAGGTCCGGGGTTCACCGATCACGCGTGGATCGATCGAGGGGCCAGTTCATCCGGTTCCACCGGTCTGGGTCTCGATATCGTCCGCCGGACGGCCGAGGCCAGCGGTGGAGACCTGGCCATGAGGGAGTCGTCCGGGGGAGGAGCCTCGGTGATGGTCAGGTTCGGGTTGACCGACTAGCCGGCTTCGGAACGAAGGTGCACGACCGCCGCCGGCGGAGAGTCCGCGACACTGGAGCGGTCGACCTCGTGGCTGATCTCATCGACCAGGAACAGCAGTTCGGAGCGGATCTGCTCAAGGGAGCCGTGCACATTCTCGACTGAGGTCTTGATGTCGGTGAGGGATCGCCGGTTGTTGGTGAACAACTGGGCGAGCTGGCGAAGACGCTGCATCCGGTCATGCAGAAAACCTCGGTCAATATCGGTTGCCTGCCGGGCTGTGCTTTGCTCCAGCAACATCTCGGCCAACCGCAACGCCACCGCCAGCATGGTGCCGTCGCCCTCATCGACAATCAGGATGCGTTCTCCGTATACGCCCAGAGGCCCGACTTCTCGCGGGAAGGCGTCCCGCGCCGACACACAAACCGCAAAATCTGCAGAACGGTTGGCCATGGCCCGATCCAGCTCTTCGAGGATCCCGTCCTTGCCGGTCAGATTGATACGGCCGGTGTTCTTGGCTTCGATGACGATTCGGCGGCCCGAGCCCAAGGTCACCACAAAATCTCCGACCAGAGTTTCGGCTCCCAGATCGCCTTTCACCCGGCCGGTCCGTTCCACGACACAACCGGAGCTCTTCACCGATTCTCGAAGAGCGATCTCGACGGCATCTTCGAACTCGAAACCCTTGTGGGTGCCCCGATCGGCTTCGGCTTGTTTGCCGCGTTCCTGCATGAGGAGATCGCGCATTTCCCCGAACCGATCATCGATCGATTTAGAAAGGCGAGAGAGGGCAGACCCGTCGGCGTCCGGATCGAGCACCCCTAGCAGGCGAGCTTCGAGCATCCCGTCCGGACCAAGGAGCTCATTGACTTGGTCCAGGAACCGGGCCGTGTGGCTATCGGTGAAATCGGGGTTGAAGCTTCGGAGGAAGCCGTCGCGCCATTGGGAGAACTCCTCGAGTGCACGAGCGACCATTGAAGAGCGCACATCCGGGTCGAAATGCTCCCCGAACGCTTGCCGGGCAGCGGCGAGAACCTGTTCCACCTGGTCGCGGGCCTCGCCGGTCACCTCATCGACAGAGCGGCGCACTCGGGCATCCACCTCGGCGAGATCGATACCGAGCCCCATGGTGAGCAATCCTCGGGCTCCAACCTCCAGCACCCGCCGGACCATGTCGGCCCGTCGCTCCTCCGGTTGGGAACTCAGCAACTCGGCCAATACTCCGTCTTCGACGTCGAGGTCGGTGACCGTCACCGAAGTTCCGTTGATGCCTATTTGTGCCATGTGATCAATGTATCGGGAGGGTGTGACAGGTTTGGGTATTTGGCATGTGGGACAATCCGCCGGTATGACCACTGCTGTATCGCCTTCCGCGGCGCTCAGGGCATCTCTCGATGCCCTGGCCGAATGTGTCGAATCGACGTCTTTCGACCTACCGGCCGCCGAACAGTCCGCAGCGCGAGGCGCTTCGGGTCGAGCTGGCGTGGAGCATCCGGGAATATCTCCTTCCCCGTCTCCGCGATCTCGCCGCTCCTCTGCTGGCCGTGGTCATCGGCTCGACTGGTAGCGGCAAGTCGACCTTGGTGAACACGCTCGCCCAGACGCGAGTCACCGACCCGGGTGCCATTCGACCTACCACTCGAGTTCCGGTGGTTTGGACTCATCCCGACCATGCCCATCTTTATCAGGACGGCTTTCTGACCGGATATGGCACCGCGGTTGATGCCGATCATTTGGTGCGGGTGGTCTCCGGTGAAGATCCCCTTCTCGAGGGGGTCACAGTCCTGGATGCGCCCGATTTCGACTCGGTGGTCGAAGGACACCGGGAAATGGTCGAGGATCTGCTGGCAGTTGCCGACCTGGCCGTTTTTGTAACGTCGGCGCAACGGTATGCCGACGCAGTTCCCTGGGAGTTTCTCGAGAGAGCCCGGCGCCGACGGTTGCCGATCCTCTTCGTGCTGAATCGTCTTCCTCCCCATGGCGCCGACGAAGTGGTTGACGACTATCGCCGGAGGCTCTCGAAGCGGAGGATCATGTCGCAGGCGGAGGCTCCGGCCATCCTCCAGATCCCCGAACAGCAGATTTTCACCGAACACGGCGGGTTGCCGCCCGAGTCCGCTGCGTCGCTGCGGGCTGCCTTGGAGGCTATGTCCGATCCGGAACACCGGCGGCGGGTGGTGGTATCCGCCACCCAAGGTTCGGTGCGGGACGCGGTCGAGCGGGCGACAGAACTGGCGGCGGACATCGACGAAGAGGTTCATCAAACTGACACTCTGCGATTGGCCGCCCGGCGGGCTTATCAAGCTCAAGCGGAGGAAATCGCCGATTCGCTGCGGAGTGGGACTCTGATTCGGGGTGAGGTGCTGCGCCGCTGGCAAGAGTTCCTGGGTACCGGCGAGTTGCTCAAGGCGCTGACTGAAGGAGCCGGTCGGGTGCGGCGGTGGGTCACGAGGGTGTTCGGCGGAACCCGACAGGTCGAAGAGATCAACGACGAAGCCGGGGACGAAATCGTCGCGGCCGTGGTTCGCCGAGCCGATCTGGCGGCCGGAACCGCGGCAGCCGCCTGGGAACTCGATACGGCCGGGAAGAACCTGCTGGTTGCTTCCGGCCGGGAGTTGTGGCACCACGACCCGCAGACGCCCGAGCGGGCGAGGACCGCCATCGAGGACTGGGTAGTCGAACTCGGTGGGTTGATCAACGAACAAGGAGCCGGCAAGCGGCGTTGGGCGCAGCTGGCGTCGTTTGGGGTCAACGCCACCGCCCTGGTTGTGCTGATGGCCGTATTCGCTCAAACGGGGGGAATCACCGGGGCAGAGTTTGGCGTGGCCGCCGGGGCGGCGGCCGCCCAGCAGAAGATTCTCGAACATGTTTTCGGGAGTGCTGCCGCTCGGTCGCTCATCGAGGAAGCCCGGCGGAGGTTGGTTGATTCTCTCGAGGGAGTTCTGACCGAGGACGAAGCTCGGTTTGACGAGGTCACCTCCACTTTCGCTGCTGCGAAGGGAGCTGCCGACGCTATGCGTTTGGCCGCTCAGGACGTGCGGACCGGGGCGGGGGGATTCTATGGCCGTTGATCTGACCGAAGCACTCGAAGCGCTCGATTTGGCCGTCGCCCGGGCAGCCGGGGTGATCGGGGACGAATCGGTGCAGGCCTACGCCGGGGTCTCTCTCCATGCGCGCCGTCGAGCCGGATTCCTCGGCGAGACGGTGGTGATTGCCCTGGGCGGAGGCACCGGGGTCGGGAAATCCAGTCTCCTCAATGCCCTGGCCGGGGAGACCATCGCTCGTACCGGGGCCTTGCGACCGACCACCGACCGGCCCTTGGCCTGGATACCGGCCAACCCCGAACCGGGTTTGGTGCGGCTCCTCGACGACCTCGGGATCGACGACCGGACCGGTCAGTCAAGCCACCCGCAATTGGCGGTGCTGGATCTACCCGACTTCGATAGCGTGGTCGGTTCGCACCGGGCAACCGTCGAGAGACTCCTGCCGAGGGTCGACGCGATCATCTGGATCGTCGACCCCGAGAAGTACAACGATCGTACGATTCACGCCGACTATCTTCGTCCGCTGGCCGGCTATCAGGGCCAGTTTGTTTTTGTGCTCAATCAGATCGACCGTCTCGCCGAGGGCGAACTAGACGTTCTGATGGCGGATCTGGAACAGACGTTGTGGCATGACGGCATTGGCCAACCGACGATCTTCCCGCTCTCCGCTGCTCCTCCGGGTTCGCCTCCATCGGGGCTCGAGCCTCTCCTGGATTATCTCGACGAGAAGCTCGACGCCAAACGGGTTGCCACCACGAAACTGATCGAGGACCTGCGTCGGGCGGGACAGGGCCTGGCCGATGTGACCGGAGTCACTCCGGGAATTGGGCTCGATTACGATCGGAACTGGGAGTCAGTTTCGGTTCAGACAATGGGATTGCTCGCTGACATGGTGGCCGGATCGCCGGTAGAGATCGTCGCGGAGCGGGCCGGCGAAAGGGTCGCCCGGCGGATCGGTGGGGGCCCGGTGGGGAGAGCATTCGCGGCCCTGCGTCGCAGTCCCGTAGGCCGGGCGTTGGGTGGCCGCCGCGAGGAGGATTCTGTCAAGGAGGAGACCCGCAAGTGGGAGGGGAGAGCCGGACTGGAGAAGGCGCTGGGCACTCTCGGAGGGCTGGTGACCGAACTCTCCTTCCAGGCCGGGGGGGCCTTTGGCGCTCGACTTCGGGAGAATTTCGGTGATCCCGAACTCCAGCAGCAGGTGCGCGGCTCCATCGAAGGGACCATGGCCAATGTGCAAGAACCGGGCACGCCGCAACCAGCCCGGTGGTGGTCGGCAGCCGGGTTCCTACAGTTGATCGTCTTTTTGACCCTGATCGGCTGCGGCGTCTGGATCTGGGCACGGCCCGCTTCGCTGGACAGGGGAGAGTGGCCGTGGCCGTTGATAGTTGCCGCCGGCGCCCTGCTACTTTCGATGGCCATCGGATCCCTCGTGCGCCGCAGCGGCCGGAAGGCCGGCCGGACGGTGGCCAGATCCTATCGGAAGGCCGTTGAAGCCGAATTGACCACCCAGCTGTCGAGAAGAATCGGGGTTCCTATTCGAACCGTGCTGAGGGAACGGGCTGAGCTGGAAGGCGCCCTGACCGAACTCGCCCTGCAAGTAGCCCGAGCGGAAAGGAAGGTGGAGTAAGGCACGTTTCTCGTCTCTCGTTTCTCGTTGTCGCGCCGCAACTGGTAACTGATAGTTCGTCCACAAACCACTGAAATCGGTGCCTCTCTACCTACCCTGCAACCATGCTCGATTTCTTCTCTGATCCGCTTCGCCAGACTCAGTTCGTGCAAACCGCGGTTGTGCTCATCGGAGCAGTCGTTCTGTGGTGGGTGTTCGTTCGGGGGGTCGGCAAGGCCGTGGATCGCTTTGGTCGGGGCGATGGTGTCGACGCGGCCGAGCAACGCCAGCGCGCCGAAACGCTTTGGAAGGCCGGGCGCCGGGTAGCTGCGATCGTCATCGCCGTAATCCTGATCCTGACCGTTCTCAACATATGGGATATCCCGATCACGGCCTTCGTGGCGGTCGGATCGGCGGTGGGGGTGGCGATTGGCTTTGGTGCCCAGAGCCTCGTCAAGGATGTCATCGCCGGTTTCTTCATCCTCGCGGAAGACCAGTTCGGCATCGGTGACGTGGTGAAGATCGCCGGTACCAGCGGTTCGGTGGTTGACATGCGGCTGCGGGTAACGGTGCTGCGCGACCTCGATGGCAATGCCCACTACGTCCCCAATGGGGAGATCGGAGTGGCCTCCAACTTCACCCAGAGTTACGCCCAGGTGGTGATCGACGTGGGCATCGCCTATCACGAGAGCGTCGATCATGCTCTGGGAGTCTTTGGGGACGAATTGCAGCGGTTTGCGGCCGACGACGAATGGGCCGGCATGGTGCTGGAAGATCCGGTGGTGCTTGGCGTTCAGGAGCTCGGGGACTCGGCGGTGACGATCCGCGGCTACCTGAAGGTCGCACCGGACCAACGATGGTTGGTGCGCCGTGAACTTTTCCGGAGGATCAAGAACCGCTTTGATGCCGATTCGATCGAGATCCCGTTCCCGCAACGAACAGTGCATGTCAAGGAAGACCTTCGGTCTTCCTAGTTGTCGGTTATCAGTTATCAGTTTGCGACGGCCTCCCTTCGCGGGACGGAAGGAGCGGGTTTGGCTGAAAACTGATAACTGGTAACTGGTGACTCATCGGGCGGCCAGGGGCCGCCCGATTGATTACAGTGGCTTTTCGGAGAGGTGGAGATGACCGAGTGGCGTGAATGGTCCGCCTGGCGTCAAGTGGGCGCGGCGGCTCTCGATGAAGTTGGTAGCGCTGCCACCGTCGGCACAGCTGCCGCCCGAGCGGTGGCCGAGCTGGCTGCCAGCGTGGCCGAGCACGCTCCCGAAGCTTTCCCGGAACCGATCCTCGACGCGGTCGAATTGCTGATCACCCACCAGTCGGTGATGGCTCCGATTGCCAACCTCAGAAACGTGGTGTATCTGGCTCTGCCCGGCGGTCCGAGCCAGGTGGCGGCTGCGGCCACAGATCTCGCCGAGCGCCTGGAAGCATCAACTCGATTGATCGGAAAGACGGGCGCGGAATTGATTGTTGAGGGATCGACAGTCTTGATCCACTCAGCGTCCAGTTCGGTGCGATCGGTGTTGGAGGAAGCCAAGGGCCTGGTCGCCTTTAACGTGTGCTGCACCGAAGCGATGCCGATTGGCGAAGGCATTGAGATGGCGGCCGACCTGACGGCCATCGGTTTCGACGTCGAAGTGCTGGAGGACGAGGTGGCCATAGAGTTGCTGCCGGGCATGGATCTGGTCTTGGCCGGCGCAGATGCCGTCGGGCCGGGATCAGCGATAAACAAGACCGGGACGGCGGCGATCGCCCGGCGAGCGCGAGCAATCGGTGTTCCTTTCTATCTCGTTGCCGCGGCTGAGAAGGTGCTCCCTGCGCCCCTTTTTGAGCGAGCAGTTCTGCGGCACGGGCGCGAAAGTCTTGCTGAAGTGATTTCGCTCGACTGGTTCACAGCAGTGGTCACCGATGCCGGGGTCTTGGCCCCGCACGAGGCAGAAGAACTCGCTGCGGGGCGCCCGGTCGCTGATCAGCTGTTGTAGAGGTCGTCGATCTCGGTTGCGAAATGCTCCAAGGCGACCCGCCGGCGAAGTTTTGTGGTTGGAGTGATTGTCTCCGGGGGGAATCCTTCCGGGACAATGACCCACTTGCGGATCCGCTCGGCCCTCGAGAACCGCCGATTGACATCATCGATGATCCTCTGAATGTGTTTGTTGAGAGCGCGCCCGGATTCGGGAGATTCCGGGACCGGAAGATCATGATGGTGCAGGTACGACGTCGTTTCGTCTGCTCCCAGAGCTAACAACGCGACCAGGTGCGGACGGCCATCGCCGGCGACCAATGCCTCTTCGATGATCCCGTGGGATTTGAGTTGCTTCTCGATTTCCTGGGGGGCGACATTCTTGCCTCCCGAGGTGATGATGATGTCCTTCTTTCGGTCGACGATCTGCAACCGTCCGTCGGCGGTCAGTCGTCCCAGGTCGCCGGTGCTGAGCCATCCGTGCTCATCGAGCACTGCGGCGGTCCTGTCCGGCTCATGGTGATAGCCGGGAAACACACTGCTGCCTCTCACCTTGATTTCCCCGTCGTCGGCCAGGCGGAGCTCCAAACCGTCGATCAGGCGTCCCACTACTCCGGCGGTGAGATCGTCGGGTGCCTGAACCGCAGACACAGCTGAAGTCTCGGTCATTCCCCACCCCTCATGGAGAGGAAGTCCCAGGGCTTGCCAGAAATACTGCACCTGCGGTCCGAGAGCGGCCGCACCAGACACGGCGTACCAGCACTGGTCGAGCCCTGCTTTTCGAAGGGCTCGCTTTCCGATGAGGCGCTTCGCCAGCGCGGCGGCGGCGCGCTGATGCGGCCAGACAACCCGCCCCGCGTCCCTTCGCCGCAACGCGGCAATTGCCGTATCGATCACGGTGTGCACTATGCGCTGGCGGCGGGGTTCATCTTGGATTCCGGCGATCATCAGCGAGCGCAGCTTTTCCCACGTTCGGGGAACGCCGATAAACACGGTGGGTCGGGCTTCCCGCAGGGCGTCGGCCAGGTTGAGGATGTCGGGCACGAAGTAATAGGTCGGCCGCACCGGGTAGTCGGTAGCCAGAAGGGCGGTAGTCACGATCCGCTCGAAGACGTGACTCAGCGGAAGATACGACACCAAGGTCTCGTGCGGGTTCATACGGAGCCGCTCGACTGTTCGCTGCACCGTCCACACAGCATTGTGGTGAGTGAGTTTGGTTCCTTTGGGTGGCCCGGTGGTGCCGGAGGTGTAGATGATCGAGAACACATCGTCGGGTCCAACCGAAGCGATTCGATCGTCGAGCTCGGTTCGGTCGCCATCAATTCGCTCACGTCCCAACGCGGCCAGTCTTTCGAGCCCCATCACGGTGCCGTCCTGGTAGTCGCCCAGATGTCCGGCAACGAAGTGCTCGATCCCCGACGATCCGGATCGTTGAGCTTTCTCGAGTTGTTCGGCATCACCGGCGAAGCACACCCGGCTTCCGGAGTGCTTCACGATGTAGTTGACCTGTTCGTCCGCGAACGTCTGGTACAGGGGGACCGAGATGGCTCCGGCGTGCTGGATCGCATAGTCGAAGGCCACCCAGTCGGTGCTGTTGTTCCCACTGATTGCCACTCGATCACCCGGGTTGATTCCCAGTTCGATGAGCCCGGCGGCCAGCTCTTCGACCCTGGTCCGGATCTGACCCCACGTCAATCCTTTCCACGTCCCGTCTTGCGGCTGAAACCATCCAATCTCGGCAGACCACTGTCGACTGCGTTGCTGAAACCCGGCAACGATCGTCCCTGGTTGGGCAGTGGTGGCGGCGGGAAGGGGAACCGAGTACCTGCCCGACGGCGACACCCGCTTGTGACTCAATGGGGCAATCGCTCGCACGGCTCGAGGAACGGACGTGATGTCGATCGACGTGGCCGCCCCGAGCGACTCTCCGTCCGCTTGCAGATACCCGGGTGGATCGGCAGTGATGGTTAGCTGACGAACGTCTTCCCACACCTGTACGCCCGGCACGCGTCCTAGCTCCCGGCCCAAAGCAGCATGGATGAGGATCGAGGGAACTCGGAGGAGAGAGACCCGTTCGATAACCAGGACGGCGAGGTGTTCGGGATGCCTCCTGGTCACTGCCAGCGGGAAACGCCCGAAGTAGGTATAGGGAGCATGGATTTGAACCAGCACCGAAACCGCGTCGGCGACCCGGGGTCCGCTTTCCACGCGAAGGTGAGGACTTCGTCCAACAAAATTGTTGAGCACTACCGAAGCAGCTGTGCGGGCGTAGTGGATTCCGCCGAACCGATATTTCCGGTACGGCTCGAGATCCGCCATCTTGACGGCTTCGGCATCGAGGCCGGCACCGGTGGCGAATGTGGCGTACCGAATCCTCGTCGCCGATCCGAAGGTGGCCTCCACCTTGGCCAGCGGGATGTCAACAACGGTCTCCCCAGCCGCCAGGAACCGGGTGGCCGGTACGGGCTTCGACGGCAACCCGAGGATTCTCGCCAGGACATTTGTGGTTCCGGCCGGAATGATCCCCAGGGCCGTCGCGCTGCCGGCAATGCCGTTCACAACGTGATGCACGACGCCGTCGCCGCCCATGGCCACGACAACGTCGGTGCCTGCTTGGGCGGCCTGCCGTCGCCGTTGCCTCAACCTCGTTCGCATTGGTCGGCCATACAGTCTCGACCTCATAGGACTTCCGCAGGATGGCCACCACCGTGCGGTGTAGGCCCCCGGTGAAGGCGGAGGCTGCTGGATTGGCTATGAGGAGGAGCTTTCGCACAGCCGAAGGTTAGGACCCGTCTACGGATACCAATGACTTGTCGTCCTCAAGATGGTCCACCCCAACTGCCGATAGCAGATAGGTGACTGATACCCAGGGGCCCTTTCGACATGCCCGGAACTTCGACGCCGGAGGATCCGGTGCTGTGCTCGGCGGGGCGGCCGGCGAAGTGCTCGCAGCCGGTCAGGATCGGGTGTACGGGTACCTGACCCAACACAATGTCATCACTTCCTATCACTTGCTTCGGCGCGGGACTATTGATCCCACCGCGCTGGGGAGCGAGTTTGCGGCCCTGGCCTTCCCCGAGACGGGGTTCGACGTATACCGGGCGGTGGCCCCTTGGTTTCGCGCCTGGCTGGACGAGCATCAGAGGGGATCCTCAGCTCCGATGCCGTTCGGGAACGCCGGAGCGGCCGCCCGAATGATTCCGATCGGCGTCTGGTTCCGCAAGGATCCGGTGGCCCTCGTGGAGGAAGCTATTCGGGGTGCGATGATCACTCACAATCAGGAGGGTGCCGTAGTGGCAGCCTGTTCCTTCGCCGGAGCGATCGCCGGTGCCTCCTTCGGCCAATCCGGTCGAGATCTCGTGTTTGGAGCCGCCGAGGTCGCCAAGCGGGCGGAGGCGAGGATTGGCGACCTCTCCGGAACGGTCGCCTCTCCGGACGGGAGTCCACCCCTGTCCCTGTTGCTGCGCCACGCTGCCCAACTAGTAGGGAAGCCGTTCGCGCGAGGTCGCCGATCAGATTCGATCCTGGACTCCGAACGCGGGTTCAGTTGCCGGAGTGATTACCGCCATAGTCCTCGGGGCTCCGATTCTCGAAAGGCCATCCGTCGGTGTGCGCGAGGCTGTGGCCATCGATTTCGAACCCCGCGAGATTGCGGTGATGGCCGGAGCCATCGTCGGTGCCCGGGTCGGCCCGCACCGATGGCCGTGGCGAATAGTCAACGATCTCTGGTTCGCTGAACTGGGTCGGCGTCTCGCCAACAATGATGGGCGCCACGAAGACCTGCCGGATGCCTACGCGGTGGAAGAAGTGCTCACTTTCGCCGGTCGAGCGGCAGTGGAGCAGTAGCGGAGCAGTTCCAAGTTCCTAGTAAGAAGATTACCGACTGCTTCTGGCTGGCAACTGGTTACTTGAAGGAATCCAGGTCTTCGGTCGTCCACACTCGAGGATGATCGCTCACCTTCTGGAGGATGATCCGCCCGGCAGCAAAAAACAGCAACAAGCTACCGATAGCCGCCACGCGACCTAAGCCCAGGCCATCGGCAATCAATGCCCACACCAGCGGCCCGAACAACGTGGCAAATCGACCCACCACCGCGTACAAGCCGTAGAACTCGCCAAGATGTCGAGGCGGCGAGATGCGAGTCATGTACACCCGGTCGGTGGCCGCAGTAGCTCCCAACCCGGCCCCGCCGATGGCCCCGATCAACCAGCCAAGCTCGGTAGCCCCGGTGACCCCGACGACGACCGCCAGGGCGATCCCGACCATCCACAAATAGAGGGCTCCGTGCAGGGTCTTGCGCGGTCCGATCAGGTCCGTCAATCGTCCGGCAGTCAGTGCCCCAATCAGCGCCATGACGATGCCGATGATGGTGAGGAGATCCGTTTCCCGATCGCTGAAGCCCATCTCTGTTCTGGCGAAAATGGCAACAAAGATGAAGACGGTGTTCATGGCATCGGTGTAGAAGAACCGTGCAACCAGGAAACGGGTGACGTCTTCGTAATCGCGGGTTCGGCGCCATGCTTCCAACAACCGGCGCAGCGTCTGGGACGCCGCCGGGGGAGCTCCCTCGAGAACGTGGCGGGGTCGTTCTTTGATGAACAGGAACGCCGGCAGGGCAAACAGCAAGAAGAGGGCGGCTTGAGTGCGGAATAGGACGGCGTAGCCATACGGCTCCAGCAGCAGAAGCCCGGTTCCGACGGCCAAGAACGACCCGATGTACCCGACGGCGACGCCGGTTCCCGAGACTCGCCCCCGGGTCTCGGTGGTGCTCACGTCGGGAAGCATGGCGTCATATGCGATGCTTCCCAGGTTCAAGCCGATCTGACCGACGACGAAGGCGGCCAGGGAGGCAACCACCCCGAACGTGGCCAGCACCGCGGTGGCGGCGACAGTGACGATCGTGGCGACAATCAGATACGGTCTGCGTCGTCCGAAATGGTCCGAGCGGGCTCCCATCCAGGGGGCGGCGATGATGACAACGATCATCGCCAGGTTGACGGCCACGCTCACATGCCAGTCGCGACCCCCCTGGTCTTCGACTACCCACACTCCGAAGTACCGGCTGGTTACACCCAGGACGAAGATCGTGTTGGCCAGGTCGAATAGGACCCACGAGGCGACACTCAAACGCGTCGGGATCCAGGACTGCGGTTCTTTCACGGGGAAGACTGTACTAAGCCACCAGCCTTCAGATCGCTTCGCTCCCAGCCTCCAGCAACAAACCTAGAGCTGGTAGCTGGCAGCTGGTGGCTGGTGGCTGTTTCAGAACGTTACGGCCACGGAGATCAGTTCCTCGCGTCCTAACAAGCCGGCGGTGGCCTGGATAGCACGATCGGCTTCCGCCAGGGGGAATTCATGGGAGACCATCTGGTCGAGGCGGGGATCCACATCGAGCTGTCGGGTCGCCCAGTGGTAGCCGGCCGACCCGGCTCCGAAGGCTCCGAGGATCTGAAGCTCTTTGACCGTGATTATGTCTGAGAACAGCTGATTGACGGCGTTGGCGCCCTTGTTGGAGGCCAGAACCACCTTCCCCCCGGCTCGCACGACATCGAGAGACATGTGGAGAGCCTCCGGATCGTCGCTGGTCACATCCACCACGATGTCCGGGCGAGCTCCAAGGCTGTTGGCGACCGCGCTGGCCACATCTTCGGCTTCGACGTTGGCGACCATGTCGGCTCCCAGGCGTTTGGCGAGCTCCAGCCGATCGGTGTCGTGGTCCAGACCTGTCACTCCCACCCAGCCCGAGCTGGCCGATTTGGCCGCCAGCAAACTTGACAGGCCGCGGGGTCCCGGTCCCATGACCAGGACGTTGTCGCCGGGTTCGAGGTCGGGAAGTTCGACTGCCCAGGTGAACCCTGCTGCCAGCGCGTGAGCGAAGGTGGCCACGACTGCCGGGATGTCGTCGCTGACCGCATGCAGCCGGGCCCCCGGATCCAGGTACACATATTCGGCCAGCCCGCCCCACAACGCCGGGTACTCGGTCGAAGGGAGTCTTCCATAGGCGTTGACCGGCTTTCGCGAAGCTGCAGCTGTGGAGCCGGTTGGTGCATCGGCGGCATGCTCCACAACGGATGGAAGACTCAACAATGACTCTGGTTCCGATCGGAAAAGAGATCGAATCGTCGGACACATCGGCGATCCGTCCGACAATCTCGTGGCCGGGGATCACCGGATATCTGGTCAAGCGGCTGGTGCCTTCCCAGAGTTGCACATCGATACCGCTCAAACCGGTTGCCTCGATGGCCAACCACCCGCCCGTTTCGAGAGCGACAATCGGGAAACTGGTCGGCGTGATCCGATGAGGCTCGACCAGCAGCATCGCCTGTGCCCGTGAACCTGTCATTTCCTTCCCTTCACCACCTGAGATGATAAAGCGACTCTGAGATGCTTCGTGCCGGGTGGCGACCTGATCGGAGCCGCAAGCCGGGAAGGAGAAATTCCCCAACTGGTTCTTGACGGGGACGATGGGGTTAATCGGCGCTCAGGAGGTCGGCTACCCGATTGATACCTTCGACAAGATCGTCGTCGCCCAGCGCATAGGAGAATCTGCCGTAGCCCGGGGCGCCGAATGCTTCTCCCGGCACGAAAGCCACGCGAGCTTCGCCGAGAACGATCTCTGCCAGGTCCATGGTGCTGTTAGGAGTTCGTCCGGCTACCGGTCGTCCGAGCACACCGGCAAAGGACGGGAACGCATAGAAAGCACCCTGCGGTTCGATCAAAGCGACGCCGGGAATGGCGCCCAGAAGTGCCGTCATCGTCTGTCGGCGACGATCAAAGGCTGCGTGCATTTCAAACACGGTCTCCAGGCTCCCCGATACGGCAGCCAGCGCGGCCGCCTGGGCGACATTGCACACATTGGATGTGGCGTGGGACTGAAGGTTGGCGGCGGCCTTGATGACATCGTTCGGTCCGATCATCCATCCCACCCGCCAACCGGTCATCGCGTAGGTCTTGGCTACGCCATTGACCACGACACACCGATCGGCAATCTCCGGAACGAGGGTGGCCATCGAAGCGAATTGGTTTTCGCCGTAGACGAGATGCTCGTAGATCTCGTCGGTGATCACCCATACATCATTGGCGGCGGCCCATTGCCCGATGGCAGCGACTTCCTCCGGCGGGTATACCGCTCCGGTCGGATTGGAAGGCGATACGAAGAGGAGCGCCTTCGTGCGGGGCGGTCCTGGCAGCCTCCAGTTGCTCGACGGTGGCCCGGAAACCGGTTGTCTCATCTGTCGGGATCACCACCGGCACTCCTCCGGCCAGGGTGATGGCTTCCGGATAGGTGACCCAGTAGGGCGCCGGGAGGAGAACCTCGTCGCCGGGATCGAGGAGGGTGGCCATCGTGTTGTACACGGCGTGTTTGCCGCCGTTGGTGATGAGCACCTGGGAGGGGGTGACGTCGTATCCCGAGTCGCGGGACGTTTTGGTCGCGACGGCTTCTCGGAGCTCCGGAAGGCCCGCGGCCGGGCTGTACTTCTGGTATCTGGGAAGGCGGCACGCGGCGGCGGCAGCCTCGACGATGTGGGCCGGCGTTGGAAAGTCGGGTTCGCCGGCACCAAAGCCGATGACGTCAATCCCTTCTGCCCGCATGGCCTTGGCCTTTGACGTGATGGCAAGAGTTGCCGACTCAGCTATTGATCCGATGCGATGTGAGATCCTGGTCATGAGATTTCCTCAGCTCGGGTTGCTTGGGTACGGTGTCCGGCGAGAGAACCCTAGCGAGTAAGAAGACCATGACTCATCCCGATATCCGGATCCCTTCCGGGCTGCTGCCGGCCGACGGGCGCTTTGGTTCCGGCCCCGCCCGAGTACGAGCGGAGGCCGTTGCCGACCTAGCCTCCGCCGCCCCGGCGTTGCTGGGTACCAGCCATCGGCAACCGACCGTAAAAGGCCTGGTTCGGAACATCCAGGAAGGTCTGGCCGAGATGTACGGCCTCCCGCGCCGACTATGAGGTGCTGTTGGGAAATGGAGGAGCTACGGCCTTCTGGGACGCGGCCGCGGCGGGGCTCATCGAGCGCCAGAGCCAGCACCTTTCTTTCGGAGTGTTCTCAGCCAGATTCGCCGAGGTAGTGGAACGGGCGCCACATCTCGCCTCGCCGGAGATCATTGCGTCCGAGTACGGCACGCATCCGGTTCCGGTCGCATCGAGTGACGTGGACACCTATGCCTTGACTCACAATGAGACAACTACCGGCGTGCGAGCCGAGATCACTGCGCCCGGCTCCACCGGGCTGGTAGTCGTCGACGCAACCTCCGCGGCCGGGGCGTTGCGAGTCAATCCGGCGGAGTTCGATTGCTACTACTTCAGCCCGCAGAAGGCGCTTGGTTCCGAAGGGGGTCTATGGGTGGCACTGTGTTCGGGGGCAGCGATCGACCGT
The DNA here is from genome assembly GCA_963823915.1 of uncultured Actinomycetota bacterium. Taxonomy (GTDB): domain Bacteria; phylum Actinomycetota; class Acidimicrobiia; order Spongiisociales; family UBA4744; genus UBA4744. The sequence continues at coordinate 197,671 of CAWGNJ010000003.1, forward strand.
ATCGAGCGGATCGCCGCAACGGTCGCCACATCCCGGCCTTTCTCAGCCTGCACTTGGCCGTCGAGAACTCGCGGCCGTCCCAGACGTACAACACTCCCGCGCTTGGCGACCCTGTTTCTCCTCAACCATCAGATCGATTGGATCCGCTCCGGCGGTGGGCTCGAATGGGCGGCGTCCCGCGGCGACCGCAATGCGTCGGTGCTCTACGGGTGGGCCGAACTCTCGGATTATGCCTTCCCGTTTGTCTCCGCTCCCTCCGAGCGTTCCCCGGTCACCGCCACCATCGATTTTGACCCGGTGATCTCCGCGCCGGTGGTCGCCGCCATATTGCGGGCCAACGGGATCCTCGACACAGAGTCCTATCGCAAACTGGGCCGCAACCAACTCCGCGTCGGGCTATGGCCGGTCATCGAGACGGCCGACGTCCAAGCCCTCACGGCCAGCATCGACTACGTAGTAGAGCGGCTCAGCTAGCGCTTCGCTTCAAGCCACCAGCCTCCAGATCGCTTCGCTCTCAGCCTCCAGCCAAGTCGCTGGCCGCTGGTGGCTGGTGGCTAGATTTTCACATCTATCAGGGTTGAGGCCGGTCGGAAATCCAGTCGATTGCGAGCGGAGAGCCATGCCAGCGGATGGGCGACGACCACTACCTCTCCTTCCCCAAGAGATGCTCTGAGAACCACGTCGGCTGCCCGGACGGTGGTCCACATCCTCGTTCCGATCATGGCCACGGCGGGGATGAGAACCGCCTCGGCTTCGTCGGGCGGCGCGACCTCGACCATCAGGCCCAGATACGTCAGCCCCCGGGCGATGGCTCGACGATCGGTGAACAGAGCCGCAGAAGTCCCGCCGAGGCCCCGGGCGGCCTCGAGGACTGCCAGGGTCGTTTCGCCAAGTGATACCACTCCCAGGGTCGAACGATGGGCAACCCGCAATCCGATCTCGTCTGCCCAGGTACGGTTGGTCAATTCCGCCAGGACCCGCTCCAGAGCGGCCCGCTCCGCCCCCGGTTCCGCGTCAACCACCGCCTCGGTTATGGCCAGGAGAAGGGGGCTATCGGCCCGGCGACGGCGCAGATCCCCGACGGCTGCCAGATCGGCGTCGGTCCACCCATGTTCCATCATGGCGAGGATTGCCTGTCCGGCAGTCTGGGCCGAGACCACCGGATCTGCCCACTCGTCGCGGGCCACCTGCTGCAGTTGTCCTAGGGGAGTATCCGGCATGTCATGACCAACGCTATCCGGTCATGAGACGGCCCGTGCAGAGCGCCGAGAGGAACACCCCGCATTCGAAATGCCGATAGTCTCAGAGCGTTGCACCGTCTCAGGAGGCCACTGTGTTTCTGTCGTTCGTCAATGAGCCCTACTCGGATTACACCGTGCCCGCCAACGAGGCGGCTTATCGGTTGGCTCTGGCGGGGGTCCGGGAGCAACTCGGCCTTCACTACCCGCTCATCATCGGTGGCGAAGCCGTCGACACCGGTCGGCAGAATCGAGAGCGTGAACCCTTGCCGGCCTGCGGAAGTGGTTGGATCGGTCGCCGGCGCCGATGCGCAACTGGCCGAGCGGGCCGTTGAGGCGGCGTGGTCGGCTTTCCCGGGATGGTCGCAGCGAACGGCGGAGGATCGGGCCCGACATCTCGTCAAGCTGGCTGCGGTGATGCGCGAGCGGAAGTACGAGTTGTCCGCCTGGGAGACATTCGAGGCATCCAAGAACTGGCTGGAAGCGGAAGCGGACGTGGCGGAGGCTATCGACTTCGTCGAGTACTACGCCCGACAGGCAATCGAGCTGGCCGATCCCATCGAGGTTGTGGGGTATCCCGGAGAGGAGAACGAGTCTCACCTCATTCCGATTGGGGCCGGAGTGGTAATTCCCCCCGTGGAATTTCCCCTTGGCGATTCTGGTCGGCATGACGATAGGTCCGGTGGCGGCCGGCAACACCGTGGTTGTGAAACCTGCTTCGACGACTCCCATCATCGGCGCCAAGTTCATGGAGCTCGTCCAAGCAGCCGGGATTCCTCCGGGCGTGATCAACTACCTGCCCGGGGCAGGAAGCGAGATCGGAGATGTGCTGGTCGACCACCCGCGCATCCGGTTCATCAATTTCACCGGCTCCAAGGAGGTGGGCCTGCGGATTGCCGAACGGTCGGCCAAGGTGCAGCCCGGTCAGCTCTGGTTGAAGCGGGCGTTGATGGAGATGGGCGGAAAGGACGCCCAGATCGTCGACGAGACTGCCGATACGGTGGCTGCCGCGCAAGCAGCCGTAACGGGCGCCTTCGGATTCCAGGGCCAGAAATGCTCGGCTTGTTCGCGCTTGATCGTCGTGGACGACGTCTACGACGAGATGCTGGAGTCAGTCGTCGGACTCGTGTCGACTCTTTCGATCGGTCCTGCGGAAGACAATTTCACCGTCAATGCCGTTATCAGCGCTGGTCAGCAGCGGTCCATACTGGAGGAAATCGAGAAGGGTCGTGCGACGGCCAAGCTGGTGGCCGGTGGTGACGCGGTAGATCTCGATGGCGGCTTCTACATCCAGCCGACGGTATTCGCAGAGCGTCGAGGCGGATTCCCGTCTGGCCCAGCATGAGATATTCGGTCCGGTGCTGTCCGTCATCCGGGCTTCGGATTTCGATCACGCCCTGCAGCATCGCCAACGGCACCGAATATGCCCTGACCGGTGGTCTTTTCAGCTCGGATCGCGACCGTATTGAAAGAGCTCGGCGGCGAGTTCCACGTCGGAAACCTCTACATCAACCGGAAGATCACCGGTGCGCTGGTGGGGGTACAACCGTTTGGTGGTTTCCAACATGTCCGGATCGAATGCCAAGGCTGGCGGTCCCGGGCTATTTGCGCCTGTTCATGGAAATGAAGACGGTCGCAGAGCGCTGGATCGAGTAGCCCATGAGAAGGGGGACGCACCGGAGTGCGCCCCCCATCTGTCGAAAACTGACTGCTACTGGCCTTCGATGGTGTCCTTGGCCTGGTCGACGGCGCCTTCGGCGGAGTCCTTGACCTCTTCGACCTTCTCGGCTGCCCCGGCAACGACGTCGTCTCCCTCACCGCGGACATCGTCGATCTTGTCCTCGACGAAATCCTTGGCCTTCTCAAATGTGTCGCCGGCGGCTTCGCCGATGTCCTCGGCAACGTCCTTGACTTTGTCAAAGGCGTCCCCGCCCATTTCCTTGGCCTTGTCGACCATCGGGGCGGCCTTCTCAGAAAGCTCGGCGGCTTCCTCTTTGGCCTTGCCGAACCAGCTCTTCAGCGTGTCCATGAATCCCATATTCCTCGTTCCTCCGATCGGGTGGATCTAGCTATTGGACTCATCATAGAGACCGCCGACGGTCCTCGAATCTCCAATGACGGATTGTTCCTAATAGTCGAAGGTGGCGGCCATCCGGCCGTCGGTGTCGAGGAGGAAAGCGGAATCGCCGGAGTTGCCCCAGACCGGGCCGTCGGCGCACCAGTACCGCGGTGTCGACACTCTCATCCCCGCAGCCGGTGAATAGATAAAGATCGCTACCGGGGTCGAGGATCGTGTCGGTCGGGAACGAGAAGCGGTTGACCGAGGAGCGTCCCGCAAGCGTCCAACCGGTCAGGTCGATCGCGGTATCGCCGGTGTTGGACGATGACAACCCATTCGCCGTTCAGGTCGTTCTCGTCCGGTCCGGGCGGATTGGCCTCGATCTCGACTATGGCCAGGGCCGCTCCGAACGTTGAGGCACAGGCGGTCGGCGCCCACATCCCGGTTTCGCTTTCTTGCGCCTCCCGGGCGGCAGCGTCGATCTGGGCCTGATATGCCGTGTTGGGTTCGTATGCCCTGGCCAGCACCAGTCCGCCGGAAGCCGCTACCTCGTTGATGAGGACGTCCGTCGCGATACACGTAGGCGAGCAATCGCCCGTATTGATCCCGGGCCTCGATATCGGTCACCATCACGATGTCGGTGTTTTCGATCAGATCACGCAGGCCGCGCGGCCGATTCCTCCCCGAAACACTCGTCGTGTTCGGGGGCATTGACGCCTATCAGCCGGACTTTCTCCTCGATTCCGTCGACCTTCACGACCAGCGAGTCGCCATCCGGCACGTTGACCACGTGGGCCGCGATGCCGGGCGCGGTCGTACCCGAGGTGGTGGCCTCCGTGCAGGCGCGGTCCCGAGGGAAACGATCATGAGGATCGCTAGTAGCTTCATTGCGGCCGTATGGTACGTGACGGTTGTGACGAGAAATCATCGGAGGTCGGGCATGCGATACGTAGAGGTCGGGGAAACAACCTTCGGATACCAATCGAGAGGGGAGGGGGAACTGGCAGTGTTCGTGCACGGATTTCCCCTCGATCACCGGATGTGGCTCGACCAAATCGATGGCTCTGCAGGATCTCCGGCGCTGCGTGGCGCCGGATCTGCGAGGGTCGGGAGCCTCAGATCCGTTGATCTCGGGAGTGCTGGCTATGGAACACATAGCGGATGATCTGGCTGGGCTCATCGACGAGGTCGGTCATACGGCTGCCGACATTGTGTCCCTCTCCATGGGCGGGTACGCCGCTCTGGCCTTGTGGGAGCGTCACCCCGAACGGGTTCGCAGTCTGGTGCTGATGGATACCCGGTCTGGAGCAGATTCCGAAGCCGGGCGGGCCGGGCGACGGGAGACCGCCGAGAAGGTTGCCGACGAAGGGGTGGGCGCGCTGGTGGCTGGGTCTCCAGAACGCCCTGCTGGCCCCCAATGCCGGACTGGCGGCACGAGTCCGATTGCGGGCCATGATGGAAGCGTCTCCCGCCGAAACGGTCGTCGCCGCGCTCGAGGGCATGGCCCGGCGAGCCGATCGTACCGACATGCTTGCGTCGATCACCGTGCCGACCCTGGTCGTGGTGGGTGAAGACGACGGACTGGCGCCTCCGGAGGTGGCCGAACATATGGCCCAATTGATTCCCAATGCGGAATTGGTGGTGATCCCCGGAGCCGGCCATCTTCCCCCCATCGAGACACCCGAAGCGGTCAACGAGGCCCTCAGGGCCTTCTGGGAGAGGCTGTAGGGAATATTTGGTCGCCACCATGGAGAGCTTCGTTGGTGGGAACCCTCCCCCCTCCTCAACGAGCTGTGCTCGTCAGGGGGGAGGCAATTGAACCAACAATCAATAACTAAGAACTCTTCGCCTTTTCCCCCGCTTTGCGGGCGGCGATGTGAACCGGATCCCACACTCCCGAGAATGGTGGCGAGTAGGACAAATCGGTCCAGGCCAGCTCGTGGGCAGGCAGACCCGCCCACATGGCGGTGGCGACTACGTCGATACGTTTCCCGGCGCCGGGTCCGCCGACGATCTGTGCTCCGATGAGGCGGCCGGTGGGTCTCTCGGCGATGGCTTTGATGTGCATACGGCTCGAGCCGGGCCAGTAGTGCGCGGCGGTGGTGCTCTTGATCGTGGCCGACACCGCCTCGATGCCTGCTTCGGCTGCATGCCATTCCGTGAGACCGGTGCTGGCAATCTCCAGATCACCGACCTTGGTGATGGCGGTTCCCAGGACTCCGGGGAAAGAGGCGTCGCCGCCGCCGAGATTGATCCCGGCGATCCTTCCGGTCTTGTTGGCCACCGTGCCCAGATGGAGGTTGACGGGCTGTCCCGAGATCCGATGGTGCGCCTCAGCGCAGTCACCCGCCGACCACACTCCTTCGATTCCCGTCCTTTGGTGATCGTCGACTGCGAGTGCGCCGGTCGCTCCCAACGGGATCCCGGCGGATTTGGCAAGTTCGACCTCCGGGCGACTGCCAAGCGCCAGGAGAACCAGATCGGCCGGGAAGCTGCGGTCATCACACCCAACGCCGACAACGGATCCGTCGGCTCCGGCGAGGCACTCGACCATGTAGCCGGTCTGGACACGAATCCCCATCGTGCGCATGTGGTCGGACACCAGTTCGGCCATATCCGGGTCGAGGGTTCGCTCGAGGACCGTAGGCATCATCGTCACCACCAATGTGTCGATACCCACGTGGTGAAAAGCTTCGGCGATTTCCAACCCTATGTAACCCCCGCCGACTACCACGGCCCGTTCGACTCCCGACGTGACCAGGGATCGGAGGCGGGCAGCATCGTCCAGGGTTCGCAGTATGTGAACTCCGGCGAGGTCCATACCTTCGATGGGGGGGCGAATGGCAGTCGCCCCGGTCGCATAGAGCAGCTGGTCATAGCCGATCTCTTCGTCCCCGCCAGGGTGGGATACCTGAACGGTGCGGGCACCAAGATCGATGGAGGTGACCCGGTGGTGGATGCGAGCGTCGATACCTTGGGCCTGGAACTGCTCGGGGGTGCGGATCTTCAGATCGTCGAAGTTCTCGACCCAACCGCCCACGAAGTAGGGCTCGCCGCAGGCTGAGAAACTCACATGCCCCGATTGCTCGAACACGATGATTTCGAGATCGTCGATGTCGCGCATCCGCCGCGCCTGGCTGGCGGCCGACATGCCCGCCGCGTCGCCTCCGATCACAACAAGGCGCTCGGCCATTATTCGATCCTCAGGTCCTTGGTGTCCGCCTGAGCGCGGAACCGCTTCAATTCTTCGCGCTCGGCCAGGACCTTGCGCTTCCTGCGCCGAATGATCAGGCCAATCATCTCGTCGATGAGGATCACCACCAGGGCAGTGACCAGGATCACGATGATGAGCGGCGCCTCGGTTTCCCAGAAGAACAGCTTCACGGGGACTGAGTCGGTGTTCTGGACGGCCAGGATGATGATGGCCACGGTGAGGATGGCACCGAAGATGAAGGCCCACGAAATCCCGGTACCGGCGAACACCCGGTCTTGGGACAACTCGACTTGGGCGGCCGGTTCGGTTGACTCGGCGACCGTCTCGGCATCGGAGGCTGGGGAGTCTTCGATCTGGCCGGGCGGATCGGGCACGAAGGTGCCGTAGTCCTCGTCGAATCCAGGTTCCTCCGTGTGGCCGCCGTTCGTTTCCCTATCGCTCACGTCGTCCTCCCGGTCAATTGTGGGTCCAGGCTAACCGCTACGAACCTTCCCCCATCAGCTCCTCGTCGGCAGCCTGGGCTGTGCGTTGCCCGGCGTCGACGTCGACCCGGTTGAGTAAGACGATCCCGACGATGAAGAAGAGAACCAGGCTCAGCACGGCGGGCCGGCTGCTTCCAAATATCGCCACGGCTCCCGCGAAAAGCACCGGGCCCAAGATGGCCGAGAATTTGGACATCACAGAGAAAAACCCGAAGAACTCGCCACTGACCGATGTTGGTGACATCGAGGCGTACAGGCTCCGGCTCAGTGCCTGCGAGCCACCCTGGACCACCGCCACCATCCAGGCCAAGAACCAGAACTCAATCACCGCGTCGAGGAAGAATCCCCAGACGGCGACGATCGAGTAGGCGATCAAGGCCAGGATTATCGACCGTTTGGTGGTCATGGTTTCGGCGAGGCGGCCGAACAAGGACTTCCCAAACAGGACCGCGAGTGCCAACCCGACCACCTCGAGTACCAGCAAAGCGGCCAGGATCGTCACCAGGCTGCTTTCCCGCACACCGGGGAGCACCTCCACTTCGCCAATGCTCATGACATCACCGGTGCTTGCTTCGTTGCGGGCCGTTAGCGCGGCCACGGTCAGGGTGTGAACCCCTGGGGATCCCGCGTCGACTTCGGTGCGAACCCCGTACCGGAGGGTTTCCGAGTAGCCGTCGATGATCAGCGGGTCTTCATCGTCGAGGATGGGTGAACCGTCGACGGAGACGGCCCATGATCCGTGGTCTGGGCCGGTGCTGTGGGTCAGGTCGACCACCTGGCCGTTGTATTCGAACTCGTAGCCGGCCCCCGGTCCTGAAGAGGTGGCATAGCTGATCGGATCGCTGCCGGTTAGTACTACCAATTGAGAGAGCGCGGCGATCAGGAGAGCCAGCACTCCGAAGGCTCCCAGTCCGATCAAGCCCCACCGGGTCGTTCCCGTCGCCTCCGATCTTCGGCGGGCCAACGCCCAGGTTGCCAGCAGTGCCAAGATGCCGATGCCCAGGATGATGGGAGTCAACGTCCCGGCGACATCGGTGATGCCCTGGGTCGCTTCAGCAACTTCGGCTTCGGAGATGGTCGTCCAACTGCCGGTCTGGGTCAGGGATCCCGAGTCGAGTCCGTAGGTGCCTTCTCCGACTGCTCCGCCGACGGCCGCGAATTCGGCGGGAGGAGCTCCAACGGTGTCGGCCGATAGGACCCTGGCCCCGATGATGCCTCCGAGGGGCAGGGCGATGATGTTGAAGACGATGAAGGCTAGATAGACGGCCCGGTTGCTTTCGTTGGAGCTAGGGATCTTCCCAAAGATGAGGCTGAAAGGGATTCCCACGAACTGAACCAACAGGATGGCCAGGATCAGTTCCGTGTCCTGAAACCCCAACTCGGCGCCGTAGATGACTGCCACGCTGATGATCGTTCCGATGCCGTCGTTGTAGATGAGAAAGGCAACGAGGTACTTGAACAACTCTTTGTACCGGCGAATGTTGCGGAGGGTCTCACCCAGTCTGGCGAAGCTGGCCATGGTCACAGACCGGCCGGGGAGCAGGTCCTTGGTTGCGGACGGAGGTTCGGGGACGCGCCGGAAGATGGGGATGGAGAACAAGGCCCACCAGATGGCGACGCTCAGGAACGACAAACGAGCTCCGATCTCCGAACCGATGACCAAGATCATGACGACATTGACTGCCAGCAGTAATCCGCCACCCAAATAGCCGATTGCGTACCCTCGAGCGGACACCGAGTCCTGATCCTCCGGCCGGGCGACGTGGGGCAGCAGCGAGTCGTAGAACACGTTGGCCCCGGCAAACCCGACCCGGCCGATGATGAAGAACACTGAGGCCAATACCCAGTCACCGGTGGAGATGGCCACCAGCAGTCCGGTCCCGACCACGCCCACGCCGACAAAGATCGACAGCATCTTTTTCTTGCCACGCATGACGTCGGCGACGGTGCCGAGAATCGGGGAGAGCACTGCGACGATGATCAGCGAGACGCTCAGGGTCGTGGTCCAATAGGCGGTGGCCACTGCCGCACTGGGAAGGTTGGCCCCCGCCACTCCGCTGTAGTAGGCAGGGAGGACCGCCGCGAGGATGGTTGTGGCGAAAGCTGAGTTCGCCCAGTCGTACATCGTCCAGGCGCGGATACGCCGCTTGTATTCCTGCTCCGGGACCACCGCAGGCCCGTCGGGTCCGACTCCCATCTTGTCTCCCCTTCCCGATGCGCGGTAGCTACGTTACGACGCTCGAGCTCACCTCTCAACAAGTGTCCTCCCTCGTGATGATCTACGCTGTTCCAACCGATATTGCGAAGGCCAAAGACAGGCATGGTTGACCAGATAAGGAGGGAGCCGGCAGGTCTCTCACCTGAAGAGATTGCCGGACTACAGAATCGAGAAGCTCTCCTCCGGTCGCTGTTGGAGAGCGTTCCGGACTTCATACTCCTCCTCGATCTCGACGGCACCATTCGATACGTGAACCGGACGATCGCGCAGGTGGATGCAACCACCTTCGTAGGATCCTCGGCCTTCGACTACCTGGCCCCCGAGTCGGAGACGCCCCTGCGGGCGGCGATGGCCACGGTGCTCGAGACGAGCGAGCCGACTTCAGTGGAGGTTCGTGGCGTTGGAATTGGCGGTGCGTCGGCGTGGGGCGAGGTGCAACTGGGCCCGGTCCTAGACGAACACGGTGCGATCGTCGCGTTCGCCTTGTCCATAGAGGACATCAACGAGCGTCGTCGCAGTGAGATGGCCCGCCGCCTCGCCGAGGAGAGCTACGAAAAGGTCTTCCGTCGTTCGCCTTATCCGATGTTGATTTTCGACCCCGAGACTCGGCTGGTCCACAACGTCAACGCGGCAGCTCTGGCCAAATACGGTTACACGAAAGAGCAATTCCTTGGTCTCGACGTTCTCGACCTTCGTCCCCTCGAAGACGCTCCGAAGCTGATCGCGCACCTGGCTGAGGGTCTTCCCGATTTCGATCGAGCATTTGCCCGCCATCGTCTGGCCGATGGTCGGCTGATAGATGTCGAAGTGGTCGGGCAAGCGTTCGAGGTGGGCGGCCGGAAGCTACGCATGGTGTTCATCGAAGACGTCACCGAGCAACGTCGGGCCACTGAGGCGCTTGCCCGGTCTGAAGCAGCCAACCGGGCGCTCATCGAAGCCATCCCCGACCTGATCTTTCGGGTTTCTGCGGATGGAAAATACCTGAGCTTCGTGCCGGCATCCACGGTTCCATTGGCAGCTCACCCGGACGAGTTCTTGGGTCAACCGCTGGAGTCGGTTTTGCCACCCGACGTGGCTGCTGTGGCTCGAAGGGCTGTTGCGGACGCCTTAGCCTCTTCTCGAGCGCAGCTTATTGAGTATGAACTAACGCTGGACGGTTCCCAGGGCGCCTATGAAGCGCGGGTGGTGCCGGTCGAGGGCGGAGATGAGGTCGTCGTTATCGTTCGTGATATCACCGAACGCCAAGGAGCAGAAGCTGCCTTCCGCGACAGCGAGGAACGATTCCGGACGTCGTTTGAGCACGCGCCGATCGGGATGGCGATCGTCAGCCTCGACAACGTGTTTCTACAGGTGAATCGTTCTTTGTGCGAGATTCTCGGGTTCCCGGAGTCCCAGCTCGTCGGCCGAGGACTCGATGCGGTCAGTCATCCTGAGGATCTTGAAGCCAATCTCGAGCAAACGCGGCGGGCGGTGGCTGGGGAGATCGATTCGTACCGAATGGACAAGCGTTACATCCATGCCGATGGACACGTGGTCTGGGGCCGGCTGTCGGTTGCTGTGGTCAGAGATCAGGCCGGCGCTCCGCTCTACGTCATCGGTCAGGTGGAAGACGTCACCGAAGCGGTTGAAGCCAAGTCCTCTCTGGTGCGGACGGCTGCCGAGTTGCAGCAACGCGCCCGTGAGCTCGAGCGCTCCAACGCCGACCTAGCCCAATTCGCCTACGCCGTTTCCCATGACCTCACCGAACCTCTCCGGACCATCACCACCTTCGTGAATCTCTTTGCCAGCCGGTACCGCGGGCAACTCGACGACGAAGCCGACGAGTTCATCGGCGTTCTCACCAGCGGGGTCGATCGAATGCAGGTGATGATTCGCGACCTGCTGGCCTATTCGCGGGCGGGCACGGACGATCAGACGTTCGCACGGGTCGACTTGAATGCCGTCATTCGGGAGGCGCTGGCAGATCTGGCGGAGCGGATTGAGGATTCCAACGCGGAGGTAGTCGTAGAAGAACTGCCGGTAGTGATGGGCGATGCCTCTCAACTTCGACAGGTACTGCAGAACTTGATGTCCAACAGTCTCAAATTCGTGGACGCCGGCGCTGCTCCGGAGGTTCAGATAGTCGCTGAGACGAGTGGAGACCTATGGCGGATTTCGGTGCGGGACAACGGGATCGGCATAGAGCCACGGTATCAATCGCGAATCTTCATTCCGTTCCGCCGTCTCCACACACAGGACCATTATCCGGGAACCGGGGTAGGGCTCACGATCGCCAAACAGATTGTCGAACGCCACGGCGGAACCATCTGGATGGAGTCCCGACCGGATGGCGGTTCGGCATTCTCATTCACGCTCCCGGTGAGTGATTCGTCAGATTGAGCGTCGTCACACTCTGTCGAGCGCCTGTCGAATATCGAGGATAATGTCGTCAGGGTGCTCCACTCCGATCGAAAGGCGGGCCATCCCGTCGGTGATGCCGTACGAGCGTTTGGAAGCTTCACTCAAACTCGAGTGGGTCATGGTGCCGGGGTGTTCGGCGAGCGATTCCGTACTGCCCAAACTGACGGCCAGGTGAATCAGTTTGAGGGCGTTCAAGAACCGGAAAGAACCAGCTTCACCGCCCTCGACGTCGAACGAGATCATTGCTCCGTGTCCCAGGCACTGGCGTTGGTAGATGGGGTATTGGGGGTCCTCCGGCGTGATAAAACCCAGGTAGTGGAGGTTGGAGACTTTGGGGTGCCCGGCCAAGAAGTCGGCAACTTTGGCTGCGTTCTCAGCTTGCCGGGTCATGCGCAACTGCAGAGTCTCGAGGCTTCGCATCAACAACCAGCCGGTCCACGGTCCGACGTGAGACCCGAGGTAGGTGCGCATGACCCGGATCGGGGCAACGAGACGTTCCGAGCCGAGGCAGGCGCCGGCGATGAGATCGCTGTGACCGCCCAGGTACTTGGTGGCGCTGTAGATCACGAGATCGGCCCCGTGGTCGAGGGGGCGCTGGAAGATCGGGCCCAGGAACGTGTTGTCGACGACCAGCGGCACCGGATCTTCGTCCGTGGACGCGGCGTGGGCGATGTCCGCACACATCTCGATGTCGATGAGATCGTTGGTCGGGTTGGCCGGGGTTTCTATCAGGATCATCTTCAAGGGGCCGTCCGCGTTGAGGACCGCCGCCGAAATGTCCTCGCGCGAATGTCCGGCGAGAAAACCAACCGACTTGATTCCGAATTCAGGGAGGATGTCGTTGACGAGATGGTCGGTCCCGCCGTAGAGCGGACAACTGTGAAGCAACACGTCGCCGGGCCGGAGGTAAGCGAGCAGCGTCGTAGCGATAGCGGCCATGCCGCTCTTGAACACAACGGCGCTTTCGGCACCGTCCCACAGCGTCAGCCGGTCTTCGACAATCTCCAGATCCGGGTTGTTGAGTCTGCTGTAGATCAAGCCCGTCTTCTCGCCAGGGGTAGAGAGACGTTGTCCGGTGGCGACCTCGAAGAAGGCTTTGCCCTCCTCGGCCGTCTCAAAAACGAAGGTGGAGGTCTGGAATATGGGGCTTTTGAGCGCGCCCTCGGACCACTCAGGTTTGTAGCCGTACCCCATCATCAGGCTCTCCGGATGGAGGGTTTCGCCGGAGATCGAGTCATCCCACTTCTTGGCCACGGTGTTCTCCTTACTGGTGGATCAGCGAACTCCTCGCGAAAGCTACTCCGACCGAGCGGCTGGATCCATGAGCCGGTCACCACCGACTACTCCATCGGGCCGATAAGCTTTGCTGATGCGCCGGGTTCTTCTTAGCTCATTTCTAATAGTGCTGACAGCCTGCACAACCGCCGACGTGGAGCCGGTGAGCTCGTCGACGGTGGCGGAGTCGACCAGCACCACGGCAGTGGTCCCCCAAGATTCCACGACGTCGTCAACCACAGACTCCCAAGCGGCCGACACCACCACTTCTGCAGCTCCTACCACAACAACCACCTCCTTGCCGCCCCTCACCGGCATCGCCTACGAGAAGGTGGCGGGGGGTTTCTCGTTCCCCGTGTTCGTCGATGCGCCGGCCGGGGATGACAGATTGTTTGTGGCTGCCAAAGACGGGCAGATCCTTATTGTGAAAGACGGAGCAGTACTGGTCGAGCCCTTCCTGGACATTCGTGAGCCGACTCGCAACGACGGCGAGCAGGGCCTACTCGGCCTGGCCTTTCACCCTGACTACGCCACGAACGGTCTTTTCTACGTGCACTACTCCGACCGGCATGGAGACAGCAAGATCTTCGAGTATCGGACCAGCAGCCATCCCGATCTGGCCGACTCGGAGAGCGGCCGCTTGATCCTGGCTGTTACGCAACCGGCCTCCAACCACAACGGCGGGATGTTGGCCTTCGGTCCCGATGGTTACCTCTACGTCTCTTTCGGTGATGGGGGAGGAGCCAACGATCGGTACGGCAATGGCCAGCGTCCCGACACTGTGTTGGGGAGCATGCTTCGTCTTGACGTTGACGGAGGAGACCCTGTCGGGGGGGTCCCGTACGGTATTCCACCCGACAACCCGTTTGTGGAGGGCGGCGGGGCCGCCGAAGTTTGGGCGATCGGTCTGCGCAATCCGTGGCGCTTCTCGTTTGACGGGGGTCTGCTCTACATCGGTGACGTCGGCCAGAACCGGTGGGAAGAGATTGATGTAGCTCCCGCTGCTGATCCGGGTATCAATTACGGCTGGCCGATCATGGAAGGGACCAACTGCTTCTCGCCCAGTTCGGGCTGTGGCAGCGAGGGACTGCACCTTCCCGCGGTCGAGTTCTCGCATAGTGATGGGTGCTCAGTCACGGGCGGATACGTGTATCGGGGTGAGGCCATTCCGGAGTTCAACGGTCGCTACTTCTACTCCGACTACTGCGGTGGATGGCTCAGGAGCTTTGTGTACGCCGGCGGCGGGGCCACCGATCCCCAGGATCACACTGGAGAAGTCGGGGCCCTGGTCAGTGTCACTTCTTTTGGCACGGACACGTTTGGTGAGCTCTATGTGACCACCGCCGGCGGTGACGTATGGAAGCTGGTGGCAGAACGTTGAGAGTTCGATGTTAGAAGTTTGTAGCTGGCAATAGACTCCGGTTTGGTCGCTACCTCCCGACCGCTGGTTACGACGACTTCGAACTTCCCACTTCGAACTTCCCACTTCCTCAGGCTGTCAGAGTCGCTCGCTACCATCGCCCCCAGACCTCGAACCCGCAGATGGGGGAATCCGATGGAGCAACCGGTTGCCAGAGTTATTGGGACGGAAGACGCCACTCCTCTGGAGTTCTGGGTAGGGGTGGCCGAGGGCCAATATCTGCAACTCGATGATGTCATCGCCCTGCAACGGGTCCTGCCGGACGGCGAGATCGTCAAGGTGTACGGCATGGTTTCGCAAGTCCGGGCCCGCCACGAAGGCGCCCGATTCGATAGTGATGTGTTCCTGATTGAAGATGGCGTGCTGCCGGCCGAGGTGAGCGAGGCCGCTCAGGTGACTGCCACGAGGTTCGAGCCGGAGATCTTCGTCCCGCCGCGACCCGGTCAGGAGGTCGCCCGCGCTGAAGGGGAGGAGCGCGATCGGGCGCTGTTCTTCGATCAGATGACCGAACGTTTGCCTATCGGGCTGAGCCGTAGCAATGAGCCCTTCTACGCCAACCTCGAATTCCTCGATGGCCGCCGCGGCGCTCACGTGAACATCTCAGGTATCTCCGGAGTCGCCACCAAGACCACGTATGCCACCTTCTTGCTGCACAGTCTCTTCTCATCGGGCGCTCTGGGTGCCCGGGCGGTCAACACCAAGGCACTGATCTTCAACGTAAAAGGTGAGGACCTGTTGTTCCTCGATCACCCCAATGTGGCGCTCGACGATGAGCAGAGAAACCGGTATCGGGCATTGGAGCTTCCGGGCGATGCCTTTCAATCGGTAGGGATCTTTGCTCCGCCGCGGTCCGGTTCGGCCACGGCTGTTCCGGATGTTTCGGCGCGTAGCGAGGGTGTCACCTCGTTCTTCTGGACCCTCCAAGAGTTTTGTCACGAGGATCTGCTTCCCTTCCTCTTCGCCGATGCCGAAGACGATCGAGCCCAATACACGATGGTGGTCTACAACGTGATGGCCCAGCTCCGGCGGGCCACCTCTTTGGACGACGGGGGAGTGCAGATCGAAGGCGAGGCCGTGCGCACTTTCCGCGACCTGGCCGATGTCATCACCCGCAAGGTTCAAGATGATCAGGATCGGTTCGAATGGGCGGGCCCGGCGATCGGCACGGGGACCGTCAACGCTTTCGTGCGTCGTTTGCAAGGGGCGGTTCGCCACCTTGAGCGATTGATCAGGGCGGACGTCCCCAATCCGGAGCGTCACCGCGTGCGCCTCGAGCACCAGGTCACTGTGGTTGATCTTCACAACCTGCATGATCGGGCCAAGAGGTTCGTGGTTGGGGTCACCGTCCGGCGAGCCTTTGAAGACAAGGAACGATCGGGTCAATCGAAGGAGCTCTTGCTGGTTGTGCTCGATGAGCTCAACAAATACGCCCCCCGGGAAGGGTCGAGCCCGATCAAGGAGATACTGCTCGACGTCGCCGAGCGGGGTCGCTCATTGGGCGTGATTCTGATCGGCGCCCAGCAGACGGCCTCAGAAGTCGAGCGTCGCATCATTGCCAACTCGTCGATCCGAGTTGTCGGTCGTCTCGACTCGGCCGAGGCCGCCCGGGAGGAGTACGGGTTTTTGCCGACCATTCAAAGACAGCGAGCAACCATTCTCAAGCCCGGCACCATGCTGGTTTCCCAACCGGAGCTGCCCGTGCCACTGGTAGTGGAATTTCCTTTCCCGGCCTGGGCGACCCGGGCGTCGGAGGCAGGGCCGCTACCGGGTGGCGGCGACCAACCCGAGGACCCGTTCCAGGGACTGACCGAGTAGGGGCCTCCGGGCAGTAGGGTCGCCCTTCAATCGTTGCGAAGGAGAAACCAATGAAGGTCGCCTACATCTTTTCGTCGCCTCGCGCGGCCAGCTACCGGCTTGCGCAGATGGTCCTGCCACAGTTGGAAGCCGGCACCCACGGAGTCGATGTTGTCGGGATGTTCTTTTTCGATGACAACACCTTTGTTCTTAGGGAGGGCGATCCGATTGGCGAACGGCTCTCCAAGGTTGCTGCCGAAAAGGGCATGCTGTTGATGATGTGCGACATGTGTGCCCTGGAGCGGAATCTGGCCGAAGGGGAGCCTCGCTGGTGCGACCCATCCACGGGTGGAGGGCGGACCGAGTCGGCCGAGTGCCATGTCACGGACACCGTTGCCGGCGTGCAGGTGGGTTGTTTTCCCGACTTGTATGCAGCTCTGGGTGGGAACCCGCCCGACCAGATCATCACGCTGTAGCGGTCGCGGAGTTGAGACCGCTTCTCCTGGGTTGGTCGGTGATTGCGATGTTTGAGAAGCGCAGCGGCGCGCAACCAGACGACCCGTTCGAGGGGCTGACCGAGTAAGGGTCTTTGGTTCTTCATTGTCTATTGATCGTTCAGTCTCTGCCTGGCCAGGTCCTGTCGCGACGACCCGAGCATTCGCGGCACGCCAGGAGTGTCTTTCGAAATCCATGTAAACGTAGTCTGGTGGTGGGGCGATCAATAGGTGTGGAGACCTTTGTGACCAAGCAGGAGTCCGGGGCAGCGCCTGAACGAGTTCCGCTGGTGGCTGTGGCGCCGGCTTTTGAAGACGTCTATCGGACCCGGTACCGGCAGTTTCTCAAGCTGGCGTTGGTGTTGTCGGGCAGTCACCATGCTGCCGAGGACGTAGTCCAGGATGCGTTCCTGGCCGCATATCGCAGGTGGGATTCGGTCTCACGATATGAGTACCCGGAGGCTTGGCTTCGCCGGGTGGTTGTCAACAAAGCTCATTCTCGACTCCGTCGAAGCTACGCAGAAGCGCAAGCCAAGAGTCGGTGGTCGGCCGGCCGAACAGGGCAGGTGACGCTGGCTGAACCGACAACCGAGTTCTGGAATCAGGTGCGGTCCCTTTCCAAGCGGCAATGCCAGGCGCTCGTTTTGCACTACCTAGAAGATTGTTCTGTGGCCGAGATAGCGGAGGCATTGGGATGCGCTGAGGCCACTGCCCGTGTGCACCTGCACCGTGGGCGTACTGCACTGGCCACTCGGTTGGGGATTGAAAGGAACCAATGATGGATCTGGATACGCTCTTCAACCAGCACAGCGCCCAAACCGATGCTGCGTTCGAGGGCCTCCCCGTTCCCCCTTTCGAGGACGCGCAGCGCCGACACCGGCAGCGAGGCATTCGGATCGCGGTAGCTACGTTTGGCGCGGTTGCCTTGGTCGCCGGCGTGGTCTTGCTGTTTCCTCGGGCCACCGATCTTCCTGTTGCGGAAGAGAGCTCGACCACAACGGCGTCAGTCACAACGACAACAGTGGTCACCGATGATCCGGTTGCCTTGTCCGGCGTCGAGCTGATCGCTTCACAATGGACCAGCCACAAACTCGGGACTGATCCGCTGGCGGTGATCTCTGCGAGGTTGATTTCTTATGTCGAATCGAAGGGTTTCTACATCGCCGGGACTTACTGGGGGCCCGAGATCAACTTTTACCAAGCCAGGTTGTGGAGATCGACCGATGGTGCCGGGTGGGGGGTTGTGCCTGATAGTGCGAGGTTTGGGGAAACTCGGGTAATTGGTGATGAGCGTGGAATGGTCGCCTGGGGAGAGGGTTTCGTATGGGTCTCACAAGATGGGACAGACTGGACGATCTCAGCGGAAATCGACGCACCCTTACCGCGCAACGGCATGGTCCTCGAATCTGGAGAGTTCATCCTCTATGGGGGCGGAGCCGAGGACTTTGACACCGGCTCGACAGGTGAGGAGACGGATGTGCTGGTGTCCGCCGATGGGATCACCTGGGATATCATCCCCGCCCCGGTTGCTTTCTCGGCGGTGGTTCAACTTGATTCAGGCGAACTTGTGGCAACCGGAGGTGCGGCCAGCGAACCGATGACCTGGACCTCCCCCGACGGACGGGCATGGACCCTGTTGAGTGACGATCACTCGATCAGCCAAGGGCAGGGGGTCATAGTCAACACTCTGGTAGCAACCGGACCCGGCCTAATCGCCGGGGGAACGAACCTGAACGGCGAAGCGACCTTCTGGGTGTCGGCCGACGGACGAACCTTCCGGCAGACCGCCAGCTTCCCGCCCATCGGTCCCATCGACAGCTGGCCCGACATGGCAGGGCCACCTTCTGTACAGGCCATAGCGGTAGGACAGGAGTGGATGGTGGCCGTAGGGGATTACGGGAGCGGAGGCGACCAGGCCCGCGGCGTCGGTGGTGGGGCGATCTGGATATCACAAGACGGCATCGATTGGGAACCAGTACCTGTCGATCTGATTGACCGACGGGGCACCGGCCTGGGTGACGTTGCCTACGGCGGATCAACCTTCGTGGTCGTCGGCGACCGCAACCAGGAACCGCTGGTCCTGACGTGGGAACCCTCTTCGTAATCGAAAGGAGCCCGAACGATGAAACGGTTTTCCCTTGTGCTTCTTATTGGGTTGATGGTCCTGGCAGGGGCGACGCCGATATCGGCCAAGCAAGGGGGCGAACCGGGTCCGCCAGACCAGGAGGATAATGCCCCGGTCAGCGTGACATGTGACAGCCCGTGGTGGACGGGCGATTACAAGGTCGACGACTTCGACATCGTATTGACCAAAGATTCTCCGGACGCCTGCGTGGACGTGCTTTCCGGGTTGGCGGGAGAGTGGGTGGCGACTGTTACGGGTGGACCAGACACGTTGTGGACACGACCGGAACTCATGATGGTTCCTCGCGATGCGGCTTTTCCCAGTGATTCCTGCGGCGGTATCAAGCGTGTCGGAGATTCGGTTTTTGAGGAGTGGCGATTTCCACCCCCCGACGATGCAAGAGGATTCGACATCATCCCGGCGGCAACTGTGAACGCCTGTCCCGGCAACGATGCAGTGAGCGTGGGCGGCGAAGGTGTGGGCGAATGGGGAGAATTGGTTGAACGGGAAGGACAAGACCCCGAGTCGATCTTCGTAATGACGCCAGAGCAGCATCCATTGGCGTTCGTAGTTTGGAGCCACAACCTGCGAAAAGGCGAGAGTATTTCAATCCACGTCGATCTACCGCCGCTGGGCGAATAGGTCACAATTCGGTCCATTGCCCAAGGTGGCGGGGCCCATGTTGGGAGGGGAGTCGAGGTGTTGCCCCTCCCTGCAAGGGAGGGGAAGCGTCGCCCGGAGGGCGAAGCAGGGGAGGGTCAGGCGTTAGCCAGACGGTCTGGCGGCGAGGCGTGACCCCCATCCCCCTCGCTTCGCTCGGGTACTTCCCCCTTTCAGGGAGAAGTCAATGCCCATATTGAGAGGCGAGCCGGAGTGTCGCACTTGTTGTGCAATGCAACACCGCCAGCGGGAGAGGCAAACCTCAACCGCCCGCCGCGACCATCGCTGGTTCGCTCGATGCAAAAGGCACACGATCCGCGGTCCGCGGAACCGCTACCCGCCCGCCTTGCGCAAAGCCTTCCCTTGGTCCTCGAGGGCGGGTCGAAAGGCCCTACCTGATCGTGTTCGCAGCGACGTAGCTTTGGCGTATGCGGTGCGTCAGGTCGCGTGATGTGTTTTTCGCCTGAGGCCGATCTCGTGGCGGGAGTCGTGGTGAGCGGTGTCGGAATCGACGCCCTGCGCCAGGTAAAGCACACGCGCGAGTACCCCCTTGCCTCGTTGCCGCTGCTGCTGGGTGTTCACCTGCTTGTGGAGGTTTACGTCTGGTGGGGTGAAGCCGGCCGGGTTCCGGAGTATGTGGCTCAGACGGCTACCTGGGTCTATCTGGCCTTTGCTCTGGGGGTACTTCCGTTGCTGGTACCGGTGGCGATCTTCGCCGTAGAACCGGACGAGCGAAGACGCCGATGGTTGACGCCTTTTGTGGTGGTGGGGGCTGGAGTGGCGGCCCTTTACTGGGCGGTGGTGATCACCGGACCGGTCAGCGCTGGAATCCAGGGCTGTTGTCTTTCCTACGACACCGGTCCGAGCTACACCCCCGTACTGGGAGTTCTTTACGTAGTTGTCACCTGCTTCCCGTTGCTGTTCTCCAGTTCCCGGCACATCGTTGCGTTCGGAGCGGTCAACCTGGTTGCGGTAGCCGTTGTGGGCTTGCTGCTTGCCAGCGGGCTGGCCTCGTTGTGGTGCGCCTGGGCGGCTGTTACCAGCGTGCTGATCACGATCCATCTCCGCCGCACGCACGCGGAGGATCCGACCCAGTCTCCCCTCACCTCCGATACGACTGCTTGACCCCGAGCCGCTGACCCGGCGCGTCGTACCGGGCCGGTACCATCGCCGTCGTGAAGATTCTCCACACCTCCGATTGGCACGTCGGACGCACGATCCGCGGCCGCAGCCGGGCCGAAGAGCATCGGGATGTTCTCGCCGAGATCGCCGGCATCGCCGGAAGGGAGGCCGTTGACCTGATCCTGGTGGCCGGCGACCTGTTTGATGTCCTGACTCCCTCGGCGGAATCCGAGCAGATCGTGTTTCGGGCGTTGCTCGACCTGGCGGACATCGCTCCGGTCGTAGTCGTGGCCGGAAACCACGATCATCCCCGGCGGCTGGAGGCGGTGGCGCCACTCCTCGAATTAGGTCGAGTGCGGGTGGGTGCCGTCCTCAGTAGGCCCGACGAAGGTGGGGTCATCACGGTGGATACCGCGGCGGGGCAGACCGCCCGGATCGCTCTGGTTCCCTTTGTTGGTCAGAGGGCGATTGTCTCGGCGGATGACTTGATGGCCCTGGACCCGGATCAGCATGGTGGTCAGTACGCCGGCCGTCTGGCCGCGGTGATCGCCAAGCTGACCGCGGGCATCGCTCTCGACCAGGTGAACCTGGTCGTCGCCCATTTGATGGTGGCGGGGGGAACTCTCGGCGGAGGAGAAAGATCTGCCCACACGATCTTCGACTACGCCGTTTCGGCCCAAGCTTTCGACGGTTCGCTTTCTTACGTCGCTCTCGGCCATCTACACCGGCCGCAAAAGGTGCCGGCTGCCGCTCCGGTCTGGTACTCGGGATCACCTCTGCAGATGGACTTCGGCGAGACCGAGGATCGCAAGGCGGTGCTGCTGGTCGAGGCCGAACCGGGCCTACCTGCGCGAGTCCGCGAGGTTTCTCTGCAAGCGGGCCGCCGGTTGCTGAAACTGCGAGGCACGCTCGAACAGATCGCCGGTCTGCAAGATGAAGTCGGGGACGCCTATCTGCGAGTCGAGCTGGAGGAAACTGCCCGGGTGGGCCTGGCCGACGAGGTTCGGCAACTCTTTCCCACCGCGGTCGATGTGACAATCGCGGCGTCGGAGGAAGCCCGGGATACGGTTGCTCCGGTGAGACTGGGCAGGCCTCCCCACGAGCTGTTCACCGAGTATCTGACGCACAAGAACGCCCTCGACGAGCGTTTGGTTGCCCTCTTCGACGAGCTGCTGGCGGAGTCGCATGAGACCTAACCTGCTCGAGCTCTCCGGCTTCACTGCCTTCCGTGAACCCGTTACCGTGGATTTCCGAGGTGCCGACCTTTTCGCACTCACCGGGCCGACCGGATCCGGCAAGAGCTCACTCATCGACGCCATCGTGTTCTCGCTGTATGGATCGGTGCCGCGCATCGGCCAACGAGATGTCGCCCCGATCATTTCGCTCGGCAAGCTGGAAGCTCGAGTTCGTTTCGAGTTTTCGCTCGACGGTGTCGACTACACGGTTGCCCGAGTCGTCCGGAGAACCAAGAGTGGTGCCACGACTGCCGAGGCGCGTCTTGAAAGAGCAGGCGAGGTATTGGCCGGTACTGCCGACGAGGTCACCGAGAAGGTCGGGAAACTCCTCGGCCTGGAATTCGAGCATTTCACCAAATCGGTTGTACTTCCCCAGGGCCAGTTTGCAGCCTTTCTCCACGATCGTCCTGCCGACCGACAGAAGCTTCTAAGAGAGCTACTCGACCTGGGGGTCTACGAGTACATGCGAGAGTTGGCCAAGCGGCGCCGGGTGGCTGTGGAAGCCAGACTGGCAGTCTGGCAAGCCCAACTTGACGAGTTCGCCTTTGCCACGGCCGGTGCGGAAGAACAGGCTTTGGAGCGGTCGCTCCGTCTGCAAGCTCTGCAAGAGGCCATCGAAAGCGCGGAGCCTGAACTGCAAACTCTCAGAGACAAGATCAAGACTCTGGCCGAAGAGACGGCCCGCGCCCGCGAGTTCGGCCAAGCTGCTACAAACTCTCGAGATACCCTCCGGGATCGAGCCGTTGGCCACCCGCCTGGTTGAGGCTCGCCAGGCGGCCGTTGAGACTGCCGACCGGGCGGCCACCGCGGGTGAGCATCTGGAGAAAGCAGAAGAGACTCGCCGGGCCCTTCCGGAAGGGTCCTTCGTTGAGCAGATCATCGAGCGTCATCGCGCCCTGGCCGCCGAACAGCAGACCGTTGTCGATCTGACCCAAAGGTTGGCCGGTATCGAGCAAGGAGCCATGGCTGCCACCAGCGCCTGGGAAGGTGCCGGATTGGCCGTAGTCGAAGCCCGCAATGCCCTGGAGGCGACCAACCGCAGCCACGCTGCCCATGCCCTCGCTGCCACGCTCGTCGCCGGGGAGGAATGCCCGGTATGCCATCAGACGGTCCATGACCCGGCAGAAGGTGAACCGCCACCGGCGCTGACCCAGGCGGAGGCAGGCGTCGACAGGGCGACCCGTGCGGAGGAATCGGCTCGCGAGCTCCACATCATCACGGGCAAACAACTGGCCACGGAACGCGCCCGACTGGCCGACCTCACCGCCAGAATCTCCGCCCTTCAGAAGGATCTCACCGGTGCTCCTGGTCTCGACGAAGCGCTGAAGACGAGCGATGAGATCTCCAGGGTCGACTCGAGTCTCAGGGCAATCCGCGACGAAGCCGACCGGGCGGCCAAAGCCGCTCGGTCCGCTCGCAACATGCTGGACGCCATCGAAGAGGAGATGAACGGCGCTCGCCGGCACTTCGACCGGACCCGGGACGGGGTGGCAGCTCTGGAGCCGCCCGTCCCGGAGCGGATCGATCTCGCAGTCGACTGGGCGCAGCTGACCGACTGGGCGACTACGGCAATCGATCGCTTGGAAGGGGAGTCAACAGCATCCGAGAAACTCATCAAGCGAGCGGAGGCCGAGCTCGTTGAAAAGGAGGAGGGTCTGGCCTCTCGTCTCAGAGAGGACGGTCTCGAAGTCACGGATCGTCGGCTGAGAGATGTGGTGGTGGCCGCCGCGACCGCCGCCCATCATGAACTGGCCCGGATCCGGGAAGCAGCTCGGCGGGCGGCGGAACATCGAACCGCGATTGCTTCCGGTGCCGAGGAGTCCGATCTGGCCAGGAGCCTCGGCCGTCACCTGTCGGCTACAGGTTTTGAGGCATGGTTGATGGAGGAGGCGCTGGCCGCGTTGGTGGGTGGCGCCAACCTGCTACTCGGCGATCTGGCCGACGGCGCCTACTCATTGGAATTGGTCAAGCGCGACTTTCGGGTGATCGATCACCGCAACGCCAATGAACCTCGTCTCGTCAAGACGCTGTCCGGAGGTGAGACCTTTCTCGTCTCGCTGGCGCTCGCATTGTCCCTGGCGGAACAGTTGGCGTCCATGTCCGTTCACGGCGGGGGCCGGCTTGAATCGGTGTTCCTCGATGAAGGGTTCGGCACATTGGATTCCGAGACACTCGACACGGTCGCTCACGTAATCCAGGAGTTGGGAGCTCGGGGTAGAACGGTAGGAATCGTCACTCACGTGCGAGACCTCGCCGAGCAGGTCCCCGTGCGATTTGAGGTGCGAAAGGGCGCGGGAACGGCAACGGTGAAGCGGGTGGAGTTGTGAAGTTCACCGTCGAACAGTGGGCTCCTGAGTACGGCACACCGACCGGAGCAGAACTTGAAGAGACAACCACAGTGCCGGAAGTCGACATCGAGGTGCCGGCCCGCGATTGGGCGCCGATCGCTCCGACCGGGTCGGGGGCGGATTCGGTGTTGTTCGTGGACGGAGTACGCCGCGTCGACGCCAATGTCTGGATCTCCCAGCCGGACGGAATGGCCACCCTGGGTCTCTGCGCAACCTATGCGGCAGGTGCCGTGCGGTGTGACGGCCGGGCGGAATTGGTGGCCAGCGAGGTGCGGCGGGGTTTGTTCACGGCCGCACCCGACGTAACGCCGATCCTGACCCGGCATGCCGCCTACGAGGTGCGGGCGGTGGCCGGATCTACTCCCGAGGAGCTGTGGCTGGGTATTCAACAGAGGATGGGCGAGACCGAAAAGGAGGTCGCCGCCCGTCACGCCGGTGATGCGATGGTCGTGGTCGACGGACCTCTGAGCGGCGCCCACGTCCCCGGGGCCGTCGGCTACGTCAAGACCCATCATGTGCACTACCTCCCGCCGGCCCTGCGTACGGTGATTGGTCGGCTGGCTGCCGGGCAGCGGACCCCCCTGTTCCTCACCACCACCGCCTGGAGCCGGTATTCCTGGTACTTGCGGCTTCCCGGCCCCGCCGACCATGCTTGGGCGTCAGTGGTTCGCTGTGAGGCAGCTGCCGATCTCGACACTGCTTCGGCGAGGGAACTGGCCGACCGTGTGACACTCACCTTGCCGCGGTTTGCGTCACAAGGTCATAAGGATCCCCGGGCTCCGCAGAACCTCTACCCGATCGGCGGGCTCGAGCGGGCGCTGCGGCGCCGGTTGGGCGATCAAGCCTTGCTCTACCGTTCGTTGCTTTCGGCAGCCTTCCGCTAGCTCTCCGTGTTTGGCCCTGCGCCGGGTTCAGGCTCGGCAGTCTTGGCGGGGACTGGGGCGGGTTCGCCGGTCGGAGTCCGTTCTTCAGAGCGTCGCCGGGCGAATCGCCAGATCAGCCAACCGACGATTGGTACCCAGAAGAACGGCAGTATTGCTCCCGCGAACAGGATCAACACTTGCCCGAGATCGACCAACAGTTCCCAACTGGCCTCCAGTCCCTCGGAGAAGGTGGGAATCCCGCCCGGGTCGACCGCCTGGATGAACATCGTGACGGTGTTGGCCGCCTTGCGGGCCGAGAGAGCATTGCCGTCCTCGTCGACGGGCGTCGCAGTCACCGTCGTTTGGGTTCGGAGGCTGCGCTCGGCGACGGTCTCTGTGGCCAGCAGGATCGATTCGCCGGGTTCGATGGCCCTGCCGAGGTCTCCAAAAACCACCAGCAGGTCGTCGAACTCCACGTCCAACACCGGATCACGCAATTCGAAGTCGGTGAGTGACGTATCGCCGACGTTGATGATCTCGAAGCAGACCGTGACTTCGTCGCTCTGATCGACGGTCAGGCCCGAACTGCCCGGACAAGATACGCCCTCATCGTGGCCGAGGTAGGCCGTCACGATCAGGGACACGGCCGGACGGCTTTCCGCTTCGGTGATGGTCAGCACGATCGTGGCGAGAGCGACCTGGTCCTCGAGGGTGCGAAGCGAGCCGCGCATCGTCTCGAGTTGGGTCTCTCCGGCTGGAGCAATTCATTTTCGAGCTCGACGATCGTCTTGATGTCGACGGCCCTTCGAGGAGAGCCCGCAAACGTTCGACGCTCGCCTCGGCGGTGTTGATGCGGCTCTGGACATCAACGATGCGCTCGGTCACGTCATCGGCGGAAACGTTCTGGGTGCGCAGATCGCCGATCGACCCGAGCTCGTCGAGTGCTTCCTGGAAGTCCTCCGGGCCGCACCTTGAAGGTGAGGACGCTCATCGGGGCGGGGTCGCCGGTGGTGCGTTGTCCAAAGAGGAAACCACCCAGGCCCTGAATCAGGCGGGTGGCTTGCTCGCCGGCGGTCGTCACGTCGGGCACTGCCACTGTCAGGTCGGCCGTGAAGATGATGTCCCGCCCCAGATCCGAGGTCTGGAAGGCGACCGGTTCGATGCCCCCAGAACCAAGACTTGAGGCCGTGAGCTTCTCGCCTTCGTCGCCGTCTGATGGCGCCTCCACCGCGGCCGGGGCGGTCGTCGTGGTCGCTTCGTAGAAGCCCCCTTCGAGGTCGCCGCCTATCTCCTCGAATTGGCCGGGGTCGGCGGTATCGCGTCTCCGCTGCTGCACGCATGCTGCCGCCACGAGCAACAACACAAGTGCCATGGCAGACAGTCTTGGCCAGGCGTTTCTTGGTGTGTTTGATCATGAACCCTCCCGGGTTGTACATCCTATTGGACGTATCCCCGGCGCAACCCGGTTCCCGTGCGCCGGTTTCTCCCAGGAGGTCGGTCTCTCCGCCGGAAAGCTGTAGCCGCATAGTGTGTTCGACCAGGGAAGGGTGTTCGGATCGGTCCCTTTCAAACTTCGAACCTCAGAACTCGAACTTCGAACCTTTATCCCTCCGCCTTCGCCTCTCTCGTCATCAAGGCCAGGACCGCGTCGCGCGGGCGGGCTCCTTCGTACAGCACCCGACCCACCTGGTGGGCGATCGGCATCTCGATCCCGTACTCTTCGCCAGATCGAGCACCGCCCGGGTTGTCTTGACCCCTTCGGCGACCATATTCATCTCGGAGATGATGTCGTCGAGCGAACGACCCTTGCCCAGTTCGGTGCCTACCCGGTTGTTGCGGCTCTGCGAACTGACGCAAGTGGCGATCAGGTCGCCCATCCCCGCCAGTCCGGCGAAGGTGAGCGGATCTCCACCCATCGCTACCCCAAGCGGGTTAGTTCGGCCAGGGCCCGGGTGACCAGCGTCGCCATGGTGTTGTCGCCGAACCCGAGTCCCTTGGCCATTCCTGCGGCAATGGCCATCACGTTCTTGAGCGCTCCGGCGATCTCGCAACCGACCACATCGGTGTTGGTGTAGACCCGGAACGATGGGGACATGAAGACCTGTTGGAGGGTGTCGGGACCGATCGGTGTCGGCCATCGCTATCACCGTTGCCGCGGGTTGGCCGGCGATGACCTCCCGGGCCAGGTTGGGACCACTCAAGACGCCAATGATGGCCGGGATCGTGATCGGGAAGCTCCTCGCGGGTCACCTCGGTCATACGTTTGAGAGTTCCTTGTTCGATGCCTTTGGAGAGGCTCAGAATCGCCGCCTCGGCCGGCACGGCGGCAGCCGCCCGGGCCAGTACCTCTCGATACCCGTGGGATGGCACCCCCATCACGAGGACCTCGACGCCGTCCAGGGCAGCTTCCAGATCGCTGGTGGCCGTCAGGCTGTACGGGAATTTCGGCTCCGGGAAGGTAATGCTCGTTGCGCCGTTCCTCGTTGATGCGCTCCACCAATTCAGGGCGCCGGGCCCACAGCACGGTGCCATGCCGTTGGGCGGCTAGACAAGCCACGGTCGTACCCCACGAGCCGGCTCCAACAACGGCGATCCTCATAGTTGCTCCCCTCTGAGCTTCATGTGCACGCTAATCGACGAGCGGTTCGTCCCGCTCGAGACTCGCAGCGCGCAGCTCACAGTTACACTCCCGGTCTCGTGGCACGCATCGGCATCGTCGGCTTCCCCAACGTCGGCAAGACGACCCTCTTCAACGCCCTCACCGGTTTGGAGGCGCCGACTGCTGCCCATCCGTTCTCGACGACGGAGCCCAACATGGGTGTGGCCAAGGTCCCGGACGCTGAGCTTGACGAGGCCGCCCGGATCGAGGGGTCGGCAAAGTTGGTTCATGCCACGCTGGAGCTGTTGGACCTTCCGGCGATGGCCAAACCGGGTCACAGCGGGGGGTTTTGGCGCCCAGTTCTTCGGGAGGCTGAGGGACATGGAGGCGCTGGCCATCGTGTTGCGCTCTTTCGAAGAGGACTCGGTCCCCGCCGATGAATCGGGCACCGACGCGTCGGCTCAGGCGCAGGAGTTGCTGCTGGAGTTGGCGCTTGCCGATTTCGATGTCTTTGAGCGGCGCCGAGAGAAGATCGTCAAAGAGGCGACTGGCGATGTTGCCAAGAAAGGCGCCGCTGAAGCCATTACCCGGGCCACGGCCCTGCTCGAGCAGGGCGTGCACCTCGCGGACTGAGCATTGGGAAAGGGATCAGCTCGGCGCGTTTCGCGATCTGGCGCCGCTTACCCTCAAACCGGCCGTGTGGGTAGTCAACGTCGGTGAGGATGCTGGCAGACACACTTCACATTGTAGGTGAGCTCGAAGCGTTGGTTCCTCCCGGGGACACCGTTGTCGTCGTTTCGGCCAAGCTGGAAGAGGAGGGTGCCCTGCTGTCCCCCGCAGACCGACGGGAGCTGTTCGAGGGCCTGGGCCTTGGAGAGGGGGCGCTGGCCAAGGTCGTCAATGCGGCTTACTCCGCAATGGATCTGATCAGTTTCTACACCCTCGGACCGAAGGAAGCTCACGCCTGGACTGTTCGCAAGGGCGCCAAAGCACCGGAAGCCGCTGGAAAGATCCACTCTGATCTCGAACGAGGGTTCATCCGCGCCGAGGTGGCGCAGATTGTCGGTGGTGATGGATGATGGCGGATGGGACGAGACCAAGAAGACTCGGTCACATAAAGGTCGAGGGCAAGGACTACACCGTCGCCGAAAGTGACGTGATAGTGGTGCGGTTCTCGGTGTGATAATGGGAGGGTGAGCGGCCAGTCCTATCACCACCGTCCGTGGATCGATCGAGCAGCTCGGCGAGCGAAGTTGCTCGAGATCCGACGGCTCATCGAATCGGGCCGGTATCACGTACCGGCCGAACAGGTGGCTGATGCCCTTCTGGCGGAAAACGGATTGGAGGAGTCCGGACTCCTCAAGTTGCGGGGGTCGGGATGCCGATGCCAATTAGAGATGGATTCGACCGAAACTCTGACCGACGAGATGCATCGCACCGTCGACCGCCGGGAGCGTCTTGAAGAGCTCTCGCGCCTCATCGCTGAGGGCAAATACGTGGTGCCCGCTGTCGATATTGCCCACGCCATCCTCCATGGACGACCCAAGTGGGGGAACCGCGTCCCCCGTCCGGGCGACCTCCGACCGCTCTATTGATAGGGGTATTTGAAACCTGTCCATCCAATGACGAGGCTCCGGCAAGGGGGTAGAGCCGGAGCCTCGTATGTGCTCCTCCGAGGAGGAGCCGCAAAGGGCCGTTGATCGAGCCGGCGCCAGGGAGTCCGGACTCGTGGCCCATTGCCCTTTTTGGGGGCTTGTTCCAGGAACGGATAACCGCCCCCAGTACCCCTCGATCCTAAGTGGGCCCGCAGCGAGGTGTCAAGATTGACTCGGCAACCATCAGGGATTGAGGTGTCCTCGGACGGGGGAGGGTCGGTGTAGGCAAGATCCCTGCAATACTGCCGAGTCGATGAGAGATTCAATCGAAAGCTTCGTCCGGAACTTCCCGGAACCTTTGGCGGTTTTGCTGCTGGCCACTCTGCCGGTGTTCGAATTGCGCCTGGCCATTCCTTTTGCGCTCGAGGTCCTGGACATGCCGGTGTGGCAGTCCTATTTGTGGGCCGTGATAGGCAATCTCCTGCCGGTACCCTTCATTCTGCTGTTGTTGGGCCCGGTGACGGCATGGGCCGAGGATCATTGGGGTGGATTGCATCGGTTCCTTGAACGCCTTTTCTCTCACACCAGGCGCCGCCACTCCGGTCGATTCGACCGGTGGCGGGATCTGGCCCTCATAACCTTTGTTGCCATCCCACTGCCGATCACCGGTGCGTGGAGCGGAGCACTGGCCGCTTTCGTCTTTGGTGTCGAGCGGCGCAAAGCTTTCGGGTTGATCACCATCGGGGTCCTGATCGCCGGAGTGATAGTGACACTGCTGGTGGTCGGCGGTAGTTCGCTGCTCGCAACCTCGTGAACAGGGACTAATTCACTATCCTTCTCGCCATGATGTCTGCACGCCGGGGATTCCTATTGGTCCTGTTGTCGCTGGTGACTCAGCGCCGGCCTCCTGGCCGGTTGTGCGGGTCTGGACGAGAACGCGACCGGTGAGGAGATCTACAACGCCCGTTGTGCTTCCTGTCATCGAAAAGACTTGAGCGGTGGCCTCGGTCCGCCGCTAGGGCCCGGTTCGGAAGCGGTCGACCGGCCGCTTGAATACTACGAAATCACGATCAACACCGGCATAGGCAGGATGCCTTCATTCAGATCGTCGCTATCGGTTGACCAGATACAGCGGGTAATCGATTACGTCAAGTCGGTTCAGGCCGCGGGCTGACGGTTCGCAGATGATCTTCGGGAGGTTCCTGGCCGCGATCTGGAGAGGTCTGCGCGACCCCGAATTCCGGGCATTGCTGCTCACCGTTGTGGGTTTGTTGGGATCCGGCACTTGGGTCTACCACCGCTTCGAAGGTTGGAGCGTGCTCGACTCGTTGTATTTCAGCGTGGTGACCCTCACCACCGTCGGCTACGGGGATCTGTCACCGACCCGTCCCGGTACCAAGATCTTCACGATCGTGTTCGTCATCATCGGCATCGGGATCCTGCTGGCCTTCATCAACCTGGTCGCCAAGCAGACGCTGCAAGCAGGGTCACTGCGAGAGCGACGTCGAGCGTCGCCGTCGTCCGGATCAGAACGGCTGAGCGAGTCCTATCCGCTCGCGGAGTACGAGAGGCTCAGGGTGGCCGCGTCGTCGCCGTCGCTGTACCCCAGAGAGGCCGAGGCGTCTACGCCATCGCCGGTCCCGGTGATCAGAGGTACTTGCGTCGCCCGAACTCGAATCGATACGGCTCGATTTCCCAACCTTGGTCGTCGAAGAAACCTTCATAAAGGTCGGCGATCTCATCGAGATCATCGGGATCGATGCTCAGGATGACCTGGGTGTACTCGTGCGCTCCCACCGCTCTGACTTGTTACCCCGAGCACCTCTTCAATGTCCGGGACGGGGAGCGGGAAGTCCTCGGGGATATCGGTTCCGCCGATTTGGATCGAACCTTCATCGGTTTCGATGGAGACAGAACCGTCGTCTTCATCGATGTCGACTTCTGCGTTCCCTGATCCGACTTCTTCCTCAGTGGCGTTCTCGAGCGCATTCTCGACAATGTTTTCGGCTGCGCTGGCACATCCGGTCGCCAGCTATTGCCATCCCGTCAACAACACGAGGAATCGGCTTCCGACCATCTGATCCCGCCTTTCTCGCGTCTATACCAAACCTACTCCACTGTGGAGAAAAGCCGCCGGAGACAGGGTATGGTCCTCACCACATGGACTCCTCGCCGGATCAGAATCCACCCGCCGCCCCACCCCGCCGGCGTGAGGGAGCAGGTCCCGTCCTGGTTCCCTCGTGCCTTGCTGATGACCATCGGCGGCATCCTGGCCACACTTGGATTGCTCTGGGTCGTCGTAGAGCTGGGTGATCTGCTCATCGCGCTTCTGCTCGCCCTCTTCCTCTCGTTTGCCCTCGAACCGGCCGTGCAGTATTTCTCCAAACGCCGCGGTTGGAAGAGAAGCACCGCCACGGCCGTCGTGTTCTTGATCGCCGGATTGTTCGGGTTGGGGTTCCTGGCCGCAGTGCTGACGCCGTTGATCTCTCAAACCGGCAGCTTCTTTGCCAACCTCCCCGATTGGCTCGATCAGGTTTCGTCGAAGCTCGAAGAGTGGTTTGGGATCGAACTCAGCGTGGACGCCGCTCTCGAGGATTTCGACAGTCTCGGCAGCGTGATTCAGGGGTATGCCGACGATGTGGGGAGGGGCGTGATCGGATTCGGGTCGACCGTGGCCGGTGCGGTCCTCGGTCTGCTGACGATGGGTCTGTTCACTTTCTATCTGCTGGCCGACGGCCCCAAGTTGCGCCGTTCGCTGCTTGCCGCGGTGAGACCCGAGGTGCAGGTCGAGGTTCTCAGGTTGTGGGAAGTGGCGATCCAGAAGACCGGGCGGATATGTCTATTCGCGATTGCTGCTGGCCCTGGCGTCGGCGGTATTCACCTATCTGGTGCTGCTGATCATTGGCGTTCCATTTGCGATACCGCTGGCGTTGTGGGTGGGGGTCATCTCACAAGCCATCCCCGCTTTTGGCACTTACCTGGCGGCCATTGCCCCCATCCTGGTTGCTTTATTCACGGATCCGATCAAGGCAGTCTGGGTGCTCGTGGCTCTCGTGGCTTATCAGCAGATCGAGAACTTTGTTTTGCAGCCCAGGATCACGGCCAAGACCATGGCGCTGCACCCGGCCTTGGCGTTCGGGGCGGTACTAGCGGGAGCTGCACTACTCGGGGCAATCGGTGCGTTGATTGCCCTCCCGACCGCCGCCATCATTCAGGCCTTCATCTCCACATATATCGAGCAACACGAGGTCATCGAGAACGCTCTGGCGCAGGAATAGCATGCCGATGGGTCCGCTACGTGGTGTGACGATCATCGAGATTGCGGCAATCGGACCCGGACCATTCTGCGGGATGATGCTGGCGGATCTGGGCGCCGATGTGGTGCGAGTCGATCGGGCGGACGCGGTGGTTGGAGCGGGGGAGGCCGGGTCTTCTCTTGATCTATTGAACCGTGGCAAACGGTCGATTGGCGTCGATCTCAAGAACCCGGGCGGGGTCGAGGTGGTCCTCCGACTGGTCGAGCAAGCCGATGGGCTGATCGAAGGTTTCCGGCCGGGGGTTGCCGAGCGTCTGGGTATCGGTCCTGAGCGTGTGCCGTGAACGCAATCCTCGTCTGGTCTACGGGCGGATGACCGGGTGGGGCCAAGTCGGGCCTTGGTCCGGCATGGCCGGGCATGACATCAATTTCACCGGGTTATCGGGTGCTCTGTACGCGATCGGTCGAAGGGATGCGCCGCCGGTACCTCCCCTCAATCTGGTCGGAGATTTCGGTGGGGGAGGGATGCTTCTTGCCCTGGGCATCGTGGCAGCCCTTTTCGAAGCTCGAGGCTCTGGACACGGTCAGATCGTTGATGCGGCCATGGTCGACGGAGCTGCTCTCCTGACCACGATGATCCACGGGATGAGGGCGATGGGTCTCTGGTGCAACCAGCGAGGAGCGAACCTGCTCGACTCCGGAGCTCCCTTCTACGACGTCTACGAAACGGCGGATGGGGCTTCATGGCTGTGGGTGCCATCGAACCGCCGTTCTATGCCGAGTTCCTCGACGTGTTGGAATTGGATGGCGGGTTGCCAACCAACTCGACGACCAACGCTGGCCGGAAATGAAGGGTCGGATCGCGGCTCGCTTCAAGACTCGCACCCGTCAGGATTGGGAAGCCAGGTTTGCCGGCCGGGACGCTTGCGTCACCCCGGTAGTCAGCATGGCTGAGGCACCGGACCATCCACACAACCTGGCCCGCTCTACCTTCATTGAATTCGCGGGCGTGACCCAGCCGGGTCCCTCTCCGCGCTTTGATCGAACTCCGGCTGAGATATCCGGTCCCCCTCCAGTTGCCGGCCAGCACTCCGACGACGTCTTGGTGGGATTCGGTTTCGACGAAACGGAGCGGGAATCCTTGCGTCGTACCGGAGCGGTTCGCTGACCGGAGGCGTCGACCAATAAGGCGGGCCGCCTCACCTGGCTAGAATTCGTCGAAAGCGATTTTTCCGTGGGCGACATTGCCCGGGTATCGGGCGGTCTGCGGCCGAAGGAGAGACCATGCGTGAGTACACCAGCCCAGGCGCCGTAAAAGTCCCACCCAGTGACAATCCGGTGTCCGCCCTGATGGCCAGAGCCGACACACACCCCAATGTTGCGGCGCTGGCTTATCGGGTAGGTGATCGTTTCGTCGATGTGACTACCGAGGAATTTGCGGACCAGGTGGTGAAGTTGGCGGCTGGCTGATTGTGTCTTTGGGCATCGAGACCGGTGCGCGGGTCGGCGTCTCCTCTCTTCGACCCGGATCGAGTACACGTACCTTCAGTACGCGTTGTGGGCGGCCGGTCTCACCACCGTGACGATCTACGACTCCTCCTCGCCCGAGCAGGTGAAGTGGATCATGAATGACAGTGAAGTGCAGGCCGATCTTCTGTGAGACGGAGGCCCTCGAGGCGGTCTACCGAGAGGTCTCCGCCGATCTTCCCCACTGCCGGCATGCCTTTGTCCTGGACGGGGCGCCCTCGATGAATTACGGGACGCTGCCACCCCCGAAACCGAGGCCGAAGTGAAGCGCCGAACCGCCGCCATCACTCAGGACGACATGGCATTGCTCATCTACACGTCGGGGACGACCGGGCGGCCCAAAGGCTGCGTGCTCACCCATCACAACTTCATCTTGGACTGTTCGCCAGGCGGTTCGCGGCGATTCTGAGGTGTTCGCTCCCGGCGAGTCCAACCTCATGTTCTTGCCGTTGGCCCACAGCTTTGCTCAGATCGTCCAGGTGGCTTGCGTGACTACCGGCGTCAAGATCGGCTATTCCGGGAACCAAGAACCTGGTGGAGGAACTGTCGATGTTCAAACCGCTTGGATGTTCTCGGCGCCCCGTGTGTTCGAGAAGGTGTACAACTGCGGCCAAACACAAGGCCGAGTCGAGAGGCAAGGGCAAGATCTTCGACCTGGCGCCCAGACGGCCATGGACTACTCCGAAGATCGAAGAAAGGCCGGCAAGGTTGGTCTGAAGACCAAGGTCCTGCATGCCGTTTTCGACAAGCTGGTCTATGGCAAATTGCGAGACGTGTTCGGTGGTCGCCTGGTATACGCCATTTCCGGCGGGCGGCCCTGTGGGCGAACGCTTGGTCACTTCTTCCGGGGCATCGGGTTGACCGTGCTTGAAGGCTATGGACTCACCGAGACCAATTCCGCCACTTGTGTCAACCGTCCCGACGAAATCCGGATCGGGACTGTCGGCCGTCCGCTCCCCGGGTGGTCCATGGCGATTGCCGACGACGGCGAGATCCTCATCAAAGGCGGTGGTGTCTTCCGGGGCTACTGGAACAATGAGACGGCCACTGCCGAAGTATTTGATGACGATGGTTGGTTCCACTCCGGTGACGTCGGAGAAATGAGCTCCGACGGCTATTTCCGCATCACCGGCCGCAAGAAGGAACTCATCGTCACGGCCGGCGGAAAGAACGTTGCCCCCGCTGTGCTGGAGGACCGGATGCGGGCCCATCCGTTGATCAGCCAGTGCATGGTGATCGGTGACGCCCAACCGTTCATCGCCGCCCTGGTCACGATCGACACCGAGACCTGTCCCGAGTGGGCCAAAGAACGGGGGAGTCAGTGATCATTGGCGGAGCCATGAAGGACCAACGATTGATCGAGAGAGATTCAGACTGCCGTCGACGACGCCAACAAGGCGGTCTCCAAGGCTGAGTCGGTTCGGACCTTCCGAATTCTCGACGAGGACTTCACCATCGAAGGTGGAGAACTGACCCCGACCCTCAAGGTCAAGCGAGCCATCGTCGGCAAGAAGTACGGGCACGTCATCGACGAGATATATACGAAGTGAGCCTGGCGGCGAAGCCGCACACTCACTTCGAGTTGTCAGTTGTCAGTAGTCAGTACGCGGCCACAGTCGCGTGAGACGCGACGGGGTGAGTGACGATCTTGTTGCTTGTTGCTTGACGGCGTCGCACTTCTCTCCGTCAGAGCTCCTTGCTGCTCGGTACAGTTGGGGCATCGAGGGAGGACTCATATGGTGACTGCAGAACGAAATTCGCGCCGATATCGACGCAGTGGTGGAGGGGCGAACTGTTGTTGAAGTGTTGGCTCGGAATGCCTCGGAACATCCGGAGGTCCCGGCCATTCATTGGCGTGAGGACGGCGTTTGGAAAGAGCTCTCGTGGGCTCAGTACCGGGAGCGTGTCGTAGAGATTGCAGCCGGTTTCATTTCGCTGGGGGTCGGTCGTGGAGATTTCGTCGCCCTGATGGCTGCCAACCGACCCGAGCATGTCATCGCCGACCTCGGCGCGATGCACGCGGCCGGCGACTCCGGTGACTCTTTATTCGACGCTGGCGACTCCCCAGGTCGCGTACATTGGCGGCCATTGCGAGGCGAAGATCGCCGTCCTCGAGAACCTCGAGTACATGAAACGCTGGGAGGCGGCCAAGCCCCAACTGCCCAGTCTCGAATACGTCGTCTTGATGGAAGGCGCCGAGAACTACGAAACGGTCGACTGGGTGCTGTCGTGGGACGACCTGGCGGAAAGGGGTCGGGCGCTGCTGGCCGGCAACCCCGGCGTGGTTGATGAACGGGCCGCCCAACTCCAACCTGATGACATCGCCACGTTGATATACACCTCAGGGACGACCGGCACCCCCAAAGGGGTGGTGATCACCCACCACAATGTTCTCTGGACCGTCGAGTCGACTGAGCGAACCATCAATCTGCCCAAAGCACCCACGCCTGGTTTCCTTCCTTCCGCTGGCCCATATCGCCGAACGGGTCGCGAGTCACTATTTGGGGATGTGGTACGTCGGCGAGGTCTGGTACTGCCCGGACATGACGCAGGTGCTCGAGTATGTGCAGGAAGCCAAGCCGACCCTGTTCGTGGCGGCGCCCCGTGTCTACGAGCGGTTCCAGGCCGGGTTGATGGCCCGGCTCGAGGGTGAGGAAGGGCTGAAGAAGACCCTGGCGATGACGGCCATCAAGACCGGCGAGGAGGTTGTGAAGCTGCGCCAGCAGGGCAAACCGGTGCCTGTCCTGACCGGCCTAAAACTCAAACTGCTCGAACGGATAGTCCTCACCAAGATCCTCGACGGTTTAGGGATGGGCGAGGTGTTCATCGCTATCTCCACTGCCGCGCCGATCGCTCCAGAGCTGCTCATCTTCTTCCAGGGGATCGGACTGCCTCTGTACGAGCTGTGGGGTATGAGCGAGTTGAGTGGTCCCGGGACTACCAACCTGCCGGGCGCCAACAAGATCGGATCAGTCGGCAAACCGTTGGCCGGTACCGAAGTGAAAATGGCCGACGACGGCGAACTGATGATGCGAGGCGGAAACGTGACCGCCGGGTATTTCAAGCGGCCCGAAGAGACCGCCGAGACCTTCGTCGCCGACGGTTGGCTGGTTACCGGTGACATCGCCGAGATCGACCAGGACGGGTTCGTCTCGATCGTCGATCGCAAGAAGGAACTGATCATCACCGCAGGCGGCAAAAACATCGCACCGACCAAGCTCGAGGGCGTGATCAAGAACCATCCGTTGATCGGGCAGGTATGTGTGATCGGCGATCGCCGCAAGTTCCTGTCGGCGCTGATCGTGTTGGACGGCGACATGGCCCCACCGTGGGCCGAACGGCAAGGGTTGAAGTTCGACGATATGGAGTCGTTCTCGCGATTGCCCGAGGTACAGGCCGAGGTGCAGAAGGCCGTGGACGAGGCCAACGAACACGTGGCCCGGGTCGAGCAATTGAAGAAATTCGTTGTCCTGCCGGATGAGTGGACGCCCGAGTCCGACGAGCTCACTCCGACCCTCAAATTGAAACGGCGGGTCATCCACGAGAAGTACGCAGACGCGATCGACGCTCTGTACGTCTGAACCAGACAGGAGAACGCATGGAGTCCTATGAGGTCATCAAGACAATCGCCGCGCAGCCGGAGACCATTTGGGCGATTCTGACCGACGCCGCCGGATACACTGCCTGGGATTCCGGCGTCGAGCGAGTGGAGGGCACTATCTCACCGGGGAGCAAGATCAAGGTCTTTTCCAAGATCAGCCCCGGCCGGGCGTTCCCGGTGAAAGTAGCCCTGGATCCACCCTCCCTGATGACGTGGACCGGCGGCATGCCGTTGGGTTTGTTCAAGGGGGTCCGGACCTTCACGCTGACGCCCGAAAGTGAGGCGTTGACGAGATTCGACATGCGCGAGGAGTTCACCGGCCCGCTCCTGTCGATGATCTGGAAGTCGATGCCCGACCTGACTCCCTCCTTCGAACAGTTCGCGGACGGACTCAAAGAGGCTGCCGAAGGGGCTGACTGACCCGGCCGGGCTTTCCGTGAGGCCGGTTGGTCCTAGACCGGAGGCCGGGTTCGGGGCTACCTTGACAACGTGGACTTCCGGGTGCTCGGCCCGTTGGAGGTGGCCGACGGCGGATCGTTGATTCGGCTGGGTGGCCACCGGCAACGCATGGTCTTGGCCGTGCTGCTTCTCAACGCGGGTGAGGTGGTCTCCGTCGACCGGCTCATCAACGACGTTTGGGGAGACCATCCTCCCGCCACGGCCCGCAAATCTCTGCAGACCTACGTTTCTCGTCTGCGGCGCATGCTGGGAGACGGCCACCTCGAGTCTTCCCCGCCCGGTTACGTCTTGCACGTCGATCACCTCGGTATCGACTCCGCTCGTTTCGACATGTTGGTGCGGCGGGGCCGGGACTCCATGGATGCCAGCCCCGACCTTGCCTCGGCTTCGCTGCAGGAGGCCCTGGGTTTGTGGCGGGGTGGCGCCTTGGCCGACCTCTCGACGAGCTCTCGTTGCGGCCGGCGATCGCTCACCTGGAAGAACAGCGCATAGCCGCAGTGGAGGACCGGATCGAGGCCGACCTCCGGTTGGGTCGCCACGGCAGCCTGATCGGTGAACTGGAGTCGTTGATCGGTCGGTATCCGTTGCGAGAGCGGCCGCGTGGGACAGTTGATGCTGGCGTTGTATCGGTCGGGCCGGCAGGCCGAGGCGTTGCGGGCCTATCAGGAAACCCGCCGAGTGCTGGCCGAGGAATTGGGGATCGAACCTTCGCCCGGCCTGCAGGTGCTGGAAGACCAGATCCTCAACCAGGATCCCGGTCTGAACGCTCCCGGGGAAGCACGGGTCGAGCCCATTGCGGTTGTCGAGAACCCTTATAAAGGGTTGCGTCCCTTCGGCGAAGCGGATGCCTCTGACTTCTACGGCCGAGAGAACCTGGTCGAGGAGATGTTGGGCAGGCTGGGCGAGAGCCGGTTCTTGATGGTCGTCGGGCCGAGTGGCAGCGGGAAGTCGAGTGTGGTGCGGGCCGGACTGCTTCCTGCTCTGAAGTCCGGTGCTCTGCCAGGCTCCGACCGGTGGTGCTACGCAACGATGCTGCCGGGTGCTCATCCGTTTGCGGCGCTGGAAGCAGCGCTGTTGCACGGATGTCGGCCCGAGCTCGAATCGCTGTACGAACATTTCCGGGGGGACAATCTGGATTTGCTGAGAGCGGCGTTACGGGTCACCACCGATGATCGATCCGAGGTGGTCCTGGTCATCGATCAATTCGAAGAGTTGTTTCTGCTGACCAGCGACCAGCAAGTCCGGCGAAGATTCATCCGCAACCTGATTGAAGCCTTGGAGGATCCCCACAGTCGCTTGCGGGTAGTGGCGACCCTGCGGGCAGACTTCTACGACCGTCCGCTCGAATACCCGGATCTTGCGACCTGGATGGAGAGCGGGCAGGTTACCGTCGGACCCCTGGGTCCAGGTGCCCTGGAACGGGCCGCCGTTGGGCCGGCCGCCCGGGTGGGGGCGGCCTTCGAAGTAGATCTGGCCGCCGAACTGGTTGCCGACGTGGTGAATCAACCGGGGACATTGCCGCTGTTTCAGTTCACTTTGACCGAATTGTTCGACCATCGGGCCGGAAACACGCTCACCTTGGCCGGGTACCAAACGTTTGGAGGACTCCAAGGCGCCCTGCGGAACCGGGCGGAGGAGGTCTTCCGATCGCTGGATGCCACCCAGCAGGCTGCGGCCCGGCAGGTGTTCCTGCGGCTGGTGACCCTGGGGGAAGGCTTCGATGACACGCGCCGGCGGGTGGCTAGGTCGGAACTCGAAGCGCTGACCCCGGGGCCGGGGAAGGTGGGGGCCGTGCTCGATGCCTTTGGGACACACCGGCTGCTCACCTTCGATCGCGACCCGGACGGCGGTGGGGCCACCGTCGAGCTGGCCCACGAGGCCCTGCTCAGAGAATGGCCGCGGTTGACCGCCTGGATCGATGAGAGTAGGGACCAGCTCCGGATGCATCGCGCCCTCGCCACCGAATACGGGGAGTGGCGGAAGGCCGGTTCCCATTCCGACTACCTGCTGACCGGCGCCCGTCTGGCCTCGTTCGAACAGTGGAGTGAGGAGACCGACCTGGCGCTTACCCCCGGCGAACATGAGTACCTGGACGCCAGTTTGCAGCGGCGGGCGGATGAACAGGCCTCGGAAGCCGCTCGCCGGCAGCGCGAGATTGCCCTCGAACGTCGGTCCGTATCCCGTCTCCGTGTCCTAGTGGTAGTGCTGGCCATCGCCACCCTCGGAGCCGCCGCCCTCGCCGCCGTTGCCACCAATCGCAGCCGCGAGGCCGACCTCCAGAGAGACGCGGCGTTGCTGGCTGAGGCACACACCCTCGCGCAAAGCCTGTCCTACGCATCGGTTGCTAACTTGGCGGAAGACCCACAGCTCAGTCTGCTGCTGGCACTCCACGCCGTCGATATCACCGCCCGGCTGAGCGAGCCGGTCCCCCGCGAGACGGTCGAGGCCCTGCATTGGGCCTTCCAGGCGACCGGCGGTACCTATCCGCTGTCGGATGGACCGACGGCGGTATCGACCGCACCGACCGGACGGCGTGGTGTCTTCATCCTTCCACTTGATCAACTCGTTAGCCTCACCCTCCAGAGAGCCGATCGTTCTCTGACTGCTGTCGAATGTGTGGAGTTCTTCACTACCGGGGACTGTCCGCAGCTTCCCGCCCAGATGCCGGGCCCCCTGACCGAAGCCGATCCCTTACAGCCGGCCGCTCTGGCCGGAACGCAGGTTCGATTCCACTCCGATCACTCGCCGCAAGCCGACTACGGATTTCAGAGCGAAATGGGTGCCTTCCGGGACAGGACGGGAATTCAGGTGATCCCGTCCGCTCCCATCGACCTCGAGTCTGGACT
The DNA here is from genome assembly GCA_963823915.1 of uncultured Actinomycetota bacterium. Taxonomy (GTDB): domain Bacteria; phylum Actinomycetota; class Acidimicrobiia; order Spongiisociales; family UBA4744; genus UBA4744. The sequence continues at coordinate 238,501 of CAWGNJ010000003.1, forward strand.
CGAGGAATTCCTCGCGACGAAGCAATTCCCCGACATTGCGGTGCTGGCGCAACCCGGCACGGTGCCGGTCCTGGTCGAGGCCGGGGCCCTCATCGATCTGAGTGGCTATCTGGACGTGGAAGCGCTGAGACGGGAATTCAGCCCCTATCTCGTCTCGCTGGGTACGGTTGGTGGCGATGGGAGCTGGCCGGCGGACGATGGGGGTCTTTACGCGGGGGTGACCCACCTCAGTAGCAAGAGCCTGATCTGGTATCCGTTACCCGAGTTCGGCGAGGCCGGCTACCAGATCCCCGAAACCTGGGCCGATCTCCTCGATCTCGGCGATCAAATGCTGGCCGACGGCTATTCGCCGTGGTGCTGGGGCGAAGCCTCGTGGGACGCCACCGGATGGCCGGCGACTGATTGGATCGAGGATCTGCTGATTGGAGCCGACGGCCCGGAGGTCTACGACGACTGGGTGAGCGGTGCGGATCCCGTTCAGCGATCCTCGGATCGAGGCGGCTTTCGAGCGGCTTGGTGAGATCCTATTTCACTCCGGGTACCTGTACCGGGGGAGGGAGGGTGCCCTGCAGCAGTTCCCGTGGTCGGCCCTCACCGATATGACCTGGGACCCGCCGGAGTGCTGGCTCCACCACTATCCAAGCTACGGAGCCGAGGATGTGCCGTACGGCACAGGTGGGGGTCTTTCCCACTCCTCACCATCGCCGGCAGGGATCGGCGGGGGTCATCGGCGGCGGGTCGATGATCGTGGTGTTCTCGGACCGGCCCGAGGTGCGAGAGCTCGTCCGCTTTCTGCTCGGGCCCGATTTCGGTCGGGTGTGGGCCGACCAGTGGGTGGGGTTCATCTCGGCCCGCCGCGACTTCGATCTCGACAACTACACGGTGTTCGGTGAGCCCAACGAGTTGATACGACCGATGGCCGAGGCGGTCCAAGAGGCGCTCGAAGCCGATGCCTTTCGTTTCGACGGGTCTGATTTGATGCCCCCGGAAGTGGGGCAGGCGGCCTTCTATGCGGCGATGGTCGACTACATCGAGAACGGTCCGGACAATCTGGATGCGCTGCTGGCGGAACTCGACGCCGCCTGGCCGGATAGATAGCGAGGGCCCCGGTTTGTGCCCGGGGTCCTCGAGATGTTGCCGGGTCAGTCGTTCAGTGCCTGGCGCGGGATCAGTCCCTGATTGACCAGCTTTTTCAGTTCTACGTCTCCCCAGTCCACCGCTTGCCTGGGTATCTGTCCCGACTCGGCGAGCTCGATCATCAATAGCTCGGCCTCGCTGAATAGGGGCTCCACGGGAGTCCGGTACGGCTCAAGCGTCTGGGCCGGGATCTGGCCTTGATTGACGAGTTGCTCGGTCTTCAGCAACCTCCGGTCGACTGCCTCGGCGGGTATGTAGCCCTGATTGGCCAGGTCGGCCAGGATCTGCTGTTCGCTCCGGAAATCCTGTACCGCCTGGGTGGCGGTGTCGTCTCCGGCGAACACGAAAACCAAGGTTGCGGCCACCGCCGCCAGAGCGATGATCGCCAGTGCCGTCACGACCATTCCGGATCCCCTCTTCTGGGCCGGAGCCTCGATCGTCTCGAACCTCTCTTCGACCCGTTCCTTCTCGATGACTGCCATCTCCGACCTCCTTGTCTTCTGGTGGTCTTCGGTCTGAGGATGCGCTCCGGCGGTTGCAGGCCGCCTGCGAAACGGCTGCAACCCGGCTGCAGGTTGGCGGGAGGCGAATGGGTCCCGGACTAGCCTGGCCGGATGAGGAACCGGCCCTGGTGGGAAACCGCCGTCATCTATCAGATCTACCCCCGCAGCTTCCAGGACAGCACCGGGAACGGCGTCGGTGACCTGCAGGGGATCATCGACCGGCTCGACTACCTCTCTGAGGTTCTCGGCATCGACGCGATCTGGATCTCGCCTTTCTATCCGTCGCCGATGAAAGACTTCGGATACGACGTTTCGGACTACTGCGACGTTGAACCGCTCTTTGGGGACCTGGCTACCTTCGATCGTCTTCTGGCTGGGGCTCACGAGCGCAACATCAAGGTGATCATCGATTGGGTTCCCAATCACACGTCGGATCAGCATCCTTGGTTTGTCGAATCGCGATCATCACGCACCAATCCGAAGCGCGATTGGTACGTGTGGAGGGATGCCAAACCGGACGGTTCTCCACCTAACAACTGGGGAGCCGCGTTCGGTGGCGAGTCTTGGGAATGGGACGAGACGACTGGCCAGTTCTACTTGCACTCGTTCCTCAAGGAACAGCCAGACCTGAATTGGCGTAACCCCGACCTCGTTCAAGCAATGCTTCGCACGCTGCGGTTTTGGCTGGATAGGGGAGTGGACGGCTTCCGTATTGACGTGGCCCATTACATCGGGAAGGACCCGGACCTGCGGGACAACCCGGTGGTTGCCGAGCTCAATGCCGACCTCCCCCTGGCGCTCTATGCCACGCAGCTTCATATCCACGACCGGGGTCATCCTGATGTGCACGAATCCTTTCGGAGAGTCCGGGCAGTATTGGACGAATATCAGCCGCACCGCTACTCGGTAGGCGAGATTCACGAGTACGACTGGTCAACCTGGGCTTCCTACTACGGCTCGAATCTCGACGAGCTGCACATGCCCTTCAACTTCGCCATTCTGCAGACTCCCTGGACGGCCGAGCACATCCGGGCTCTGGTCGACAACGTCGAACAGGCTGTACCGCCGGGCGGTTGGCCCAATTACGTGCTGGGAAACCACGACGAGACCCGCATCGCCACTCGCTTGGGGGAGGACGAGTCGAGGATTGCCGCCATGTTGCTGCTCACCCTGCGAGGGACTCCCACGCTGTACTACGGCGACGAGATCGGCCTTCCCCAAGCGGACATCCCGCCCGAACTGCAGCAGGATCCGTGGGGGCGCAACGTCCCGGGAAGTGGCCGCGATGGGTGTCGAACACCGATGCAATGGACCAGCGCCGATGGGGCGGGGTTCACAGATCCGGGAACTCGGCCGTGGTTGCCGCTCACGAACGATTCCCGAACCCGGAACGTGGAGAATCAACTGGCCGGGTCCCAATCGCTGCTCAACCTCAACCTGCGTCTACTGGAGATTCGACGTCGGGAACCTGCCCTACGGATCGGCGCCTATCGACCGTTGCCGGCCGATCGGAACGTCTTCGCCTACCTTCGTCAGGACGGACAAACTCGCATGGCGATTGCTCTCAACTTCTCAGGAGCCCGGGTTTCCTGGTCGGCCGCAACTGGATCGGGGCGGATACTGGTCTCCACCGAACTCGATCGCGAGGGGCCGGTTCGGCTCGAGGACCTTGAACTGCGACCCCACGAAGGTGTGATCATCAGGCTCGACTGACCCGCATGCGTCAGGTTCGGGTTCGTCGTGGTATCCAACGGTGCCGGTTACGCCACGTCACGGCTGCGATGGCAGCTAGAAACAGGACGCCAACAACTGGCAGCAGCGACGGGTTCTGCGCCGTCGCGGCAGGGGTGATCGGTGGGGATGGTGCGGCCTGTCCAGCCGCACTGGCAGCCACGCCGACCGTCCGGGAGGCCAGAACCCGGGGGGGATCCTCGTCGGCAACCAGTTCGATTCTGTGCGAGCCAACCGGTAGGTCCGAGGGCAAGACCCGGGTGAATGTCATCTCGGTTCCGGTTGTGACTTGGGCCGGAGCGCCAAGGGGATCTCCGTCGAGCACGAAGAGCACAGTTGAGAACCCGGGGACTGTCGCCTCGAGCGCGAAGATCAGGGTGATCTCGTCACCGGGAGACCAGGTGAGCGGCGTCACCTCAAAAGAAGTCGCGGATACGCCTCGGGCTTTGGTCGTGGCCTCAATGCGCTGACCGAGGACATCCAATGTTGTGGTGGTGGCATCGATGGTCACGGTGGTCGAAGGGGGTGGGCCGCTGGTGGTCGTCGTCTCTGTTGTGGTGGTCGTGGTATCCGCAGTGGTGGAGGTCGTGGTGGGGACAGTCGTGCTGGTGCTCGTAGTAGACGTGGTGGTCGGGCTGGTTGTCGTGGTGGTGGTGTGGACGTGGTGGTTGTGGTTGGTGTGTTCTGGACGGTGACGTTGATGGCGTCGGTCGACGTCCGGCCTTGTCGATCGTGGGCCACCACCGAGACGGTGTGATCTCCGTCCGCTCCCGTCGTTGTATTCCAATTGGTCGACCACCCGTTGGAGCCAAAGAAGTCAGTCCCAATCCGGCCGTTATCTACAAAGAACTCCACATAGCTGGTGGCGTCGGCGGCCGAGGCTGTGATCGCGACTGTGCCTTCAACTACAGCTCCGTCAAGCGGTTCGGTGATGCTCACGGACGGGAGTGCCAGGTTTGATACAGTCACCACAACGGAGCGTTCAGAGGATCGATTGAGTGCGTCGGTGGCGATCGCAGTGAGGGTGTGAGGACCGTTGGTCGTGTCGTTGGTGTCCCAGTCGACCGACCAGGGCGAGCTCGGGTCGGACCCGATGGAGGAGCCATCGACACGGAATTCGACTTGGCTAACAAACCGATCGTCGGAAGTTGCCGCCGTTATCGTCACAATCCCAGACACGGTGGAGTTGGCCGCCGGTTGGGTGATCGATACGGTCGGGGGAGTGTTGTCGAGGATCGTCGCAGTGGTACTCGCCCATGAAGAAAGCGTGCCGGCCTTGTCTTTCACCTGGAGCCGTACCGTATAGACACCGACCGCCTCGTAGGTGTGGGACGTCGTTCCCTTCTTCTTTTCATCGATCTTGGTTCCGTCGCCATAGTCCCAGTACCAGCGGTTGATGTCTTCGTCGTCCGGGATTGACCCGGTGCCGTCGAACAACGCCTTCACCCCGAGTTCACCCACCCAGGGTACGCCCGGGTCGGCCGTGGGCGCCGCCAACGCCGGGGCGGTCAGCATCGGGCTCAGCAGCAGGGCGAGAGCGATGGCAACGGCCAGCAGGCCGCGCATACCTCGACTCATGGCCGCGACCGGCCGTCTGAGCCGTGCGTAAGAAGAATGCCCCTTCAATTCGTGCCCCAAGCGATCGAACTCTCAAGACCACTATATGAGAGTTTCCGGCGATACGCACAGTGGCGGGCCGTCCGATTGCTCGCTCGCTACCTTCCGCTGAGGCGCCTAACGATCATCTTGCGGCGGTACCAACCGGCGGCTCCAAAACCGACCGCGGTCAAGGCCGCGATACTGCCGACGACGATGGCGACAATCAATCCTGGGGAGGTCGGCGAATCTTCGGGATCCTCTGTCGCCGTGGGTTCCTCCGGTGCAGTCGAGTCGCCGGCGACTACGCCGATTGTTCGAGACGCCAGCACTGTCGGTGGTTGCTCTGTTGTCACCACCTCGACTCGATGCAGCCCGACCTGCATGCCGTTGGGAAGAGTCCTGGTGAACACGGCCTCGGTACCTGTGCCGTTGGCGGCACTTCCGGCGTTGACCGAGGCCGCATCGCCCAGGGGTTGTCCGTCCAGAAGGAACTGCACATCGGCCTTGCCGGGAACGGTGGCGGCCAACGAAACGGTCAAAGCGATCTCCCCGCCCGCCGCAATCGTGGGCGGCGCCAGAGAGAAGGCCGTCGCCGACAGCCCGAGCGCGGGGGTATCGACTTCAACTGGGGGTTGGGTGGTCGTCGGAGTGGGCGGTTCGGTGGTGGGGGTTGTGAACGCCTGGATGTTCACCCCATTTGAGTCGGTGGCAGTCTGTTCGATTGTGTCGGTAGCAACCGCCCTGATCGTGTGCGGACCGATCGTTGCTCGGGTTGCGTTCCAGATCGCAGACCAGCCGTTCGATCCAATCGTGTCCACCCCAATTGATGCACCGTCGATGAAGAACTCAACCTGCTCCACGCCCTCTTCATCCGTGGCAATAGCTGAGATGAGCACGATGCCTACCGCAAAGATCGTTGCCCCGTCGCGCGGCCCGGTGATCGTTATAGACGGTGCCAGGTCGTTGTCCACAGTGACCACGATGGAATCCAGTGCCGTGTGACCAGCGCTATCTGTCGCCACCGCACGTACCGTCCGGCGCCCATTGTTGGTGCTTCTGGTATTCCAGCTGACGCTCCAACCCCCCGCAGCGCTGGAGTCGGTGCCGATGCTCACTCCGTCTACGAAGAACTCAACCTGATCGACGGCCACGTCGTCGGTGGTAGTAGCCGCGATCGTCACACGCTCGTCGATTACCTGCAGGGAGCGCGGCGTGGTGATGTCGACGGTCGGTGGTTGATCAACCGTTACGGACACCCCGGCGCTGGTTCCGGTCTTTCCGGGTACGTCGGTGGCGGTGGCCGACAGAGTGTGGCGACCGCTGGTGGCGGTGGTTGTGTCCCACGTGATGTTCCAACCGCCGGCGCTGCTGGTGTCGGTGCCGATGCTCACTCCGTCCACAAAGAACTCGACGCGGCTAACTGCGGCGTCATCAATGGCGGTGGCGGTGATCGTGGTCGATCCGGTCACCGAGGCGTTGCTGGTTGGGCTGGTGATGCTGACGGTCGGTGGTTCATTGTTGTCAACGGTGAAAGAAACCGATAATGAGGTGGTTGTGTTGCCGAATCCGTCGGTGGCCCGGGCGGAAACCGTGTGTGGGGCATCGGTCAGTATTGAGGTGTCAACCGTGTCCTCATAGCGTTGGGTGAAAGTGTTGTAGGTTGCCGTCTTCCACAGGCCGCTATCAACGCGGTATTCGACATCGAGAGTCCCGACAATGCTCTCGGGATCGGTCGCGTCGATTCGCACGGTGAGGGGGCCGGTGATGAGGTCGGAGGCGGTAGGACTGGTGATCGAGACGGTTGGCGCGGCGTTGGCGGCGATGGTGGCGGTGGTTGTGTCTGTGTCGGTTGTTCCATCATCGTCGGTCACGGTGAGGGTGACGGTGTATGTCCCGCCGGTGGCGTAGGTGTGAATGGCGGGAGCGAAGGTGGAGGCAGGTGTGCTGGTGCCGTCACCCCAGTTCCACGAGTACGTTTCGATCGAGCCGTCTCCATCAGATGATCCCGATCCGTCGAAGTTGACGGTCACGCCGGCGGTGCCTGTGTAGGGCCCGCCGGCCTCGGCAACCGGTGTCACGTTTATGACCGCGATGGCGGTGTCGGGGAGAGACGGGGCGCCGTCGTTGTCGGTGACCGTCAGGGTGACGATCTTGGTGCCACCGGTGGCATAGATGTGGGTCGGATTGGCTTGCGTACTGGTGTCGCCGTCCCCGAAATTCCATAGGTAGGAGGCGATGGTCCCGTCGGGATCGTTTGATCCGACGCTTGAGAAACTGACACTGCTTCCCGTCGAACCGGTGTAGGGGCCGCCGGCGTTGGCGGTTGGTGCCTGGTTGTTGTTGACGGTGAAGCTGCGGGGGGCGGTGGTGGTGGTGTTGCCGAATCCGTCGGTGGCGCGGGCGGTGACGGTGTGGGACCCGTCGGTGAGGGTGGTGGTGTTGAGGGCCCGTTCGTAACGCTGGGTGAAGGTGTTGTAGGTGGCGGTTTGCCAGGTGCCGCTGTCGATCCGGACATCAACGTCGAGGCTCCCGGCGGCTGTTTCAGCGTCGGTGGCTTGCACCCGGACGGTGATCGTCCCCAACACGGTTTGTCCGGCAGTTGGAGCGGTGATCGACACGACTGGTGATTGGTTACCCGAGATGTTGGCGGTAGCGGTGTCAGGAGCGGAGACGGCTCCGTCGTTGTCGGTGACGGTCAGAGTGATCGTGTAGGTGCCGGCCGAGGCGTACGTATGGATGGCCGTGTCGAACGTTGTGGTAGTGGCGGCGGTGCCGTCTCCCCAGTTCCACCGGTAGGTATCGATGGTCCCGTCGGGATCGTTCGATCCGGACCCGTTGACGCTCACGGAGACCCCCTCGGTCCCCGCTGTAGGGACCGCCGGCATTGGCGGTTGGTGCCTGGTTGTTGTTGACGGTGAAACTGCGGGGGGCGGTGGTGGTGGTGTTCCCGAATCCGTCGGTGGCGCGGGCGGTGACGGTGTGGGACCCGTCGGTGAGGGTGGTGGTGTTGAGGGCCCGTTCGTAACGCTGGGTGAAGGTGTTGTAGGTGGCGGTTTGCCAGGTGCCGCTGTCGATCCGGACATCAACGTCGAGGCTCCCGGCGGCTGTTTCAGCGTCGGTGGCTTGCACCCGGACGGTGATCGTCCCCAACACGGTTTGTCCGGCAGTTGGAGCGGTGATCGACACGACTGGTGATTGGTTACCCGAGATGTTGGCGGTGGTGGTGTCCGTGTCGGTGGCTCCGTCGTTGTCGGTGACGGTCAGAGTGATCGTGTAGGTGCCGTTAGCTGCGTATGTGTGTCCCGCAGCTGGGGAGACACTCACGGTGTCAGGGGTGGTGTCCCCCCAATCCCATCGGTAGGAAGCAATTGACCCGTCATCGGTGGATCCTGAACCGTTGACCGCGACCAAGACCCCGGCCGTACCCGAATACGGACCCCCGGCGTCGGCGATGGGGACGTGGTTGACGGTGACGTTTACGGGGGCGCTGAGGGTACTTAGGTTGGCGGTGTCGTAGGCGCGGGCGGTGAGGTTGTGTGAACCGCTCGTCGCCGTTGCAGTATTCCAGTTGATAGACCATCCGCCGGCGCTGCTGGTGTCGGTTCCGATCACGGTCCCGTCGACGTAGAAGGTGACCCGGTCGACACCGTTGTCGTCCGAAGCACTGGCGACGATGGTCTGGTTGCCGACCACGGTGGTCCCACCCGATGGGCTGGTAATCGACACCGACGGAGGATCGTCATTGTTGACGGTGACGTTGACGGGGGCGCTGAGGGTGTCTTGGTCGATGGTGTCGTAGGCGCGGGCGGTGAGGTTGTGTGAGCCATCGCCGACACCGGTTGAGTCCCAGTCGATTGACCATCCGCCAGCGCTGCTGGTGTCGGTTCCGATCACCGCCCCATCGACGTAGAAGGTGACCCGGTCGATGCCAAGGTTGTCCGAAGCGTTGGCGACGATGGTCTGATTGCCGACCACCGTGGTCCCACCCGATGGGCTGGTAATCGACACCGACGGGGGTGTGTCGCCGACGGTGATTTGGACGTCGTCGAAGGCTTGGAGGGCGCCGTCGTTGGCGGTGAGGCGCAGTACGTAGGTGCCGGCTTGGGGAAAGGAAGCGGTGGTGTCGACTGCTGAGGCATCACCGAAGGTGACGGTGCCGGCGGACCGGAGAATTTTGACCAGGTGGTGGTGACCGATCCGGGGGGAATGGGCAGCCCATCATCGGTGACCGTTCCGTTCAGGTTGGCTGAGGATGGCAGGGTGATCGACTGGTTGGTGCCGGCGTTGACCGACGGAGCTGTGTTGGCCGCGGGCCGACGATGATTTGGTACGTCGTCGAAGGCCTGGAGGGCGCCGTCGTTGGCGGTGAGGCGCAGTACGTAGGTGCCGGCTTGGGAAAAGGAGGCGGTGGTGTCGACTGCTGAGTCATCGCCGAAGGTGACGGTGCCGGCCGGACCGAGAATTTTGGACCAGGTGGTGGTGACCGATCCGGGGGGATGGGCAGCCCGTCGTCGGTGACCGTGCCGTTCAGGTTGGCTGAGGTGGCAGGGTGATCGACTGGTTGGTGCCGGCGTTGACCGAGGGAGCTGTGTTGACGGCCGGGCCGACGATGATTTGGTACGTCGTCGAAGGCCTGGAGGGCGCCGTCGTCGGCGGTGAGGCGCAGTACGTAGGTGCCGTCTGGGAAAGGAAGCGGTGGTGTCGACTGCTGAATCATCGCCAAAGGTGACGGTGCCGGCCGGACCGAATTTTGACCAGGTGGTGGTGACCGAGGCCGGGGGGTTGGGCAGCCCGTCGTCGGTGACCGTGCCGTCCAGGTTGGCTGAGGATGGCAGGGTGATCGACTGGTTGGTGCCGGCGTTAACCGACGGAGCTGTGTTGGCCGCGGCCGACGGTGATTTGGTACGTCGTCGAAGGCTTGGAGGGCGCCGTCGTCGGCGGTGAGGCGCAGTACGTAGGTGCCGGCTTGGGGAAAGGAGGCGGTGGTGTCGACTGCTGAGGCATCACCAAAGGTGACGGTGCCGGCCGGACCGGAGAATTTTGACCAGGTGGTGGTTACCGATCCGGGGGGAATGGGCAGCCCATCATCGGTGACCGTTCCGTTCAGGTTGGCTGAGGATGGCAGGGTGATCGACTGGTTGGTGCCGGCGTTAACCGACGGAGCTGTGTTCGCCGGATCGGAGATCGTGATTGGAACCGGATCAGAATTGGAAAGGGCCGGAATCTCGTCGTCGGTTACGGTGAGTGTGACCGTGTAACTACCGGCGACGGGAAACGTGGCGTTCGTGGTGGGAGCGGCAGGGCTGCCGAAGGTGACGGCTCCAGGTCCGGAAGCCGACCAGGCAAAGGTAAGGGTGCCGAACTCCGGATCAGAGGAGCCGGTCCCGTCAAAGCCGGAAACCGTGACGCCGGTGGTGCCGCTAGCTGGTCCGGTGGCGACCGCTACCGGCGGAAGCGCCAACGCCACCGAAGTCATGACCGGGCTGACCAGGAGGGCAAACGCGGCCAGGAGTGCGAACGCAGATCGTCCGAACTGTCGTGAAGCTATTGCTGAGTTGCTCAGCCTCAAATACGACAACGCAGTTGCCCCAATTCCGTGTTTCCTGTTGGCCCGGCGCCGGGCCATTTTGTCACCCGAAAGCGATGACCACGCGCAGTGGCAGGACCATCACTGGTCGGACTTTCAGCTTACTAGTGGGGGGATCGGAACGATAAGGGGCGCTCGGCCCATTTCGCGATCGCGGCAGGTGTGCGATTAGGCGCCGATTCAGCCGGCTTCCGGGTCCGGGACCACCACCAGCAAGGTACCGGTTTGGACGTTGATCGAGGCCAGCTCCGAGCGGAACTCGTTGCTCACTCCTCGTGTCGAACCGGCTTCGAGGTCCTCGCCGTTGAGGTTCCAACGCAATCCGCTGGTCTCCACGCCACTCACCGGTCCACCTACGGCCAGCAGCGAGATCGAACTGCCGATGCTGCCGGCCAGCTCCAGAGAACTGTGGACGGCATAGAGACGGGCTCGCCCGGCCCGCCATTCGATCTCGAGGTCGGCAAAGGCGGGGGAGGGGAGCAACAGGGCGTTGGCCAGGTAGTGGTCTTGGCGTCCGCCGTGCCCTCCGATGACAATGACCCGGTCGGCCCCCTGCCGGCGGGCTGCCAGCAGGGCCAGTTCCATATCGGTGGCGTCCTTGTAGACCGGGTGGCGTTCGATCTCCGTCTTGTGGTCTTCCGCCTCCTGGCGACCCTCCGAACTGATTGAATCCAGGTCGCCGACGAGCAGGTCGATGCGAAAACCCGATTCGCGGGCCCGATCGAGCCCGGAATCGGCCGCGATGACGAACGCTCCGGCAGGAAGATCAGCAGTTGCCGACGGTGGAATGGGGTCTCCACCGGCGAAGACGATCACGGTTTCTGGCATGGTTTGCTCACGATAGGGGAGCGGGGGTTCATGTGGTGGGTGAGGTCGCGAACTACAAAATCGTCTTACGCGCAGCCGGCGCGTAAGAAGCGCTCTGAACTGGGGTTTTAGGTGAGGATCCGATTTTGAGCAGTGTGCTCACTCCAAACCCTCAACCATTAGTCGAAACTATTCTGGCGTGACTTTGTCGCGCATAGCGACGGTTTCTCACGCCGGAACGGGGTGACAGATAGCGCTCGAGCCAGCCCAGCACCTCGCCGTACCAGTGGATCGAATTGCGGGGCTTGAGGATCCAGTGGTTCTCGTCGGGGTAGTAGACGAGGCGGGCGTCGACTCCCTTGGCCTTGAGAACTCCGTACAGCTCGAGTCCCTGGGTTACCGGCACCCGGTAGTCCTTCTCGCCGTGAATCACCAGGGTGGGGGTGCCGTAGCCGCCGGCGTGGGCGCTGGGGCTCCATCGCTCGACCCGCTCCCGGTCGACGAAGTACTCGGCTCCGTAGGCCCGAGGCCGGCCCTGGGTGAAGTCGCTGGCGTACATGCCACCGAGATTGGTGACGGCGGCATGGGCGATGGCGCAGGCGAACCGGTCGGTCTGGCGTGCTCAACCAGGCGGTCAGATAGCCGCCGTACGAACCGCCGGTGATCGCCATCCGGTCCGGGTCGATGAAGCCTCTTTCGATCAGTTGGTCGGTGGCGGCGAGGATGTCCCGGGTCGGCTTGTCTCCCCACTCCCCGTGGATGGAGGCGGCGAAGTCCTGACCCCACGAAGTCGATCCGTGGAAGTTGACCATGGCTACCACGTATCCGGGGGCGGCGAACGCATGAGCGTTCCAACGGAAATGGAAGAAGTCACCGAAGATGCCATGCGGCCCGCCGTGGATCTTGTGGACTAGCGGCCAGCTCGTCGTCGCGTCGAACTCGGGCGGGTAGACGACGTATCCCTGGATCGGGTGGCCGTCGGCCCCGGCGAACTCGATTTCCTCGACGTCACCGAGGTGGATCTCTTTCATCACGGTGATCTGTGAACTTGGTGATCGGGATGACCTCGTCGGCGATCTCGACGACCTCGGTCGGCAGGCTGAGTTCCTGGTATTGGGCAAATATGCGGGTTCCGGCCGGGCGAGGAGTGCCGAATGTTCCCCGGCTGGCGATCAGTTCCGGAGTTCCCGGCTCCATGCCCGTCCGGTAGAGATTGACGTGACCGCGGTCTTCGGCGGTGAAGATCAAGGCGCCGCCTGGTTCGAATGCCCACCCTCCGGCAGACCTGTCCCAATCTTCGGTCAAGACCGTGTGCTCCTGGGCGGTCCGGTCGTATCGGACCAACCGAACCCGGTCGGCGTAGAAGTCGATCTCCCGCTGCATTCCATAGACGATGGAGGCCCCGTCGGGGCTGTAGCGGGGACGCTGTTCGTGAGCGGATCCGTCCGGGGTGAGACAGGTGATTGCCCCGCCCTCGATCGGAACCGTGAATATGGCAAAGCGGGGTTGGTCGTGGGGCGGTTCGTTGATATCGGCGGCAAAAGCGACTTCCTGGCCGTCGGGAGACACGTCGTAGCTGTCTCCGGGCGCCTCCCAGTTCCACCAACGTTTCGAGTCAGGGGTCAGGTCGGTCATTTCCCCGGTTCCCAGATCAAGACGAAACAGGTGTGGGACCTTGCCGTCGGTGAGCCAGCGATCCCAGTAGCGGAACATTCGATCCTCGGTGACATGCGCCTGGACCGGATCCTCCTTGCGAGCCGCGGCAAGCTCGCGAGCCGCCTCAATGTCGAGCGCCTCCTTGAAGACGGACGCCAGGAAGACCATCCCGGTACCGTCCGGCAACCATTGGGGGCCGGCGACCCCCAACGGCAGGTTGGTGAGCAATTCGCCTTCACCGCCACCGAGATCCATCACGTGGAGTTGAGGCAATCTCATCGACGTCGCGCAGGAACGCCATCTTGGTGCCGTCGGGGCTGATCGCCGGAGCAGTGCTGGAACGATCGGCGGCGGTGAGTGGTTCGACCCGGCCGTCGGTGATCCGGTACAACCGGGTTGTGCCCTTGTTGTCGTCGAGGTCGTACGTAGTGACCGGGACGACGACAAAACTGCCGTCGGGGGCGGGGGCCGGCTCGCCGACCCGGGGGATCTTCCAGAGGTCTTCAGGAGTGAGGCTGTGTCGCATGAGGCGACCTTAGTGGCGCCAACCCAGCCGATATTCGTGACCCGGTCGTCTTGAGGCCTGCAACCTGAAACCTGAAACCTGAAACCTGAAACCTGAAACCTGGACTTACTTCGGCGACCAAAAGACAACGTCCCCGGCGGCAACCTCCCGGGGGCGGATTCGGCCAGGTCCTGCACCCAGATGGTCGGGTCCCCTTCGGCGTCAGGGCGGAGTAGGCGAACGCTGAACCATCCGGCGCCCACAGCCTGTGGCTCCGAGAGTATTGATCCCAGAAAGGAAGGTACGAAGTCGCGAAGGTGGTGGTGAGTGTCACGGGTTGGAAGAACCTCGAATTCTCTCCGTTCCACACCGCCCATCGGAAGCCTGGATGGTCGGCACCGCTGACAGTCGTCAGGTACAGGAGGGATTCTCCGTTGGGGCTCCATTGGTAGGCGAGAACCGGGTCTTGGCTGACGGTGGTTGGCCTGTCGGATTCCACGTCCGTCACGATCAATGGCCCGAAGTTGAAGGTGGTCCGGTCGAGCGTGTCCGAGTGGGCGATCCGAGTGCCGTCCGGGCTGAGCTCAAAGGTGGCCACTCCGACGAATGTGTCCGACTCGATGGAGGATGCTTCCGTCGGCATCGGCAACAACGATCTCTTGCCCGTTCGCCTGGAAGGCTCCGGCCCTGACGCCTCCGACCGGAGGCGGGGCACCGGTGGCGTACACCAGACGGGTTCCGTCTGCGGACCACTGGGGCGCCTGGAAACGCGCCGTGGTCTTCTCCAAGGTGGTGGGCCGACCGTCGACGGTCAAGAGTTTCGACCGTATCGAGGTTGGTGTGGGTGAGGAGCGTCTGGCCGTCGGGTGCCCAGGCGAAGTAGTACGGCTGAGCCTCTCCCAACAGACGAACGCCTCCATCGAGTAGCCAGAGCCCGACGTTTCCCCCGGCACTTCCACCGAGAAGGGCAATCTGTGTCGCCCGAGGGATCCCAGAAGTAGTAGAACGGAGCGACCGGGGCTTTCGTCCGCTGGACGTCTGTCCCGGCCGCCCCGGCGGTGACGATTGAAGCCTCCGGGACTTCGCTCATGTGGTCCACTTCGGTCCAAACCACCCGCCGTCCGTCGGGCGACCAGGTCGGCTGGATTGCCACCAGGCCGGAATCCTCTACTACCAGATCAACCCGGTCGGCACCATCCCGGTCGATGACGAAGATGGACGAGTCTGCTTGGGAAACCAGCAGGAGCCCCGAACCCGGGATTGGCGGGCTGGTGGTTGCTTGCTCAGCGGCTTCTCGATCGCATCCTGTGGTCAGAACCAGGATCAGAGTCAGGGTGGCCAGAGATCGGATCCGCATGAGCGGATCGTACTGGCGTTTTGGCCGTCGCTTGGGGACGAACCCCGAATGCTATGAGCGCTCGGTTTCGCGTTGAGTTCCACCAACTTGGTTTGGAGCTCCGCAGAGAAGGCTCCGTCGCCCATGCGCCAGCCCCAGTTGCCTCCCAGGGTTCCGGGGAAGTTCATCCGGGCACTTGTCGGGAGGCCCAAAACATCCTGAAGCGGGGTGATCGCCACGTCGGCTCTGGATTTCCAGGCGGCCCGAATCAAGTCCCAGGAAATATCTTCCCCGGTGACACCCAGGTATTCGGCGGGCAAAGTCTCGCTCCTGGTCGGTGGCGCTTTCCCACCAGTCCCGGTTGGTGTCATTGTCGTGCGTGCCGGTATAGACGATGCAGTTGCTCGGGTAGTGATGGGGGAGAAACTCGTTTTCGATGATCGTCGTCGAAGGCGAACTGGAGAATCTTCATCCCGGGGAGTTCGAATTGATCTCGAACCACGTAAACCTCCGGATTGATCTCGCCGAGATCCTCGGCGACGATCGGCAGATCCCCCCAGCTCATCGATCACGGTCTGGAGAAACCCGGCTCCGGGACCGGGGAGCCACCGCCCTTCGATGGCCGTTGCAGCATCGCCGGGTATCTCCCAGTAGTCGACAAAGCCCCGGAAGTGGTCGACCCGGACAATGTCGACCAGCTTGAACATCGCCCGGAACCGGGCCAACCACCACGCGTAGCCCGTTTGAGCATGGAAATCCCAGCGGTAGAGAGGGTTGCCCCACAACTGGCCGGTCTCCGAGAAGTAGTCGGGAGGAACCCCGGCGACAACCTGGGGTTGGCCGGCGTCATTCAGATAGAACAGGTCTTTGTTGGCCCACACATCGGCCGAATCGTGGGCAACGAAGATGGGAAGGTCCCCGATGATCTTGATCCCGAGGTCACCGGCGCGGGCGTGGAGCCTCTCCATTGGCGGAAGAACAGGAACTGGCGGAATGAGTGACGGGACACTTCCCGGGCATAAGAAGCCCGGGCTTTTTGCAGCTGCAACGAGTTTCGGTCCCGGAGCGGCGCGGGCCATTCCGTCCAAGGTCGCAAGTTGTACAGATCCTTGAGGGCCATGAATAGTGCGAAATCATCGAGCCAATCGCGGTTGGTAACCCGGAACGTTTCGAAATCGTTCTGCAGCTCCCGGGATCCCCTCCTCTCGAACTGATCGAAGGCAGTATCCAGCAGCCCAAGCTTCCACGAGATGACCGGCCCGTAGTCGACCTGATCCTTGGGGAACTCCGGGCAATCGGCCAGGTCCTCGGTGGACACCAGTCCGTCCTCCACGAGGAGGTCTGGGCTGATCAGGTAGACGTTGCCCGCGAACGTGGAAAAGCACTGGTAGGGAGAGTCGGCGTACCCAGTGGGGCACAGGGGAAGCACCTGCCAGAGGTGCATCCGGAGGCGACGAGATCGTCCAACCAGCGATGGGCCGCGGGACCGAAGTCGCCGATGCCGTATGGTCCCGGCAGGCTGGTGGGGTGGAGGAGTATCCCTGATGAGCGGTTCTGATTCATTGGGGCATTATCGCCGCAGTGTTGCGAAGAGCGCGGAATCACTGCCCGAAGGGGCACGAGGACCGTCCCTATGCTGGCCGAGATGTAGATCGAGGACCGGGCACGACCCGGATCCACGACCGGACGATCCGATCTCGATTCGGAGGGAGGAATTCGACGAAGCCTGCGAGCGGCTGGCCGAGGCCGGGGTTCCGCTCCACCACGATCGAGATCAAGCCTGGCGCGACTATGCGGGTTGGCGAGTCAACTACGACACCGTCTTGTTGGCCCTGGCCGATCTGATAATGGCACCCTATTCACCCTGGACTTCGGATCGATCCGTGCCGGGACCTACCCGCCCCCCGGATTGGCCTTTGGGATCTAACCGCTCGCCGTCGTCTGCGGCTACGGGAGCGCCGTTGATCAATCCGATTCGATGATGATCTCGAGGCAGGCGAAGGCCTGACGGAGGGCATGCTCGACACCTCCGGGGCTCTCTCCGCGGGCAAACAAGAACCCGAGATAGCGGTCCGCTTCCGGAAGGGGCCACACCCTGCGACCCAAAGGAACGGTGATCTCCAGTTCCTCCACTCCGGCGATTTCCAGGGCTTTCTCGGTCCCACGCACGGCTCGCAGGACGCCCGCTCGAGGGATGGGGAGCATCATTACTCCTGAAGCCGGGTCTTCGCGCCGGATCCGACGGAGAGGTCGGCCAAGAGCGTGACGAAGCAGAACCACTTCGAGAGGATGTTCCCAGTAGCCCGAAACGCAGCGACCGTCCGCACAGGCCGCCGATCGACCGGGCTGCAGCTTCCAGGAACACAACCCGGCTCCCATCCACTCGCAACTCGGCGTGAACCGGTCCGTCTCGCAGCCCGATCGCTCCCACGGCGGCGGCCGTGACCCGCTCGACTTCGTCGAGCATCTCCGGATGGAGTCGGGATGGGGTGACGAAGATGGTCTCCTCGAAGAAGGGGCCCTCGAGCGGGTCTGGTTTGTCGAGGAAGGCCAGAACGTCCAGTTGGCCGTCTCGCAAGATGCCTTCGACGGCGATTTCGATGCCGGGGATGTATTGCTCAATCAAGATTGGTTCGCCCGGGTTGTGTCCGGCTACGGCCAGGATCCTTCTGATACGTTCGGCCGCCGCCCGAACTTGATCCGGATTGTCTGCCCTGATGACGCCGCGACTCGCCGACATCGACAAGGGCTTGAGCACGACCGGGTATCCGAGTACCTCAGCGAGGGCGCCGACGTCGTCGGGTGGGCCGGCCAACTCGAACGACGGTTGCGGGATTTCGGCGTCCGCCAGCGCTCTTCGCAGCATGACTTTGTTGCGGGTCGCGGCTACCGCCGCGGGCGGATTGTGGGTCAGGCCGAGTTGCTCGGCGGCCAGCGCCGCGATGAGAACCCCTTGGTCGTCCACCGGCACGATGGCATCGAGGGGTTGGCGGTCGCCGAGTTCCACGATGCGGCGGGCCGACTCCTCCGGCCGGGAGCAGTCGATGCGCAGGAAGTCATCTCCCAGTTGATCGGCCAGGACCATGTCTTCTTCGGATGCCACGATGATCTCAGCATCGAGGGCGGCGGCGGCCTCCACGAAGTCGGCAGCCCGGTAGGTGCCGGTGGGGAGAATGAGCAGAGCACGAGCCATGGCGCCATGATGCCGCGATTGCGGGCCTACGGCCCGCAGTTGTCAGTTGTCAGTTGTCAGTTCGTAACGGACAGCGGATCGCGGATGGCGGATCGCGTGGCTTTGGTTACCATGCTCTCCCATGGGAGACCGCACTACCGAAGAAAACATCCTGTCGTTGTCCGAGACGGCCCGCGACAAGATCATCGAGATTCGCGATCAAGAACCTGGTGACGAAGAGTATGCGCTCCTGGTTGAGGTAACCGGCATACGAGGAGCTCAGTTTGCATACGAGCTGAGCTTCGTGCCGTTGAGTGATCAAGAGGCCAACGATCAGTTAGACCGGCACGGGGATCTCACCATCGTGATACCCGAAAAGGACATCGAGAATCTCCGGGGAGCATCACTGGAACTCACCCCGCAAGGTTTGGCCATGGACAACCCCAACGGTCCCAGCCCCGCTATCAGCGGCGAACCGGTGGGTGAGTTGACAGGACCGCTGGCAGACCAGGTTTCCCAGGTGCTTGTGACCCATGTGAACCCGGCCATCGCCGGTCATGGTGGTGCTGCTGAGTTGGTGGGGGTCGAAGGCGACGATGTCTACCTGCGCCTCCTGGGTGGCTGCCAGGGGTGTGGGTTAGCTTCCGTCACTCTTCGTCAGGGCATCGAACGGATCCTCAGGGACGCTATACCCGAGATAGGTCAGGTCATCGACGTGACGGACCACCAGTCCGGATCGAATCCCTACTACGAAGCAGCGAAGAAATAGGGCCTCCAGCCTCCAGCCTCCAGCGAAGGCACACCATGCTCGTTGCTCGTTGCTCGTTGCTCGTTGGTCTTGCTGTAGCTCGCAGCTCGTAGCTCGCAGCTCGCTCACCCGAGGAGACCGGGGACGACCTGGCCGGCCGGGCCGATCAATTGGACACCGGGAGCACCGGACTCTTCGATGTTGACTACGAACACGGCCGCCCCCGACACCCGGGCCGTGGCAATCAAACCGGCCGCCGGGTAGACAGTGGCGCTGGTCCCAATGACGATGAAGACATCGGCGTTGGTTGCCAGCTCATCGGCGCGCATCCAGGCCGTGCGGGGAAGCTGCTCGCCGAACCAGACAACGTCGGGCCGCATCCGTTTCCCACACTGAGGGCACGGGCGGAGCGGGGGAGGATCCGCCATTCTACCGACTCTCGATGGCCACATCCGCCACTGCACTTGTCCAGGCCGAGGGAACCGTGAAGATGCACAACTTCGGTTGCTCCAGCTCGTTCGAGCAAGTCGTCCACGTTCTGGGTGATGTGGGTGATATCGGTGCGTTCTGCCATGGCCCGGTGGGCAGGATTGGGTTGAGCTGCGGCGGCCTTGCGGCGGCGCTCGTTGTACCAGTCGACCACCAGCTCAGGATCGGCGGCGAAGCCTTCGGGGCTGGCAAGAGTCATCGGGTCGTACCTGGCCCACAGGCCGGTTTGCGCCTCTCGGAACGTGGCGATGCCCGATTCGGCGCTCAGACCGGCCCCGGAGAACGTGACCAGTTGCCTCGCGCCTTGAACGGCCGCTCTGGCGGATTCGAGCATGAGTCCTTCGAGTGGTTTGGCCATCCCCAACAAGTGTATTAGGCGGCGGTTCCGCATACGCTTGTGAGATGAGGTGGCCGACGTCGAGTGTCGAACTTGTTGCTGTTCAAGACTCGCTCGCCGCCTTGTCGCCAGACCCTTGGTATCCGTTGACGGAGTTGGCAGGCGTCGGCGGGGTGTTTGTGTGTTTCGGCCGGGGTGGGGCCGGTCGGGGTGCAACCGGTGACACTGGTTGGGCAGGTGCGGCTGTCAGCCGCGAACGGCTTGATCGTCGCCCAAGCGAGGGCAACGGGTCCTGCCGGAGGTCCCTATCTCCGCGGTTGCCTGGCGATTCGGGAAGGGCCGCTTCTGGAGGCAGCCGTCGGAGCGCTGGCGGAGCCTCCCGACGTGGTTCTCGTCAACGCCACCGGTCGTGACCACCCCCGCCGGGCCGGACTTGCCATTCACCTGGGAGCGTTGCTCAACATCCCCACCGTGGGAATCACACATCGCCCCTTGGTGGCGGTGGGTGATTGGCCGCCGATCGGGAACCAGGGTTCGTTTGCCCCACTTCTCATCGGCGAGGAAGTCGTCGGTTACTGGGTGCGAACCCAGCAGAATCGCCGGCCGCTGGCGGTCCATGCGGGCTGGAGAACCAGCCCGGACACCGCTCGCGACGTGGTGTTGGGCACGATGTCCAGTTACCGGACTCCCGAACCGCTTCGTGAGGCCCGCCGACTGGCTCGGACGACCCGGCACCAGGGAGACTGATCCCTCCAGCACAGCACATAGGCCAATCTGCTTGGGACTAACGGCCGTAGACGGCAACGCCGACGCAGGCGTATGTTGATACCGAGCCGAGCACCCAGGTGGTGGCTGGATGTTTGTTTACTACTTTGTCCATGTGAATCGGCCTTTTGTGGAAGCCGAGCCAGAGCTCGTTGCGCAGCTCAACAACTTCGGGTCTTTGGCCGATGCCGCCTATCGCGAAGGCGAGGATCTTCGGGACAAGATTGGCTTAAGCCGGGACAATCCGGTCGTGGCCAAGACTATTCAACTCGTGGCGGGACTCCCCTGCGAGGGGGCCAGCAAACGACCATTCCCATTGCCTGGGAGGCGACCGGGACACCCGGCTTGTTCCCCAAGCTCGATGCGGATCTCATCGTTGCCACGGTCGGTCCGGAGTTGTGCCAGATCGCCATGCGCGGCACCTATCACCACCGCTGGGACCGTTGGGACGGGCCCTCGACCGGGCGGTTTTGCACCGGGTAGCTGAAGCCAGCGTCAAGAGTTTTGTCGATCGGGTGGCGAAATCCGTCGCCGGCGACGGGGCTGCTGCGGCTTAGCCGGTCCCGCTTTCGGGGTCGTTCCCGACCGCCTCGGCGATTCGATCAACGAAGGTTTTGACACTCGATTCGGCAATCCGGTGGAGGAGAGCCTCGTCGATGGCCTGGCCAACGGGTCCGCCGGGAGCCTGGTAGGAGCCGGAGAACCCGAGCTGGGCCATATCCGGTCCCAGCCTGGCAACCGTCAGATCTGCATTCATTACCGGGAACAATCCCGGAGGGCCGGTTGCCTTCCAAGAGAGAGGAATCGTGGTCTGATTGGGGCTCCGGACCGGCCGCCCGACATCCAGAGTGACGGTCTTGGCGATGAAAGGCCGTTTGCCGCCCACGCCGACCCGGGCCCGTAACTCCTCGCCATCGCGATATGCGGCGTCCGCCCAGCCGGTGAGATCCCTGAGCAGGCGACTAACCCGCTCCTCGGCCTTTTCGAACGGCCGGTGCAATTGGGCGAAGTAGTAGACAAAAACGGCGTGCGTCCCTGGTCGTCGGTTTGCGCAGTCTGGACCCATCATCCCGGCGCCGCCCAGGGGCAAAAGTCCCAAAGCGACCGGGCGGATGTAGGGAATCGAGGCCATCCGTCCGGTCGCTGCTACCGTCACCGCCCGTGAGCGACACCGGAGTGAGCCGCCGGGGATTCCTGGCCATGGTTGGCGTCCTGCTGGGTGCGGGAGCGGCCGGTGGGTGGGCCTGGCTGAAATCCGCCGAAGAACCGGCCTCTACGACGACCGTTGGAAGCGAGTCCGGGGGAACCTCCACTTCGACGTCGACCACTTCCCCGACGACGACGACCACCTCGGCTCCGACTGCCAAAGTGACCTCGACCACGGCGGGTTCCACCACAACGGCCGCTGAGACGGCGACCACCGAAACTTCAACCACCACAACCACCGCGGCAACGACGACCACCGAACCGGCGACCACGACTACCACGGCGAGTACAACGACGACCGGAGGTCCGCCTCCGACCGGCGGTGCACTCGAGGCGATCTGCAAAGACGCCTGGGGGGCCGCGCCCATAACGGGAGAGCTCGTTGAGCATCAAATCGAGCGTCTGACCGTGCACCACACCGCCGTCGCGATGGGCAGCAACACCGAGGCTCCCCGGCGAATGCGCTCCTATCAGGCCTATCACCAGGAAAGTGGCTGGCCTGACATTGCCTATCACTACCTGATCGACGCCAACGGAAATATCTACGAAGGGCGACCGGTGTGGGCCCGTGGGGACACCTTCACGGCATACGATCCGACCGGCCATTTTCTCGTATGCTGTGACGGCCACTTCGATCAGCAAGGCATACCCGACGCGCAACTGGCTGCCCTGGCCGATGTGCTCGCCTGGGCTTCGCGTCAGTATGGAGTCAGCCCGGCCACCATCGCCGGGCATCGGGACTACGCGGCAACGACTTGCCCCGGATCAAACGTGGCGGCCTTGGTCGCAGACGGCACCCTCCGGGCGAGTGTTGAGCAGCGGACCGCGGCGGGAGGCTTGTCTCTGAGCTTGCTGTGTGGCCAAGCCGGCCTAGATCGGGTAGCGGACATCGAAGCCGGCCGCCGGTAGCTGTGACCGGCACCGAGGCTCAGGTCGGTAGCCGCAGTTCGAAGATGAGTCCACCCTCGGGGCGTTGTCGGGCCTCCAAGGTTCCTCCCATCTGCACGGCATGCTGGCGGGCGATGGCCAATCCCAATCCGGTGCCGGCACCGCTCCGGGCTTCATCGCCAACGGCAAACCGTTCGAACAGGCGGTCGAGGCGGGCGGCATCCACTCCGGATCCACGATCGGCAACCAGCACGATGAGGGCATCAGGGTCTTGTTCAGCGGACACGTCGACGTCTTTGCCACCGGCATGGACCCGCGCATTATCAAGCAGATTGCCGACGATGCGCTCCAAACGGCGCCGGTCAACGTCAACCGGCATCGGCTCGGATCCGCCCAGCAACCGGGCTCCCGGCAATCGATCGGCGACCACGGCGGCCAGGAAGGCTCGCAGATCGAGGCGTTCGAGGCGGGTTTCCTGAACGCCGGCATCGAGGCGCGAGATCTCCAACAAGTCATCGACGAGACGCCTGATCCGGTCGACGTCGGCGACGAGCAACTCGGCTATCCGGGGCCCCTCTCCGGGCATTCGATCGAGATGCTCTTTGATTAGGGCCGCCTCGTTGACGAGACCCGTCAACGGAGTGCGCAGCTCATGAGAGACGTCTGCGACAAATCGCCGTTCCCGGGCGCGGGCGTCCTCGAGCCGGGCAATGGTGTCTTCGAGCGACCCGGCCATCCGGTTGAAAGCATCGGCCCACGCTCCGAACTCGTCCTGGGAGGCGACATCGAGACGAACGGAGAGGTCTCCAGAGGCCATTTCCAGAGCTGCTTCACTGGCTTGGCCGACCGGTCGGAGCACCTGGCGGGCGACCCAGGTGCCGGTTGCCGCTCCCACCAGAAGCAGAACGAGCCCGCCGGCCAGCAAGGCTTGCAGGAGTCGGTCGAGGCCCGTCTCGATATCGGCGGCCGGATGGAAGAAGTAGAAGTCCGGCCCCGAAGGAGGTCGGCGACCGGCTGTGACCAGATACGGTGCCCCTTCGACCTCGACCCACTCCCGGCCGATATTGCCGGCGGCGACGATCTCGGTGAGGTCGCTTGAAACTAGATCCAGAGTCGTCAAGAACGCTGGTTTCGAAAGGAAAGGGTCTCCGTCGCCGAAGTCCACGTACACGTCAACATCTCCCCGCAGGGCGAGGGCGTCGGCCAGCGGGCTGGCCACATACTCGGCGGCGGTCGGGTCCCCATCCAGCCACTCAGCGGCTAACACAGCCAGATTGAAATTGGTTCTTTGCACTGCGTCGTCGATCAACTGGCCCCTAATGGAACTGCTGACAAAGAGGTAGGCGCCGACCCCGAGGATGAGGACTGTCGCCGCGATGAGCCCAATGAAGGTGGAGACCAGGCGGGTCCGAAATCCGCCTCTGCTTTTCACGACCCGGCCCGATAGCCGACGCCCCGAACCGTGTTGATCAAACAAGGTTGGGTTGGGTCCTGCTCGATCTTGGCGCGGAGGCGTTGAACGGCCACATCGACCAGCCGCGAGTCGCCCAGATATCCGTAACCCCAGACCCTCTCGAGCAGCATTTCCCGGGTGAATACCTGGGTTGGTCTCCTGGCGAGTTCGACCAGTAGTCGGAATTCAGTGGGCGTAAGACCCAGGTCTTCGCCGTCCCGGGAGGCCGAATGGGCGGCAATATCTATTTGTAGTGGGCCCAGGGTGATCCGTTCTGTCGGCTCCAACTGCCTGGCTCGGCGCAGAGCCGCCCGGAGGCGGGCGATCAGCTCAGGCATTTCAAAAGGTTTGGTCACGTAGTCGTCGGCTCCCGCCTCCAACCCGACCACGATGTCGACCGTGTCGGTGCGGGCGGTGAGCATCACGACCGGGACCGACGATTCGGCCCGGATGACTCGGCACACCTCGAGACCGTCAAGCTCGGGGAGCATGACGTCGAGCACGACAGCATCGGGGTGATATTTGCGGAATTGATCCAACGCCGATCGCCCGTTGATGGCTGTTGTCACTTGAAATCCCGCCGATCGCAAGCCCATCTCGGTCAACTCGCGAATCGAAGGGTCGTCTTCGACAAGCAGGATCAAGGCGTCCATGGCCACATTGTGGTCGCGTTTGTCTCGCTAGTGGTGGAAGGCCGGCGAGAGAGCCGGGAGATGGCATCGAATCGGGTGTGCCAATCCCAGCTCTCTCGCCTCTTGCCGTTCCTAGGCCCGCTCCGCATCCCGAACCTGTTGTTGTGAGGATGGCATGGTGATCTCTGCCGAGACCATTGCCGATGCCCCGAAGCGGTACCTTGCGTGGGAGCATTCTGGCCCCCAAAGCCACTTCGACGCCAGAGTCGAAAGTCCCTATGAGGCCACTAGGTTGGGGGTGGCACCAGCGATCGGAGAGGTCAATGCACGAGGCATCTTTTCAGGGTAGCGAGGGCCGGATCGCTTATCGGATCTGGCCGTCGGAGGGAAAACCGCGGCGGCTGGTTGTCTTCGTGCACGGCTATGCCGAGCACGGCGGTCGATACGCTCACGTCGCTGAGGTATTGGCGGCCCGGGGGGCAGTGGTATGCGCCCCCGACCATATTGGGCACGGAAAGTCCGAGGGAGAGCGGGCGCTCATCGGCGACTTTGAGCATGTCGTCGACGATATTCACTCTCTGGTCGGTATCGTTTCCGAACAACACCCGGGGTTGCCGACGGTGATGGCCGGACATTCGATGGGCGGCCTCCTGACTGGGCGCTACGCGGAGCGTTATCCCGATCAACTGGCCGGGGTGGCCTTCCTGGGGGCCGTGCTGGGGGATTGGCCCTGGGCTCGGAACGTCCTCGCAGCAGGAATCCCCGACGAACCGTCAGATCCGGCGGGAATGTCCCGCGATCCCGAGACGGTGCGAGAGTACGACACCGACCCGCTCGTCTACCACGGGAGTTACAAACGTCCCTTGCTGGAAGCGGAAGTCGCGGCTCTCGATCGCTTCAACGCCGAACTCGACCGGATAACCATGCCGATCATGTTTCTCCATGGTGAAGCTGATCCGTTTGTTCCTTACCGAACATCGTTGGCCGCCGTGACCAAGATGCCGACCAAAGATCTCACGGTGCGGGTGTTCCCGGACGCCCGCCACGAGCTGGTCAACGAGCTCAACCGGGATGAAGTGGTGGAAACCCTGGCGAGGTTTGTCGAGCGGGTCACGCAGCGCTAGCAGCATCCCTTTCGTCGTTACGCGACGGCTATCGACGCCGGAACGGTGATAGGTTTGGGCTATGGGACCGCAACCGTCCCCGAAGGGGAGTTCTGGTCGGATAGTGATTGGTCTCGCTATCGTCGCGTTCGGACTCGCGGCGTTGCTCGACACCCTTGCGGTCGACGTCCCGTGGGCGATCGTTCTTCCCTCCGCGATCCTTCTCATCGGATTTGCTCTGCTGACCAATCCGCGCTCCTCGGCTGCCGGTGGCTTGATAGCCGTCGGGGCCATCCTGACGGTGGTACTCCTATTCGGTACCTTCGGCGACGGGCCGTTCAACGTCGGGGGGTCCGCGGCCAACGTTGAGCAGTCGGACTTCGTGGTGGATGAGCCCGTCGAAAAGATCATCCTGACCGTCCATGCCGGATCTGTGGAAGTCCTGGCTGGAACTGACGACAGGATCGAGGTTGAGCGGCAACTCAATTTCGACGACGAGCGGCCCGAGGTCGACCATTCTGTCGAAGGTGGCGTGCTCACTGTTGAAGCGGTCTGTCCGGGTGGGTTCTTCACATTTCGGTCTGCATGTTCGGTTGATCACCTATTGCGCGTTCCGGCGGCGGTCGATGTCGAAATTGATACCGGATCGGGGTCGGTAGCGGTTGCCGGGCTCACCGGATCGGTGCATATCGATACCGGATCGGGCGTGATCGAAGTCTCCGACGTTTCCGGGCGGGTATTCGCCGATTCGGGTTCAGGTGGCGTGGTCCTGGACGGCGTTTCCGGGGAGACAGATGTACATACCGGGTCGGGAGGCATCCGGGGCAACGGATTGACGATCCGCCGGTTGATCGGGGAGACCGGCTCCGGGTCGATTGATGTGCACTTCGTCGCGGCTCCCGACGACGTCGAACTGGAGGCCGGGTCGGGGTCGGTGACGTTGACTGTGCCGACCGGGTCCTATGACCTCGACATGGATACCGGTTCGGGTTCGACAGACTTCTCAGGTCTCACCAATGATTCAACCTCGCCGCGGCATCTCCAGATGAGGACGGGTTCGGGCAGCATTCGGGTCATCGGCGAATAGCGTCCTTGATTTCGGCTGCGTTGGTAGTTTCAGCGTTGTGAGTCTTCGGGATGTGTCGGTACGCCGCTGATCTCCGGGTCTCTCACGGAACGAGGTCAAGCATGCCGAGATTGTCGACTCGACCTACCGGGACCGTCACGTTTCTGTTCACCGACATCGAGGGATCAACCCGGATGTGGGATGAGGCGCCCGAGGCGATGACGGGCGCCCTGGCGCGTCACGACGAGATCATGCGGTCGGTCGTCGAGCACCATTCCGGCATCATCTTCAAGCACACGGGCGACGGGATCTGTGCTGCCTTTGAGAGTCCCGGGGACGCCCTCGATGCGGGTCTCGCCGTTCAGGCCGCGTTTCGGGCAGAGGTGTTTTCGATTGGACAGATGGCGGTCCGGGTGGCAATCCATACCGGGGAAGCGGAGGAGCAACACGGCGATTATCGCGGCCCCGCTCTCAATCGGGTGGCCCGGTTGCTGGATGTTGCCGTCGGAGGAGACATCCTCCTGACGGACGTGGCCGAAGGGATGGTGCGCGCGACTCTGCCGGCCGATGTCGAGCTGGCCGACCTCGGCGAACATCGCTTGCGTGACATCAAGGAACCCGGGCACGTGTACTACGTGGAGATGCCGGGCAAGGCCCGAGCCGGGCGAGCAGCCGCCCCCTGGTTGGCGGCGCTGGCAGCCACGGCCCTGGTGGCCGGGGCCATCGCCATGTTCTCGCTGACAAGTCCTCCCGGGACTGGCACACCCGAAACAACCATTGCTCCTGAACTGACCACCACAGTTCCAGTGGCTTCGCCGACGACCGGGCCGGTCGGGGAGGTGCCGCCGAAATGGGTCGTGTACCCGGGCGGAACGTTCAACACGCTGACCGCTCACGACGATGTCGTGATTGCCGGCAGCCAATCAACCGGCCTGCACGCCTATTGGGCCGCCGGTTCGGCCGGTGTGTGGCCTGCCCAGGGACTAGTCGTTGACGCAGATCGCCCCCTGGTGGAACCGTTTGGAGCGCCCGTGGCCGGCACGCCGGTGGTGGGCAATCAGCTGGTCTTCTACTCCACTCTGCTGGGGACTCTGCACGCGGTCGACTTCGAGACCGGCGAGTTGCGCTGGTGGCATCGCTTTGAACGTTGTCTGGGTGACGAGTGCACACCCGTCGTGCCGTCGCAACCAGCCATTCGTGGTGATGCAGTGGTCGTGGCCGCCGGTTCAGATCTGTACAAGTTCGATGCACCAACCGGTGATTTCTTGCGTGTCGAGGGCGGGTTCGGATCGGCCATGGCCGGCCCAACCTTCGGCGGCGACTTCGTCTATGTGGCCGAAAGGTCTTCGGTTTTTCAGTACCGCGCCGAAGACCTGACACTTCTGCAAAGTCTGTTTGTCGGTGACGATTTACCCGTCGGGTACCAAGCTGATGTCAGATCTCTTCTGACTCCAGCCGTGCCTTCCGAGCTCGGGCTGGGAGCCGACCACGCCGTTCTCGTTACGGACGCCGAGGGTTTGTTGACGCGGCGCTCGCTGACCAGCGGTTCCGTCCATCCCGCCTGGGTAGACGAGACCGGATCGCCGATCCCCATCCCGGCCGCGTCGGTCCCGGCGGTGGGGGCCGGTCTCAACGATCGAAACGTCCCTGTGCTGTGGACCGTCGATTCGACCGGCCGTCTCCTGGGGATAGATGCCGACAGTGGCGGCACCGTGCGGACCCATCAGGTGGGACCGACCACCCAGTCGGTGGCTTTGGGTGGAGAGGGGATTGTCTATGTCGCGACCGACACCGCCGAGTTGATCGCATACGATCCCATCGCAGATGAAGAGACGTTCCGGCAACCGCTGGCAGTGGCTCCCAACGCGAGCCCGGTAGAGGTGGCAGGCGTGGTGTTTGTGGCAGGAATCGACGGCTCCGTCCGCGGATACGCCGCAGGCGGGGAGGTCGAACTCGACAGCCCACTCGCCGGTGCCTCGTCAATTGACGGGGCCGTCGGCGACGTCAATTGGTCGTCTTCGGGGGACCTGGCGTTCGAACATGCAGGAGACATCTGGGTGCTGGGTCCCCAGGGTGAAGAGCCGGTCAATCTCACCCGCTTGAGCGGAGGCGGATCGGCCCCGGTGTGGTCGCCGGACGCCGATTTCCTCGCTTTCATTTCGGGATCGGTGGGTAGCGACATCTTCTTGATGCGTCCCGATGGGACCGGTCGCCGCAACTTGACCGTGACTCCCGGCGCCGATGAGGTCGAGCCGGCTTGGTCTCCCGACGGATCCCGGATTGTCTTCAGTTCGCAGGAATGCGCGGATCAAGGGGGGCCCCAACCAGAGCGGGTGTGTCTGAGCGTTTCCGAATTGAACGTTGTCGATTTATCCGGTCGAATCCGGCCATTGGTTGGTGTTCCGGTCGTGTTTGCCTCGGATCGGGAACCTGATTGGTCACCGATTGGGAATCAAGTCGCATTTGCTTCCGATCGATCCGTGGGGGGCTTGCCGATTGGAGCCGGGTGGCACTTGTGGACCGTGTCCACCGCCGGGAGTGACTTGACACCGGTTGTGGGTCAGGAGGAAGTCGCCGGTCGTTCGCCGACCTTCTCGCCCGACGGGCTTCGCCTGGCCTTCATCGCCGGTGGAGGTCGAGCCGGCGTCGACGCTGTCTTCGTTGCCGACGTCGCGACCGGCGACACCGTTCGCGTCACCGATCTGCCGATCGGGGCCGGTGCCCCCACCTGGTCCCCCGACGGGACCCGACTGGCCTTCACCTGGGACGGGTCACAGCTGGGCAGGATCTACACAGTGTCGGCTGCCGCGGACTAGCTCCTTGGCGAGGCGGTGCTGCCCGGGACCGGGGAAGCTCACGGTGGTGTCCATCGCCATCGGCGGATTTCGGCTGGATCCCACCGGGATCGGGTCGGCAGCCAGCTTTCGGTTGGCGATTGACATGGGAACCCAAATTGCCCGAGCTGTCGTTCTCGTGGTGGGTTGGTCCACGACGGCAAAGGGCGTTTCTGACAGGATGGTCGGATGAGGTTCGTGCGGATTGGTCGGGTACCGTCGGGGTTTCTGGTTTTGATGCTGGCCGGCTGCGCGGGGACGGCGGTTGGGTCGCCTGCGGCGCTTCCGACGGCTACTACGGAGCCAACTCCGGTCACCTCCACAACTGACTCTCGCCCGGCCGAACCTCCGAACCCGATGCCGACTTCCACGACCGCGACTGAGGTGGACGAGGGATCCGTCGTTTCGGTTCTCCTGGTGGGTGATGTGATGCTCGGTCGGGGGGTGGCATCGATCGTCCGCGACGATCCCACTGGATTGTTTGAAGACGTCCGCCATGCGGTCGCGGAGGCCGACCTGGCGGCCGCGAATCTTGAATCCCCGCTGACCCTTCGCCCCCACATTGCTACCAATCCGTATGCGCTCGAGGCGGATCCATCGGCCGCGGGATCTCTGGCGACGGCTGGTTTTGACCTAGTGGGGGTAGCCAACAATCACGCGGGAGACGCCGGCCGGCTATCGATTGTCGACACGATCGAAGCGGCAGAGGCTGTCGGTCTGGCCACAGTTGGGGGCGGCGCCAATCTCGAGACTGCCTATGCGGTGCACATCATCGAACACGACGGTCTGCAAGTGGGGTTCCTGGCGTTCGACGCGACAATGGCCGGTACGGCGGCCACCATCGAACACGCCGGGATCGCCTCCTGGGATGAGGAAAAAGTGCGGTCGGCTGTTGAGTCGGCCCGGTCTCGGGTCGACCTGCTCGTCGCCGGAGTGCACGGCGGGGTTGAGTACTTCACGGACACCGACCCGGGCATGGCGGTCCTGGCAGACAGGCTGGCGGGTTGGGGGGTCGATGTCGTTTGGGGCCACGGGTCCCATGTCGCGCAACCGGTCTACTTGAAGGGAGCCGGGGATAGGAAGACCGTGATCGCCACCAGCCTCGGTAACTTCCTCTTCGATCAGTCCGCGGCGGGGACCCGGGATGGGGCGCTGCTCGAAGTGCTGGCTGACCGGCAGGGCGTATCGCCTACCGGGTGGGATCGGCCGGGCACCGCTACGGGCGTGTTCATTTCGACGGTTGGGCTCTTCCGGAGGGTGATGCGGTACTGCTGGGACTCGATTGGTGGAACCTGGTGAGGGCTCCCGCAAGTGCTCCGCAACAATCCGACATCTCCCTCGCCGCCGGCTTCTCAGGAGGAGACACTGTGGATCTCGCCATCGGTGACGTCACCGGAGACGGTCGTCGAAGACGTGGTGATCTCCCACCGGCGTCCCTATCGAGGAGAACGAGGTGAACGCTCAGTACCCGGACCGCCAGTGGGCAGACGCGGTCGGGAGGAGCGCTCATCTGGGTGTCTATCAACCGGATGACTTACGGGAACTCTGGGTGGCCGGCACCCTCTTCCGGCCGGTGGCTCGGGTGGAAGTCTGTGAGGATCGCTGGCGCTGGCCTTCGACTCGCTGGAGACCCAACCGTCGTGGCGACCGGGGGCTGGGTATGGCAGGGCTTTGGATTCACCGTTCCGGCCGAACTGGGCGGAACCGGGACGCCGGGATGTATCGATGTTGATGGCGACGGCCGGCTCGACCCGGTGATCGTCAACCGGTCCTAGCGGAAGGAAAGAGAATGAAACGGGCCTTCGTCATTCTGATGGTGCTGGCGATGATCACTGCGGCTTGCACGGAAAAGGCTGAGGAGACGACCACGACTCTGCCGGCGGGGGCGACTACGACCGCCACCACCGGTCCGGAGTCGCCAACGACTACCACGACGCAGGCTCAGCCAACCGTCGCCATATCAGGCTCGGCTCCCGGCTCGCCCGGGGCTTTGCGCTTCGTTTGAGATCGTCCCGCTGATTGATGACGGCTCTGTTTACCAGGGGCCTTCCCGGCCGTCTTCAATCGAGGGGGTCCTCAAACCCGGCTGGTTGACCATCGAACCGGAGGTAGCGGCCGCCTTGCTGGCCCAAGGGTTTGTGGTCGTACCCGACGGCTATAAGCAGTTCCAGCACGCCTATGCGAGCTACCTGTATGAGGGGCAGGTCTTCTTCGTCACCACGGACGCCGGATACCACTTCCTGCATCTGGCCTTCTCGAAGCTGCTGCGCGACATCGAACAAGACACCCTCCTACCCATACTCGAGGAGCTGGTGGGCGGCCTTGTCGACGCGGCCCGAGAGCAGGAAACGGAACTGGTGGGTACCGACCTGGCCGAAACTGCCGAACGGGTCGTCCAGCTCTACGAGGCCACGGCCGACCCTTCTGGAACTCGAGGTCGGTCCGATCGGTCCGCTTGCCCAGCAGGAAGTAGATCTGGCCCTCGAAGCAACCAGCTGACCCGAGTCGCCGATCACCAGCTTCGGGGAATGCGACCCGCTCCGCTCCCTGTGCAATTGTGTGGACTACAGCCTGTTCAAGCCCCGCGGTCACTACACCCGAAGTCAAGATCTGGAGAGGTACTTTCGGGCCATGTCGATGCTCGGTCAGGCCTCGTTCTTCGTCACGACGCCGATTCGCTTGCGGATCGGCGTGCTGGCGGCCCGGCCGCTGGTCCGCGAATGCCGCCCTGACCGACAGCCTGGCGCCTGGTTTACGAGCCGACGGCCTTCATGGTGGGAGTGGCCGACGACTACACCCCGTTCGAGTTGGCCGACGCCGCGGAGAGCGACTGCTCCCGGCTGGCTGGATGATCCTGCGAGTTTCACGGATCCGGCCGCCGTCAATGGTTTGGCCGATGGGTTGGCTGCCATACGTCCGGTTGGGTATCGATCCGGAGAACGCCGCGGCCCGGATCATGGGGGTGCGGTTCGTGCTGGATTCGTACATCTACGATCAGTTGCGGTTTCCCTCACGTTGGCGATCCGCCGTTCGGGCGGGTCTCAGGCGACGACGCTCGACCTGGCCGCGGTGTTCGGATCCGATCTGGCCTATCAGGAATTGGTAGCGGCCGGTGAGACTGACTGCACCAACTACGAAACCCAATTCGCGGCCATGCAAAATCTCGTCGACAACCGGTCGGCAGCGAGATTGGGCGGGGACCGTCTACGACGCCTGGCTGTACGCATTGCAGCCCGTCCTGGTTCCGCAAGGTGAGGCGTATCCGGATTTCATGAGGACCCCGGCCTGGGAGGCGAAGGGCCTGCAGACCGGGTTGGGCTCATACGCCGAGTTGAAACACGACACGATCCTCTATGCCAAGCAGTCCTTCGCCGCCGAAGGCGGGTTCGAACCGATGGTCGAGCCTCCCCGGCACTGGGTCGAGCCGGACCCGGTGGCCTGGGAGCGGATGGCTTCGGTGATCGCTTTGCTACAGGAGGGGTTGCGGGATCGGGAATCTCGTTGGCACGGGCGATGACCACGATGCACTGATGACCAGCGTCCGCGGGTTGCTCAGCGGCTGGCCGAGGATTGCGCGCGACGAAGTGGCCGGTTTGCCGATCTCGCCAGGCGGACAACGATTGGCTGGAGGGGATCGGCTCGGTCCTCGAGGGTTTGTGGATTCAGACCTCCGATTGGGACGACGACGTTGGGGATGCCGTCTGCCGACGACACCGACGCCGCGCTGATCGCCGACATCATGCGGTCGACGACTTGAAGTTCCTCGAGATCGGAATCGGCCGAATCGACCGGATCATGGTGCTGGTCCCCAATGACGGGGCAACTTTCAGGTAGCCGTCGGGGGCGTTTACTCGTACTACGAGTTCTGGCACGAGGCGGAACTGGGCCGTCTGACCGACGAGGAATGGCGAGCGATGCTTGATGCCGGTGAGGCGCCCGAACGACCGGCGCTGGCAATCGCCGATGTTCGGCGGCACGGCGTTCCGCCTCAGCCGGGTTAGCCGGTGGGTTGTTCTGTCGGGATGTCGAAGCGGCCGGCTACTCGTTCGACCAGGCGCTGGCGTACTGGGTTCGAGAGGGCCGACCCGACAGGATGGATGCCGATGACAATGGGATCCCTTGCGAGACGGTGTTTCAGCCGGCGAAATCCGGGCTGCCCTCGACCCGGTGAGTGCCTACGCAACAGGGCTCTTCTGTCGGGACCTGGCCGATCGCTGGATCTGGATTTGGGCGGGCCCTCTCGTACTGGGTTCGTGAAGGAACTCCGGATCGCATGGACGCCGACGGCAACGGGATCCCCTGCGAGACCGTGTTTGCGGAAAGCGAGGTCGAGGGGATCATCTGGTTCGATCGGTGAGAGTCAGACTCCACCCCCTACGCTGTGTTGCCCCTCCCTGCAAGGGAGGAGCGTCGCCC
The DNA here is from genome assembly GCA_963823915.1 of uncultured Actinomycetota bacterium. Taxonomy (GTDB): domain Bacteria; phylum Actinomycetota; class Acidimicrobiia; order Spongiisociales; family UBA4744; genus UBA4744. Next base: position 272,471 of record CAWGNJ010000003.1, read on the forward strand.
GGAGGGCGACGCAGGGGGAGGGTCAGGCGTTAGCCAGACGGTCTGGGGCGAGGCGTGACCCCCATCCCCCTCGCTTCGCTCGGGTACTTCCCCCTTTCAGGGAGAAGTCAGTGCCCAAATTGAGAGGTGAGCCGATATGTCGCACCTGTTGTGCAATGTAACACCGCCGGCGCGAGAGGCCACAGTCGCCAGAGATTCACCCGCAATTGGGACAAACCGCGGTACGGTGATAGTGGCAACGGCTCGCTCGAGCGCCCCCAGCGCCGCACACCAACTTCCCATGCCTTCGGGCATAGGAGTGCGGTTCGCCTCCCAGCCTCGAGCGGCCGTTGCCGTAGGAAGTTCCTCGTCCCTCGTTTCTTGTCGCTCGTTCTTCGTCGATGGTGCGAGGGTGAGCGGTCGGTGTTCGTTGACGAGGGCATTCAGATTCAGAACTAGGAACGAGGAACTAGGAACGAGGAACGAGAAACGGCGCGTAGCGCCTAGGCCACATCACCCAGCTGGGCGGTTTCTTCGCGGAGGCGGGCCAGGGCGTTCCGCTCTATCTGACGGACGCGTTCGCTGCTCAATTCGAGTTCGTCGGCAACTTCCTTCAAGGGCCGCGGGCGGCCATCGTGCAGCCCAAACCGAACGAAAGGACTGTTGCCTCACGTTCGGGGAGCTTGCTCAACGAGCGCATGATGGTTTCCTGGATTTCGAGTTCTTCGACCGCGAGGGCGGGATCGTCGACTTCATCATCCTGAATGAAGTCTCCGAGGATGGCGCCGTCCTCACCAATGGGAGCCTCCAGCGAGGCGACCGTGTCGGTGGCATCCAGGGCCTGTTTCACCCGTGGTAGATCGATACCCGTCTCGCTGGCGATTTCCTCGGGAGTGGGCAGCCGGCCTTTGTCGGCTGCCAGCAGTGCTGGGTGGCGCGAACCGTTCCCAGGATGTCGTGCAAATGAACTGGGATGCGGACGGTCCGCGACTGTTGGGCGATGGCCCGGGTAATGGCCTGACGAATCCACCACGTTGCGTAAGTAGAGAACTTGAATCCCTTGCGCCAATCGAATTTCTCGACGGCCCGGATCAAACCGAGATTGCCCTCCTGGATCAAGTCCAGAAGGTCCATCCCGGATACATTCGAATACCGGCGGGCGTTGGCCACCACGAGGCGAAGATTGGCGGTCAGGAACTCACTTTTGGCATCACGTCCATCGCGAACCGATCTCCGCAACCGGGCCCGTTCCTTGGGATCTCCGGCGGTTTCAGCCTCGAGGGCCGTTCGGGCTTGCTGGCCCGCTTCGATCCGCTGGGCCAACTCGACCTCTTGGTCGGCGGTCAGCAGATCGAACGAGCCAATCCCTGCCAGGTACTGGTTGATCAGGTCCGGCGTCAACCGACCCCGGTCGTCCACAAGCCCTGTGCCATTGAGGCGTTGATTAGTCGTCATTTGCTCCCCAATCCCATTCTGCACCTGTACGAACGAATGTTCGTAGGGTTTTTGTTCCCTGAACTTCGCTTAAACCTCGATTGATCGGTTTTCATTCCCTCAACTAGTACGGAGCCACTGGCGATATGGATCGAGAAACCCTTCCGACCTCCCGGGTGAGTCAAGACCGTCAACCTCCGGACTCAATCATTGGACGTCGGATCGAGCCGGTACAGTTCCCCCCATGGAAGTGATGGTGGCAGTAGACATCCCGTTGCTGGGCGACGAACGACACAAGAATTGGGCCAAGATCATCTACTCGGTGGACGAATCGAAGGACTCTGGTTGGGCGTTTGAGGGAGAATTCATTGCCGTGGGCGGTATCCAGGATGTACCGGCTGGTTCGGTCCTGATGGTCTACGGCGAAAAAGGCTCCCGGGCCAACCCTCAGATTGCCGCGCAACTATTCACCGTCAACGCCGACGCCACGCTCACCCCGGAGGCGGCAGCCCGGGGTCGGGCGTGGGCCCGGACCTTGCGTGATCGAGTGACCGAGCTGTTGTCCGAAACGTCGAACCAACCTCTCGGACAACAGGATTGGGGGCCCGAGTTGGTGCTGTTCAACGATCAAGCCTTGCTCGAGGAGCTCCGCCGGCGCGGCCACCAGATCGATCTTGGGTAGGTCGACGGGTCATTACCGGATGGAGATGCCCCACGACTTGCTCATCGTGAGGAAGCGGCTGCCCCACGATTTCGAGGACCAGACATTGGAGCTCCAACTGGCGCTCGACCAGCTCATCCCCGACCAGGAGGCGCTCGACCAGCTCGAACCGGACCAGGAGGCACTGGACCAGGAGGCACTTGACCAACTGGCTCCGGACCAGGAGGCACTGGACCAGGAGGCACTCGACCAACTGGCTCCGGACCACGATGCGCTTGACCAACTGGATCCCGACCAGCTGGCGCCGTTCCATTCTCCGCCCGACCAACTGGCGCTTTGGGAAGCTGCCTTGGCCCACGAAGCGCTGTCGAACTTCATTCCGAAGATGTCCTGCTCGCCCTTCAGGACGACTTCTTCGTCGGTCAGATGAGCAGAGCCTCTGGCACCCTCGAGGAGGCCGGTTCCGGTCGGTTGGGTGAAGCTCTGGTAAGCCTTGGGAGTGGACTCTTTCAGTGCCTCACCGAGATCCAACGTTCCTGCGCCCTGGCATGCAGAGGACGAGTACTTGAGCCGCTGAGCGGTATCGACCAACAGTTCTTTGACCTGATCCGGGGTGATTCCCGGCCGTTGCTGGATGATGAGCGCGGCCGCGCCCGACACGACTGCGGTCGCCTGCGAGGTGCCGCTGCCCTTGAAGAATCTGGTCCCGACCCGGGCCGACGGGTAGTCCTTGTCGGCGGCCGATCCCGGAACCCGCAAGCTCTCGATCGACCGGCCCGGAGCGACCAGGTCAACTCGTCGTGCACTGGTTCCGCAATTGGAGAAATCGGTGACAAAGTCGTCCCAGACCCGTTCGGTGCCGCGGGTGTCGGTGGCGCCGACGGCGATCACGAATGGATCGAGGGCCGGATTGCGCAGCGCCGTCCAATTGCCGTCATTGCCGGCGGCCACTACCACCACGATGCCTTTGTTCCAGGCCATCTGCACGGCATAGACAAGTGGGTCGAGTTTGTAGCTCTGAGTCCCGTCGGTCCCGAAGGAGAGGTTGAGGACCCGGATGTTGAGGCCGTTGTCGTTGCGGTGCTGTACGACCCAATCGATGGCGGCGATCACCTGGGAGACGTCGACCGCGCCGTTGGCGTCGGCGACCTTGACGTTGAGGATCCGGGCTCCAGGAGCAACCCCGACAAACTCGCCGGAGGCCTGGGCCTTGAGAGGATTGTTGAAGCTGTCGCTTCCGGCGATGATCCCGGCCATGTGGGTGCCGTGCCCATAGGTGTCGAGATAGCGAAGGTTGTCGGCCTGCGACTCGAAGGAGATGTCGAGACCATTGACCACTTTGCCGGCCAGGTTGATGCCCTTGACCGGGGCGATCCCGGAGTCGATTAGTGCAACATCGACACCTTTGCCGGTGTAACCGGCGTCCCAGTAGTCCATGGCGCCGATGGCGTCGTTGACCAATGGCATCCAACCCGAGGGCGCGGTCAGCGAGGTGGCCCTGAGCGGGGAGTACTCATCATCGTCGGACTCTTTGTAGTCCAGCTCGCCTTCGACGGAGTCGTCATCGGAGTAGGCATCGTCGTCGTATTCGGCCCGGACGAAGGAGTCTTTGGATTCTTCTCCAAATTCATCGTCAAGGTCCAGCAAGCGGACCTTGGTATCGGGAGTGACCGAATGAATGGCAGGATCCGCCGTGAGGGCGGTTACCGCTGCGGAGGGGACTTCGGCGGTGAAGCCGCCGATGATCTCGAGCTGATCTCCGACCGTGCCGCCCAGCTGCTCGACCAGGTTTTCGGCGGCGTCACCCGATCCGGGTGCCTCCCGCACAATGACAGAAATCAGCGGCGATGGGGCCGCCGCCGCCGGAGAGGCGACGGGAAGAGTCAGAGCGATGGCGGTGAGGAACGCCACAAAGAGGGCTGCGACTCGGGTTCGTTTTCCGTGGTCCCAGCTCAAGCCGAATGCGATACCGGGTTTCCGATCTGCGCCTCCCAGCGATACTGCCATTTTTGTTGCCTTCCAGATGTTGACCTGAAGGATTCATCGACGAGCAGTCGAAAACCTCGCGGGCGGTTCTGCGAGTGCGCGATGTGACTAGTACCAAACAGTCATCAGTTCTCAGTTGTCAGTTTTCAGTCTCCGACGCCTCCGCTAGCCAGAAGGCGAGGCAAACCCCTGTCGTCTGATGACTGAAAGGGCGGCGGTGAGCCGCCCGACTGATAACTAAAAACTGCGACCGAAGCGGAGCTTCGGTCGCTATCCCACCAGGGCGCGGATTTGGCGGATGGCCACGATCACCGACGCGACGTCGTCGACGCCATCGAGGGCGAGGGCACGCATGAACCGGGTGAGTCGATCGTGGGCCTTGCTCCTGGTGGCCAGATAGGTCTCCATCGCCTCCTGAGGCGTGGCGTCGGCGGCGGCCTCGGTCAGCACTCGCTCGGCGAGTTCGCGGCGCAAGCTGAGCAGGTCTTCCTCGACGGCCTGGATGGCCCGTCGATGCCAGCGTGAGGCCGCAGGAAGCTGGTCGACTCGGGCTTCGAGCCAGTTGACCCCGAACAACTGGCCGAGCAGGAAGAAGACTCGTGCCACGTACCTAATCGGGCGAGCAGTGATATGGCCTAGTTCGATGATGTCGGGGGCATGCGCCAGTTCGCCTTGATAGGCGTGTCGGTGGGCAACCGTCGCCGGAATGCCTTGTTTGACCAGCTGGTCGACCACCAGTTTCCGTTCGGTTCTCCATTGCACCGGCCCGATCTCCGGCAATGCCTCCGAAATCTCCTGAAACGCGGTACGGGCCGACTCGATGGCGCCGATCATCGGCTCTGCGCCGGTATGGGCGAGATACCAGCGCGAGATCGCCTCCACCAACCAATCCACCCCACCCATCAGTTCGCTCTGCAACTCCGGCTTGATCGTCCCGACCAGGCTTTCGATCGCATCCCACCGTTGCTCGGCTCCGGTCACCTCGCGGGCTATCCGATAGCAGCGGACCACGTCGGCCGGCTCGGTTCCCGTCTCGGCGGTTAGCCGGGAAACGAACGTGATGCCTTCCGAGTTGATGACCTCGTTGGAGACCATCGTGGCGATCAATTCTCGCCGGAGGGGATGCCGGGGAATGAGGTCGCCGAATCGCTCGACCACCTGGTCGGGGAAGTACTTCGGTAAGTCTGTCTCGAACGTTGGCCAATCCGGAAGATCCGATTCGAGGAGGGATTCTGTCAAGCTCCGCTTGGCGTACGCAAGGAGAACGGCCAGTTCCGGGCTGGTCAGTCCGCAAACCCGACCGAACCCGCTCCGTGATGTCCTCGGAGGTAGGCAATTGTTCGATCTCGCGTTCGAGCAGTTCTTCATTCTCGAGGCTCTGCATCAGGTCCTCGTAAGCCTCCAACCGGGTTGAGGATGCTTCGACTTCCTGGGAGAGAATCTGGGCCTGGAGGAAGTTGTCGTAGAGGATCGCATGTACGACGTCGTCGGCAACGGCCGCCACCAGTCGGTCGCGCCCGGCGCGATCCAGATCCCCGCGTTCTTCGGCCATTCCCAGCAGGATCTTCAGGTTCACTTCCCGGTCGGAGCAATGGACGCCTCCGGAGTTGTCGATGAAGTCGGTGTTGACCCGACCGCCGGCCAGAGCCGCACTCGATCCGACCCCGCTGGGTGAGACCCAGGTTGCCGCCCTCGCCGATGACCTTGCACCGAAGATCTCGCCCGTTGATCCGGACCGGCGTCGTTGGTCCGGTCCCCGGCGGCTTCGTGCGATTCGGTGGTGGCCTTGACGTAGGTGCCGATTCCGCCGTTCCAGAGCAAATCGACCGGTGCCTGGAGAATGATCTTGATCAGTTCCGTCGGGGGTGGCCGCGAGTGTTTCCGTTCCGAGCGACTCCCGCATTTGCGGAGTCAGCTCAATCCGCTTGGCCGACCGAGCAAACACCCCGCCGCCCGTCAGACAGGAGAGCCTGGTCGTAGGAGTCCCAATTGGATCCTGGCAATTCGTAGAGCCGGCGACGTTCGGCAAAGCTCAACCGCCGGGTCTGGATCGGGGTCGACGAAGATGTGGCGGTGGTCGAAGGCAGCGACCAGCCGGATCTGTTCGGAGAGCAGCATCCCGTTGCCGAACACGTCTCCCGACATGTCACCGATACCGACCACGGTGAACGGATCTGTAGAGACGTCCCGGCCCATGGCCCGGAAGTGCCACTTCACCGATTCCCATCCACCCCGGGCCGTGATCCCCAATTCTTTGTGGTCGTACCCGGCCGAACCTCCCGAGGCGAAGGCATCGCCCAGCCAGTAGCCGTACTCGGCCGCCAGCTCGTTGGCGGCGTCAGAAAAGGTGGCCGTGCCCTTGTCGGCGGCGACGACCAGGTAGGGGTCCTCGCCGTCGTGGACCCGGACGTCGGGAGGATGTACGACTTGCCCTGCCGACCAGGTTGTCCGTGACGTCGAGCAAGCCGCGGATGAAGACCAGATAGGCGCCCTTGACGGCATCCTTGAGAGCCTCCGGGTCGGGAGTGCTGCGCAGAACGAACCCGCCTTTGGAGCCGGTGGGCACGATGACCGCGTTCTTGGTCATCTGGGCCTTCATCAGGCCGAGCACCTCGGTGCGGTAGTCCTCTCGCCGGGTCGACCAGCGGAGACCCCCGCGCGCCACCCTTCCCCCTCGCAGGTGGATGCCTTCGACCTCCGGGGAATACACGAAGATCTCGTAGAGGGGGTAGGGCTTGGGCATCCCGGGAACCGACGCCGAGTGCAATTTGAAACTCAAAGATTGGCAATTGGGTCGGTAGGCGTTGGTGCGAACCGTGGCCTCGATCAAACCCAGGAATCCCCGCAAGATGCGGTCCTGGTCGAGAGATTGCACACTGTCGAGATCTTCGAGGATGCCCTTTCGGATCTCGTCGCTGCTTCCTTCGCGGTTCGGATCGAAGCGGGTCTCGAAAAGCTCGACCAGCTTCGTGGCAATCCGCGGATGGTCGGCAAGGGCCTCATCCACGTACGCGATCGTAAAACTGGGACTGACCCGCCGCCAGTAGGTGCGGTAGGCACGCAAAACGCCGATCTGACGATAAGTCAGTTCGCTGACGAGGATCAGGCGATTGAGCGAGTCGGATTCTGCCCGACCGTGGATGATGGATTCGATGGTCTCCGCAATCCGGTCAACGCCCCGGTCGAGATCGAGCGGAAGGTGATCGGAACCCAGCACGCCGAAGTCATGGATGAAAGTGGTCTCGTTGCCGCCCTTCAATCGAACGGGTATCTCCTCGATGACGTAGAGACCCAGATCTTCGAGGATGGGCATGAGATCCGAGAGAGGTCGCTTGCCCTCCAGTCGGTAGATGGCCACTCTGGTTAGCTGCCCCCCTGTCCTGCTTCCGTCTCGTTCTGGAGGCCGACGACGACGGGGCGTTCGGCGGAGAGTTGCATCGAGACCGATGATGTCGCCGGGGGTGAGGGCGATCGGGACGGACGTTGTGTAGTACTTGGGAAGCCGGTCAACCCATCTCTCGGCCAGCGCCCGGCCGTGGTCCTGGCCAAACCGTGCCGTGAGAATGTCCGTCACCCGGTCTTGCCAGTTCCGGGCAAGTGAAATGACTTCGCTTTCCAGGTCGCTGAACGAAACAACGGGGATCTCACCCTCGGCGACCCATACGGTGAAGTGGATACGAGCTGCTCCGGTGTCGCCCAAGGCGAGGCGATAGTCGACAGAGGTGCCGTTGAATCGCTCTCTGAATAGCTTCTGGAGCTCTTTGCGCAAGTCGGCGTTGAATCGATCACGAGGCAAAGAAACGAGCAGACGACACATTTCGGTTGAGCAAGTCCCGACGAACGAAGAGTTTGACGTGCTGGTCGTCTTCCAGGGTCAGAAGCCCGGCGATGCTTTTCTGGATGTCGTCGGTCGGGGTGGCAAATAGCTCGTCTTTGGGGAAGCTTTCGAAGAGTTGAATGGCCAGTTTGTGGTCATGGGAGCCTTCAATGAGGTCTTCGGATTCGATGATCTGATCGAGCTTGCGGTGCAACAGGGGTATCTGGGTGGCGCGGGTCATGTACATCTTCGAGGTGAACAGACCGACCAATCGTGCCTCTCCGATGACCTCGCCGTCGGGACCCAGGTGGCGGATACCGATGTAGTCCATCTTGACGCGCCGGTGGATAGTCGAGAGTCGGTTGGTCTTGGTAATCACCAATAGGCCACCCTCCTCGTACCGGCGGCGGAGGGCGTCGTCCAATTCGCTCATCAACACCGGATTGGCGAACGCCGATTGGTCGTGGTCGGCGAGTATTCCCAGGCCGGAACCAGGAACAACGGAGAGAGCACGCTCTTCGCCTTCCCCGGTGATCCGGTACTCGCGGAAACCCAGAAAGACGAAATTCCCATCGAGCAGCCATCTGAGGAAAGCCGTTGTCTCGTAGATTTCGTCGGCGGGATAGCGGACCCGACCTGCCTCGGCGATGCCGACCATCCGGTCTACTGCCCTAGAGATCCGGTCGAAATCCCGAACCGCGGCGTGGATGCTCGGAGAGGATGCCATCGAGTGCCGCCTGCAGGGCTGCGGCTTCTTCGGTCGCCAATTGACCGGTCCAGCTCGAAGTGCTGGACCGACTCTCGGTGGGGAGCCCGACGGGCATGGGCGACTTCGGTGAGATGGCCGGTTTCGTCCCGGGTCGACTCCGATAACCGGGTGGAGGGCCCGTTGCACTGCCATGCCGCGCGACTGGATCTCGGCCGTCATGGAATCGACCAGGAACGGCGAGTCGTCGACCACCAACTCGACCACCGACCCACCAGTCTCATAGCCATGCGTGGCGCGGACCGGGGTGAAGACCCGGACCGAATGAGCTCCATCCGGGCGGGATTTGACGAAGTCGAACAGGTAGTGGATTTGCCGATAGCACTCGTCCCCGGTCAGCTGGACCCCAACATTGTCCGGGAATCTGCGGATGTAGGCCTCGGCGAAGGCGGTGAGTGCCTGGAGGTCGGCTGGGGGAGCCTGGTTGGAAACCAGCTCCATGACGGTGGTCAGCATCGTGTTGTCGGTTGCCGCATCACTTCCGCTCACCCCGGTACGTTACCGCCCTCCTGGGGCCATCGTCGGAACCGGTGAACGACGGGTCAACAGTGGCTCGGCGGAAGGCCTCGACGGGGTGGTCTCGTACCGACGAGAGGCGCTGGGGACGGTCATTCGTGGGACGCAATAGCCCGGTCGCCTATCGTGGCCGCGAACCCGAGATGACACGAGGTCGGTCATGAAGCGAGAACTAATCAAACACGTGCTGGGGTGTGATGACTTTGGCTCCGTGGTGACGGTGGCCGGATGGATCCGGACTCGCCGTGATTCCAAGGGAGGGTTTTCGTTCCTCGAGTTGAATGACGGCTCCAGCTTTGATTCGGTACAGATCATTGCCGACGGTTCACTACCCAACTATCGGTCCGAAGTGCAACAGCTCCATACCGGCGCCGCGGTGTCTGTCACCGGCGAGTTGGTCGAATCTCCGGGCGCCGGCCAGCAGGTGGAGCTGCGAGCCTCCAAGGTCGTTGTCCATGGGATGGTCGATCCGGAAAAATACCCGCTACAGAAGAAACGCATCTCCTATGAGCGCTTGCGTGAACTGGCCCACCTCCGGCCTCGCACCAACACCTTCGGGGCGATAGCCCGGGTTCGCAACGCCCTGGCCGCCTCAACCCACCGCTTCTACCAGGAGCGCGACTTCCTCTACCTGCATACGCCGATCATCACCGGGAACGATGCAGAAGGGGCCGGTGACATGTTCCGGGTCACGACCCTCGACGCGGACTCACCGCCTCGGACGGGACGATGGCCAGGTCGATTCCACCCAGGATTTCTTCGGCAAGCCCACTTTCTTGACGGTGAGCGGACAACTCGAAGCGGAAACCTACGCCAGCGCCCTGGGCAACGTCTACACCTTCGGGCCCACTTTTCGATCAGAGAACTCCAACACCAGGCGCCACCTGGCCGAGTTCTGGATGATCGAACCGGAGATGGCTTTCGCCGACAACGAGGACAACGCCGACTTGGCAGAGGACTATCTGCGCTACATGTTCCGGGACCTTCTCGAAAACAACGCTCGGGATTTGGAGTTCTTCGACCAAAGGGTCGACGAGGGACTGGTCGAGCGGCTGACGGCGGTAGCGGACACCGATTTCGAGAGGATCACCTATGGAACGGCGATCGACATCCTCGACAAGGCGGATGCGGATTTCGAGTTCCCGGTTAGCTGGGGAAGCGACCTGCAGTCGGAGCACGAGCGCTATCTGACCGAGACTGCCATCGGGCGGCCGGTCATCGTCATCGACTATCCGTTCGAGATCAAGGCGTTCTATATGCGTCGCAACGAGGACGGCAAGACGGTTGCCGCTCTCGACGTATTGGTTCCCGGTGTCGGGGAGATCATCGGCGGCAGCCAGCGTGAGGAGCGGCTCGATGTGCTGACAGACAGCATCGGGCGCAAGGGCCTCGAATTGGCCGACTACTGGTGGTACACCGATTTACGTCAGTTCGGGAGTGTTCCCCATGCCGGATTCGGCCTGGGTTTCGAACGCCTGGTGCAATTCTCAACTGGGATGCAGAACATCCGCGACGTCATAGCTTTCCCCCGCACCCCCAACAACGCGGAGTTCTAGGCTCGCTTCGCTCGCAGTTTGAAGTTTCGCGTCTGAACTTTCGCGCGTCTTCCCACTTCCCACTTCCAACTTCCCACTTCCCGCTTCTAACTTCTCACTTCCCACTTCTAACTTCCCACTTCCTGCCGCGCAGCTATCGTGCCCTCTCATGCCCCTGGTCGAAGCTCGCTCCCTTACGAAACGTTTTGGTGAACTGACGGCTGTCGACGCGGTCGACTTCGAGGTGGCGCGTGGTGAATCCTTTGGGTTTCTGGGCCCCAACGGCGCCGGCAAGACGTCGGCGATGCGGATGATCGGTGCGGTCAGTCCGGTCACCGAGGGGTACCTGCAAGTCCTTGACATGGATCCCTCGACTCAGGGGCCGGAGATCCGCCGCCGTTTGGGGGTCGTGCCTCAAGATGACACGCTGGACACGGAGCTCTCGGTGGCCGAGAACCTCTTGATCTACGGGCGGTACTTCGATCTTCCCCGTCCCTTGATCAGGGAACGGATCACCGAGCTTCTGGACTTTGCCCAACTCTCCGAACGGCGCGACGACAAGGTCGAGCCGCTATCGGGAGGAATGAAACGCCGGTTGACCATCGCCCGCGCCTTGATCAATCAGCCGGAGCTGCTGATCCTCGACGAGCCGACGACCGGCTTGGACCCGCAAGCCCGGCATGTGCTGTGGGATCGCTTGTACCGGCTCAAACAACAAGGCGTGACCCTCATCATCACCACTCACTACATGGACGAGGCCGAGCAACTTTGCGACCGGTTGGTCGTCATGGACAAGGCCAAGATCGTCGCCGAAGGTTCGCCGCGGCGACTGATCGAGGAGTACTCGACGCGGGAAGTTCTGGAGATGCGGTTCCCGGTCGGTGTGCAGGAAACCATCCTCGATCGTTTGGAGGGTCTGGCCAAGCGAGCCGAGATATTGCCTGATCGGGTGTTGCTCTACACCGACAGCGGCGATCGGACGGCCGCCGAAGTGGCCGAGCGGGGATTGCATCCGGAGAGTGTCGTTGTCAGGCGCTCGACCCTCGAAGATGTGTTCCTGCGACTCACCGGCCGGACCCTGGTGGACTGATGGCCCTTCCGGCGGTTGCCCGTGTTGTGGAAGCGCACGCCCTCGTGTACCGGCGGACCTGGCGGGGGAGTGTGATCTCCACATTCTTCAGCCCGGTGTTGTACCTGCTGGCCATGGGCGTCGGGCTCGGGTCGTTGGTCGACGAAGGCGCGGGCCAAGCCAACCTGGGGGGCCTGGACTATCTGGCTTTCCTGGCACCCGGGTTGCTCGTCGCGACAGCCATGCAGACCGGGGCCGGCGACGGGTCGTGGCCGGTAATGGCGGGAATCAAGTGGACCAAGACTTACCACGCCACTTTGGCAACTCCGGTGGGGGTCCGGGATCTGGTAATCGGACATCTCGGTTGGGTGGGAGTACGGCTGACGTTCGTTTCGGTGGTCTTCGTGGCGATCATGGCTGCCTTCGGGGCGGTCGAGTCTTGGGCGGGGGCGGCGGCGGTCATTCCGGCCGTGCTGACCGGTCTGGTCTTCGCCGCGGCCACGACCGCCTATGCGGCCTACCTGGAGTCGGACACGGGCCTCTCGACCCTGTTTCGGTTCGGGATCGTCCCCATGTTTCTGTTCTCGGGGACGTTCTTCCCCATCTCCCAGCTACCCGACTGGCTGGAACCTCTGGCAACCGTGGTCCCGCTTTGGCACGGGGTAGAACTAGCCCGGAGTATGGCTTTGGGGATTCCGACGACCTGGTCACCGGCCATCCATGTCGGTTACCTGCTGGTGTGGATCGTCGGGGCCACGTTGATTGCCTTTCGCACCTTCCAGAAGAAGTTGCGGCAATGACCTCGGGGACGCTGATCTCGCGGGTTGTGCCGGTCGCCGCGCTCGGAAGTCGACGCGCTCGCCACCTGCTGGAACGCAATTTCCTCGTCTACCGGCGCATGTGGGTGGTGGTGTTCTCCGGCTTCTTTGAGCCCCTGTTCTATCTGTTCTCGATCGGGATCGGGATCGGCGAGCTGGTGGGTGACGTGACCGGTCCCGACGGCAATCCGGTCACCTATGCCGCCTATGTGGCTCCGGCCCTGTTGGCGTCGGCCGCCATGAACGGGGCGGTGTACGAATCCACGTTCAACATCTTCTTCAAGCTCAAATACGCCAAGACCTACGACGCCATCCTGGCTACCCCGATGGCGCCCGGAGACATCGCCGTTGGAGAGATCATCTGGTCATTGATCCGCGGTGCCCTCTATGCGGGTGGATTCATGGTGGTTATGGCGGTGATGGGCCTGATGCCGTCATGGTGGGGGCTCCTGGCATTGCCGGCCGCCCTGTTGATCGGGTTTGCGTTTGCGGCGGCCGGGATGGCGGCGACCTCGTTCATGCGCAGCTGGCAGGACTTCGATCTCGTGCAACTGGTGACCTTGCCGCTGTTCTTGTTCTCGGCAACCTTCTACCCATTGGACGTCTACCCGGAATGGCTGCAATGGGTCGCCCAAACGTCACCGCTCTATCACGGAGTGTCGATCATCCGGGCCCTCACCCTGGGCAACGTCGATTGGACGATCATTGGCCATGTTGCCTTCCTGCTGGCCATGGGCCTCATCGGGATGGTGATCGCCGCCCGCCGCCTAGAGAAGCTGCTGCTCGCCTAGGTGTCCATCTGTCCGGAGTGAGAAACCTGTGCATATCGCAGCAAAGCCACGCCAAAAACCGGGTTGGGTCACAGGGTGAAGCGCCGGCCGGTTTCCAGCTCGGCCAGCGAGTAAAAGGTGTCGCGCCAGTAGACGCCGCCGTTCTTGTGAGCCAGCCAAGTGGAGCGGATCATCCCGTAGGCCATGATCAGGTAGGCCAGTGGCCAGATCGCGGCCGGTGTCCACCGGTGGCTGTTCCGCCAGAGCGCATACATCTCACTTCCGGTGTACGCCAGGAGGGCGATGCCGCCCAGCACCCGCAGCCAACCCGGACCGACCACCAAGGCTGCCAGTGGTGCGAACAACAACGATCCCAGAGCCATGAAGGCCATCAGTAGCAGAGGGAAAGGGATCGTGGCGGTGGTGCTGCCGTTCTTCTCGATCCCTCGCATGAGCTCCGAAATGGATCGGTAGTTGGCGAGCGTGGCATGGCGCGCCCCGTCGACCATTTCAATTCGACCGCCCGCCTCCTTGACGATCGAAGCCAGGGCAACGTCGTCGGCAGTCTCCATGCGGAGGTGGGGGAACCCACCGGTGGCTTCATAGGCGGAGCGGCGAACCAAGTTGAATCCGCCTGATCCGAGAACCACTTTGCTGTCGGGATCTCGCACCTTGGCCGGGTCGGCCATCGCGATCAGACCTCTCAGGAAGACGGCCCAGGCGCCATCCATCATGAAACTTCCCGACTGAAACGACGGTATGAGGGCAAGTTGGTCGATACCTTCGTCTTCGCAGAAGCCGATCGCCTGCCGGAGCGTTCCCCGCTCGACTATGACATCACCATCAGAGAAGAGAAGCCATTCACCGCTTGCCCTTTCCAGTCCTTGCTGAAGTGCATGGACCTTGCCGAGCCATCCGGCGGGCAGCTCGTCGATCTGGACGAGAGCGAAACGCGGGTCGACCTTCTCCGGCCCTCAGGGCTGCTTGACCGGTTCCGTCGGTCGAGCGGTCGTCGACCAGAACGACTTCAAAATCCGGGTAGTCGTCGGCCAGACGCGAGGCGACTGCGTTCCCCACGTCCTGGACTTCATCGCGGGCGGCCATGATCACCGACACCCGGGGCCACCGGCCGGGTGCAGGCGCCGCAATCCTGTCAAGGCGGCGCAGGTGGGAGAGGTTCCTCAGCACGAGACCCGTCTCGAGCATGACGAGCACGCACAGCGCGCCGATGATGAGCGGGGCTACATCCATACGGAGGTATCGACCGGCCCGCAGCGTTGCTAAAGGCCACCGGTCGGTTCGACTACCGGATGGTTCGGGACGTCGAGCCCTGATTCGGTGCGCAGGACACTTGCTAGACGGAGGCCGATTCGTCGGGTTCCATGACGCCCAGCAACACGCCGTTGGGATCGAGAATCTGGGCCAGCCAACCCACTCCCACGATGGGGGCACGAGCCAGCAGGACCGTTCCGCCTGCCCGGCGGGCTCGCTCCACGGTTTGGTCGAGGTCATCGGTCTCCATGGTCAGCACGACTCTCTGGCCATGGTCCTGGGTGGGCGCAGAAGCGCCGTCGATACCGGGCCCTTCTCCGGTCTCGTAGAGCCAGTAGTCCTGGTCGCCCCACTTTGAGACCGTCCAACCGAATACTTTAGCGTAGAACTCAGCAGCTTTCACCGGGTCGTCCCCGTGGATTTCGAAATGGACGGGTCGGCTCATCGGCACTCCTCTCGTGGCTTCAACCCAAATTACCGGTCGAGGTCTTTGAGAAACTCGATGACCGCCTCGACGGCTTGCGTTTGCTGCTCTTCCAGGCTCACTGAGGGGATGCAGCCGCCCGGCTGGCCGTCGTACCAACCGAATTGTGCGTGGTTGCCGCCCTCGATGGGCACCAGGGTTGCGTCTTCGGGGAGGCGGATCGCGGCGGCCAGCACCTCTTCCGGTGTTGAGATGCAATCCTGAGTTCCGTAGACCGCCAGGACCGCCTGCCCGCTATTGCGGAGGCTGGTGTTCACCCCCAGAACGGTTCCCCACAAGACCACCCCTTGAATGGTGGTGCGACGGGTATTGGCATATTGGGCCGCCATGGCTCCCCCCAGCGAGTGGCCGCCGATGACCCACGTTTCGATCTCCGGGTGGGCTTCGATGACGGCCGTAGCTCGATTTGGCGACAAGATCGCCAGGTTGAGCGGCATGGGCACAATCACCGCCAGGTAGCCATTGTCGGCTACCTCCCGGGCGGCGGGGGCATACGACTCCGGGTTCACGCGGGCCCCCGGGTAGAAGATGAAACCGGTGGTGGGCCCGTCAACGGGGGCGAAGGTGAGCCACGGATCGTCGGTCACCGCGACGCTCTCACTGTCGACCAGCGAGGCTCCGGTTCCGTCGAGAGGGCCCAGCGGAATCAGAAAATAGATGAGACCGGCCAGCAGGACGGCCAGTGTGACCAGGAGTATCCATCGCCAGGTTCGTCTCATGTCGACTCTCGTGGGAACGGCCTCATCATGGCAACGTCGGGGCGGTTTGGGAAGGACTCCTAGAAATCAAGGAGAACCGGGTCGTGGCCGGTTACTGCGAGGAACTCGAGGAGGCCGGAGGCTGAGATGGCAGTGGTTTTGGCATTGTCGAGGGGATGGAAGTTGAGCGGGTCGGCGTCGAGCATCTCCCGATCGAGCGCCACCTGCACTACTCCCTCGCGATCGTTGATGACCGCAAAAGGGGTTACCGCCCCGGGGATCACTCCCAGGTAGCGCATCAGACGTTCGGGACTGCCGAAGGACAGTCGCCCCGCGCCCAGTCGCTCTCCCAGGTCCTTGAGGTCGATGGCACGGTCTTCGAGAGTCACCGCCAGCCACATGCGGCCCTTCTTGTTCCTCAGGAAGAGGCTCTTCGAGTGGGCGCCGGGCAGTTCTCCCCGCAACCGTCTTGCTTCTTCGACGGTGAAGACGGGCGGATGATCAACGGTGCTGGTCTCGAGGTGCAAGCTGTCGAGATAGCTGATGAGGGCCTCTGCCGACATGGGGGATTGATCGGTCCACAGTCCGGCACTCTAGTTGCCAATCCATATGTAATGGATTATCGTTATATATTGATATGACAGTACATACTGACCGAGAATTGGTATTGACGGGTGCAGAGCAGGTCAAGGCGATCGCCGATCCCACCCGAACCAAAATCCTGCAAGTGCTGGACGATCGTCCGGCCAGCGCCAAGCAACTGGCCGGGTTGCTGGACATGTCCCACGGCAAGATCGGTCACCATCTCAAAGTGCTGGAGCGACACGGATTAGTCCAAGTTGTTGAGGAGCGGCCCGTTCGGGCCATGACCGAGAAGCTCTACGGGCTCACCTACGACCGGCTTCGGATCACCCTCACCGATGCGGGAACCGGCCGATCCGCTGGTCTTTCTCTTCGAACAGGCCATTCGGGAGGCCGCTCCGGCAGCCGAGCAACCGTTTGCCGGAGGAAGGCGGCTGTATTCCGTCCGAATGCCGGAAGGCCGCGCGGCGGAATTCGCCAGACGACTCGTGGCATTGGCCGACGAATTCTCCGATTCCGAAGGTCCGGGGCCGGTCTTTGGCTTCGCCGGAGCCGTTTACCGCACCTCAATTCCAGGAGGTCGGGAGTGAACCAGGGGGTGGAGGTTTTTGGGGGCCAGAACGAGCGAGCGATTCTCTTCCTGCATGGAGCCGGAGCCAGCCGTTTGATGTGGCTTCCCCAACTTCGGCAGCTGGCCGACGAGTTTCGTACGATTGCCATCGATCTGCCCGGACACGGGGTCCGCCGTACGGAACGTTTCACCATCGACGGCGCGGTCGCGGCCGCCGCCGCCGCCCTCGATCAGCACGCCGGGGGCGACGCCGTGGTGGTCGGCCTATCGGGGGGCGGCTACGTGGCGCTGGCCCTGGCCGACCGAGAACCCGGCGGTGTGCAAGGAATGGTGCTCTCCGGGGCGAGCGCCTCGTACCGGGGATGGGGCGGGTTTTCGACCAAGATGTACGGGTACGTCTTTGGGGCGTTGGCCAATCGCATGAACGGCAAAGCGGAGGCGTCGATGCGCAAACTTCTACCGCCCGACCTGGCCGACGACATCCTGGCCGAGCCGCTCTCGATGCGTGGTGCCGTCGACGCCCTGAAAGGCATCCCCGGCCGTGATTACTACGCCATGGCGGCTCGGTATCCGGGTCCGATTCTTCTCCTCAACGGCGAGCGCGACAAAGTCAACCGCAAAGAGGAAGCCGCCCTGGCGGTCGCCAGCGGGGCCCGAGTCGAGATGATCGCCGACGCCGGTCATGCTTGCTCGCTGACCCAACCGGAATCCTTCAGCGAGTCGGTAAGGGCTTTTGCGAGAAGTTTCTAGTTTCTAGTTCCTCGTTTCTCGTTTCTCGTTTCTCGTTTCTCGTTTCTCGTATCCTCCGCTGGTGACTGGTGACTGGTGACTGGTGACTGGTGGCTCGCTCCGGTTTCCCCCTTCCCGCTGGCGGGAGGGGGTCAGGGGGAGGGTGGAGGAAGCAGTCATCAGTTGTCAGTTTCCGCCCTCTCCGCTTCGCCGCCGAACCCCTACCCCAGCGGCTCCGCCGCTGCGGTACTTTCCCCTGGCAGGGGGACTATCAGCTTCTCGGCTGTCCCGTCGGTTGGAGAGGCAAGAGCTCGCAGCTCGCGGCTCGTAGCTCGCTGGCTCGTCGACCAGAATGGGCCAATGACTTCGGCTGATGTGGTTGTGTGCGGGGCAGGGATCGCCGGGGTGGCGACCGCCCACTTCCTCACGGTCGAAATGGGCGTCGAGCGGGTGGTCCTGTGTGATCCGCGCCCGCCGTTGTCCCTCACCTCGGACAAGTCGACCGAGTGTTACCGCAATTGGTGGCCGAACGGTCCGATGGTCGGCCTGATGAATCGCTCGATCGATTTGCTTGAGCGGCAGGCAGACTTGACCAATAACGCCTTCCATCTCAATCGGCGCGGTTACCTCTACGTAACAGCCGACTCCGACCGCGCCCGTCACCTCGAAGCTACTGGTCGAGAAATCGCACAGTTGGGAGCCGGGACGCTGCGTGTACACAACGGCCGCGGCTCCGGCTTGCCTTACCAACCGGAAGACCCGTCCGCTGAGGGTGGCGACTTGATAATCGATCAACAGTTGATCAGGTCACATTTCCCTTATCTGACCGATCGGACCGTGGCAGTGTTGCACGCTCGCCGGGCGGGATGGTTCAGTGCCCAACAACTCGGCACGGTTCTGCTGGAAGCCGCCCAGGATGCCGGGCTTTCAGTATTGGCCCGGCGCGTGACCGGGGTCGACACCCACGCCGGACGGGTTCAGTCCGTATCCCTTGACGATGGCAGCGTCATCCGGACTCCGTCGCTGGTAAACGCGGCCGGGCCGTTGATCGGTGAGGTGGCCGCAATGTTCGGCGAGGCTCTGCCGGTAACCTCGGAGCTGCATCTCAAGGTGGCCTTCAAGGAGCACCGGCGGGTTATTCCACCGACCGCACCGCTGTTGATCTGGAGCGACCCGCAGAGGATCGACTGGTCGTCGGAAGTGGCCGAGCTGTTCGGTGCTGATTCCGACACCCGGTTCTTGCTGGATGAACTCCCGGCAGCCTGCCACGGGCGCCCGGAGGGTGCCGCGGAATCCCCCTACGTGCTCGCCCTGTGGGAGTACCGCCGCCGGGTCATGAACCCGGTCTGGCCGGTGCCGCTCGATCCGCGGTACCCCGAGGTAGTGATGCGGGGTATGAGCACGATGGTGCCCGGTCTTGCGGTGTATCGGACGGGACTGCCCGCGTCGATGGTGGATGGGGGCTATTACACCAAGACGGAAGAGAACCTTCCCTTGATTGGGCCAATGGCCACCGGGGGTGCGTTTGTCGTAGGCGCTTTGTCGGGCTTTGGGGTGATGGCTGCTGCCGCGGCCGGCGAACTGGCCGCCCTGCATGTGACGGGCGCCGGCCTTCCCCAATACGCCTCCGCTTTCCATCCGGCTCGCTACCAGGATCCCGGCTACCTCGCCACCCTGCGGGCGGTGGCGGGAGACGATGGGCAGCTCTGACCGCTACCGGCCGTGGATCTCCACCGGTGCGATATCCCCGGCGGGGGCAAAACCGAATACCCACCCGTAGAAGAACAGCTCCGCTTCGGCAGAACGCTCCATGTTCTCGGCCTTGCGGAACCCATGTCCTTCGCCTTCGAAGGCGAGGTAGGAGTAAGGAATTCCCTTGCGGGCCAGCGCCTCGATCATCATCTCCGCCTGGGCGGGGGGAACGACCTCATCGTCGAGCCCCTGGAGGACCACCATGGGTCGCGACAACTGATCGGTGTGATAGACCGGGGACCGCTCCCGGTAGAGATCGATGGCTTCGGGGTATGGTCCGACCATCGAGTCCATGTAGCGGGACTCGAACTTGTGGGTTTCCTCGGCCAGCGCTCCGAGATCGGCCACTCCGAAATACGACGCACCGGTGGCGAACTCATCGTGGAAGGTCAAGGCGCACAAGGTGGTGTAGCCGCCGGCGCTGCCACCACGGATCGCCATGCGGTCCCGGTCGATCAGTCCCTGGTCGGCCAGATACCTTGCCGCGGCGATGCAGTCGTCGGTGTCGATGACTCCCCACTGCCCGCGCAGGGCATTGCGGAAGGCGCGTCCGTAGCCGGTCGATCCCGCGATAGTTGACATCAACCAGCGCAAACCCACGGCTCGTCCAGAACTGACGTCCCAGCGAATAGCCCGGGCTGGTCGAACCCGTGGGGCCTCCATGCGACCACACGACCAGCGGAGGCAGTTCGCCATCGGGGGCTCTGAAGTCGCGATTGGTGGGCGGGTAGTAGAACGCATGGGCAACGGCACCCCCCGTAGTCGGGAAGGTGATGGTCTGCGGTTGGCTCAGGTACCCCGCCTCGAGGTCGACGGAAATGGAACTGCGAACGACTTGCTCCTGGCCGGTGCCGGGGTCGATGCCAATCACAGCTGCCGGGAGTAGGCCGCTGGCTGCAATAGTCCACACTTTGTCGGGTCCGACCGCCACCGCCGGGTAGATCTCATCGCGGTCGATATGACGGATGCGCAGCTCTCCATTGTCGAGGATCCCGAGCACGCGACACGCCGTCTTCTTCATGGAGCGTCACGATCCGTCCGTCTTCGAGGAAGTCGTAGCGGCGGTATCCGAATTGCCACTGAGGCGCTCCGAATTCGGCATCCATCGGGTAGAGGGCGGTTGCTGCTCCGGCCATTTCCCACCGGTAGAGATTCCACCAGCCGGTCCGATCGGAGATGAAGTGCAATAGCCCATTCGGTGCCCATTCGGGCTGGAAGATCGACTCCTCGAGTCCGCCGGCGATCAGGGTTGGCTCACCGATAGTGCCATCCGGGGCGAGGTCGGCGATCCACAGCTCGGTTCCGTCCCAGGGCATGTTGGGGTGGTCCCACGTCAGCCAGGCGAGCTGGGATCCGTCCGGTGAGACCCGGGGCGACGAGATGAAGTCGTGGCCGCCGGCGATCACCCGCGGGGCGGCCGAGCCATCGATCGGAAAAGCCACCAGCTCATTGACGGCTTCGGCGTCCGGATAATGGCGCTCTCGAACACAAATCACCAGATCGTCGTGAAAGGTGTAATCGGCGTAGCGATCGCCGGCGGGGAGCTCGGGTTCAGGCGTAAGCGGAATGGCTCAGGGCCGCCGAGCCGGTAGGCCCGTTGATCTACGAAATCTGATGAGACGATGATTCCGTCCCGCACCGCGTAGGCGCCGCCGCCGTACTCATGGGCCCGCGTTCGGGAATTGAAGTCGGGGGGCGAGATGTCGGTCGATCGTGCCATCGGCGGTTCTCCGCACGATCACGGTGCGTCCGGCTTCGGTGGGTCGGAACTCCAGCCAGTAGAGATCGGTGCCGTCGGCGGCGACCTCGCTCAATCCGATCCCGGCATGGGTCAACATGGTGGGCGTGATGGGAGAGTCCCACGATCCGTAGGGGGCGGTGACGACCATGAAAGTCCTTTCGGTGGCGCAATCCTGAGGCTAGACCCGTTCCGGCGTCAGATTTGCCAACGACAGGTGGCGGCGGAAAGGGACGCCAGAACGGGAAGAGTCGGTACCCTTTCGGGGTGTCGAATCGAGATCCCAAACTCCTCATGGTGACAATCGCCGTCGTGCTGGCCGCGGCAGGGTGCACGTCCCTGCGGGCCGACCCGGCCACCACGGTCACCCTGGGCTCGATTCCGGAGACGACCACCACCATCGCGCCGGCGCCCACGACCACAACCACGACCAGGCCTGCTCGGGATTGTCCGCCCCGTCTTCGAAGGGGAGAAGAGTCCCAAACCTGGATCGAATCCCTCGACCCGATGTCGGCGTCCATATCCATCTCCCAGACGGTGTTTTCCTGCGCCGATGAGGTGGTCGTTACTTCTGGGTCAGACCTAGGACGGGTGGCGGTGAGTGCTCAGCTCGCGGCAGGTCTAGGCGGTCCGCTACTCATCGCGGGGGACCGGGACCTTGCTGCTCTAGGCGCCGAGCTGTCTCGGTTGGCTCCCCGCCGGGTGACCCTGGTCGGAGCGCTACCAGGAATAGATGTCCCGGCCGGAGTGGAAGTCGAGATCTTGCGGGGGTCTGTCGAGGAGGTCGCCGAGCAAATCTATGACCTGAGCGAGGCGCGATATCCGGGTGGGAATTGACATGGCCGGCGTTGAAGCTGCAGCCCGGATATTGAGCCCCATCAGCACCGGTGCCAGCTTCTGGGTCCCCGCCCCCGGATCGGCTGAGACCTGTGATCGAGATGGCGAGGCATTTCAGGCCGCCATCGACCGGGCGGCGAGAGCCGCGGCGCCGGGTGGCGACCTGTGGCTGGTTGACGCCTGCTCTCCAGGAGCGGCTCTGGCGGCGGCGGCGGCGGCGAGAACTTCCGGGAGCTCCGTGTTGCTCGTCGATGGCCGGGATCTGCGCAACAACCGGACCGTTGTCGATGCCTTGCCCGGCTCCGCCCCTCCTGAGCATGTGGTTCTGGTGGGGAAGGTGACCTTGGAGGCCGAATGGCAGGTGCGCGCACTTCTCTCGGATCAGGAATTGCCCGGGGGCGGTTTGATCCTTTTCCCCGGGAGGAGGATCGTGGCTCTCTACGGCAATCCGACGACACCTGCCCTGGGGGTTATGGGCGAACAGGGCCCGAAAGCGGCGGTCGAGCGAGCTCGGGAAGTGGCGGCGCCGTACGGTGCCGACGGAACCGAGATCCTGCCCGCCTTTGAGATCATCGCCACCGTCGCTTCGGCCACCGCTACCGCGGATGGGGATTACTCGTGGGAGATGAGCGTCGAAGATTTGCTCCCATGGGTTGAGATCGCCGGTGAAGAGGGCCTGTATGTAACGCTCGATCTCCAGCCCGGCCGAACGGATTTCCTGACTCAGGCCCAACGGTATGAGGAGTTGTTGCTTTTGCCTCACGTCGGGCTGGCGCTCGACCCGGAATGGCGCCTGAAACCAACTCAGGTCCACCTTCGGCAAATCGGCTCAGTAGACGCGGCCGAGGTGAATCAGGTGGTCGAGTGGTTGGCGGGTCTCGTCCGTGATAACGATCTGCCCCAGAAGCTGTTGATCCTGCATCAGTTCAAGTTCACGATGATCACCAATCGGGAACTGATCGAAACCCCGCCCGAGCTGGCGGTGCTGGTTCACGCCGACGGGCAAGGCCCGATTCACAGCAAGTACGACACGTACGCAGCCCTGACCGGGGTCTCCGATGCAGACCAGTGGTGGTGGGGGTGGAAGAACTTCTACGACGAAGATTCCCCGACCCCCACCCCCGAACAGGTTTTGGAACTGGATCCGCTGCCGGTGTATGTGAGTTATCAATAGGGCTCGCTTTGCGAGCAGTTACCAGTTTCCAGTTTCTCAGTTGGTCCTCCCTCCCGCTGGCGGGAGGGAGTTAGAGGGAGGGTGGAAGAAAGCGCCGTCGGCAATCCGTCGTCCGCCTTCCGCTTCCGCCCTCTCCGCTTCGCTGCCTTTGGTAGCTCCGCGCCTCTCCCGCCAGCGGTGATCTATCGCGGTTTGTGTGCGACGGTTTTGGCGTCTTCCCTCACCGAAGGTGGCGGTGCATATGGTGGGAGGCGAGTCGATGTGTTGCCCCTCCCGGCAAGGGAGGGGAAGCGTCGCCCGGAGGGCGAGGCAGGGGAGGGTCAGGCGTTAGCCAGACGGTCTGGGGGCGAGGCGTGACCCCCATCCCCCTCGCTGCGCTCGGGTACTTCCCCCTTTCAGGGAGAAGTCGGTTCCCATCTTGAGAGGCGAGCCGGAGTGTCGAATCTGTTTTGCAATGCAACACCGCCAGCGGGCGAGGCGAAGACACTTGGCTCGTAGCTCATCTGCCACAATTCTTGTTCGATGTTTGCTCCTGCTCGCCTTGCTTATGCGTTGCGACCGAATGCCCCGATCGGGATTCTGGCCGCGGCCGCCGCCGTGCAGGTGTTGTTTGGTGCGACGCCGTTCCTCATTCCTGAGGTCGCTGATCACTACGGGGTGACGGAGGGTCTTTCAGCGGGAATCTCGGTGGCCCAGGTCGGGGCGTTTGCAGTCGCGAACCTGACGCTGCCTCGTTGGCTGGCGCCGACCGGGAAGGTGCTGCGCTGGTCGGCGATTGCTTTGGTAGTGGCCAACGTTGCCAGTGCTTTCCCGGAAGTCTTCGGGCTCTTGGTGGCCATCCGGGTCCTGGCGGGGTTTGCGGCGGGTGCTCTCACCTGGGTCGTCTGGGCGGATGCCATGCGAAACCCGCGGTCGCTATCCGGGGTGGCGTCCGCCGGTCCGGTGACTGCTCTGGTCAGCGCCCCGCTCCTATCCGCCGCGGCCGGGTTGGGTGACGCGGGCCGTCTTCCTGGCTTTGGCCGTGGTGGCCCTGCCGGCGGTGTTCATCCGTACCGACACGGGAGTGAAAGAGAAGGGGTCGGGCTCGGTGAGCCGATCGCGGTCCAATCGGGTTCTGCTGCTGGCTTTGCTCCTGTTGACGTTCTTCGGGTCGAGCGTTTTTGTGTTCGTGGCGATAGCCGCTCGCGACGCGCTGGGTCTTACTCCTTTCGTGGCTTCGTTCTCGTACAGCCTGAACGCGGCCGCCGGCCTGCTCGGCGCCCGGTTGTCCTCCCGTCACCGCCGACCCGGCTGGTGGTTGCTGAGCGTGGGACCGGCCATCTATCTCGCCGCGGCCGGTGGTCAGACTTGGCTGGTCTTCCTGGGAATGGCCTGGTGGGGCTTCGCTTTCTGGATGGGTGTGCCCGGCGTGCTGCAAATGCTGGCAGCTCGATCGCTGACCCCCGACGAGCGGGCGGGCGATGCCCAGGCTCTTATGGCGTTTGGCCGGGCGGCGGGACCGGTGCTGGGCGGGGGCCTGGCGGATGCCGGAGCTTTTGTCACGCTGGCCGTAGTTGCCGGGGTGGGTGCCTCGGCCGTCGGGGGGATGGTGATCGGTGTTCAAGAGGGTCGGGACCGGCTCCCGCCGAGCGACCCGCGCTTGGTCGATCAGGCCGACAGCTGAGCGGTGCTGAAGACGACGTGGAACGGATCGCAGTAGATCACCACAGTCCAAGCACCACCCAGATCTAGACCTGCGGGGATCTCGTAGTTCTGATTGCCGAGATTGCCTTTTAGCTTGCCGAGGTCTTCGTACCCGACCTCACCGAGCAGGTCCCGGCTTGCCGGGTCGCCGGTGGGGACCAGCAGCACGTGGAGGTCGGGTCCGTTCGTGACCTCAAAATCCTCAAAACGCAGAACCCGGGAGCCGTCGTCGAGTTCGTAGACCGCGGCCGTTCCGCTGCCACGGTGGGCCGAATCGGCGTCGGTGAACGAACCTCCGAGAACCAATCGAGGATCGGCTGAGTCGCCGTCGGGTTCCGGGTTCTCCACGGTTGAGACATCAACCAGGTCGGATGCACTCGCCGGAGGGAGAGTGGTCGCGCCGGGGGATGGACCGGCTGCTTCGATCGCCGGGAAGGTCTCATCGACGGTGTTGTCGAGAAACAGTGGTGATCCCAACCACCAGGCCAGGGCGGCCAACGGTATGGCCAGCACGCCGGTGGCAATCAATAGTCGTTTCCGGGTTCGGCCCGATGTCTGTACGGTCAATGTGTTTCTCCTTCTGTGCGTCGACCAACCGGTGCCGGCCATGAGGGATTCCCGCAAAGAGATGAACAAGATCGAAACAACAGATCAGGGGTTAGGGAATGGCCTGTAGGTCATATGTTTCCGGGGGATCGTTACCGTTGGGTCAGCCATGACAAAGCTGCAAGACATCGTCAACGAGTACCGGAACCGAGTGGTCGGGTCAACCACCGGTCTCTTCTCTCACGCCCCGTACCCGCTCGAGCACACGCTCTCGTATACCGGAGACCCCGGCTTGTTTGGTCCCGATTCCGCCACCTGGCGGGTGCTTGGTGACGCCTCGGCTTTTGTTGGGGGGATCCGGGCTTTGCTTATTCAGGCTGCCCATCCGGAGGTGGTAGCCGGGGTCGCGGACCATTCGACGTACCGGATAGACCCGCTCGGGCGACTCTCGCGAACCTCGGCCTACGTCACCGCCACCAGCTACGGGGCGGGCCCAGAGGTGGAAGCCGCCGTGAGGATCGTCCGGAACGCCCATGTACCGGTGAGAGGGCGTTCTCATCGGGATCGGCCCTATACAGCCGGCACCCCCAAGTATGCGGCCTGGGTACACAACGCGTTGACCGACTCGTTTCTGGTGGCGTTCCGAGAATATGGGCCGGGCCGATTGACGGATGAGGAAGCCGACCGGTTCGTGGCCGAGCAGACCCGAGTCGGGAGGCTGCTCGACGCCGGCCCACTTCCCGGACACAGCCTGGGGTTTGAGCAGTTGGCTGAACAACCATCCTGAAATCGGGCCGTCGCCCGGTCTGGCCGAGACTGTGGCTTTTCTTCGGTCGCCGCCGTTGCCTCCGGCGATACGGATTGGTTACCGGCTTCTTTTCGCGGCGGCGGTCGCCACGGTCCCGCTCCGCCTCCGGACGACTTTGGGGGTGCGCAAACGTCCGGGGGCGTTGACGGTCGGCAAGATCGTCGTGCGGTTTCTTCGTTGGGCCCTGGGTTCCTCGCCTTCGTGGCATGTTGCCCTGGTGAGGGTCGGCGCCGAAGGTGCCGGAGGGTGTGTTCCGTCAACCTCGCCCGACTCCGCAGGAGCCGTGAGAGCGCCGTTGGCCTCTGAGGAACCAGATTCCGCAATCGGGGCGTTATCGTTTTGGTGATGAGCAAACGGCGATTTCCGCAAGCCGGCGTCCTGATGATCGCAGGGGTCTTGGCGCTGGCCGCCTGTTCGGCCGGGCCAACTACATCTGACGACCACGGCTCTGATCGGGGCCGGGGATGACATCACCACGACCACCGATCTGGCGTCGACATCTACTACCACCACCCTCCCTGAGGCGGCCACGACCACCACCACCAAGCCGCCCTCCCCATACGCTCGGCCCGATTGGTTGGGCACCCGGTTGTTGCCGCTCCGCCCGGACGAGTTCGGCGAGGTCCAACCCACCCCGCCGGAACTGGTCGATCGAGCGCTCGAAACTCCCGATGTGCTTCCACCCCCGGCCGGCGACGAGTTCGAGTGGACCATCTACGAGACCGTTCCCCTCGATGTGCTGCTCCGCTCTACGTGGACACCCGAATGCCCGGTCACGGTCGAGGAACTGGCTTATGTGACGGTATCCCACTGGGGATTCGACCAGAGATTCCACACCGGAGAGATACTCGTGAATACTCAGGTGGCGGAGGATGTCGTCGAGGTGTTCCGGCGACTTCACGAGATCCGCTTCCCGATCGAGGAGATGCGGGTGATTCGTCTCGAAGAGATCGACGCCCATCCGACCGGCGACTGGAACGACACCACCTCGTTTGTGTGCCGCCCGGCGGTTGGGTCGGGGAACTGGTCAAATCACGCCTACGGGCTGGCCATCGACGTCAATCCTTTTCACAACCCCTATCTAAAGGGGGACCTGGTTCTGCCGGAGTTGGCCTCCGCATATTTGGATCGCGCCGATCAGCGACCCGGCATGATCGTTGACGGTGATGAGGTGGTGCAGGCGTTTGCGGAGGTTGGCTGGAGTTGGGGAGGCAACTGGAATAGCTTGAAAGATTGGATGCACTTCTCGCAACCGGGAGGATGATGTGACGAGGCGGTCGCTCACGCTAGCCGCAGTGTTGACTGTCATGGCCGCGGCCTGCGCCGGCTCCGGGACGTCGCCTTCTACGACTGTCCGCGGCAACAGAACCTCCTCGACAACGACCGCGGCCTCCACCACCACGTTGATCACTTCGACCACCACCGTTCCGGAAACCACTACCTCGACAACGGCCGTCCATACGCCGTCGACCGAAGGATGGGGTACCTGGACGCTGATCCTCGCTTCGATCGAAACGGGTCAACCTGGAGCTGAGGACCAGGCCCAGGAGATCGCAGCAGGAGTCGACGAGGCGGAGGTGTTGTACTCGAACGACTACCCCTCACTCAATCCCGACTATTGGGTGGTGCATTGGGGCGAATTCGAATCAGGCTCGGACGCTAGCAACTGGTGTGCCAGTCTTCCCGACGAACTGACCTGCTATCCCCGCTACCTGGGGCCGGACGTCTCCCCATTGGCGGCCGACGACCACGCACTGGTTGTCGATGGACAGGCTTTGGTCGTTGTCGATGTGACATCGGGGGAGCGCCTCAAGGAGTTCGCCCCATTCTTCACCGGTGACGGGATGTGGGTGGGGCAAATGTCCATCACTCCGGATGCGAAGGCCTTGTACTACGACGTGGGTTGGGAGGACTCCTGGTACTCCTGTGAAAGCTCGCAAGGTCAGGTCGAGCGACTGAGCTTGGAGTTCGGGACCACTACCGTCGTGGCGCCGGGGTTTTCGCCCTCGGTTTCGCCCGACGGGCAGTGGCTGGCGGTGCTGGTCTCGGGACAGTGCCTACCCGACCCCGAGGAGCCTGACTGGTGGGTAGTGACTCCGACCGACACTGTGGTCTTGTACAGCTTGGCGTCGGGGTGGCCCGAGGAAACCCGGCGCTGGAGGGTGGAGACGGTACCCGTCTCCTACGACGATCCGCATATGATCACCTGGGTTGACTGGCGGTCCGACTCGCAAACGCTGGTCGTCATGAACAACAGCGGACATCTGTTTGAGGTTCCGCTTGACCATCGAGGGCGATTGGACGCTGATCCGCCGATGGTCGCGAACGTCAATGGTTTCGCCCGGGCTCTGCTTGGCGAAACTCTGTACATCACTCGCGACGACACTCCGGATGAGTGGGGTGGCTTTGACGTCATCGCCGTCGATCTCGCCACCGGTCTCGAAGGCGAGGTCATCACCCAAACCGTCGGCTGGCCGCTGGTGGTGGGCGACACCACCCGGACCAGGTTGATCTGGGGTGCCGACACCCAGATCGGCACGGCCGAAAACATGTTCAGCCTCGAGGAATACCTCGGTGGTGTGGCCTGGTAGGACGTTTCGATCGTAACGCTTCTGTTACTCGCCGGTGATACAAGTGAGAACTAGCGGTGGAAACCTGAAGGTGAATTCGAAACAAGGAGACGGACGATGAAACGCTCAATCACGGTACTGGCAGTGTTGGCCATGCTGTTGACAGCTTGCGCTCCGGGCGGCACCACGGACGCCGGACCGGTGACCACCCAGCAGACCCCCGGCACGTCAGAGCCGGAAAGCTCGACGACCTCGACGACACCGGATCCCGGTGCGTCGACCACGACGACCACCGCCCCTACCGAAGAGCGGTTCCTCGACATCTTCTTGATCAAGGACGCCTCTCATGCGGTGGCCGTCACCCGGGCGGTGCCGGATACCCTGGAAGTTGCCGCCAACGCGATGCGGGCGCTGATCGCCGGGCCCACCGACGAAGAACGAGACGAAGGCCTGTTTACGTCCATTCCTGAGGACACGCTGCTACTGGGGATTGTGATCGACAATGGTTTGGCGACCATCGATCTGGGACGGGAATTCGAGTCGGGGGGCGGGTCCTTTGGCATGCTCAGCCGCCTGGCTCAAGTGGTCTACACGCTTACCCAATTCCCGACCGTCAATTCGGTGCAATTCCGACTGGACGGCGAGCCCGTGACCGTGTTCTCCGGCGAGGGAATCTTGCTCGAGAAACCCGTCACCCGGGGCGACTATGCATCGATTCTGCCTCTGGTGCCGACTCCCGGTGGAGAAACGCCTCGTTGGGTCCAGGCGGACTTGCCTTCCCTGACTAGCGTGCCGGCCGGCCAGCAAGGCAGGGTGGTGCTGGTTGAGGAAGATGACAACCTCAACGTGCGGACGGCGCCGGGCGTCGACAACCCCGTATTTGGGATGCTGGCTCCCGAAACCAGGGTCCGGACCACCGGCAACTCGACCCGCGTCGGAAGCGGCCGATGGGTTGAGGTCTCGACGCCGGACGGGTTCGGCTGGGTCAATGAGCGGTACCTGGCGGCGGTCGTCGATCCGACCTCCTTCGCCGAGGATGAAAGGGTCGGGGACTTGCTGGACGAGATGACGGCCATCATGGACGGGCTCGGGGACCTGTCGCCGGTGGTGTCGTGGCGGGGTCTCTACGTATCGCACCATGATGCCCCCGTCCGGTTCGGTGATCTCGACGAACTGTTGACCGATCCCACCACCTACAAGTGGCCCTCCAATGCGTTCGATGTCAACGATCCGGACTTCGCCGACGAAGCGCCCAGCCGCACCTTCGCCGAGGAAATCGCCGCCAGTTTCGTTTCGGCCTACGACGACGACGATGTGATGTTGACTTACAACGAGCCTGTGGAAGCCGGAAACGGACGACCGGCTGCTTATGCGATCCCCTTTGAGCTAACCGGGTTCAACTATGTCACCGTCTACGACCTCGGCGACAACCCCGACTTCGGGGGTTTGGACTGGACCATTTGGTACGTGTCTTTCGACTACGAAGATGGCCAACCAGTCGTAGTGGCCCTGACTCTCGACCAATGGGCACCGTGAAGACAGTTGTCAGTTATCAGTCGTCAGTTGTCAGTTTCTTGCCTCTCCGCCGGCGGGAGAGGCGCGGAGCTGATAGTCCCCCTCGAGGGGGAAAGTACCGCCGCCGGAGGCGGGGGAGGGGGTCAGGCGGCGCCGCGGAGAGGGTGAACACGAGCTACGAGCTACGAGCAAGAACTGCGAACTGCGAACTGCGAACGGGAGCGAAGCTCTGCTTCGCTCCCTACCTCGCTCCGATGTAGTCCTCCAGGTAGCCGATCCGGAACTCTTGTTCTTTGGTCTTGAATTTGACCAGGTCACCGATCGAGACCACACCTACGACCCGACCGTCGTCGACAACCGGCAGGTGGCGGATGCGGCGGTCGGTCATCATGGCCAGGGCTTCGTCGATCTCGGACCCGGCTTCACAGACCACCACGGGGCTGGTCATTACCTCTTGGACCTCCGTGTCTTGGGAGGTTCGGCCTTGCAGGGCGATCTTGCGGAGGTAGTCCCGCTCGGTGAAGATCCCGGCGATATTGCCGTCTTGCATGACCAGAAGCGATCCGCAATTGTTTTCGACCATCGATTCGATGGCCTGATAGACAGTGGCCGTCGGATCGACTCCGATGACTCCGCTGCCCTTTTCTTTGAGCACTTCGGTAATGGTTGCCATGTACGAACTCCCTCAGCGACGAGAACTGAGCGTACAGAAATGATCCCGCCGCGTGACGGAATAGTTGGTTGCTACCGTGGACGAGTCCGCCGAAGAGGGAGCCGGGCCATGGCCGAGCGCGATTACCGTACCGACGAAATCATTGTCCATTGGGATTCGAGCAGGTGTATTCACACCGGGATATGTCTTCGGTCCCTGCACAACGTGTTCAACCTGCGCCAGACGCCGTGGGTCGACGTGGAGGCGGCCACCGCCGACGAAATTGCCGCCACCATCGAGAAGTGCCCGTCGGGGGCTCTGAGCTATACCCGAACGGGCGCAGCCGGAGAATCGCCGCCGGAGACAACAACCGTCATTCCGCTCCCCGACGGACCGCTCAGTGTTCGAGGAGACGTCGAAGTGCGAGATTCGGAAGGAGATCTGATGGCCGCCGGTTACCGGATGACCTTGTGTCGCTGTGGCCATTCGAAGAACCAGCCGTTTTGTGATCTCTCGCACCGCGATATCGGGTTCACCGACAACCCCCGGGCGATCCCCGAGCATCGCCAGGAGGCCGCCGATCCGTCGGGCGTGTCAAGGAAAGACGTCGGTTAGGCGACTCCCCGGACACTCGATATTGTGGGGTCACTGCCGATCGAGGAGTGCCTGTGTCGTTCGATCTGACCCAACACGGCGACGTCTATGTCCTGACCATGGATGCCGACGACAACCGTTTCAATCGGACGTCGATGGGGCGAATCGGTGAGCTTCTCGATGAGGTCGCCGCGGTCAAGGGTCCGGCCGCCCTGGTCACCACCGG
Organism: uncultured Actinomycetota bacterium; assembly: GCA_963823915.1. GTDB lineage: Bacteria > Actinomycetota > Acidimicrobiia > Spongiisociales > UBA4744 > UBA4744. Next base: position 304,253 of record CAWGNJ010000003.1, read on the forward strand.
GACCGGCAAATTCTATTCCAACGGCCTTGACCTCGATTGGATCATGTCCGGCGACGCAGATATGACCTTGGCGGAAGTGGCCACGGAGGCCCAACAGTTGCTGGCTCGCACGTTGATCTTTCCCCATCCGACGGTGGCTGCGATCAACGGACATTGCTTCGCAGCCGGGGCGATGTGGACGCTGGGTCATGACCTCCGGGTGATGCGGGCAGACCGCGGTTTCTGGTCTCTCCCCGAGGTCGACATCAAGATCCCGTTTTCTCCGGGGATGGCGGCGCTTATTCAGGCCCGCCTCACCCCGCAGACGGCTCATCTGGCCATGACCACCGCTCACCGGTTCGGCGGTGAGGAGGCCCTGCGGGCCGGGGTCGTTGACCACGCGGTGCCCGAGGATCAGGTTCTACCCGGGGCCATCGAGATGGCGGCAGCTCTGGCCGACAAGGACCCCGAGACCCTGGTGACGATCAGACGAAGCATGTACGGGCCGGTTGTTGAGGCCCTCTCGGGAAGGGCTTGGGGTTAGTGCGGAACGCACCGACCCAACCATCGCTTTCACCTATGTCGCGCACCTGGACGCCATCGACCCGAGCCGGTTGCCTTTCGCTTGGTACCAGCGGTTGGTCGTAGACGGTGGTGCGGCCCGCGGGTTACCGGGCGCCTACCTGCAGGACATCGCCGGAAGGCCTAACCACGACGAGAGCCCTCCCTGGAATACGGGGGTATCCTGTTGATCGTCCGTGGTTTGGTCACCAAACGCCCCCGCTAACCACGGCACCGTCGTAGATTGAACTGGGATCAATAGGGATGGAGACACCATGAGAATTCGAACCCTGATAGTTCTATTTGCCGTGTTGGCGTTGATTGCCGCGGCCTGCGCAGGTGGGGACGCTGCGGACGAGACTACGACGACCACTGCGGCCGCCGATGGGAGCACCGCTACGACGGGCACCGCCGACGAAACCGGTACTACCACTGAGGCGACCACCACCACCAGTGGGGGAGGATCGTCCGGGGCCCTCGCCAGCCTGCAGGAGTCGATGGAACGGACGAGCGCAGCCACCAAGGGTCGAATGGAAGGGACGATCACCATCACCGGTGCGCCCGACCTTCCCCCGGGCGGATTCGTGATGCCTTTCAGCGGCGCTTTTGACAACGACGCAGGTGCGTTCAGTTTTACGATGGACATGAGCTTCATGGCGGGCGGCGAGGATGTTCCGCCCGAGATGGCTGGTCTTCTGGGTGAGATGGAGATGCGGACCATCGGGGACACTTCGTATATCAAGTTCCCGTTCTTCTCCTTGTTCCTGGGCGCCGAAACCGAATGGATCGCCATTCCTGCCGAGGAAGGAGCAGACGCTACTGGCGGATTTGGCGGTGTGACTCCCGGCAATCCGGGCGATTTCTTTGATTCCTTTGAGGACGCCAACGGCACCGTCGAAGAGTTGGGGCGCGAGACCATCCGCGGGGTCGAGACCACCCACTATCTGGTGGTTTTTGACATGGAAGAGCTCCTGGAGAATGCCACCCCCGAAGAGCGAGCTGAGATTGAGGCGCAGGGCCCGCTGCCGATCGATCAACTGCCGATCGATCTGTGGATTTCCGATGACGGTCTCGTCTACAAATACGTGATCGAGATGGACGGCACCGACCTCCCCGAGGGCGAGTCGTTCGAGTCCATGATCATGGAGTTCGAGATGTTCGACTACGACGCCGATATCGTCATCGAGCCCCCCGAGGAATACACCGAGATGGACAGTCTCGATTTCGGGTTTCCGGGGCTTGAGACCTAGCCGGCAGGGGAACCTGGTACTCGGTGCCGAGTACCGCGACAAGAGTGGTTGGAGATGAAGGAGCGGGTGTAAGCCTCGGGGGGTCGCTCGGCGGGTTGGCCCTGCTGTCGATCGACTCGGCCGTCATCTTGGCGATGCTGGTCTACGAGCAGCCGGCCCGGCGTCGCATGGATCGGGTGCCTGCCATGTCACCACAGTCGACCGGGGGTTCAGGAACATGACCCAGGACCATCCACGGGTTCTGATCGTCGGGGCCAGCCGGGGCATCGGACTCGAGCTGGCCCGCCAGTACCTTGCCGAAGGTTGGGCGGTGCATGCAACTACTCGCACTCCCGACCCCCCCGGCCTTCTGGATGAGCTTCCAGGGGATTTGAAGATTCACCCGCTCGACGTGCGCGACGATGCCCAGCTGGGTCTGCTGGCGCGGTCGGTCCCCGCCCTCGACGTGGTGATCCACAACGCCGGAGTTGGGCGGGGTACGCCCCGAGCGGAAATGATGGCAATCAACTCCGAGGCGCCGATCAACACGATCGAGACGTTGCTTGAGGCAGGGGCAATCTCCAACGGGGTCAGAGTGGTGCTGGTCACCTCACAGATGGGGTCCCGACAGGGTCGGCAAGAGAGCCTGGGCGACTATGGAGATTCGAAAGCCGCTCTCAATGACGAGTTCCGGCGACGGGCTCCGGACTGGGCGTCTCGGGGCCTGATCGCAATCGTGCTCCACCCGGGGTGGGTTCGTACCGATATGGGAGGCGACTCGGCCCCGCTGAGCGTGGAAGAAAGCGCGGAGGGGATCCTCCGGCTCGTGGCCGGGCTAGACGAATCTGATCACGGACGGTTTCTGACCTGGGATGGGCGCCAACACCCCTGGTAGACAAACGGGAGAAGAGCGCGATCTAGCCCTCGTCGAAGATGCCGAAACCGCACTCATCCTCGAGTGAGCGGAGGATCATGGCGAAGGCCTCTTCTTCCTCGTCGCCCGCTGCCTCGAGGAAGCCGGGGTTCCGGGCATATGCATCGCGGTACCACTCCCAGGAGGGCTTTGCGTAGTCCGGGGCGAGACGGGCCATGTCGGTAAGGGCGACCAAGACAAACTCCTGGTACTCCGGCACCGTGTCGGGGTCCTCGTACTGCTGCATGTACTCGTCATCGATTGCGATGTACTCGTTCCAGGCTTCGCAGAAGTCGCCGGAAGCCAGCACCGAAGGCGCCTTAGTAGTGGTTGTGCTTGTCGCGGTTGTGCCGGAGGTCGTGGTAGACGTGGTCGAGGCCACCGCCAAGGTGGTCGAGGTGGTGGCGATGATCACCGTCGGATCAACCAGTGGATTGCTCAAGGTGACACCGGTAGGAACGTCGGCGACCCCGCTGGTCCCGATCGGGCGGTCGATCAGCTCGCCGCTGAAGACGTCGACCAGTTTGATCACGGGCAAAGGCGTTGGTGATGGCTGAACTACGACGGTGGTTTCCGGCTGGAAGTTGTCCCACTGGTTTCCGGTGTAGGTAACGGCGGCAGTCTGAGCGATCGGCGGAGCGAGGGGGTTGCCGCAGTTGCACTTGGCTCGCGGCACACCAAATGGGTCGACCAGCACTGAGGTCCCTGCCTGCAACACGGCTTGACGGGGAGTGGGGACGCCGTTGCGGTAGCCGTTGTTGGTCACCCGAGTGTCGGCCACCAGCGTGATGGGGGTGAGCTCCGCCAGGAAGGCGGGGATGTCGTCAACACTGAGGGTGTCGCCGCCACTCCACCGGAAATTTGGGTCGGCATTGATGCCCTGGATCCAGGCGCGCCCTTTGTCGGGATTGTCGTTGAGAAAGTTGGCCATCTGATTGGGGTCGCAGCGGGCAGTGTCCTGGGTACCGCCGTATAGACCCGGTTCGCCGCCGTTGACTGTGGGAAGGGCAGCTCCCGCATCATTGGTCGTCTCGGTGGCGCTGGTGGTCGTCGTGGTCGGCGCGGTGGCGAGCACCGGGGCGGCGTTGATGATCTCCGGGGCGTCCGGCACGTCGAGAGCGGTGGTGAAGGCCTCCGGACCGGGAACATTGGCCGGCTCCAAGAAGACCTCACCTTCAGCCAGGACCAGGGAATCGTCTCGAACGAAGAAATACCAGCCGGCAGCGCCGGCCACCAGCACGATCACCAGAGCGATGATCCAACCGCGTCCGCCGCCGCTGCGAACAGGGGAAGCGGCGGGAGTAGGCGGGGGTGGCGAACTGGGAGGTTCAGATGGCGGGCTGGATGGCGGCGGATCATCCGGACGAGGGCTCTCTGGCTCTGGCCGTGCCACGTGGGTCCCGCACGAGCCGCAGAAGAGATCACCTTCCTGCAAGGGATCACCGCAGCTGGTACACCGACTACCGACGGGCGGGGAAGGTTGTCCAGCGGCCCTGGAAGCGGCCGCCACCGCCACCGGGGTGGCGGGTTCCGGTGGTGGAGCCACAGGTTCGCTCGGTGGTCCGTCGACAATCCGCGCCTTGATTCGAGGAACAAACCCGGTGGTCCCGTCCGGCAACGGAACCATGAACCAATGTTCGTTCGAGCCGATAGCCCGGTGTGGGGTGTCGGGACTGAGATGACCAACGACAGACTTCCCGGCGCGGTCGACAACCTCAGTTGGTTGGTTGACTTCAATCCAATAATCGTCGGTCATGGCTTCCGAGCGGAGACTACTCGGACGATCGAGACCGGTGTTCTGTTGTTGTTCACCGATCGTTCACGAACACGAATCCACCCGAGTAGGGCCGATCGTTGAGTTTCACCCGTTCCACTCCGGAGTCGGCGAAACACCATTCCACTTCTTCGCCGGCCGGTAGAAGGCCGAAGTCCGAGGCAAGGGATTCGGCGGATTCACTGATGACCAAGATGCATCCTCCCGGTTCTACCCGCAACCATTCCGGTTCGAATCGTTCCACCGAGACAATCGCCACCGGTTGGCCGGCTGTTGCGGAAACACCTTGAGCCCGATCAAGGCTGGCCGAATCGGACCAGGGCCGATGCCACAGGGTTAGGCCGATGACTGAAACGACCAGCACCACCAGCGCCGGCCGAACGAGGTTCTGTTTCAAGAATCGTTCGGTCTTGTTGAATCTGGCCACCATCAGGCCGAGGGGGAGTCCGTAGGCAACGTGAGCGGCGAAGGCAATCCCGATCGAAACCCATTTGCCGGTCAGACCGTAGATGTCGGTGAAAGGCCCTAGAAAGGCAACGGCCTCCAAGACAACGCCCCACAGCACGCCAAACCCCCAGTGACGGCCGGCCATGACCACTGCGTAGGCAATCCCGAAAGTCACCCCGTTGGAGAGATGGAAGAGCCAGCCTGCCAGGTCGGTCCACGGTGAAGACATCCCGCCGCCATCAATGAGCAATCCGTAGCTGAAGATGGGAGCGAAGATCCGTTGTCCGGCCAGGGCAAACGGGATCCGGAACAGGTCATAGGCGATCGTCCCGGCGACTCCGGCGATCGCCCCGAGGCGGATCCTCCGCTGGAGGTTGCTGTAGGCCGGCACCGTACGGACCGTCGAGGCGATCAACAGAAGGAGTCCGGGCAGAGTGACCCAACGAGCGAACTCATCCATCGACATCACTTCGTAGAGATCGGCGAGGAGCGCCCCTACAGAGGTGGCGCACAGTGCCAGGACAGCGGCTGCGGCCAGTCGCTGTTTGGTGTCAAGGCTTCCGGGTCGGGTTTCGGCAGTCACCGCGGCTCCACCCTACAAGGACATGCACAACGGTGGTCCGCTATGTTCAATCGATATGTTTCCGGTGATGGTGTGACGGACAGCGCCGCGACCGAATTCTCTTGGGGAGGATTGGTAACGACCATCCGCGTCTGGGTTCGCCAGAACTTCCTCCGTACGTTGGTCATGGCCGTCATCGGGTTCTTGGTCGGCTGGGTGATCAACACCTACATCATTGCCGTTCGCTACGAAGGCAACAACGCGGTCTCCGGTGTTGGCACGACCGGCGGGTTCTTTTCCATGCTCCGCAACGGTGGCATGTATTGGGGGATTCTGTCCACCATCGTGTTTTCGCTGTTCGCGTACGGCCGTCAAGCCGGGTGGCGCCGCCTCGGTCAGGAGATTGTGTCGATTCCCCGAGTTCTGCGAGACACTTTCGTCACGGGAGGTACAACTGCTTGGGCGGTTCTGTTGTGGGGTGGGGCAATCAGTCTGGCGGCGGCAGTTTTGATCGGTCCGGCCGTTGCCGGGATCCTCTCGGTTGGCCTGCTTCTGGCCGCTCCGTCGCCGATCTCGGCCATCTTCGGCAAGGTCATCAGCCGCCTGCTCATGGGTCTCATCCGGCTGTTTGCGCCGGCCAAGCAGACCGATATTCCTCACCTGGGGGGCACCGTTGCCGGGGTAGCGGGTACGGCGGCCGGGATGTTGCTGGCATGGCAGGTTGTTTCCACCCCCACCAAGGTTGTCTTGGCCGTGGCGGCCGCCGTATTCGCCTTCCTGTTGGTAACCAGGACGGTCACACCGCCGGCGGCCGCCGGGATGCTGCTAGTCCTGGTGGTAGTGATGGTGTTCCGAGATCTATTCGATGCCACCGCGGTACTGGCCGACGATGGTGGCTGGCAAGAGTGCGGCGTTGACTGTTCGATCATCGATTGGGCCCAGTCTCCGGGTGCCACCGATGTCATCATTGATGCTTCGCGCGGCGGTGTCGCCTCGGGAGCCGGGGCCGCTCTCGGTACCGGGCTCGGAAGTGCCGTGGCCGGTGGCGCTGCGCCGCCCGGACCAGGGGCGGACACGCCCATTGGACCGGGACCGGAAACGACCGGGCCGTCGGGCCCTGAAGATGGGGGACGCCCCGATGGTTCCGACCAAGAGGAGTTCCCGCCGCCCCCGGATTCCGGGTTGTTCCCGCCCGATGGTGGCGAGCCCGAATATCCATCTGGCGACGAGTTCCCGCCGCCCCCGGATCCCGGGTTGTTCCCGCCCGAGGGTGGCGAGCCAGAGCTTTCGACCGAGGGTGACTTTCCGCCGCCCCCGGGGGAGGAGCTGGGTCCGGATGGGACCCGGGTAACGACGTCGACGGATCCGGATGGGACCCAGGTGGTTTCGGAGGAACGTCCTGATGGTTCCTCGACGAGCACCTACACGGATCCGACGACGGGTCGGGTGACCACGGTTGAGACCCGCCCGGATGGGAGTTCGGTCGAGACGACGGTGTGGCCTGTTGGTTCTACGTCGACGATCACCGCGGATGCCGATGGGACGGTCGGCTCGACCGGTGCGGATGCTGATGACGAGTTCCCGCCGCCGGGGGAGGACCTGGGTCCGGATGGGACGCAGGCGGCGACGTCGACGGATTCTGATGGGAACCAGGTGGTTTCGGAGGAACGTCCTGATGGGTCGTCGGTGAGTACTTATACGGATCCGACGACGGGTGAGGTGACCACGGTTGAGACCCGCCCGGATGGGAGTTCGGTGGAGACGACGGTGTGGCCTGATGGTTCGACGTCGACGACCACGGTTGATCCCGATGGGACCTTCATTACGACCGATGTCGATGCTGATGGCAACGAAACTGTGAGCGACGGCAAACCGCCTCGCTATCGGGACAAACCTATCGATACGGCTACAACGGTGACACCGGGTCTCGAGGACGACCGGATTGTTGATCCCGATCGGGTCGCGGTCGGGCCGGATGGACGACCGCTCAATGATCCCGCCACGGGACGGCCTCTGGATGTCGACACCGAGGGAAACGTCAAGTACGGCGACGGGTGGATGTCACCCGAAGAAGCAGCCAGCCGCATTGCCATCGACGAGGGTTGGAATGGGGCGCGCACATCTGGCCAAGCCCTAGTGGACGAGTTCAAGGACGTTCGAGAACAGCTGGCCAACGAAACCGATCCGGCCCGCCGGGCCGAACTGGATCAGCGTCTCAATGAGCTGACCAACAAGATCAACGAGTCCTACTCCGGCAAGAACATCCTCAAAGGCGAGGGGAGGACGGCGGTCGGAGCCGACTACGACGCCCGGTTGTCCGAGACCTACACACGGGTCGATCAGGACTTCATCGACCGTCTCAATGAGATGGGTTTCCAGCGAGGTGGGCGTCCCTGGACGATCGATGACATAACCGAATTCCGCAATGCGGCCAGCAAGGGCACCGTCGGGATGGATCGAGATATTGGCCTCGATGAGGGCAAGCTGCGCGATCTGATGAACCGGCTCAACGAGCTGCCGCCCAACACGCCGGAAGCGCTTCGGGTAACCGAACAGCTTGCCGCCGAGATCAACCGCACCAAGATCACGGTCGACTACGACAAATACACCAACCACCTCGAGGGCGAGATTGCTCGCGCCAACGCGGAGCTGGAAAGGCTCTCCGGCGATCTCGCCAATGCCGCACCTGGATCAGCAGAAGCTCAACGGATCCAAACGGAGCTTGACCGTTTGGGCAACCGCCCCGCGGATTTGCAGACAGAACTCACCCGAGTGCAGGCGGAGGGAGGCGGCCGCGGCGTCGTTGAGATCTCTCCATCAAAATGGAACGACACCGCTGCCTCAACCTATGGTCGTACGTTCTCCGATATCACCGGTGGTGACGCTCAAGGGGCCTACCAGGCGGTCACTCAGCGCCATCATCAGGAGGCGTACGGCGACAAAGGGGTCCTGAGCGGCGAAGCCGAGAGGTTCGACTCAGGTTCTGCGGAACAAACCGCGTCAGTGTCGCGAGTCAAGGCAGCCGAGAATCAGCACCTGGCCGATCAGGGGAAGATCACCCAAGGGGAGGCGATCCAGGAGACGGCCCGAGGCTATGCCAAAGACATCGCGACCAAGGTCAACCCGCACATGAGCAGCAACGCCAACGTCGATCCGGCCAAAGCGGACATGGTGCGGCGCATAGGTGAAGTTCTGGACAAGGTAGGTAAGGGCGAGATCCGACCAGGTCAGGTAGATCAGGCCTTGGCGCGGGCGGTCCCCGAGGTTCGAGACATCAACCTCGACAAGGCCACCCGGATCGTCGACTCCAATTTTGAGGGCTCTTTGAAGAGCCACGCACCGCGCAGCCGAGTGGGTGAAGTGTTCGGTCGGGTGACCGACGCTGCCACCGTCGACCACTACACCCGCCAGCACATCGCCGCCGGCAAAGATCCGGCCGAGGCGGTGGCCCTGGCTACCGCCCAGACTGCCGCCGGCAACGCCGTGATGGCCAGCGGGATCGCCGACCCGCGCACCAGCATGGCCGGGGGAGCATTGCTGCCCGGGGGAATGAACAACATGCTGCCCGATCAAGCTGTCGAGAACTGGGTGGGGACCACGTACGACGCCGGCACCGCAGCCGTACAGTCGGTGAGCGACAGTCTGGAATCGGGCCAGTTGGACACACGGGCCCTGGACGAGTTTGCCGAAGGTGTCACCCAACGGCAAGGAGCTGATCCCTTCAAGGGAATCGGCCAGACTTCGCAACTGCTCGGCGAGGAGTGGGCGCGCACTGATGGGGACAGCATGATCGAGAATGTGGCGCAGGTCTTTGGCAACCTGGGATCAGACACGGGACGGATCATCACGACCGGCGCCGGGTCGGAGGTACTCAACGAGTCGATGTCCAACTTCCAGAAAGAAGTCGCCGCCGGCCAGCACGGCGTCGCGTTGCAGGGACTCGATGACCTTGCCAACATCGCTTCGGAGACAGTCGTTGACCCGGTCGGCACCGTCGGTCAGTTTGTCGACGACGTCCGCAATATCGTCACGCACGGCGTCGGCGACGGGTACTGGGAAGAATCCTGGGAGCACACAAAAGATGTGATCGAGAAGACGCCGCTGGTCGGCACGGTGGTCGACGGGTATAACCAGATCGCTACCGGGCTTGGCGACAAAGGGGTGGTGGGATTTGCGGAGGAGATGTACGAAGGGGGCTCCGCCCTAGCCGGGGAAGCCTACGAAGCGGCAGGAAACGCCGTCGGTGGCGTTTACGACTACCTGAAAAACATGTGGTAAATCAAATGCCCGGCTTCCTCTTCACCGCCGACCAAGTGGCCACGCTGATTGATATCAGCGGGCTGACCGGGCCGAAATCCGGGTCGCCCTTGTTCCCGCAACCTCCGGACGCCCGGCCGCTGCACCCCAATCACCCGGCGTTCAAGAAACTCGTCGATGTCCACGCGTTGGAGCCAAAAGAGGAGGGCTGGCGGGTCAACGTCCTGCTGGGTGCAGCGTTGCGGGCCTCGCTGGAACCTCAAGAAGTGATCAGTGTGGGAACCGGCCAGCTTCCCCGTCCGCGCGGGTTCTCGGTAGTGCGCTTCGACGATTTCCTGGCCGAGTGCACAGTCGACGGGGATGGCACCGCCAAGTTCTACTTCCCGCTGAGCCGGTCCCAGTTGATGCTTCTGATCGGGGACGCGCTGACCAGCACCAAGCCGGAACCCGAACCGACCGGCTTCAGGTTTGTCGCTCGTGCCGAGTTTGCATTCGTGTTCGCCACCGCCTTGCGGGAGTTGCGAGAGTTTCCGGCGTCGCTGACCGTCGAACGACTCAAGGAGGCGGTGCGCCGCACGGCGGCGATTCCCGGCTTCGCCGCTCCGTTTGCCACTACTGCCGGAGTGGCCTCGATAGAAGCTTTGGCGACTTCAGACCAAACCGTTGACGCCGTCGTGACGGGTTTGCTGGCGGAAGAGCATCTTCGGTTGGTGGACGGCGCCCTGGAGCCGTCCCCGGCCGCCGCGACAATGCTGGGCGAATATCCCGACAAGTCGTTTGCGGTATCCCGGGCAGTGATCGAGAACGACCGGACGAAGACTCAGACGCTCAACGTGTCCCGGGTGGGTGGGCGAACCCTGATCTTCCGGATCCGCTACCCGGCCGACGGGCCGCCCCTCTTCGAATGGGCCGAGGTGAATCGGACCCAGCTACGCACGCTGGTGACGGCCTTGCTGATGACCGAAGCACAGTTGCGACTGTCGACGACCGAAGCCCCTGCTGCCGTGAGCGACGCTGATTCTCCGCCAGCATCACAAGTCCCCGAAGTCAACTTCTGTCCGTACTGTGGCTCCCCCGCTGGCGAGGGATTCCGGTACTGCCCATCCTGCGGGAAAGAGCTCCCGAAGAATTGGAGAGCCTGACCCAGGGTCATTTGGCCCTGGCGTCGACCAGCCCGATCGGGCATCATTCACTACAACCGGTCCCGGGGGAGGGAGTAGTGGCGCACGTCACGGCTGACCGAGACGTCGATACCGAATACCGCCTGCTGCAAGAGAGGCTCGACCGCAACGTCACCGGCGCCCCTCACTCTGAGGCGATGATGCGGGTCCTGCGCCTGCTGTTCTCACCCGAAGAAGCCCACATTGCTCGTCAGCTACCTCAGCTGATCTCCCTGCCCAAGCTGGCCGAACGGCTAGAGGACGACCTCGAGGAGCTAGGCGAGCGCATCACCTCGATGGCGCAGAGGGGTTTGCTGCTGGACTTCGAGCACGACGGCAACCGCTACGTGGTGCCCACCCCGGTGGTGATCGGGTTCTTCGAATTCACCTTCATGCGGCCCCGTCCCGATGCGCCGATGGAGGAGTACGCCGACGCTTTCGAGGCGCTGTTTGAAGAAGAAGATTTCGCCAAGAGCATCTTTTTGGGTTCCACCCAGGTCGGCCGGTCGTTGGTACGAGAAGAAATCCTCCCTGACGGCGACACCGAGATCCTGGAGTGGGAGAGGGCCACGGAGATCGTCCGTACCGCCGATGCGGTGGCGGTCAGTCGCTGCCCGTGCCGAACCGAAGCCAGTCTGCGCGGAGAGGGATGTGACGCTCCTACCCGCACTTGCTTGATGTTCGGAAATTCCGCCCGGGTGATGGCCCGAGCGGGTATTGCCGAGACAATCACCAACGACGAGGCCATGGAGATCCTTCGCGAAGCTAAGGCCGCCGGGTTGGCTCAGACCGGAGACAATGTTCGCAACGACATCTCCTACATGTGCAACTGCTGTGGGTGCTGCTGCGGGATGATGCGTTCGATCAAGAAGTTCGACATCTACGGCGGGATCGTTCCGTCCAACTGGATGGCCACGATCGACCACGGTAAATGCCGCGGTTGCACCAAGTGCGCCAAAGCTTGTCCGGCCGGGGCGATCACTGTGGAACCCACCGAGGGGAAGGGTTTGCGCCGGAATTGGGCGCTGGTCGACCCGAACCGCTGCCTGGGCTGTGGGGTGTGCGGCGACGTGTGCCGGTGGGACGCCCACGGCATGGAGCTGCGGGATGAGCCGCCGTTCGTTCCTGCCGACACCTTCGAGCGGGTGGCGATGATGGCAATCGAACGGGGTAAACTGGGAGACATTCTGTACGACAACATTGGCAGCGGGTTGGGGCGCACCGTGGCCCGCACCCTGTCGTTGATCGAGCGGATGCCTCCCTGGAAGGCGGCGATGGCGGTGAAACCGCTGCGGTCCGTCTTCCTCGACAAGTTGCTCGGCCAGGTACGAGCCCGGGCTCCCGGCTAGCCGGACAAGAACCCCCAAACTTCGGCCCCGCTGAAGCAGTTACCCTCTGTTGCTATGGACTCCGATTTCATCATCGAAGCGATCGGCTATCTCGGGTCGGCGTTGTTGATCGTCTCCATGACCCGGACGTCGATTCTCAAGCTGCGGATCTTCGGGTTGGTCGGATCGCTGGTGTTCTTTGTCTACAGCTTGCTGATCGAGGCGTATCCAATCGCGGTAGTCAACGTGGTGATCCTCTCGGTGCACATCTTCTTCCTGCGCCAGTTGCTGTCCAAGAAGATCGAGTTCTTCAAAATCCTGGAGGTCCATCCCGAATCGAGGTACTTGGAGTATTTCCTGGAGTTTCACGCTGACGAAATCGGGGCCTTCCAACCCGGGTTTGCCTATCAGCCGGAAGAAGGCCAGATACGGGCGTTCATCCTTCGTGATCTGGTGCCTGCCGGACTTTTTATCGGCCGCGCCTGCCGGGACCATTCGGTGGAAGTACAACTCGACTTCGTTATCCGCCAGTACCGGGACTTCCGGGTAGGAGAATTCGTCTACTCCAAACGGTCGGGATTGTTTCGGGACCCGAAATGCACTCGGGCTTGGAGCGAGACGGGCAACACCTCCCACAACGATTACCTCGAGAGGATGGGTTTTGAGCTCACCTCGGAGGGGGGCGGCCGGTCGTCCTACGTGAAAGATCTGCGGCCCCTCCAGACGGCCTGACACATTTCCGGACGAGCGCCGGGTGCCTTCCGGCGCGGGCGTTCTATAGACTCAATCCCTCGCGACTGGGGAGCATGACGCGATGGCTGTGCTAAAACGCCGATCCGATCGGATCGATCTGCTGCGGGCGATACCGATCTTCTCGACATTCAGCAAGAAGGATCTCAACGAGGTGGCCAAGAGAGCCGACGAGGTGGCCGTCGCTCAAGGGACCGTGATCGCCAAAGAGGGGGAGCGAGGTAATCAGTGTTTTGTGATAGTCAAGGGCAAGGTGGCGGTCAAGCGTAACGATCGGAAGATCACCTCAGGCCGGTGGGGTGCGGTCATCGGAGAGATGTCCCTGCTCGACGGAATGCCGCGGCAGCGCGTCGTTGGTGGCGGAAGAGGATTCCGTCGTACTGGTCATCCACCGCCGCGACTTCATCTACCTGGTCGAAACCCTGCCCGGGTTCGCGCGAAAACTGCTCATGAACCTATCGAGCCATCTTCGCCGGATGGACAAAGCCCTCGACGTCTGATCGCCGTCAGGCGTACGGGTCGCCCTCGACTGCCACCAATTGCGGTTTACCGTTGGCGTCGTATTCGAGGCGGCTGATCGGGTTGCTCGGGGGGCGACTGCGCCGCCACATTGCGAATCCGATCACCGCGGCCAGGATCACTACCGCGGCGGCGGCGATGGGGATGATCGGCAGGCTGGAACCCGGTTGCGACTCGGCCCGGATGACTCGGCCGCCGTCAGTGGCGCCCACATTCCAGATGAGGGTCCCGTCCCCGCGCACCTCGTCGGCGTTATGGGAGGTAACGTCGCCGGGCATCCTGAGGACGATGGCTGCTTCGAAGAACGACTCCAGCATTTCATCGGCTGCCCCGGCCAGGAGGTCCTCGCTGCCGGACATGCTTTGCTCGAGACTTTCTCCGCTGAGAACACCGTCGACCCGGAACCCGCCGGCCGACTCGATGATCGAGAAGGACTCGAACATCCCGTCGTCGCCGCTCATGGTCGTGACGACCAGGTTCTGGAGGGAGATCAGATCGGCGAACGGAGCGGTGGCTCGGAATCCTTTGAATCCGCCTTCCGACCACTCTGCAGAGGTCCACCCGGGTGGCGCGCTGCTGGACATCGCCGCAACCGGATCGTCCCCGGGTACGGAATCGGCGAGCATGTCCTGCGCTTCCTGATCGAATGCAACGATCATCACCGCCTCGCCCGAACCGTCGGCGTTGAGCTCGAAACCTTGTTCGACCTTCACCTTGCAGGCGCTGAGCAGCAGCACGATGACTGCCAGAAGCGCGAACCGTCGCATGGAACCTCTCCGAAGTCGCTTGTAGTGGTTTCGGCGTCGCCAACGTGTCACTTGAGCTGTGATCGCCCGGGTGGATTCGCCAATCGGCCATCGGTTTTCGGTGAGAGAAATTGTTGCCAGATCTGGGGGCACCTCATTGGGGTGATGGGCTATGTTGAATTGACGCCGGGGGGCGTTGCAGGGAAGACCGTGGAGGTGGTCTTGGCGTCGTTCGACGGCTCGCTTCGCATGTCTCATCAACCCGATGCGCCCATTCGGGTTGTCATCGATCTCACCGATGAGAGTCTCCGCCTGACCTCGGGTGAGTTTGAGATAGCCAACTGGCCTCTCGACGACGTCCGGGTCAGCGCCCAGCCGGACGGGTTTCATATCCGGGAGGCCGGTGAGGAAATCATCCTGGTCATGAAGCAAGACGCTGAGTTCGCGGTGATGCTCGACCTGCGCAGCGTCCCGGTCGACCTGGCCCGCCGCATGGCCGTGTACCGCAACGGTCGGGTCTGATCTTCTGCGTCGGTCAGAATGCCCCGGCCACGCGGGGAGGGCGCGATACGCTGAGTAGGTGAGTTGGTTTGACGCGGCCTTCCGGCGACGATCGGCGACTGTGGTCGCCGCGCTTGTGGTGCTGGCCGGTTGTAACTCCGATACCGCCGTCACTACCAGCGAACCCACCACGGCCTCGACTGCCGAAACGACGACCACGACGACCGAGTCGGTGACGTCCACCGACCCTTCGACTACCACCACCGAGACCACCACGACCACCACCCTGCCGGCCCTTCCCGACACGTACGTGACGGTCGGCAACACCTGTCTGCTTGGTTGGTGGGATGGGGACTGGCAGAGCGGCGACGTCCTTCCCGTCAGCGGGGGAGAGGAGTACCAGGTCGTGCGCCTCGACGAGCCGATCACCACCACGGTGGGGAGCGGGCCAACGTCCCATTGCGAACCCCTCGATCTGGTGAGCGTCGAGTTGGAGCCTCCGATTCCCGGCGGTTTTCTTGAGGTCGACGGCTGGCCATCCAATCCAGCGGACCTGTCCGTCCCCAAGCGGTCGAGATGCTCGGTCTGACCATCCCTGCCTACATCGAGGCGACTTCGGACCTGTTGGAGACGCGGGTGCAGGGGATACCGATAATCAACATCATTCAGGTGATCCGCACCGACCTGGAGGGGGACGGGGTGAATGAGGTCATCGTGGCCGCCACCACCATCCCCGACGATCTGATCTCCGCTCAGGTAGGCGACTACTCCATGGTGTATCTCCGCAAGGTGATCGAAGGGGAGGTCCAAACGGCCATCCTCGGAGAAAGCATCATCGAAAACCTGGACAACCTGTTCTCGAATCTGGCGGTCTTCGAAGTGGCGGCGGTGGCCGACCTCAACAACGACGGGAAGATGGAGATCGTGCTCAACGGGACGGTCTGGGAGGGAGCATTCCTCCAGGCCTGGGAGTACATCAACGACGACCTCGGCCCCGTCGAAGTGCTCAGCTGCGGCTGCGGAAGCTGAGAGAACAGTCATCAGTTGTCAGTCGTCAGTTCTCAGTTTTCAGTCGTCAGAAGGTGTCTCGCTCGTCGTAGGGTTGGTAGTCCTCGAACTCCCAGCTGCCCAGGCGGCTGATCAGGTCGGCAAGCTCTTCCCAGGTGTCGGCTTCGTATGAATCGATCTTCTCTCTGATGAACGCCTCGGTGGCGTCCCAATCAAACCGGCACATGAATAGGTGGTGACGCCCGCTGCGGACGTCACCCTCGTGCAGCTGGTCGGCGAACCATTTGGGAGAGCAAACCACGATGTCAAAGGATTCCTCTCCGACTCCACCTTCGATTCCGACTATGACCTGCAGGAGGAAACCGAACCACTCGGGATCCCCGGCCCGGTGGCTGGGCAGGTCCCAAACGTCGGGGCTGTGGAAGCGGCGAATTTCAGCTCTCATGGGGTAGCACCGGGGTCAAGATTAATGATGAGCAGATGACCGTTGGCTTGCCATTTGCCCGAGGGGACGTAGCGCTGTTCCAGGTTGGCCTGGACGATGCCGAGATGGTCCTTGCGGGCGGGGGGACGATATTGACGGAGGCCATCGGCACTGAGGAGGGCGGTCCCGTCGGTTGACCGAACATAGTCGGGACCGACCCAGGCCAAACCCAAGAGGTCCGCCTCATCGGCGGTTGCGGTGCCCAACCCGAAATCACCCTTCATGCGTTTGGCTTCTCGCAGCGTGGCGCTGTAGGTGGCGAGCTGCTCGGTTGAGGTGGCCACCTGATCGGTGATGTCGGTCAGAGGATCGGCCCGGCGAGTGGCGTCGAGCAGCTCATCATGATGGCGGACCATTGCGGCCAGTTCGTCACGGTGCTTGACGGAGCCAACCCAGGGAAGGAGTCCCAACAAGTCAACCCCGGCCATGCCGTAGTCACGCTGAGACAGGTCGTAGAGCAAGTCGCGGACGTCTCCCACCACCAATTCCCCGGCCAGAACTTCGCCGAGCAGGTGCCCCAGGGTTCCTCCGGTAGACCGTTGCACGGCCGGTGCGTAGGGTCCGGCCACCAGTCCCCAGGTGAGGCCTTCCCAGAATCCTTCCGCCCGCGGGTCGAGTTGCTCGAGATAGGCCATTCGTTGTTCATCCAGGGTTTCCAGCCCGTGCCTGAGCGCGACTCCGTCCATGTACCGGAGGGCGGCGTCGACCGAGGCCGCGGATCCTCCCATGTAGGTGGCGACCGCTTCCTCAGCCCGGAGCCGGCGGAGTTCGGTCTGCCGGTAGGGATCCAGCCAAGGGGGCAAGGTTCCCGGAAAAAGCGTCAAGGTCGCGAACAGAAGCCGATCGCGTTGGTCGGCAGTGATGGAGCCCAGATATCGGCTGATCTCGTGGGCCGTCGGCGCCCATCGGGTAAGCAGGCGGTCGGCTTGCTCATGAAGGTCATCGATTCGGTTGGTGAGGTCCTGCCGGTTTGAGGCGTCGGCAGTTCCGAGGCGGGCCGAAACGGTGCTCGTAGCAAACGGGCCGGGCGTATTGCCCGGCTCGGTTTCGAGCACTGCGATTCGGTTGCGGATGGTCTGCAACTGGGGCGCAAGCCGATCCCGCCGGGCGGCCAACGCGGGGAACTCGGAGCGCAACCAATTGTCGAGCAGCAAGGGGTGGGGTCCCTCACCAAGTGCGATACCGAGGAGTTCGAACGCCGTCGAGCCGGCTCCCAGCAGGTGGAGCAGGGAATAGGCGCCGGCCGTGGTCGAGGAGGGGAATCTTGTCTCAATCAGGGACCCGAACGAAAGCCGGAACGGATTGCTGGTCGGGATTGGGGCCGTGGCCAGTCGGGCAAGACGCTGCTGGAGGTCTCGACCCCAGCCTTCGAGTTCGACGGCGAGGTGAGCGAGGTCGACGGGCACTGAAGCCGGAACCTGGGGGATAGCGCCCAACCGGTGGGCACACCGCCTGGCCTCCCCGCCGGTGTTGTGGAGCAAGGTCGCGACAGCCGTCGCTTCTCCATCACAGATTGCCACCCGCACCATGACTAGAGATGATATTATGCTAGTTAACGTTTGTCTAGATGTCAGTTTCCCTCTCCCGTTGGCGGGAGGGGCTGACTTCCCCTGAAAGGGGGAAGTACCCGAGCGGAGCGAGGGGGATGGGGACTCACGCCTCGCCCCAGACCGTCTGGCTAACGCCTGACCCTCCCCTGCTTCGCCCTCCGGGCGACGCTGCCCCTCCTTGCAGGAGGGGCAACACATCGACTCGCCTCTCACTATGTGCCCCGCCACCTTCGGTGAGGGAGCAGCGCCAGGACGGCCGGCCGGCGGGTTAGCCGCCTGACACTGCGTAGCCGGCGGCCCGGGGGAGGCGCTCGAGGGCCTCGGGGTCGTTGAGGTAGCCGTGGGGGAGCTTACCGGTCGGGGACCGTGCGTGTGGCCGCGGGGGGAGCGGGCCGCTTCGGCCGGGAAGTCCTGTTCCAGATCGACCCCGGCCATGAGATCCTCGATTTGCATCGACCGAGTCCGACGGCACTCAGACGACGCCGAACGTCACCGCCGACCACGAATCCGTTGAGGTACCACGACGGGTGTTTGCGGAAACTGCGGATGCCCCGCTCCGGCTCCAAACTGGTCCACCAGCAACCGCGGCATGATCGATCATGATGCCGGCGACTTCCCCCAGACCGGGCGGAGGGGTGATCGGTCGCCCGGCGAACGCTTCGGCTAGTTCGCGGAACAACCAGGGTCGACCCAGACACCCGCGTCCCACCACCACGCCGTCACAACCGGTTTGTTCAACCATGGTCAAGGCATCGTCGGCGTCCCAGATGTCACCGTTACCCAGGACCGGGATGGAGGTGACCGCCTGCTTCAGCTCCCCGATCGCCGCCCAGCGGGCCTCCCCTGAGTACAGCTGTTCGGCGGTCCGGGCATGCAGAGCCACGGCGGCCGCTCCGGCTGCCTCACTGATCCGGCCGGCGTTGAGGAAGGTCAGGTGGTCGTCGTCGATTCCCAACCTGAACTTGATGGTGACCGGTACCGGGCCGGCCGCTCGGACGGCGGCGGTAACGATCGATTGGAAGAGCCGCCATTTGAACGGCAACACGGCCCCGCCGCCGTGGCGGGTGACTTTGGGAGCCGGGCACCCAAAGTTCATGTCGATGTGATCGACCCGGCGGCCGTCGACGAGCCGCCGGACGGCTTCCGCCACGGTTGTCGGCATCGATGCCGTAGAGCTGGATGCTGCGGATCGTTTCGCCGTCGCCGAACTCGGCCAGTTGCAGCGTCCGGGCGTGGTTTTCGACGATGGCCCGGGCGCCCAGCATCTCGCTGACGTATAGACCGGCCCCGAATCGTCGGCACAACTTACGGAAGGAGGAGTTGGTGACTCCGGCCATGGGGGCGAGGACCACTGGTGGGTCGACCTCGAGCGGGCCGATCTGTAGGGCAGGGCGGGTATCCACGATAGGGCCACATGGTGGCATGTTCGATCGTCTCGCGAGAAGCGGCTGCGGAGAACCTCCAACGCAGCGACCCTGCCTGGCCGGAGAGCGAACTCACCGTCCGGCAGGGTCGTAGATACGAAAGGCTGATGGTCCTCGCGCGACTCAGGCTCCCTTCGGCCGGCCTGCTTCTCAATCACGGGTTTTGCGTAGTCGTGACAAGTACATTTCGGCACCGAACAGGCGTCTTCGATGTAGTGCTGTCGTTGCGGATGACCGCATCCCACACACCTCCGTCGTCTCCCATCGATCCTGCCGTTGGGTTTTTGCTTCAGCGGGAGCGCTCTTTGGCGATGTTGACCGTAAGGTTCCGTCCATCGACGTTGTGCCCGTTGAGAGCGTTGATCGCCGTCTGGGCGGTCTCCGAGGTGGCCATCTCGACGAAGCCGAAGCCACGCGATCTGCCGGTCTCGCGGTCGTTGACGACCTGGGCTTTGGTCACTTCGCCGTGCTGGGCGAAGAGCGTCTGGAGGTCGTTCGAACTGGTGTTGAACGAAAGTTCCCTACGTAGATATTGCTGGACATGGTTGTGCTCCTTCCGAAGCGTCGATCCGTTGGGGCCTACCGCCCCGCTGGATCTGAGTTCGGTGCCGGGCGCATAGCGCCGACGAGAAGCTGCTGGTCCTGCGGTCTCTCCGCCATAACGGACTTGTGGGCGGAGCGGGCGTCATACGCTTGATGCGTACGATGTGTACCCCCACCGTAGCCGATGCCGGCTTATACCTGGCATTGATCTCGAATCCGGCGGCCGGACGCGAGCAAGTCGCCGGCTCCCGGCCGGTGCGAGAATCTGTCACTCCGGGCCTGTATCGTTCCACCGTGATGAGTGAGCAGTACCGAGCCCCGTCCCGAAGCGAACGAGACGAATCGTGGTACCGCTACGTCGGCCTTTGGGGTCGGGCCGGCGCGAAAACCATGACTGCCTCAGCGTTCTATTCCCGGTTCAGTCCCCCTGAACTCTCCGACGACGATCAGCTCGGGCCGCTCGAGATCGCACTTGCCGGATCCCCCCTGCATCGTGGGTGATGCCCGTGGCATGACGGCGGTGCCGGATCGCTCGGTGGCGCTGGTGGTCACCTCACCGCCCTACTTCGTCGGCAAGGAATACGAGCAGGCCATCACCGGAACCGGGGAGGTGGCGGGGCCGCACATCCCCAATTCATACATCGAGTATCTGGAGATGCTCCGGGAGGTTTTTGCCGAGTGCAAACGAACCCTCGAACCGGGCGGGCGGATCGCGGTCAACGTTGCCAATCTCGGTCGCAAGCCCTACCGAAGTTTGTCTGCCGATGTGATGCGGATCCTCCAGGATGATCTGGGTCTGTTGCTCCGCGGTGAGATCATCTGGCAGAAAGCTGAGGGTGCTTCAGGGTCGGTGGCCTGGGGATCATTCAACAAGGCCACCAACCCGGTGCTGCGAGACGTGACCGAGCGGGTGATCGTGGCTTCCAAAGGCCGGTTCGATCGGGCCCGCTCCCGCCAGCAACGCGAAAAGGACGGCTACCCGTCCGAGAACACGATGCCGGTCGACGAGTTCATGGAGGCCACCCTCGATGTGTGGCGTATCGATGCGGAGAGCGCCCGCCGGGTACAGCATCCGGCCCCGTTCCCGGTCGAGTTGCCTCGCCGTCTGATCGAGTTGTATACGTTCGAGGACGACCTCATTCTCGACCCTTTCCTCGGGTCGGGTACGACCCTGGTGGCCGCCGCTCGCACCGGCCGGCGGGGAGTCGGCTACGACCTCGACCCGGCCTATGTCGAGACGGCCAAGGCTCGGTATCGGGCCGAAACGAAACGCTACCGGCGTCAGCGTGAGCAGGAGAGCGCCCATCAGGAGCAGTTTGCGCTCGAATTGCCCCCGGAGGCCACCCCGAGGAGCGGGCCGACCATTTCCAGCGCCGTGCCAGCCGGGAAGGCAAGAAGGCCCAGGATCTGGCCCGCCAGGTGCTCGAGGAGGTCGGCTTCGAGGTGATCGACGAGGCCTACAAGCTGCCCAAGTCGGGTGTGCACTTCAATTTCCGGGTCGTCGACGGCCAGGGCGACCGGGAGTTCCTCGTCGATGTCTCGGGTGCGTTCACGACTGCCCGTCCCGGTCTGCTGCGGACGGACACTCTGTGGAAGACCCTCGGGCGAGCGTTGGTGCTGAAATCGTTGGACGAGGACGCCCGCCTGTTGATCGTGACGTCGAATTTGCCCCGACCGGGCAGCGATGGCGACAAAGCCCTTCATGCCGTCGGGCCGGGAAATGTGTGGGACGCCATTGAGATGTTCGACGCGGGCGGGGTCAATCGGTTGGCGGCCTACGCCCGGGGTCAGGCCGAACAACTGGCCGGTTTCTGGACCGATGATGAGCTGGCGGCCCGGCGCGACGAGCAGCTCGCCCGTTACTACGACACCGAAGACGAATGAACGGCGTCGCGTACGCGGTTGTGCGCTTCGATCCTCCTGCGGTGTACCTCGCCGAAGATGTCGACGTGCTGCAACGGTTGCTGGCGCTGGAGTTGGTGGCAGACACCGAACCGGCCCGGCTCACTTCCGAAGGTGCCGACGAGCTGCGGGCGGCGTTGCTGGAAGAGCGGTGGGGCGATGCGGTCGTGACCTGGATGGAGTTGTCCGGGGTGGCCGTTGACGTGTACACGTTCCTGCCGATCTACGGACCCGATGAACTCCCCAGCGAACTGATCGGCGCCCAGCTTCAATTCAAGCGCCTGTTCCGGGACGCCTGAGCATGCCCGCCGTACGTACGGAGATCACCGAGATCGTCACCGGGTTGGGCATGTTTGGGTACCCGAACCTCGAACACGCCCTGGGGATGCGCCCGCCCGGGTTCGAGAATGTCGACGATGCCGTGTACGACCGGTTGGCTGCCGCCTACCGGTCGGGGGGTCACAGCCGGGTCTTCACCACGGCCTGGAGCAACGGAGTGCGGTTCGCCCGCTCGGCGGAAGGTCTGCGAGGGCGGCCACCGTGGATCGTCGAGTGGAAGGGGGCGCACCGTCCGCCCGGCTACGACCAGATACCGGCCGATCTGCGAGTCGATCATGTCTACTTGGTGTCCTGCAAATACGGGTCGAACATCCTCACCAACTCATCGCCGGCCAATCTGTTCGATCCGCACCGCGATATCGATGACTGGTTCAACGCGGTCGCCCCGGAGTCCTATCAGTCGCTCTACCAGGAATGCCGGCACCTGGCGGACGATCCGTCCTTGCCCGCGAGCGTCACAGATCTGACCAAAGACCACCGGCGGTCGCTAAAGAAGTCGTTGCCAAGAAACCTGACCGGCAATGCCAAACATGTCTACCGGGAGTTCGCTCTGGAGGCGGCCGCCGGGTCGTCGCGGCGCTGGGACGCCACCCTGGGCACCAAGCGTGCCCAGGAGGAGATGATGTGGCGCCTACTACGGCTGCAGTCTGCGCCGTACTTCGTGCTGGGGGAGTCCGCCGAGGGCCACTCGTTGGCCTATCGGGTGCAGACTCCTTGGGACCTGCGGGCTTCGCACCGCTTTGGCTCGTTCCGTCACCGGGCCGAGAAAGGTCGGGGCCAGCCGATCGTGGGTTGGGAGGCGACCTATGTGGATCGCACCACTGGTGGCCAAGTGTCGGTGGCCGGTCACATCGAGGTCCGGTGGAGCCACGGCAAGTTCGCCCAGGCCCCCGAAGCCAAGGTGTACCTCGATACCCCCCATCATGCGGTCCCCGCCTACGTCCCCCTCGAACGCCAAGCCGACGCCGAGATGGCGTTGTTTGACTGATTGTTCCCCTCCCTGCAAGGGAGGGGAAGCTACGCCCGGAGGGCGAAGCAGGGGAGGGTCAGGCGCTAGCCAGACGGTCAGGGGGCGAGGCTTGACCCCCATCCCCCTCGCTTCGCTCGGGTACTTCCCCCTTTCAGGGAGAAGTCAGTGCCCAAATTGAGAGGCGAGCCGGTGTGTCGCACCCATCGCGCAATGCAAGACCGCCGGCGGGAGAGGCAAAGAGAAACCGCGGTCCGCCAACCGGGCTAGCGCCAGTCCACTTCGTAGAGGGGGACTGGGTCGGGGAAACCTTTGAGACCTATGGTGCCTTGGTCGACAAAACGGATGTCTTTACCGATGGCCAGGTCCTTGACGGTTCCGGCTACCAGGGTCTGACCACCGGCGGCGTGAGCGCAGATCCGGGCAGCCAGATTGACTGACGCCCCGAACAAGTCGTGGCTGTCCTCAACCGGTTCACCGGCACTCAGACCGATCTTGATGGCTAGGGGTGGTCCGCTTTCGGATGTTGCCGCGATGCTGCGTTGGATGGCCATGGTCGCCTCGACGGCCTTGGTGACCGAAACGAAGCTGGCGAAGAGACCGTCTCCGGTGTGCTTGACCTCCCGGCCGCCGAATCGGTCGAGAGCGTCGCGAACAATCCCGTTGTGGCGGCGGACCAATCCGACAGCTACTTCGTCGCCGTGGCTGGTACTGATGTCGGTGGAGCCTTCAATGTCGGTGAACATGATCGCCCGCAACGCCGTATCGGGTTGACCGTCGACGACCACCCGGTCGGTGGCGTCGGTGGCGGTGTTGCCCATGAACTGGGCGAGCGTGGGGGCCTCGACCTCGATGATTTCATGGGGCATCAGACCGTGGGCAGCTTTGTGGCAGGCGACCAGCGAATCAACGTCCGGCGACTCGGCCAGACAGAACGCCTTCCCCTGCGGGTCGGAGAACCAGTAGCTCAGGAACCGGACCCCAAACTGATCCTGGACTTCGAGGTCGTGCCGGTGGGCGTCTGCGACGTCATCGGGGCTGGCGTCGCCGAGGCCGGGGTGGACGTCCATGTAGATAGGCACAGAGTGATCATAGGGAGTGTTGGTCGGTCTGAGCGTCTCCGACCCACCTCCCTTGACACCCATCCCCACAGAAGCCAGCATCGCTTGCCATGACATCACCAACCGGGGAATCCACTGCGACCGAAGGCCGGCCCGACCGACCCTGGAGTCACGAGATCCCGGACCAGACGTGGGATTACGTCGTCATCGGGTCCGGTATTGGCGGCATGGCAGCCGCGGCCATGCTCTCCAAAATGGGCCGTCGGGTGCTGGTGCTGGAACAGCACAACATCCCGGGCGGCTTCACCCAGATGTTCAAACGTCCCGGCTATCGCTGGGATGTGGGTGTCCACATTGTCGGTGAGATGTCCGAGAAGAGCTATCCGGGTCGTCTTCTCAAGACCTTGACCGGTGGGCGTCTCCAGTGGGAATCGGTCGGTGGGATCTACGACGAGTTCAACTTCCCCGACGGTTTCACCATCCAGTTGCCCGATAGAGCGGAGGGGTTCCGCGAGACGCTGATCGAGTATTTCCCCGACGAGCGGAAAGCGATCGACGAATATCTGGCATTGACCCGGGTGGCGGCCCGTTCGGCAGCGAAGTTCTTCCAGAGCGCGAGCCATGCCCGGCATCATGTCTCTCGGGGGCAGTAGACGAGCCGCCGAGGCGGCGAGTCAACACATCAGCACGACGACGGCCGACGTCCTCGCGTCGCTGACCGATGACCTTCGGTTGCGGGCCGTCTTGTCCGCTCAGTGGGGGTATTACGGAGCCACCCCGGCCCGATCATCGTTTGCCATGCACGCCTTGATGGTGCGGCATTTCCTGCGGGGGGCCTACTACCCGGTGGGCGGCGCCTCGAGTATCGCCCGGGAGATGCTCGCCACCGTCGCCGCGGGCGGCGGGTGGACTGCGGTCCGGCGCAGCGTGAGCGAGATCATCGTTCGGCACGGCCGGGTCGCCGGGGTGCGGCTGGCGGACGGCGCCGAGATAGCCACCAAACGGGTGATCAGCGCCGCGGGAGCGATCCCCACCACGGACCTGCTCGAGAAGGACCTGCCGGGTCCCGGTGAACCGTATCGGGAGGCCGGACCGGCGCACGTCAGCGTGTACGTGGGGTTCAAGGGTGATATCGCCGCCCAGGGCGCTGAAAAGTATTGCCAGTGGTACTACAGCACGTGGGACATGGAGGTAGCCGGCTGGGACGTGAGCCCGGAGCGCCCCCCGGGGCCGTCTCCGGTCTTGTTCTGCAGTTTCCCCTCGCTCAAGGACCCGACCCACGACCCGGGACCAGAACAGCGCCACACCGGTGAGGTCATCACCTTCGTTCCGTGGGATTCGTTCTCGCAGTGGTCCGACACCAAATGGAAACGGCGCGGACCCTCCTACGACGCCTTCAAGGAAGCACTCACAACGACGCTGCTCGAACAATATCTGGAGCACTACCCGGGTCTGGCGCCGTTGGTCGATCACGTCGAGATGTCGACGCCCTTGTCCACCAACCACTTCGCGGCGTCGGCCCGGGGATCGATCTACGGGCTGGGCACCGCCCCGGCCCGGTTCGAAGACCAATCTCTGCTCCCGCGCTCCGGGATCAAAGGGCTCTACTTGGGCGGTGCCGACGTCTCGGCGCCCGGTATCGCGGGAGCCCTCGGCGGCGGGGTCCTGGCCGCCGCGGCCGCCGAACCGATCCGGGGGGCACGTTTCCTACAACCGATCATGAAACGACCGCCGGGCTGACACTGGCACGGAGCCGTTCGAAGGCGGCCCACAGCACTATGGCGGCGACGAACAGCACCGCCGGTACGCTCGCCAAGCCGTACCGGTCGACGAAGAGTCCGACAAAACCGGGAACGATCGCGAACCCGACATTGGCGGCGGCGATTTGATAACCAACAACGGTGGCGGCGAGTGAAGCGCCGAACCGTTGCGCCGTCAAGAGCATTTGCAACGGGAAGAGGGGGCCGTGGGCGAAGCCGGCGAACACCAGGGCGATGACGCCCATCCAGTTCGCCGGGGACCACCAAAATACGCCGACCCCCGCCACGGTGGCCAGGGCCGACCAGCGCGACAACCGGGTCGGATCGACGCGGTTGCCGGCGGCTCCCAGGAGCAGGCGGGAGGCGGTGAAACCGATCCAGTAGGCGGTGACTATGAGGCCACCGGTGGTATCGGTGAACCCGCGCTCTTCTGTGAGATACGTGAAGGCCCAGGTCCCCAGCCCGGAGGCGACTCCGGCGTAGAGGAAGAAGAACATGACCGACCAACCCAGTGTCTTCGACCTTCCGGGAGCCGTCCGGGTTGGTGCCGATTCGGTGGCGACCTCGAGCGAACGGGCGTAGGTCCAGAGACCGGCTGCGTAGGCAAGCTGGCCGACGGCGAGATACCGCGAAGGCAATCCGCCATGAGAGCCCCAGGTAGAGCAACGTGGTGACGAGCAGCGGCCCGAAGAAGGTGCCGACGCCGAAGGCTCCGTGAATGAACCCCATGGCTCGCGAGCCGTGCCGTACGGCGACGTAGGTGTTCGTCGCCGCATCGATCTGGCCGCCGGCCGCCCCCAGGAGGGTGGTGGCCGACAGGAAGATGATCCAGCCGGGTGCGGCGGCCAGCGCGGCCAGGGCTCCGGTGCGCGGTGCACGCGGCCCACATTGAGGAGCGAAAGACTGCGAACCGCTTCCCAGCTGGGGCGCGGTTGCCTGAAGGCGGAGTGGAGAGGGTGGTCACCGCCAACCGCCAACTGCCAACTGCCAACTGCCAACTGCCAACTGCCAACTGCCAACTGCCAACTGCCAACTGCTCACCGCTCAACTGCCAACTGCCAACTGCCAACCGCCAACTGTTTCGCCGCAACCTGCTAGAACGGTGCTCGATGGCGACCAATCTCTCCAACCGTGTTGTGCTGGTCACCGGGGCTTCCGGCATTGCTGCTGCCGGGGCGAGGCTCTTCGCCGAACTCGGCGCCTCGGTTTTCGTCGTTTCTCGCACCGAGGACAAGTGTGTGCGTTTGGCGGACGAGATCGGGAAAGCCGGTGGAGCATGTGGATGGGCCCAAGCCGACTTGACAGTGGAGGATGAGTCCCAACAGGCCACCAAGCGGGTCTCGACCATACGGTCGCATCGACGGGCTATTCGCGGTCGCCGGTGGCAGCGGACGAAGATTCGGCGACGGCCCTCTTCACGAGATGGATCTAGCCGGTTGGGAGAGGACCTTTCCGCCTCAACGGTCATCCAGCTTTCCTGGCGGCCCGGAACGCGATGGGGATCATGCTGTCTCAGGAACCGGACAGCAGTGGTATCCGTGGGTCGATCGTCTTCGTTACCAGTGTCTTGGCCGAGCATCCGGCCCCCGGGTATTTCGCCACCCATGCCTACGCCGGCGATCAAAGGGGCCGAGAACTCGTTTACCAAAGCCCTGGCCGCCTACTACGCCCCCGAGGGGATCCGGGTCAATGCCATCGCCTCGGGACTCGTCAGGACCCCGATGGCCGAGCGAGCCGCGGAGACCCGAAGATCTCGGCCTATGCATCCCGCAAACAACCCCTGGCCGGCGGCCTGCTCGAAGCCGAGGACATCGCCGCGGCCGGCGCCTATCTTCTCGGCGATAGCTCGAGGCGGGTGACCGGCCAGGTGCTCGCCGTCGACGGGGGATGGAGCGTCACCGAGTCCTCGCCATGAACCGTGCCCTGCTGCCCGAGGTTGTGGTCGAGACCAGGGTGATCGCAGTCCTTCGTGGCCTCAAACCCGATCGGGTCGACACCGTCACCCACATTCTGCGGGAGGCCGGCATCGGCGCTATCGAGGTCACGATGGACAGTCCCGAAGCCGCCAAGTCGATCGAGCGCCTGGCGCACACCGCCGTCAGCGTCGGCGCCGGCACCGTCATGTCGGTTGCCGAAGCGGAAGTGGCGCGGGCCGCCGGAGCCACCTTCCTGGTCGCGCCTCATACCGACCCGACCGTTGCCCGATGGGCCGTCGAGCGTGGTATCCCGATGATCCCCGGCGCGTTCACGCCCACCGAAGTGGTGGCCGCTTGGAACCTGGGCGTCGCCGCCGTCAAGGTGTTCCCGGCTTCGGTCGGCGGGCCCGGGTTGTTGAAGGCTTTGCGGGGCCCACTCGGGGGGCTCCCCCTCATCCCCACCGGTGGCGTCACCGCTGACAACGCGGCGGAGTTTCTCAGCGCCGGAGCCGTAGCGGTCGGACTGGGCGGCTGGCTCACCGGCCACTCCGACCTCGGGGTCATCGCCGAGCGAGCGGCGTTGACCGTCCAAGCCTGCCAGCGCTGAACACGTCGGGTTGTCTAGACAACTCTCGAGAAGCGTGGCAACATCGGCAGATGGAACCCACAACCCTCACCGTCGCAGATGTCACCTACGAGCAGCTGGCCGCCATGATCGACCACTCGCTTCTCAAGCCGGAACTCACTCTCGATGAGGTCATCGCCGGGTGCGATCTGGCCGACCGATACGGCGTCGTGTCGGTATGCGTCCGTCCCGCCGATGTCGCGCTTTGTGCGGAGCGTTTGGCGGACTCGGCGGTTGCGGTTGGCACCGTCGTCGGGTTCCCTCATGGCGTCAGCACCACCGCCACGAAGGTGTTCGAGGCCAATCGGGCGATGACCGACGGGGCCGTCGAACTGGACATGGTGCTCAATATCGGCTGGCTCAAATCGGGAGAACATGCCCGTGTGAAGCAGACATCAAGGCCGTGGTCGACGCCGCCGGTGGAGAAGCGCTGGTCAAGGTGATCTTCGAAAACCACTATCTCGACAAAGCCCAGAAGATCGCCGCCTGCGGGCTGACCGAAGCCGCCGGAGCCGACTACGTGAAGACTTCGACCGGATACGCCGCAACCGGCGCCACCCTCGAGGACCTGCGGCTCATGAGGGCTTCGGTGTCACCGGCCGTCAAGGTCAAAGCCGCCCACGGGGTCCGCACTCTCGATGATCTTCTGGCGGTGCGAGAGGTGGGAGCCGAACGCATTGGAGCAACTCAGACGGCCGCCATGCTCGACGATTACCGGGCCCGGACGTCGGCCTGAGCCCGACCGGCGAGAGCTGCCCCGATAGCACCCGCCCAATTGCCCAGCTCGGCCGGGACGACCTCGACTCTGTCGCCCGGGGCCAGTCGGACATGGGCTGTCATGGCGGTGCGGATCGGATCCAAAACGAGATCGCCCGCGGCGATGATGCCGCCTCCGATTACGATGCATGACGGTCCAAGAACCGTGACCACGTTGGCGAGGCCGATGCCGATATAGGTGGCAACGGTGTTGATGGCGGCCAAGCAGTCTTTGTCACCGGCGGCCGCTTGTGTGTAAACCGTCGCCGCGTCCGGTAAACCCGCCAACTCGGCCAGGGCATCCGCTTTGGCCAGCGCTTCGACACAGCCGCGGTTTCCGCAACCGCAGAGCGGCCCCCCGGGCATGATGATCTGATGGGCGATCTCTCCTGCCGTCCCAAAAGCCCCCAGGTGGATCATCCCATCGATCATGATGCCGCCCCCGATCCCCGTGCCGAGCGTGAGTCCGATCAACGTGTGGTGGGCACGTCCGGCGCCGATGGTTCCCTCGGCGAGCACGAAGGCCACGCGCGTCGTTGATCAGCGTGGTCGGAACACCAAGTGCGGCGCCCACCGGATCGCGCAACGAATGTCCTGCCCAGGGGCCGGGAAGGTTCGGGAAGAGCACGATTCGACCGGTGTCGGCTTCGAAGACTCCGGGAACTCCGAGGCCGGCCGCGATGACCGGCCCAAACTCGCCGATCGTTGCTCCTCCCACTTCGATCAGGCGTGCGGTGACCGCGTCGGGACCGCGTTCGGCGAAGGTTTTGTGCAGTGCGGTCGAAACCACCTGGGGGGCTTCCGACGGCCCGGAGATCTCCACCACGGCGGCTTTGATGTTCGTCCCGCCGAGATCGAGCCCCAGAAAGCGTTCAATGTTCACTCGCGGAGGCTCTCTTCCCGAATGAGCACGGTTGTGAACACGTATCGTTCGGCCGCGTAAAAGGTGGAAGTGTGCTCCAGCGGTGCCCCTTGTTGGTCGTAGATTGTTCGAATCTCGCTCAACACGACCCCGGAGCTCGAGAGTTCGAGAAGTTCGCTGTTCGCGTTGGTAGCCGGCCGGGCGCCGACCTCGGCCAGCGCCCGAGAAGGTATTCGGCCGGTCCGCTCGAAAGCATCATGCAGGGACCCGGAGGTGAGGTCTTCGTCGAGGATTGCCGAATCGGCCCCGGGCATCACGACCCGTTCGATCGCCATGGGGACACCGTCGGCGAGGCGGAGACGTTCGAGGGCGATGGCCGGCGAATCCAGATCAACTTCCAGGGCGGCGGCATCCTCGGCCGTCAATTTGACCGGACCCGCCCGCAGAACCCTCGAGGAAGGAACCATCCCTCGCTGCCGGGTGCTCGCTGAAAAGGACAACGGTGATCCCAGCGCCCTCGGGATCCGGGGCCCGCTGACAAAGGTGCCCGATCCGGGAATGCGCTCCAGCAGGTGTTCGTTGGCGAGCACTGCCACTGCCTGGCGGGCCGTCATTCGACTAACACCAAAACGCTCGCAGAGCTCGGCTTCGGAAGGGAGACGTTCGCCGATTTTGGCCTGGGCGACCAGGCCCCGCAGGTATTCGGCTATCTCGAGGTAGCGAGGGGTTGAACTCACGACACGATCTCTCTTGGTCCAATTGACGCCTTCATCGGCCCATCTCTAAGCTGTCTATACATTTACTCATTAGACGGCAGGAAGCAAGCCAGAATGTTCGAATCCGGCGACCAGCCCCGTGATCTTCGCGGACAATGGATCAAGGCCGCTTCCGGCATTCTCGACTACCTCGCCGACACTCAACTCGATCAGATCTCGGCGGCGGCCCACATTTGCGCCGATGCGATTGGATCCGGCGGACTCGTGCACCTCTTTGGCACCGGCCACTCCCGTATCCCGGTCGAAGAAATGTTCCCCCGCTACGGCTCGTATCCGGGCTTCAACCCGATCGTTGAGCTTTCGATGACTTTCCACACCCAGGTCACGGGAGCCAACGGCCAGCGCCAGGCGATGTTCATTGAAAGGGTGGAGGGATTGGCCGAGCAGATCCTCGCCAACTTCTCGTTCGGCGACCAGGACGCAATGATGATCTTTAGCTCGAGCGGCACGAGCGCCGTCCCGATCGAGATGGCCGAAGGTGCCCGACAACGCGGAATGCCGGTGATCGCGGTCACCTCGGTGGCACATTCGACTGCCAGCCGATCGGGACACTCTTCCGGCACCCGGCTGCTGGATCATGCCGACCTCGTCATCGATCTCGGTTCGCCCCCGGGCGACTCGCTGATTGACATTGATGGACCGGAAACCAGGGTGGGCCCCGGGTCGACGGTGGCCAACATCGCCATCGTCAATGAGATCAAGGTTCAGACCGCAGCTCTGCTGAGCGAACGTGGCTCCTTTCCCCCGGTATTGACGAGTTCGGTGTTGGTCGGGGAGCAGCGTTCGGGTGAGTTGTTCGACGCCGCCTACCGGGAGCACTCGCTCCGACTGGCCAACGTGTTGGCCAAGCCAGAGGGGGCACGACGTATGTGAGCTGCCCGGAGTGAGGGGGCTCAAAAAGCGGCTTAAATGTGCGGAATGCAAAGTCCGCCACATCGATAGACAAAAGAAAGGCCTGGAAGGGGCCAACAACCCAAGGAGGAGGAACGGTTAGATGAAGATACGAAATATTCGTTTGCAGGCCATCGTGCTGCTGGTGGTATTGGCGATGGTCGCCGGTGCTTGTAGCGACGATGACGGCACGGATACCACTGCGGCCGATGATACGACCACGACCGTAGCCGCCGGGGATGAGACCTTCACCCTTGGCGTATCCAACACGCTCGTCGGGAACGCCTGGCGTGAGCAGATGATTTGCGCCATCAAGGCCGAGGCACTCGCCCGCGGCAACGTCGACGAGGTGGTTCTCCAGAACCGCAACACCGACGTGGCCGGACAGATTGCCGACATTCAGACTCTGATCTCACAGGGTGTTGATGCGATCATCATCAACCCCCACGATCGGTCTGCACTCGACGCAGTGATCGAAGAAGCAGCCTCGCAGGGCATCCCGGTGATCTCCGTGGATGCGCCGGTGACGGCTCCCAGTGCCTATTTCGTCTCGAACAACCAGGTCGAATACGGCGAGGTTGGCGCTCGTTGGCTCTTTGAAGCACTGGGTGGCGAAGGCAAAGTCGTGTACATGCACGGCATCGACGGTCACCCGGCGGACGTAGATCGTGACACCGGATTCCAGGCCGCCCTGGCAGACTATCCGGGCATCGAGATCGTCGCCGAGACCTTCACCGGTTGGGACCCGAGCGTTGGAGCTCAGCAAGCGCTCGAGATCTTGTCGACTGAAGAGGTCGATGGCATCTGGACCTCCGGAATCGACTACACGGTTGTGGAACAGTTCGGAGTCGCGGGGGTTGACTTCGTGCCGATCGTCGGTGCGGACAACAACGCCTTCATCGAGCAGTTGCTCAACGAAGAAGGACTGGTCGGTGCGGCCGTCAGCAACCCGCCATCGATCGGTGGCGTTGGTGCGGCGATTGCCCTCGACATCCTCGAAGGCAAGACCGTCGAGAAGACGACGCTGCTCACTCCGGTGGTCATCAGCGACACGAGCGCTCTCGAGGGTGTTTACGTGCCGGACCTGACGGCTGGATGGTCCTCGTACATGGTGATCGAGCCGTACGTCACGTACACCGACCCGCAGGCAGTAATCGACTGCAAAGGTCCCGGTGAGTAGAACCAAGCAACTCGTGGCGGGCTCCTCCGGGAGCCCGCCACCCAACCCGTTTTTCTGAGGATCTGACTTGTCAGAAACCAGTCACACATTGCTCGCCGCCGGCGGGATCTCCAAGCGATTCGGATCGGTGGTCGCGATTCGGTCGGCGGATCTCACGGTCAAGTCGGGTGAGATCCACGCCCTGCTGGGAGCGAACGGGGCCGGCAAGAGCACCTTCGTGAAGATTCTCTCTGGCGTTTTCCCGGCTGATTCGGGATCACGATTTCCGTCAACGGCGAACCGGCGTTCCTGCGCAGACCGGCAGAGTCGATGGCCGCCGGGATCGCCACCGTATTCCAGGATCCGGCCCTGATCCCGGATCTCACCCTCGAGCAGAACCTGCGGATCTCGCAGCTGGGCGAAAAGGACGTGCGCCCGTGGTTGGAGCGTATGGATCTCGGCGAGATCGATCTCGGATTGCTGGTGAGCGACGTGCCGTTGGCGATGCTCCGCCTGCTCGACCTGGCCCGGGCGCTGGCCCGTGACCCCCAGTTGTTGATGCTCGATGAGATCACCGCCGCCTTGACGACGGATCAGGCGAAACACGTATTCGATGTCATGCGGGAGTTGAGGAACCGTAATCGATCTGTTCTGTTCATCTCCCATCGGCTGGGAGAGGTCCTCGAGATGTGCGACTACGCCACCATTCTCCGCAACGGGACGAACGTGGCCGACTTCGACCTCACCAACGTTGATGAGGCCGAACTCGTCACGGCCATGCTCGGCGAGGAACTCAGCGAGAAGGCTGGCGACGGAAACCCAGCCGGTCGA
The DNA here is from genome assembly GCA_963823915.1 of uncultured Actinomycetota bacterium. Taxonomy (GTDB): domain Bacteria; phylum Actinomycetota; class Acidimicrobiia; order Spongiisociales; family UBA4744; genus UBA4744. Next base: position 337,833 of record CAWGNJ010000003.1, read on the forward strand.
TCTGCCCCAGGAAAGACAGCTGGTGGAGCTCGCCAAGCGTCCGGTCGTTCTCGAGGCCAAGAGCGTCCACTTGCGCGATCGGGTCAACGGCGTCTCGTTCGAGCTGCATCAGGGCGAGATACTCGGTCTGACCGCCCTCGAAGGCCAAGGTCAGGATGAGCTGTTCCAAGTTTTGTCCGGTGATCACCGTCCCAGTACCGGGGAGCTGCTGGTCAACGGGGAGCGGCTCAATGCCCGCTCGCCCTACGACGCTATCCGCCAAGGGAGTGGTGCTCGTACCGGCCGATCGCCACCAAGCCCTGCTGCCCCAGCGTTCGGTTCGCGAGAACCTTTCGACACCCCTCTACAACCGGATCGGCAAGTGGTTCTCGTTGGCGGGTGACGAATCGGCCCGAGTCGACGAATGCCGTCGATCGTCTCGACATCGACGTCAGGGCGGCCAGCCAGGTCCAGCGTCTCTCGGGCGGTAACCAACAGAAGGTCACCATCGGCCGCTGGTTGGCCGCCGGTTTCGACACGCTGCTGTGTTTCGATCCAACCCGCGGGATCGACATTCAGACGAAGGCACAGATCTACGACCTGCTGCGTGAGCTCGCCGCCGAGGGGTCTTCCATCGTGCTGTACACGAGCGAGCTGCGCGAGATTCCCATCGTCTGCGACCGGGTCCTGGTGATGTACAACGGTCGGATCGTCCATGAGCAAGTCGCCGCCACTGCCACCGAGGAGGCCCTCCTGACGGCGGCTCACGGTCTCGAGGAGGAGTCGGCGTGACGACGACCACCCCCATCGGGCTGGCCGGGTCGCCACCGGCCTGGCGCCGCTGGTTGCGGCAGCACGGCTGGACCGTTGGTGTTTGGCTGCTTCTTCTGATACTCGTCGCCTGGTATTCGGCACTCATCCCCAAGTTCGGCCTGTTCCAGATTGCCTCGATCGTCAACAACGGGTCGCCCTTTGTTTTCCTGGCCATCGGCGAGGCAGTGATTGTGATTGCCGGCGGCATCGACCTCGGGGTCGGAGGCATGCTGGTCCTGGCCAACGTGACTGCAGCCCGTTTGATGGAAGGCCAATCATTCGAAATGACTCTGCTGATCGGAGTGGGAATCCTCCTGGCCGCGGCCGTCCTCAACGGGGCGGTTGGTTGGGTGATCCACGTGTCGAAGGTGCCCGACATCGTGATCACCCTCGGTTCGCTGTTCGTCTTCCAGGGTATGGCGCTGGCGGTTCTCCCCAATCCCGGCGGGGCGACGAGTGAAGGATTCCGATGGATCTTCACGGGATCCAAGGTTGGGATCGGGTCGAATCCATGGCCGGCGATGGTGATCATCGCCGTCCCGGTGCTGATTCTCGCCTGGTGGATGGGGCGGACCCGCGAGCGGTTTGTCTCTCTACGCCATCGGCAGTGACCGCAATGCCGCCTACCTGTCCGGCATCCGGGCGGCTCGCACCAAGATCGTGTCATACGCAATCGGTGGTGGGTTCGCCGCCCTGGCCGGTCTGGCGACCACCGCGATCGCCGGACGGGGAAACGCCAACGCGGTCGGCGGCAACCTCACCCTGAACGCCGTGGCCGCCATCGTGCTGGGAGGGGTGGCGCTCACCGGCGGCGTCGGAGCCGTCATTGCTGTGGTCCCGGCGGGCCTGATCCTGTTCTTCCTGAGTCCCATCCTCACCGCGATGGGTGTAGACCCGAGCCGGGCTCAGATGATCCAGGGGGTGCTCATCGTGGTCGTCATGATGATCGCCGGCCTCATCGAATGGAGAAGGGTGCGCACGTCATGAGTACCGCCGTGACACCCGCCCCCGGCTTGGAATCAGACCAAACGACGCGGGCCGAAGAGCTCTTCGCGCTACGTGGCCGCGCATCCTCACCTGGTCCTCATCGGGGTGCTCGTCGCCCTGATCCTCATCACCGGCGCGGTTCGGCCGACCTACCTGACCTTCTCCGGCTTGCGGAACTCGGCCCTGTTCGCGGTCCCGATCGGGATCATGGCCGCCGGACAGACGATGCTCATGCTCACGGGTGGCATCGACCTATCCGTGGCCATGATCGCCACCGGAGCGGCCTACGTGGCGGCCAGCCAATCGCCGGAGGGCGCCGCTATCGCCATCGGGGCCGGGCTCGTGGTCGGCTTCTTGGCCGGTGCGGCCAACGGAATTGGCGTGGGTGTGTTCCGGGTCAATCCGCTGATCATGACTTTGGCGATGTCGGCCATCCTGCTCGGTCTGTTCACGACTCTGGGCGCAGACCATCTTCTTCGGATCGACGAGGATGCACGAGTTCATCCGCACGTTGGGGGGCGGGTCCATATTCGGCGGTCGCCTCCCCTGGGCGGTGATCATCTGGGCGGGATTATCCGTCTTTGTCATCCTCATGCTCAGAAAATCGGGGTTCGGGCGCAACCTCTACGCCCTTGGTGACAACCCGACGGCCTCGCGCCTCTCCGGTATTCGTCCCTGGCAGGTGCTGATCGCCGCCTATACCATCGCCGGCCTCCTCGGGGCCATCGCCGGGATCCTCCTGGGTGGTCGGGTCGGTGCCGTCGATCTGCAACTGGCCGGTTCCTTCATGCTGCCGTCGGTGGCCGCCGCGGTAATCGGTGGAACATCGATCTTTGGCGGGGTGGGCACCTACACCGGCACCATCCTGGGGGCGCTGATCCTGGGCGTGCTCCAGTCGTTGCTGACGTTCCTGGGAGCGGGCCAGGCGATCCAGTGGATGCTGTACGGATCGATCGTCATCGGACTGTCGTGGTTGTACGCCCGGGTGACCGCGGCCCAGTAGGAGAGGAAGGAAGATGCTTCTGAGCGAGATCAAAACAGGTGTCGTCGGGGTGGGCTTCATCGGTTCGCCCACATCGAGGCGCTGCGTCGTCTCGGGGTGGAGGTGGCCGGGGTGGTCGGGTCCTCGCCGGAGCGGGCAGCTGCCAAGGCCGCCGCGGCCAATCTCCCGCGGGTCTACGAGAGCCTCGAGGCGCTGGTTGCCGATCCCGACATCGACGTTGTCCATATCGCCAGCCCCAACCATCTCCATGCCGAACAGGTGCGCACTGTGTCTCGAGGCCGGCAAGCATGTTGTCTGTGAGAAGCCGCTCGCTCTGACGGGTGAGGACACCGCCGACCTGGTCGCCCGGGCGGCAGCCTCGGGACTGGTCAACGCCGTGTGTTTCAACATCCGGTTCTACCCCCTCAACCACCAGATGGCGGCCATGGTTCGAGCCGGGGCGATCGGCCGGCCCACGCTTCGTCACCGGCAGCTACCTACAGGATTGGCTGTTGCTCGAGACGGACTGGAACTGGCGCCTCGTGCCCGAGGAAGGCGGGGGCCTTGCGGGCAGTCGCCGACATCGGTTCGCACTGGCTCGATCTGGCCCGGTTCATCACCGGCCGGCGGGTGGTCGAGGTCATGGCCGACCTCCACACCTTCGTTCCGGTGCGCCGCCATCCAGCCGGACCGGTCGAGACCTTCGCCGCCGCCGGCGGGGACGAGGAGCTGATCGAGGAGCCGATGTCGAGCGATGACGGCGCCGGGATTCTTCTTCGCTTCGAGGACGGCGCCCGGGGGATGGTGGCCATCTCGCAGACTTCGGCCGGCCGCAAGAACTCGGTCTCGATCGAGGTCGACGGGTCCGAGTCGGCCCTGTCCTGGTTCTCTGAAGATCCCGATCGGCTTCTGATCGGGCACCGGGGCCGACCCAATGAGGTTCTGCAGCGTGATCCGTCTCTAGCGCACCGAGACGCCGCCCGGGTCACCGGGTACCCGGGAGGACACGTGGAGGGCTACCCGGACACGTTCCGCGCCTTCTTCAACGAGGTCTATCAGGACGTGCTGGCCGGGGGGCCCTCCGCCGCAGCCGACCTATCCAACATTCGCCGACGGGCACGATGTGATGCTCGTCACCGAGGCTGTCGCCCGAAGCTCGCAAGAGCAACGCTGGGTGACCGTCGAACGATAAGGAGGAAAGCATGAAGCTCGGTCTGCTCACCGCCCCACTTCCGGAACTCCCCCTCGATGACTGTAGCCGACTGGACCGCGGCCAGTGGCTTCACCACGATCGAGATCGCTTGCTGGCCCGCGTCGAGCGGTGACACCCGCCGGTATGCCGGGACCAGCCACATCGATGTGGACGGCATTTCTGATGCCGAAGCATCGGAGATTGTCGACCGCATGAACGGCATCGGCCTGGAGATCTCCGGGCTCGGCTACTACCCCAATCCGCTGCATCCCGATGACGAACACGCCCGGATGGTCATCGATCATCTGAAGAAAGTGATCGTGGCCGCCGGCAAGATGGGCGTCGGGGTCGTCAACACGTTCATCGGTGCTGATCGGGCGCTGACCCAGGACGAAAACTGGGAGAAGGCCACCCGGGTGTGGCCGGAGATCATCTCGGCGGCCCAGGACAGCGGCGTGAAGATCGCCATCGAGAACTGCCCGATGATCTTCTCGAAGGACGAGTGGCCGTCGGGGCACAACCTGGCCTACAACCCCAAGATCTGGCGGCGGATGTTCGAGGAGTTTGGAGAGACGATCGGGCTCAACTTCGACCCATCGCACCTGGTCTGGCTGATGATCGACATAGAGAGCTGCCATCTTGGAGTTCGGCGAGCGGTTCTATCACTTCCAGGCCAAAGACGTGATGATCGACTACGAAGGGCTCTACGAGAACGGGTCGCTGTCGTCCGGGATCGGATGGCAGATTCCCCGGTTGCCCGGGTTGGGGGATGTCGACTGGGCCGTGGTCTTCCGATCCCTGTATCGGGCCGGTTACGACGGGCCCATCATCATCGAACACGAGGACCGCGACTTCGAGAAGACCGAAGAGCTGGTCAAGCGCGGCTTCCTGATCGCCCGGGACGTGCTGGCTCCCTACGTGCACTGACCGCGGAATGCAGGGCACGGCGAGGTGGCGATGGCCGCGGACGAGTACGGACGTTTTGAGGTGGTGGTGGTGGGGTCCGGGGCGTCCGGCGCCACCGCCGCTATCGCCGCCGCCCGGTCGGGGGCCCGCACGCTGCTGATCGAGAAGCTGCCGTTCCTGGGTGGCAACTCGACGGCGGTGCTCGACACCTTCTACGGCTTCTACACGCCGGGGGATCAGAGCCCTCAAGGTGGTGGGGGGCATCGGAGACGAAGTGGTCGCCGGATTGCGATCGCTCGGGCGGGTTGTTGAGCGGCCCAATACCTACGGTGCCGGAACCGGTATCACCTACCTGGCCGAGCATCTGAAAGTGGTGTGGGAGTCGCTGGTCGTTGAAGCCGGGGCGTCGGTGCTCTTGCATGCCTTCGTCCAAGACGTCGAGGTGACCGATGGGCGGGTGACGGGCTTGGTCGTGGCCACCAAAGCCGGCTTGCGGAGGGTAACTGCCGGGGTCGTGATCGATGCCTCGGGTGATGCCGACGTGTGTCACCACGCCGGCTTCGGGTACGAAGCCGCCGGATCGATCGACCCTGCCCAGACCCTCACCACCACCTTTCGGATGGCCAACGTCGACCACGCGGCCCGAGCGGCGATCAACAAAGACGAGCTGCACGCCCTGATGGCCGAGGCGGCTGCTTCGGGTGAGTACGACCTTCCCCGCCGGGAAGGGTCCGATCACATCACCCCGATCAGCGGAGTGATCGCCACGGTCATGACCCGAGTCGACCACGCCGACAATGCGGCCGATCCGGACACGCTGACTCGTGCCGAGATGGAGGGCCGTCGCCAGGCGCTCGAGTACGCCCGCTTTCTCACCGATCGAGTCCCCGGCTACGAGAAGGCGTCACTGGTGGCACTGTCGACCCAGATCGGGGTGCGGGAGACCCGGCGGGTGTACGGCGACTACCGCCTCACCAAAGAGGATGTGCTGGCCGCCCGGCAATTCGACGATCAGATCGGTCTGTGCGGCGCCCCCATCGAGGACCACCACGGGGGCGCCGGGACGGGGACCAACTGGGAGTACCTCCCCGCTGGGACCGCCGTCGGCATCCCGTTGCGCACGCTGGTCGTGCGGGATGCCACCAACGTGCTGGCCGTCGGCCGTTGCTTCTCGGCCACCCATGATGCGCAGGCGTCGGTGCGGTCGATGGCCCAATGCATGGCGATGGGTCATGCGGCCGGCATCGCCGCAGCCCTCTCGACCAAGGGCGGGGGAGTGGTTCGAGATATTCCGGTCGATGACCTCCAAGGTCGGCTGCGGTCTGACGGAGCGATCCTCGAGGTTCCGGCGCCATGACCGCCCTGGTCCGCACCGTGCTGGGCGACATCGATCCGGCCGACCTGGGTCTCACGTTCATTCACGAGCATCTGATCATCGACTCTCCGCTGATTGTCGACCGCTGGCCCCACATCCACCTGGCGAGCGTGGATGAGGCCGTTCAGGAACTCGCCTCGTGTACCGCGGCCGGGGTCGGAGCACTCGTTGATGCCATGCCGGCCGCCTCCGGGCGCGACCCGGTTCGGCTCGCGGAGATCAGCCGCCAGAGCGGCGTCCATGTCGTCGCCTGCACCGGTCTGCACACATCGAAGTACTACGAGGGGCAGCGCTGGACGGCCGAAGAGCCTCCGGAGGTTCTCGCCGGCCTCTTCACCGCCGACGTCGTCGACGGGATCGATCGCTATGACTACATGGGCCCGGTCATCCGCCGGACCCCGCATCGGGCCGGGATCTTGAAGGTCGCAGTCCTCGAGGATGCCCCGACGGATCGTGACGTTCGGGTGTTCGAGGCGGCCGCCGCCACTCATGCCGAGACCGGTGTCTCGATTCTCACGCACTGCGAGGGTGGGCGGGGAGCGATGGCGCAGATCGATCTGTTCAACCGTCTCGGCGTCCCTCTCGACCGGATCGTGATCTCCCACACCGACAAAGTGAACGACCTTGCGTATCACCGGGATCTGCTGGCTACCGGCGTGTATCTCGAGTACGACCAGGCCTCCCGCCAGGGCGAGGGGTCGATCGATCACACCGCCCGGATTGTGGCGGCCATGGTGGGGGAGGGCTACACCGACCGGTTGATGCTTGCGAGCGATGCCGCCCGCCGCTCCATGTGGGCCATCAACGGCGGTCTCGGAATGGCCTGGCTCGCCACTCGTTTCGTAGAGATACTCGCCGAGCTGGGATTAGACGACGACGCCATCAAAACGATGTTCGTAACCAACCCCGCCCGCTTCCTGGCGTTCGCCTAGGCACAGGGATAGTCCCCCCTGCCTGGTGGAGGAAAATCGTTTGGGATAGTCCCCCCGGAGGGGGGAAAGTACCGCAGCGGCGGAGCCGCTGGGGTAGGGGGGTGTCCCCAACGACGAGTCCTAGCTTTCCCGGATTTGATCTGGCGCCAGACCAACCCCCTACCCCCGTCCCTTCGGGCCGGCGGTACCTTCCCCCTTGCAGGGGGACTATTCGAAGGCAGGCTTCCGTCTACAACAACGCGGCCGCCGACTCATCGGCGAACACCACCACGTTGGGATGGGTCCGCAAGAAACTCGCCGGCAGCTCGGGGCCGATCGGTCCGTTCAGCATGCGTTCGAGGATCCCGGCTTTGCTCGATCCGGTCACCAATAGCCAGATCTCCCTCGACTCCAAGATGGGGCGGAGGCCGAGGGTCATTCCCCACTCGGGTTCTTGATCTGATCCGTAGCGGCCGGCCGCGTCCCGCGTGGCCGATGCCAGGCGAACGACCCGCGTGCGGGCGTCTGCGGTCGTTCCCGGTTCGTTCAGCCCGACGTGGCCGTTGCCACCGAGGCCCAGCAGGGTGAGGTCGAGGCCGCCCTCGTCGACGAGGTCTTCGAATCGGCGGCATTCCTCTTCCAGATCCGCGGCCTGGACGTCGAGGGCGCGGACTGCCTCCGGTGGTCGGGCAAGGCCTGCCAGAAAGTCGCGTTGGAGCATTGCAGTCACAGCGGGCCGGATCTCCGGGCGGGAGACCAAACTCGTCGAGCAGAAACACGGTGGCCTGCCCGAAGTCGATCGACCGAGCCGCCCGGGCGTACAACGGGCGGGGCGTCTCACCGGTCGGCAAGCACAAGCGGCTGGCGGGCCGTTCCTCCATGTGGGTGGCCCAACGGGCGGTGACCCGGTCGGCCCATTGGTCGTCGGGGATGACCTCGAGCTGAATGCTCACCCTCCGGTGACGATATCGAAGACTGCTCCTGTGTCCTTGTGGCTGAGGATCAGCTTGCTGCGGCCGTCGGGGAGGACCTCTTCTTTGACGATGGCGTGCCCGTCGTGGCGTCGGACTTCCTTGGCGATGCGGGGAGTGGTTCCCCCGCGCCACTCGACCTCGACCGGTTCCCATTGGCGGCTCTCGGCCGACTTGTAGGCGGCGTCCATCACTGCGTTGACGATGTAGCCGTCGTAGAACGTCTCGCGGAGCGGTGCCCGCATCGAGCGAATTGAACATGTCTGTGAACATGTGGACGTACCCGAGTTCCGTAACTTCGTCGCCGACCGGGAACATCCAGCCTTCCGCCGATTCCATCTTTTCGGCGACGTAGCCTTGCCCGCCGCCGGAGGAGTACATCTCGAAGCCGGTGCGCAGGAAGTTGTTCGTCCAGATGGTTCCCTCGGTTCCAGCGACTTCGTCGCGGAGATCCATCCCGCCCCGGAAGGTCCAGCTCACCTCGAACTGCCCCAGCGCTCCCGATTCGAATCGGATGAGCACGACCGCGTTGTCTTCGGCTTCGATCGGGTGCACGAGGGTGTCCGCCCAGGCCATCACTTCGATCGGTCGATTGTCTTTGCCCACGTAACTGCGGATGATTTCAATGCAGTGACAGCCCAGGTCGACGATCGCCCCGCCGCCCGCGTTCTCCTTGTCCCAGAACCAGGCGCTGTGGGGCCCGGGGTGGGTCTCCCTCGACCGAACCCAGGTGACATCGCCGATCACACCGCTGCGTACTGAGTCGAGAGCCTTGAGGGTCTTGGGCGTGTACACGAGATCCTCGAGGTATCCGGCGAACACTCCGGCGGCTTCGACTTTGTCGAGGATGCGCTTGGCTTCGGCGGCCGTCCGGGCGAGCGGCTTGGTGCACAGCACGGCTTTGCCGGCCTCGGCGATGAGGTCGATGGTCTCTTCGTGGAGGAAGTTGGGTAGACCCACCACCACGACATCGGTTTCGGGGTGATTGATGGCGTCTTCGAGAGAAGTCGTCGCTTCGGGAATCCCCCAACGATCTGCGAAGTCCCGGCCGCGTTCCTCCGAGCGTGAATAGACCACGTGGACGCGATCGCGCCCCCGTTGACCGTGCAGGGTCATGGTGTAGAAGTCGCCGATGAGACCTGTGCCGAGCATCGTGATCGAATGTCCACTCATGACTGTCCTCTCCTGATCCTGTGCCTGTATAGACAACTTAGCCGAACGAAACGGCGGCGAGGTCAGGCGGCGAAAGTCTCCTGACCGGCCAGCAGGGTCCGGACTACACGATAGGAATCATCGAGGACGCACACATCGGCCGGCGTACCCGGCGCGAGCGTCCCGAGTTCCGGCCGGCCCGCCAAAGCGGCCGGGGCCGAGGTGGCCGCGGCGATCGCTTGGTGGGGAGCGAAACCGAGTTCGATCATGTTTCTGACGGCCCGATCCATGGTGAGGGAACTGCCGGCCAGGGTGCCGTTCTCGAGGCGGCACGCCCCGTCGCTGAGGATGACGGTCCGGTCCCCGAGGGCGTATTCACCGTCCGGCCGGCCGGCCGCGGAGATGGCGTCGGTGATGAGGACGAAGCGTTCCTGAGCGGAGCGGGCGGCCAGTCGTGCCGTGTCGGGCGCCAGGTGGACGCCGTCGACGATGGCGGTGATATACACGTCGTCTCGGACCAGGGCGGCGCCGCTGATGCCCGGATCGCGGTGTTTCCACGGCCGTTGCGCCCCGAAGATGTGGGTCACCGATCGGGCTCCGCGCTCAAAGGCGGAGTGGGCGGTGGCGGCATCGGCATCGGTGTGACCCAGCGCGACAGTGACATCAGCTTTGACGAGCAGGTCGATGACCTCGAGGGCGCCGGGGAGTTCGGGGGCAATGGTCATGTGGGTGACGAGCCCCGATTCGATGAATCGGGCGGTGAGGTCGAGGTCGGGATCAAGCATGTTGGCCGGATCGTGAGCTCCGCATCTCGCCGGCGAAAGGAAAGGTCCTTCGAGGTGCATCCCGAGGATCCGTCCGGATCGAATCGTCGTTGCCCCCAGCCGTTCAAGGGCCGCGAGATAGTCGGCGGGGGGAAGGGTGATGAGGGTCGGCTGGAACGCCGTGACGCCCGTCGCGGCGAGACGGGCAGCGACGGCTTCGTAGTCGTTGGGTTCGGCGGTTGTGAAATCGATGCCGTCGAACCCGTTGATCTGTACATCGATGAACCCCGGCACGGCCAGTCCACCCATCCCGGCGGGGGAGAGGCCGACACTCTCAATGGCCCCGTCGTTTATCTCGACGTCACCGGGGACAAGTTCTTGGCCGACAAGGGCCGCCTTCACGCCCAGTCTCATGTGCGCTCCTTGGAGCCGGGTCGGGGTGACCTGATACCTGCACAGCGTAGCCAGGCGACCTGAGTCGGCTTCACTTGGTTGGCTACTGCTGGCCTTGCCAGGGTGCGATCTCGCCGGCATCCACCAGCGAACGGGCGTGTGCGACCATGGCGGTTGCCCGGGCTAGAGCATCAGAGCCATCCTCCACGGTCACTTCCGGCGAGTCGGCGGCCGGGTATTCGCTCCGATTGCGCAGTCTTCTGATCCTTCCGAAGTCACGAAATGGACCACCAATCTGAGCCACAACGGCATCTTGTACGGCAACGTGGCCTCCCCGGCTCGTCGGCCGCAAGCCTTGTATTGCGAGAAGGCCGGTCGCTGCCTTGCGGGCTGCGTCGTAGGCGAGGTGCAAGCTTCCGGCCGGGTCACTGTGAGCAATCGCTTCTGCGGAGGCCAGATTCTTGACGGCCTCGTTGAGCAGACGTTGGGCGTGACCAGGGGAGGGCCGGACACGATCCAACGCCCGGCCATCAAGGAGGCGCTGGATGACAGCAGATCCACGACGTCGGGAACTCATGAATCTGCCGGATGTGCTGTCACGTCTATCAAGGGGCGCTCTCGGACGGTGGCGATAAACGGATCTGTTGTGTCCTCCCATTGCGCTCGACTGCGGATCGTGATCTGGATTGGACGACCGAGCTCCTCCTCCAAGGCGTCGGCAGCCAGAAAGACGGCGTCGCGGTCCGGTTCGCCGATTACCAAGACATCCACGTCATGTGGATCGGGACCTGTTTTGCCGAGGAACCGTGCCGCCCAGGAGCCGAACAGGTACACCGCTTCGACGCCATCAAGCAAGCTCAGGGTTGGGCCGATCTGTCGGGCGGGTCCAAATCCGAGTGTGACCAGTCGCCGCAGTGGGTCGGTGTAGAGACTTTCCGCGTTGACGCTCACCATCCGATTGCGCCCAACTCGCCGACTGACAACGATCCCGGCCGCTTCGAGGCGGTCCACTTCGCGCATCACCGTGGCCGGCTCCGCCCCGATTTTGCGGGCCAGATCGCTGATGGTCTGTTCGCCCATGTTCCCCAGATACAATTCGGCCAAGAGCGCGGCCTGTGTTGAGGTGCGCAGAATCGGCAATAGTGGCGGCGGTAAAGTTTGCATATAACTCAATACATATTGTGTGATACACAAAGAATCTATCACAAGATAGCGAGAGCACAAGGCCTCGCTGGTGGGCATGATCGAGGACGTCACGGCGACCACTCCCTCTGATGATGGAAGGGGTGGAAATGCCGATCATTCAGCGACAACTCAGCCACAGTTCTCTGGCGACCACCGACCGCTACCTCAATGCTGCGCTCCCCCCTCCCGGCCTGCGGCCGACTTCCCCCCACTCGCTCGTTGCCACTCGCTCCGGGGGGGAGGAGACGCTCCCAGACAGGTCATCGAGGCCATCGCCAAGATTGGGGCGTGGGTTGTGGTTACGGGGGTTTGCCGCTGGTGGTGTAGGTGTGGCCGAGGGGGCTGGTCCACAGGTAATCACCGTGACGTAACGGGCGGTAGGTCCACCCGCAGAGGTGCCGGTTGCCATGGTCGTGGCGGCAGAGGGGAGTGAGGTACTTGCGGCGGGTGGGCCCTCCGTGGGACCAGGGGATGCGGTGGTCGAGGTCACAGTTGGTAGCGGGCATGCGACAGCCCGGGAACACGCAGGTCCGGTCGCGCGATTCGACGGCCCGGCGTTGCCGGCCGGTCGGGCGCCGGCGGGTGGTGCCCTGGTGGAGCAGCTGTCCGCTGTCGGGGTCGGTGACCGTCCATCGCCATTGGGAGGCGTGTTGTTGTTCGGTGACCTGGCGGGCGATGTCGGCCACGATCGGGCCGTATCCGGCCAGTTCTCCGGCTGCCTCGGTGAGTCCGATGAGGGTGGTGAGGTCGACCTGGACGTCGACGACCCCGCGGTCGTGGACCCGACCACCGGCGTGGTGGCCTTCGAGGAGGTCCAAGAAGACGTCCGGCGCGCAACTGGTCGATGGTGCGGTGCTCGTGGCGGGTCTTGAGTCTCTGGGCCAGCCGGTTGATCTTGCGGCTGACGGCCATGGCCCGGTCGGCCGGGAGATCGTATCCGGCTGAGGTGGGCGGTTCCGTCGGGGTTGGCTTCGAGGACCACCCGACGTTCCTCGACCGCAGTCTCGTAGCGCTGTTGAGCGTCGTCGGGATCGGCGGAGATGCACAGTTTGGCGATCCGCGCCCGGAGTTGACCGGTGGTCAAGCCGGGGAGCGTCGTCGATGATCTGGCCGGCCACTTCTCGAGCGGTGGCGATCGAAAGGTGGCGGGTCCCCGTCACGATCACTTTGGCTTTGGGAACATCGATGTCGCCTGCTGCGAGAGCCTGCCAGACCCGGGGGAGACGCTGGGCCAGGTCGAGGGCGAGGTCCAGTTCGGTGTCGGCCGCCCTGCGGGTCAACGACAGACCGGCCCGGATCTCGGTGGCGGCTGCCCGGTGGGCCAGCTCGTAGTCGTCGTCCAGCTCATGCATGACATCGGAGATCGAGGCCATCGCCTGATAGGCGTAGGCGGCGTAGTGCGACGCCATCTTCCGGGTGGCTTGGAGCACCACTACCCGGTCGTAACCCGACAGCTTCGAAACGTCGATCCGGGACAGGATCGTCGCCAGTCGGGGACCGGGCGGAAGCCCCTGCAGTTCCTCTTCCAATCTATCGAACATATGTTCGTAATATAACGTAGAGCAGTGACAAATAACAGTGTGCAATTAAGAGAACCATGAGCTTTCCGATGGCGAGGGCACAGCATCTACGCCCGGAAGGTCCCCGGTCTCGGCTGGTCGCTGCGGCAGCCCGGTTCCCATGGGAACCGGCCTTGATCGTCGCAGTAGGTGACCTGAACCACCGGAACCGATACTCCCGGCGGGCGCCGGTAGTAATCGTTGGCCGTCAACACGATCTCACCCGGATTCGGCACTTGCTCGATGACGATCTCCCGATCCCAGCCTTCGCGTTTAATGGTCATCCCGGGGAGGAAGGACTCGCCATCGCGGATGCGTGTTCCGAGTTCGTTGAGCACGGCGGCCGCGGTCTGGGGAGCAACGGCAAAGATCAGCAACTCCGGATGATTGAGCCCGAACAGACCGACGGTGTAGGCAAACGGTGGGCCGTCGTCACCGGGGCAGGGGCATCCGGGGCGAGAGCAAGAATCTCCACCGACGTACTGAATGAACCATCCGAAACGCCGGATGGTGGTGGTTATGTGTGCGTCGTATTGGTCGAAAAACGCCTGGGTTTGCGGGTCCATATAACACCTCCACCTCGACCATATGGGTGGGGTGTGACGGAATCGCGTTGCTGTCATTGGGCGGCGATACGGTGCGGGACATGAAGCCCGAAGGTGGCCAGATCGTTCCTCGCCGGATGATGGAGATTCGCCACGAATCCGGGCCGGGTATCCTCCTCCATGGTGGACCGGAGGTGTCCTCCAGCTCTGATTTGAGCACATAGCCCAGAGTCGCTCGGAGAGTGGACGAGTAGGTCATGATCCCGGAACCCGACCTGGCCCGATTGCAGGGCTGGATAGACGACCAGAATCACGCACTTCCCGAGGACGTGCGTGACCAGCTGCGGTATGAGCTCGATGTGACGGATCGCACGGCCACCATCGTTGAGTGTCGCCCTTTCTGGAACCCGGAACTGAGCTCGGAATGGACGAGGCTCCCCGTCGCCAAGTTTCGAATCTGGTCGACCCGCCGGCGCTGGTCGCTCTACTGGGCCGACCGGAACGGCAAATGGCATTCGTATGACCGGGTCGATCAAACCCCGCACATCGAAGAGCTGATCGCCGAGGTCGAGGAAGATCCGACCGCAATATTCTGGGGTTGATTCCGGCGACCGACCACCACATCAACGTTTTCTTCAGCGACGAGGACGGCGGCTACATCGCCGACATCCCCGACCTGGAAGCCTGTTCGGCTTTTGGGGAGACGCCCCAGGAAGCAGTGGCTGAAGTCATGATCGCCAAAGAAGCGTGGATCGCAGCTGCCCGCGAAGCCGGTCGGCAGGTTCCTCCCCCTCGCTATCGACCGGCCGTTTCCGGCTCGTAGCACTCCCCATCCCGAGCGGCCGGATTGCCCGGCAGGTACTCGATGCCCCTACAGGTCGGCTCCGGCGGCCGCTATCTCCACCGGCAGGTTGGGCACCGTCCGGTAGTAGCCCAGGAAGGTGTCGATCTCTTCGCCGCCACCCGCCGGGAGATTGTCGGCCCATCGGTAGCCGATCGATTGGTACAGCAGAGCGACGTCCACCCGGAAGGGGCCGTCAAACCCGGCGGTGTCGATCCGGTAGTCGACCACGTCGCTTCCGCCGGTGAAATCGGCGTCCGTGAAGGCGGCTCCATAGACGGCGATGTCTGCGGGGACGGCAGCCTTGTCGAACCCGGCCGGCGGCAACCGGTTGTCCTTGGCGTAAGTGGCTCCTCGCAGCAGCGTGGTGGTCACTTCCCCTTCGGTGGTTAGCAGGATCGTCTCGTAGATCTGCACCTGCCCCGGATCAGCGACGGTGTCGTAGTGGGGTTCGTAGGTGGCCGCGTCATTGTCGTTGTCGTTTCCGGTGATCGCCCCGTCGGAGGTCCAGGCTCCCGACTCGAATACGACCGACCCTGCCTGATCGGTGACCGTGACGTGGAGCCAGGCCCGGCGGGAGGGGAACCCCGTTGGGAATTTGTGGCCGGTAGTCGCGGCGACCTCGACCGGCACGGTGAACACGTCGCCCTCCCATTTTGCATCTCCGACGGTCACCGTGGCCGTGGAGTCGGTGAGCTGATCGGTAATGCGGTGCCGGGTGCCGGACACGTGATCGCTGGAAGCGGTGAGCCCCATCTCCTCTCCGAATCTGGTCATGATCGACATCATGTAGTCGTTGCCGCCCACGAAGAGGTGGCGGCTGAATTCGCTGCGCTCGACGGCCGGTCCCACCACCGAAACCACGACGCCACCTTGGGCTTCCGGCATGTGGCAGTCCTGGCAGGACTCGGTCACGGTGGAGGCGGCCAGTTCTAGGAAGGGCATCTGCTCGGGGAAGGTCCCCACCACCGCCCCGGTGGCGTCCACGTACGGGGTGGTGAGCGTATGGCAGGTAGCGCAGACCGCCGACTCCTGGATGTGGGGGCTTTCGACGGGAACGAAGCCGGTCATGTTGCCCATCATCCTGAGAGCCTGTTGGGTTACCGGGAATGGTCCGTAGACGATCCGTGCTCCCAACTCGAGGTCGGGATCGATGGAGAACCCTCCGCTGAAACTCTCCTCGGTCCCGAGGTTGGTGTCTGCGATCTGGTGGCAGGTGGTACACGACACGCCGTCCATGGCCAGGGGGTGGAGCGGGTTGGTCGACGCCCGGTAGCCCGCCTCAAAGATCTGGCCGGGAGTCCCGGTGAAGGAGTCGGTGGTGCGGGCCATCGGCATGTGACAGGTCGAGCACTTGTCTTCGAGCACGTCGGCGAGATTGGGAGTGGCCGTCATTTCGGCCCGCACGGCGGCCTGCCAGTACGGGTCGCGGGCGGCGTTGGCCATCATCGAGGAACGCCAGGTCGAATCGATTGAGACGTCCTCGCCGGTGTCGTCGGTCATGCCGGTGTGACACGACGTGCACGTCCCCGAACCGGCGAAATGGGTTCCTGTCTCCGTTGTTAGTGCCAGTCCGTCGAATGGTTGCGCAGCGGCGAGGGTGGTGGTGGTCGCCGCCACCGTGGTTGTGGTGGACGTTTCGGTGGTGGCCGCCGACGTGCTGGTCGTGGTGGTGGGTTCAGTGGAGGTCGTGCAAGCCGTGACCGTCAACAGGGCGATCGCGATGAGAACGATTAACCGGCGTGAAGGCACAGAGATACCATGCATCACTCTGCATGCTACGACCGCTCGGCGACGGTCATAAGGGGTCCTGGGTCCCTACCTCCGAGCCGACCGACCCTTGGTCGACCAGGGTTGAGGGCGAGGTGATCGGCAACAGCCCCGGCGGTGGACGGTCCCCTTTCGGGATAGTTGCCCGGCCCGGTTCAGGCAGCCACCCGGCCCGGTCCGTGGAAGACTTGTTGGTTGTGCCATCCGATGTGACGGTCATCGACGGGGGTTGGGGGCGACGGTGGGGCACGCCGAGCGCTCGGGCGATCTGCGCAAGCCAGAGATCACGGGGCGGTACGCGATGTCACGAGGGTCTCGACAGGCCCGTGCTGCGCATCACCCAACGGCATCAGCTGTCTCTGAACGCCACGATGTGGTCGGGTCCCCCCCAGGGGTGTTCCAAGCGGAGTGACCATTTGTGTCGAGGGCCCGTCTGTCGCCTAAACGCTCCGCTCGCTCATGATCTGTTCATTGAAAGGCTCGATCATGATGCACTCGCCCGGGCACTCTTCGGCAGATTCGATGACGTCGTCGATCAGCGAATCTGGAACGTGGGCGACTCCCCTGGAGCCTTCCGGCCCATGACCTTCACCACCGGCTGCGTCGAAGACAATCGTGGAACCAAAGTGCTTCGCTTCTTCTTTGACGACCCACAGACCGTCGTCGCGGCCTACGAAGACGTCCGGGGCGATCTCCTCGCAGATGCCGTCACCGGTGCACAGGTCCTGATCTATCCACACAATCAAACGAGTTGCGTTCATCCCATCACCTCTCGGTCAGTTCCTTCAGAGCCCAGCAGCTCGAGACCTAAACGGAAATGGGCCAGACCCTCCACTTGCCGGATGAAGCGAGCGCTCCGCCGAAAGCGGGAACCGACCTCGGCGTAGGTTTCTCCGGCTGCACGCAAAGAAAGCACCCGGAGTTCAATGGGGCGCGGTGATCTCTTCACAGGGGCACCGCTGCGCGGAATAGTGATCCACTGGAGAATGCGCTCGACCTGGGCCGGACTCCGACCGACCCGCTCTGCGATCTCGCTAATCACAAATCCGTTATCCCGCATGGCGGCTATGCGTCGTTCCAAAGGTCGAAGGTTCTCCATACATCCCCCTGAAGTGGTGTGTGCTGATCGTACCCAACCTCATGAAGTGACCGAGGCCCGGGAAGATCCGGCGTTCGCTTGTCGTCGGAAAGGGGCAGAGCCGGTGTTCGTTTGCCGGGCGTGGGTCGCTACTCGCTGATTGCGTCAAGAGCTTCCGGATCATCGATTGGTCGGCCGCCGCGAACTGTTGCTCCGATGGTGAGGGCGGCCGACACCCGTACGATGTTCTTGCCGGAACGGCCGCCGGCAACGGTGGACCCTCCGATCAGGCCCCCACATCATCACCCTGCCGGATATGCTCGGAACGGAGTGCGCGAAATCGCTCGGGGCGATGAGTGATCTGGGCGGTTCGGCGGAAACCCAGGGGAAAACATCGATCCGTCTCGGTTCCGGTTCTGTCCCGGGTGATTACTCGAGCCCGACCGTCGACTGTTGCTCGTGCCCCACCCGGGTGCCCAAGGCCTCGGCCAGTAACTCGGGACCGGTGCGCCCATCGCCCGGCTGATCCTCTTCCGTGTGGGCGACCACCCATTCCGGGACCAGCACAAGAGGAACCCAGGTGACCCGGTTGGCTTCGTCCCTGCCGAGCCGCGGAGAGAGCCGGCCGGGAACCGGGATCCGGTCGACGTGACCGAGCGTCTCACATGCTTGGGCGGGCGAGGTAACCACATACTCGCGACATGCCAGGGGTCGCTCCGAATAGATACTGCATTGATGGTCCTCGAGAAACGGGCAGGCGATCCACAGGCGGAAATACCGGACCGCCACCCTGCAACTCTGTGCACGCTCCAGGGACCAGGCAGCCGTGACCTGGTCACGCAAGCCCGCTTCGGCCAGTTGAAACGCGGCGGCCGCGAAGCGCGTCTGCACGATCGCCCGATGGGCGTTGGGTAGCGATTCGACGAGAGCTCCCAGCCGGCGCGCCTCGATCCCAGTTACCGGCACGAGTTGGTAGCAACACCAGTCGCAGCCTTTCCGGCAAGTCACCGGCCGGCCTGCTGCCACGGAGGCCTGCCGGGCTTCGGCCACCAATACGTCGTCGATGGACCGAAAGGCGGGGAGGAGATCAATGGGGTCGCAGGGGCCGGTCGGGACTTCGACTACGACGATCGGGTTGGTGGCGGGGGTGCGGACGGTGACATTGACCCGCGCCTTCTGACTGCTCGGTGAATTGTCCACGTAGCGCTCGCGGGCCTTCTAGGGCTGAATCTCTTCCTCTTCTTCGGGTTCCTCTTCCGTCAGATAACGTCCGACCGGTTGATCCTCGGGCTCCTCGACAACCCGCGCCAGCCCACCGGCCGCCTCCTCATCAATCTCAAGGGTCCCCGCCTCGGCCACTTCCACCCGAAACTCGGCCACAGTCTCCTCCGCAGGGGCCATTTCGACCTTGAACTCGACCTCTTCCAACTCAAGAACCGGGATGGGCTTGCCCTCCAGATCTGGCTCAACGGCCTCGCCGGCGAGTGAAGCCTCCGACCCCCGCGCCAACTTCGGTGCCCCATTTCAGCTCCGGCACCTCCTCACCCAGCCGGGACCCTTCAGCCTCGACGCGCTCAACAATGCCCTCTCCCGCCTCTTCGGCAGCGATGGTGGCGTCACTCCCGGTCAGGACCCCTCTCAACTCGTCGCTCCCCAGACCCGTCACCGAATCAACCTCAACGACCTCTGCAATCGGCTCTGCGTCCACCATCTCCTCCGCCGGGGCCACCTCGACCCTGAATTCGACATCACCCTGTCCGGGAACTGGCCGGTCGTCGCCTTTGCGATCGAGTTCCGGGGCGAGAAGATCCGGTATCTCGAAATCCTGCTCTCCCCCGGCCGACGGGCCATCCTCTTCTCTCGCCGCGGCCTCACCCTCCTCAGCCACTGGTCCCGAGACCATCTCCACCAACTCCTCGGCCCCCAAACCAACCGGACCGACCGCCTCCACTTCTCCCCGACCGGTCACCAATTCCACCATGGACTCCTCGCCGCCACGATCCGTAATGATCGGGGGCGGTACTTCGCTGGTGGCTATCAGATCCTCGGTCCGTTCGATCGGTTCGGTAGTTGGTTCGGGGGTCGTCAGGGGCGGGATGGTGCTGATCTCGTCGCCTTCGGTGGTCTGTGGTTCTTCGGCGGTGGGGCTGGCGGTGGGTGCGATCTCCTCGAATCCCGGATCCACCACGGACTCCTCGCCGGTCGACTCTTCACCCTCGATCCGTACTCCCGTAACGGCAGGCTCCGACACGAGCTCCTCGTCACTTGCCCTCCCGGGGGCGGCTTCCTCAGCTTCCGGTTCTGCTTCCGTCTCTTCTTCGGCAGTCGGTTGTGTCTCTGTCTCTTCTTCGGCAGTCGGTTCTGCATCCTCCTCAATTCCGGGTTCCGGTTCTGTCTCCTCCTCTTCCTCCTCTGGTGCCACATAGCCCGCAGGTTCGGGTTCGTAGATTTCGGGGTGGTAGGCGGTTTGTTGGCCTTTGTCGTCGGTGACGGTGATGGGGGCGCCGGTGTTGTCGTAGATGATTACCTTGGTGGGGTCGGTGGGGTCCAGGGTCATCAACGGTTGGACGGCTAGGGGGGTTCCGGTTTCGTCAACCGCGATCGGTGTGTAGGTGATGCTGCCGTGTCCGGGAAGACCGCTCGGTTCCAGGAACACCGAGTACTTTTCGGGTTCGTAGATTTCGGGGTGGTAGGCGGTTTGTTGGCCTTTGTCGTCGGTGACGGTGATGGGGGCGCCGGTGTTGTCGTAGATGATTACCTTGGTGGGGTCGGTGGGGTCCAGGGTCATCAACGGTTGGACGGCTAGGGGGGTTCCGGTTTCGTCAACCGCGATCGGTGTGTAGGTGATGCTGCCGTGTCCGGGAAGACCGCTCGGTTCCAGGAACACCGAGTACTTTTCGGGTTCGTAGATTTCGGGGTGGTAGGCGGTTTGTTGGCCTTTGTCGTCGGTGACGGTGATGGGGGCGCCGGTGTTGTCGTAGATGATTACCTTGGTGGGGTCGGTGGGGTCCAGGGTCATCAACGGTTGGACGGCTAGGGGGGTTCCGGTTTCGTCAACCGCGATCGGTGTGTAGGTGATGCTGCCGTGTCCGGGAAGACCGCTCGGTTCCAGGAACACCGAGTACTTTTCGGGTTCGTAGATTTCGGGGTGGTAGGCGGTTTGTTGGCCTTTGTCGTCGGTGACGGTGATGGGGGCGCCGGTGTTGTCGTAGATGATTACCTTGGTGGGGTCGGTGGGGTCCAGGGTCATCAACGGTTGGACGGCTAGGGGGGTTCCGGTTTCGTCAACCGCGATCGGTGTGTAGGTGATGCTGCCGTGTCCGGGAAGACCGCTCGGTTCCAGGAACACCGAGTACTTTTCGGGTTCGTAGATTTCGGGGTGGTAGGCGGTTTGTTGGCCTTTGTCGTCGGTGACGGTGATGGGGGCGCCGGTGTTGTCGTAGATGATTACCTTGGTGGGGTCGGTGGGGTCCAGGGTCATCAACGGTTGGACGGCTAGGGGGGTTCCGGTTTCGTCAACCGCGATCGGTGTGTAGGTGATGCTGCCGTGTCCGGGAAGACCGCTCGGTTCCAGGAACACCGAGTACTTTTCGGGTTCGTAGATTTCGGGGTGGTAGGCGGTTTGTTGGCCTTTGTCGTCGGTGACGGTGATGGGGGCGCCGGTGTTGTCGTAGATGATTACCTTGGTGGGGTCGGTGGGGTCCAGGGTCATCAACGGTTGGACGGCTAGGGGGGTTCCGGTTTCGTCAACCGCGATCGGTGTGTAGGTGATGCTGCCGTGTCCGGGAAGACCGCTCGCCTGCAAAGCCACGTAGAAGGGTTTGGAGCCTGAGACCACAATCACTCTCCGAGATCGAGTGATTTCGAGTCTTGCACAACTGCCGGATCGGTGCGGATGAGCCAAACCGATCCCCGCCGGAGTGGGCTGATCTTTGGTGTTGCGATCGGTGTTGTGCTCTTCGCTCTCACTGACAACGCCGTCTGGATCGGTCTCGGAGCCGGTCTGGGCAACTCCCGACGAGTCCACCACCGTGAGGCTGCCGTTGGCGGTGAGCTCCACGTCTGGCGGCGAAGCGATCGCCTTTCCGGCTGAGTCGACGACGGTCAAGGTGCCGTCTTTCGCTTGGTGAACATAGAGACCCCACGTCGAGGAGTCGACGGTGGTGGTTGCCATGACTTCCCTCCCGGCAGCATTGACAGACTCACTGACCACCGGACGGCCTATTGGCAGATCGTGACAGGGGCGAAGGTCCCGAAGCGGAGCAGGTTCTGTTGATTCCCTAGCGGTAGCCGAACCGATCGACCAACTCGCCCGTCATGTGGAGATAGTCCTCGGGTGCCAGCGGTTCATATGACTGGTAAGGGCTATCAGGGCGATCGGGAGGATCGGGTCGCGCCGGTTCTATCTGCGTTCCATCGATCCAGCTGTTGAACGTAGAGATCACGACGAGGTTGGGTGGCCGCAACTCGTGAGCCAACTCCCAATCCTCGCGATACCGCTCTCCACCACGGCGGTCTTCGCTGATTTCCGGCTCCCCGATGCGGCTCGCCGATCTTCCGGGAGACACCGTAGGCACGTACAGGGCATCGTCGGGCAGATCGAATGCGAACGAATAGTCACGATCATTGGCCCCGGCGACCAGCCCATCGGCTCCGGCCACAATCCAGGCGAGGTCTCGACTGTCGATGACTACCGTCAGGCCCATCGCCCGCAACTCATCGAGGGGCGCCGACCACAACTCCGGGTCGACTTCGTACCCGTCGGGTACACCGAGGAACAACACAGGCTGTGGATCTGCCCCTCCGCGTCCGTCTACCCGCAACCAGGCCGGGTCCTCGCCATAAGTCTGGCGAGCCGCGCCGGCCAGATCGATCGCCATCTGGGGATCGCCTTCGATCCCGGGCAACGCCAACGCGAAGGAAAGCTCGTACCTGAGCGCCATTTCGAGCAACAGCGGCATGGCGGTCGCGCTCGGGGAATCAGGCCCGTCCCAAACCACGACAACTGTGCCGATCCCCACGCTTCGCATCCACGCGAAGTGTCTGGCAATCAGCACTGGGTCAGTTGAGTCGTAAACGTCCAAGGCGGGATAGAAATCGCTGGCAATGTCCCCCGGTGGCGTGTACTCATCTCCGCCGCTCCAGGCTCCCCATTCGCCGCGGGCGTCGGGCGTCATGAAGTTGGTGAAATAGAGGGCAAGCACGTTGGAAGCCGGAGCCGGCCCTTCGACGGGCGGGAAGGCGTCACCCGGTTCGGGTTCCGTCCCTTCGCCGGGTTCTGTCGGCTGAGTTGTTTGGTCGGGCCGGGTTTGTTGGGTTGTCTGGTCCGGCGGCGCGGGATTGTCGCCGCCCAGGAGCACAATCCCGGCGATGATGGCTGCCAAGGCAACCAGGGCCCCGATGATGCCAATCCACGGAATACGCCGCCCGACCGACTTCTCTGCCGGCGGTGTTTCGGTCCTGTCGAGCGAGTCCACATCATCCGACGCGACAACCTTCTCAACCTCCGGCCCTTGATCATCCAGAGCAGGATCCGGCTCATCGGACTTTGGCTCGGTCTCCGGCCCACCAATCGGTGGCTCTGGTTCCTCAGGAACGGAAAGGTGCAACTCGGCCGGCTGCGGGTCGACCGTCTCTTCAAATTCCGGTTCCTGGGCGGTTTCGACGGCGACCGTCGGCCTGGTGGCGCCCGCTGCCCCGGCCTCGGCCGCGCCCAGGGCAATAGCGTGCTTGGGATGCGCGCCGAGACCAACCGGTCGTCCGGTCGCTTCGCGGACCATTTCACCGACGAGCGGGATCCGCGAAGATCCCCCCACCAACAACACCCGTGACAGGTCGGAGAACTCCAATCCAGCGCTGCGTGCCACTCGCTCCAAGGTTGTCATCGTTTCACGCAGCCTGGGCCGGATCATGTCTTCGAACTCCGACCGGGTGAGACGAACCTCGGTATGCAAACTGGGGAGCATCACCGGAATGGCCGCATCGGTGTCGGCCGACAGACCCTCTTTGGCGCTTCGACAATCTTTCCGGAGCCGGGCCAGGGCCGAAGTAACCGCCGCGTCGGTCGGGTCGAGCCCCTCCAACGCCCGGCCCAGCGAACGGCGCACGTGTTCGAAGACGGCCTCGTCGAGATCTATCCCGCCGAAACGCTCCATGCCGTCTGGAGTGCCGAGCAGTTCGAAACCGGTTTCGGTCCGGCGGACCAGTGCTGCGTCGAAAGTCCCGCCACCCAGGTCGTAGACCGCCACCACTTCTCCTGCTTCGATCCGCTCCAACCCGGAGTAATGCACGGCCGCCGCTTGCGGTTCGGTGATGAATTCGACGTCGGTTGACTCTGCGAGGTGACCGACTTGCTCGAGGAGGTCGAGTTTGTAGGGCCCGTAGTTGGCCGGATGGCTGAGAATGACTTTGGTGGGCGGGGAGGCTTGTTGCTGGGCAACCCGATCGACAATCCCCTTCAGAAGGTGGGCCATCAAGGTTTCAGCACCGTAGGGTGTCCCACCAATCACCATGGGGGTCGGATCGCCCAGTCGCCGCTTGAACTCACGAGCGACTCGAGTCGGTTCGGTGACACTTCGCCGCTCGGCAGCCTCCCCCGTCAAGACCGTGCCATCGGCCCGCAAGGCGACCACGGACGGAATGGTGGCCGTTTGCGAGCCAAGCGGGATGATCTCGACCCGACCGCCTTCGCTGATCGCGGCCGCGCTGAAGGTTGTGCCGAGATCTACGCTCAGAAGATAGGGCAAAGGCTCACCCGACAGTTGGCAGTATCACCCAACCTAGTATCGGTTCAACAAGCCGAACGGAAATGGACGAATGACCGCGGATGCCGAACAGGCCCCCAGCGGGTCGGATCTCGATCCTGTTGCAGTGTCGGGTCTTCTGGCCCGGGGCATCGAGGCCTGCACGGCCTGGCAACGCACCGACCTGGCCGCCCGACTCCGAGTAGTAGCCGCCCGGCTGAGCCGAACCTCAACGCTGGTGGCGGTCGTCGGTGAATACAAACAAGGCAAGAGCCAACTGATCAACGCCCTCGTCGGATCAGCCGTTTGCCCGGTGGATGACGATCTCGCCACGTCGGCGATCACCGCTGTCTACGCGGCGGACAGGGCCGGAGCGCGCATCCGGCGGGTTGTCGACGGTCGATCCGGAGTCGAAACGGTCCCCGTCGAAGAGCTTCGCAGGTACGTGACGGAATTCGGCGATCCGGCCGACCGGGCCGGCATCGAACTCGTCGAAGTAGGCATCCCCAGCCCCTTTTTGGACGAAGGCTTGACGCTGGTCGACACCCCAGGCATCGGGGGCCTCCTCCAACAGCACACCGCAACCACTTTGCGTTTCCTGAGCCTGGCCGACGCCATCATCTTCGTCACCGACGCCTCCCAAGAGCTAACGGAGCCGGAGACCGCTTTTCTCCAGCAGGCTCTGACGGCATGCCCCGAAGTGCTGGTGGTGGTCACCAAAATCGACTTATACCCTGAGTGGCAGCGAATCCTGGAGATCGATCGTCGACATCTGGCCGGGCGCGGGATCACCCACAACCCGATCCCGGTCTCCTCAGCCCTACGAATCGAGGCGTTGAGCCGAACCGATCCCGATCTCGAGAGCGAGAGTGGAATACCGGACCTCCACACCGCCATCCGTCTCCAGGTCATCGACGGGGCCAAACGGCGAAGCGGCCGGCGGGCCACCGACGAGTTGCGCTGGGGGCTCAATCGTCTGTTGGAACCGATCGAAACCGAACTATCGATCCTTGATGATCCGCAGGCGGCTGAGGCCGGTATGGCCCGACTGCAAGCGACGGCTGACCAACTGAAGAAGCTCCAAGAGGCCGGTTCTCGCTGGTCCACCTTGCTCAACGACGGATTCACCGACCTACGCTCCGAAGTCGACTACCAACTGAGAACAGCCGTCCGAACGCTCCTGACCAATGTGGACGCCCAACTCGAAGACCTCGACCCCGCGTCAGATTGGGAGAACTTCACTCAAGAGGTCCAGGAGACGATGAGCATCGCGGTCGGAGAAGCATTCGCCACCATCGATCAAGGCGTTGTGACCATCAGCGACCAGATCGCCGCTCTGCTTGCCCAGGAGGAAGAGGTTGTCCCCGATCTGGGTGGAACAGACCCTCTAGACGTCATGGCAGTGTGGGCCGGCACCG
Source organism: uncultured Actinomycetota bacterium (assembly GCA_963823915.1). GTDB lineage: Bacteria > Actinomycetota > Acidimicrobiia > Spongiisociales > UBA4744 > UBA4744. The sequence goes on from CAWGNJ010000003.1 coordinate 363,397, forward strand.
AACGTGAACTCAAGACGGCCGACGGCAAGCGCGTAACCGGAGCGCTGGCGACCGGCCTCACCGCGTTGCGGGGCGGATCCAGCGGGATGATTCTGCTCGGCATGGTCGGCAACCTGGCAGGTCTGGCTCTGGCTGCCCCGGTTTCGGTCGGTGTGGCCGCTCTCTTCGGAGCCAAGCAGGTCATCGATACCCGGAAAACCGCCCTCAAACAACGTCGCCAGGAAGCCCGTACCGTTGTGCGCCAGTACATCGACGAGGTCAACCTCGAGGTCAGCAATCGAACCCGGCAATCGATACAGGACTTTCACCGCACCCTCCGCGACCACTACGCAGCTCGTCTGCAAGAGCTGTCGCGCAGCACTACGACCGCCATGCAGACCGCTCAGGAAAGCCTGGCCCAGGACCATGCTGGTCGAACAGAACGAGCCGAGAAGCTCAGACAGTGGTCCGCTCAACTCCGACGTCAACTCGACGAGTTGCCGGACCAAGAGGACCGATCGTGAACCCGGCCGCCAACGATTCCTTGATGGACCAGGTTGCTCAGGTATGCCAACTCGCCGCTGGAGTTGCCGAGGGACGCTTGGCGTCGAAGGCCCAGGCCATACAGGCTCGCCTCGATGAACCGTTGCGGGTGGCCATTGCCGGTCGCGTGAAAGCCGGAAAGTCCACACTGCTCAATGCTCTGGTCGGAGAGAGACTGGCCGCCACCGATGCCGGCGAATGCACCCGCATCGTCACCTGGTACCGGCAAGGAGAGACCTACGGGGTCAGAGCCATTCTCCGTGACGGGACCGATGAAGAACTCCGCTTCACCCGGGAGGACGGTGCGCTGGACATCGATCTTGGCGTCCTGCCTGCTGAAGAGGTTGAGTGGCTCGACGTGCACTGGCCATCCGGCCGATTGGCTCGCTTCACCCTGGTTGACACACCCGGCCTGGAATCACTCGACGCTGAGCGATCCCACCGCACCAAACAGTTACTCGGGATCGAGGAGGAGGGAACCAGTCAGGTCGACGCGGTGATCTACCTGATGCGCCACCTGCACCGTTCCGATGCCGATTTCCTCGATGCGTTCCTGGACCATTCGTTGTCTCGACCATCCCCCGTCAACGCCGTCGCTGTCTTGTCGCGCGCCGACGAGATTGGAGCAGGACGGCTCGACGCTCTCGAGTCGGCTTCCGCCATTTCCGAGCGGTACGCGACGGACGACCGGGTCCGTTCGTTGTGCGCGACGGTGCTGCCGGTCGCCGGCCTAATCGCCGAGACCGGCTTCACTCTTCGCGAGGAAGAGGTAGCCAGGTTCCGAGAGCTGGCCGCCATGCCGCCCGGCGAGCTGAACGAAATGCTTCTGTCGGTAGAGCGATTCGCAGCACCGGGAGTGAGCCCACTCACCGCCGAGTACCGGCGGGATCTTCTGCTGCGGATGGGTTTGTTCGGCGTTCGATTCTGTCTCCGTGAGATTCAGACCGATCCAGCCGTGACCGCGACGCAGCTGGCCCAGAGATTGGTGCGGGTTTCGGGGATTGAACGGCTCATCGAGATACTTGACGGACACCTTGGAGCACGCTCCCTGGTACTCAAAGCCCGCTCGGCCTTGGTTGCACTGCGGACCCTGGCCGAGGAATTGGCCACCGAGGATTTGGTGGGTAGTCAGAACCTCCGGGCCGCAGTTGAGCGAGTTGAGACCGGTGCTCACGAACTGGCCGAACTCCGCCTCCTTCACATGCTGTTGACCGGCGCCGTCGAGTTGACCGAAGAGCAGAGGGAAGAAGTTGCTCGGCTAACTGCCGGCGGCGACCCGGCTGAGCAGCTTGGGTTGCCGGCCGATCTCGGACTGGAGGCGGAGCAGGCCGAAGTTCTCGGACGTCTCGAGGAATGGCGGATGCTGGCGGCTCACCCGCTCACCGATCGAGCTACAGCTGAGGCCTGCGAGATCATCGCCCAGTCCTACGAGCGGTTGTTCGCCGAATTCTCTACCGAGTAGTGGGACTGGATTAGGGTTCTCGCGGCCCAAAACAACGCCACTTTCTCGAGCCACGCGGCGGCGGGCAGGGTTCGAAGTCTGTCATCAGCCGGCACCGAGCCGAACCGCACCAACGACACGTGCTGAGGCTGCCAGCGCCGGTTGTTGCCGGTCAGGGTGCGAACGTGATCGGTTGTTCCGTGTTCCTCATCAAACCTTCGTCAAACCCACCGACCCGCACCAGACATCATGAGGCCGTACGGGACGTCATCAACGGTCTCGCCGCACTAAACGACACCGAACGTCACGAGGTCGTCGGGTCTCCAATCCGGCTAGCTGCCACCCAAATGTGGCATCGGTTCACCCGCCACCGCGTTGGCACGAACAGCGCATATTGCGAGACCAGGCCGGGAATCTCAGCATTGATAGCTCGTTGAGCAAACGTTGACAGCCCTCACCCACCATTGCCCGTAGCTGCTTCGACACGTCACAGACGGCTACGACACAGGAAGAGGGGATCAAGATGAGAATCCGACATGGGCGTCATGCACGTCGGGAAGCGAAGAGGTGGCGGTGGTTGCCGTTGCTGGTGGTGCTGTTGTTGGTTACCACCATGGCGGGGGCTATTGCCCAGACCGACGAACCCGACTCGAACACCTACTCGGGATGTCTGACCCGGTTGGGGACGATTATCAAGGTGGCGATCGGGGAGGAACCGGCCCGGCCCTGCACCCATCGACAAACGCTGATCTCTTGGAACGAACAGGGCATACCGGGTGAGATGGGTGTCACCGGACCCGTAGGACCACAGGGAGAACAGGGCATCCCCGGCCCCAAAGGCGACAAAGGAGATCAGGGTGACCCTGGTCTGCAAGGTGACCAAGGAATCCAGGGTGAGCCGGGAATCCCAGGCGACCAAGGCGACCAAGGATTGAAGGGTGACAAGGGAGACCAAGGGGACCAAGGCATCCAAGGTGAACCGGGAGTCCCTGGACCACCTGGGGCCAACGGTGTTGACGGCACCAACGGCGTTGACGGCCTTGACGGTGCACCCGGTCCGAAGGGTGACAAAGGCGAACCGGGTGAACAGGGAGTTCAGGGTGAGCAAGGACTTCAAGGGGAGCAGGGCATCCAAGGAGAACCAGGCGTACTCGGATTTTACTCAGCAGGTTCGGACCGAGTTGATGTTGGCCCGGGCACGACCCTGTTTGCCCATGCCAGTTGTGACACGGGCGACCTAGCCGTAGGTGGCGGATTCTCAAAAGATCCATCCACAGATTTGTCCATCGTAAGAAGCACCCGCAACGCATTCATCCAATGGCAGGTGGAGGCCAAGAACAGTTCGACTACGGCAACTCGCTGGTTCTTCGCATCTGTTGTCTGCGCTGATTTGACTCCCTAACCAAGACCCGCAAGCCCGGTACGGCTCCAACCCGACAAGGAGGAATCCCTCGCCGGAACGTGTTGCAGCAGATCGGCGAGGGGACCCTCCTGCAACCGTCATCTGCCCGTACCGGGGGTCCCGAATCGCTTTCGACCCCTGTACTAGACGTCACGCAACGGCACCAGCGAACACTGGACGTCACTACCTCGTCGGGGTCAACTCCGCGGCGACAATGACCCACCCCGGCGCAGACTCATGAGTTCTCCCCCTGAGCCCCTCTCCCTGTGCCCCGGGAGATGACCAGGTGAGGCATCAACTCCCACTTGCCCCCAACCGTCTCGACTGTGAGCGCAGGTTGAGCGGATGTTGAGCGGCCTTGGCGATGGTATCGCAATGGACTTGTTCTCGGGGGAGAGGAGGACCGACACCCGCAAGAAGTACAAGGTGACCAAGAGCCGCTTTCAACTATCTCGGAGGTGACCAAGATGAGGCGATTAGGTTCATTACTGGTGGTATCGGCCTTGTTGCTGGCACTGCTACCCGCGGGCCTGGCACAAGCCAAGGCGCCCCTACGAAGCGAAACCACCCACACACCGGGCACAGAGTTTGTCCCTCCCTACTTGCAGGCCTGGGAAGGACCCATCAGCGGAGACATCAACGGATGGATTGAGTGGTGGATCGACGTCGAGACATGGACTGCCTGGCCGTACATCCTCGCCGGAGACCCCCCTCCGAACGTAAGCCACTACACGATGAAGGTGAAGGTCTACGACCGAGACGGAGGGACGCTGATTCTCGAAACCCTGGAACGCGGTACGACCACGATGGCGAACACCAGTTGGCGGGCTAATGGAACGGTGATATACGCACACCCCGGCCTCTTCCCAGGCTGGGAAGGGCGGAGAGTGCACGAGAAGGGACGTTTCGTTGTCGGGGTGGGTGGACCGGAAAGCGGATGGAGCAGCTTCAGGGTCAACTGACGGCAAGCCCGCCATGAATCGAGTGCCAGAATCCCGACGGGCCCCTGCCCACGGCAGGGGCCCGGTCGCGTTCACCGCCACCAACGGTACAGTCTGGGCAGGTCCGCCAACTCGCTCCGCACTCCGCCGCCGAGATCTGCCGGCAGGCTGGACTTTGTCACCGCCTGCAACCCGATCGCTCCAGCCCGGATCGGATCAGGCAGGCTGTTCCCTGTATGACCAGTGGGCATGAACGATGTCCCAACCGTTGCTGACCCGCTCGTGGACCTGGGTGGTGTTCCATCGGACGGCCATTGAGCCGTCCGTCGGGTCAAAGGTATCCAGATTGAATGTGAAGACGGCAATATCGCCGCAAAGATTGACACCCGGGTTCAGGATTTCATAGCTGAGTGGTGGGATTTGGCCCCGATAACCGGCGAAGTGCCGCAGGATGGCATCTCCGCTGATCTTGCCTGATGAGTTGGGGTCGAAATAGGTCGCCTGGCCGCCAAATAGCTCGGTGTACTTATTCGGTTCGCTTTGACTGAAATACGGGTCGAGTGCTTCCTTCACAAGCTCGACTAGTTCGTCGAGCACACTGAGTTCATACATCGGGCGCTCCTTTTCTGAAGTGCGGGTGTCGATTCGAAATCCTTTTTGGACTCTTTCCTTAGAGGATTCACCTTGCGACTGGGCTGACCAACCGACCGAGTTCATACGCCCGGTCGACGGATTGCTCCAAGGTCATTGTTTGGCCCAGCGCCCAGGCCCGTCTCAGCGCTGCTGGGTCGAGGACCCGGGTTGCCACGGATCTGGCGTCTTCGATGTCGAGCGACGCGGGGAGAATGCCTCCCCCGGCTTCCCGCCGCATGGCGTCCACCGCCCCGGCCAAGCGGACCGCTTCCTCCGGGAGGGCTGGGGCGGCGAAGGCGGCCACGAAATCCAACATCCAGACGGTGACGTGGTCGTTGTGGGAAAGGGAAGCCTCTTCCACACCTTCCAGGACGATTTCCATCGCCTCTGCTCGGTCACCCAGTTGAAAGGTGAGACTGGCCAGACCAACCAAGGCGGTGTTGGCCAGTGCCTGATCACCGCAGTCGCGGATAATCGCCAGAGCGGTTTCCCAGGTCTCCTTCGCAGCTTCGAGTTCTTTGTTCTTCCATAGTGCGAATGCCTCAGCGAGCAGGGCGCGGCCAACCCCCTCGCTCGATCCGAGGTCCTCGAACTTCGAGCGGGCCTCTTCGGCGAGTTGCCGGCCATGTGAAAGATCCCCAGCCCAATTGGCCGTCAAGCTCATCCCGTAAAGCGTGTCGGCTTCGTTATAACGATCACCGGCCGCCTGAAAGATGTCGAGCGCCTGTGAGTAGGACTCCATCGCTGCTTGGTAGTCGGACTGCCAGTAGGCCAATCCCGCCAGAGCAGTCAATCCCTTGGCCCGGGCCTCGGCCGACACGGCCGGATGGTCCAACAGTTTGTTGATCCAGGCCCGTCCCTCGAGCAGCCGGTTGGAGCTCTGCCAGAACCGCCAGATGCAATTGGCCAGCTTCAGCCCGAGATCCGGCTGATCGGTTTCATCAGCGAACTGCAGGGCCGTCCGAAGATTGTCGATCTCCGAGGCCAGTTGCAGAGATCCGCTTCCACCCGGATCGCGGGTGAGTTGCGGCTCAATCGTCTCGGCCAGGTCGAGGAAGAAACCGGCGTGACGATCTCCAACCTGGCGGTACTCACCGGCTTTGTCGAGCTCCTCGCTGGCGAACTCCCTGATCATCGCCAGCATCCCGAACCGGGCTTGCCCCACGTCGACGGGCCGGTAAAGCAAACTCCTCGAAAGAAGCGAATCTATGCCGTCCAAAACCTCGCTCTCCGGGAGATCGGTCACCGCCCCGGCGGCCTCCAGGGTGAACCCAGCCGTAAAGACCCCCAAGTGCCGGAAGAGACGTTGCTCGCTTGGTTCGAGAAGCTCATAGCTCCAAGCGATCGCATCCCGCATCGTCTTATGCCGATCAGCGGTATCGGTTGGGCTTCTGGTGAGCAACGTCAGGCGCTTCTCCAACCGGGCGAGAAGATCGACCGGAGTCAGCAACCTCATCCGGGCCGCGGCCAACTCGAGAGCGAGGGGAAGCCCGTCCAGACGAACAGTGATCGCGGCCACCGTGGCTGCGGCTTCGGCGGTGAGAGAGAACTTCGGATCGACCGCCCGAGACCGCGCCACGAAGAGAGCCACCGCATCAAATCCGGAAAGCTCTTCGATCGCCGGGAGGTCCTCCAGCGAAGGGACCCGGAGGGGAGGCACCGGAAACTCTTGCTCGCCGGATAGGCCAAGAGGCGACCGGCTGGTCACAACAACCTTGAGCCCAGGTGCCGCATCGAGCAGCTGACCAACCACCGGAGCCGCCGGAAGGATCTGTTCGAAGTTATCGAGGACAAGCAATAGCCGTCGCTCACTCAGGAACGCCTTGATGCCGTCCAACAAAGTTTCGTCCTGGACCTTGGACAAGCCGAGCACGCCAGCCATGGTGCGTGCCACCAATTTGGGGTCCGCCACCGCCGACAGAGGAACAAAGAACGAACCGTGCGGGAAGTCATCGACTGTCTCGGTCGCCAAGCGGAGGGCCAGGCGTGTCTTCCCCGAACCGGGAGGACCCGTGAACGTCAACAACCGACAGCGTGCCAACAGTTCGCCTGCCAGATTCAGCTCCTTTTCCCGCCCGATGAAACTCGTCCTTTGCACCGGCATTCCGCCGGGCGGTCCGCCTGATGTGGCTCGGTCGGTTGGATCGAGGTTGGGATCTTGGGAGAGAATGCGGTCTTCCATGCGTTGCAGGGCTGGTCCCGGGTCGATTCCCAACTCCTCAGCCAGATTGGCTCGTACTGCCTGGTAGGCACGTAGCGCGTCGGTTTGTCGACCACAGCGATACAACGCCAGCATCAATTGTTCCCAGAAGGTTTCCCGGAACGGATGTTGGATAGTCAGATCCTGGAGTTCCTCGGTGATCTGTCCATGGTGGCCGAGGTCGAGATCGGCCCAGATTCGTTGTTCGAGCGTCGCCAGTTTGAGTTCATCCAGGCGGGTGGCTTCGTCGCGAGCGAAGGGTTGGTCGGCGAACTCGGCCAGGGTCGGGCCGCGCCACAAGGCCAAAGCTTTGGAGAGCTCTGTGGCGGCAGTCTCCGCATCGTTACGAGCCAACGCAGCACGGCCGTCGGCTGCCAACTGTTCGAATCGGGCGGCATCGAGTTCGGTTGGTTCGATCGAGAATCGGTATCCGGTTCCGGTGTGCTCGAGCCGTGCGGCGTCTTCGCCGAGGGCTTTGCGGAGTCGCGACAGGTAAACGTGGAGCGTGTGGCGGGCAGTGTCGGGTGGGACGTCTTTCCACAGGTCCTCTACAAGTCGGTCGGCTGTAACAGGGTGGCCCCGGTTGATTAGCAACCGGGCCAGCAAGGCACGCAAGCGGGGAGAGCCGAGCTCAACGAGGACCCTATCTTGGAGGGCCTCGAGTTCACCAAGAATCCGGTACTCCGAGCCCATCGGCATTGACCAGCCTACCCATTGAGCACTCTGCGACCGGTTGTTGAGCGCGCCGCTCAATCATGTGGTCAACCGGCGAGAGAGAGTCATATGACCCAGGCCGCATCCGATGTTGGTGTGACGGAGAAATGGTGCAATGCTCTCCGCGGTCGGGACCCGGCAGTGGCCCGGGGTCTTTTCGATGATGCATCCTTGCTGCATGTACCGGGAAGGTCAGGTTTGGCCGGTGAGTACCAGGGCGGAGACTCGATCCTCGGCTTGTTGGAACTCATGGCTCGGCTGGCCAAAGGCAGGCTGGAATACAGCCCGTTCCGGGTGTTCGTCGTGAATCCTCACGCCGTCATTTGGAGCCACCTGAGCGCTGGCTGCCCGGACAAAGTCCTGGATACGGACACCGTCCACGTCTTGTCAATTGACGGGGCCACGCTCCGTGAAATCAAGGTGTTCTATGAAGACCAGGACTTAGTCGACCGGTTCTGGATCAGCACGGCCAATTGTCAGTAGACCGAATGGCGGACACCCGGAACGGGGCTGCGGCGAGCGATTGGTGAGTGACGAACCCTCAATATTGGTGAGGACAACCAATGCGGTGTCAGCCGGTTCGTTGGTCAGTTGCCGGAGTCGAGACGGGTCACACGCTCAGGCCAGCGTCGAGGAGCTCGAGGGCTTGATCGAGGAGTTCGCCGATGTCATCTTGGTAGCCGTTGGTGTGCCAGTGGAGGGCGGCTGTCCACATGGCCGCAAAAAGGGTCCAGGCGGTCAGTTTGATTTCAAAGTCGTCTGGATCGCGGTGGACGGCTTCGGCGAGCATGCCGCCGAGTTGTTGGACATAAGCCTCACTCACCGGGGCCCAGGATGACTGCAGGGCGGGTTCGCTGAAGGCCAAACGGATCAGCGCCCGCGTTAACTCGTCCTCTCGTTCCATGTAGTCCCGGAACACGCGGATCATAGCTCGTCGGGCGGCGATCACCGGCGGATGTGCGGCCAGCTCCTCCAGCATCGCTTCTCCCCAGCGTTGCTCGCCCTCGTCGTAGAGGACGATCCCTTCTTTGGTGCCGAAGTACCGGTAGACCGAACTTGGGGAGACCTCTGCAGCCTCGGCTATCTCTTCAACGGTGACCGCTTCGAAACTGCGGTCAAGTGATTTTGGACTGCGCCTCGAAGTCGACCTGAACTGGTCACCGACGCGATCCGCGAACTGCTTGACTCCTGGACTGGGCAAGCCCCGTTGATCGGCGGCGTACCATCAGTGTTAGGTCGCAATCGAACAGAACGATGGTTTCGGGTTCCGATGATGTAGTCCTTTCAATCGAGGGTCTCACGAAGTCGTACGGGGACCTTGTGGCGGTAGGCGAGCTCTCGCTCGCCGTTCGCCGGGGCGAGGTCTTTGGTCTGCTGGGGCCCAATGGCGCTGGCAAGACAACCACCGTGAACGTGATTTGCGGCCTGATGGAAGGTGATGCTGGCGAGGTCACCATCGACGGCCGTTCGCTGCGTCACGACCTGCGCGGATGCCGGCGGTCAATGGGGCTATGTCCCCAGGCGTTGGTCATCTGGGAATCACTCACCTGCCTCGAGCAACTGCAGTTCCTAGGGGAGCTGTACGACGTCCCCCGGGCGGTGGCGCGGGAACGAGCTCTCCGCCTGTTGTCCACTATGGGTTTGAGTGACCGACGCAACTCGCTGGGCAGGACCTTGTCGGGAGGGATGAAGCGCCGGCTGAATCTGACGCTGGCTCTGGTGCATGAGCCCTCCCTCTTGATCCTCGATGAACCCCAGGCGGGACTAGATCCGCAAAGCCGCATTCTGGTGCGTGACTACATCCGATCCTTGACCCCCCAGACCACCGTCATCCTCACCACCCACGATATGGACGAGGCAGATCGCCTGTCGGACCGCATCGCCATCATTGATCATGGTCGGCTCTTGGTGGTCGACACGCCGGAGGGCCTCAAGGCGCGCATCGGCACCGGTGACGTGATGGAACTAACGGTATCCGAAGAGCACGACGGGGTACTCGAAGTGCTGCGGGACGGACTGCCGGAGAACGTGCAACGGTTAGCTCACCAGCAGAGGACCCTGCGTCTCGTGGGCACCGACCTGCTGCGAACACTTCCGGCCCTGCTTGAGCGGTTCCGGGTTCACGGCATGGAAGTCGAAGACGTTGTCATCCGGAAAACGACCCTGGAAGACGTCTTCGTGGAGCTGACCGGCAGAGGGCTCAGGGAATGAGGTTCATCAGCCTGTTCCGGAAGACCATGATCGAAAACCTTCGGGATTGGAAGATCCTGATCCTCACCCTCAGCTTCGCCCCCTTCTTCGTGGTGCTCATGTTTCTCTATCTGGGCGAGGCGGTTACCACCTATCGGGTTGTCATTGTCAACGGGGACCAGGGAAGTTTCGGTAGCCAACTCGTTGCCGCGATGCAAGAAACCCGACTGCCGGAAGAAAGTGCCGTTCTCGCCGTCCGGGAGGTGGCAGACGAGCATGATGCGCAAGAACAATTGCGAAACGGGTCGGCTGATTTGGTGGTGGAGATTCCTGCCAACTTCACGGCGGTGGTGGTCGCCTACCGGTCGGGAGTTGGGCTATCCCCGGCCGAAGTGGCCACCTTCGGTGACCATTCCAACGTCAAGTACCACCTGGCCGCCGTCCTGGCCGACTACATGCTCTACGAGTTCGCCGCAATGGTGACAGGCGAGCCGGGTCCGCTGACCGTCCGAGCCGAGACGGTGGCCGGAGTCGATACTCACACCGAATTCGAACTGTATGTTCCCGCACTCCTGGCGTTGTCGCTGATGATGTTGATGTTCACCGCAGCCGCATCGATCATCAAGGAGAAGGACAAGGGCACCCTGGTCCGCCTGCGCATCTCCAACATGACCGCCTTCGAGTGGCTCGCGTCGATTGGTGCCGCTCAGGTCATCTTCGGTCTGACGGGAGTTGCGCTGACCTATCTCACTGCAGTGGCCTTTGGGTACCGGAGTAGTGGGTCCCTGACCGCAATCGCGGTCGTCGGTACAGTCTCATGCTTGGCGATCATCGCTATCAGCGTGCTGGTGGCAGCCTGGTTGCGCACCATCTTCGACCTCATGACCATCGGCTGTTTCCCGTTCTTCGTCCTGATGTTCTTCTCCGGAGGGATGTTCCCCCTCCCTGATCTTCGCCTCTTCGTGTTGGGTGGTCGTTCTGTCAACGTCAACGACGTGCTCCCCACCACCCACACCATTTCGGCCTTGGACCGGATCATGACCTCAGGTGGCGATCTCGGTGATGTCGCCTTCGAACTGGGTGCGATAGCCGTGCTGACCGCTGTGTTCCTTGCGATCGGAACCTGGCTGTTCGCCAGACGGCACCTCCGTGCTGCCCGACGCTGAAACCGGCGATCCTGCGGGCTGACACGTCCAGGATCGGTGCTCGGACGAGGCGGGCACCAGGCAGTGGGACGTGGCTCCTCGTCTCGCATCACTTGGGCGAGATCCCGTCCCAGTCTGACGGTTCCAACCGAGAGGAGTGTTTGGCGTCCTTCCAGCGGGTCCGGCCACGTGTTACGTTTCTTGTTGAGGAGTGCAGTGATGAAGGCTGTCGAGGAAGGCCGGGTGGCGCTTGGCGAGTGGCTGGCGGCGCAGCCGAGAAACTTCTACGACGCCGACTCTCTGCTGCGAATCCTGGTGGAAAGGGCAGGGCTTAGCGACCGGATCGAGGCCCTGGGGGCTTTCGGTGCGGTGGCAGCCGGCCCGCTGGACGCAGCGGTGATCGAGAACAACCGACCCGAGAACCTGCCGGTGCTGGACACGCACGACGGTATCGGCCGGTACGTCGCCCATGTCGCACACCATCCGAGTTACCACCGGGCCGGGAAGCTCATCTACGGGAGCGGGGTGATGGCGGCCTACGCGGAGATCCCCAACCCGCATCCCTTCATCCTTTCCCTCTTTTACTTATCGGGTCACGTCGGTGAGGGGGGCCACAACTGCCCGGTTGCGTGCACCGCTGGTGCGATTCGGGCTCTTCAAGCCCTCGGCACCGTCGATCAGAAAGCCGCCTGGCTTCCCCGGCTGCTCACGCCGGTGTATGGCGACCACTACGCCGGGGCCCAGTTCCTGACCGAGGTGCAGGGGGGCTCGGACGTGGGTGCCAACGCGGTCGTCGCCAAGGTACAGACCGACGGCAGCTGGCGCATCACCGGTGAGAAGTGGTTCTGTTCGAGCGCCGATGCGGACCTCTTTGTGGTCACGGCCCGACCGGAAGGGGCCGCAGAGGGCACCAAGGGGCTGGGGTTGTTCCTGGTGCCCCGCCAGGTGGGCGGAGAGCCGAACGGCTTCGTCTTGCGACGCCTGAAGGACAAGCTGGGTACCCGCTCGATGGCAACCGCCGAGGTCGATTTCGCGGGAGCCTACGCCGAGCAGCTGGGGCCTCTCGAGCACGGATTTCGCAACACTATGGAGCTCATCATCGACACCAGCCGTCTCTACAACGCGTTCGGGTGCGCAGCCCTAGCCCACCGGGCCTACCTGGTGGCACGCGGCTACGCCGAGCACCGCCGCGCCTTCGGGGAGACCATCGCCCGCTATCCGTTGGTCAAGGAGACGCTCTCGATGATCCGGGCCGATGCTGAAGCCGCGCTGGCAGGTTCTTTCTGGCTGGCGCAGATCCAACATCGAGTCGATAGCGGTGAAGCCTCCAACGAGGAAGCGGCCTTTCTGCGAATGGGCCTCAACCTCAACAAAGTGCGGACCGCCTACCTGTCTCACGATGCCGTCAACCGAGGAATCGAGATTCTGGGAGGCAACGGCACCATCGAAACCTTCAGCGTCCTACCGCGGCTGCTCCGAGACAACGTGGTCTTCGAGAACTGGGAGGGCACCCACCACACGCTGCGAATGCAGGTCCTCAACGACGCCCTCCGGCTAGGCCTCCACGAGGGCTTCTTTGCCACCCTCGAGAACCGGCTAGATGCCGACAGGCTACGCAGCGACCGCCAGGCGTTGGACCTGTGCCTGAAAGAACAGGACACCCTACTGCTGCGACGTGTCTGCGACCGCCTGGGATCATGGATCCACCTTGCCTCGCTCGAGGACATCGACGAGCCGGGTATCCGCGCCCGAGCCGAGCTAACCACACTGCGCCACCTCGCCGAGGACCCGTCTCGAGACGGCTACGACGACCTCATAGAAAGATGCGCTTCATAGCCCGCTCGCCGACCCCCACGAAGAACGCACCCACCCGCCCATAACAACAATCCTGATGTAGTAACGAGCGAGACGGGCGAGTGCTCGATAACGGCTGCGATCTATTGAGCGGTGCCAATGGGGGGTTGTCGCTAGTCAGTGTTCTCGCCTGACCGGGGTCAAAATTTTTGTCAAACATACCGACCCGCACCAGACATCATGAGGCCGAGTCTCGACGTATTGGAAGGTGTCGGTCGATTAGTCGATGATCCTGGCACCCCGCTGCTGCTGGTTTCGCCGGCATCCGCCTCGTGGGGGTTTCAGCCTTATCCAGAAACAGCACATACCCTATGAACAGATCAGAGGCTGCAGTCGACCGCCTCGTCGGGGATCATCACATCCCAGGTGACGTCGACTGACTTATCGCTGCCCCGCGAATCAAGAAGCGTGGCCGAGCCGCTCCACCGATCACCATCTATGGTGGACTCCTGGATTTCCCCGTCACCAAATGGGTCAGCGGCAAAGGCGATGCTGCCAAACATGTCTTCAACGGTGTTCCCCTGCACGGACACCTCGAGGGAGTCCGCAGTCCCATACAGATTCATCTGGGCGCCTTGCCCCTGGGCAAGCGGCTGCAGATCGATGGTTTGCCCGTCCTCACCGCCGAACGGAATGCACCTATTTAGATAAGTCACGGCAAACTCTGTGTCGTTCACGCGGAAACTGCCCATCTCGGTGACCCCAGCAGTCTCACCGCCGCCACCGTTGCCGCCCGGTGCTGTCGTGGCGGTCGTCTCCGGTGCGGAAGTGGGATCCGAGCTCCCGTCGTCACCACCCCCGCCGGATGCCACGGTTGTGTCGGCGCCGTTGTCCACTCCGTCGCTACCCTCGCCGTCGTCGCTGCCACATGCCGACAGAACCACCATTAACACCATGGCGAGCAGCAGCCAAAGCCTTCTACCAGCCATCGTTCCTCCTTCTGAGGGTGAGCGTTGTTGACCTAACCGATATGCAATAAGCCCACCCAACGTCTGGAGATGGCATCGTGGGTCCGTCCGGCGTGGCCAGTCTTGGTACTCTTCTTCCAGCTTCCTTCTTCATCGGCGGTAACGGTAGCGCCCACAAACCTGTTTGTGAAATAGTGAATCTTTTCACTACGGCCTCCCAAATCAGCCAACACCGAGCCGAACCGCACCAACGACACGTGCTGAGGCTGCCAGCACCGGTTATCGCCGGTCAGGGTGCGAACGTGATCGGTTGTTCCGTGTTCCTCATCAAACCTTCGTCAAACCCACCGACCCGCACCACACATCACAGGCCACCACGCAGGTAGGTGAACTCGCTCATAACGCCGGTTGTGGGCGGATCCGGTGGTTTTGGGGTTATGCGGATTCGGCTGCGTGTCCAACGAGCACGGTCATAGCGTTGTCGCCGGTCGAGCCGGGGAGCGGACCCACGTCGGTGACTGCGGTGAGGCCCTGGTCGGCGAGTAGCGACATGAGCTCCCCGTCGGTGTATGCCTCATTGGTCATAGCGTGCCGGGCAACGTCGCCGCTGGAGGCGTCAACAACGTAGAACCGCTGAGTTGCGCTTCCAGATTCTTCGTGCCAAAACGACTCTGTGAGCAGGAGATGCGGGTTCGGCGAGAAGAGTCCAGTCGGATGACTCGTCCAGACCGGTTTGGCGAGACCCGATTCTTTCACATGGTCGTAGGTTTGTGGCTCGATGATCAGCGTTCCGCCCGGGTTCAGGGCTTGGGTCGCTCGGTGGATGATGTCAGTCGCCTCTGGTCGTTGGAACACGTTGAGCTGCCCGTAGAGAAGCATCACCAGATCAAATCCGGAACCGAAATCGGTAGTCCTGAGGTCCCCTTCGACATAGGTGACATCCAGGTTGGCCTGCCCGGCGACCTGTCGGGCATACTCGATCGATGCTGGGGAGAAGTCGATCCCGGTTCCGTGATGTCGACGTTCGGCGAGCCGGTTCAGATACAGACCGGGACCGCAAGCAAGGTCGAGGACTCGCGACGGTTGGTCGCGGAGCACGGCGGTGTGGATCCACGAGACGTGCATATCGATCAGATGCGTGGTTCGGCTCGCGAGGTTGTGGTCCTGAGTCAAGTGCTCCTCAAGCATGCGGCGCGAAAACCCTGGATCATGCCAGGGGATGTTGTCACCTTCGTGCCATGGAATCGGTGGTATGGCGCGAGCAATGATGCCTTGAAGTTGTCTCATGTCAGTCCTTTGCCAGTCCAATAGTGGAGCGTCGAAACGACGCTGATGCGAAGGTCATCGATCGATGCTCAAGTGTGCAGCGTTTCGACCGGGTGAAGCATGGCTAGACGGACATAGTGTGCTTGAGCCTAACGCCGGACCCACCGTTCAAATCGCTCACCGAGGAGAAACCCGGGCGGGGCCTCGGCCGGGACAAGGAATCCGGTAGCTACGACGACTGAGGTTCCGAGTGTCGAGCGTTCTGGCTAGCCGGCGAGGAGTTTCTTGGCTTTGCGGCGGGCTTTGCGGGCGGCTTTTTCGAGGTCGGCTACCTTGCGTAGACGGCGCTTGCGTTTCTTCTTCGACTTGGTCGACTCTGCTCTTTTGGTGAGTCGGCGGGCTTCGCCACGGAGCCGCTTGGCCTTCCTGCGGAGCTTCCTGGCTTGGTTCTCCCGGTCCTCGTCGGGACCGATGAACGGAGCGGCCGCGGTGCCGGCCGCCACCAGGTCGGCCGCCTGAACCCGCAGCGAGGCCGCTCGCACCGAGCCGACCCCACGCACAGCTACCAATTCGGACGGCTCGGCGGCGGCAATCGCCTCGACGTCGGCGAACCCGGCTTCTTCGAGCAGCCGGGCAATGGCCGGACCTACTCCGGCCAACTGGAGGAGCGACTCGTTCATCCTCTCTCCATCGACCTCACAACACCCGGGCTTGAGTCCGGCCCTGAACGACATCGTTCCGCAGATTGGATAGGCTCAACCAGCGAAATAGGCTGCGGGGCGAGGGTACTGTCAGGAGCCCTACTGAGAACCGACCTGGGGGCTCTCCATGAAAAGACAAGCTCTTCTCAGACTGGTGGCGACCATCCTCACAGTCGTCGCACTTCTCGGAGCTTGCGACTCTGACCCGACCGTCGACAACGACCGAACCGGAGAGATCGGCCGGGAACAGGGCGACCTCGATCGCGATGTCGAAGACGCCGAAGATGACCCGCGCCAAGGACCCCAAGAATCTCCTTGACCGAGCGAGTTCGAAACCTATGCCTGTGAGCGCCTCAGGACGTAGAGGCGCGATTCGAGCTTGCCGAGCATCTGGTTGATGCCCCACAGTGCATTTCCGTAGACGACCCGGTAGGCCACTTCGCCGATCTCGGTAATCAACGCGTCCTGAGCTCGGCGCAGCCGGGACACCTGAAGCAGGTAGTTGGACGCCGTACCGGCCTCTTGGGAAGCTTCGTACCACTCGGATCCGAGCACCTCGACGCCCTCAATAGCGAATCCCGCAGACAGGGCGGCCTGCTCGAATCCGTCGGCGGAGAACCGCTCGGGCACAGCGGCCGTGTGTCCAAAGACCTGCTCCGCCTCGATCGGTTCCAACAGGTCGGTCGCGAACACTTGATGGAGCACCATCACCCCGTTCGTTGCCAGCACGCGGGCGCACTCGGAGAGAGCCACGTCAGCGTCCTCGACATGGGCAAACATGTCACGGGAGAACACGAAAGTGAACGAGCCGTCGTCTGCAGGGATCTGCTCGATGGTTCCGAGGACAACCTCGACCAGGTGACCGAACTGGTGCTCAGCAACTGCGGCCTCCCCGTCCTGGAGGTTGCCGAGAGCCGGATCGACCGAGACCACACTGCAACCGAATCGCTCCGCCATGATGAGACCGTGGTGGCCGTCCCGCCCACCGATGTCGAGCACCCGGTCAGTCGACCCCAGCCCGAGCGACTCGAGTGTGTCGAAGATCGGAGGAACTCGGGCGAGGATCCAGACTGCGGTCGACCGCCGCGACCGCTGCCTCCCAGTCCCAGTCGCCGTACATCTCCTCGACGGTCACCGGATCGGACCACTTCCCATCAGCCATGTGATGGACGCTAGCGGCACCACCGGACCCAACGAGATCCGGGCTTGAGCGGGGGTTGGGAGCGGTCGTGCCGACGCGGTCGGTGCCGGCCTGGCCCGTCAGTTCAACAACCGAGCGATATCAGCCATCTGCGCCGGCGTGAGCGGTCCGAACTCCATGGCTGCGGCGTTCTCCCTCGCCTGGGCGACCGTGCGGATACCCGGGATCGGGATGGCCGCCGCAGAGCGTCCCCACAGCCAGGCGATCGCACCCTGTACCAGGCTTCGGCCCCCAGAGGTGAGCACCTCTCGCACCGCATCGAGGCGACTGAGGAACTCCGGAGTCGGCACACCGTCGTCGAAATAGCGCAGCCAGTCCGGCGACAGGGCCCGCACATCGTCGCCTCCGATCTTCGAATCGGCCGTGTACTTGCCGCTGAGCAGACCCATGGCCAGTGGACCCCGGATGAGACAGGCGAGCCCATTCCGCTCGGCGACCTCCCAGATGCCCGGGTTGTCGGCCAGCACATTGATTTCGGACTGGGTCGCTTTGAAGCCCGAACCGCCGGCCCAGCGCTCGACCCGGTCGGGGAAGTCGGTGCTCCACCCGTAGGCGCGGATCTTGCCGGCGGCGATCAGGTCCTCGAGGGCCGCTTGGAGGTCGTCGATCTCCGGCCCGGCATATTCGTTGAGATGAAACTGGAACAGATCCACGTAGTCGGTCCCGAGTCGTTGCAGCGAGCCCTCGAGCGACCGGCGCATGTTCTCCACGCTGCCGTCGTTGCCGTCGAGAACCCGCGACGCTTCGACCATGGTGTTGCCCCATTTGGTGGCGAGCACCACCCCGTCCCGCCTTTTCTGCAACGCCTTGCCGATGATGCGCTCCGAGTGACCGGTGCCGTAGACGTTGGCGGTGTCGAAGAGGGTGATCCCGGCGTCGAAGGCGGCGCGGATAGCGGCGACGGACTCGTCGTCGTCCACCTCGCCCCATCCGTACGGGTCGCCGCCGGGCGAGAAGAACGGACCGCCGATTGCCCATCCGCCGAATCCCATCGGGCTGGACAAGATGTCGCCGATCAAACGCGGTTCAATCACGGTATTCCCCTTGTTAGCGAGACTCGACCAACTTCAGCGGTGTCGAACAGTAGCGGAGCAGACCAAAACCGAACTCGCCAGCCCGGACACGTAGGGGACGGATTCGACAACAATGGCCCGATGCAATATCTGGAAGCCGGTGGCGAAACGATCTCAAAGATAGGACTGGGAACCTGGCAGTTCGGCTCCCGGGAGTGGGATTACGGAGACGATTACGCGGACCGTGAGGCCCACGCCATCGTCGAGCGAGCGCTCGAACTGGGCATCAACTTCTTCGACACCGCCGAGGTCTATGGGTCCGGGCGCTCGGAAGAGATCCTGGGGCGGGCGCTCGCCGGGCGCAGTGCCTTTATCGCCACCAAGTTCCTCCCGGTCTTTCCCCTCCCGGGTCGAGTCGAGCGAAGCGCCCGGGCAAGCCGGCGACCGTCTGGGAATCGAACAGATCGACCTGTACCAGATGCACTGGCCCAACCCGGCGTTCCCGGTCCGCCTCGGGATGGAAGGCATGCGCCGGGTGCAAGCGGCCGGCCTCACCCGTCATGTCGGCGTCAGCAACTACTCGCTGGCGCCAGTGGAAACATGCCGAACAGGCGTTGGGGACTTCGATTCTCTCCAACCAGGTGCTGTTCAATCTCGTTCGGCGGAAACCGCAACGGAACCTCATCCCCTTCGCAGCTGCTCAACGATCGGATCGTCATCGCCTACAGTCCGCTCGCGCAAGGGCTTCTGTCGGGGAAGTACGACGCCACCAACCCGGTCGAGGGGTTCCGTCGCAGGAACCCGCTCAACCCGCTGGCCTCCCCGGCCAACCTGGCTCGAGCGACTCCGCTGATCGAAACACTGCGCGAAATCGGTTCGAGCCATGGTGCCACCCCCGCCCAGGTCGCCCTGGCCTGGGTGCTTTCACACCCGAACACGGTGGCGATTCCCGGGGCCAGCTCGCGCGGATCACGTCACCCAGAACGCCGAGGCTGCCGATCTCGCCCTCGCCGGAGACGAGATCATCCGGCTCAACACTGTCGCCGGGAATCTGCAACTCAAGGGGGGAATAGCCGGCGCGGTCGAGGCACTCCGCCGCTGACGGCTTCATCCGCGGAGTAGACCTTCACCGCCTTTGTGCGTGTGAGGGGATTGACCAGGGAAGCAAGGTTGGAGAGAAGCGATCGTCTGCAAGGCTGTGGCTATGGACGGCACGGTCATCTTGGTTGAAGGTGAGAGCGACAAGGCGGCGCTCGAGGCGGCAGCGGGCGTGCTCGGGTTGGAGCTGTCCTCGACGTCGATCTTGGTCATGAACGGCGCTACCAACGTGGTCAGACTGCTCGCTGAGACGGTTTCCAGAAGCGTCCGGGTGGCGGGCCTGTACGACGTTGGCGAGAAAGCCCACATCGTGAGAGCCCTGTCCGAGGCCGGCCTGACGGAGGGTCGCGATTCGACAGCTCTGGAAAGATGGGGGTTCTTCGAGTGCGATTGCGACCTGGAGGCGGAGCTGATCAGGGCGCTGGGCGCCGCTCGCGTCATCAACGTGATCGAGACACAGGGAGAGGACTTACGGCGATTTCGCTCACTGCAGCAGATGCCCGAGTGGCGCGGGCGCAGGGTCGAGGACCAGTTGCGGAGGTGGTTCGGCAGCGGCAGCCGCCGCAAGGTCAGGTATGCCGGGCTTCTGGTCCGGGCGATGGCTGCCGTCGAGGTCCCGCGACCGCTGCGCCAGGTACTGGAATACGCGCTCGGTCGCTAGAGGCGGCAGTGCTGTTTCGGCGCCTCCGTTCAGGGCAGTGCTACGAGAGGGCTCAAAGACTCTGGAGCATCCATTTCAGGTCCCGACGGGACCGCCACCCACCGTCCTGCACTGCAGGAAGAGCTCCGGGATCAACGGGCTGCCTACACTTGCGTGCTGCACTTCGTGAGCGTCTCGTCCCAACGATGTATGCGGCTCAGGTTCCCACGGCGTCGGAAAGGTCGAAGAGCATGGCATGTCGAAGCAAGGGGATTGACGTCTCATGAGCACCGCTATTCGACTTGAGCATCTCACCAAACAGTTCGGAACGCTGACAGCGGTGGATGGCCTCACAGTTGACGTCGAGCAGGGAGGTGTTGTTGGCCTCCTGGGCCCGAACGGCGCAGGCAAGAGCACGACGATCAGGATGCTTCTTGGGCTGGTGCGTCCGACTTCGGGGACAGCGAGCGTCCTGAGCGAGTCCATCGAACACCCCAGGGAGTACATAAAACACGTCGGTGCGCTGATCGAGACTCCGGCGTTCTATCCCAAGCTGACCGGAGACGCGAACCTGCGGACGCTGGCGGCACTAGATGGACATTCCAAAGCTCGCATCGAGAATGTCCTTGAGATCGTCAAGCTCACCAGTCGTCGCGGAGACCGTGTGTCCGAATACTCGCATGGGATGAAGCAGCGTCTCGGTATAGCGGCGGCGCTGTTGCGTGATCCTGACATATTGATTCTTGACGAGCCCATGAATGGCCTCGATCCGGCGGGCATCGTCGAGATCAGAACCCTTTTGAGAGATCTGGCTCAACAAGGAAGGACGGTCCTTGTATCGAGCCACCTCCTCGCCGAGGTGCAAACGGTGGCCGATCAGGTGATCATCATCAACAAAGGCCGGCTCATCTTCGAGGGCAACCTCGCAGCACTCCTCGAAGAAGCCGCCCACGAGGTAGTCGTGGCACCCGAGACTCCGGACGACCTCGGCACACTGGTAGCGGTGCTCGAACGAGCCGGCTACACGCTGACAGTCGATGAGGGAGAGATACACGTAGCCGGTGCAATTGACGCCCCGGCGCAGCTGAATCGGCTTGCTTTCGACAGCGGTATCACTCTGGCCGAATTGAGGGTGCGGGACGAAGACCTCGAAGCCGTCTTCCTCCGCCTGACCAATCGGGAGATGGGGCTGTGATCCGCTCGTACGCATCGGAGTGGATCAGATTCCACAAGACAGCCCGAGTCGGCGTCCTGGTGATGGTCGTGTTCGTTGCGCTGGTCAGCATCATGATCCTCCTCGGCAACGAGGACATGGGCCCGGGAGGCCAAGGACACGGCGGACCGTTCGGAGGAGCCGTAGATCTGGCTGCCGATGACGGTGCCGTTGCCGCCCTGAGCGCATCAGCCAACCTGATTGGCATCGTGGCGATTGCACTCTTCGCTCTGAGCGTGGCCCGGGACTTCGAATGGGGCACGATTCGCAATCTATTGGTCGGTCAGCCGCGACGAGCCATCTTGCTCTCCGGGAAGCTCCTAGCAGTGGCGAGCTATGTCATCATCGGCGCCGTGGCAGCCGGTGTCGCGGCGGTTGTGCTGGCGGTGATTCTGGCCCCCACCCAGAACATCTCGACGGACACCTGGACCGTCGCTGCTTCGCTCGGAACCATCGGTACCACCGCGACCGCAACTGTTCTCTGGGGACTTGTCGGCGCTGTGTTGGCCATGATCACGCGATCGGCAGCAATCTCGATCACAGCCGGAATTGCCTATCTCCTCATCATTGAGAACCTGCTCGGCCTTATCTGGGACAGCGCAGGAGAATGGCTCCCGGCAGGCGTTATCGCGGCTCTTGCATCCGGTGGGACAGATCAGGTCTCATTCGAGAAGTCGATGGTCCTCGCTGCCGGCTATGCGATCCTCGGATTGGGCGTGATGTACCTCACGTTCACGAGAAGAGACGTCACCGACTAGCCATCATTCGACCGAGCGCCAACCCAACGGGCGGTCCGCCAACAGCCTGCGCACAGTTGGCGATATACACGATGCCCTCGCCTCGGACCGTAGCTCCGGCAACAACGATGAAGCGATCTGATCGCTTGGTCAGACCGGTCTTACATGGTTCCGGAGAGGGCGTTGATCAGTCCGATGAGAAACATGAGATATCCGGCCGCCAGCGAGGCAGCTGAAATGCTGCGAATGGCAACCGTGGTGCTCTCACGGAACATGACGGCGCCGCCGGCCAGCAAGGCCGCTCCCAAGAGCAGGAAGATGAGACTCAACGACATGATGGCTCCTTTGGTTGATGACGACAGAAGTGATGGTTCCTGATGGCCTACTGGTTGATGGCGTCGGCCCACTCGGTGAGGTCCCGGTCCCAATCGGTGCGGGTCATGATCCGGCACCCGTCCGATTCGAACAAGGCCGACCAGGCTTCGCAGTCACCGTTGAGGTGGAACTCGACACTTTCCACCTCAGGATGCTGGAACACGTTGCGGTGCAACTCGGCGTTGAACTGGACCATGCCGGTGGCAGTGCCCATGTTGTTGACGATGATGGCATCGTTGAAGTCGACCACCAGCCGTCCATTGGTCAACGTCGCACTGTTTAACGCTTCGGCGGTCGCCTCGTCGAAACCCGACACGAACCCGACGGCCCGTTCGTCTTCGGTTGGGCCCGCCAGCATCGACCGCAAGGCCCATTCGATGCGATCGATTGCTTCGCCGCCCTGTTCGGGAACGAGGCGGGCAACGCCGATCCCCGGTGTCGGGGTGACGCCGTCGTTGCCGCACTCGAAGAAGATGGTGATGGTCACTTGCCCAACACCGGGAGCGAGCGGATCGGGAGGATTGCACGTCATTACGGATTGCACGTCCACCGTGACGACGCTGCCCTCATCAACCTCGACCCCGGGGGCCGGTTCCTGGGCGACAACGATCGCCGCCAGGTCGATATCGCTTGGCAATGCCAGCACCTCGAGACCGTCTTCGCTCAACAACGCTCGGGCGTCGGCCAAGGTCATTCCCGACAAGTCGGGGACCGACACGACGCCGGGTACCACAACGGGTGGCAGGCTGGTCGTGACCGGTGGCAGGGTGGTTGCGACCGGTGGCAGGGTGGTGTCTTCGGCCATGTCCGACGGCTGGTTGTTGACTACCAGCAACGCCGCGATGCCGAGCAACGCGACCGCAACGAATGTGGTCACCGCGATAAGCGGGTCCCTTCCACCTCCATTGTCTGGGGGTCTCGGGTTGTGGCTCAATCCTTGTGGGTTCTTGGGTCAACATCAGGGGTTTCCTTTGCTCACGGAGGATGACGTCAGCGTCGGGACGCTCGGTCACTGGAGGCGCGCCTGTCGGGGCCGGATTGGCTTCGACAAACAGCCGGTAGATCCGATCGGTGTCGCTCATCGCCTACCGCCTTCCTCTGTCTGGGGATGCCCCGGAGCGTGAACCTTCCGGTACTCCTTCGCCAGGCGTTTCCTGGCGCGATGGAGCCGCTGATCCACAGCAGCCACCGAGCACCCCAACAGACGGGATATCTGGTCGTGAGGTAGCTCCTCCCAGGCCGCCAACTGCAGGATCTCCTGATCGGCAGGCCGAAGCCTTTGGGCGGCGGCGAGCACCCGATCGTATTCGGCCCGGCGCACCACCTGCGGCTCCAGCTCATCAAAGCCATTGGTCGAAACCGATCGCAGCTTGGTGTCCAACCGGGCACTGCGGGCAATACTCCGCCGCTGATGGGCCGCCACGTTGGCGGCCACACCGTAAAGCCACAGCAGAGTCTCTTCGCCACGGGGGACCTCGCCGATGCGTCTCCAGGCAACCAGAAACACCTCGGCGGTCAGGTCCGGGGCGCTCGCCGCTCCGGTGCGACGGAGAAAATACGAATGGATGGCGTCGTAGTGCCGGCTGTACAGACTGCGAAACTCGGCCTCACCACCACCCATCAGGCTCCGTCCTCCCGTTGTGGCCGTTGAAGTTGCTACCTTCATACCCTTCTATTCCCGCCCCCGTCCACTCCTGACAGGAAAACCGGGAGAGAAACCACCACAGAAGGGCTGATCGAGCGCGTTGACGCTCCTGAACCGCCCCAATCGGGGTGCGAGTCCCTGGGTTGTATCGTGGGTTGGTGGCGTTTGCCTCAGGTGGCCGTTAGGAGGCGCAGGCAGTGACGAGTTTCGTAGTGACAGGCATCAAGTACGGGCTTACCGGAAAGATTGGCGCTGCGGCGCGTTTCCAAGGTGCGTTACGGGTAGAGGATGGCGTGATCACCGAGATGGGTGACCTCACCCCTGCTCCGAACGAACGCGTCGTCGACGCATCTGGCTGTGTCGTAACGCCGGGATTCGTGAATACCCACCACCATCTCTTCCAGAGTCTGATGAAATCGATTCCGGCGACGATCAACGGCGGTCTGGACGACTGGGTAATGGAGGGACCGTACCGTTTCTGGCCGACGCTCGACGAGGACGCAATGAGGTTGTCGGTCACAGTCGGCCTGGCCGAGTTGGCGCTGTCGGGTACGACCACTGTCTCCGATCTGCACTACATCTTCTCGGACCAATACGACTACGACCCGGCCGAGGTTCTGGTCGAGACGGCAGCTAAGTTCGGGATGCGCTTCGTCCTCGGCCGAGGCGGTCTCACTCACGGCCGACCCTGGCACCAGGCTGACTTGCCGCCCGCTCCGACCGAGACACTCGCACAAATGCTCGCGGGAGTGGAAGCCGCCGCCAAACGGTGGCACGATCCGTCGGGCTCCGCCATGATCAAGGTCGCCGCCACTCCGGTCACGACCGTGTTCAACTTGCGTGAGGGAGAAGTACGCGAGGTGGCCCAGACCGCTCGCCGCCTCGGTATCCAGCTGCACACCCATCTGTCCGAGAACGACACCTACGTGAATTCGACTCTCGACCGTTTCGGGAGTGCGACCCGTGCATTGGATGGCCGAGCAGGACTGGGTAGGCCCCGATGTCTGGTTTGCGCACCTGGTCAAATGTGACGATCAGGAACTGGCTCTACTCGCCGAGGTGGGTACGGCGATGGCCCATTGCCCGCAGTCCAACCTGCGCCTCGGCTCAGGGATCGCTCCTGCACCGGTTTTCGCTGCGATGGGAGGCATCGTTTCCCTCGGTGTCGATGGGACATCAGCCAACGAGGCGGGCGACATGGCGCAGGCGCTGTACTCCGCCTTCACCATCCACCGCGGGATCGGTGGGCCGACCGCAACCACTGCTGAGACCGTGATGAACTGGGCGACCGCAGGCGGGGCGGCCGCTCTTGGCTTCGACGACATTGGAACACTCGAACCTGGTCGGGCCGCAGACTTCGTGCTCTTCGAGCTGAAGCATCCTCGCTACTTCGGGCAGCACGATCCAGCGATCGCTCCGATCATCTCGGGCGGCGCGTTCGACGTGCGCCACTCCTTCGTCGGAGGGCGACCGCTCGTCGTCGACGGTCGCGTGCCCTGGCTCGATGTCGAGAAGCTGGGCGCCGACTCCGCACGTACGGTGGAGGCGATGAAGGCCGCGAGCGTCGCCTGAAGCGCACGAGTCACCCGCAGCGACACCCCGGGCTGCAGCCCAATTGAAGCGTGGCTGGGGTAGTCATCGCGCCTCGGCGTAGACTGGAAACGGACTTGGGGGCCAACTAGGTCTCGGTGTGAAGAGCGGTGTCCTTCGCCAACCACCCGGATCGTGGACTTCCGGCCGAGCGTGGTCAGCATCCTTACCTGGAATGGATGAACATCATGTTGCCGCGCACGTAGTGATCGGTGGGGAGGCCCATCTCGGAGAAGAAGGCCATCACCTGCCCGACCGATCGTGGATCTGCCACCCCCTCCTTCTTCCGGAGGAACCGTAGGTAGCGGTCGCCGATGGACCTTCCCAGCACCAGGCTGGTCATGGCGAGGTTCCCGTCCTCTCTATCCCAGACCCTTGTCAGCTCACCCAGCACGGCGCGACCGTCGTCGAGGACGTGCAACACGGACATCGACACGACTGTGCTGAAGCTCTGCGCTTGGAAGGGCAAGTCGAGGATGTCCCCTTGCAGGAAGACGATGTTGGGAGGGATCCCGCCGCAGAGCCTGTCCAATCTCGACTTGGCCGCTCGCAGCATCTCGATCGACTGGTCCAGCATCACGACTGGACGATCTCGATAGGCACTGTACGGACCGGCCGTGAAGACCAGTGACCCGCATCCCGCATCGAGAACCCGACCGGGCCCGGCCGACGAAATCGCTGTTCGGACGAAGTCCGTGAACTCCGATATTGAGTATCCCCAGAAGATCCGGTTGTAGATCGAGTTCCCGATGACCCTGTCGTAGAAGTTGACGGCCTGGTCGTAGTCGTGGATCGGCCTACTGTCGGCGTAGACGGAATAGACGTGCGGTTCGACGGAATAGAGAGCCACCCCGGGGAGGAGCAACTCGGAGATCATCTCCCGATCGTGCGCCATGTGCCTTTTCGTCGGCGGGTAGTCCATCATCCCGATGCGGGACGAGCAGCGTAAGGGGCTTTGGTCCTCACCCCGTATATTCCGGCACAATCGTGCGGCTCGGGAATCGCTGCGGCGCCCCAAGTCTCATCTCGTCCTCGGACCCTTGGGTGACGATCGCCCGTGATCCTCACCCGATTGCCTCTGGCAACTCACGATGAGATGTGAGATCGTTGATTGTCAGGGAGGTATTCGAGTGACGGAAGGAGACCGTCATGTTCGCTTCCTTGACCAGACGTGCCGCTCTGTTTGCCCTGTTTGCTGTGGGCGCATTGCTGATCTCGGTCATCTTGACCGCCTGTGGCGACGATGACAGCACCGTCCCCACTGAGACTTCAGCCGTTACGACAACACAAGCTGACGGAGGAGGGGACGGAGGGTCGGGTAATGGAGAGGACGGGGGAACGGCTGGAGGTTTCGGAACGGCCACCGTCACCGTCTCTGCCGGTTCGTACGAGCTGCAGGTCGAGGAGGTTTGCGTGATAAGCGATGTCGGCATCGGAGCTGTCGCCAGCAGCGATGAAGCATCGCTGCTCATCGCAGGGCCCCAGGAAATCGCCGTCGTCACCGTCGAGCTTCCCTCTGGAGAGCTGTGGTCCGCGGCGGCCGCCGAGGTCGTGATCGAGGGGACCACCATGAGCTACAGCGGGCCTGCGATGGGCCCCGAAGCAGATTCCACCATCAGTGTTCAGGTGTTCTGTGACGACGCGGTTACCGGGCCCGGCGGGTGACCCAACAATCTCGCCAAGACAAGCACGGTTAGACTCCCAGCACCATCAGGTGCCAGTGCGTATGGGTGGCTCGGACAGGGTAGGTCGTTTCTCGCTGCGACCGGCAGCGGCGACGATCGAAGACGGTCTTCTGTTCGCCCGACTTCTCGATGAGGCCCAAGAGGGCATGTACCGGAAGGTGCTGGGTCGACGAGCCGCCGACATCGTTGCCCAGGCCTTTACTCAACCTGGCAATGACCTTTCATACCAGCACGCGATTTTCGCCGATCAGAGTGGGCGGATCGTGGGGATGGCATCGGGCTACACAGCTCAGGCCCACCGGCACTTCACAGACCAGATCCTCGAAGCAGCCGCCGGATGGCGCCGGTACCGCTGGGCAGCATTCGTACGGGTTGCCAGGCGTATGTTCCGATTCATCGACACGGTTCCAGACGGTGACTTCTACGTCAGAGCTCTAGCTGTCGAACCCTCAGACAGGGGTGCTGGTATCGGCACGCTGCTCCTCGGATCGCTCGAGGACACTGCGCAGGCAGCCGGGTCGAAGAGGTTCGCACTAGACGTCGCCGCAAAGAACCGCAACGCCCGAAGACTCTACGAACGCCTGGGGATGACCGCCGAGGCTGAATCCCCGAGATGGTTCCGTCTTCCCAACACCAATCTGATCCGGATGGTCAAAGCCCTCTGAGTAACGCACCAGAGATGGCGCTCGCCCGCTAATCGATACATAGGCAAAAGCCCGGAAGGTCCACCGCGATGACGGGGGCACGTCGAACGGGATGGTCAAGGCTTCGGCGACGAACCATACCGCGTCAACCGCGGGTACGTCACCGGGACGAGTAGCAACACCCAGTGGGCGGGTTCCCAACCGGCTATCTCCTCTCCGGCCAAGCACCACGACCCGAGAGAAACCGGTCAAACTGTGGTCAAACGACCCAGCAATAGGGAACGCATCATCAGTTGAGGTCGGGCCGTGGCTCCAGGACGACGACGGCGGTTTCGCCGGAGCGAAGTGCCGCGTAGGCGTCCAAGTTCGTGTCCAGGTCCTGCCATCGGGCCCACAGCCGCGTTCGTTCCTCTCCCTCCGCCGCCCGACCTTTGATCGAGTGTCGACCGTTGGCGAGAACGACGCTGGCTTCGGGATTCGCTTGGAGGTTGAGCCACCACGCAGGCTCCGGCGCAGCCCAGCCGTTCATGGCCATGGTGACCAGATTCGGCCCATCTTCGAGGTAGCCGAGGATCACGCTCCGTTCCTGGCCGGTCCGCCGCCCGATAGTCGTGAGTCGCATCATGCCGTAGCGGTCGGCCTTCGCGCGCCGCAAACCGAATCGGCCACCTGTGACGCGGTATAAGCCTCGGTGTATGAACCAGGCGAGGCGAACGAACCATCGAGGAGGCATTGAAGCTTGCTTTGTGCGTTCGTCTGACATCGGGCGCTCCTTTTTGTTTGCTGAAGACCGAACCCTCTTCCGGCTCGGATTCAATCACTTCCGTCTCTAGCTCCTTATAGGAAGCCAAGCCATAAAGGGCATAGAGGACAAAGTCACGAGAACCGCACAAAACGACACCTGCCGCGGCCTCGCCGAGTGGTTGGTCCGACTGTGTCAAACGATCGGATCGAGGTTGGGGCCGGTCGGTCAGAGGATCGGATCAATTGACCGGCGCCGTCAATACCCGCCTTCGGCTGTTGCACCCGTCACCAGTGCGACGGAGTTGCTCGTACCGATGCGGTCGGCGCCGGCCTTGATGAGCTCGTAGGCGAACTCTCTCGAGTTGACGCCGCCGCTGGCCTTGATCAGGACCTCGTCGCCCACAACCTCGCGCATGAGCTTCACGTCCGCGACCGTCGCTCCACCCTCCTCCTTGCCGGTGGACGTCTTGATGAAGCGCGCCCCGGCGGTCTTCGCCAAGCAGCAGGCGGCGATCTTCTCCGTGTCCGTGAGGAGCGCCGTCTCGATGATGACCTTGACGGGTGTCTCTCCACAAGCCCTGACCACCTGCTGGATGTCCTCAAAAACGAGGATGTAATGCTTGCTCTTGACGGCGCTGACATGGATCACCATGTCTATCTCCTGAGCGCCGCCGTTGGTGATGGCATCGTGAGCTTCAAAGGCCTTGGCGACGGGTGTCATTTGGCCGTGAGGAAAGCCCACGACGGCTATGGGGATCACATCCGACCCCTTGAGCTTCTGGGCCACGTACTCGACGTCGCCCGAGAAGACGCATACCGACCTGAAGTGGTATCGGATCGCCTCCTCGCACACGCGGTCGAAGTCCTCCTTCTTGGCGTCCGTCCTGAGCAGCGTGTGGTCTATGACCCTGGCGAGTTCCCGGTCGTAGTTCTCCTCCGTCACTCTTCCTCCTGTTCAAGCTGCTATCAACCGTAATACGAAGCACACCGTCGCCGGTCAGGTGAGCAGCCGGGGCAGCACATAGCCGGACATGAGCGGCTATCTGTTCCGGGGTGGTCGGTTGCCGGCAGCCTGGCCCGTTCACCGGGTCGGGCGTTGCCTTTTCAGGACACCCGCATGTCGGTCTCGTGCTGCTCCATGAACCGCACCATCTCGAACTGCACGCGCGCCCGGTCGAGGTTGTGGCCGGGGCGCTCGATCTTGAAGTACACGTCGCCGGCTAAGTGGTCGGCTAGGAAGCGCAGGCCGACGGTGAAAGTGACCAGCCGCGCCGAGAACGGCATCAGCTTGACCTCGGTTGCCAGGAGGAACTCTCCGGCCGTTGAGAGATAGCCCTCGGCCAGTGCCCGGTAGAGCTCGAGGTCGGTACCGACTCGTGTCAGGTCTTGCTCGTCCTCGGTGCTGGTGGCCGCGGTGAAGCGCACGAGGTCGCCGAAGTCGTATAACGAGTAGCCCGCCATGCACGTGTCTAGGTCGACAATGGCCCTGGCTTTGCCCGTCGCGTCGTCGAACAGGATGTTGTTGAGCTTCGTGTCGCCGTGCACGACGCGGGTCGGAATTGCGCCCGAGTCGAGCTCGCCGGCGATGACGGCCACCATGGGTTCGCGTCCGCTGGGCGAAGTCGATGGCGTCGCCGGCCAATCGCTTGCGTTCGTCGGTCGCGCTCGCCAGGGCGGCGCGGAACTGCTGGTAGCGGTAGGGCGAGCTGAAGTACTGCGGCAGCGTCTCACCCAGCTTCTCGGGTGGAAGGTCATGCAGCTGCGCCTGGAACCAGCCGAAGGCGCGCGCCGCCTCGAAGGCCTGGTCGGGGCTGGAGCAGCGGTCGTGGGAGGAGGTGTTGCGGATGAATACGAAGGTGCGCCAGGCGCCGCTGGTCGTTGTGGCGTGGTTGTCGCCAAGCGCCGTGGGGATCAGCTGCAGCGGTTCGAAGCCGCCGCCGCCGGCCGCTCCCAGCTTGCCGACCAGGTGCTCGCTAACCCGGCGGATGTTCGCCATCAGGAGCTCCAGATCGGGAAAGACCTCCTGGTTCATGCGCTGGTGAACGAAAGACCGTGGCGTGCCGCCGTCGCTCCACTCGGAGACGAAGGTGTCGTGGATGTGGCCTCGTTTCAGCGGGCGCAGCCCGGTCAACTTCCCCGGCAGGGCGAAGGCAGCCAACGCGTCGCGGACCTCGGCATCGGTCGGGGTCTTCATGCGCCTTCGCGCGGATCGGCCGCGTAGTACGGCAATCCGACGACCTGCAATCGGAAACGAGCTGGGCGGCTCTCGTAGTTCTCCTCCGCCAATCTTCCTCCTGTTCAGAGTGCTATCTACCGTAATACGAAGCACATCTTCGCTCGCAGCTGCCAGCCTCCAGCTTCCAGCTTCCAGCTTCCACCCTCCCCCTAGCCCCCTCCCGCCGGCGGGAGGGGGGAAAACCAGCTACGAGTTACGAGCTACGAGCAAGAGATTCTCAGGTTTCAGGTTTCGGGGGCGAGCTAGCCAGTTTTTGCCTCGCCCGCCGTCGATGTGTTGCCCCTCCCTGCAAGGGAGGGGAAACTTCGCCCGGAGGGCGAAGCAGGGGAGGGTCAGGCGCTAGCCAGACGGTTTGGGGGCGAGGCGTGACCCCCATCCCCCTCGCTCCGCTCGGGTACTTCCCCCTTTCAGGGAGAAGTCAGTGCCCATATTTGAGAGACGAGCCGGAGTGTCGCACCAAAGCCGCGATAGATCACCGCCGGCGGGAGGGGGAAGAAGAGCAGGGTTTCTGGGGCGGCGGCGGGTACTGCGGACCTTTCCTCGGAAAGAACAGCCCTCTGGCCCTGGCGCCGGCGTCCTCGTCAGGGTCGAATGGGGCGAATCTTGCGAACTGTCATCAGCGCCGATGGAGGGGTGGGAAATGTCTTCGGACAGGAAAGTCGCGGTTTGGGTGGGAGTGTTGTACATCGTTGCGACGGTTGCGCCGGTGTCGACCCTGGGTGCTTGGGGGACCTTGATCGACGGTCCGGGGATCCTCACCAACGCCGCGGCTAACAAGGGCCAGCTGATCATGGTGGCAATACTGAACCTGGTTATGGCCGTGGCGGTTGCGGGTGTTGCCTTCATGATCTATCCGATCCTGAAACGAGTTGCCGACACGGCAGTCAAGGAAGGGCTGGCTGTTTGGTACGTCGGTTCCAGAGTCACCGAGGGTGCGGTTTTTGTGGTTGCCGTGCTCGGGACGCTGGCGTTCCTGCCCTTGAGTCAGGAGTTCATCGCTGCGGGAGCCCCGGATGCTTCCCATTTCCAGACCAGTGGTGTCGTGTTGCAGTCGACGATTGATCTGACCTATGCGCTTGGACAAACGGTATTCGCCATCGGGGCTGCAATGCTCTACTACCTGCTGTACCAGTCGAGGATCATCCCTCGCTGGCTGTCGCTGTGGGGTCTGGTTGCCTCTCCGCTGTTTGTTGTGGCGAGCCTCTCACTGACGTGGACCGGCGATCCGAACTCGACGTTGTCGACAGTCCTGTATGTGCCGATGGCTATCCAGGAGATGGTCCTGGCGGTATGGCTCATTGCCAGGGGCTTCAACTCGGCGGCCCTCCGCCCCCGGATCGCCGAGACGGCTTAGATACAGCCGGGAACGCAGGAGGCGCGAGATGAGAACGACGGTCGAACTCGGAGGGCCCGTCATTGATCGCCCTCTTGACGAGGTCTTCGCCTTCGTTAGCGATCTCGAGAACAGTCCGGACTGGGGCCGGACGACCAAATCCGTCAAGGATGCGGATAGCCCGGACGCAGTGGGCGCCGTGTTCGTGGAAGAAGCCAGGATCATGGGTCAGAAGGTGAAGCACCAGTCTGAGGTGACCGGATTGGATCCGCCTACGGAATTCTCCTACGCCAACCGCTTCGAGAACGGTGTGACTGAGCGAACCCGAATCACCTTTGCGGAGGTCGAGGGCGGCACCCGAGTCGACTTCGCCACCGAGGTCGAGATCGAACAAGTCCCCCAGGTGTTCGCACCGATCGTCTCCATGGTCATCAAGCAACGGATCGACACGTTGCTCAAGAAACTCGAGAGCACGTTCGAGACACCGGACAAGACGGTGGGCGGTGCCGTGACGATGATCGCCGTCGGCGCGATTCTCCTGGCGACGGCCGGACTCCGATACCTGATCGAGGTCTTCCCGGAAGGGGAGTGGTGGACGGTCCTGGCGTTGTTCGCGGCATCGCTGATCTGCGTCGGCACGGCCGGCATTGTATGGAGGGCTGCCCGCCGAGGGGCCGAACGAGAAGACAGCGAAGCTGAGGAGCGCTGAACCCGGCCAAGCCGTCGTCGACCGATGCCCTTCGAGTCATTGCCTGGAGTTGTCAGTTTCCACCCTCTCCGCTTCGCCGCCTGACCCCCTACCCCCGCCTTCGGCGGCGGTACTTTCCCCCTGAAGGGGGACTATGAGCTTCGTTCCTCTCCCGCCGGCGGCGATCTATCGCGGTTTGTGTGCGACGGTCTTGGCGTCTTCCCTCACCGAAGGTGGCGGTGCATATGGTGACAACCGGGCGAAGTGTTGCCCCTCCCTGCCAGGGAGGGGAAGCGTCGCCCGGAGGGCGAGGCAGGGGAGGGTCAGGCGTTAGCCAGACGGTCTGGCGGCGAGGCGTGACCCCCATCCCCCTCGCTTCGCTCGGGTACTTCCCCCTTTCAGGGAGAAGTCAGTGCCCATGTTGAGAGGCGAGCCGGAGTGTCGCATCTGTTCTGCAATGCAACACCGCCGGGCCGAGGTCGGAGGGGGCCTGACGGTCAAAACCGTCAGGCTGACCACTACCGGGCTGCCACCTAGCTAGGCCGAGTTTTCGCGGTTCTGGGGGTACGCGAAAAACAAGCGTGTAATTCGCTTGCGAACACCTGTTCGAGGCCCCTACGTTGAGACGTCCAGGGAGTTGAGCAGTTTGATGGCGGCGGGCAACACACCAGATTCCCCGAAACAGCCCAACCGGGTGCAACGGTTGCTGAGCGAATACCAAACCCTGCGGCGCCGGTACGGCCTGTTGGAGCAGCATCCCCGCCTGGCCGGCCTCGATCGGGCCACCGACCGGCGCCACTTCAAAGCCAAACACCTGCGTGAGCAGATCGAGGAACTGGCGAGCGAGTTGCGGTGGTTGGAATCCGAGCTGGAGAGTTTCGAGAAAGGCCGCGAGTTGCTGTTGGCCAGTGTCATTGACGAGCTGCGAACCAAATTCCGGGAGGCGTGGTCGCCGGCGCCGATGCTGGGGTTCCGCTACTGGTTTGTGCAGGACGGGTCGTTCCTGGGGTTTCGTCAGCGGTGGTCGGAGTCCCACAAGGAGGCCCGCTGTCTGACCTCGCTGATTCATGAAGAGGTCCCGCACACAGATGGCCGCTGCGGTCCGCCCGCCTGTGGGATCTACGCCGCCAAACAGGTCGGCAACTTGCTGAAGACGATGGAGGAGGATCGGGTCTTCGATCGGGCTGTGGCGGTCGGCCTGGTCGGCTTGTCGGGGAAGGTGGTCGAGCACCGCCTCGGCTATCGGGCCGCCCGGGCCGAGGTGCTGGCGATGGTGATCACCCAACCCGGCCGCGAGTTGCTCTTCGTGGAAGGTGAGGAATCTCTTGAGGAGGTGTTTGGGGATTCCGGGACAACCGCCTGGTGGCTGGCCACCGCCGGCGACCTCGATCCCACCCAGGTCGACCCGGCTCGCCAGAAAGCTTCCCTGATCAGCTATCTGCAAGAACAGGAAAGGAAACACGCATGGACATCGGAGAACAAGAACGAGTGATCATTGTCGAGCCGCTGGAAGCCCCCGAACTCGAGCCGGAGGCCGCTCCCGTCGCGCCGGAGCGTCAGCCCGAACCGGATCCGGTGGAAGAACCCGTCGAGTAGGAGCCCGGGCCCGCCATTGCGGCCCCGGTGATCGCCGACGGGATGATGCGGGTTCGCTATTCGACGTAGATCGTTTTCTCGCGATTGACGACGCGGCCGCGCCCGAGCGGTAGAACCAGGGTGAGGGCTTTGAAGGCAAGACCGAGACCGGGAATCTTGGCAAAGATACCTTGCGGTCCTCTCACCATGCGGCCGGTCTCTACGTCGTATTTGGCGCCGTGCCACGGGCACACCAGGCACCCGGCGTCGTCGATGCTGCCGTCGGCCAGATCGGCCATTAGATGCCGGCAGCGGCGTGTGACGGCAAACAACTCGCCGTCGGCGTTGCCGACTGCATACCGGCCGGCTCCTTTGACCGTCCCTGGGGTGAGCTCGGAGGCCGGGCACACTTCTGTTTGGTCCGCCATTTCGTCAGGGTCCTTTCGCAGTTGCTCGAGCAAACCCGAGACTACGCACCGCGGGTCGGAGAAGCCCTTTGGTTCGATTGGCGGGCTAGAAGACGATCACGACCGATGATGGCCCTTGGCAACTCCGGCACCATCAACGCGAAAGCGGCCCGTACAGCCATGACGGGTTCTTCATGGCTGATCGGACCACTCTCTTACGCCCGGTCGCCCGGGCGGGCTAGTAGACGATAAGTCTGTCGGGTTCCCTAGAACTGTGCGTCGACGCAGGGTTCGGCGGAATAGCCGATGAAATCGTCATCACCCTGGAAATAGGTGTGGTCGGCGATATCGCCGAAATCGCGGATCTCTGGCGCCTCGTAAGTCATTGCACCTCCCAATGCAGCTAGCCCCGGAAACCATTGGTGGTTTCACTTGTGAAGCTACCACCCGACCACCCTGAGTGTCAACGCTGTGCGTAGGGCGGTTGGATCGTGGGGTGAGTGGCAGCGAGCGTGCCGAAGGCTTCTCCGGGGTTTCTAGCCCCGATGCATTTGCAGCCAGGCGGCCTGCATCAGGAGGGCGGACCGGAAGCTCATCGACTCGCTCAGCCACTCTCGTTTGAGGGCCTCAGGGTCGACCAGCTCGGTATCGACACCTTCACCTTGCCAGTCGCGGGCGAAGGTTTGACTCGGGCTCTCCCCGGAAAGCAGGTCCAAATAGGGCTTTGTCTGGTCGAGCGAGCAGATTGTCGGGAAGGAGCGTGTCGAAGAGGGAGCGCATGAGGTGCGTACGATCGCCGATTCCCCGCCTCCGGCCGGCGTCACGCAAGGCGGCCAAGACGCCCGGCTCGGCCAGTGGCTGGACGAGTAGAGCGTCCACGTCGTTGGTGAGCGCCGTCATGCTGCGGAGGGCCAGTTGGGGAGAACGATGGTGGGAAAACCACTCGATCCAGCGGTCCCACGGCCGGGGTTCCTCAGCCTGGGCGTGAGCGAGCGCGCGCTGAAAGTCTTTCATGATCCCGGGACGAAGCCAGGGCACCTCCGGGGCTCGGTGTCGAAACACCCGCCTCCGCATCCATCTGGGAGCGACGGCGAAAGCGATCCTCGTGCCGTCTCTTAGTTCGGGGCGTTTTCGCCCGGACAGGACTTGATTGGCGCTCAACCACCGGCCGCCACCAAGGACGGTGTCTCCGTGCATGCCCGTCATCAGAGAGCCACCGGTGGCGTGATGAATGAGCGCCTGGTGCACGTACACGTTGAGTGGCCAAAGGACCCCATGTTTCTTCAATACCTCGGTTGCCAGAGGACCAACAAAATCGAGGTCGGTCGTGATGTCGCGGTGCACCCACTCGTCGAGGCCGAGATGGCGGACGACCATTTCCTGCCACGAAGACTCTTCGGCCGTCTTGATGCCTTTGAAGTTGATGGTGGCCGGCAGGGGCGGGGGCAGGCCTTCCCGGCGGGCGACTTTGGCGGCGACTGCCAGCACGAGAGATGAATCTCGACCCCCTGAGAACGTGACGACACACGGCGGCCGGGAAAGGGCAGGCAGAGCCGCGTTTTCGAGAGAAGCCAACGGCGAAATTCCGGAGGAGGCGCGGGGGAGTGGCACAACGCCGGAAGCCGGACCTAAGACCGTGCTCGTGGCAACCTCGAGCGGGGTCAGATCTATGGCAGGCACAAGCCGGGGATGAGGGTCGAAGGTCCGTGGGTGCTCATCAGGATCGCAGGTTAGGCCCCCAGGGACCTCAGCGGCATCGTCAAATGGATTCCTCATTCGCAGTAGATCTCAGCTGCCGGCGGTTGGGTGCAGATGCGGGCTGAAACCATTTCGCAGCGCGGCGACCGAGGTGGGAGGGGTCAAGACTTCGACGTTGACATCCAGCGGCCGCTCGACGGGTGGTCCCCACCCTTCAAAATTGAAGGGTCGGAGGTGATGTTTGGTGACCAGGTGCGAGCCCCCGGTTGAGGGGTCTGCTACCACCGTCCCGATTGGGAGTTCATCGAGATTGCTGCTCCACAGGATGCGGTCCGGGGAGCGCACCAAGCCCCGCCCGCGTCGGTGCCGTTCTGTGGCAAGCCGTCGATTCAGCTCCGCCGCTTGCACCGGAGAGTCCGCGGAAGTGGCGATAGTGACCGCCCGGCGATAGGCGAGGAAGTCGGCCCGGCGGCACAACCCGCACGGTCGGTGTCCGGCCGCCAGCGCGACGGCGTCGTCGAGAAAGAACATCGGTGTCCAGGTACGTGGGTTGGCGAGCGGGTGCCGCCAGTCCCGGAACTGGGTGAGGCAAGTGATCCACAACGACCCTTGATGGTGGCGGACCAACCGGCCGGCGTCATCGACCAGACACCCCCGATTGCCGGTGAACAGCCCTCGGGTCGGGACCGCGTGGAGGTCGCCCCATGGGTCAACCCGGTTGCGGTGGGGCGGGTCAACGCTACTCGTCGTCAAAGAGCCTCCCAGGGTCGGTGCCGGTCGAACCACGCCGGCGGAGGTGATGGTAACGACAGTCCCAGAAGCGTCGCCGACCCCGCGGCACCATTTCAACGACAGACCACTAGTACTCCTGGATCGCCTTCCAGAGTCGTTTCCGTTGGCGACGGTTGGGCGGCGGCGGTAGCTCCTCTTCGCCCTTGTTCAAGAACCAACCGGCATAGTCCTCCTTGAACATGGCGTGGCGGGCAAAGTCGAGCGGGTTCTTCACCCGGGCCGCGACTCGGCCGGGCAGCATGTCGTTGTCCCAGGTGCCGTGGCTGACAGTCACGATCTCCCGGACGGGGATGTCACCGAACGGGTCGTACGGTGACGACACCATTACCAGCCGGCCGGTGCCGCTTCGGAGATCGTCATGAGGACGGAACAGCACCACCTCACGAACCAGCCTCGGTACGAAGTCGAAACCGCGCCCATTGGGGCTCCGGGAGAACTTGAACTGGAAGGAGACACCTTTGCGGCAGGGTCGTCCCTCCAGATCGCTCGCTGCGGGTCCGATGGCGTCCAGGGCGGCCACGTCCACCGGACGGGTGAGGTCCGCCTCAATGCGCAACACCTCGACGCCCCGGCGCACGACGCTGCCCATGAAGTGGTCGCCGTCTTGGTCCAGGGTGATCTCGTCGGCGATCTTCTTGGGGTATCCGAACTGTTCTCGTCCCCCGACCATCGCCATATCGTTGTCGACCGGCATTGCCAGGCAATACCACCCGGGCTCGTCCTTGTGCACGGCCCGCAAGAAGAGAGCCCCCTCGGAGTAGTTGACACCGAAGTTGGTGGCCGGATATCGGGCCACAAAGGCCTGCGCGAGGGGTTCGTCGGCCGGACGGAGTGGTTTGGGCAGGATGCTGCTTACAGTCTCGGGGTCGGTGCGGAACGCCACGCGCAGCATCTCGGCGTCTCGGAATTCGAGAACCGGGTCTCTCCGTCGCAGGCGCTTCAGTTGGGAACGATCCAGGGCGGACAACATGGCGGGCCTCCAAGTGTGCAACATCACCAATGTCGCGCCGGAGGAAAGGCTCCCATAGGGGCGATTGGCACAAATCGGGTTCCCTGTGATGTCGGTCAAACTTCGGCTAGATGCGCCGGGTCCCTACCTGCCCACGAAAACGTCACCCCAGTAAGGATGGATTTCCCACTCTTAGTGGCGAATTGGGTCGCTGGGCCTATTCCATGCTTCGCCGAATCGAGGTTCAATCGAAAGAAGGGCACCGGCCTGGCCGCTCTGTCCACGCTGGGAGGCAAGCCACCCGGATGGGGCAATCCGCAGAGCAGCTTCTTTGGGGCCAAGGCTTCAGACGGCCAGGCTGGTGCCCAGCCACTATGCCCTGTGGATAACTACCCCGTCCATAGTGCCAGAGGCTCATTCTCTCTCTGTGATGTCCTCCCGGTCGTCTCATGGATTGAGCGGCAGGCGAGACACACCAATTGGTGACGTCGAACCTGACCTCGGCGACTTGCACTACGCCGGTCGCCTAGCGGAACCCATCCGTGGGTGTCGTCATCCGTCGCCCGGCGGCGAGCGCCCCGGCGGCGACCAGCGCCGGCACGGCTACGAACACCAGGGAGACGGTGGTGTACGTGCCGGTCACGTCCCGCGCCAGCGAGTACGCCACCGGCCCGACGGCCGTACCGGCCACCGAGACGAGCGAAGCCAGTCCCGTGATCGATCCGATGTGGTCAACGCCGAACCATCGGGGCATCAAGGTGCTTCCGACACTCCTCGAGGCGCCACCGGTGGCGCCCAGTAAGAGGGCATAGACCACGACGACGGGCCCATCGGTCAGCGTCCCGGCCAGGAGCAAGGTGATGGCGAGAACTGTCATCACCAGCGGGATGAGCGTCCGGCCGGTCAGTCGGTCGCTGATCCAACCGAACGCAATACCGGCCATGGCGGTACCGACGAACTGGGGGAGGAACATGGCCGCCGCCTCGGCGGTGGTCAGGCCGGCGTCGCCGAGCAGTGAGATCTGGTGGAAGTTGAGGGCGGTGATGAGCATGCCGACCGACGTGGATCCCGCAACGAGGATCCAGAATCTGATGGTCCGGATGGCTTCGGGTCGGGTGAATGACCGACGGATACTGCGGGTCTCGGTCGGGTGGGATGGCTCGAGGCCGTCGGGGGCCAGGCCTCGGTCTGAGGGCCGGTCGATCATGCCGAACCACCCGATCGGGACAACGGTCAACACGACAAAACCGGCCAGGACGATCCAGGCCCATCGCCAACCGATGGAGTCGATCAGAGCGTTCGAACCGATCGGGACGAGGGTCATGAGCATGCCCGATCCGGTGGCCAGCACCCCGAGGACCAAGCCGCGGTGCCTCTCGAACCACAGGGTCACCGCCACGGTCGAGACCAGCGACAAGGATCCTTGACCGAGCATTCGGATCAACACGAATCCGGCCGCCAGGGTGACGAACCCTGACACCTGTGACATCAGGATGAGCGCGACCGCAAAGGCCGGCGCCGATCATGGTCATGCCCCGTCGCACGCCCAGGGAGTCGATGCGGCGTCCCACCGCCGGCAGGGCCAGAGCCGCGGTCAGAGTTCCGATGAGGTAGGCGGTGGCCACTGCCGACCTCTGCAAGTCGAGATCCCGGATGAAGGAATCAACGAAGACGGAGACCCCGATGGTTTGGCCCGGACCGGTCAAGGCGGCCGTGAGAATGGCCAAGGCAAGGATCCGCCACCCCGCAAAGGAGCGCGCAGGAACAGCGGAGGAATCGGGCATCACCGGAGTGTAGAACCCGGCGGGAGTAGGGGCTTCACCGGAACCAGTAGATGACCGGCGTTGAGAATCCTGACTTCATGCGTACAGTCGGATACAACTCCATCCACGCTGCCAAGGAGATGCCTTGACCACACCCACCATTGATCAGATCTACCAGCACGTCTCCGTCCGCCGATTCCGTCCCGATCCGGTTTCACCCGAGATGGTGGAGACGATCGTGGCGGCCGGCCAACGCAGCGCCACCTCTTCCAATCTGCAGATGTACAGCGTCGTGGCGGTGACGGACGCGGCCCGCCGGGCCCGCCTGGCGGAGCTATGTGGCGATCAGGCCCAGATAGCCGACGCGCCGGTGTTCCTGGCCTGGTGCGCCGATCGCTGCCGCCTGGACCGCGTCTGCCCGAGCGCGGCTACAGCCAGGCTGTCGAGCATGTTGAGCCTTTCCTGGTGGCCGCCGTAGACGTGGCGATCCTGATGCAGACGGCCACCTTGGCCGCCGAGTCGCTGGGTCTGGGAGCTGCTACATCGGTGCGATCCGCAACAATCCGGCCGAGGTGATCGAACTGTTGGGATTACCCCGTCTGACTTTCCCTCTCGCCGGCATGACCCTGGGTTGGCCGGAGACGGTGCCGGAGCCGAAACCCCGGTTGGCGACCTCGGCCGTCCTCCATTGGGAAACCTATGACGACAGCAACGAGGAAGAGGCGCTGGCGGAGTACGACCGGGTCATGGCGGAGACCGGCATCTATGAGGGACGCCAGGTGGCCGGAGCCGGGAGTCGAGGGGAGACCGAGGAGTACGGCTGGATGGAACATTCAGCTCGCCGGGTATCCCAACCTCGGCGCCCCGGCCTCCGCCAGGTCCTGCAAGATCAAGGTTTTGAACTGGCCTAGCCCTCTCCCGCCGGCATTGGGTGAAGCCTGGCTCGCCGCGGGTTGAGCGGTTGTCTTTTGCCCTCTCCCGCTGGCGGGAGAGGCGCGGAGTTGCCGAAGGCGACGGAGCGGTGAGGGTGGAGAACGAGGAACGAGGAACGAGAAACGGAGCGGCTTTTCCACCCTCCCCTAGCCCCCTCCCGCCAGCGGGAGGGGGGAAGAAGAGCGTCGCCCGCGGTGAGGGGGTGTTTTTGCCTCTCCCGCTGGCGGGAGAGGCGCGGAGTTGCCGAAGGCGACGGAGCGGTGAGGGTGGATACCGACGACTGAGGACTACGACTGACAACTAGTTCGACGACCGGTTCTCTTCGCGGTCGATAGGCTGACCGCCGTGACGAACCCTGCATCCGCCCAGCCCGCCGCTCCGATTGCCGGGCGGCGGCACGATCTGGATGCTTTGCGGGGGTTTGCGATGCTGCTCGGCATCGGGTTACACGCCTCGTTGGCGTTCTTTCCATCCTTCTGGCCCGTGCAGGACAACACATCGAGTATCGACGGGTTCTTCGACGAGTTCCTGGCTGCCGTTCACGGATTCCGGATGCCGCTCTTCTTCCTCCTGAGCGGCTTTTTCACAGCCATGTTGTGGCGGCGGCGCGGGTTGCCCACTCTGATCATGCACCGGATCCGGCGGATTGCCCTCCCGTTGTTGATCGGGTTCCTCACGATCGTTCCTCTCGTGGATTGGATATCGGCAGAAGCGTCCGCAGACCAGTTCGATAGCCTTCTGGTCGCGGTCCTCTTCCAGAACACCGCGGCAGTTGACAGATTCCTCGACGAGGGTGCCGACCCCAACGAGCCACGCGGTGAAGAGGGCGCCACACCCCTACACATTGCTGCACTGGTCGGCAATTCGCGGATCGCCGAGCGTCTCCTCGAAGCCGGCGCCGATCCGCTGGTGGTGGATGATGACGACGATGGGCCTTTCGGCTACGCATATTTCGTCGGTGCCAAGTCCGTCGCCGATCTACTGGTCGACAACGGCGTCCCCGACATCCGACCGCCGGGAACCGATTGGGACGATCTCGAAGGCTGGGGGTTCGGCGCCACGGAGGTGGAAGAGCAACTGAACCTGGACACCTGGTTGACCAGTTTCCACCACCTATGGTTCCTCTGGTTCCTGCTGTGGTTGCTGGCCGGGTTCGTCCTCGTGGCATATTTCACGGGTTGGCACGAGTCCCGGTACCCCCGGGAAGGGACCGCCACTAAGGTGTGGCCCCGCCGGCTCATGTGGGCATTGATTCCCCTGACGATCATCCCGCAGCTGGCCATGGGGGAGGGCGGAACGTACCCGGTGTTTGGTCCGGACACCTCTACCGGGCTCATTCCTCTACCGCACGTGCTCATCTACTACGCGGTCTTCTTCGCTTTCGGCGCGCTGTTGTACGACCGCCGCAACGGCAGTGGTGAGATGCTGATCGATACGATCGGCCGCCGCTGGACAGTGCTCCTGCCATTGACCGTCGCGATCGTCCTGCCGCTGGCGTTGGCCCTCACCTTCGCCGAGGAGGATCGCTCCTGGGGGCTGGCGTCACTGGCCCAGATCATTTACACGTGGGCGATGATCGTGGCACTGATGGGGGCGTTCCGCGCCTTCCTCGCCAAGGAACGGCGCGGGGTGCGCTATCTGTCGGATTCGTCCTACTGGCTGTACCTGGTACACCTGCCGCTGGTCATCGCCGCCGGGGCTTGGATGCGCGATTGGGATCTGTCATCAGGGGTGAAGTTCCTCATCGTCACCGTCGGGGTGAGCATCCTGCTGCTCGCCACTTACCAGCTGGTGGTGCGCTATTCACCCATCGGCACCATGCTCAACGGGAAACGAACTCGACCCAGCCGGGCCGTACCGACTCAGGACGCTTAGATTGTTCGCCGACAAGGAGGACGAATGACAGAACCTCAATCAAGCGGCTCGGGGACGAAGGCGGACCCATGGGTGCTGCAAACACCAAGCCTGACCTCGTCGTTTCAGATGTACCGGGACGAGGAAGCTGATCCACCGGTACTGGTGTGCACGGTCGGGAAGACTGTCCTCCACTACGACCTGCGGATCATTGTCGACATGCACTCCATGTTGAAAGCCCATGGCGACTGGATGCCGCTCGGCAATGCCGACGAGCAAAAGCCGGCCAAAGAGGGCTCGGTGGAGGCTTGGGCTCGATCAGCCGACAACCCGCTGGGTGGGTGGTACGGCTTGAAGAAAGGGCTGCGGGGCCGGGTGGGCAACTACGTCACGCCGGTCCTCGAGGTCCTGGGCTTGGTCGAGTTGGAGCACAACGCCCGCAACAATCAGGTTCGGGCCGTCTGACCTCGACCTAGCGCTCATTCGAGCGACGCGAGTTGGCCCTCGAGGAAACGCCGGTCGCTGTCGTTCATTTCGCAGTCGAGGGCCGACCGGTATGCCCGGGTGGCCTCCGCGAGCCTTCCCGCCTGTCGCAGGAGGGCAGCCAGGGTCGCCCAGTAGAGATGCCAGCGTTCGACCCCGGCCGTCCGCTCGAGCAGTGCCAGGCCGGCGTCGGGCCCGTAGACCTTGGCCTCGGCAACCGCCCGGTTCACGCTGACGACGGGGGAGGGAGCGATCTGTTCGAGCTTGCGGTAGAGGTCGGCGATCTGTTTCCAGTCGGTGGTGGCATCCGAATCGGCGAGTCCGTGCAGGCAGGCGATCGCCGCTTGGATCTGATAGGGACCGACGGCCCGCCGGCGGAGCACCTGGTCAACCGTGTCGGCTGCCGCGGCGATGGCGCCGTGGTCCCACTTCCTCCGGTCTTGATCGGCCAGGAGAATCAGGTCGCCGGCGGAGTCGAGGCGGGCGGGGCGGCGAGCATGAGTGGCGAGCATCAAGGCCAGCAGACCGCGACACTCGGCTTCGTCCGGCATCAACTCGACGAGCAGCCTTCCCAGCCGGATGGCCTCGTCTGCCAAATTGACCCTCGAATCCAACGGGCCCTCAAAAGCGTGGTGTCCGGTGGTGAAGATGAGGTACACCACGGCCAGGACCGACGGGAGCCGGTCCGGAAGTTCGTGCAAATCGGGAACGCGATAAGGAATGCGAGCCACGGAGATCTTCCGTTTGGCCCGGCTGATCCGCTGGCCCATTGTCGCCTCGGGGATCAGGAAAGCCCGGGCTATCTCAGTGGTCGTCAGTCCGCCAATTGTGCGCAGGGTGAGAGCCACCTGTGCCGCCGGCGCCAACGCAGGGTGACAACAGGTGAAAACGAGCCGGAGTCGGTCGTCGCCATCAGGAGGTGCGGGCGGTTCGGACAGCATCTGGAACGCCTCGGTTTCCTTGTCGAATCGACGTGCCTCACGGCGGAGTCGGTCCAAAGCCTTGTTGCGGGCCGCGGTGGTCAGCCACGCCCCCGGATTGTCCGGCAACCCGGACTGGGTCCACTTCTCCAGGGCCACCACCACTGCGTCCTGGAGGGAGTCTTCGGCGAGATCGAAATCACCGGTAAGGCGGATGAGGGTGGCCAATACCCGGCCACCCTCAATCCGCACTATCTCGTCGAGGCTCACTGCCCTTCGGGGAATTCCATCACCGGCCGCACCTCGACCTTGCCATGCCAGGCGCCGGGGATCTGGGACGCCCACTTCACGGCTTCGTCCAAGTCTGCGCACTGGAGGAGATAGAACCCGCCCAGGACTTCCTTGGTCTCGGCGAAGGGGCCGTCGGTGGTGGTCAGCTGACCTCCCTTGCCGCCCTCGTAACGGATCGTTGTAG
Source organism: uncultured Actinomycetota bacterium (assembly GCA_963823915.1). Classification (GTDB taxonomy): domain Bacteria; phylum Actinomycetota; class Acidimicrobiia; order Spongiisociales; family UBA4744; genus UBA4744. The sequence continues at coordinate 408,005 of CAWGNJ010000003.1, forward strand.
CCGTTTGAGTGTCCTGGAGGGCTTCGCCCCCCGCGATCACTCCGGCCGCTCCGGCTTTCTCGCCAAACTCGTTGTATTCCGCCATGACACCGGCCCACTCCTCGGGCCCGCCTTGACCCTCGGCCTCGGCCGGTGTGTAGATGAGTGCTGCGTACAGCGGCATCCTTTGCTCCTTCCCTCTGGGGATACCTTCGCCCTTACGACGAACGATCCCCACCGATTTCGACAACTCTTGCAGAGAAATCTGTTCGGTGTTTGGGGAAAGGCAACTGGACCCGCCGAATAGATGACGAAATTGGTGCCGGGTTGCGCCGCGTTTGACCATCCGATCGAGTGGTCAAGGCGATGCCCGCGGGTGCCGATACCAAGGCCAAGGAACTCAGGGTTCTGCGTGTTGGGCCCCGTCCCGACGGTGGGTCGGGCGCGCAACTCAATGAGATCTGCCAAGGGAGCGCTCGATGTCGGAACATCATCGAATAAGTGCGATCGCCCAGCTCATACACGACCGTGGCATGAGCCGGGATGATGCCGAGGTCATTGCGCTGGCGCTGTTCCCGCTCGACGTAGGTGCGGACGCCGTTCCGGTGTCCCGCCGATTCCCCAAGAGAATCGCCAAGCGAACCGAGCGTTTCAGGAAGACGGCCAAGAGAATCGGCGGCTCGGCGCTCGTTGACCTGGCACGGGACACGATCGAGGGCTACTGCGATCTCGCGGTTGTCCACGGCGAGGCCTACTACATCGCCAAATTCGAGGAAGCCACCGCGGGTCCGGCTCCCTGGGTCGCCCGAGATACCGAGGATGAACCGACGGACGCCTCCGAGCCGACCGACATCGAAGATGTGCGGTACGAAGCACAAGAGAGCAGCGGACGAATCGAGAGGCGCTGAATCAATCTGCTTGGCTGTCGTCGCCGGTGAACCAAAAACCGACTGAGATCTTTCCTTATCTGTCGATGAACTTGGCCGGCTCCCCGGGTGTGCGGTCGACGGTAACGCTGAAGACGTCACTCCGGAAGTAGTGGCCGGCCGGGTCGAAGTTCTGCCGTTCACCCCGGACCCGGGCGGGATCGATCTCGGCGATCACTAGACCTTCGTCGCCTGCCACCGGTTCGATCACCCATGTGCCGTCGGGCGCGGCGACCGCCGATCCGCCGTTGTAGATGCATCTCGGGCACCCGCCAGGGCGGCCGTCCGGAGGGGGAAGTCGGCGGGGATGGCGTCCTGGGTCAGAAGCGCCCCGGCGGACAGGACGTAGCAACGTCCCTCTTTGGCGATGAAACGGGTGATGTCCTGGGTGAGACCCACCGACCCCGGCCAGATCGCCACGTGGAGATCGAGACCCTGGGCGTACAAGCTGTGCCGGGCCACGGGTACCCAGTTCTCCCAGCAATTGAGGCCACCCACCCGAATCCCGCCGGTCTCGTGCACCCGCAATCCGTAACCGTCGCCCGCTCCCCACACCATGCGCTCGTCGAACGTCGGCATGGTCTTGCGGTGCCGGCCAACGATCCCGGCCTCGGGGTCGATCGCCACCATCGTCGCATAGACGGTGCCTCCGCTCGATGAGCGTTCGGTGATCCCCAGATAGGTGAACACGCCGGTATCCCGCACCGCTTCGGTGACCTGTGCAAGTTCGGGTCCGTCCAACCGGACCGCGGCGTCCAGGTAGAAGGCGTACGCCTCTTTCTGGTCCGGGGCGTCCCAACGAGCCCCGTCGGTGCGGGCCACCCAGAACGGGTAACCGGACAGAAAGGTCTCTCCGAAGGCCACCAGCCCGACGTCCTCGGCGGCGGCCCTCTCGATCCAGTCGGTGGTCTTGGCAGCGGTGGCGGCGGGATTCCCCCAGGCAGGGGCGGTTTGGGCGGCGGCGATTCTCATCCGGTCACTCTACCGATCCGGTTTGGTGGACCAGGGGTCCGCCCCGGTGCTTCGCTGAACCCGATCCCGACAGGTCCGTGAGTCGACTACGGCATCGGCGAGTCGAAGAAGGTTTCCCTTCCGAAGACGTCTCGGTTCACTTCGAGCAGGTCAAACTGATAGTTGCCGGCTGGATACTTGGGGCCGAGATCGGCGGTGGGTTCAACCGTTGTGGTCTCTGCCCAGTTGTTCCAGGTGTTGAGCCAGATGAGTCGTTGGCCGCTGTTTCCTACTGGTTCGGCGTGGTTGCGGATCATCGACGCCATCTCAGCCACTTGCTCCTTGCTGGTGGCAGGTACGTAGAGGGGGTTGTCGCTGATGAAGAAACTCTCGTCGTATTGGGGCGCCCAGGCCGGCTGGAAGTTGACCTCTTCGTCCCTTCCCGTCACCTTCGTGCCCTTCAGCTGATCTCGCCACCAGGTGAAAGCCTCGTCAACCGCCGTGGTCGCTTCTCCCACATCGGCCAGGGCATGTCCGTCAATGCCGGGAATGAGGAACGTGAAGGTGCTGCTTCCGTCGAAGAGCGCAACATGATCCGGATCGAACAGGTCGGTCCGGACTTCATCGCCGACGACGAATACATCGAAACCCAACTCCGAAACACGATGGCGGGCCTCCTGCATGGCCCCGGCGAGATCCCCTTCGTAGCTGTTGGTTGCCCAGATGTAGATGACCGGGCGGCCGTCGATGGTGAGGTACTGAGGGTGACCGAAATACTTCGCAGCGAAACGCTCGAGGTCGGCAACGAAGGTGGCATATACCTCTGGTCGGTCAAAATCGATGGGTTCGTTGGCGCGGAAGTTGAGCTCGGTGGTTTGACGCATCCTCAGGATGAAGTCATAAAAAAGCACCCAGCGGATCTTGTGAATGTTGGGCGACTTCAAGAACACGTCGTCAAGGGTGTCTTCCATCGATCCGCAGCAGCCGATTCCGCGCGGCGTGGTCCACTCAACGGAGAATGCGTCGACGCCGTACTCAACGGCCCACTCGATCTGTTGATTGACGACCGACGGGTCGGCAGCTGCATAGGTATCACCGAGAAGCGGAGTGAGCGGCGTCATCCGACTCCCGTCGGCATGCTCGAATCCTCCATGCTGGCCAGGGCCGTAGTACCAGAAGTTGATCTGGGCGATCACCGTGTACTCGTTGGGTTCGGCTCCCAGGAAGGGTTCCGGGGACACCTCGAAGATCTGAGCATTCCGGTCGCCGGCGGCTATTCCATCCCACGTCAGCACGGCGACCTGGTTCGGGGTCTCATCCAGATAGTTCATGATTTCGACCTGCGTAGCTCCGATGTGGCCGCGTTCGATCTCGAACACCAGAACGTCGGCAGGACTCAGGCCAGACAGGAACACTTCGGCGGTCAATTCGACACTTCCGCCCGACTCGGCGGCCTCCAAGGTTTGGTTCAGAGAGAATCCGTCGTGTTCGAACCCAGAGTTGTCCTGACCGCTCGTCGAGACCACCTCTGGGTTCTGCCATTCGCCTCCTCCAACCAGGCGAACAATGGCCCAATCCGAGGTGCTGCTGATCTTGATCAGGGCGCGGTAAGACTGTTCATCTCCGGTGGTGGCCAGGGTCGTCGCGGCCTGAGTGGTCGCAGTGCTGGCTTCGGTGGTCGTTGACTCCGCCACCTCGGTGGTAGCGGTGGGGGACGACGTCGATTCAACTCGAGCGCCTCGATCGCAACCGCCCGGCAAGACCGACAGCACGAGCGCGGCCACCAGAGTCAGTCGGGACGGCATTCGTCTCGAACCCGCCATTGCCTCTCTTCCTTGCGGACCCTCACGATCACACCGGTATCGGGTCACGACCAGAGGCGTAGGTCACAACACTCTCACCGCATCATTGGACGCCATCCGCGGTCCGCCTTCCGTCTTCCGCTCCCACCCTCTCCGCTTCGCCGCCTTTGGCAGCTCCGCGCCTCTCCCGCCAGCGGGCGAGGCAAGAACGAAAAGGGCTATCCGCGGTCCGCTTTCCGTTTTCGTTACCACCCTCTCCGCTTCGCCGCCTTCGGCAGCTCCGCGCCTTCTCCCGCCAGCGGGCGAGGCAAGAACGAAAAGGGCTATCCGCGGTCCTCCTTCCGTCTTCCGCTCCCACCCGCTCCGCTTCGCCGCCTTTGGCAGCTCCGCGCCTCTCCCGCCAGCGGGCGAGGCAAGAACGAAAAGGGCTATCCGCGGTCCGCCTTCCGTCTTCCGCTCCCACCCTCTCCGCTTCGCCGCCTTTGGCAGCTCCGCGCCTCTCCCGCCAGCGGGCGAGGCAAGAATATCCCCCCTCCCGCTGGCGGGAGGGGGCCAGGGGGAGGGTGGAAGAACAGTCATCAGCCGTCAGCATTCAGTTGTCAGTTTTGGGGTAGCGTCGGGAGCAGCTCACGAGGAGGCGACTTGGCGGACACCCACAGGCCCAGCAAGGAATACCGCGCCCGGATATTGGTGAAACTCTCCGACGACATCCTTCCCACCCCGGTGCTTTCCAACACAGAAGTGCAGGGTCTCTTGACTGAGGCGTTGAACGTGGGTGATCCGGATTCGCCGATCATCGCGGTGGTGGTTGATGACCCGCGGGTCACCAAGAGGCGGTATTAGGACGTTCTTGCAGGGAGCTGTCCGAGCAACCGGGCGCTCGAAACTCTGGAGTCACAAGCGGTCGAACCGCAGGTTGCGGACCTTGTCCCCGGATACGGTGAACCCGGTGATGTCTCCGGCAGTGTTGCGTTGGACGATCACCAGGAACGACATGGGGTAACCAACCACCGGGGCCCAGTCGTCGGTGAAGCCATCAGCGAACACGGGTGTCAGGACGGTGTCGGGGTAACGGTGCCGGTGCACAACATACTGGTCGCCGACCCGATCGACTTTCCACTGAACACCCAACTCCGGGCTCACGTACCCGCCCGGCAATAGTGCCATCCGCGCATCCTCGATTTCCGGCGCCGGTACCAGGCTGTAGATGTAGCTCCCTTGCGTGGTGACGGTGGTCACGGTCCACTGCTCACCGGAGCCCTCGAACTGCAGCTCGACGGTTGGTTCGATCTCGAAGCGAAACCGGTTCTCTTCTACAGCCAGAAGCTTGAAACCGTCGTAGGTGAGGTGACCTCCCTCCACTGCTACCCGCCGCACGGCGGCCCTCGCCCGATTGAGGTAGGTCCCGGAGAACCGGCCCAGATCGGGCACCTCGATCTCCTCCAGTATCGGTGGCGCGACCTTTTCCGGCCTTGCCCCGTTCCGGTCCTCCGAAAACAGGTCCACGACTTGGATCGCGTACTCCCGCGTGTTCCAGCGGAAGGCGTTGAATAGCACCACGACACTCAACTTGGCGTCCGGGAAGCGCAACAAGGAACCGCAATGGCCGCCATGCTGGCCACCGTGCTCAATCAATTTCCATCCCCGGTGTGTCCGCTCGGGTCCGACTTCGAGACCAAATCCGTATGCCACCGGTGTTCCGTCGTTCAGTTGGGCCGGCTGTCCCAGGCGTTGAACTAGCGAGCGCCCTCCAACCTCCCCGGTGAGGAAGTTGCGGTCCCAGTGAGCCAGGTCTTCCACGGTTGACCAAACGTTGGTCGGACCCACGCTCGAGTCTGTGACCACCAGTCGTTTCCAGATGCCGTCGTCGGTCTGGTAGTAGCTGCCGGCCGCACCGGGAATCAAGGCCTCGTAGTCGTCCCTGACCATGGTGGAGGTCATTCCCAGCGGTGCAAAGATCCGCTGTCGGGCCAGCTCCGCAAACGACGTGCCGGAGGCCCGTTCAACGATCAGCGCCAACAACGCATATCCGGAATTGACGTAGAGGAACTCTTCTCCGGGTTGGTAGTTGAGCTCCTGTTGCGGAACCATCAACTGCAGGACGTCCTCGCGGGTCATGACATCGCTCATCCGCCAACCGCCGAGGACGAACAGATCCGGGTAGGTGTCCCGCAATCCCGACAGGTGATGGACCAGATGCCGGACCGTGATCACGTGCCCGAAGTCGTGGAGTTCTGGGAGGTGGAGGCGGATGTCGTCATTCAGCGACAGGACACCTTCGTCGTTGAGTAAGGCAGCAAGGAAAGCCGTGAACTGCTTGGCCATCGATCCCAAATTGACGACCGTCTGGGGCGTGAAAAGAACTTCGTGTTCGAGGTCGGCGAGTCCGTATCCGGCCGCGTATTCCAACTGGCCGTTGAGGAACACTCCGACTGCGCTTCCCGCCGAACCCGGCTTGGCGAAGTCCGCGAAGATCTGATCGATGGCCGACGGATCAATCACAGTACGCCTCCTGGACCGCTTCTAGGTGGGGACCGTCGGACCACTGCTGGACTTCCAGCCTGAGAAGCTGATCAGCTTTCGGCGGGGGTGTCTTCGCCCAGATCCGCGAGGTCTTCGCCCAGGTCGGCGAGGTCCTCGCCCAGCTTCCCCTTTTCGCGCATCATCTTGACGATTCCGTCACCCATCTCATCGACCTTGTCGGCCCCGATCCTGTTGTCGAGTTTGGTGTGGAGCTTGGCGCGGATCTCCGGTTCCGTGAGTCCCTGCCATTCAGCCTTCTGGGATTCAATTAGCTTGGCGATCCCGGTGAATATGGCAAGGAAGATTCCAATCTTGAAAATCTTCTTCATGTTCTCTCCCTTCGAGTTCCTATGACAAAGGTACACGAGCCGCGGACACTGTCGGCGTCGGGGTGGGGAGGCCGGTTCGGCCGCCCGTCGAACCCTCGATCCGGTGTGACCTTCGACCCTAGACCGGATTCCCGGAGAGGCGTCTACTGGAGAAGAGACTCTCGACGAGGAGGTGTCAAATGACGAGAGTCACCGAATGGGTGATGGGAATCGTTGGCGGGATTGCGGCGTTCCTGGGCTTGTTCATTCTGTTCGGCGGTGAGAACGAGTATCTGGGACTCGGTGGCGACAACCTGACCTGGCGCGTGGGCGATATTGAGTCAGGATGGGGCTACGGCCTGGCAATCGGCGGTGTCGTGCTCCTGGTAGCCACCGTGGCGCTGGTGATGTGGGACGTCCGGCATCCCCGGGTCCATCGGCCGCAGAGCGAGTTTACCGGCCTGATGTGGCATGCCGGGATCTTCGTGGTGGTAAATGCCTTCTTGTGGATCCAGGACATCGCCGCCGGCGGTGGACTGGAATACGCTTTTTGGACCACGATCCCGTGGGGTGTCGGCCTAATCATCCACGCTCTGACCTATGTGTTTGCGGGGCGCCGGGTTGAGGCCTTTCCGGAGGATCGGACCGTCGAAGAGATTCCCAAGCGGGAGTTGCAGCACCACTGAGACAGCTTCTTGGCGCATCTACGCGGTTCCCAGCACCGGCATCTACAAACCCCCCGGTCCGACGGGGGGCTCGTCGGGTTGTTTTGTCCGGCTTGCGGCGACGGTTCTGAAAGGTCTTAGTGGGCCGACCGCTGGTCGCTAGCCGACCGATTGGCGATCGCGGTGCTCGACCCGACCGTCGGCGTGGAGGGCGAACCTTCCCTCGCCTCGGGCGTGGACCGGATCGGACCGGTCCCATGGCCAACCCCCGAACCCGGTGCGGCGGTAGTCGTCGACCGCCTGGCGCAACTCTTCGGGCGAGTTCATTACAAAGGGGCCCAGCTGAAAAACGGGAGCGCCGATCGGACGACCTTGCAGCAGCAGGAACTCAGCAGGACCGCCCCGGTTTTCCAACCTGACCGCCTGAACCGGATCGAGCTGCACTCCCACCTTGGCTCTAACCCGGGTTTCTTCGACCCGAACGTCGTCACCCTTGAAGCAGTGCAACATTCGATTGACGCCGTCCGAAGCCATAGGCAGGTCCCAGGATGCTCCGGGGGCCAGTCTGATCAGCCAGATCGCCAGATCGGATTCGGGGCGGGAGGCCCACGAGTCGGGAGGCGGTGATGGGGGCACGTCGTCACTCAGACGCCCGGCAATGGCATCAACCGTCACGCCGGGAGCAGGCGCCACCTTCGGAATTGTCTCGCTCCACAACATGCCGAAATGGGCGGGAACCATCTTCGATTCCGGCGGGAGATTGAGCCAGATCTGGAACAACTCGAGCGGGTTGGGGCGATCCGGCTCGAGGAGCGGGAACATCTCGGCGTGCATGATCCCACTTCCGGTGGTCAGCCACTGAACGTCACCCTCTCCGTACCGGGCCGTGGCGCCCAGCGAGTCTGAGTGGTCGACGTACCCACGCCGAACCACCGTGACCGTCTCAAAACCCCGATGGGGGTGCTGAGGGAAGCCGGGCACGGTCACCCCGTGGTACATGCTCCAACCGTCCCGATAGGAGAAATCAGTGCCGAGATTGCGGCCGGCCGTTTGCTCGGGACCGAGGATCTCGTTGCCTTCGGGATACTGGTCGAGGTGATGCACCGTGAAGACGAACGGGTCGAGCCCATCCCAGGGAAACCCGAGTTCGAAGACATCTAGGACTGAGGACATGTGGGAGCTTTCGGCTGGTTAGGCGGCCTTCGGGTATCCGACCCCACGGGCCGTCCGGGATATCACGTTCCAGAGAGCTTGTTGGCCGGCCGGGTTGTCGAAGTGGTCCATCTGGATGTCGTGCAGCGGTCCGGTCATCTTCTTCGGTTTCGAGGCGAAGAACTTGCCGGTGACCTCCGAGCTGTACCCGGCGACTTCGAGATAGCGGTCGGCGCCCTTGTCGATGGAGTGGGACATGCCCGGCACCAGTTTGAACATGGGCATCAGCAGGTATCGCATGAAGAACGGTGCGTTGCGGATGGCGTTGGTGTCGGGCGTACTGCCCGGCGAGACGGCGTTTACCGTCATACCTTCCGGGAGGCGGCGGGAGAGTTCGGCCGCCCACCAGGCCACGAACAGCTTGGCGGTTGCATAGGTGTCTCCGGGCTTGTACTCGGCCGGGGCCTCCATACGGATCTGTGCCTCGATAGCTGCCTCCAGGTCGCCACCAAAGTTGGCGGCTGCAAACTCATCGAGGTCTAGAGGACTGAAGGTCGGCACGTCTCCGTGGGCCGCTTCGGATCCGGCGATCACAATGCGGGCAGTGTCGGAGAGCAGTCCCGCCTCGAGCAAACGCATAGTGAGGAGGTGATGCCCGATCAGCGTCGACGCCATCGTGGCCTCGATCCCTTCCGGGGTCTTTTGCAGGTCTTTGCCGGGAGCGAGTCCGGCGTTGAGGATGAGCACGTCAATCTGTCCGCCCCGTCCGGCCAGTACTCCGGCGGCCGCCTCAACGGTATCGAGGTGGTCGTTTTCGACGGTGAGTGGTTCAAAGACGTTCTGACCGGTACGGGCCGACAGCTCGTCGCGGGTGGCCGCGGCTTTCTGATCGGTACGAGCGGTGACTATGACCCGGTTGTATCCCTGATTGGCGAGCTGGGCCGCAGCTTCCAGGCCGAGGCCGGAGCTGGCACCGGTAACAAGTGCCGTGCGGTTGGTGGTGGTCATGAGTCCTCCCTCAATGCAACCGCGCGCTGCGCCTGCCTGGTAGGCAACGTTGCCAAGGGAGAGGTCTATTCCCTTGGTTGGCGCCCCTCAACTTGGGGGCTGGATGTTGCGGTTGACCCGAAAGAGATTCGACGGGTCATAAGCCGCCTTGACAGCCTCCAGTCGCCCATAGTTGTCCCGATATGAGTCCACCGTGCGCTGGTCGGCCTCGTCTTCGGTCTGGAAGTTGATGTAGTTGCCACCGGTTGAAAAAGGCTTGAGAGCGTCCCAGGCGCTCCGCACCCAGGCGCGGTGGGAATCGCCGGCCGGAGAATCTCCCGGCCACATCGCCTGGATGACGCAAGCAAAGGCCGCCTCGCGGTTTCCGATTGCTCCATCGTTCTCGGGATGGTCGTTGAGTTCGCCGGCGAGATGGAACAACACAATCTGGTTGGCAGGTGAGGTGTTGTCCTCAAACTGCGCCCGGTAGGTCTCCAATACGTCACCAGCCAGGCCGGGGAGGAACTCCGATTTCCAGTAGTAGTGCATCCCTTTGGGCTGGGTGGCGTCCAACATCGATTGCTGAGCGACATACTCCTTGACCTGGATCAGATCCGCCAGGGGCTCACCATGAGTCTTGATCAGCGCCAGGTCCGCCGCGGCCTCCTCGAGGTTTCCGGAGTGACACACCACCATGGCGATGATCGGTTTGCCATGGGCGGCTTCAGGCATCCACGGAGCCGGGGGAGCGTTGCGCATCAGCACCGCGACGGTCAACTCACGCGGAGCGGACTCGGTGACCTTGCGGAAGAGCTCCAGGACCGTTTCGGCCTCGGACGCCGGCCAGGCAATAAGTCCAGCGGTCACTTCGGGTCCGACTTCGTGCAGGCGATAGACGAAACTAGTGACCACGCCAAAGTTGCCGCCCCCTCCCCGCAAAGCCCAGAAGAGATCGTCGTTCTCGGTTCGAGAGGCTCGCTGCCGGGCACCATCGGCCGTCACGATCTCCACTTCTTCGAGGTCGTCGACCGTCCACCCGAATCGGCGGGTGAGATATCCAAAGCCGCCACCGAGGGTCAACCCGGCAGTTCCCGTCTCGGAGACAAACCCGAGCGTGGTGGCCAGCCCATGCGCCTGGGTGGCCCGATCAATATCGCCGAGATTGCAGCCGGGACCAACCCGGGCCAATCGTGCGTCGACGTCGATTTCGATGTCCTTTATCCCCGACATGTCGAGAGTGAGGCCCCCGTCGGACAGCGCCAGGCCGGCGATGTTGTGTCCGCCCCCTTTGACAGACAGTTCCAGACCGTGGTCGCGAACGAAGTTGACGGTTGCCACCGCATCCTGGGTGGATCCGGCCCGGACGACGACAGCCGGGGTCTTCTTGATCATCCCGTTCCAGAGGAGCGTTGCCTCCGCGAAGCCCTCGTCGGAGGGATAGAGGAGCGAACCCTCGAGCCCGGCAGCGAGAGTATCCAGCGACTCCGTTCCAATCTCGATCGGGACGCCGGCAATGCCGGTGATTTGGAGGTTTGGCAAGTGAGCTTCCATTCTCTGGGACACCCTGCTGGGTGCGTGGTCTGACCATAGACCTGGCCCATTGCTATGTGAAATAGTGAAATCCGTCACGAAGTCACATCACCTAGGGCACTGACGCGGCAATTGCCCCCGGGGTTCGGGCCGTGATCAAGTCCCAGGCTTCCTAGTTCGTTGCTTGATCCGAACCGGTTACGACCCGGTCGCCAGCACCTGGGTGAGCCAATCCTGCATCAGATCGAGGTAGGCGGTCGCGTAGTCCACTCGATCGGCGGGCGACCGCGCGGCTCGCTCGCTGAGGCAACCGGTCTCGGCCCGGACGATGGTGTGGTCGGCCCCCGCGATCACCTCGACACGGAAGCTCTCGTTACCAGCCGCTTCGAGCGCTTGTTGGTAGGCGGCGGCCCCCTGGATCGGGTCGACTTGCCGGTCTTTCTCGCCGAATACCGCCAGCACCGGGATCGTTGTGTCCTTGAGAACATCTACCGGGTTGAAGAACCCCAGCCTCGTCCGGTCTTCCGGTTCCCACACCTCCTCGGGAACTAGGTCTCCCAAGAGCCCCTCCTCGATGAGCCACGGGTCCTCCTGCAAGGCGATGATGTTGTCCAGATACTCCTGGTAGGTGGTCGCTTTCTCCGCCGCCGAACTGGCTGCCTCGATGCTCTTGGCTTCCTCGAGAGTGGCTCCGGCGCAGGCGGCCAGTTGGCCGAGCAGGAAGGCCGATTGGTCGTAGGCATCCATCGCCGGCCCACCCACCATGATGAGAAACTCGATGGCGTCGGTCAGTTCGAGGGACAGTGCCATGACATAGGTCCCCTGGCTGACACCCCAGATCCCGATTTTGGCCGGATCGATGTTGGGTTGAGCCTTGAGGAACTCCACGGCGGCCAGCAAGATGCCGGAACGTTCGGCGAGCACGTCGGAGTCGTACGAGAGTGGCCCGGTGGACTCACCGACGCCAGGCTTGTCCCAGGACAAGACCGCCAGGCCGGCTTTTCGGAAACGATCTATGAGCGGCGCGTACCCGCCACCATCGGTTCGATCACTCCGACCGCTTCCGTGGAGCATGATGATCACGGGATGGGGTCCGGGGCCGGCCGGCATCCGCAGGTCGCCGACCAGGCTGAAATCAGCGGTCTTGAATCGGACCTCCTCGATCCTGGGACCGGCCGGAGCGGTAGAGGCACTGGGGGAGGAAGTGGTCGTCGGGGCAAGCGTTGTCGTAGTCGTCGCGACAAGAGTTGTGGCGGTGATCTGCGGCACGCCTCCGGTTGAGCAGGAAGTAGCTCCCACACAAAGGATCACCACGGGGACAATCCGGCGAAGCACCCCTCAATTGTATGGCGATTGTTGCAACCCGTCCGGACAGAGCGCGGTCGCCAAGCTCGCCATGAATGAATGTCGAACGACCGACTCCCGAAGCGCCGGACTCCTTGGCTGCGGGTTACTCGATTACGACTCCGGTGCCGTAGGCAAGGACCTCGGCGGCGTTTTGCATCACCATGGAGGTCGCAAACCTCATCCCGACGATGGCGTTGGCCCCCTGCTTGGTGGCGTCTTCCGTCATCCGCTTGACGGCCTCTTCACGGGCTTCGGCCATCATTAGGGTGTATTCGGTGATTTCCCCGCCGGCCAGGTTGCGGAACCCGGCCATGATGTCCTTTCCGATGTGCTTGGCGCGGATAGTGCTGCCCTTGACCACCCCGATGGTCTTGGTGATGGTTTGACCGTCCACCTGGTTTGAGGTGGTCATGATCATGGTTTGACCTCCTTGAAGTCTTCTGTCTTGGCGGCTGCGACCCGATCTTTGAAAGCGGATCCGATCAAGATGAGAACGCCGACCCCCACGGCGCCGACCGCAATCCGAATAACAATGGGAATGTCTTCGGCCAAGAAGAAGCCGCGGACGCTCCATCCGATGAGTATCAGCGCTCCCACCCCGACCAACGCAAAGCCGATCCTCTGGATCACTGCTGGCTCCTCAACTTGTCCAAATGACCTGCCCTTGACGCTAAGCCACTCCCGGCCGCTCGCATAGGGCCAAACGGCCATAGGACATGGACGAGTGGATCGGTACGGTGAGGGAAACGGATTCGCGGAGAGAAGTCATGGACCCATTGGTAGAGATCGTGACCGTCGATGCCGAGAACGTCGCCGAGCTGGGGTTCTTCTGTCGAAAATCAAAGATGAAGACGGAGGGCAATCAGCGGAAGCTCGATTGGACGGACGACGTCTTCGCCGACGGGTTGGGGATCGAGGTTCTCTCCGAAGACGGGCGATCGGTTGGGTTTGTCGAATACACCCTCGGTGAGCACGCGTGGCGGGCCGTGCACGCCGCGGGCTACCTGTTGATCCACTGCATCTGGGTGGTGGGTCGTGCCAAGGGCAACGGCTTCGGCGCCACCCTGTTGAAGAATGTGGAGGCCAAAGCTCGAGAGCTCGGTTGCGCAGGCGTGGCGATGGTGACCAGCAGCGGCGTGTGGTTGGCGAGCAACGAGTTGCTGGTGGAGCACCGGTACGAGTCCGTCGACGAAGCACCGCCTTCCTTCCAGCTGATGGTGAAGTCCTTCAACGGAGCTCAGCAGCCATCGTTCCCCACCGATTGGACTGAGCGAGCCGCAGCATTCGGTGACGGTCTGACCGTTGTGACCACCGATCAGTGCCCGTATCTCGATGACGCCGAGCGGGGGATAATCGCCGGAGCCGAGAAACTGGGTATCCCTGCCAAGGTGGTGAAACTGACATCTGCTGCCGATGTTCAGGCGCGAGCCCCTTCGGCCTTCGGGGTCTTCGGAGTCGTTCTCGATGGTGAACTCCTCGCCTACCACTACCTTCTCGAGAAAGATCTCATCGCTCTCGTCTCCGCCCGGACGTGACCACCCTGACCGCCGATCAAGCGCTGGCGGCGGCAATCGACAGCCACTCTCTGTCGAGACCGGGATCGTCGATCCAGGAGATCGCGTCTCGACTCGTCGGCCTGCACAACACCAGTCCGGTCGGTCCGTATCTCTCGATCCGGGCGCGGTTGCCCGGGTTTCTCAGAACCGATCTGGATACGCTGATGTGGGGGTCGTGGCATCTGGCCAGGATTCGGGCCATGCGCTTGACGATTTTCGTGTTCCCACACGAGCTTCTCGAGATTGCCGCGGCAGCCGCGCGCCCCCTCCAGGAGAATTGGACCGCCCGGTGGCTGCGTGACTCGGGCTTGTCCCTAGAAGAGTTCGAGCGGCTCGCCGACCAGGTCGGCTCAGTGTTGGCGGACGGACCGGCCACCGTCCGCGACCTGCGCCGCCTGCTCGGTGTACCCCAATCGGTTGATCTAGCTGGAGTGGTCGGCCGGATGTGCGACGTTGGTCGCCTCGTGGGCGGGGCGCCTCCCGGTCACTGGCGATCGAGCATCCGGCGCTACCACCGTTGGGAGGACGTACTACCCGGCGTCGATCTCCGGCGCTGGGACGAGGATGTTGCAGTCCGGGAACTGGTCCATCGATATGTTCGCTCCTACGGCCCGGTCACGGTCAGCGACATCTCCTGGTGGACGGGCTTCACCAAACAAGTTTGCCGGACTGCGTTGGAGGCTCTAGATGTCGAGGAGGTCACAGTCGATGGGTGGCCCGGACCGTTGTTCAGGACAAGAGAAAAGCGGGAGTCCGGGCCCCGAGGTTCGGAAGTCCGCGTCCTCCCACTCCTCGATCCGTACGTGCAGGGGTACCGGGATCGAGTTCGATTGCTCGATCCGGCCCGCCACGAATTCGTGTACGACGGGGGAGGGAACTCCACCGCAACTGTGGTACAACGAGGGCGCATTGTCGGTGTGTGGCAGCCGTCTGAGGACCCCACCGACTCAATTCGGTATCACTTGTTCGACCGTGGTTCGACTTCCGTCCGTCGGGCTGCCGAGGCCGAGTTGGCCGCCGCCGGGTCGCTCTATTTCGATCGCCCGGTGGATGTCATCGAGGTCACAACCATGAAACCCCTCAGCGCCGAGGGCGGAAGGAGCGCCTCACACCCCCTCGATGAGCGTCTCCATCGAGCGTCACGACGCGCCACCAAACCAACCGCAACTGATCAGGCGGAGTAGGCGGGGGAGCCGCGGACTGTCGCCATACCGACAATCCGACGGCGTCCGACGGAGGCGTGGGGTTGGTCGGATCAGGAGGTTTGACATGAAGACCCTGAATCTTGCCGACACTTTGCACGACGAGCGCCTCGCTCCTTTTCTTCCCCTGGTGGTTTCCGTCTGGGAGGACGGAGAACTGAGCGACCTGGAGATCGCCGCGGTATGCATGGCTGTCATCCAAGATCCGCACGTCGATCTCAGCTGCCGGGAGGCTCTTGAACGCTGGCTCAATCCGAACCATCCGCCTTCCGCTGAGGATCTCGACGCCCTGCGGGCCCACATCACCAACACGGAAGGCCGGGCCACCGCGGCGTAGGAATAGTCAGTTGTCAGTTCCCCCCTCCCGCCGGCGGGAGGGGGCCAGGGGGAGGGTGGAAAAGAGAAGTCTTCAGTTGTCAGTCGTCAGCTGTCGGTGACCACCCCCTCCGCTTCGTTGCCCGACCCCCTACCCCAGCGGCTTCGCCGCTGCGGTACTTTCCCCCTTGCAGGAGGGGGACTATCAACCACCCGCCTCCCCGCCAAGCACGGAGGCAAAACCACTGCCGTAGCGTCGGGGTACGCTCGTTCTTGATTGCCGAGGAGGACTCATGAGTAGCGGCAACCCCTACCTTGCCGAGGATCTCTACGACTACATTGTTTCGGTTTCCGTGCGTGAGGATCCCCGCCTCACCCGACTCCGCTCCGCCACCAGCGAACTGCCGGGCGCCACCATGCAAATCTCATCCGACCAAGGCCAGTTCATGAGCCTGCTGGCGCGCTTGGCGGCCGCCCGCCGGGCCATCGAAGTCGGTGTCTTCACCGGCTACAGCGCCCTCTGCATCGCCCTGGCCCTTCCCGACGACGGGCGGTTGATCGCCTGCGAGATCAACGAGGAATATGCCGAAGTGGCGCATCGATTCTGGGAGGAAGCAGGAGCAGCGCACAAGATCGATCTTCGTATCGCGCCGGCCCTGGAGACGCTTGACGGACTCTTGGCTGGAGGCGAAGCCGGGACATTCGATCTCGGGTTCATCGATGCCGACAAGGGGAACTACGGGGTCTACTTCGAGCGTCTTTTGCAGCTGATGCGCCCGGGTGGTCTGATCATGATCGACAACGTGCTGTGGGGCGGATTGGTCCTGGACCCGGCTCAGGCTGATCCCGACACCGATGCAATCCGTTCGCTGAACCAACGCTTGTTTGTCGATGAACGGGTCGACATTTCCCTGGTGCCGATCGGCGATGGGCTGACGCTCGTCCGCAAGCGTTGACCCGGAGCACGCGAGGTTGCGCTTTACCCCCGCACCAGGGGCGCCACTTGGGTTCCCAACAGTTCGATGCTGCGCAGCACCTGATCGTGGGGGAGCGTTCCGACGCTGATATGGAGCTCGAACCGGTTCACTCCGAGGATCTCTTTCCATCTGAGGATCTTGGCGGCCACGGTTTCAGCATCTCCCAGCACCAGTGAACCTTCCGGCCCGCGCATCATCTCGTACTGGTCGCGGGTCATGGGACCCCATCCTCGTTCGCGGCCGATCCGACTCATCGCCACGGCATAGGAGTTGTAGAACTCCTCGGCAGCTTGCTCGGTGGTCTCGGCGATGTATCCGTGGGCATGAACCGACAGCGGCGCTTCAGCCGGGTCGAACCCCGACTCGATCAACGTGCGCCGATGCAGGTCGGCGAGCACCTTGAAACGGTCGGGCGTTCCGCCGATGATCGCCAAAGCCACGGGCAGGCCGCGTTTGGCGGCCCGGATGATCGACTGCGGTGTCCCCCCGACGGCGACCCGGACCGGCAGCGGGCGCTCGGGGCGCGGGTAGATGCCTTGACCCTCGATCGGGGACCGGAACCTGCCCGACCAGGTGACTCGCTCGTGGTCCCTGATCTGAAGCAACAGGTCGAGTTTCTCTGCAAACAACTCGTCGTAGTCCTCGAGTGAGTGACCGAACAGCGGGAAGGATTCGATGAATGAGCCTCGCCCGACCAGAAGTTCGGCCCGGCCTGCCGAAATGAGGTCGAGAGTTGCGTATTGCTGAAACACCCGGACCGGATCATCAGTACTGAGGATGGCCACCGCCGGGAAGAGACGGATCTTCTGGGTCCGCCCGGCGGCGGCTGCCAGCACGGTGGCCGGTGAGGAGGAGGCGAAGTCGGGACGGTGATGTTCACCCAAGCCGTACACGTCGAGGCCGGCCGCTTCGGCGACTTCGACTTCTTCGATGATCTGGCGGAGACGCTCGCCGTGGCTCACCGGATCCCCGCCATCGGGTCCGGGGATTGTCTCCGCGAAGCTGGTGATTCCTAGTTCCATGCTCATCCTGGGTGGCTGTCGTTGCAGAGTAGGACGGTCCCGGTTTTCGGGTGGCGTCAAAGCGCGATTGTTGGGTGTCACCCCTATACACCCAGCAGCTGCCTGCCGACCTAGGCTTCGGGGCGCAGGGAGGAAGATGCTGAAGTACGCCTGTCTCGTTGTCGTGTCGATCGTCTTCCTGGTGTCTTGTGGCGAATCCGCGTCGAGTACTACCCGCACCGACCCGGAACCATCGCTTCCCACGACCGCGGCGGCGGACCCGGTCACCGCTGAGCTGCGAGGCCTGGCCTTCGCATACTGGGACGCCTTCAACGGCTACGACGCCGATCTGGTTCTGTCATATCTAGAGGACACCTACCGGGTTGCCCGCGATGAATCGATCCGAACCGAGATCGGTTCGATCAGTGCCTTCGGGATCCAACTGGGAGTGCAAGAAGAAGGTCCGCCAGTGGTGCTGGACGATGGCACGGCAGAAATCTTCATCGAACTGAGAGAACCGCTAGGCACGCGGCGGATTCGCATGGCGTTTGCACAAATCGATGGCGATTGGATGATCACATTTGCCGAGGAGTCCGACTGATCGTCGGCCGGCCGGCACATGCCTCCAAAAGGGCTATCTTGGCAATCGCCTCGTTCGGAAACGGAGCCCATGACACAACGCAAGACGGGTATTGGCTTGGTGGCCCTGGCCGCCGCGCTGTGGGGGACCGATGCTCTGTTCCGGCGCGGTCTGGCGTTGGAGCTTCCGGCCGCCACGGTGGTCTTCTTCGAACACATTGTGTTGGTGCTGTTGACCGTGCCGTGGTTGATCCGCTCGCGGGTCAAAATAGCCCGATTGGGGCTGGGGGACTGGGTAGCCCTGATCCTCATCGGAGCGGGGGCATCGGCCACGGCCACCATTCTCTTCACGATGGCCTTCTCGTACGGCGATCCCAACACGCCTCTGTTGCTGCAGAAGTTGCAGCCGCTGGTCGCCGTCCTGGGGGCCCGGTTGCTGTTGGGGGAGGCTCTGTTGTCTCGCTACTGGTTCTTTCTGGTGGCCGGGTTGGCCGGCGCCTACCTGATCGCCTTTCCCGATCCGCTGCAGGTGTCGGTTTCGCAGCTCGCTCCGGCTCTGCTGGCGGTGGGGGCGGCGGCTCTCTGGGGTATGGGCACGGTGCTGGGGAGGCGGTTGTCGGCCCGCTTGGAGTTTCGTGAGTTGACGGCCTGGAGGTTCGCCATCGGAATGCCGGTCGCCGGGCTCATCTGGTTGCTCCAGTCCAGTGGGCCGGTCGGTTTGTCCAGCGGCCAGGACGCTTTGGCGATATTGGTGCTCGCTCTGGTCCCCGGCCTAGGAGCGATGCTGCTCTACTACCGGGGGTTGTCCCGGACCCCCGCCTCGGCCGCCACGTTGGCCGAATTGACCTTCCCCGTCTCAGCCGCCCTGGTCAATTACCTGGCGTTTGACGCCGTCTTGACCTGGTCACAGTGGGGCGGGATGGTCCTGCTGGCCGGGGCCATCACCTGGATGAGCGTGTTGGGATCCCGCGATCCGGAACAGATTGGGGTCGTGGCGCAGACTTCGCTCGCTCCCAGCACCTAGCGGGTCAGCCTTCGTCCCGGAAGTCGCCGGTCGCGCCGTCGATCGATTCACGGATCAGGTCCATGTGACCGGTGTGGCGGGCCGTTTCCTCGATCATGTGGCCGAGGATCCATCGCAGCGACCAAGCCTGGTCCTGACGATTAGTGCGAACCGATAGCTGATCGAGGTCTTCGGCGTTCGCGACAACTTGCCGACTGAGTACGCACTGTTGTTCATACCGCTCGAAGATGGTGGGCGGGTCGAGGTTGGCGGCGATATTGAAGTCCCAGTCGCGATCTTCTTCCCAAGGGGCGTTCGCCCACGGCTCAATTGCTTCGGCACCGGCGAAACACTCGTGGAACCACCAATGCTCGACAAGGGCTAGGTGATGGACGATTGCCGCCAGAGTCAGTGTCGAAGGCTCAAGTCGGGTATGCAGTTGCTCCTGCGTGAGACCGGAAGCCTTGTCGACGATCAACGCCCGGTAGTAGTCGAGGAAAGCCGTGAGAGTTTCGAGTTCGTTGCCCTGGAGAGGAGGATCTGCGAAGGCCATGCCCGGCACCCTACCGGACGGTCATATTGTCCGCTTCCCCTCCCTGCAAGGGAGGGGAAGCTTCGCCCGGAGGGCGAAGCAGGGGAGGGTCAGGCGTTAGCCAGACGGTCTGGCGGCGAGGCGTGACCCCCATCCCCCTCGCTTCGCTCGGATACTTCCCCCTTTCAGGGAGAAGTGAGTGCCCATATTGAGAGGAGAGCCGGAGTTTCGTACCTATTGTGCAATGCAATACCGCCGGCGGGAGAGGCGCGGCGCTAGCCGCTCGAAAGCGTCGGGTTGGGCGTTCGGTTGAGGTCCTTGTCGGTGGGCAAGGAGGGTTGGGCCCCGAACCGGGTAGCGGCGATTGCTCCCGCCCGGCAGGCCCGTTGCAGTGCCGGTCCGATCTCAGCGCCAGTGGCGAGGTCGACAACCAGACTTCCGCAGAAGGCGTCCCCGGCCCCTACCGTATCGATGGCTTCGACCGGAGGGGCCTGGGCGGTGGTGACCAACACTCCGCGTCGGAAGGCATCGGCACCCCGGGCTCCCCGGGTCACAACCAATAGTCCTTCGAACCCGGCCAGCTGTTCGTGTAGCGCGTCGTGTTCTAGTTCGTTGACGATGATCACATCGGTTCTCTCGACGACAAGATCCGGCAGCGTCCGGGCCGGGGCAGCATTGACACAGAACAGACCGGTGGCTCGGCGGGCTGCGGCCACCAGGGTTTCGTCGGCTATCTCCAGCTGGCATAACACTGCGTCGTAACCTTCCGTGTCGACCTCCTCGGCTCGGAGGTGCCGGTTGGCGCCGGGGGCGACGGCGATCTGATTCTCTCCGATCTGATCGACCACGATCAGGGCCACCCCGGTCGGCTGATCGTCGACAATCGCAACTCGGGACAGATCGATGCCCTCGTTTCGCAGGTTCGCCAGCGCTTCATCGGCCAACGGGTCGGAACCCACAGCTGCCATCAAAGTGACCTCCGCGCCCTGTCGGCGTGCGGCCAGCGCCTGGTTGGCCCCTTTCCCGCCGGGGGAACGGCTCAAGGTGGCGTCGGTCACGGTTTCGCCGGGGTTGGGGAGCCGCGGGCAGGCGGCGACCAGGTCGAGGTTGACGCTGCCGACCACGCAGACCGTCGGGAAGTGCCTAGTCATACGGCCACTCTACGGCCTGAAGACGCTGCAACCCATCTGCAACCGGTTTGCAGTGATCCTGCAGCCCCAATGGTGGATCCTCGAACCGTAGACACAGCACCCAGGAGGTGTGGACATGGCGGTCATCGAGAGAGAACGAGTCACACAGCGGCCGGCGCCGGAGGTCCCGGCGGGGACGCGGCAATTCGAAGTGGTGGTGTGGGTTCTGGCGCTCATCGCAGTGGCGGCGGTGGTGGCCATCGCGATTCTGCTGACGACCGGCGGAGAGGAAGCGACCACCGAAGCGGTGCCCGATTTCCGTAGCGATCAGCAGAAGCTGGCCGAACTAGCCAATCAGGGGTACCTCCCGGCGGCGGCTGTGGATTGGGAGCTGCTGAGGACCGAGCGACTGGTCAATCAAGGTCAGATCCCCGCTCAGACACTCGAGTCCTATGGCTTCCCGATTGAGCCGCTGTTCAGTGCTGAGGAGCGGTTGATGATCGAGCTGGCCCAGACCGGTCAGATCCCGATGGAAGCCGTCGACTGGGGTGACGTGCAACTCAAGAAGCTGGTCAACCAGGGGATGATCCCCCAGGAGGCATTGAACGACTGAAACGCGCTAGTCCGCGAAGAGCCCCGGCTACGGCCGGGGCTCTTCGCTATTCGTCGGTCATAATCGACCATCGCCAGTCGGGGTCATCGAGACTGGCCAGCACGTCATCGAGGCTGTCCGGGCCTCCTTCGAGATAGTCGACCATCCCGGCCCACATCCAGTCACCGCCGTTCGACATCAGATCGGACCCGTCGAAACGGAACGCATCTGCTTCAAGGGCCGCAGCTATCTGAGCGCCGTATCGTTGGGATTCGCCGTCGGGATAGTCGGTGAGTTCGAAGCCACGGTGGGCCGACAGGAAACCAGGAAAAGCTCTTGTCCAATCGGTTCCGAAGTCCGGCCGGTTGAAGAACCGAATCAGTTCGCGGACCTCAGGACGATCGCGAAACGCTACGGCGAAGTCGCCGGCTCCCAACACGACCTCCTCGTTGGGTGCCCCCATGGCCGGGAATGGGAAGGTCCGCAGTTCCACACCCGGTTGGACGGTTATCGGGAAGTTGGCGGCAGCGAAGCTGGCCTGTCGGTAGAGCCAGCATCCAGGAGGATCTTCAAGCAAAGGATCGTCCGCGTAGAGGAAAGGAGAGAGGAGCTTGTCGATACCGCCCCCCAGGTAGTCCTCGTTGAAGGCGATCTCACCGAGGTGCTCGAACGCCGACCGGACAGGAGCAGATTGGAAAGGAAGCTGGCCGAAGGCCCACCGGTCGTAGGTCTCTGTTCCAGATTCATGCAAGATGATGTCCTCGACCCAATCAGTGGCCGGCCAGCCGGTCGTGTCCCACGCCCAATCTCCCCAGCACCATGGCGTTTGGCCGTCCGTGACGATTTGATCGCTGAGCGCCACGAGATCCGACCAGGTTTCCGGTATCTCATATCCAGCCTGCTCAAACTCGGGAGCCGGGTACCAGATCAGGCTCTTGACGGAGAGTTTCATGGGGATCCCGAAGAGGTTTCCCGACTCGGCCGGCCAGCTGCCGTCGTCTCCGCGCGTCAGGAGCTGGATCAGGTACGGGCTGTAGTCCTGTTCCATCTCGACCGGATCCAGGTACGTGGATAGATCGATGAGAGCACCGGATGCGGCGGCAGCCATGACGTAGCCGGGTTGGGGGATGAACGCCAGGTCGGGCGTGTTATCGGAGCCGAGTGTTGGGAGAATGCGTTCGAGATCGGCGAGACCGAAATAGGTGACCTCGATGCCCGTCTCCTCTGTGAACTTTTTTGTTTCTGCACGGATGCCGGGGATTTCTGCAACGAGGCCGCCCATGAGGTCGATTCTGGTCCCCGCCAGCGGTCGATCTGGATCGTCGAGTGTCCCGACCAGCCGGCCGGCGATCTCGAGCGGGGGGAACACCTCCCGAAGTGGCCCTGCTGCATCGGTCCCGAGGAGTCGCTCGCTCTCCTCGTCGGTGAGCGATCGGGTCACACCGGAGCGAGCCAGGGCCACCAGATCATCGAGTGGCAGGTTGTAGATGCCCTGCAATCCGTTGGGACCGGGAATGGCCACACCGGGTTCGGTGTCCATCGGGTAGGGGATCCGGGAGGCTTGAATTGCCCAGTGCAGCGCGGCCACGGTGTCGACCGGAATCGGCTCCTCGAGGATGGTCATGATGTCCACCGCATGGAGCGCCAGAAGGAGACCCAGCTGCGGGTTTTCGTTCAGGCTGGCAACCGAAGCGGCGGTCAGCTCGGCCGCCCGCACCCGGGCTGCGTTGAGTTCCGCCGTAGCTCTCTCCTCTTGGGCCAGAATTCGTTGGGCCTGCTCTTCCATCGCCAGGCGATCGGCTTTGTTCTCCTGGTTGACTGCGTAGGCAGTGAGACCGGCCGCGGCGATGACTGCTACTGCCAAAACGCCTACCAGGCGGCGGAGGCGGGATACGGATCTTCGTTCGAGCTCGATCTCCCGTTCGCGCCGGGTCGCTTCGGCCGCTTCCCGGGCCGCCCGCTGATCGACGCTCGTGTCGAGAAAGGCCTGCTCGACCAGGGTGAGGTGAAGGTCGGTTTCGGCGCGCCACTGTTCAAACAATGCAAGCCGGGTGCCGGTCAAGAGGTAGTCGGCATTCCGATCGGCGGCTTCCCATTCCGCGGTTTCGGAAGCCAGCGTCCTCTGCATCCGAAGCCCTTCCCGGCTCTCGTCGATCCATCTCCTCAACCGGGGCCATCCCGACAGCAACGCTTCGTGCGCAAGTTCGACCGTCCGCTCGCCGGACGCCGGATCACGATCGAACGTGAGAAGCCGGTGGCCTCCAAAACGATCGAGAACGGCAGACACCGTCCCGGCAGCGCTTCTGTCGAGGTCGGTGAGGTGGTTCATCCGCAAGCGCCGGCGGGTGTCCTCGGCGTCCTCTCCCAAAGCCACGAGCCGGAGAAAGACCTGGCGGGCGGTCGCTTGCTCGTCGCCACTCAGCGAACGGAACAGTTCCTCGGCTCGATTGCGGAGCGCTCCGTTGAGGCCCCCGAAACTGCGGTAGGTGTCGAGCGTCAAGGTTGGGCCCACCCGCCGGTCGAACAATTCGGTCAATGTGTATTGGAAAAGGGGAAGGGCGGATGGTTGCTGTGCGACATCGGAGACCAACTCGGCTGCCAAGTCGAGTTCGAAGTCAACGCCGGCTTCGGTCGCCGGCCGGACCGCCGCCCGCTCCAGTTCCGCCGGTCCAAGCGGAGGTACGGTGACTTGGTGTTCGCCGATCCAGCGGGCCAGTTGCCGGTATCGGAGCGGCAAGTCGTAGAAGTCGGCCCGCAGTGTCGCCACCACGCGCAACCGGCTGTGAGGGTCCTCGAGGGCCTCGGCCAGATTCCTGATGAATCGCTGGCGCTCTGCTTCGGATTCGACCAGCAAGAACAGCTCCTCAAACTGGTCGATCACCAGAACGACTTCCTGATCCTCGCTCACTCGCAACACCGCACGGAACAGATCGAGGTGATCGCCGCGGAACTGCTCCCTGAACGAGCTGATCTGGGGGGCACAACCGTGGATCAGAGCGGCCTCCAGTTCCTCGAACGGATGCGCTCCCGGCACCATCGTCGCAAGACGCCAGTGGTTGGACCCTGGCGCCGCTCCGGATCGCAAGGCGGGGATCAGACCTGCCCGAACGACACTGGATTTCCCACTCCCGGACGGGCCGATCACCGTCAGGAACCGCTCCTCGGCGACCCTATCGACCAGGACATCCACGAGGCTTTCCCGTCCATGGAAGTCGTCGGCATCTGCTTCCTCGAAGGCTCGCAATCCCTTGTACGGGTTGTCTCCCACCGGCAGTTCGGGAGTCTGGACCGCTCCGGCGAATTCCAGTTCGGAGGACTGATCGAGGATCTGTTCCTCCAGGAGCTGTAGCTCCGGCGATGGGTCGATTCCCAGTTCGTCGCCCAGGTAGGAGCGAGCATTCTGATAGGTGCGCAGGGCTTCCGCTTGGCGGCCCGACCGGTACAGGGCAAGCATCAACTGCCCGCGGAGACGCTCCCGGAGCGGGTACCGGCCGATCAGTGATTCGAGTTCGCCGACCAGCGTGCCGTGGTGCCCGGACTGGAGGTCGGCCTCGATTCGCTCCTCGAGTGCCGCCATCCGCTGGTCTTCGAGGCGGGCGATGACAGGTTGCAGGCAGTGCTCGTCGGCCAGGTCGGCGAAGGGTGTACCTCGCCATTCTCGCAGCGCGTCGCGCAGCAGCCCGGCAGCCCGCCGGGGATCAGAGCTCAGGCATTCCTTGCCCACCCGGACTTGCCTAGCGAAGCGCTCCCAATCGGCTTCTGACGGATCGAGCTGTAACCGATAGCCCGGAGCGATCGCGCTGATCCGCTCTTCTCCGATCAAGCCCCGCAAGCGCGACACATAGGCCTGAAGTGAGCGGCGGGCAGTTTCCGGCGGATCCTCACCCCACACATCGTCTATCAGGCGGTCCGTGGAGACGGTCTCATTGGCATGGACCAGCAGGGTGGCGAGAACTGTGCGCTGACGGCGCCCCCCGAGCGGAATCAGAGTTCCCTCGCCGTCTACTTCCAGTGGTCCCAGAATCCGGAAGTCCACCTTGTCAAAGTACCGCGTTGAGGTCGGGCCGCATAGGGCCGAGTGGCAAGTCGGGGTGAATGCTGACGCGGTGCGGCAGCGCACAACCCACCCGAGCCGCGTTGGCGATCCGCCTGTCGGATCTCAGGGATTGGAGACTGCTCTGGCCAGCTTCACGAACTCGGTGATGACGCCGATGGCGGCGCCGACGATGGCAATGATCATCACCACCTTGACCAGGGTCGCCCAGTCGAACTCGTAGTCCGAGAAGTCGAAGGGGAACACCTGCAAGAGGCGGGCCGTGGCGGCGATGCTGATGCCGAGCAATCCGATCTGAGTGAAGGACTTGAACCACCGGGCGTCGTAGAACAAGTAGAGGACGTTCATGACGGCAGTTGCTACCAACGAGACGGTGATGATGGGCAGCACCTTCTCGAAATCGTCGGTCAAGAACGGGGCGACGTCCCAAACCAGCAGATTGTGGACCACGTAGACGAGGGCCAGGTTGATCAGGGCGGCCAGGGTGTATCCGAACTGCTTTCCGGGCGCCGCGGATTTGGTCTTGGGTGTGCGGGTCTCAGCAACCATGTCGTCTCCTTGTCCTCCACCGACAGTACTCCAAAAAAGGAGCACGACCTGTCAGTCGGACGGGCCCAACGAATTGACCGTCAACACCAGCGGACAGTCTCGGTGGGGGTGGTCGACGACCTGCATGGGTTGCCGGTAGACAGAGGACAGACTGTCACTCTGCAAGACCACAAAAGGGCGCCCGACGGCCACCATCCGGCCTTTGTCGAGCAACATGATGTTGTCGGTGTGGGCGGCTGCCAGATTGAGATCATGCAGGATCGCCACGATTGCCGTTCCGTCTCGGGCGCGTGATCGAAGCACTCGCATCACCTTCTCCTGATGGCCGATATCGAGAGCGGAGGTCGGCTCGTCCAGCAACAAGACAGGCGCCTCTTGGGCGATGACCCGCGCCAGTCCCACCCGCTGCTGTTCGCCCGTCGAGAGCCCCTGCATGGCCCGCGTCGCCAGGTGAATCACGTCGGTTTCCTCCATGGCCGATTCGACGATCGCTTCGTGTCCGCCGGGTTCGATCATCGCCCGGCGGTGTGGGTGACGACCCATGGTTACTACCTCGCGGACGGTGAAGGGGTTCTCGGAGACTCCTTCCGGGCTCAGATACGCTCGCAACCGGGCAAGGTGTTGGAGCGTCGTCGCCGACGGGTCGACATCTTGAATCCAGGTCTGACCGGACGATGGGGCCAGATCGCCCGCCAGGACTTGCAGCAACGTGCTCTTCCCGGCGCCGTTTGGTCCGACGATCCCGAGGATCTCGCCCGGGTCGGTGGCAAGGTTCACCCCATCGAGGAGAACAGCCGTCCCCCGCCGATAGGTCACCTCTACGGCAGTGATTGCCGGCTTCATGATCGGGACCGCCCGACTCGCGTCAGGAACCAGACAAAGACCGGTGCACCGAGAATTGCGGTGAACAACCCGACGGGTATCTCGATCGGCGCGGCGACCGTCCTGGCGAGGATGTCGACGGCTACCACCATGGCCCCGCCGCCCAACGCCGACGCAGGAATCAGCCATCGATGGGTAGGACCGATCCATTTGCGCAAGATCAGCGGGACGATCAGGCCGACGAATCCGATGGCACCGCCCAGGCCCACGGCGCCTCCGACAGTCAATCCGACCCCAACCAGGATCACGGCGATCACCCGATCGACGTCGACCCCAACGTGTCTCGCTTCAGCTTCCCCGAGGGCAAGGAGGTCCAGTGACCGGGCGGAGGCCGTCACGATGGCGCTGCCGACGAGCACGATCGGGGTTGCGGCACCAAGTGTCGACCACGTTGATCCCGCCAATCCACCGAAGACCCAGAACGTGAAGGTGGGGACTCGGGGGCTATCCCAGGCAAGCACGATCGCCCCCAACCAGGCGAGCATCGCCAACCCCAGCGCCAGGCCCACGAGGATGAACTGGTTCGATTCGATGACCCGCTTGGCGATCCGGCGCATCAGGAGAGCCACGGTTGCTCCACCTACGGCGGCGCCCACCATCATGATGAAGGGCGGTCCGCCGACGGGGGTCACGGCAATCCCGGCGACGGCTCCGAGGCCGGCCGCGGGTGAGATCCCCACCAGATGGGGGTCGGCCATCTGATTGCGAAAGGTGCCCTGCAGGGCTGCCCCCGCTACTCCCAACCCTGCTCCCACGACCGCCCCCGACAGGACCCGGGGAAGCCTGATTGCCCACAAGACTGAGTCGCTGAGACGTTGGGGATCGTCGGTCAGCCCCAGGCGACGGCCGAACACGTGGAAGAGATCGGCGGCATTGATCCCGACCGCCCCGCTGAGTAGGCCCAACACGACTAGGCCCGTCAGCCCGACCCCCAGAATCGTCATCGCCGCCAGACGTCTGGATCGGAATTCAATATCGACAACCGGCTGGGTCACGAATCGCCGAGCATGGATTGGAGTTCCGCGATGAGAAGTTCGAGCGATTCGCCGATCCGGGGACCGAACGTCAGAAAGTCCCCTTCGGGGTAGTCGAGGATGTGCCCGTCCCGACCCGCCGGTGTTTCGGCGAATCCGGGAATCGAAAGCAGTCCGGCGACTCCGCCGAGCGCCTGGAGGCCTTCACTGGTGATGATGATCACGTCGGGCGCCGCCGTGACCATCGCCTCGGGAGTGATCGAGACCGTGCCGGTCACGCCGCTGGCCGCACCGACGTCGGTTCCGCCGGCGGCCTCGATAAGCGGCTGGGTGGTCATCTGCGATCCAAACAACAGCATTACGTCGGGTCCCCGGCTGTAGACAAAGGCGATACCCGGTTGCGGGTCCAGCGGAGTTGCCGAGCTGAGGGCTGATTCGATACTTGACCGGATTTCTTGAACGAGGTCGGCGCCGGTGTCGGGGACGCCCAGAGCAGCAGCAAGGTCGGCCACCTTGTCGTATAGACCCTCGAAAGTCGTTGGCACGTCGAGGATCACTACCGGGACGCCGGCACTGCGGATCTGTTCGATTGCTTCGAGCGGTGAAGTCTGAGTGTCTCCGATAACCAGGGTCGGCTCTTGCGCCAGGACTCCTTCAGCCGATAGGAAACGACCCACTCCTACCACCGGTAACCCGATGGCTTCGGGTGGGTAGACCGTTGTGACATCGGTGGCCACTACCGAGTCCCCGAAGCCAAGTTTCCATACGGCCTCGGTCAGGTCGCCGCTCAAGGTCACAATGCGGCTGGTATCGGTGATGGTCGACTCGGCGCCGTCTGCGCCGACGAACGTGTCGGCCGTCGGCGTCGCGAGTTCGGTCGTGGAGGTCGTGGCGCTGGACGTAGCGGGTGCCGGGCTGGTGGTGGTCTCGGGATCCGTCGGGGAAGAAGCCGGGTCGGACGCGCACGTGCCGCAGACTAGTGCGACCGCGAGGACGACGCTCAACTTCGTGCGCACTGTCGACCTCCTGGTTAGGGACAACCGACTCGGGCCGAGGACATCAGCGAGCAGAAACCTTCTCTCGTGATCTTCCAGCCGTCGGCGGTCTTGACCGCGTCGCCGGTGAGGTCCGGATAGGTCGGGTTGCCGCCAAAGAGAAGGTCGTAGGTGACTACGGCAGTGTCTCCGTCAATAGCTACAGCAGAGGGCAGAACGCCGATGCCACCCATGGACTCTCCGGTCTCGAGATACTTGGCGATGGTGTCCTCGAGGCCCGACGGGTCGTCGATGTACGGCGCCTTGACCTCGTACTCAGAGACACTGTCGAGAGCGATCGTATAGGCAAGGACGATGGCGTCCACCTCCGGATCTTCGCCGGCGATGATGCCGGGGGCTTCGGTGGTGGTGGTCGTTGGCGCAGCCGTCGTTGTTGTGGCCGCCTCTGTGGTCGTTGTTGTGGCTTCGGTGGTGGTTGTCGTCGGTGCGGCTGTCGTGGCTGGTGACTCCGCAGCATCGACCTCGGACCCACCGCAGGCACTGGCCAGGAGCGCCAATATCAAGACCAACATGGTTATGCGTTTCAAGTTTGCTCCCTCTCGAGTAAGGGAATACTGAGCGACCCGACTGGTCGACAGCGAGTCGAAAAACGCGGCGATGAATACAACCCGAAGCAACAGGGACAACAGCCTGTTGGTGCGAGTCGTGGCTCCGTAGAGAGACCGTCGGGACCATCGATTCCCCGAAGAGCCAATCAAATCGGGCCTCTCGACGTCGAGTGGATTGCTCTCGGCCGCTTCACCGAGAAGACCCCCTTCGATCGTCCGACCGTCTGGGGCCGCCTCTTCGGACGGGAGGACCCTACGCAATAGAGCCGTTCGACCCTACGTGGACTGGTTCGTCGTGCGGTCCGTCCAGCCCGGCTTCACAAAGGAATCGAATCCCTCACGGGTATTCGATCGTCGAAGCAGCCGATATGGCGGCAGCCCAACAACTGGCCGATGGTCATCCGTATCTCAGTGAAAACTTGGGCAACTTCGCGATCGACCTCTTTGAGTTGCTGCCGGTTCCCTTCGAGGACTGACCCGCGGCCCTTTTCTACAGGTAGATGGCTCCGAGGGCCGGTTCGGTGAGGCTGCCGAGCCACAGACGGCCATCGTGCTCGCGGGCTGAGGTGATAGGGGCGTAACCCCCGGACGGATCCTGGAGATTGTGGGTCACGCTTCCCGTCTTCTCGTCAAAGCCGACCACAAAACCGTGCCGGACCGGCTGGGGCTGCAAGCTGTCCGGAAGGCTCGCTACGAAACCTCGAACCCGGGGGCGGGGGAGTAGTAGATCCAGAAGTTTGTTGCGGGGTGTGAACATCGCCGTCCAGATGGTTCCGTGCGGGCTGGAAGTCAGATTGTCGGGAATCCCGGGGAGGTTTTCGGCAAAAACCTCTGTCGTCCCGGCTGCTGGGCCTGATAGGTGGTACTTGCTGATTCGGTATTCCCCGGTCTCGGCGACAAAGACTGCGGTCTGGTCCGAAGAAAGGGCCACTCCGTTAGCGAACGAGAGACCGTCGAGTAGGACTTTGAGTTCCCCGTCGGGATGGCGTCGGAACAGCCGACCCGTATTGGAATGCTCGAAGAGGTCGCCTCGGTAGTGTTCGAGCGGGAATTTGCGCGACGTGACGGTGAAGTAGATCGTTCCGTTGTCAGAGACTGCGGCGTTGTTGGTTAACTTGAAGGGCACTCCTTCGAAACCATTGGCGAGGATCTCGACTTCACCGTCGGCGATGGCCAGTAGCCCTCGGTAAGCGTCGCAGACGATGAGCCGGCCGTCCGGGTGGATCTCGATGCCGAGCGGCCGGCCCTTCGTGTGGGCCACCAGCTCCTGGCGGGTTCCGTCGGGGTCCGATTTCATCACTCGACCATCTGCCAACCCATAGGCGATCCGCCCCGCCCGATCAACCACCACATCTTCGGGACCCTGACCGGGGATCCGGATGCGGCTGGCCACCTCCAAAAGGTTGTTCTCTTCGAATTTCCCGACGAGGCCCAGGTCGCGAGGTGGCGTCCAAGCAGCAGGCTCGATGTTGGGCCGGTCCATGGCTGAAGCGTAGTTCTGTCGACCGCGATGCTTCAGGAAGACCTGATCAACCGGCTGGTGGAATAGGCCAAACGGGCGAACGACCGGTTGGTGGCAAGGATGTCCTCGAGGGCATCGAGGTACTTCTCGAGGTCCTCCCGTTCCACATTCAAAGGCGGAGCGAGGCGGATCACGGTCGAGTTGGTGAAGGTGTAGAGGCTGATGATGCGGTGGAGGTGCATCATCTGAACCGCCACCATGGCGGCCGTCTGATTGACCAGCTTGCCCGTGACCCGGTTGCGGGTCTGACGGAAGTCGAGTCCGATCATCAGGCCCTTGCCCCGGACCTCCTGAAGCAAATCGAAGTGACCAACCAGTTCGGCCAACCGATTGTGAAAGTAGCCGCCCAGATTGGCTGCCCGGGCCGGAAGATCCTCGTTAACCGTGATATTGATGGCGGCCAGCGCCGCCGCGCAGGCGAACGTGTTGCCCCCAAACGTCGAGCTGTGTAGCGCCGCTTTCTGCCTGGTGCCGTAGGCCCGGCGCCAAACGGCGTCGGTGGTGACGTAGGCGCCGATCGGGTACACGCCTCCGCTCAACCCCTTCGACAGGCACAGGACATCAGGCACCACCGCTTCGTGCTCGCAAGCGAACATGCGCCCGGTCCGGCCCAGACCGGTCTGGATCTCGTCGAGGACCAATAGGGCGCCATGTTCAGTACAGATCTCTCGAACCCGGGCCAAATAGCCGGCAGGCGGCACGACGATTCCGGCCGGGCCCTGGATGGGCTCGAGCACCACCGCGGCAGTGGGCGATTCCCGCAAGGCTTGGTCGACGGCTCCGGCGTCGCCGAAAGGAACATGCTTGACATCCCCAAGCAACGGCCGAAATGGCGCCCGGAACGGCTCGTGTCCGGTGATCGAGAGAGCACCCATGCTCTTGCCATGGAAGCCTTCGTGGGCGGCGACGATTCGACTGTGGCCGGTGGCGGCCCGAGCGAGCTTGATTGCCCCTTCGATGGCTTCAGATCCGCTGTTGCAGAAGAAGCTCCGCTGGAGATCGCCGGGGGTGATGGCCGCCAGGCTGGCGGCAAGCGCTCCGGTCAGGGCTCCGGGCGAGATCACGAAGAAGTTGGGAGATTGGCGCACCTTTTCGACGGCGGCGATCACGTCAGGATGATTGTGGCCTAGCGCCAGCGCACCGTAGCTGCACAGGAAGTCGAGGTACTCGTTGTTCTGGTCGTCCCACAACCGGATTCCCTCAGCTTTGACGAACCTGCGGGGGAGTCGGTAGCCGGCGATCAGATCGACCAGCGCCTCGTTCACGAACTCCCGGTTGAGTTCGAGGATCTGTTCGAGGTCAAGCTGCTGGGCTTCCTCGACCGTGTAGATGCGCGGTGTCGTCATCGTTCGCCTCTCGTCCTGAACCTACCGCACGGTCGCTTTGGTGGTCGATTGTCTCGGCTCAACTAGAGGGAGGCGCCCAGTCGTTTGAAGGCGGAGGCAGCCGAACCTAGCAAGGGTTCCGAGTGTCCAAAACAAGCAATGTCGAACTCGAATTCGGCCATGTGCCGGAGGCTGTTGTCAAAGGTCGCCGTGGAACGGTTCATCAAGCCACGTTTCACTTCTCCGGCCTTGGTGGCCACCGCCGCATCCCCAACGAATAGAACGCCTCCATTGCGATCGAGCAAGAACGACACGTGGCCCGGTGTATGTCCCGGTGTGTCGATGACCCGCAAATCTTCTGGCAAGACCGTCCCGCCGTTCTCGGCGATCAGGTGATCGACCTCGACACCGTCGGCGCCGGGCACCAGGCGAAATAGAGGCTTCAGGAAGGGCACCTTGTCAAGGAAGGGTGGTTGCGGGGGCTCGTTCTTCTCCGCGCACCGCCGGTGCCTCCACCGCAGATGCATAGAGCAGCGCTCCCGTCTCGCCCTTGAGGACCGCGGCGCCGCCTGTATGGTCGGCGTGGGAGTGGGTGATGACGATCGTGTTGACATCTTGTACGGACCGGCCTATCGACTGGAGCACATCGATGATGGCCGCTTGACGTCCCGGCAAACCGGTATCGATGAGGGTTACCCCTTCGTCCCCGTCGATGATGTATGACCTGGAAAAGCCCGATACTTGATAGACGCCGGTGGTTATAGGGTCCATGGGATTGAAAGTAGCAGGCACAAAGGTGGGTGACTGCCTCGATCAGGCCAAATCTGGGCATGTTCACTCAAACCCTGCGCGGCTCAACCCCCGTCTATCTCAAGGAAGGTGTCATCCTGTTTTCCACCTTCCCCTAGCCCCCTACCGTCGGCGGGCGGGGGACGAGAAAGCACCGTGGTGGGATCAGGCTTCTTCGTACCAGACTGAGACCACGATATGACCCCACCCAAAGGTTGGGTGGGCAAGTTTTTCTGCAAACGCCAGCTTGACTCGAGGATTGGCCTCGAGCCACCCGTTGATCTGGTCCTCGAGCTTTTTGATGGCGGTCTTTTTGCCCGTTGGTTGGGAGAAGATCTTCACCTTCACGACGGCTCCTCTGAGTTGGTTATCGAAGACTATCGGTCAATCGTTTCTCGTTTCTCGTTTCTCGTTCAAAATTCCTTGACATTCAAGTAGACTAAACATAAAGTGGGATTGAACAAGCCAAGATAAGGAGCAAATCATGATCGGAATCGGAGGGACCTCGAGGTTCCACAAGGCCTACACAGAGCATCTTCAGCACGTCAAACGCCCGTGGCCCCGGTTGCGTGAGACCCGGAGGCAGCGGTGAAGCCCAATAAAGAGGTCTTCTGGATAGAGGACGAGGAGACCTTTGAATTGCTCACCGACCAAACCCGAATTCAGATCATCGAAATGCTCGGGGAACCTCGGTCGGTGACCGCCTTGGCCGAAGCCATGGACGTCCCGCGCACTCGCCTGTACCACCACATCAAGTTGCTCGATGAAGCCGGGCTCATCGAAGTCGTTGAAACTCGCAAGGCGGGCGCCCTCACCGAGAAGATCTACCTGGTGGCCGCCTCCAGCTACCGACCCTCTGACGAATTCCTGGCCGGCGCCCGGCCGTCACAACAACGCGACGCCCTCCTTGGGGCGGTCTTGGGGGCCACTCAGGCAGATTTCGCCAAAGCCCTCGAGCAAGGGGGAATGGAAGGTCTCGAGGAACAGTCTGACCACAAGCACATGACTCTGGGCCGAATGGTGTTCGAGTTGACCCCCGAACGGTTGACGGACCTGGTCGTTGAGTTGGAGGGGATGCTCGACCGCTATGCCGGGATGTGTGTTGACGATCCGGAGGCAATCCCGGTCGCGGCCGTCACCCTGGTGTATCCGCGTCCCCGCTCCGACTAACCAGATTCGCTCGGGGGTTCGTCATAACTGGGTGTGCAGTTGTTCCCCGGTACTCAGGAAATAGTTGATGGCCGTGCGCCACTCGTCGATCAATTCGCCGTAGCGTTCGTCGGTGAAGCTCTCCGCAAAACGGTTCCCTTCCTCGGAAAGCGAAGTGATCCGATAGGTGATGGTGGCGGTGGACCCCCCGGAGGGGTGGGGGTCCACTCCAATCGAAATCTCGGCCAGGTCTGACAGGGGAGTGGTGCGTACATACCCAATCCGCCGTTGTTCGGCGTCCAACCGGGCGAGGAGCCAAACGGTTTCGCCCCGTTCGTCGTCGATCGTGCGAAACACACTTCCGCGTTCGGGAGTCAGCCCGTCGCCGGCCACCATTTCCGGTTCCCAACCGGCCGCCCAGTCGGCTTCACGTATCGGCCCGAACAAGGGGAATACGACGTCCGGTTCGCCCTCCAGGTCGATTGAATGAGTGCACTCAACTGTCTTGCCAACAAAACTCGACGTCTCACCGGATATCTTTGACCCCCAGGGCAGTTGCAGTCAGCTTACGGATTCCGTTCGGCGTCAGTGGGCGCCGGGGTGCTCAGCCGAAAAAGCAGCCGGTCACGACGCCGTCGCTCATTTCGCAGCGGAACGAAAACGCCGGAGTCAGCGTCACGAAAAACTGGCCATCGTCGAGCATCAATTCGGGCACGCCGCCCTGGTCGGGGTAGGGCTCCCAAGGTTCGAAAAGGGCCACAATCTGTGCTGCGGCCAGCGTGCAGGCCGACTCTTTGTCGCCCGATACCAGCGCCGCGAAGAACTGTTCTGCCGCTGTCGCGTCGTCTTCAGCTCCAACTACTCCCTCGTTGTAGGTGGCCTCGCAAAGTGGCAACACAAAGTCGCGCAGGACGGCTTGCTGGGCTCGCACGTCTTCGCTGCCGAAGTCGGCCGTCATCAGGGTATTGACTACCTCGTTCAGTTCGTCAGGAGCGTTGGAGCCCCGTTCCGCCCAGATCATGTTGAGCGGCTCGACCCGGCTCTCGGGGTCTTTCGCGGCGCGGAAAACTAGGTAGGCATCGCAGAACACCCCGAGGTCTTGTCCAACAGTCGTGGCGGTGGTGGCAGCTGCTGTCGTCGTGGTGGCTGCCTCAGTAGTGGTAGCGGTCGTTTCGGCGGTCACCGGAGTGGTGGTGGTTGCTTCCGTAGTCGTGGTGGCGTCGGCGTCGCTCGCCGAACATCCCGCGGCGAACGCCCACGCAACGATCAACAGAAGAGACACCTGTCGTCGAAATCCCCGCCGCATGCGTTGTTCCTCCTTGGTGATCCAGGTATATCCAGGTTGCGGGAAACTGATCGCCGGACCTAGAGGCTCAAGTCCCATCGGGAAACGCCTAAGGGCCTTCCAGCGGCTTTTCGTTCAGCGGGGTGAGTCTCCCACTTCTACAAAGATCTCCAGAGGGTCGAGAACCTCGACGGTCACGGTTGCGTCATAAAGGGTCCCGCTGATCGGATCCGTAAGCAGGCAGGCGATCGTGCCTCCCGGCTCGACCACCAGTCCTTCATCTCCGCAATCGAAGTTCTCAACTCCGAGCGTCTGACCGACGTTCTCCTCGAGAACCTGCACGGCGAGGGCTTCGATCAAGTCCAGACCGTCCGCAGTCACCAGATTGACGCTCTGGACATCGACGATGTCGTCCTCTTCCATGACTGCGTCGAAGCGGATGGTTTCGCCGCTCTTGGTAGTTGCGGTGCAAGAAAATGAGTCTCCGGGCTGGGGATCGTCGATCTCCTCGCATTCGGCCTCGAGCGATCCCATGCCGGCCTGGGGGGCGATTTCGTCTTCGATGAGACTGACGGCGGCCTGGGCCGCATCGGCGCCCCCGAACGACACGGAGACATCCACCGAACACCCTGCCGCCACCAGCAGGAAGACCCCTGCAATTGCCAGTCGTTTCATGGCTCCTCCTCGTGCCACCAAAGCTACCCGCGATCGGTGGTCCTCAAGGTTGCTCGACCGGGTGTCGAAACCTTGATAGCTCCCGATATCGGAGTACTCAGCATGTGTAAGCGCACTGTCCTCGTCATCGAGGACGCCGACGCCACCCGCCGTTTGGTGGAACTGAGCTTGTCCCTGGAGGGCTTCAACGTGGTGCAGAGGGCAGATGGCCTCTCCGGGTTCGACGCGGCGATGGAGCTGTTGCCGGACGTGGTCGTTCTTGACGTCGCCCTGCCGGGAATCGATGGCTGGGAGGTCTTGCAGCGGATTCGGGCCGATGCGCGATCCCGGGCCATACCGGTAGTCATGGTCACTGCCCACGACACCGCAGAGGCGAGAAACCAGGCAATGGTTGCTGAGGCAGATGCCTTCCTCGGCAAGCCGTTTGATGTCAACCACCTGCGTCGGGTGGTAGCGAACCTGGTGCGGGACGAATCGTGACAGACATCCCAGCTCCCAAGGCGCATCGCGGACCGGAGGAAACTAGCCCCGATCCTCCTCTTTCGCTCGTTGAGCTGTACGAACAACGGATCCGTTACGAGACGGCGATCGCCGAGTGTGCCCAGGCGTTGT
Organism: uncultured Actinomycetota bacterium; assembly: GCA_963823915.1. GTDB lineage: Bacteria > Actinomycetota > Acidimicrobiia > Spongiisociales > UBA4744 > UBA4744. The sequence continues at coordinate 444,481 of CAWGNJ010000003.1, forward strand.
TGGCCAGCCGAGGGGACAATCGGATCGAGAAGGCTATTGAGGCGCTGCTGAAAGCCACGGAAGCCACCTACGTCTTCCTGGAACGCAACGTGGTCGACCCGGATCTAGGGTTCTGCTCGCAGGCTGTCTGTGAAGTCGAGGCGTCCGATACCCCGGGTTCTGGTGTGGAGGATCACTACTGGGATCTCGTTCCTTGGGAGCGCATGCCGACTTCGCGGGAACACCTCGAACAGGGGAGACCCTTTGTGGTCATACCTGAACTGCTCGAGGGTCCCGAATATGAGGTGTACGCGGCCGACCCGTGGCCGGTCAAGGCCGAGTTGGACATTCCCATTTTTGTGGACGGTGAATGGGCGGGCCTAATCGGTTTTTCCGACCACACCGTCGTCCGCGACTGGAATGCTATCGACCTGAGCCTGCTGTCAACCGCCGCCAAGATGGTGGGGGCTTTTTGGGAACGGGAAGCCTCTAGAGAACAATTGCAGGAGCTAAACGAAGCTAAAGACGAATTCCTAGCTTCGATCGGTCACGAACTGAGAACGCCCCTCACGTCCGTGGTCGGCTATGCCCAACTGCTCAGAGATCACGCCGATCGACTGTCGCCCGAACAGCGTCAGGAAGCAGCCGAGACGGTCTTGAGGCAAGCCGGCGATCTCACCAACCTGGTCAGCGACTTGCTCTCCTCGGCGCAGGCCGAAATCGGTCAACTCAGTGTCACCCGGGTGCCGGTCAACCTGCGTGCGCAAGCAGCCCAGATTATGGAAGATCTCACCGATCCGAGGGCAGATTCGATCCGCCTCTCGGGCTACGCAAAACCGGCCGTCGGCGACCCGGCTCGGGCGAGACAGATTCTGCGCAACCTGGTGGGCAACGCCCTTCGCTATGGCGGCGAACAGGTCCGTATCGAAGTGTGCGAGCGAAAGCGTTGGTCGTGCGCCATGGTCATCGACGATGGTCCGGGGGTCCCACCCCAAGACCGCGAGCGAATCTTCCATCCTCACCAGCGTTCGGGAACGGCTCCGGGTCTCACTGCTTCGCTGGGACTCGGTCTGAGCATCTCTCGTCGCCTCGCCCGCCTCATGGGGGGCGACGTCACCTACCACTACCAAGACGGCGAAAGCATCTTTGAGTTGTCACTTCCTGCCGGGTGAGGTCTCGGGGGTTTCGGTAGACTTCCGCCATGAGCCAACCAGACGCCTTTGGTCCAGATTTTGGTGCTCGACTGAACGTGGCGCGACAACGGCAGGGCATTTCGGTCGTCCGTCTTGCTGAGTTGATCGACCTCAGTGCCGACAATGTCCGCGAGTTGCTCAACGGGAAGCGCACCCCCACTCCTGCAGTGGCCGAGCGCCTCGCCCGGGTGCTCGACCTCGATGAGGATCTGACCGACCAGCTTCGATCTGTCGCGGGCGGGCGGTGGACTTCGTCCTTCGGCTCGGGTGAGGTTCATCTCAGCGGATGAACCGACCCAACCCGACGGCTGGCACGCCTATCGGGCATTTCCTAACGGTCGCCGAATCTCCCACGGGCACGGCGCGCATACAGGGACGGTTGTGATTGACTAGTTCAATTGAAGAAAGGTCCCCACATGCACCCCATCGAAGCCGAAGCACTTGACAGTCCCAGCGAATTCGTCTCCCAGCAAGCTCGTCAGTACGTCGCTTCCAATGGAGCCGAGATTCAGCATCCCTATGCCGAACATGTGTTTCTCCTCTACTTCAAAGGTCGCAAGTCCGGTCAGATTCGGAGAGTCCCGCTCGTGTGTGTGGAAGATGGCGACGACCTCTTGATCGTGGCATCGAAGGGTGGCGCCGACCATCACCCAACCTGGTATCTCAATATCGATTCGGATCCCAATGTGTGGGTACGCAACAAGGCCGACTTCTACGAGGCTCACGCCCGGACCCTCGACGGTGAGGAACGAGCAATTGCGTTTGACAAGGTGAAAGGGGCAATGGGGTTCTTCGCCGAATACGAACAGAAGACCGACCGGGTCATGCCTGTCATCCGCCTAGCGCGACAGGCCCACGCGACCGGCTGAACTGTCGGTGTTCGATCCTCGGTGTGTCGCACAGTTTGCCCCTCCCTGCAAGGGAGGGGCAGCGTCGCCCGGAGGGCGAAGCAGGGGAGGGTCAGGCGCTAGCCAGACGATCTAGCGGCGAGGCGTGAGCCCCATCCCCCTCGCTTCGCTCGGGTACTTCCCCCTTTCAGGGAGAAGCCAGTGCCGCCGGCGGAAAGGGGAACTAGTGACCCCCAGGGTCGAATGACTCTAGTGAGCGAAGCCGTTGAGGCATATCGTTGGACAGGATCTGGGAAGTAGGGGATGCGTCGGACCCGATTGATTGTTGTCCTGCTGTTGGTGTCGGCTGCTTGTACGGATACCGGAAACACGACAACCTCCGCCACAGCGACCACCCTGCCCTCAACGACCACATCGACTAGTTCCGCTTCGACCACATTCATCGCTGAACCAGTAGCGCAGGCCGTATTCGATCCGGGTGGCGAAGAGGCCGGCATCACGATCGACAGTGGGGGAGATGTCGACTATGAGCTTGTCGAGGTCGGGACTCCGGCACAACCGGCTGTGAAGTCCGGGAACGGGACAGTCCTGTCGGCTCCCGATGGCAACGACGTCGCTGATTTCTACCTGCAGTTCCAAGTCGATGATGATCTGATGTTTGAGGCCCAACCCACCTCCCGGGTTCAGATCGAGGTCGAGTACCTAGACGTGGGGACCGACACCTTTGGTGTTCAATACGACGCGGTGGCGGGTGGGGTCTACGGAGATGGAACTTTCAAAGACACGGGGGCCTTCATCAAGACAAACACCGGCGTGTTCCAGACTGCCGTTTTCTCCTTGTGTGATGCCTATTTCGCCAACCGGGACAACGGTGCCGATTTTCGGATCGCCGACGGCGACGACGGGGCGGAGATCATTCGCCGGGTAGCTGTCACGCTGTTGGCCCAGAGCGAGGCTCCTCGCCAGATCTTCGTCGACAGCTGTGGAGCCAATCCTTTTGATGATCTGCCGGATAGCGAGGCGATCCAAACGTGTGTCGATCAGACCTGTGACGGCGACACGGTCGTGTTCACTTCCGGGGTGAGTGATCCCCAATACCAGGGTTACGCCATCGACAAGACTGTCTTCCTGGCACGGGCAGGTTCCCGCCGAGACCTGACATTCACGTCCACCAACCCCGATGATCATGCGCTGCTGTCGGCTACCCCCGACTTGCTGGGTTTCGTTGTGCGGCTCTACGCCCGGTCGGGGATCGCAGACTCCGGGTACATCGACAACGTCACCATCAGCCACGTCGATTTGGACAGCAACCGCGCGGAACGCAAATGCTACGGCGCAGACAATGTCGGAAATGGAATCGGCGACAATTGGGGGTCGTGGCTGCCTGAATGTGACGTATTCGACGATCCGTGGTGTAGCCCCGGTGGGCTCGGCATGGACGGCGCCACCAACGGAGAAGATCCGGATCAGAGATACGACCTCGATCCTGAACGATGGAGCACCGGCCTGACCGTTGAAGACTTGACGATCTCGAACACCGAATGCGGGACGGCGCTGGCGTTCGGGGGCGCCGAAGGTCTGATTGAGGGGGTCACCATCGACACTGCCGGAGACCACGTACACGGACCCGGGTGTGACCCGACCGATCCCGACGAGCCCTTGGGGGCTTGGTCGGATGGGGTCACCATGTACGGACCGGCCCACACGATTACCGACAACGTGGTCAAGGATGCTTCGGACATCGGCATCGTTACCTTCGGCGGGCGCGACACGGTCATTGCCAACAACACGATCATCGCCACGCCCGGCAACCATGGAATGTTCGGCGGGATTGCCGTGCACCCGTGGGGCTATGGAGACGTGTCGGGCTTTGAGATAGTCGGCAACGAGGTTGTAAATCAGGCCGACGATGCCTGTGGGGGTCTCCACACCGGCATCAATATCGGCTCCCATATGTGGGGAGCCGGCTGTGTGTATGCGGGAGCCTCACCGGCCGCGGTAGGACAGGTTGGGGAGTGCTCGTCGGTGTCTCCGCCGCCCGGTTGGACCTTATGCGCGCCTGACCAGCCGTGCCGCACTTGGGGCTATGTACCGCCCGGATCGACCTTCACGCTGACCGGCAACACCGTCACCGGCGCTCAGGTCAACTACCTCGTCGAAGGTCTCGACGTTCAGGGCGAGCTGGTCGTATCAGGGAACACATCCAACGGGCCCCGCATGACCGATTGGCAGGACGACGTCAGCTGCACATGGGACGGCATCACCGACAGTTGGGGAACTCTCGACTTCGTCGCCCACGACCCAACCATCGACGGTTGGACGGACCAGCGGATCTACTGCGAGAGGTGAGCGGCCGGTCTGGAGAACTGTTCAGGCCAGAGAGAACTGGACCAGGGGAGAGTTCTTGACCCAGGTTTCTAGGTTCGCCCGGGCCTGTTCGGGGCTGCTGTTCCAGCTTTCGGTGAGGATGCGGAAGATCGCCGTGGCCCGCTCCTCCGGGTCCGTGACCTCGGTGGCGGTGGCTTGGAGATCGGCCGTTATCCCGTGCTTGAGATGCAAGGTGAACTCCGGGTTGGCGACGAGATTGGCCAACCAATCGCGCTTTCGTCCCGGTTTTCCGGTGATGAAGAAGTCACCGTCGAGATTGTGGAAGTTGATCTCGATCCGTCGGGCCAGTCCGCTGGTGCGACCGGTGGTCGTGATGTCGACCACTCCCCCCTCATTCAATGTCCTAATGATGTTTTCGTCCATACGGCTCGCAACCACCCAGGCCAACCGGCTATTCCCTGAGGGGGTTCAGATCTGATCGTGGGGAAGGGGGCTGCGGAAGGCGCGCAGGAACCCGGTGGGAGTGGCGTAAAGCAGGTTAGAGACCCGGGACGTGTAGACGTCGGCGTACCGCTCGACCTGGCGGGCAAACAGGCTCTTGTCAACCCCGGATCGCATCAACAAACCCCACCGGTCGTTGCTCAGGGCCCCGGCAGCGATGGCGAGGGGGGCGATTGACTCATCGAGATCAGCGAGACGGGTGCGGAGCTCATCAAGCTCACGATCGAGGCTGCGGTTGCTGCGGGGCGGTTCGACCGGGGCGTACTTGTTGCGTTGCCGGATGAGGCGCAGATCGGCTTGCTCGGCCTCGAGCCGTCCCTTGGTCCCCATCAATTCGATCAGCTGAGCTTCACGTTCGGCGAACTCCGCCAGCGCGTCGACCTCGGCTTCCAACTCGTAGAGCACCAGGGCGGTCCGCCAGCGCAGTGCAGACTTGGAGGCGTGGACATCACCGAAGAGATGGTCGCCCACATAGAGGATTTCCTCGCCCGATAGGCCGAGGCTTTCTTCGACTTGATAGGCACTCCCACCGAAATACACGCCTCCGGGTTCCATCGCTCCCAGGTGCGGCTTGAGCAACGCCCGATCTTCGTCGACGACCCGGTAGAGGCGGTGAGGTTCTTCAAAGAATCCCGGTTTGTTGGCCGAGACTATGACGGTGTCGAAGAGATCCTGCCAGGTCTGTCCGGCCGGCAACTGTGGGTCGAACACGTGGGCGAGGATTCTCTCGGCATACTCCCACTCGGAATTGGTGATCAGCATCAACTGTTTTCCGGCTTCTCGCTGATCGAACAGCATCGGCACGACGTCGGGATCGGGCTCGATGAACCGATCCGGGTTGGCCAGCACCTCACCCTTGAGGGTGCCCTCCATGTGGGCGGCGTCGAGAGCTCCCCGGACGGTGCGGTACAGGTTCTCGTATCCGATGACCTCGGGGATGGCTCCGGCGTCGGCCAGGTCGACCAGCTGAGCAAAAAGCGACGCCTCCGACAGCGAAAACAAGGTATTGATGAAGACCCATCGGCTGTGGTGCAGATCGACGACCGTCCCGGCATAAGCCCGGCGCACCTCATCGAATTCCAGGAGTCGCGTGCCGTGGGCTGCCCGGATCACGTACCCGAAGCGGCTCACCTTCAAGAGGTTCCCCAACTCGAGGTCGATCGTTAGACCCTGGATGACCTCGTCCGGATCAAAAACGAGATCGCCGACCGGCCAGCCCCGTTCCGCCAGGCGCAGTTTGGTGTGGTGATAGGCGCGCCGTTCCCACTCCAAAGTGTTGTAGTGCACCAGCGTGTAGTCGAGGTCGTATCCGATGGCCTTGATGGAGCGGAGGTTGAGCGTTCGGTTGCAGAAGATGCCCCGATTGGGCGGAGGTTGAGTCATTACCCCGCATGGTATCGAAGTTCGCGGGCCTTCCGTTGCCGCCGGCAGAATCCGCGGACTGGCCGAACTCCGCCCCGGCATGTCACTATGGCTCCATGCATGAGGTATCCATAGTTCGTGGGATTGTCGACGCCGCACTCGAGACGGCTGAGAAACACAACGCCAGCCGTATTGCTCGGGTCTCGGTCGTACTTGGCGACTTTACCCATGTCACGGAAGAATCGCTCCGATTCCACTTCGAGATCATGAGCAAGGGGACGGCGGCCGAACACGCCGAAGTGACGATCCGGAAAGAACAGGGTTCGGTTAACTGCCTGGACTGTGGAAACACGAATCCGGCGGAACTGGAGCCGGTCTGCCCGGCTTGCGGAAGCGTTCGCGTTGAGGTGTCGGGCGGCGACCAGTGCTATCTCGAGAGCATCGATATCGACGACACCGCAGCACCCTGATTCAGGGGAAGTATCAGACCCTGCGTGAGAGCGGGGGGGCAGGGTGGACAGGGAAGTCGTGGATCATCGGTTGTCAGTTTTTGGAGCCACCCTCTCCGCTTCGCCACCTTCGGCAGCGCGACCACCCGGCGGACGGACTGCGGATACCGGATGGCGGTTACGCCGTGAAGTCTTTGCGCCGACGACGTCGGCGGCGATGGGCGCCTCCCTTGCGTTCTTCGAGGAGACGAGCCCGGTCTCTGATTAGATCTTCGCGGCGATCCGCCACCCGGCGCCGCTCGATGAGGGGGAGCTCCATCAATTCGATCCCGATGGGAAGAGCTTCCAACTGCTCATCAAGGTCCTTCAGTAACTGGCTCAGAGAGCCGTTGGCCATCGGGGTCGAAACTCTGCGCGGCTCGAGATCCTCAATCAACCTGATTGACGGCTCAAAGGCGTCGGTCCGCACGGTGTCGGTCCGCTCAGGCCCGAGCGCTTCGGGTTCGTCCGGCTCTTCGTCAAGCTCCGGTGTGGGTTTGTCCACTCTTTCGACTGTGGCGCCTTCGGCCGCCTCGGGAACCTCCTGGGTTTCTTCAGGGGTGGTTTCACTGTCGGCGAGGCGGTCTTCAAGAGTTTCATCGCTGGGGGCTATCTCCGCCTCCGGTTCAATTTCGTCGGATGCTTCCTCTCCGGCCGGGTCGCCCGCGCTTTCCGGGGCGTCTTCTGCGGTTTCGGCAATCTCCCGGGCAGATTCGGCTTCGCCGGGAGTTTCTTCCATGGCTGGGTCGCCTGCGTCTTCAGGGATCTCACCCTCGAGGTCCGAAACGTCGGGCTCGGATTCGGATTGGTCGGATACGTGCCCCACCGCCAGTTCCGCGATGTCGACCTCCTCGAGCGCTTCCTCAACGGGCCCCTCATCCACCTCGAGGGCAACTACTCCGCCTGCTTCGCCCTCCGGGAAAGGTTCAACGACGGGTGCCACCGAAGGGAGAACGCTGGATGCTTGGTACGCCTCGAGCATCTGGCGAGCACGTGCCTCTCGGGCCTGGCGAGCGAAGGTGGCAGTTGAGCGCCAGTATCTGTAGGCCACAAAGGCGACAACCACCATTACCGCAGCTCCGACATAGGCAATGAGTTCGGTTGGCACGTGTGATTGATCCCGTCTCGCGACCCCAATTGGGCGATAAGGCTTTCTGGGTCGGGGCAACTTTACCGCGAGGGGGGCGTGTCGAGCGACCACCGCCGGCGAAGGCAGGGCGCTGGGATCCCCAAACTCCACTTGTTTCGGTAACCTGCTGGCTGTCTTGGGAGGACTCGCTTGACCTGTGGTGTTTGTGGAACCGAGAACCGCGCGGATCGGAAGTTCTGCAAGGAGTGTGGCAATCCGTTGAGTATTGTCTGTTCGCATTGCGGCACCGAGAACGAACCGGACGACAAGTTCTGCGGCAATTGCGGGAAAACACTCGGGGAAGCCGCGGCCGCTGTTCCAGCCGAAGCGGAAGAAGCGGCTCCTCCGGCGATCGCCGAGAAGCGGTTCATTTCGGTGCTGTTCGCCGACATCGTCAGCTACACCGCCTATTCGGAGAAACGTGACTCCGAAGAAGTGCGGGACATGCTCACCGTCTACTTCGATCGAGCCAGAGAGATCATCGAACGGTTCGGCGGCACCGTCGACAAGTTCATCGGCGATGCCGTCATGGGGGTCTGGGGTGCTGCGGTGGCTCGCGAGGACGATGGTGAGCGGGCGGTCCGGGCCGGGTTGGAATTGGTCGACATGGTCGCCGCCCTAGGTGAGGAACTCGGCCAGCCCGAGCTGACCCTGCGGGCCGGGATCAACTCCGGAGCCACATCGGTGGGACCGGGCGGCAATGAGAAAGGCTTGGTCGTCGGTGATCTGGTCAACACCGCCTCCCGCCTGCAGTCGATGGCAGAGCCGGGCACGGTGTTTGTGGGAGCAACCACCCACTCGGTCACGTCCCGTTCGATCGATTTCGAGTCGATGGGGGAGCAGAAGGTCAAGGGTAAATCGGAGGTCGTGCAGGCCTGGAAGGCCGTCCGGGTGGCCGGCATGGTGGGCGGCCGGGCCGAGGGAGACATGCGGCTTCCCCCGTTCGTCGGTCGCGACAGGGAGATGCGTCTCCTCAAGGACCAACTGACCGCCGCCGAGACCGAGCAGCGGGCCCGGCTGGTTTCGATTGTCGGTGAAGGTGGTATCGGCAAGACCCGCCTGGCCGACGAGTTCAAGAATCATCTCGACGGATTCGCCACCGACACCTATTGGCACCAGGGCCGGTCGCCCTCGTATGGCGACGGAGTCGCTTTCTGGGCCTTGGGGGAGATGATCCGCCGCCGAGCGGGCATTGTCGAGAATGAAGACCCCGCCCGAGCTCGCACCCGTCTACGAACCTGTGTGGCCGAGTTCGTTCCCAGCGAAGATGACCGCCGTTGGATCGAGCCCCGTCTCGAAGGCCTCCTCGGGTTGGGGGAGATGCCGGCCGGCGGCCGGGCCGAGTTGTTCGCAGCGCTGCGATCGTTCTTCCAGCACATCGCCGCTCGCAGCACCACCGTCCTGGTGTTTGAGGACTTGCATTGGGCCGACACGGGTCTGATGGACTTCATCGCCGAGCTGGTCGAACGCTCGGCCCGCTCGCCCATCTTGGTGATCACCCTGGCTCGCCCCGATCTGCTCGACGATCATCCAACCTGGGGCTCCCAGCATCGCAGCTCGATGGCGGTCCGATTGGCTCCGCTGACCGACCCGGACATGAAGCAGATGCTCACCGAATACCTGCCCGGCGTCGACGACGATGTGATCGCCAGGCTGGTGGAACGGTCGGCCGGGATGCCCCTCTATGCCGTGGAGATGGTCCGCATGCTCTCCGCGGCTGGGGATTTGGTCGAATCCGGCGAGGACTATCGGTTCGAGGGAGATCTGGCCTCGATGGCTCTTCCCGAATCACTGCAAGCCGTGATCTCCGCCCGCCTCGACCGGCTCAACCCCATCGAACGGTCGTTGCTGCAAGATGGCGCGGTACTCGGCCAGACGTTCACGCCCCAAGGGCTGGCCGCGCTGCGAAACGAAGAATCGGATGGTCTAGAGGCCGATTTGCGTCGATTGGTGCAATTGGAGCTGCTCGACCTCGAGGACGATCCGCGGTCGCCGGAGCGCGGGCAATACCGGTTTGTGCAGTCTCTCATCAGAGAGGTGGCCTACCAGCGTCTCAATCGCCCGGATCGCCGGTCCCGGCACCTGGCCGCCGCCGATTACTTCGAGGGGTTCGGCGATCCCGAACTGGCCGGAGTGGTGGCCGGCCACTACATGAATGCATATGAGGCGAGCCCGGAAGGGACCGAGCGGGACGAACTGGCCGAGCGGGCCCTGCAAGGCCTGGCAGACGCGGCAATCCGGGCCAATGAGCTCGGATCGCACACCCAAGCGATGGCTCTTCTCGATCACGCTATCGGATTGTCCGTCGACGACGCTCAGCGGGCCGGTTTCCAACTACAGGCAGCCGGCTACGCGAACGCCCAATCTGAAGTCGAACGGGGAGTGGCCTACATCGAGGAAGCCCGCGCCTATTTCGGACGGGCCGAGGACGTCTCAGGGATCAGGCAAACGGCCACCGTTCACAGCAATCTCCTCAACAGCCACTACCAGTCGCCCAAAGCGTTGGAAGTGATCGAACCGGTGTTTCGCGAAGTGCTGACTATCGATGATCCGGTGACCGTCCGGCTGGCGGCCGAAGCTGCCCGTAGCTTTGCACTCACTGCGAATCACGCTCCGGCGATCGAGGCGGTCGTGCGGCTCTTGCCGGCCGCCTCGTCCTTGGATCTCACCGAAGTGACCCTCGACAGTCTGGTCACCCAGGCGACCGCCCTGGCCTGGAGGGGCAGAGTGATGGAATCGCGAGTGCTGTTCCGAGGCGCCGCGGCCGTAGCCGAAGAGAACGGTCTGCTGCGGGTTGCCGGTCGTGCCCTCAACAACCTTTCCTCCACTCTCTACCTTGACGACCCTCAAGAGGCCATCCGGATCGGTGAACGGCTCGAGGATCTGACCGCCCGGATGGGCGATTTCGGGTGGATGGTGCGGAACGCTTTCGATATCGGTATGAGCTATGTCACCCAAGGCCGCTACGACGAAGCGCGAGCCAAACTCGACCTGTACGACGAAGATCAGTTGTCAGAATTCTGGAAGACGTGGTGGGGATACGGCTACGCCTTGATCGAGTTGCGAACCGGCGAATCGCCCGACGCCTTCCAGAGGGTGATGGAGGCGCTGACCGTCTTCGACGAGGAGACCGACCCGCAGCTGCGGTCGGGGATCGACCAGGTGAAATGCCAGGCCTACAAATCGGTGGGCCGGTGGGACGACGCGTATGAGTTGGCCATGCAGATCGATCGCGTCAACACGGGTGTCGGAATCTACGAGGCCATTCAGGCGGCAGCCTGGACCCGGAGCCTCGCCCGGGTCAAGGAAGTGGCCGTCGCTCGGGCTGAGAACAACCACAAGGGCGCCTTGCCGGATGGAGTGACGCTCTTCATTTCCGGGACTCAAGCGGCGTTGAGCGGCGATCCCGACCAAGCCGCCAATCGGTTCGTCGAACTTGTCGAGTTGTGGGCTCCGGTGGTCGTAGAAGAGGACCTGGCGATTGTCCAAACGGCGTTTGCGATGCTGGTCGGTCGCGAGCACCCGGCCGCGGCCGCGGCGGCCCAAGCCGCCCACGACTGGTTGGTCTCGACCGGAACCACCTGTTTCCTGGATGTTTGGGCAGACGGGTTGCCCGACCAAACCAACCTCGGGGGCGCGGCGGCCGGTTGAGCAATCGGGACCACTTCGGTTTCGTTTTTCCTAGCCACGAGAGTTCGTCGTTGAGATGATGGGTTCAGCGGGTGTCGTTCACGGGGAGGAGGTTCCAGTGGCCGATTGCATGACTCTCACCGATTTCTTGACACGCGCGTCAACGATGACCAAGCGTTTCGAGACGAGTACTGCGAAGCGAAGAGGAAAAAGAAGACGAAGAAAGCGTTCTTCGAGGAACACGGTGTCTGTTCGGAAGCGGTGGCTGCATTGAAAACAAAAAAGATGAAGGCAGTTGAAACGCTTCTGGGCAAGGAGCAGGCCAAGATGTTCAAGGTGGTCATCTTCTAACACGTGAAGCCCGCGCCTCTCGGCTCTCTTTGCATCGTCGGAACTGGTATCAGATTCGCCGCTCAAACGACACCTGAAGCGAGAGCGGCGATCGAAACGGCCGATGAGGTGGTCCACCTGGGTGGTGAAACCCTGGGCGATGAGTGGATTGGCACTCTGAACAGCCAGGCGCTCTCCTTGGCCCCGCTCTATGCCTCCGGTGTGGAGCGGGGCGAGCCACGCTCGATCATCTACAAGGCGATGGCCGAGCACATCCTGGACCGGGTCCGCGCCGGCAAGGATGTGTGCGTAGCTCTATACGGTCATCCAATGCTGTTTGCCACCCCGGCTCGTTTGGCAGCCGAGCTGGCCCAGAGCGAGGGCTACCGGGTGAGGATCTTGCCGGGTATCTCGGCCGTGGATTGCCTGCTGGCCGACCTCCAGTTCGACCCGGGCCGGACCGGCCTGCAGAGTTACGAGGCCAACCGATTCTTGGAGCGAAACCCGACGATCGAGCCCACCGCAGCGCTGGTCCTCTGGCAGATTGGTGCGGTGGGCACCGACCATGCGGTGACCGGCCCTCCTGAACCGGACAGGGTGGCCGATCTGACCAAACGCCTCCTCGAGATCTATCCGTCCCACCACCAGATCGTCCTTTACCGGGCGTCCGAATACGCGGCCTTTGAATCCAGTATCGACCGACTTCCGCTCAAGGACCTGGCAGTTGCCAACATCGACCCGATGGCCACTCTCTTCATCCCGCCCGTCGCGTGATTCCAGGTTTCCTCTAGTCAGAAACTTCGCCTGTCGCGAGAATGGAACCAACGTCCTGCCGGACGGATGGTTATGGACGGCGCACTCCCAGGGGGGAAGGTCACCTTCGTCGCCACCGATGTTGAGGGCAGCACCCGGTTGTGGGGTCTCGATGCCGGAGCGATGCAGGAGGCGCTCGCCCGTCACGACGAGATCCTCTCGGATGTCTTTGCGGTAAACGAGGGGAAGATCTTCAAACACACCGGCGACGGCGTGTTTGCCGTGTTTGATCAACCGCGATTTGCCGCGGAGGCGGCGCTCGAGGCTCAGCTTCGGCTTTGCCGCGAGAGGTGGCCGGCTCCGGCGATCCTCAGTGTTCGCATGGCGGTCGTGACCGGTGAAGCCCGCCCGGAAGGAGCCGACTACCGGGGACAGGCTCTGAACCGCTGTGCGCGCTACCTGGCAGTCGGACACGGAGGACAGATTCTGATGTCCTCGTCAACGGCCGAACTGCTCCGCGCTCTGCCGCAAGAGGCCGAACTTCTGAACCTTGGTGAGCACCTCCTGCGCGACCTTCCGGAGCCAGAGGAGATCTTCCGATTGGTCCATCCAGACCTGCCGGTCGGGCCGGCCGCATTGCGATCCTTAGCCGGGGCTCGCCACAACTTGCCGGAAGAATGGAGCAGTTTTGTCGGCCGGTCGGACGAGCTTCTGGAACTCGGTCGGCTACTCGAGATGCGCCGGTTGGTGTCGCTGGTGGGCCCTCCAGGATGCGGCAAGACGCGGCTGGCTATCCAATTGGGAAGGGTTCATCTCGACGATTACCCGCATGGCGTCTGGTTCGTGCCGCTCGCACACCAGACCGATCCCACATTGCTGGTCCAATCGGTCGGTCGAAAACTCGGTGTGGTGGAACGGCCCGATCGCCCGTATCTCGACACCATCATGGAACGGATGCAGGCCGGGCGCATGCTGCTCATCCTCGACAATTGCGAGCATCTTCTGGGTCCGTGCGCAGCCTTGGCTACCCAGCTTCTGAACGGCTGTCACCAACTGACGGTGCTCACCACCAGTCGGGAGGCACTGGCCGTCACGGGCGAGCAGGCTTGGTTCTTGGGAGGCCTCCAAGTTCCTGAGGCGCAAGAGACCGCTGGAGAAACCGACGCCGTGCAACTCTTTGTCGAGCGAGCCCGCGAGTCGGACGTCGGGTTCGATGCGGACTTTCATCAACGGGAGATACGCGAGGTGTGCATCCAACTCGATGGATTGCCGTTGGCTATCGAGTTGGCGGCCGCCCGTCTGCGAAGTCTGACCATTGGTGATCTCACCCGGCACCTGAGCGATCGGTTCCGCCTGTTGGTTGGCGGCACTCCCACCGCGGCTCCCCACCAGCAAACCCTTCATGACACCATCGACTGGAGTTACCAGCTGTTGGATCCCCGGGAACAGCGCGCCTTCGACCGTCTGACGGTGTTTGCCAAAGGATTCGATCTCGCCGCGGCCTCGGCGGTGCTTGGTGAGGATTCGGAGGCAGACGTCATTGAAGTCCTGAGCCGGTTGGTTGAAAAGTCCCTGGTCGGCGCGGATCGGAGCGGAACTACGGTCCGCTACTCGATGCTGGAGACGATTCGCGCCTTTGGGATGGCCATGCTGGAAGCGTCGGGAGAGAAGTTGGCCGTCCGCCGGCTCCATGCCCTCCACTTCCTCGAGCTGGCCGAGAGTGGTGACAGGAATCTGCGGGGAGCCGACCAATTGATCTGGTTGGCCAGGCTCGAGCAAGAGCGAAGCAATCTGCGAGCGGCCTGGGAATGGGCTATGGAAAAAGAACCCAATTGGGCCTGCCGATTGGCCTGCGCACTCGCGTGGTTCTGGTCGGTGAGGGGAAGGTGGCGGGAAGGTCGTAGGCGGTTTGAACAAGCATTGGCGGTGGGGGAGACCGATCCGTTTGTGGGAGGGCGAGTTCGAGTAAGCCGTGCGGAACTCGAGGTCAATAGCGGAGTGCCAAGCGATGAGACCCAGGACCTAATCACCGAAGCCCGCCAACTGTGTGTTGACTTGAACGACGAAGTGGGCCTGGGCCGCCTCCTGCTCGCCGAGGCGAAGCTGGCTGCCCATCAAGACCTGGTTGACACCGTCATTGATCACGCCTCTTCCGCGGCGGCGACCCTCGATGGGTTGGGGGAAACCTGGCACGCAGCCGATGCTCTCCTGGTCTTGGGTGAAGCCCGTTTCTTCGCTGCCGGAGTGGGCGCCGCCGAGTTCTGCTTCTCCGAAGCGCTCGAGAAGTTCCGAAGACTCGGTGATCGATGGGGAGCCTCGGGAGCGCTCAAGTACCAGGGTGAGATGGTTGGGTTGAAGGGACGTCCGGAGCAAGCTGTCGATCTCATTGAAGAGAGCCTGGTTTTGGCCCGTCAGATGGGCGATCAGAGTTCTCTTATGGGATCGGTCGCCTCCTCTGAGGTGTTTCTCGGGCGCACCTTGTGCCGACTGGGCGAGTACGCCAAGGCGCGAGCATCGTTGGATCGTGCTATCGATATCTACCGGATCTCCGGAAACGAGCTAGGCCTCGGCTGGGCAATGGCCAGTCTCGGGCATGTGGACCTGGAGAGCGGAGACTCTTCGTCGGCTCGTCACATGTTCAAGCGGTCCTACGATCTGATGCACTCGATGGGGTTCGCGGCAGGGAGTGGCTTGGATAGAGCTGAATCTCGCTCATCTGCTGTTGCATGAAGGAGACCTTCGCCGGGCACGTGAGCTGGCGACCCGGTCTCTGATCGCCGACGAATACCGCGGGGACCGTCGGGCCGTGGCGGACAGCCGATCCCTGTTGGGCCGGATCGCGCTGGAAGCGGACGAACTCGAGGAAGCTGAAGATCATCTGCAGGCGTCGCTCGAGGCGCTCACATCCCTTGCCATCACGGCGTTTGTGCCGGGTGTCTTGGAGGGCCTGGCGAAGGTAGCGGTCGCCCGCCACGACCTCGAACGGGCGGCCGGGTTTCTGAATCGAGCTGATCAGATTCGAAAGGAGATGCAGACTCCAGTTCCCTTGTGTGATCGGGCGACAAATAGGGCGACTCGGGAAGCCCTGGCACTGGCTGGGGAGTGAGGATCTTGCGACGAGGAGAGCCTCGCAGACGAGTAGCGTCGGCGGTACGGCATGACCAACGTCGAACACGAGATCACCCAGCCGTCGCCGCTCCTGGATGAACAAGGAAACCTCGTTCAGGTTGGATGGGCGCGCCATCCCTTGCTGGACTGCAATCTCGAGCAAGCCCGGTTCTATCCGGTCCGGGCATTGCAGCGTTTTCGGATCAAACGGTGGGACTACTACGGGGTCACCTCGCCCGATTTGTACTTCTCGGCCACTGTGGCCGACCTTGGATACGCCGGCCAAGTGTTCGTCTATGTGGTCGATTTCGCCCATGGGATCTACCACGAAGAGACCGTCACGGTTCCGTTCGCCAATGGCATCCATTTGCCGCGCAACAACGACCGGGGGGAAAGCAGCTACACCGGGCGGAAGGTGACTGCCTCGTTCCAAGTCGGACCGGAGATGCGTCAGATCAAGGTCAGGTGGGACGACTTCGGAGGGCGGCCCCTCAATGCCGATGTGCAGATCCGGTTGGCAACCGATCACGAGTCGACTGTTGTGGTTGTCCCGATCGGCGAACGGCGCTTCTACTACAACCGCAAAATCAACTGCCTCCCGGTCGAGGGAACGCTCGAAATTGGCGGCGAGCATCATCAGTTCCACCCCACCAACAGTCTTGGCAGCCTCGACTGGGGGAGGGGAGTGTGGGAGTACAACTCCTTCTGGGTGTGGGCGAGTGCCTCTGGGTTCCTGAGCGACGGCCGGCGGGCGGGACTCAACATGGGTTTCGGCTTCGGGGACACCTCGGCAGCTACCGAGAACACACTTCTGTTGGAGGGGCGGATCCACAAACTGCCCCGGGTTCGGATCGACTACGACTCCCGGGACTTCATGGAATCGTGGCGAATGCGGTCCGACCGGGTCGACCTCACCTTCGTGCCTTTCCTCCCCAGGGTGGCCAAGACGAATCTGTTGCTGATCCGATCCGAAGTTCACCAGCTCTTCGGTCGCTATCACGGCACGGTGCGTTCCGATGATGGCGAGACGATCCACATAGAGGACATGATCGGATGGGCCGAGGAACACCACGCCCGCTGGTAGCCCTGACGGTCCCATCGGAGCGGCCCTGGCGGACCGACCCTCGACCTACTGATCCAATCCGGAAAGATCCAGCGGGACGGTGAAGTACCGCTTGCGGACTGACCAAGAAGGGGAGACGATGAGGGCGGAAAGGTAGGCCTCATGCCTCGTAGTCGACCGGCCCGCACGTCGTTGATTCTGATGGTGGCAGCCACCTGGTTGTTTGCCGCCTTCTTTGCGTTGGTGATCAGCGGTCAGAAGGGTGGCGACACGTTCCTCTCCAACCCCTGGCTGGCGGGGACCATGACGGCCGGCGCTGCGGCTGCTATCGCCGCCGCCGGGTTTGGTCTCTTCAGTATCGTGCGCGAGCGAGAGCGTTCGATTGCAGTGTTTGTCACCACCACTTTCGGGCTGTTGGTGCTCGCCTACGCCATCCTCGAAGTTGCCTTCCCGCACTGATCGGCTGCACGGTGGTCGGCTCTCGGTCAAACGGGCTATGGGAACGGAATCCTCCGGGTGACGCCGGGTACGCTTCAAGGCAATGGCGAGTTTGCCCGGCGGTACGGTCACCTTTCTGTTCACCGACATTGAAGGCAGCACGCGCCTGTGGGACACCTTCGCGGACGATATGCGTCGGGCGCTAGCCGTTCACGATGAGGTTGTCACCGGGGCCGTGGTTCGTTACGGCGGGCATTTGGTCAAGAACACTGGTGACGGATTGTTCGTCGTCTTCGATAGCGCCACTTCCGCGGTGGCCGCCGCCGTGGAGGCCCAATCGCACCTCACCGAAGCAGATTGGCCGGAAGTGGTCGGGCTGCTCGGTGTTCGGATGGCATTGCATACGGCCGTCACTGAACCGGTTGACGATGACTACCACGGTCCGGACGTGAATCGGGTAGCCCGAATCGAGGCGGCCGGCCACGGTGGCCAGATCTTGCTGTCGTCGTCGACGTATTCCCAAGTCGAGCACTCCTTGCCGGAAGAAGTGGCTCTGACGGACCTCGGGTCTCATCTTCTGCGAGGTTTGAGCGAACCGGAGCACATACGTCAGCTGTCGGTGCCGGGGCTTCGATCGACCTTTCCGCCACTTCGGACCGGTTCCGTCATCGCAGCCCAATTGCCGGAGTTCCCCACCTCGTTCGTCGGACGCCAGACCGATCTAACGGAACTAGTCGAGATGCTCGCCGTTCCCGACTGCCGGTTGGTGACGCTCCTGGGCCCGGGTGGCATCGGCAAGACCCGCCTGGCAGTCGAAGCGGCTCGGGCCGTCTCGGACCGGGTGGGGATCGCCGCCCACTTCCTAGGGATGGCCGGAATCTCGCAGACCTCGGACGTGATCAAAGCTCTTGGTGACAGCATCGGATTCACCTTCGATATCCAGCTATCAGCTGAGATCCCGGAAAAGACCCAGCTGTTCGATCGGCTCAGCACTCAACCGCTGATCCTCATACTCGACAACCTCGAACACCTTCCCGACGTTGCCGACCTCATCAACGAGATGCTCACGGCGATCCCCAACCTGGTGGTTCTGGCGACCAGTCGGCGACAACTCGACCTCACCGCCGAGTGGCGATACGACGTGAGTGGGTTGGGCAACGAAGGATCCAACGACGCAGCAATGCTCTTTCTCGACAGAGCCGAAAAAGCCGGTGTCTCCCTCGACCCCGACGGCCCGGAGGGAGAAGTCATCGGGGCCTTGTGTGAGCACTTGGGTGGCATGCCTTTGGCTATCGAACTGGCTGCCGCCTGGACGAGCGTGCTGTCGCCGTCGGAGATCGCCGCCGAAATCAGCCGGGATCTTGATTTTTTGGAGGGCTCTGCCCGCGATGCGCCCGATCGGCACCGCAGCATGCGGGCAGTTTTCGAGCACTCGTGGAAACTGCTCTCCGGTGACCTGCGCCGTATCTACGCCGGGTTGTCCGTTTTTGCGGCGCCCTTCGACCGCGAGGGTGCGTCGGAAGTGGCCGGAGCATCTCTGGCCGATCTCAGGGATCTGGCCAAGCAGTCGTTGTTATGGCGTCCGTCGATCGATCGGTACGCCCTCCATCCGTTGCTGCGGGAGTTCGCCAGGGAGCAACTCGGAGTTGAAGAGTCGCATGCTCTTGAACGCTTCGCCCGTTACTACCTGCGGTTCTTGCTCGATCGAACACCGGCGTTGCAAGGTAGCGCCGATCAGCTGGCTGTGCGTGACGAGGTGGCTGAGGAGCTCGATCACATTCGAGCGGCATCCGACCACTGGGTCGACCATTTTCCCGATCAGGATGTCACTGCCTCGGTCGTCGCCCTCAACGAGTTCTACTTTCTGTACAGCTGGGTGGACCAGAAGGCGCACCTGGAGCGGATCTGCCGGCGATACGAACAGCTCCTCGGGAAGGAACCGGCTCTCCAACGCCAGGCATACCTGCTGGCCGCAGTGGCTCTAGCCCTCACCGAGACCTCGTTTTCCACTCCCGATGAGATCGCGGGTCTCCTTGAGGAAATCGAGGAGCCCTGGCGGGCACGGGGTGGATTCGGATTGGCCATCTGGTTGATCGCCAAGGGCATAGAGCTTGCTCTCCGCGGAGACTATTCCGGGTCACTCGACCCCTACGAAGAGGCCGCGGCGCTCAGGTCAGAATTGACCCCCCTATTGGAGGGGCAACTGGACGCCTGGCTCGGTTGGTCCCAACTCGAGCTGGGGAGGGTCGAGGTGGCGAAGGCGACTTTCGATCACGGACTCAAAAAGGTCATCGCCTGCCAGCACTATCTCGGACAGGCCTTCCTGTTGAGTAAGTACGGGCTGGCGGCCGACGCGGCCGGTGATCACGAACAGGCTGTTCAATATCATCACGAAGGACGAGAGATCTTCGTCAAGTCCGGCGATCTAGGCGGCCAGGGGTACACCTTGAGCCGCCTCAGCTGGTCGCACTACCTGCAGGGAGAGTACGACTTGGCCCGGAGATACGCTCTCGAGGGGCTGGACAAATTCGAGGAAATCAACCACCGCTGGGGTATCGCCGTGTCCTACGGACGGCTGGGGTTGGCTGAAACCGAACTTGGTCAGCTGAAGGCCGCCGCCCAACACTTCCTCGCCTGTCTGGACCAGGCCACCGAGGCCGGGATGGGGTTGCAGCAACACTACGCGATCACCGGAATCGGCCGAGCGTTGGTGAAGGCGGCCAGGTTTGAGGAAGCCAACCAGCTGCTTGAATTCGAGGTCGGTGTCGACGGGAATCTCTACCGCGAAGTTCGCCCAGGCCGGGCTCGATCTGATACCCGAAGATGTCCGGCCGACGCAGCCACCCGAGAAACTCGATCTTGCATCAGCAATGGGCCTATGCCGCCGCGCCGCGGAAACCCTCGCCTAGACGCAAGATCGGCCGCACTCCCCTGAAGCCTGAAGCCTGAAGCTCAACTCCTTCGATCAGCGTGCGATCGCCGCCCCGACTTCTTGGCCCAAACGGAACGCTTCGAGGTTGGCGGTGAGAACCTTCTCTCCCAATCGGCCGAAAGCGTGGGTGATCTCGGCCTTGAGGTCGGACTCGGTCACCGGCAAGAGATGAGCGACGGATCCGACCATCGCCATGTTGGCCGCCTTGACGTTGCCGGCTTGTTTGGCGAGCTGGAGTGGCCTTCACGAGGATGCTCGCTCCGGTCGACCGGATGGTTCCCAACAGAGTCTCCAAGTCGGGGTAGTCGTCGATGTTGACGACCGGTTCGACCGCGGTGGCGATGGTCCCCGTGGGAGAGAGGTACTCGAGGTAGCGGAGGCTTTCCATCGGTTCGAGAGACAGGATCAATCTGCACTTCCCCGGGGGATGAGATCGCTGTGGATTGGTCCGTCGGCCATCCGCAGATGGGCGAGCACCGCCCCGCCCCGCTGCGCCATGCCGTGCACCTCGGACTGCTTTACCTGCCAATCCCAACCGGGCCGTCGCCCCGGCGATAACCGCCGACACAGAGAGCACTCCTTGTCCTCCAACTCCGGCCAGGATGATGTCGAGCTTCACGAACGCTCCTTGCGGGCCCGCTTTGCCACCTCTATGCATTCCCGCTCGGCGATCACCACCGACACCCCGGGGTGGTCGAGCTCCTTTTTGATGGTGGCGATCAGGTCGGCTTCCCCCTTGCGGCTGGCACGGAGCACGTGAAGGTGTTCGGGGTCAACCCCCAATCCGCGGACGATTTC
Organism: uncultured Actinomycetota bacterium; assembly: GCA_963823915.1. Lineage (GTDB taxonomy): Bacteria > Actinomycetota > Acidimicrobiia > Spongiisociales > UBA4744 > UBA4744. The sequence goes on from CAWGNJ010000003.1 coordinate 465,361, forward strand.
CGGCAAACGATCCGAGGGGACGAGGGTCGGTTGAGCTCCGGTCATGGCCACGGTGTGATTGTCGAGGATCAGCACGGTCAAGTCGGCGTCGTCGGCCACGGCGTCGAGCAGCGGGGTCATTCCGGAATGGAGGAAAGTCGAGTCTCCAATCACAGCAATCGCGGGTCGATATCCCGCGTCGGCCGCGCCCCCGGGCCATGCCGATCGATGCTCCCATGCATACGCAGGATTGGATAGCCCGGTAGGGGGGTAGGGCGCCGAGTGTGTAGCACCCGATGTCCGAACAAACGAGGGGCCCTTCCATGCTCGACCATCGCGTCAATAAGGGCCTGGAAACTGTCGCTGTGGGGGCATCCCCGGCAGAGCTGCGGGGGCCGGCCCGCCAAGTCGATAGGAGGCAGATCGGCGGGGCGGTGACTGGGCAGGTCGAGGGCCTCTCCCACGACATCGGGGTCCAATTCGCCGGTGGCCGGAACCCGACCGTTGAGTTTTCCATCGATGGGAACTACCTGAGGGAGAAGACCCCGGAGCAAACGCTCGACGTAGGGATACCCGTCCTCCAACACCACGATCCGATCGACATGCTCGGCTAGCTGCCGGACGGCCTCCACCGGGATCGGATAGGTCCCGATGTGAAGGTGCGAGGTCTTGTCCCCGATCTCGCCCAGGTGTTCGAGGAAGTAGTTGCGGGCGATTCCGGTCGTGATCACCCCGAGACCGGTGGAGGCGAGATTCAACAAAGCGGCCTTTTCGCTGTATTCGACCAGGGCCGGCTGACGTTCCAACAGGTCGGCCCAGCGACGGCGAGCGTTGCCGGGAAGGAGAGTCCAGTCCGACCTGTCGGGCAATCCGCCCAGCGGCCGTTGGGGGAGAGGGGGCGCCGGTCTTACCACCGACCGGCTGTGCGCGAGACGAGTGACCAGGCGAATCATCACCGGGATGTGGAAGCGCTCGGACAGGTCGAAGGCCTGGCGGGTCATCTCGTAGGCTTGCTGCTGATCGGCCGGTTCCAAGCAGAGGATGCGGGCGAAGTCCGCGTAGTACCGCGAGTCTTGTTCGTTCTGCGACGAGTGCATGCCGGGGTCATCCGCCACCGCTACCACCAGCCCACCGCCGATCTCAACCAGCGCCGAATTGATGAAGGGGTCGGCGGCCACATTGAGACCTACGTGCTTCATGGTGACTAGGGCCCGGCGTCCGACCATCGAAACTCCGACCGCCGCTTCGTAGGCCGTCTTCTCATTGGCGCACCAGGCGACCTTGGGCCCGTCTTCTCCGGAGCGCAGAAGGTATTCGAGGATCTCGGTCGAAGGCGTTCCGGGATATCCGTAGGCGGCGGTCACTCCGGCGTGCAGAGCGCCCAGCGCCACCGCTTCGTCGCCGAGTACAACTTGGGTGACCGGGGTTTCCGTAGTGGTCATGTCAACTCACCCTAGGTGGTTTCAGGTTTCGGGTTTCAGGTTTTGGGTTGCAGGTTTCCGGGTTCTGGTTGCGGGCCGGCTAGGCGGGAGACGCCGGCGGATTGGCTCTAGAGGGTGGTCGTTTCGCCCCAGTTGAGGGTGATCACTTCGATGTCTGCTTTGGCGAGCACGTTCTTGGCCATGTTGTAGGCGAAACTGCGTCCGCCCTCGTTGAGGTAGAAGTCGTGAATCGGTATCACCTGATTGGGGGCCAGCCGGCGAGCGAACGCCATCGACTGGGTGGTCGATCCCCAGGGAATGATCAACGGCAAAGCCAGTACCGGGGCGCTGACGGTGGGCTGGTAACTATCCCCGGGGTGGGTGAGGATGCCGTCGATCGTGAAAGCCCGGTTCGGGGGTTGGGCCCCGGTGGGGATCGTCTCGTGCAGGACATCTTCGCAGGTGACTCCAGATGGATCGCCGGTGTTCACTTCGACTCCGTAGCCGTCGAGCAGACCGGCTACCGCGTCGTTGGAGTAGACCGCGAGATCCGATCGGCGATCGACAAGCCATTTCACAAATTCCGGGTTGACGTGGTCGCCGTGTTCGTGAGTGATGAGAACCCGGGAGATGTCCCCGATCGAGTCGAGATCGATCTCGTCGGAGCCGAAGGTGTGGAATCCCGGGTCAAACAGGGTGGCGTCTGAGTCGGTGGTGACGATCAGGCAAGAGTCGGTGAGGCGTCTTATGGTTGTCATGGTCTCGACTCTAGAGGTCCAGGCGTGGCTCTATAGGATTCGTTGATGACGCGTATGCGGGTGACGATCCTTCAATCGCTTCTTGTGAAGGTCCCGGCGGCGCGATCTTTGACTGCGCCTGGAAAGGCCAACACCCGGTTGTGCATCGCCACGTAGACTCCGGGGTCGAGGAGGCGGACGGCCAGGAGCGCTTCGGTGAGGTTCTGGAGCGCATCGGTGTCCCGCAACTCGAACGGCCGCATGGCTCCGGTGAACACTATGGGAGCCAGAGGCGCCCCCAATCGGTGGGTGGCTTCGCCACTCTTGGCCAATCGATCGGTGCCGTGCACCACGATGACCCCGTCGGCGTCGGCGGCAGCGTCGTGGGCGGTGCGGGCAATGAGTTCATGGTCGGCTTCGGTCATCTCCAGGCTGTCCTTGTTCATGAGCCGGGCCCGATCGATGTGCAGATCGGGGACCCGCAGCAGCTTGAGCATGTGATCCAGCACGGTCTCCTGATTGGTGAGAGACCCGGAGGACGCTTCGTAGGTCTTCTCGATGGTGCCGCCGGTGGACACGATGGTCAGGCGAAAGATGCTCATGCGGCCGCGTCGCGCTGGGCATGTGAGCAGTCCCGATTCCTCTAGCCGGCCAGCAGGCCCGCGGCGTCAGGTGCAATCTCTTCCAGTCCGGCCGAGAGGGCCGACCGCAGCTGAGCGGGGACTTCAGCCGCAAAGCCCTGGGAAGAAAGAGTCAACTCCTGCCACTCGACAAAATTGGACAAGAGCACCGGATCGTCCACCAGCAAGGTGGCCTCGACGGCGGCCAGCAGGAGATCGACTTCGGATCGCAGTCGACGGGAAGATTCGGTGAGGATCCCGACCGTCGTCGCCAAGATCTCCTGGCGACGGTTGTCGATGACTTCCATCTCGGCAGGTGACGCGGGGACGACAAGTTCCGAAGTCTCGATATCCGGTTCCCAGGAAGTCAGGATGTCTTGCACCTCGCGGGGCGAAGCGACCCAGGCATCGGCCCCAACCGCATAAGCCCAGACACCATCGGGTCCGAAGCCGTTGCCACCGGCCAGCACCGGAACCTCGGCGTGATGTGACGCCCGAATGCTGGCCCGCGCTCCGGGCAGCAAAATGGGCATGGCACACGACAGAATCAGGGCCGCAGGGGTCTCCTCAGTGAGGTAGCCGGACAGGTCGGCTGCGTCCATATTGGATCCGAGATAGCGAACCTGATATCCAAGCCACAGCAGATAGGCGGAGGTGATCCGGGCGGGAAGTGAGTGATGGTCGCCTTGGGCGGCGGCGATGATTACTTCTTGACCATCTTCCGGAAGGTCGAACGATCCGGCCAGCATGGCCACCAGAGTCTCGACGGCACCGCTGGCAGCATGTTCGTTGGCAATCCGGTAGTCGCCACTTTGCCAGCGGGTACCGAAGTCGGCGTGGGCGGCCGCGACCACGTCGAAGAGGGCAACGTCGAAGGGGATTCCTTGGTCCAACAGGCTACCGACCATATGGAAGGCTCCGCCGGAGTCACCCTCGAGAAGAGCGGTGGTCACGGCCAGACGGGCCGCATCGATTTGGGCGTTGGGCGGGCTCATCGTTCTCCTGTTCTGCGTCGGTCAGGGTAGCTCGACTCGGGGAGCGCGGTCCTACTTCCTCAGATCAGCCCCGGTCCGAAAGGCCTCTCTCCAGCCCACCTTGGAAGTCGCTCGGGCGACGCCGCCGACATAGATCCGTCCGGCGACTCGGATCATGACGAGGCCGGCCAGGATCATGATCCCCACAGAAAGGGCCACTTCCCAGCCTTCCGCCCACCCCCGGGCGATCCGGCCGGGCATCACTAGCGGCGCCCAGAAGGGGATGAATGAGGTGATCCGTAACAACAGGGTGTCGATGCCGCCCTGCATGCTTATCAAACCGAGGACGTACCCAATTCCGACCAGGATGCTCATGGGCCCCATGACGCTGCCGGCTTCCTGAGAGTTCGATGCCAGAGATCCGCCGGCCGCGTAGAGCGACCCGTAGAAGGCGTAGCCAAGCAGGAACCAGACGATTACCCAGAGAACGGTTGTGGCCGAAGCGGCGGGAAGTTCCAATTGATCTCCCGCCAGGCCGATCGTCAAAGCCAGAGTTCCGACCGCAGCGATCTGAGTGAGCCCGAGCAAACCGACGGCCACCACTTTGGCCGTCATCAGGTGATGCGGTCTGATCGCTCCCAGCAGCACTTCGACCACCCGGTTGGCTTTCTCCTCCACCACCGCGTAGCCGATCCACTGCCCATAGGCGATGATGGCCATGAACATCAATATCACGGAGAGAGCCGACAACACCTCATCTGCCACGGATCCCTCTTCAGGAGATTGGATGGCCCGCGTTTTCGAACTCGGGATAGATGAGGCGCCTGGTTTCGGCCGGTGTCAGGCCAAAGGAATCGGCGTTCCTTCGAACTTGCTGGTTCGAGACGGCCAGCCAGACGGCGTTGGCCAACCCGTTGGGGGTACTCGGGCCCCAGACGACCTCCTCTTCGCCGATGATCAGCGCATCGATACTCCGGTCGATAAGGGCGGCTTCTGCCTCGGTTACGGACGGGAAGGGAACCGTCGAAACAGTGGTGTCCGGACTGAGCAACTCGATGAGATCGCTATGGATGGCCGCCGGAGGGTTGTCCACCATCCCGATCTCGTAGGTGACGGTTTGGTCGTTTTCGCTGGTCATCACCATGATCGTCATACCGATGGCCACCACGGCCAGCACGATCGCCGATGAAATGAGGAAGGGTTTCTTCCACGCGTGGAGCTCACGTCCTATCGCCAGCAGAATGGTGGTCCGGTCCTTCATCGGCGCACCGCTGCAGTGAAGATCTCAGAGAGGTCGGGTGGTTCAAGCGAGAAGGAGGAAACCGGACCGTGATTCGCGACGACCGCAGCCACGGACTCGATGTCTATGCCGTCATCGACCAGGAGCCGGATCCGGTCCTGACGTTGGTCGACCAGGCTCGCCCCGGGGATCTCGTTCAACCAGGACGAGCCGATGGGCCCAGCTGTCGAGACTTCCAGATAGCGCCGGGACGATGCAGCCCGTAGCTGAGACACCCTTCCGGCCAGGATGACCCGGCCTTGATGGATGATGACGACGTCGTCGCACAGGTGCTCAACCACATCGAGCTGATGGCTGGAGAACAGGACGGCCACGCCCTCCTCGGTCTGAGCGCGGAGGATGCTCACCATCTTCTCGGCCGCGATGGGATCCAAACCGGCGAATGGTTCATCCAGCACAAGCAGCAACGGGCGGTGAACGAGGGCGGTGGCCAGTTGCACGCGTTGCTGATTGCCATGCGAGAGTTCGATCAGTTTTGCGTCGGCCCGGTCGGTCGAGTTCGAACACGTCCAACCAATGATCCGCAGCCTTTTCGGCCTCTGGCCGGTCGAGGCCGTGTAATCGGCCGAAGTAGATAAGTTGGCGGCGTACCTTCATCTTTGGATACAGCCCGCGCTCCTCCGGCATGTAGCCGATTCGGCGGCGAAGCGGCGTAGTCAGCGGTTGGTCGTCCCACGTCACCCGACCGGCGTCGGGTCGCACTAGCCCGAAGATCGTTCGCATCGCTGTGGTCTTCCCTGCGCCGTTGGGGCCGAGGAACCCAAGCATCTGTCCCCTTTGCACGGCGAGGGAACAATCGTCGAGGGCGACGACCTCACCGAAGCGTTTGTGGAGAGCATCCAGGCGGAGCACCTGTAGATCCTGCCACGAACGTCCGGGTCGTGGACAGGGGCCAAACGTCCGGTTGATTCCGCATTGCGCCCTATCGGGCAGGTGTTACCCCTGATCGGGGGTCCGGTCGATCCAGTCTTGATGAGATCTGATGTCCCGGTCGTGCAGTATGCGGCGCAGCACTACCTGGCGCCTTGCGGGCCCAGAGTCCGGCAACGGACGGCGGTTGGCCTCCACTCGCTTTGTCACAGTCAGCAGCAGCATGGCTCCGGCCGCAATCGGCATGATTGTCGGCCCATCGAGCAGCCAAGAGAAAACCGGCAGAGTGGCCAGGCTGGCCAGGGTCCACACCGTCGAATCGCCCAGCCTCCATCCGACCAACAGGAAACTAAGCAGCCAGGCCGTTCCGAGTGGGAAGATCACTATCAGCACGCCGAGGAACCCGCTGATACCTCTTCCGCCTGAGAAACTCAGGAACATCGGCCAATTGTGTCCGACTACCGCCGTCAACCCCGCCGCCAATGCCACGCCGGTGCCGAGATCGAGCTGGGTAGCCAGCCAGGCGGGGAGTGCAGCTTTGCCGACATCAAACAACCCGACCGGCACCACCGCCCATCGGGCCACGTGCTCGAAGACCATCGATCCCGTCGGAGTGCCGCTTCCGTACTCGCGCAGGTCGGTGCCTTTCAGGAGTCGAGCCGCCAGGTAGCCGGTGGGGATCGATCCAAGGACGTACGAACCGAGGATCAGCAGCGCCGCCTGTAGCGCCACTATTCGTCCACGTAGTAGGCCAGGCCCAGCAGACCCGGGCCGGTGTGGGTCCCCATTACCGGGGTGAGCTCTGTGACGTGCAGCTCCAGGCAATCGAACTGATCCTTCACTCGCCTGCCGAGTTCTTCGGCGTCGTCCAGCGAATCAGCGTGGAGGACGGCGACCCGCACCGATCGGTCGCCGACGTCGCCCAACATCCGATCGAGCAAAGCCTGGGTTGCTTTGCGGCGGGTCCGGGGGCGGGCCAGGGCGGCGATCTGCCCATCCACGAGGTGAACGATCGGCTTGAGCTGGATGGCATTTCCCATCAATGCTGCGACGCCGCCCACCCGCCCGCCGCGGCGGAGGTATTCGAGCGTCTCCAGGAATGCAAAGAACCGGACACTGGACCGCACTTCCTCAGCCCGGGCCATCACCGCGTCGAGATCTGCCCCAGCCCGGGCAGCTCGGGCAGCGGCCACGGCAATGAAGCCTTCCGCCATCGTGGCGGACTTTGAGTCGACAACGTGGACCTGGCCGCGGGTGATCGCCTGGGCGGCCATCGAGGCGATGCGATGGACGGAGGTCATCTGCGAAGAAACGTGGATGGCAACCACTGTCGAACCTCTGGTCAGCGCCTCTTCATACACCTGCACGAACTCACCTACCGAGGGAGCTGCTGTTGTAGGCAGCTCTTCGCTCGTACGCAACAGCTGATAGAAATCCGCCGTCGACAGATCAATCCCATCCCGGTAGGACCGGTTTCCGAGGTTCAGGACGATGGGCACCACGCCAATGCCCAGGTCCCGGGAAAGACGCTCCGGGAGCATCGCAACGGAATCGGTTACGACCGCGACTTTGTCCAATTGATCGCCTTCCCAACATGGATCACGCACGAGTTGGATCCACTCGGGTACCAACCCTAGGGGTCGGTTGTCAGACAGGTGGGTAATGGGTCGATGGTCCCTAGGCGGCGAATCAGATGAGCGCGGACAGTGGAACGACTCACCATGCAGCGCCGTTGGGCTTGCCCAGGGGAGTTGAAGCTGGCAGATGAACGCGGACCGCCCCTTGTCGTCGACGCGATTGCCGGCCGTGGCCGGGTCTTTCTATCCGTCCGATCCGCAGGAATCGAGGGATTCGATCGGTGGATTGCTGACGGCGACGCCACTTCCTGAGGCGGTTGTCGAGCTGCGACTTCTGATCGTGCCACATGCCGGCTACGCGTACTCCGGACCGGTGGCAGCAACTGCCTACCGGCTGCTGCAAGCCTTGGATGGACCGCGGCGGGTGGTAGTGGTTGGACCTTCCCACTTTGTTCACTTCTTCGGGTTGGCCACGCCGGGGGTCGAGAACTTCACTACTCCTTTGGGTGTCGTGCCAGTGGATGCTGATCTGACGGCCCGGGCTGAGTTCCACTCGAGTGTTGGTCCCAACCGCACAGCCCACGAGCGCGAACACAGCATCGAAGTGCAGCTTCCCTTCCTGCAAGTGGTCCTGAAGGAGTTCACGGTTGTCGCACTGCTGACGGGATCAGTGGAGCCGACGACGGTGGCCGAGGTCCTTGGTGCGCTCATGGATGACGAAGGGGTTGTTGGGTTGGTCAGTTCAGACCTTTCTCATTACCTCGACTACGACGCTGCCCGGGTGCGCGATGAACGGACGGCCCGGGCCATGATGGAGAAGCGCCCCGAGCAACTTGCTCGGGGCGCTGCTTGTGGTCGGGTCGGTGTTCAGGCCGCCTTGTTGCTGGCTCGTCAAGAAGGTTGGGTGTGCTCTCTCCTCGACCTGCGGTCTTCGGGGGACACGGCCGGGAGGCGCGACGTCGTGGTCGGCTACGGCGCGTTCGCTATCGGTCCGCTCCGTTGACTTCTCCGATGTGGATGGGAAGCCGGCGCCCGTTCCAGGACCCCGGTCCCTCGGCATCGAAAACACCGTCGCAGGCCGCTCCGCAGGTCGCGCAGTTGCCGCCACGGTCAAGATCCCAAGCGGTCAATCTGTGCCAATCGCGTCCGATCACCGCCGATCCGCATTGATGACATCGAGTGGTCTGACCGTCGGGGTCGACGACATTGCCCGTGTACACGTAACGCAGGCCATTGGCCAGTCCGATTCGCCGGGCTCGGGCGAGGCTCTCCGGGGGGGTGGCAGGCCGGTTGAGCATTCTGAAATCGGGACGGAAGGCGGTGAAGTGCAACGGGACACTGGGGCCCAGATGATCGGCTATCCACCGAGTCAGGTCATCGATCTCGCGGTCCGAATCGTTCAAATCCGGGATGAGCAAGGTCGTGATCTCCATCCACACGTCAGTTTCGTCGTTGAGAAACTGCAGCGTCTCCAGAACCGGCGATAGGTGGCCGGCGCAGGTTCGTTTGTAGAACTGTTCGGAGAAGGCTTTCAGGTCGACATTGGCCGCGTCCATGTGGGAGTAAAACTCGAGGCGTGGTTCCTGGCACACATACCCGGCGGTAACTGCCACCGTGCGGACCCCCTGCGCACGACAAGCCCGGGCGACGTCTATGGCGTACTCGTGGAAGACAACGGGATCGTTGTAGGTGAACGCGACACTGGGGCAGTCGGAAACTTTGGCGGCCTGGGCGATCTGTTCTGGACTGGCCTGATCGGCCGACCCAACAAACTCGCGAGCCTTGGAGACGTCCCAGTTCTGGCAGAACCGACAGGCGAGATTGCATCCGGCGGTGCCGAAAGACAGAACCGGTGATCCGGGGAGGAAATGGTTGAGCGGCTTCTTCTCGATTGGATCGATGCAGAACCCCGACGAGCGGCCGTAAGTGGTGAGCACGATCTGGTCCTCGAGTCTCGCCCGCACGAAGCACAATCCGCGCTGGCCCTCGCGAAGCTTGCAGTACCTCGGGCACAGGTCGCATTGCACGCGCCCGTCGTTGAGCGCACGCCAGTACCTGGTGGGTACCACCGCCCCGGGGGGTCCAAGGAGTTGCGGATCCATGGTCACGACCGCCGATCCAGCCGCCACAGCCCCACCCGCCGGGCCGCGCTGATGGCAGCATCGATCTCGACCCTCGAGACGGGTCGGTCAATGTCCGCGTAGCGCGGGTTGTTGGGTACGCGATGGTTGGGGCGGTACTGGTCCATGATGTTCACGTACGTGTCCGGGGATATCTCTTCTGCGAGCCATCGGAGAATGGCTGCCGTTTCCATCCCCTGGTGTGGCATTACGAGATGCCTCACCAGCAAGCCGCGTCTGGCCAAGCCATCTCGACCGAGCGACAGGTCGCCCACTTGACGGTGCATTTCCGCAATAGCCACTCGAGCCACCTCGGGATAATCCTGCGCCCGGGCCAATCGCCGCGCGGTCTCCGGCTCCCAGAACTTGAAGTCCGGCATGTAGATGTCGACAAGACCTTCCATCAACCGGAGGGAAGCGAGGCCGTCGTAGGCGCTGGTGTTATAGACCAACGGCAGGCTCAGGCCGGCCGGAATGGCGAGAGCCAATGCCTCGACGATGTGCGGCACGACATGCTCGGGGGTGACCAGATTGATGTTGTGGCATCCCGCTTCTTGGAGGCTGAGCATCACACTGGCCAGTCCAGTCGCATCCACCTCTCGGTCGTTGGCGGCGGCGGAGATGTCCCAGTTCTGACAGAAGACACAACGCAGGTTGCAGGAAGAGAAGAATATGGTCCCCGAACCTCGGGTACCGCGCAGGCATGCTTCCTCTCCAAGGTGTGGAAAGGCGGCGGCTACCCGGGCGTGCCGGCCAACCCGACAAGAGATGGAATCCGCCCGCGTGCGGTCAACGTCACAATCCCGAGGGCAAGCTCGGCAGGCTTCCAGCTCGGCCATTGCTTGGTCTACTCGGGCGGCCATCCGGCCTTGGTGATCTTCGGCCAGGTAGGCCGGTTCCCAATCGGTGGACTCCGGGCTCAGCCCCGGGGTCGATCCCGATCTCATGACTCAAGGTTACCTCGGGCCCAGCTGACCGAGAGGGGCCGCCTCCTCCCCGGGCAGGGGACTAGTCTCGACGCCCAGCGCTGTATGTGCCTGTACAAACGCTGTGAGTGGTCGTAGGGTTCTTGGAGGCGACACCTCCAGTGCGGGACCGTCGGTCTCGAAAAGGTCAGCGGGGGGTTTTGGGGGCGAAGCAGGACCCGGGTTTATCCCGGGTCTTGCCGATTCTCGGCTTCCGCCGACAAGGCGCCGGCCAGCAAACGGTATTGATCGAGCCGGTTGTACACCTGCGCTGAGATTCGCAGTACCCGGCTCGGCCATTCCGGCCAGAAGTTGATGGGGACTTCGATGCGATGGTCATTCCACAGCCTTCCCGCGAGTGCGTTGACTTCGTGGGGAGGCGGCATGCCACCGGCGGGTGCCAGCGGAAAAGCGGCCATGGCGCCGAGCATGACGTCGGGTGTCGGCGGCGCGATTGCCAAGAGCATCGGCCAATACGTCGCGAGCTTGGAGGGCTAGCTGATGATTGTGCTGCATCAAGGCCGGCCAGCCGCCCGCGATAGCGGAGCCCATGGTGTCGATGGCCGTCGGGATCGACCAGATGGGCTGTCGGGTCGTTGGTGCCCGTCCAGTCGAACAGGAGGCGGAAACGGGATCGGTCGGTTCGGGGCGAGTTGGCCCCATGGCTGATCACCGTGGGGACGATGCTTCGCCTGGCGATCTCGACGGACATGCAAAAAGGCCGCGCCTTTGGGAGCGCACATCCACTTGTGGGCGTTGGCGGTGTAGTAGGCGGCGCCGATGGCCTCGACATCGAGCGGGATCATGCCGGGAGCGTGGGCTCCGTCGACAAGGGTGTCGATGCCCCTTCCGTCATCTCCGCGACGATTCGTTCAACCGGAAACACCAGCCCGGTCGGGCTGGTGACGTGATCCACCAGCAACAGGCTTCGTCCGCGGGTGGTGGCGGCGACGATGGCGTCGACCACCACATCGGGAGAATGGATCGGGAACGGAATCCGGGCAGTGACCAGCGCGCCCCAGCACGCTCCGCTACCACGACCGGCGGCATTCCGGCAGGCGTTGTAGCCGTGATCGGTGATGAGGATCTCGTCGTCAACGCTCGAAGTCGAGGGAGCGGAGAACCGTGTTGACTCCCGTGGTGGCGTTGGCACGAAGGCCAGGTCATCGGGATCGGCACCCACGAAGGTCCCCGAGCACTGATCGGGCGGAATCGGCCAGCTCCTCGAGGTTGGCGGAAGAACAGAACCGGTTCGGCTTCCATCCGGGCCCGAAGTGCGGACTGGTGTTGGAGCACCGGGCTCGGGCACGCCCCAAACGAGCCGTGATTCAGGAACACAACACTCGGGTCGAGCAGCCACAAATCGGACATGTAGCGAGGTTATCCGTTCTGTCTGAGAAACCTGCGCCCGGCGATTCGATTCTCACGCCAGAACCAGGGTCAAACCACCAGGGCGGGGGGAGGTCTGTCGCCGACGGCGCTCCGCACAGGGCCAAAGCATTCTCGATCTCGGAGCGCAGCAGATTCAACACGTCGGCCGCCCCTTGTTCACCGGCAACGGCCAGGAGTGCGTCGATTCCCACGAATACGCGGTGTCCAATTGTCGACCGACGTGATTGGAGACCACGACGGCGGCGACACCCGAGTTTTTCCGCAAGCGTCAGATTGTCGGCAGACCCTCCGGCGTAGTACTCAAATGAAGCTCCCGCCATGAGATCAGCGGCAGCCATCTCGTAGTCAAGAGGATTCAGTGGTTGCACAGGACGCCTCGCCGGTTGGACCGGCCGAGTGCTACAGACCCGGAGACCATTCCGCCGATCAGGTGGAGCCGGTCAGCCCTTGTTTCCAAACGGCGCCCAGGCCGCCATCAGAAGACCCAGAACGATCCCGACAATGGGCAGCCCGATCACGCTGAGCGTGTTGAGCGGCATGATGCCGAACTGCTGGAGGATCAGGGCCAGGAAGAGCCCAAACAACAAACCCGAAATGACTCCGAGGACCGGACGGCCCTTCATGACTTCCTCCTGAATCCAGCGCCCAGCAGCGTCATGAAGGTGACTCCGGCCCCGACCAAACTGGCAGTGCCGAGGTTCCGGATCCTTCGAGTTTGACCATGACGGTTCCGGTGCATGTGCCGCCGTCGGCAGTGTGCTCGCCGCTGAGTTGATAGACGCCCCGTGGAATGAGTGACTCAGGAACGGGGAACACGTCCTTGAACTCTTCGATGCTGTACGAGCCGGAGTTGCCTTGTTTGTTCCCCGGGTTGGGGTCGCCCCAGTCGGCGATCTGGATCGTGAACGGCCCGACCACGATGCCGAGGTTGCCGTCGTTGTTCTCGTTGTCGAAGGGAACATTGGCTTCCCAGATGGCGACGACTCCGTCTTTGTCGATCGGCACGACGATCGGGTTACTCACCGTGTCGTTGTTCGGTCCATACGGTATGCCGTCGATCGTCACGGATCCCGTGCATCCCCGTCGATTCCGGCCAATGGCGACGGCCGGGACATGAGCACCGACATCATGATCGCCAGAACCAGCAGAAGCCTGGCCTTGCTCGCAAGCCGAACCTGCGCAACTTCATAGTGCCGACCTCCTCTGCGAGGAAATCTTAGCGACGTTACGCACGCGGGTGAGGGGGTAGGGGACCGTGTGAGTTCGGTGGCGTGGACTCAGTCGTCACCGAAAGGACTTTCGTCGACGTTAGCTCGTCGGCTTTGTCTGCGGTTTTGGTGGCCTTGTCGTCGGCTTTGTCTGCGGTTTTGGTGGCCTTGTCGTCGGCCTTGTCTGCGGTTTTGGTGGCCTTGTCGTCGGCTTTGTCTGCGGTTTTGGTGATCTTGTCGTCGGCTTTGTCCGGCGAGGGGAAGACGCCCATCATCCAGGCCGTGGTCGGCCGCCGTAGGTGCTTCGCCGCACGACGCTTTTGGGTCGAAGGCTCCGGCGCATGGTCCCGGGCCGCTGCCGAAACACACTCGCCCCAGGCCTGCACGCCGCCGAGAACTCATGGACCCGTTCGATCGAGCTGCGTCCGGGTGCTGCTCGGCGGCGTCGGCCGCATCGGCTGGTTCACGAGCTCGGTGCCACTCGTTGAGGGTTGGTGGCCGACCGTCTTCGTGGAGCGTGGGAGCCACTCCGGGCATCGTTACGGCGACGCCACCGACCGCGGCCACGGCAACCGCCCCGAGCAGCATCTTGGCAAGGAACCCCGAGGAGAAGAGTCCCAACATCACGGCCCGGCGGTTCGTCACGCGGTGTGATACCCCCCGACGATCGCTCGAGCCCGCACCGGGCGCAAAGGGAGACCGCCCTCCATGCGCACCACGGCCGGCGCACCGCAACTCCTGCACCGCTCCGGGCTGTTTCGGGTCATATCGACATGCTAGTTCGCCACGCAAAGTGGTTGTCATGGCTACTTTGGGTTGACATCGGTGCGATCTAGTCCCTTTTCTTCACATGTTCACGAACGCGCCGCGAGCATGGTCCGCAATCCGCCCGCAACCAGCTCCTTGCCTGCCAGACTGCAGCGGCGAAGGGGCATGTCCGTGGACATTGGCCAACCGACGCCAAACGAGACCGCGATCGGTCCTTGACGGGAGCGCTGACCTTCCTGGCGGCGACCCGACTGGTGCTGAATACCGGGTATCGCTTCGATCTATCCGTTCCTGCCGGCCATTGCCCGGGGTCTCGGCATTCCCCTCACCCAGGCCGGTTTGCTGGTCTCGGTGCGGTGGGTACCGGGTTGGCTACCCCGGCCGCGGTCCGGGTTCTTGGACGTGGCGAACGCCGGCACCGGCTGATCGTCGCGGGCTTGACGATGTTCGCCGTCGGGGCAGCGATCACGGCGGCCACGGGCGTCTTCGCCGGAGCCCTGGTCGGATTCATCTTGCTGGGCCTGGGAAAACCGGTGTTCGACGTGGCGGCCCAGGCGTATCTCTCTGATCGCACGCCGTACCCGTGCGGGCCCGCTATCTGGGCGTCATCGAACTGACGTGGGCGAGTTCGTTGTTGATCGGGGCGCCGGCGGCCGGTTGGCTCATCGCCCGGTTTGGGATGGGCTGCGCCGTTCTGGGTGATAGCCGTTCTCTGTCTCCTTGCCCTCCTGGCCATGCGGTGGGTCATCGAGCCGGATTCCGGATCGACCGACGGCATCCGATCCAGTTGGCTCTTGATCGCAGTGCGGTGGCGCTGCTGGTGACGGTCGGGCTTTACTCGGGAGCTTCCGAAATCATGTTTGTGGTGTTTGGAGCCTGGCTCGAGGATGGCTTCGGATTGTCGCTGCTGGCGCTGGGTGGCCGCAGGGGTGCTGGTGGCCGTCTCGGAATTGGTCGGCGAAGGATCGACCCTGTGTTGTGGACCGATCGGATTGGCAAGCGGAGGTCGGTCGGCCATCGGTCTGGTGATCTCCGCGGTCGGCCTACGTGTTCTTTCGTTACCAATGCCAACCTCACCGCCGGTTTGGCGAGCATGGCCCTGGCTCTTGGCGGGTTCGAATTCACGATCGTTTCGACGTTTCCGCTTGCTTCCGAGATGCGTCCTCTGGCCCGGACCCGATTTCTCGCTCTTCTCTGGCCGTCGGCATGGGGTTGGGGCGGGCGGTCGGTGCATCGATTGGGACCGTTCCTCTACGAGCAGTCCGGCCTGACGGCCAACACGTTGGTCGCCGCCGCAGCCAACCTTGTGGCCCTGGTGTTGCTGCTCGGATGGGTGCGGGAGAGCGAATCCGGAAAGTGAGCCGGTCGGACTGATCTCAGGTGGGCAGCGGTGGCGATCAAGAGCACCACCACCGACCGGTCCCCGACCAGATAGTTCGGTGCCATCGACGCGGGCGCTGCGGCGGAAGGCTGATGTCGTCGGGCGATTCCAGCGAGGTATCGACGACACGAAGCCAGCCGCTGGTCGCCCATTCCGGGAAGATCTGGCAGCTCGAAATCCAGGCCGTCCTAATAGGCATTCAGGGCGAAGTGCATCAGCAGATCGCCGGAAAGGCTGGAGGCCGATACCGCCAGGCTGTGGGAGTCGTCCCGGAAGTCCGGGTTGCCCAGGTTGACGCCGTGCAATTGGACGCTGGCCCGCCGGGTCAGCTCCTCCAGGCTGAGATGTGCTCACGCGGTGACACCGAATCACGCATGAACCGGAGTCGGATCAGTTCCTTGACGAACCGGTGGATGTCGCCGTGTTGTCTCGAGGTTCGTCCAGTCGAACCAGCTGATTTCGTTGTCCTGGCAATAGGCGTTGTTGTTGCCGTGCTGGGTGCGCCGGACCTCGTCGCCCATCAGGATCATCGGCGCACCCAGCGACAGGAGGGTGATGGCGAGGAAGTTCTTGATCTGCCGATTGCGGAGCTGCCTCGATCGCCGGGTCATCGGTCGGCCCTTCGACCCCGTAGTTGCTGGACTGAGGTTGTAGTCGGTGCCGTCCCGGTTGTCCTCGCCGTTGGCCTCGTTGTGCTTGGTGTTGTAGGAGACCAGATCGTTGAGCGTGAACCCGTCGTGGCTGGTCACGAAGTTGATGCTTTGCTCGGCTTCGCGTCCCTCGTCGGCGTACAGGTCGGGGCTGCCCGAGCAGCCGGTTGGCAGAGGCGCGGGACCATGTCCTCGTCTCCCCGGACGAAGGCCCGGACGTCGTCGCGGAACTGGCCGTTCCATTCCTTCCAGCTGTCGCCGATGAAATGGCCCACCTGGTAGAGACCGGCCGCGTCCCAGGCTTCGGCGATGAGCTTGGTGCCGGCCAGGACCGGGTCGGACTCGATGTCCCACAGCACGGGCGGGTTGGGCAACGGGCTGGCCGTCTTCGTCGCGCGACAGGATCGAGGCCAGATCGAATCGGAACCCGTCGACGTGCATGTCTCGACCCAGTAGTGCAGGCTGTCGAGGATCATCCGGCGAACGATCGACTGGTTGGCGTTGAGGGTGTTGCCGGTGCCGGCGTAGTTGGCGTAGTGTCCGCCGCCGTCTCGTCCAGGATGTAGTAGGCGGAGTTCTCGAGTCCCCGGAAGCTCAACGTCGGGCCGCCGCTCGCCGCCCTCGGCCGTGTGGTTGTAGACGACGTCGAGGATCACTTCGATATCCGGCCCGGTGCAGAGCTTTGACCATGTCGCGGAACTCATCCAGCGGGGCCAGGGGGTCGCGGCACGTAGCTGTAGCCGCAGTGGGGAGCGAAGAACGAAACCGGGGCGTAGCCCCAGTAGTTGGTCAGGCCGGGCGGAGCGTCCTGCCAGTCGAACTGGAACACCGGCAGCAGCTCGACGGCGGTGATGCCGAGGTCCTGCAGGTAGGGGATCTTCTCGATCAGGCCGGCGTAGGTGCCTCGCTTGTCCGGGTCTACGCCCGAGCTGGGGTGCTTGGTGAATCCGCCCACGTGCATCTCGTAGATGACGGTCTCGGCAAAGGGTCGGCGCAGGTGGGTCGTCGCCCTCCCAGTCGTAGGTCGACACGTCGGCAACCACGCTCTTGAAGGCATGCTGGTCGTTCGGGCCCGGGCGGCAGGCCGCCGCTGCGGCGATAGTCGGACGGGGTGGCGACGGCCCGGCCGTACGGGATCGAGCAGCACCTTGGTCGGATCAAAGCGCAGACCCCGAGCCGGATCAAGGGGCCGTAGGCCCGAAAGGCATACAGCTGTCCCGGACCGAGGTCGGGGACGAACGCATGCCAGTAGTGGTAGGTCCGGTGCCGGCGGGGGTCCAGACTGATGACCCGGGAAGGCTCTCCAGTCGTCAACGTCGTCGTAGAGCAGCAACTCCAGTCGATCGGCGTTTCGTGAGTAGACGCTGAAATTGACGCCGTCGGGTTCGACGAGAGCTCCGAGCGGGTAGGGACAACCGGGATACTGTTCCGCCATGCGCACCTCTCGAGCGATCATCCTCAGGGATTCTCGCGCGTTCCGACGGATGTGAGAACGCCTAATCCTCGTCGGTCAGCCGGTCGACGAGATTGTCGAGTCTCAGGGCGAGGGCTTTGCCCATCTCGTCGAGCTGCTCTTCGGGTACGCGTTCTCGGTGGCTCGACGGTGCGGCCGTTTCGGTCGTCCTGGGCGCGGTCCACGCTGGCCACCGTCGGCGAGCTCTTTCGGTCGGTTCGCATGGCGAGGTAGGCGTAGGCGAGGAACATGAGCGACTAAGCCGACTGCCGAGTACCGGGTTCCATCGTCGGCGGGGGTATCGCGGTGTCGTCGACCTGGACCACCAGGTAGCGGTGGTTCTCGTCGAGGGCGAGCAGGGCACACGGTCCGCAAAGCGGTTCGCTCTCGTAGATCACCAACGCCGGATGCGCCGCACCGTTCGCACAGGAGGTCACTCATCGCCGACTCCTTCGTTCGCCAAACCGCGGGCCATTGAGCACCGGCTCCACTGCATCGGCGAGACGACGGTCAATTGCGAGTCGCTGAAGAGAGCGGTCCTGACGTCGACAAACTCGTCGATCGGAGATCGGCGGGAGGAATCGCGTCGATGCTGACGTGTCCGCAGGAACGGCACACCTGGCGCTGCAGGTCGGCGCCGACGTTGTGATCGGTGAAATCATGGGTGTGGTTTGTTGACCGGCGTTTCTGCGCCGATTGTGTCCGAGCATGTGGCCTCCCATCGCCACCACGATGGTTGTCGGCCGGCCGCCGCGAAAATGAAGAAGGGTTGTCTCTGCCCGCAATCGGACTAGTGCCGGGAACAGAGCGGTTTTGGCGTCGCACATACACCGGGGAGGTGTTCCTACGACGCCAAAACCTGGTTTAGGTCAGGGCTTTCTCGAGGACCTCGTCGATGGTGTTGACGATATGGAAGGTCATCTCGTCGCGGCAGCTCTCCGGGACGTCGTCGAGATCGGCCTCGTTGCGGGCGGGGAGGATCACCTCGGTGAGGCCGGCCCGGTGGGCCGCCAGCACCTTCTGTTTGACGCCGCCGATCGGCAGCACCTTGCCCTGCAGGGTGATCTCGCCGGTCATCCCCAGCGTGTCCTTCACCTTCCGTGCCCGAGAGCAGGAGGCCAGGGCGGTGGTCATCGTGATCCCGGCCGAAGGGCCGTCCTTGGGCACTGCCCCGGCCGGCACGTGGACGTGGAACCTCCTCTTCAGATCGACCGGGTCGATCTTCAGCTGCTCGGCATGCGACTCGATATAGGACAGGGCGATGCGAGCCGATTCCTTCATCACGTCGCCGAGCTGTCCGGTGAGGGTCAAGCCCGGTTCGCCGTCCATGGCGGTGGCCTCGATGAACAGCACATCGCCTCCGGCGCCGGTGACCGCCAGGCCGGTTGCGACGCCGGGGACGGCGGTGCGGTCCTTCGCCTCGTCGCGCCAGACCTTGGGCTTGCCCAGGTAGTCCTTGACGTCAGGTTCGTCGACCTCGACGACCTCGGCTCGTCTTCGCCGCGGGCGATCTTGGTAGCCACCTTGCGGGCCAGTTTGCCGAGTTCACGCTCGAGGGAGCGGACGCCGGCTTCCCGGGTGTAGCGGTCGACGACGGCCGTGAGGGCGTCTTCGGTGACCGCGATCTCCTCGGGCTCCAGTCCGGCTCCCCGGATCTGGCGGGGGAGGAGATGATCGCGGGCGATGGCGACCTTTTCGAGGTCGGTGTATCCGTCGAGACTGATGACCTCGGTGCGGTCGAGCAGCGGCGCCGGGATTGTCTCCAACACGTTGGCGGTGGCGATGAACAGCACATCGGAGAGGTCGAGATCCAACTCCAGGTAGTGGTCGCGGAAGGTGTGGTTCTGGGCGGGATCGAGCACTTCGAGCAAGCGCCGACGAGGGGTCGCCACGCCAATCCGATCCGACCTTGTCCATCTCGTCGAGCAGGAACACCGGGTTCATGGTCTCGGACTCGATCAGCGCCCGCACGATCCGGCCCGGGTCGAGCGCCGACGTAGGTCCGACGGTGGCCACGGATCTCGGCTTCGTCGCGGATGCCGCCGAGGGCGACGCGGACGAATTTGCGGCCCAAGGCTCGAGCGACCGACTCGCCCAGCGAGGTCTTGCCGACGCCCGGGGGTCCGACCAGCAGCAGGATGGCGCCCTGGCCGCAGGTTGCCGGCGTTCTCCAGACCCGGTCCTTGCGCAGCTTGCGGACCGCCAGGTGTTCGACGATTCGTTCTTTGACGTCGTCGAGGCCGGTGTGGTCGGCGTCGAGCACCGCCCAGGCCTCATCGAGGTCGAGGCGATCCTCTGACTGTTCGCCCCAGGGAACATCGAACATCGTGTCGAGCCAGGTTCGGATCCAGGAATGCTCGGGCGATTGTTCGGACATGCGCTCCAGCCGATCGATCTCCCGTTCGACCGCTTCGCGGGCCTTGTCGGGAAGGTCTGAGCTCTTCGAGTTTCTGCCGGTACTCGGAAGCGGCGTCGCCTTCTTCGCCGAGTTCCTTCTTGATCGCTTCGAGTTGCTGACGGAGCAGGTAGTCGCGTTGGGACTTGTCGATCCGTTCGGTGGCGCTGTCGCGAACCTTCTGGCGAAGCGTGAGGTCGGCCAGTACCTCGCCCATCCACGACATCAGCTTGCCGAGTCGTTCGCGGATGTCGAGCGTTTCGAGCAGTTCGACTTTCTGCTCGAGCGAGAGATCGGGGGAGTAGACGGCCAGGTCGGCCAGCTGGCTGGGGTTCTCGATTCCGAGGATCCGCTCGGCCACGCCGCCCATGCCGCGTTGGTTCAGCACCTCGCCCACGACGGCCCGGTATTCGCCGACCAGGTCGTCGAGCGCCTCATCGTGCACGTCGGCTTCGGGGTACTGTTCGGCATCGACCCAGAGGGCTCCCTGGTCGTCGGTCCGGCCGGCACCCACCCGGGCCCGGGCCAGACCTTCAACGACCACGTTGCCACCTCGGCATCCTGAATCTGGGCGACGGTGCCGACGCTGGCGTACGTCCCGTTGACCTTGGGCACCAGCAGCATCAATCCGTCGGACTGCTCGGCGGCGGCCACCGCGGTGGTCCCCTCTTCGGTTTCGATGCGAAGCGTCACGACCATGTGGGGAAAGACCACCCCATTGCGAAGGGGGAGTACGGGGAGGGTCAATTCTCTTGTGTCAGCCATGTCATGCCTCTCTTCACTGCTGTGGCATCCAACCGGGAGATCGCATCCGATATTCCCGCCAGCCACTCAGATCTGATAATAGGTGCGCTCAGGTTCTTATCCAGAGAGGCACTTAATTCGGGACCGCCGGTTCCCAGCCAGGTGGCGGTAGCCGAATGTGCACGATCCAAAACGCGTCCCGCGTGAATATTTCTCCGATGCACCTAAACAGTTGCAGACCTTGATGGTTGGCGACGCGAGGCTCCGGGCGGGTAGATTCCATTCTTGGGAGGAATCATGATCACTATCGCCGTACCCGGCCGACCAACGTTGGAGATCGAGCACCTGGTCACGGACTTCAATGGAACCATCGCGGAAACCGGATAGTTGCTCCCTGGAGTTCAAGAACGGTTGCGAGTCCTATCCGAACGCCTCCAAGTCATCGTGTTGACGGCGGACACCTTCGGTCGAGCCGCTTCGGAGCTCCGAGACTTGCCTGTCGTTTTGGAGATCCTGAACGGCGGCAACGAGGATGAGGCCAAGGCCTCCCACGTGAAGAACCTGGGGTCGTCATCAACCATCGCCTTGGGCAACGGTCACAATGACCGGCTGATGCTCGCGGAGGCCGCATTGGGGTTGGTGGTGATTCAAAGCGAAGGCACGGCTCGCTCGGCACTCGAAGCAGGCGACGTGTTGTTTCGAGACGTCCGCGATGCCCTCGATACGCTGGTCGACTCCCAGCGCCTGGTGGCGACACTCCGTTCTTAGAACCGAGGCCGCCGCCGTTTCCCAGCCGTGGTGTTCCAGAATTCACAAGTTCACATAGCCTGCCGATTGTCGTATCGTGGCTGTCATCGACGAGAGGGAGAACTCATGTTTCGAGGAGCAATGGCAACGCTGGCCGGCAGCCGATCTAGATCGGGCCCGCGAAATTCTATTCGGAAGTGGTCGGGTTCAAGGTTGTGAATACGGAAGAGGGTGGTCCGGTCTGGATCGAGGTTGGCGACAATCGGATCATGCTTTACCCCTCCGAATTCGCCGGATCCAACCAGGCGACCGCGGCAGGTATTGGCGTCGAGGACGTGCCGGCCGCAGTGGCGCATCTGCGCGGGCGTGGGGTGCAGTTTGAGGAGTACGACTTCGGAGAGATGAAGACGGTCGACGGGGTACTCACCATGCCGAACGGCGAAAAGGGTGCCTGGTTCATAGACACCGAAGGCAACATCATCGGGTTATTCGACGGGGAGATTTAGCTCTCAGCCGAGGTGATGGAGCAGGAACGCAAAGATGTCGGCTGCCTCGTCGATCAGCTTTGAAGTTGGCTTGCCCATTCCATGACCGGCCCGAGTCTCGACGCGTACCAGCAGTGGGTGGCCCGATACTCCACCGGCTGGCGTGTTGGACGGCCGCAGCAAACTTGAGCGAGTGCATTGGAACAACCCGGTCGTCGGATTCGGCGGTGGTGATGAGGAGCGGGGGATAGGTAACCCCGGCGGCGACGTTGTGATACGGCGAATAGGCCAACAACCACTCGAACGCTTCCGGATCTTGGTCGGCATCGCCGTACTCGACGGTCCAATAGCGGCCGGCGGTGAAGTGTTGGTATCGGAGCATGTCGGTCACCGGCACCTGAGAAACGACGGCGCCGAACAGGTCGGGCCGCTGAATCATGGCGGCCGCGGTCAGCAGGCCACCGTTGGAGCCGCCCCGGATTCCGATCGTGCCCGGAGCCCGCGACTCCGTCGGAGATGAGGGATTGAGCGCAGCAGATGAAATCGTCGAATGTCTGCTGTTTGTTTCCCGAGCATGCCGTGCCTCATGCCAGGTCTCGCCGAGTTCGGATCCGCCCCGCAGATTGGCGACCGCGACGACGCCGCCTGCCTCGAGGAACGCCAGGCGGCCCGGGTGAAACATGGGGAGTGAGGTTGATGTTGTATCCGCCGTAGCCGTACAACTCGACGGGAGCGGGAAGAACTGTGTCGGCCAGGCGGATCATGAACATGCCGACCTCGGCTCCGTCGGTCGAAACGACGTGCCGCCGCTCGACGATCACCTGGACGGGATCGAGTGGCGGTTCGGCGCCGGCGAAAACCGCAACCGACGAGCCGTCCCACCGCAGGGCGGTGGGGGGGTGGAGGAATGATTGGAAACCGATGTAGAGCGTGTCGTCCTGGAGTCGGCCGGTCAACTCGTCCACCGTGCCGTCGCCCGGCAACTCGATTGAACCGGTCGGCGTGCCGTCGAGATCGAAAGGTCCGGAGGCGGTGCGAAGCCTCGTTGAGCGTGGCGGTGATCAACCGGCCGGCTGCGGCGGCGCCAATTCGATCGCCTGGTGGCGCTCGCCGACGACGTCCTCGATGAATTCCGGATGATCGAGTGGCATCCGGACGATGCGTCCGTTGGGTGCGTCAAGGTCGGTGTGAAGCAGAAACGCCCCATCGTGATGGGCGAGGAAGCCGAAGAGCGCCCGGCCGGGGGAAGCCAGCCGGATCCATTCGCCACCAAGGTCGTCGATCGATCGGTAGAGCAAACCGTTCTTGTGTGAAGTCCCTTCCCATTCGGTCGAGAATCAGGAAACAGCCCATCGTCGCTGACAGTCGCCTCGTAGCCGAGGTCAGGGTCGTCGGGATTGGCGAAGACCAGGGTGTCTCCGGTCCTGGGGATCGCCCAGTCGATGGAAGTACACGGCTTGATCGCGAGAGGGTTCGGTCGAGGATGGATCCTGGGCCGGAAACCGCGAGTAGAAGAAACCGTCACCGTGCCAGGAGACATCGGTGAACTTGACATGCTCGCAGCTCGTCCGGGATGGTCTGGCCGGTTTCGGTGTCTCGAATCCGGATGATCTGCCAATCGCTGCCCGCTTCGGCAGCCGAGTAAGCCAGAAGATCGGCCGTCGTCCGAGAGGGAGATGCCGATGACGGCCACCGCTCCGTCTTCGGACAGAGTGTTGGGGTCGAGGAGGGGTTGGTCTTCCCGCCCGGCACGACGCACGTAGAAGACCGGCTGATCCTGCAGCCCGTCATTGTGAGCCCAGACGGCTATCCCGTTGCGGACGGTCGGGGCCCCGGTCCGAGGGACGTCCCAGAGGGCTTCCATTCGATCTCGAAGTGCCGGCCGCTCTGGCAGGGACGGCCAGATAGGGGAGAGTGATTTCGTTCTGGGCCTGGACGAAGGCTTTGGTCTCCTCAGATCCGGGTCTTCCAGCCACCGGTAGGGATCGGCGACCGGTGTCCCGTGGTAGTCGTCAACAACATCGGCCCGTCGGGCAGGGGGATATGTGAATGCCATGGGCCCGGAGGGTAATCGCGAGGACGCGGTCCGCGGGTTGAAGGGCAGGGAACCGTAGGACCGAAGCCAACCAGACGGTTTTGAGATCCGGGTGGGTCGGAAGTGAGGCTCAGTCGGCTTCGCGGAGCACCTTGGCGACCTCAAACCGGACCTGGAAGTCGGGATCGTCGGTCAGGGACTCGACCAGAGAACGGCTGCGATGCAAGCCCAGATCTCCGAGCGAGCGCACGGCTTTCCAGCGGATCCAGGCGTCATCGTCCGTGAGCAGACTGCTCGAACAGACGGGCGGAAACGCTCGTCCTCGGTGTCGGCTGCCGCGTCGACGGCGGTTCGTCGCACGAGGCGGGATGGGTCGGCCATGCCTCTGGTCAACGGCCTCTTGGCGGACGCCGGCATCGCTCGACTCGAGTAGGACCGCGACGGCCATGCGCCGGACCCGAGGATCGTCGGACTCGAGGGCGTGCTGAAGACGCTGCCGGTCTGGGTCTTCGTCAGGGTCGAGCAGGTGCAGCTCCTCCGGTCGAGCATGCCGGGACCGAATGGCCGGCTTCCTGCATGAGCTCCTCACGGGTTCGGTCCGGTCGGTGGTGCTGCGCCGCGGAATCGGCGAAGAGTTCGGTCACCAGAGCCAGCAGCGGCTCCAGCCGGTTTTCCCATGACGATCGGGCTCCGATGCCGATGGTGACGAAGTCGCCGGCCACCATGACATCGGTGACGTCCGGTTCGGCAAACAGGCGCTCAACCCGGGGATCGTCCGGTTTGCCTTGATCGCGGCGCCGGTACCAGACTCCCGGGAGCCGCCGTTCCGCCGGTCGTGAACTTGACCTTGCGGGGGTGCGGGGTTGCCTCCGGGACGACCGGTCCGTCAAACACCCGATCGAAGATGGAGGGGGCGACCGTGCCGGCTCCACCGGCCCAGAGTCTCGAAACGTTCATCCCGAATTCCGTAGGCCAAGCGTCATCCCGCCGCCCAGGTCATGTTCCCACCACCCCTGTCCGAGATGGGCTGCGACGGTGTCGCTCAGAGCTCTCTCGCATCGTCGTCCGTCCAGGGCTCGTTGGAGAAGAATCGGCGGACGTAATGCCTTGAATGGAGACGAGAGTTTCGAACGGCAGACTCATGGCAATATCGGCCGTGAGATACGCGGAAGCGGTGGCGACCAATTCGCGGGCGACGATGGTCCGGCGCGTCGCTTCCAGATCATCCGGTAAAGAAATCGAGTCGCATAGGACGATCGTAGGCACAAGGGAACTGAACAACGAGAGGTACAGTTCCGAATGCACGGGCAATGAGGTTCCAGCCATCGAGCTATCAAAGAAGATTCTGATCGTCGACGACGACCGGGTCTACAGCAAGATTCTCTGCCGCTTCTTCGAGGAGCGGGACTTCACCGTCCTCACCGCTGAAGACGGAGTCAACGGCGCCTGGATCGCAGCCAAAGAACAGCCCGGGTTGATTCTGCTCGACCATTACCTTCCGGGAGCCGATGGACTTGACGATCCTCGACCGATTGCGGCGCACGGGGGCGACCAGCGAAATCCCGGTGATCTATTTGACCGGTTCGGACAGCGAGTCGCTGGAGAAGAAAGCCAAAGAGGATGGGGTGCTCGCCGTCTTCCGCAAGGGCGACCTCGACGAGGACGAATTCATGTGGACGGTCAACCGGGTGTTCGGCATCAAGACCGCCCGGGAGCGATGGAAGACCTTTGACACGCAGGAAGAAGACCGCCCGCAGCCACGCGGCGAAAAGGTTGAGCTACCGCCTCCGGCGATTCCCGACGGCTCCGACCCCTGGGCTTGAGAAGCTTCCAGTTCCAGTTCCAGATTATGTAGTCTCGCGTCTGGTATTCCTTTGCTGACTGCTGACTGCTGACTGCTGACTGCTGACTGCTGACTGCTGACTGCTGACTGCTGACTAGCTAAATCAGGTGAATCTCGAATCCTTCGTGAGGAATCGGCTGAATGCGCCGATATGGAGCTGTAAGGCGTCCAACGATATGGGAGTGTTTTCCATGTGGGGCCGAGGCAAACAAGAGGGACACCGGCACAACTACGTGTCGCATTGGGCCGGGCCCGGTCTGGTGCGCATGGTCTGCGATGACTGCAGCCACGTCAGTATCAAGGTTGGTGACGAACCTGTCCCGACTGGTCGGGCAAGACTCATTGGCGGTGGATAGCCTGAGCTGGCTGATTGCCCAATCGGCTTGATCGGGCGTCTCCGGGTCGTCGGGAGTTGGAGCATCGCAGACGGCGGAATTGCCGGGATCTCACTCTAGGTCAACAAGACACCTGCGTTGGGTGAGTGGAAGACGGCTTCGAAACCCGAAAGACCCAATATGGCCCACAAATAGGGGCTTTCCCGGCTCTTCTTCAGCGGGCCCGGTCCCGGACCATCGACATCCGCCGGGCTAGGTCAACCGGGGCGCTGCCCAGTCCCAGTGCCACTGCGAACTCTGCATCCTTGGTCAGATCCAGGATGATCTCCTCGCCCTCGGCCTTGACGTGGAAGCCGTCGGACAGGGCGTTGACCCGAATCTCGTCAAGACTCCAATCGGCGATCTCGGTGTCTGTGGAGCGAAGTCGAAGCCGCTCTTCTGTCAGATCGATCACGACTCGGATGGCGGTGTCGCGTTCGGTCGGGGTGCGAAGCACTCCTTCGAAATCCGCCATGGCTCCTCCTTTGCTCACTAGCCGTCCTGTTCGTTGAACTAAACATATCGCACATTGCGATGAGTCGCGCGCAGATTGTGAACGAAAAGGGACGAGGAGTGGTTCCCATCTGCCGACCGGCGGCCATGGTCGTGTGGCGGTGAAGGTGGTCTTGGTGCTCGCCGGTCGGCCTCTTCGCCTATTTGGCTTGCATCCGGATCCCACCGTCCATGCGGATGGTCTCGGCGTTGAGATAGTCGTTGCTGATGATGTGGTAGGCGAGATCCGCGTACTCCTCGGGACGTCCGAAACGTTTCGGAAACAGGACCTGCGTTGCGAACGACTCGCGGGCCGGCTCGGGCAACCCGGCCAGCAGTGGTGTATCGATGATGCCGGGGGCGATGGTGTTGACTCGGATACCCACTACGGCCAGATCGCGGGCAATCGGGAGGGTCATCCCGACGATTCCTCCCTTGGAGGCAGAATAGGCCGCCTGTCCGACCTGGCCGTCGAAGGCCGCCACGGAGGCTGTATTGACGATGACGCCCCGTTGTCCGGAGGCCAGCGGCTCGGTGCGGGACATGGCCGAGGCGGCCAAGCGGATGGCATTGAAGGTACCGATCAGGTTGATCTCGATGATCTTGGCGAAGAACCCCAGGTCCATGGGTTCGCCTTCGCGGTTGAGCGTCCGCGATGGTGGCCCGATGCCGGCGCAATTGACGAGAACCCTCAGGTCTCCGCGATCGAGCGGCTGCCTCGACGGCGGCCTGCACTTGCTCGGCGACGGTCACGTCGGTTTGACGATACGTTCCACCAATCTCGTCGGCAATGCGTTCGACCGGCGTCTTCGCTGGAGGTCGGCGATGACCACGTGGGCACCTCTGTCGGCGAGTTTGCGGGCGGTGGCGGCACCAAGCCCGGATGCGCCACCGGTGACGATTGCAACGATCCCTTGCACATCCATGATTACCTCCAATTCTCTTGTTGCCGACGCTAGTCCTCAGCCGACCCCCTGGACCATTGCAAAGCCCATCGCACCCACGAGGATCAGACTGGTGACAACCGTCACACCCCACAAGCGGCGATTGATGCGAAACATCGGTGCCCCCATCAACAGGATGCTCCCAAAGAACAGGATGAGGTAGGGGACCAGGATTTCCGGCCGCCGCGGCAATCGGAACTCCAATTCCAGCAGATAGTCGACGACGAACTCGGTGGTAACGAAAACGATGAAACAGACCGGTCCGGCGGAGAACGGCCATCCGCTGTTCGATCGGATGAAACTCAGCAGCGCCAGACCGGCCGGTACCCCGAGGGCGATGATGCCGGCGCCAAAGATCCGGTTGATATTCGGATCGACGACCCGAGTCGCAAAACCGGCTGCCTGGAGCAGGTTGACGAGATTGACCACCACCCAAACAGTGATGAGGGCACCGCGGGGCGGCTGTGCCCCGGGCGGGACGCCAGGTCGGGGTGGTGCACGGTGCACCTCTGAAGGCTACGGCGTCGGTACGACGGGTTCGGCCGGTGGCGGGTCACAGAGGGGTAGTTTGGGAGATGGTAGAAGGAGACGTGTGACGCGGCTTTCGAAGAGGTTCCTGCGGATCATCAAACGCCCGCCTCAGGTCCTCTACGCCGATCGGCCTCGGGCCGCTCTACGGGCGGTTGGTGCTGCTCCTGACCACGACGGGCCGGAAATCAGGGTTGCCGAGGGTGACGCCGCTGCAATACGAGGAGATCGACGGAGCTATCTATGTGGCCTCGGCGCGGGGCGAACAGGCCGATTGGTTTCGCAACATCGTGGCCGATCCGCGGGTCGAGAGTCGAGGGTCCGCTCTCGTCGGTTTTCAGCGGGATCGCCGAACCGGTCACCGATCCAGGACGGGTGGCCGACTTCCTCGAGTACCGCCTGCGTCGTCATCCCAAGATGGTCGGCGCGATCATGCGGCGGGAAGGTCTACCGCGGGATCTGGAACCGGGCCGACCTCGAAAGCTACGCGGTCGGAGGGCGATGGTGATTGTCCGCCTGTCGAGCCGGGATCAGCCGAGCGGAGCGAATAGATCGACGGGGTTCTGGTCGGGATCGAAAACGGTCGCATAGCGCTGACCCCAGAAGGCGTCAAAAGGTGCCAGATGACTGCGGTAGCCGGCTCCGACGAGTCTGGCGTGTAGATCGTCGACGTCGTCCGGACTGTCACAGAGGAACGCCAGCCCAACCCGGTGCCCGCCGAAAGGTGGTTCCCAGTCGCTGAAGCTCTGGACGAGATCAATGGTGTCCCACATGATGCGGATTCCGCCTTCGAGGTCATGTTCGACGTGGGCTTCGTGGTCGGCCGCCGCCGGGATGTCAAGACCCAGGAGCCGGTAGAAAGACAGCGTGGCTGCCATGTTCTCGACGATCAGGCCGAGGCATCGAAACGTACGGACATCGGATTCTCCTCTGCGGCTTCTCTCGCGCAAACTACCCGGCGGACTGAATCGGATACTTCCAATTGGTGGGTGATGCTGCGTTTCTCCAGACCGAAACCCAACCGGTAGTAGAGCCGGTGGGCGCCGGTGGGGCTGTCCGCATCGACGCCGATGCGAGGCGTGGGTCAACCCGGCTTTCCGGAATCGAGCGATCGACGACGCGATCGAGTGCGGAGGCGATGCCACGTCTCCGGTGTTCGCGGGCGACGCCCAGCGTGCCGATCCATCCGTCCCTCCGTCCCAGAAGCTCTTCATCGTCCGGGAAGACCTCATTGATTGTGTAACCAATCACCTCGTCCACCGGCGAGGGCGATGACGCTGAGGTCGAGACGAACCCCATGGCCGGTCAGCCGTTTCTCCCAGGCCGCAGGGTCTATGGCTCCGGAGCCCCAATGGTCGGCAAACGCCTGATTGTGGAGGAGTCGAACTCTTCCGTCCGATCCGGCTGCCACGCCGAGATCGTCACCCCCGGGATCTCCGACGGCGTCGAGCGGTGGATCGAGCGGGCGGAGCAGCTCATCGAACCATCGAACCGGCCGGAAACCGAAATCGCTCGTAGAGATGATGAGCGTCGGTCAGCCAGTCCCAGGCCGAAGTCCGGATGAAGCGGGGCAGAGGTCGATCGTAGGTGAGCAAAATCGACCGGGCCCGTTCGAATTGCCAGGCGAAGACGAGTCCGCCCGATGCCCTGTCCGCGCTGATCGGGATCGACACGTTCCAAACAGAAAGGCCCGTTCCAAACGCTCCCCGCTGGGGTGGTGCCAGACCCAACCCCAGCCCACGCTCGATCGTCGACGAAACCCAACCGGACGTCCTGAGCCGGATCGAGGTGAGGATCATCGAACAACTCGACGATCTCTTCGCTAGGCGTGACGAGGGGTTCGCGATCGTGGATCTCTGCCTTGCGGACCAGGGCGTGGATGTGGCTGCGTCTTCCGGCGATTGCCGGGCGGAAGTTGGACGGTCGTCATGGGGAACCAGCGTACGGGCCGGGATACCGCTCGCGAGCGTCGGCATCGCTAGGCGCTTATTCCCAGATCGAGCACTAAGGTGAGTTCACCGGGAAGGAGTTTGTCCCGGCGGCTCTCCACCCGGATCGAGCCGATCCCTCACATCAGGAGCACCGGGCCCATCTCTGTCGAACATCTCACCACATCATTCTCGTTCGCCGAACTTGGCGTGTCGACCGATCTGGTCGACCTTCTCGAATCGCAGGGGATCACATCCCCGTTCCCAATTCAGGCCCTCACTATTCCGGATGCGTTGGCCGGTCGTGACGTGTGTGGGAAGGCCAAGACCGGGTCCGGCAAGACCCTGGCTTTCGGCCTGCCGATCATCGAGAAGCTGCGCGACGCGAAGCTCGGCGACCCGTCGCCCTGGTGTTGG
Organism: uncultured Actinomycetota bacterium; assembly: GCA_963823915.1. Lineage (GTDB taxonomy): Bacteria > Actinomycetota > Acidimicrobiia > Spongiisociales > UBA4744 > UBA4744. Next base: position 495,708 of record CAWGNJ010000003.1, read on the forward strand.
TTCCCACTCGCGAACTCTGTTCCCAGGTGACGGAGACGATCCGGCCGCTGGCCAAGGCTCGTGGGCACGAGGTCGTGGCCATTTACGGGGGCGTTTCGATGAAGCAGCAGATGGATGCCTTCGACCGGGGTGCAGAGATCGTGATCGCGACACCGGGCAGGCTCATCGATCTGTACGAGCGCAAGGCTCTGGCCCTCAATGGGGTAGAGGTGGTAGTGATCGACGAAGCGGACGAAATGTCCGATCTCGGATTCCTTCCTCAGGTCCGCTGGATCATGCGTGCGGTGGAGGGCGACCATCAGACGATGTTGTTCTCGGCCACGCTGGGGGGAAGCGTCGGGGCGTTGATCGATAGCTATATGCAGGATCCGGTCTTTCATGAAGTCGAGTCTGGTTCGGTGACTGTGGAGACATCAGAGCATCGCTTCCTCCAGGTGCATCACATGGACAAAGCGAAGATGGCGGCCCGTATCGCCGCTTCGGCAGAGCGCACACTGGTGTTCGTCCGAACCAAACGCGGTTGCGATCAAGTCGCCAACGACCTCCGCGATCTGGGGGTGGCGGCCCGACCGATCCATGGCAATCTGCCGCAGGGCAAACGAGAGCGCATGTTGGCGGCTTTTGCCGATGGCCACAGCAACGTGCTGGTTGCCACCAACGTGGCCGCCCGGGGGCTCGACATCGAAGGCGTGGATATCGTTCTCCACTACGACCCACCCGAGGACTCCAAGACTTATGTTCATCGCTCCGGCCGGACCGCCCGCGCCGGGGAAGAAGGATTGGTCGTCACCTTCGTCGAGTGGGACCAGATCGAGATGGTTCACAAAGTGCAGATCGAAGCCGGGTTGAGCGAACCGATCGTGAAGATGTTCTCCAACGACTGATCGGCTCGACGATCTCGGGTCTTGGGCAGCGCCCTCCGGCATGATTCGACCTGAGCTGAAACGAAAGACGTTGCGAGCAGCCAAAGGCAGACGCAAGAAGAGTTTGTTGTAGTAACTAGTTCTTAGTTCTTAGTTCTTGGTTTTTGGTTCTTGGTTGCTGGTTGCCTGATTGGCGGTCTGCGGAAAAGACCCGGCGCCTGCAGGCGTACCCTGACTACCGTTTCCGTGTTATGTCCATGCTTCTTCCCGATATTCCCGGTATCTCGTCCCGGCCTTTCAGCGGTCCTGCGGACTATCAACATATCGCGGACATCTTCAACGCCGATGCTGCGGGTTCAGGCGGCGATTGGATCTCTACTGCCGAAGAAGTCGCCCTTGCTTTCGAGAATCAGGAGAATCTCGATCGTATTGACCGGCTTGCGTTTTGTCGAAGTTGACGGAGAACCGATCGGTTACGTGATGGTCCGCTGGATGCAAGAAGACGTGGGCCCCGGATCTACCGCCACATGTGCAAACTCGGCCGGATTGGATCGGGCGGAGGATCGGGACCGCCATGCTGGGCTGGGGTCAGCAGCGACTGCGGGAGATCGCCGCCGGCTCACGATTTCGAGCCCAAGGTGTATCGAACCAACACCGAGACGCATTCTGAGGGCACTTGCCGCCCTGCTGGAGAGAAACGGATACAAGGCCATTGAACACAGCGCCACCCTGGTCCGTCCCGACCTCGAGGACATTCCCGAGGCGCCACTCCCGGTCGGTCTCGAGATCCGGCCGGTCACCGAAGACCAACTACGCACCATTTTCGATGCCGACATCGAAGCTTTCGTGACCACTGGGGGTTTGTCGAGCCGGAAGAAGGAGATTGGGTGCAGTTCCTGCAGTTCTCCTACCGTGACGAGACCCTCTGGAAGATCGCCTGGGATGGGGATCGAATCGCCGGCCAAGTGCGGAGTTTCATCAACATCTCGAGAACGAGAGCTTCGGCCGCAAGCGAGGTTGGACGGAGTTCATCTCGACGGCCCGGGATTGGCGCGGCAAGGGCGTAGCCACCGCCCTCATCTGCGAGAGCCTGCGCGAGCTGAAACAGACGGGGGATGGAGGAAGCGGCCCTCGGTGTGCACGTCGAGAACCCCCATGGCGCGATGCGGCTCTACGAGAAGCTCGGGTTCGTGGTGAAAAGCCGGGGAGCGGTGTATGAGAAGCCCTGGGAAATGGGGAGTTGTAGTTAGTAGCCTTAGTTGTCGAACGGGTTACGCGTCGGCCATTCACTGCTTCGCTACTGCTACGTGAGTCTTTACTGACCCTTACTACTTACTATTGACTTCCAGCCACGGCCGACGACTCCGCCAAGCACTTCGAGGGGACACTGCCGGATCCCACGACTGCCTCGTGGAACTGCGGGTAATCGAAGTCATCCCCGAGGCTGGTCCATGGCCATCTGGCGGAGCCGGAGGATTTCCTGTTGGCCGATCATGTAGCCGGTCGCTTGGCCGGGGAGCACCATGTACCTCTCGACCTCATGTGACCATCCGACCACGCTGTTCATGTAGTCCTTGGCCTCTGGCGGTTCCAACCCTGGGCGTGGATTCCGGTGTCGGTCACCAGCCGTACTGCTCGCAGCAGTTCCAATTCGAGACGCCCAATGTTCCCGTATGGATCGTCCTCGTACATTCCCATCTCTTCGGCCAACCGCTCGGCATACAGGGCCCAACCTTCGGCAAAGGCGTTGTACTGGTTGTACCGGCGGAAGGTCGGAAGTTCTAGCTCCTGGGCCAGAGCGATCTGGTAGTGGTGGCCGGGGATGGCTTCGTGATAGGCGATCGTCGGCATGATGTAGGTGGGAATTGATGAGCCGCCGACTCCGGCGTGGAACGAGCCCGGTCGGGAGCCGTCCACCGAGGCGGCACGTAGTAGCCGCCCGCCCCAAACTCCTCAGGAACGATGATGACTTCGGCCACCGGCCGCTGTTTGACGAACGGGTCCAACTGTTGGTCAACTTCATCGATCAGGTGTCGCCAGGCGGCCACGACCTCGTCGCGACCGGCGGCTGTGGCGCCGCTCAGGAACCCGGCCTCGGTTGCGGCACTGCCGAGCAGTTCGGGGGTCGGCAAGGCGGCCGGATACCCGAGCGAATCGAACACCGAACGCAGCTCGGATTGCAGACGATCCACTTGTTCCAGACCGATCTGGTGAATCTCTTCGGCGGTCAGGTCGGTTGAGGTCATCTCGCGCAGCAGATGCTGGTAGTAGGTGTCACCGTCGGGCAGACGCCACAATCCGGGATCAGGCCCGGACAGAGGTTGGACGCTGCGCATGTGATCGATCAGGCTCACCCAGGCCGGTACGAATGATTCGTTGACCAATCTGAGCGCCTCATCGAGCAAGGCCTGCCGCTCGGCTCCGCTCAGCTCGGTGACCGACTCCAGGCGTTCACCAAACGTCGTGTAGAGCGGCAACTTGGTAGCGTCAACCGTCGCCACAGTCTGGGCGCCGTTGAGGTCGCCCTTGAGCCGGTTGATGGTCATTGTGATGATGAAGTCGGGTGGGGTGTTGCCGATGTCTTCCCGTTTTTGGAGCCCGGCGATGAGCTGCGCGACTTGGTCGTCGATCTGTGAGAGACGGGACAGATAGTCCTGGGCGTCATCGGCATCGGCCAGCGGGTGCTCTTCAGTGAGGAAGAGAAGCAGGTTGTCGTTGTAACTGTTGACGAAGTGGTGAACGGGATAGTCGTGGTAGGTGTAGGCATGACCGTCGACTTGCAGCGTGAGCCACCACTCGTAGACGTCGTATGACGTGCGTAGCTGGGGTGTCAGTGCCTCCCGGTCGTAGTCTCCGAGGAGTTGGAGGACTCCAATCTCGAGGTCCTGGGTGGCACCGACGAACTCTGACAGAGAGATCGTCAAGGTGGTCGTTGCGAAGTCCGTATTCGGCCGCGACACCCAGGGAGGTCAAGAATTGCGGCTGCCGAACCAACAAGGCGCCATACGATTCCTCGAGAAACTGATCAAAGGGGAGTCCCGCCAAGGCATCCAGGGTGTCGGTAGTTGCTCGGGGATGCGGCGAGTCCGCCGGCGGGCGGTCGCCGGAGAGGTGGATTGGGCCGGCGACGATGTTGATACCGAGGTTGATGAAGGTCCGTCGGTCGAGCCTGACGTACAACCAGCCAGAAGTGCCAATAGGAGACCGGTCAGGAGGACACCCGACGGGTTGACCCTGCTCATCCTCAGCTCTCCGCGTTGGTGGCAATCTGGACGTTACCGCGGGCGGCAACCCGTGCGATCTGCCGCATTCAAGGAATTGCGCTCGGAAGCCGAAAAGAGGGGAGCAAAAACCCACAACAGGGTTGGAGAGGGAGACAACGTGACATCATCCGAAGGCGCCTCCTGGCAATCCCTGGTCCGAGCGCGCATGAGAGAAGAAATCGACGAGTGGGTTGCCGAGGGACGTAGCGAGCCCCAGTCGGATCGGCCGCTCGTCTTGATCGACGTGATGGGTGTCGTTAGTGACACAACCAAACCGGACCCCGTCGATGGCGAGGAGCCACCTTCGCGCAGCGCCGAACAGGACGACGTCCTGGAAATACCTTCGTATATGCCCGCTCTTGTTCGGCACTTGGCCGAGGTGGCCGATGTCCACTGGAGCACGCCGCTCGATGATGATCTCAACTCCATGTTGACTGCCTGTCTGGGAGTCGGCCCGCTTCCAAGTATCGAAGCGGACGAGTACGGGATGACCGAACCGGCGGCGCGGGAGTTGCTCTGGAAGGCAGCGTCGGCTCGCCGGGCGACCTATCGAATCGAAAACGTGTCCAGCGAGATCCCCTCGCGGCTGCCCGACAGCACTGTGTTGATCAACATCGCTCCCGACAAGGTACTTCGGCCCGATCACCTGCCGACGGAACTCCAGCCGGCCTGATCGGCAATCGGCGAGTGCTCGTTTGCCGCAGGCGAGCCGGGCGACCTCGAGGCAGGATTTGTGCCTTGGGTGTCAGCCGAGGTCGAGCACCATCAGCTCCGGGTCGTGTTCGGAGGCGTACTGGTAGCCAACCCGCTCGTAGAGGCGGGCGGCCGGATTGCCCGAGGAGACACTCAGACTGATCCGTTCGACTCCGGCGGAGCCGCGCTGACATCCGCCAGCTCGGTCATGAGCCGGGTTCCGATTCCTTGTCCCCGGTGCCCGGGATCCATCCCGATGGCAAGCTCCGGAGTGTCGGGATCGATGTACCCCTGGCCATGGTGGTCGGCAGTGAACAACCGGTAGTAGGCCATTCCGACAAAGGCTCCGTCTGCTTCGGCTACCACGCCGGCGTCCCCGGGACGCATCCAGCCCTCGTGATAGCGAGCGACCTCAGGGTGAGCGATCACTCGATCGATCGGTGGGATCGGATCGGCCGGATCCCAGGAAAGCGCCAGATAGAGCGTCTGCTGGACCAGGGTCAGATCTGCGGCGAAGGCGAGACGGGTGGAAACGGTCGGCATGGAAAGAACCTACTCACCCACTGCACGACCACCGGGCTTTTGCGTATCCGGCCAAGCCGCCCAATCAGTGTTGCTTTTTGGCGAGTTTCCGCTCGCTTTCCGTGAGGTACCGTTTGCGAACCCGAATGGCCGAGGGAGTGACCTCCGACCAACTCGTCATCGGCGATCCACTCGATGGCCGTCTCGAGGGTCAGACGGCGGGGTGGGTTCAGCTTGATCGCCTCGTCGGTAGATGGGTACGGATGTTGGTGAGTTGCTTGGGTTTGGTGGCGTTGACCAGCATCTCATCCGGCCGGGAGTTCTCGCCGAAGATCATGCCTTCGTAGACCTCTTCTCCGGATCCGACGAACAACTCTCCGCGCTTCTGGAGGTTGTCGAGCGCAAAGCCGGTGAGGGGCCCCGGCGGTCGCGAATCATCGGCCCGCCCTGACGACGGGGCAGTTCGCCCGCCCACGGCATCCAGCCGGCATGGTGCTGATGCACCAGGGCCGTGCCCCGGGTGGTGGTCATCAGCAGCGACCGGAAACCCAGGAGTCCCCGGGCCGGTGCCGCGACCGTCACGATGGTGCGGCCCCGGTCGCCGGGGAGCAGGTCGGTGACCTGGCCCTTGCGGGGCGCCACCGCCTGGGTGACGGTCCCGACGTGCTCGTCGGGGACGTCGATCACCGCCCGCTCGACCGGTTCGTGCGGTTTGCCGTCGATCTCCCGGATGATCACCTCGGGGCGGCTGACCTGCAGCTCGAAACCTTCCCGCCGCATCGACTCGATCAGCACCGCCAACTGCAATTCGCCCCGTCCGGCGACCTCGATCATCTCGGGCGAGGTGGTTGGGCCGATCCGGATGGACACGTTGCCGAGCACCTCACGCTCGAGGCGTTCGCGGATCTGGCGGGACGTGAGCAGCGATCCGTCCGTCCCCGCTAGCGGGGATGTGTTGACGCCGAACGTCATGCGCAGCACGGGTTCGTCGACGATCAGGCGGGGCAGTGGCTGAGGGTCGTCGGGGTCGGCCAGGGTGTCACCGATCTCCACTTCGGGGAAGCCGGCGATGACAAATAGGTCGCCGGCCGTTCTCTGCTCGACCTCGGTGCGGCCCAGGCCCTCGAATGCCATCAACTGGGTGAGCTTCCGCTTGAGGGGCGGCTCGTCCTCGTTGGCATGGCACAGAGCTACCTGTCTGCCCGCCACGAGGGTCCCGTGGACCACCCGTCCGATGGCGAGGCGGCCGAGGTAGTCGGATGCATCCAGGTTGGTGACGATCGCCTGTAGCGGAGCCTCGGGATCACCGGCCGGCGGCGGGAATCGTCTCGACGATGGCATCCAGCAGCGGAGAGAGGTCATCGCTCTCTCCCGGCAGGCCGACTCCGTTGATCGCCTGTCCCTGGCGGGCAATCGAGGAGATGATCGGGAATTCGATGTGGGCGTCGGTCGCGTCGAGGTCGAAGAAGAGTTCGTAGACCTCATCGACCACTGCTGCCAACCGGGCGTCGGCCCGATCGACCTTGTTGATGACGACCACGGCCGGCAGGTGGAGGGCCAGCGCCTTGGACAGGACATACCGGGTCTGTGGCATCGGCCCCTCGGCTGCATCCACCAGCAGCAGCACACCGTCCACCATGGCCAAGGCCCGTTCGACCTCACCGCCGAAATCGGCGTGTCCCGGCGTGTCGACCAGGTTGATCTTGGTGCCTTCCAATCGATCGAAGCGGCCTTGGCGAGGATGGTGATGCCCCGCTCGCGTTCCTGATCGTTCGAATCCATAACCCGATCGACCCGCGTTTCGTGCTGGGCAAACACGCCGGCGGCGGACAGCATGGCATCGACGAGCGTCGTTTTGCCGTGGTCGACGTGCGCGATCAGCGCCACATTGCGGAAGGGAGTGCCGGACATGAGAGAGGCATGGTAACCGTTCCTGCGGACTGACCGGCGTGATCGCCGTCGGTGCCGCCTTCCCAGTCAGAAACGGGTGGCTCTATTCGCCGATGTCTTCGTTCCACAAGTCGGGCCGGGCCGCGATGAAGCTCTCCATCAACTGCACACAGGTTGGGTCATCGACCAAAGCAATTTCAACCCCCCGGGCACGCAGATGGTCTTCGGGGCCCCGGAACGTTCGATTCTCACCGATGACTACTCGGGGGATCCGGTAGAGGAGGATCGCCCCACTGCACATGTCGCACGGGGACAGCGTGGAGTAGAGCACTGCTCGCCGGTAGTCGGCGGCCCCCAACCTTCCGGCGTTCTCCAGACAGTCCATTTCGGCGTGCAGGGTGGCGCTCCCTTGCTGGACCCGGCGGTTGTGACCTCTCCCGACCACCTGGTCGTCGATCACTAGAACCGAGCCAATCGGTATGCCGCCCTCTGCCAGTCCGGTCCGGGCCTCGTCGATAGCCGCTTGCAGGTAGGTATCCATGTCCCCAGCCTGGCACAGACAGTCCAACCGCAGCGTCGAGGGGTCGTTGGTCCCTAGCGTCGGAACGATCTATGCCGGAGTATGGACTTATCAAACATCCGTCCAGGCGGTCGTCGGATAGCGACCGTCATGTTGCAGGGGAGAGCGGAAATGGCCATCGAAGTGCGCAAGGTCGTCCTGGAGAGTGTTGCCGACGCGTCGGGGTTGAAGGCACTGATTGAAGAGGGAGTGTTCGGCGCCGACGAAGTGATCGCGGTTGTGGGTAAAACCGAAGGGAATGGCGGCGTCAACGACTTCACGAGGATTCTCGCCGATCGGGCGTTTCGCGACGTCCTGATGGAGCTGGGCACCCGGCCGTTCGAGGTGGTCAAAGAGATCCCGATGGTGTGGTCTGGTGGGACGGACGGCATCCTCACCCCGCATGCCACCATTTTTGCCCGGGTCGTCGACGACGCCCCACCTTCGGACGAACCACGTCTAGCGGTCGGCTACGCCATGAGCGAGATCATCCTTCCCGAGGACATCGGTCGCCCGGCGATGGTCGAAAAGGTCGCGGCCGGGGTCAAGGAGGCGATGAAGGAAGCCGGCATCGAGGATCCGGCCGATGTGCACTACGTACAGACCAAGACCCCGCTTCTCACGATGGACACGATCAACGATGCCAAGTCCCGGGGACATTCCGTGGTGACGGAAGACCCGCTCGAATCGATGAACATTTCCAACGGCACCTCCGGACTTGGTATTGGCTATGCCCTGGGTGAACTCGGCGAAGTGCCCACCGCCGATCAGATCGGACACGACCTATCCCTCTACTCGTCCGTGGCGTCTTGCTCGTCCGGCGTGGAATTGAATCAGGCGCAAACGGTGGTCGTGGGCAACGTGCGCGGCGCCGGAGGCCGCTACCGGATAGGCCACAGCGTTATGAAGGACGCCCTCGATTTCGAGGGTGTTTACGAGGCGATTCGCTCGGCAGGCCTGGACCTACCCGAACGTGCGAGACCGGCAGATCTGGACGGGCGCCTGGTCAACGTGTTCGTGAAGTGCGAGGCCGATCCGACCGCCAAGCTGCGCGGCCGCCGGCAGGTCGCTCTCGACGACTCCGACGTGCACCACCATCGCCACATCAAGGGCGCCGTCGGAGGAGTTGTTGCGGCCGCAGTGGACGACGCCGCCGTATTCGTTTCGGTTGCTGCCATCCATCAGGGACCCTCCGGAGGGGGTCCGGTGGCGGCGATCGTCGATCTCGGCTGACAATCGTGCCTACCCAGCAGCGTCCATCCGGCCTCGCCAGCCCACCGGTTTCGTTGCCGGCCTCGGCCAGCCGCGGGGTTCAGCATCTCTTGGAGGGACCCCGCAAACCGGGGGTGTTGCTGGGTGTCTCATCCTCGGCCGCTTGGGTGCAGGCCGGCGGACATGTGCTGGTGCTGTCAGGGCCCGGGGCGGTGCGACTGCCGAATGGGGTCACCGTCGCCGAGCCGACTAGTGCTGTCTGCTCGCATTCCGGGGATCGCTGCGTGGTCGGAGATGGCCGCTTGGAAATCGGAGACGTCAAGGCAAGCGTGGTGCGCTGGTGGGATCCCCGTCCCTCGCTCGAGCCGACGCTACCTGCGGTTCTGGGCGCTCGCTGTGCCGATGCCCGGGGAAGGTTCGAATGCCCCGACGACGGAGGCCTGGGGTGGGCGTTGATGGGCAACGATGCGGCCGGGGTCCGGCACGCAATGTGTGCTCTGCTGGGCAAGGGCGAGGGGCTCACGCCCGAAGGGGACGATGTGCTGGCCGGGATGCTGGCCGGACTGCGATTGCTGGGACCGGCGGTTGGAACCCCGGGCGCCGGCGGGATGCTGGCCGCGGTCGCACCGATCGTCTTGACGGAGGCACCCTTCCGAACAACTGCCCTGTCGGCGGCGCTGTTGCGACATTCGGTAGCGGGAGAGGTAGCCGATCCCGTAGCAGCGTTTCTCCAGGCCCTAACCGGAAGAGGCAATTTGGCGGAGGCTGTTGACAGCCTGCACACCATGGGTAGTACCTCGGGGGTGGCAACCGCCTGCGGCATAATGTTGGCCGCAGAATACCTGGCCGAAGGGAAGTATTTGTGATCGACAGCGTTGAGGTCCGGCACGGCACTTACCACGATTCCGTGCGACTCATGCAAGCGAGCCGAGCCTTGCAACAGGCGTCAGGAGTCGAAGAAGCGCTGGTAGCTATGGCGACTGACCTGAACCATGAATTGCTGGCGGGTATGGGATTTGATCTGGCAAGAATCGGAGAGGCAGGTCCCAACGATCTCATCGTCGCCGTGCGCGCCGCCGATGACGAAGCGGTCGCCTACGCCCGTCAGGTCCTCGAGGAAGCGCTGGTGGTGACGGGCCGCGTCAGACTCGGGGATGCTGGCCGCCCCCACCGCCCACGTGGTCGGCTCGGCCGCCGACGGGGCCACTCTGGCGTTGATCTCGGTGCCGGGCGAACATGCCTTCGTCGAAGCGATGGACGCTCTCGAGCACGACCTTGACGTGATGATCTTCAGCGACAACGTACCGGTCGCCCAGGAGGTTCTGCTCAAGCAAGCCGCCGGTCGGCTCGGTCGCCTGGTGATGGGACCCGACTGCGGCACGGCCATTGTCAACGGCGTCGGTCTCGGCTTTGCCAATGTCGTGCAACCGGGTCCGGTCGGCATAGTCGGAGCGGCCGGCACCGGGATTCAGCAGCTGTGCTGCCTGCTCGACGACGCCGGGGTGGGCGTCCGCAACGCCCTGGGCACCGGCAGTCACGATCTTTCAACCGAAGTCGGGGGATCCTCGACGCTTCGGGGCTTGGCGGCCCTGGATGCCGATCCCAGCACCGAGGTGCTGATCGTCGTTTCGAAACCACCGGCCCCTGAAGTCGCGGCCCGGGTGCGGTTGGCAGCCGAAGAATGCGCGACGCCGACCGTGCTGGCCTTCCTCGGCGAGGAGGGCATGACCTTGGAAGGCTCGGTGAGCGATGCCCTGGGTCTGCTCGGCAAGGCGCCACCGGTCTACGCGTCCTGGCCGGCGGCAACCGACGAGCATCGCGCGGGGACGCTGAGAGGTCTGTTTTCCGGTGGAAGCCTGAGCAGCGAAGCGGGTCGCTTGGCTGCCGCTGCTCTGGGGCAGGTGGGCAACGAGGAAGGGGTTCCTGGTCACACCATCATCGATTACGGAGAAGACGAATACACCCGCGGTCGAGCCCATCCAATGATCGACCAGCGTCTCAGGTTGCAGCGAATGGCCGCCGCGGCGGCCGATCCGTCGGTCGGCGTAATCCTGGCCGACGTTGTGCTCGGGCATGGAGCGCATCCCGACCCGGCCGCGGAGCTTGCTCCGGTCATCGCCGGGGCTGTCGCGGGAGGAGTGGCGGTGGTGATTTCACTGTGTGGATCCAAGGGTGATCCTCAGGATCGCGATCGTCAGGCCCGGCTCCTCAACGAAGCAGGTGCCTCCGTTTGGTTGTCCAACGCCGCCGCCGCCCAACAAGCCATCGCTTTGGTGGGGGGAGGTGCTCGGTGAGTGGGTTGGAGCGGCTGCTGGATACCCAACCGGTGGTCGTGACGGCCGGGGTCGAAGTCCTGGCCGGTGCTCTCGAGGACGCAGAGCGTGGAAGTTCGCAGGACCGAGTGGAGCCCGCCGGCGGACGGCACCGAAGCGGCTCTGGCCGAACTCGCGTCGGTCGCCGGAGTGACCGAAGCCAACGAGACGGCCATTGCCCGAATGCTGGCGGTGCGGCCCCACCTGACGGATGTGGTTCCGGCCCGTGAGGCGATTCCCGGATTGACGGAACGCACATTCCTGCACGCCGGGCCACCGCTCGAGTGGGCGGATGCCAGTGGACCGATGCGGGGAGCCCTCATGGGCGCCATGTTGTACGAAGGCCTGGCAACTACTCCCGAGGACGCCGTCGGCAAACTGGCGGCCGGTGAGGTCGAACTTGCCCCCTGTCATCATCATCGGGCGGCGGGCCCGATGGCCGGGGTCATCAGCCCCTCGATGCCGGTGCTGGTGGTGGAAGACCCCGAAACGGGGGGAGTGGCGTATTCCACCCTCAACGAGGGCCTCGGCAAGGTTCTCCGGTACGGGGCCTACGCACCGGAGGTAATCGACCGTCTCCAGTGGATGGAACGGGTCCTGGGCCCGGTTGTCGGCGACGCTCTTCGTCGGACGCGGGCCCGATCGATCTGCGCTCGTTGATTGCCCAGGCCCTGCAAATGGGTGACGACGGGCATAATCGCAATCGGGCTGCCACCTCACTGTTTCTGCGCACCATCGGCGCGGCGCTGGTCGAGAGCGACGGGACGCCCGTTGCCGAACGGGCCGCGGTCTATTCGTTCATCGACTCCAACGATCACTTCATGCTCAATCTGGTGATGGCGGCCGGCAAGCTGATCACCGACGCCGCCTCCGGGGTCGAGCACTCCAGCCTGGTTACGACGATGGCCCGCAACGGAACCGACTTCGGGATCCGGCTGTCCGGAACCGGAGATCGGTGGTTCACCGCTCCGGCTCCGATCGTGGACGGGCTCTTCCTCGGGTCATTCACCGCCGAGGATGCCAATCCCGACATCGGAGACTCGGCCATCACCGAGACGATTGGCCTGGGCGGGCTTCGCCATGGCCGCTTCGCCGGCCATCGTGGGTTTCGTCGGCGGTACCGCCACGGGAGCGGTGCAACGAACTCTGGCCATGTACGAGATCACGATGGCCGAGCATCCCTCGTTTCAGATCCCCATCCTGGAATCTCGGGGAACTCCAACGGGGATCGATGCCATTGCGGTCGTACGGACAGGAGTTCGGCCCCAAATCAATACCGGGGTAGCCGGCAAGGAACCGGGAGTCGGGATGGTCGGGGCCGGGCTGGTGGAAGCACCGATGGGCGTTTTCGTCGACGCCGTGAATGCTCTGGCCGGGGAGTGGGACTGACGGAGTGCCGCACGGTTGGGTCCGGAGCGCGTAGTTTTAACAAAACGACAAATAAGGAGATTGGTATGACGATCGCCCAGGTGTTCGACTACCAGAGACCTGAGACCTTGGACGAGGCGCTGCGGATTCTCGCCGACCACCATGGTGACGTCCGGGTGCTGGCCGGCGGAACCGATCTGGTCGCCTGGCTGCGCGACGAGGCCGTCGCCCCGGATCTGTTGGTCGACATCAAACAGATCGAGGATCTCGACGAGATCGTCGACGAAGGCGACGCGGTCTCGATCGGTTCGCTGGTTACCTTCACCGATCTCATCAACTCCGAGACGGTGGCTACCCGGCTCCCCCTGATCTCCGAGATGTCCGGGACGGTCGCTTCCACCGGGATTCGGAATCGGGCCACTCTGGTGGGGAACATCTGCTCGGCGGTTCCGTCGTGCGACGCCGGCCCGGTCCTTCTCATCTACGGGGCGGTAGTTCACACTGTGGGGTCAGGCGGCGCCCGCCAGATTCCGATCGACGAGTGGTTCCTGGGGCCACGCCAGACGGCGCTCAATCCTGGCGAGATCGTCACCAAGGTGGTCGTGCCGGTACCGGCCGGCGGGCACGGCGCCAGTTATGTCCGTCTCAGCCGCTACGAAGGCGAAGACCTTGCCCAGGCCAGCGTTGCGGTTCTGGCTCCGCCGGATCATCAGTTCCGGATTGCGTTCGGGGCTGTGGCCGCCACCCCTATCCGGGCCCTTCGGATCGAAGCACTTTTGGAGGGGGCAGCGCTCGACGCGGAGCTCGTGGCCCAAGCGATGGCGCTGGTCTCCGACGAAATCTCGCCCATCTCGGACATACGCGCATCGAAGGAATACCGGCTGCGAATGTCGGAGGTGATGTTGCAGAGAGGTTTGAAGGCGGCGGTTGAACGCTTGGAAGGCATCGGGCCTTCCTACGGAACGAATTTGATGTAGGGGGCGGCAAATGCGATCAGATATCTCGGTCACGGTCAACGGCGAACCTTGGTTGCTGACGGTCGAGACCAACGACGTGCTCCTCGAAACCCTCCGATCCAAGGTCGGGGTCAAGAGCCCCAAGATTGGTTGCGAACGTGGTGATTGCGGAAGCTGCACGGTTTTACTCGACGGTCATACCGTGCGGAGCTGTCTGGTGTTGTCGGTGGAAGCCGATGGTCATGAAGTGGTCACCATCGAAGGCTTGGATGATGACGGGCTCACCGAACTCCAACAATTCTTCTTGGACATGAACTCGTTCCAATGCGGCTTCTGTGCCCCGGGAATCGTGCTGGCGGCCGCTGAGCTGCTCGACGAGAACCCTGCCCCCACGAGACATGATGTGCAGGAAGCGATCGGGGGCAACTTGTGCCGGTGCACCGGATATGACCCAATAATCGACGCCGTCCTCGCGGCGGCCGGCGCCGCAGGGAGGGCGACCCCATGACAACCCTCAGGCCTTTCGAAGAAGAAAGTACCCGCGAGCTCGATTTCGTCGGCAAGCCGACCGTCAGGGTGGATGGGTTGGAGAAAGTCTCGGGCGCGGCCCGGTACGTGGACGACATGGACTTCGGTCCCGATCTCCTCCATGCGGAGATCGTCGAAAGCCCCCACGCCAACGCAATGATTATGGGGATCGACACCTCAGCCGCGGAAGCCGTTCCCGGCGTCACCAAGGTCGTGACCGGGAAGGACTTTCCGTACAAGTTCGGCCTTTACATGAAAGACCGGTACATCTTCGCCCAGGACCGGGTCCGCTTCGTTGGTGAGCAAGTGGCGGCGGTCGTTGCCCGCGACCCCAAAGTGGCGAAACGGGCGGCCAAGCTGGTCGACGTCACCTACGAAGTTCTACGCCCGATCTTCGATCCGATCGAAGCACTCAAACCGGACACTGAACTGATCCATCCGGATCTCGGTGACTACACCCACGTCCCGTGGTTCTTACCCCCACGACGACACGAACATCGCTCACTGGCGCAAGACCCGCAAGGGAGATGTCGAGCAGGGCTTTGCCGAGGCGGATCTGGTGTTGGAAGACGAGTACACGGTGCCGAGGTACGCCCACTGCGCCATCGAGCCGCATGTGATCGTCGGGCTCTACGACCAGTCGGGGCGTCTCACCATGTGGTCGGCCTCGCAGTCGCCCTATACCCAGCGCCATCTTTTCGCTGAAGCCCTCGCTCCCCTCGGTCTGACTCACAAAGACGTTCGGGTCATCACGCCCTATGTCGGGCGGGGGGTTCGGCGGCAAGGCCGGCGTCTCGATGGAGATTATGGGAGCCGCCCTGGCGACCGCCGTGAAGGGGCATCCCATCAAGATTCGGTTCACTCGCGAGCAGGAGTTCTACAACACCTATCAGCGGCAAGGGGTGGTCGCCCACCTCAAGATGGGCGTCAAGAACGACGGCACCATCACCGCCATTCAGCACATCCTCAACTGGGACGCCGGCGCCTATGTCGAATATGGAGCCAACGTGGTCAATGCCGCCGGGTTGTCGGCTACCGGTCCCTACCGGGTTCCCAACGTATGGATCGACTCGAAATGCATCTACACCAACCTCCCGCCCGGCGGTCCATATCGAGGGTTCGGGTATTCGGAATTCATGTTCGGGCTCGAATCTCATGTCGATCGGGTGGCGGAAGCCATCGGCATGGATCCCGTCGCGTTCCGGCGCAAGAATGCCATCGAGGAGGGGGACATCCTGGCCTACGGTGCCGAGATGAACCCGTCCGGGCTGATCGAAGCCATCGACCGCACGGCCGAGGCCATCGAATGGGGCAAAGAGGAGACTTCTGACGATCCCAACAAAGCGATCGGCAAAGGGTTCGCCGTGTTCTGGAAGGCGCCGGCCATGCCGCCTAATGCCTCATCGGCATCGTTCCTCAAGTTCAACGAGGACGGCAGCATGAACATCACCGTCTCGGGTATGGAACTCGGCCAGGGGTATCTCACGGCCATGGCCCAGATCGCCGGCGAGGTGCTGGCGGTACCACCCTCCAAGATCCGGGTCGAGACCCCCGACACCGACCGCAATCCCTACGAATGGCAAACGGTCGCCTCCCACGTGACCTGGAGTTGCGGGAACGCCGTGCACGCGGCCGCGGTCGAGGCCCGCGAGAAGATCTTCGATGTCGTCCACCGGGTACACGGGTACGAAGAGGAGTCGCTCTATCTGGAAGATGAGAGTGTCCGATCCAGCACGGATCCCGACTTCAAACTGCCCTTGCGGGACTTTGTCATCGAAGGGCTCGAGGCCTCAGACGGTACGTTCAAAGGCGGACCGATCGTGGGTTCCGGCAAGTTCATGCCCGAGTTCACTTCGACCCGCAGCGACCCGGAAACCAGCCAGGGCGGCCACCCCAATGTGCACTACACGGTGGGCGCGGCGGGCGTGGTACTCGAAGTCGACCGGGAGACCGGCCGGATGAAAGTCAAGAAAGTAGCCCTGGCGGTCGACGTGGGCAAAGCCATCAATCCGAGCCTGATCGAAGGTCAGATCACCGGGTGGAATCGTCCAGGGTCTGGCCACCGTCCTCTACGAGGACATGCGGTTCTCCGAGGAGGGGAAGCTGCTGAACGCCAACTTCACTGACTACAAGATCCCGACCGCCCACGACATTCCGGAAGAGACGATCCCGATCATCATCGAGGTTGCCCAACCGGACGGCCCGTTCGGAGCGCGGGGCGTGGGCGAGCACACCATGATCCCGGCCGCACCGATCATCGGCAACGCCATAAAGGACGCCCTGGGGGTCCGCATCACTTCGATGCCGATAACCGCCGAGAAGGTCGCGCTGTCTGTTTTGAGAGAGAAAGGCGAATAGAGGAGATGAATCGCAATGGCTGTTGACCTGGAGAAGATCCTCCGTCCGGTAGACAATCCGCTGAAGCCGTTCGAAGCGAAGTACATGACCCTGGCGAGCGGTGAGAACATGGTGATCCGGCAGATCGACCGGGATGAGGTGCCCGATGTGCTTCCCCATATCGAGCCGCTTTTGCACGTGGAGCGCGATTTCTACGACGTCGTGGCAGCGCGGGTTTACGCGGAGCTGCTGGCGTACCACCGGCATCGGATGCAGGACGAGTACGTGTTCGTCGCCCAGATCGATGGTGAACTGGCCGCGGTTGTCAACGGCCGGCAGGTATCGCCGGGCCTGGGCATGTCGCTGCACACAATTGCGCTGCGACGCGGTCTCCGGGTAGGTGCCCACGCCTTTGCGACCAAGATGGAATATCACATGGACACGCTCGGCCATGAAGAAGTCCTGATCGTGGCGGAATCGCCGATCGGATTCCGCCGGTGGATGATCGAGTATGAGCTGGAGGAGCGCTTCGAGGTTGCCCACGAGCTGGGCGGAGTGCCGTCCTTTGCCTTGACCAGGGAGCTCTTCGACCGGGCCCGCTCCACCCTGGTGGTGGGCCGGCGGCCGGTTCCCGCCGGAGATGCTGGCCAAAGCGGAGGCCAAGATCCTCCCGCCGTCGGATCCTCCGACGCCTCCCGCCGACCTGTTGGCGGCCACCCGGTCGATGTACGACCCGACGGCCACCGCGCTCATCTCCCAGCGCACGGCTCTGGGAGGGGAGGCGGATCATGCGTGATGTGTACGTAGCTGGGATCGGAATCACCACCTTCACGCGGCTCGAGTATCCGCTGTCGGAGATCGCCGCCTATCCGGCGATGATGGCGCTCAAGGAATCCGGGCTCACCGATGTGGACCACGTTTACGTGGCGAATATGGGTAGCGCCCGGGTCAACCATCAGACGGCTCTGGCCAGTGCGGTGGTGGACAGTCTGAGTCTCACGCCGGCCGGGGCGGCGGTGATCGAGAACGGTCCGGCTTCCGGGGCCTCTGCGATCAAGGCGGGCTTTGCGGCGGTGGCATCGGGAATGCACGACGTCGTCCTGGTCAGCGGCGCCGAACGCATGCGAGAGGTCAACAACCTCGAGGCGACAGACTTCATCGCCACGCTCACCCATCCCCTGGCCGAGTACATTTACGGCGTGACCTTGCCGGCCCACGCCGCCATGTTCACCCGGCTGTACATGGAGAAGTACGGGGTGACAGAACGGCATCTGGCCATGGTGGCGGTCAAGAACCAGAATGCCGCCATGCTCAACGAGTTCGCGCACCTCCATCAGCCCATCACCATCGAGGGCATCCTCGACTCACCAGAAGCGATGACCAACAACCCGTACGTGGCAGAACCTCTGAGGTTCTTCGACGCCTGCCCGGTATCGGATGGGGGAGCGGCGGTCATCCTGGTATCGGAGGACGTCGCCAAGACGATCGACCGACCTCTGGTGCGCCTGGCCGGTGTCGGTCAGGCAACCGATACCCATGCCGTGCACGAGCGGGAGGATCCGACGGATCTGCTGGCCGTGCGGCGGGCGGCTGCCATTTCGTTCGAGATGGCCGGCCAGACCCCGCAGGACGTTGACGTGGCCGAACTCCACGATGCCTTCACCATTTTGGAGATCGTCGAGAGCGAGGAGGTCGGCTTCTTCCCGAAGGGCGAAGGTCACATCGCTCTCGAGAAAGGAGAAACGGCCCTGGGCGGATCGTTGCCGATCAATCCTTCCGGAGGTCTGAAGGGCAAGGGCCATCCCGTCGGTGCCACCGGGGTCGCGCAGGCTCACGAGATCGTGACCCAACTCCGAGGAGAAGCCGGTGAACGTCAGGTAGACGGAGCCCGGGTCGGGTTCACCTGTAACTTTGGTGGCTTTGGCAACAATGTTGTTTGCTTGACATTCGTGAGGGAGGACTAATGCAGCGCGATATCTACGCATACAAGTGTCGCAAGTGCGGTCAGCTGCACTATCCCTTCCGGATGGTTTGCAAGAAGTGCCGACAGAATGACTTCTTCGAGTTCGATATCGAGCCGCTTCCCAAGAACGGCAAGCTGTTGACCTTCACGAAGGTCTACAACCTGCCTGCGGAATTCGAGGTGCCCACGCTGGGCTTGGGCATCGTTGAACTGGAGAACGGCTTGCGGATCACCGCCCAACTCGAGGTCGACGATCCTCAGATCGGAATGGCGGTCGAGGGGACCGTCAGAGTGGTGCGCAAGAGCGCCTACGACCAGTTTTTCGGCATGGTGTTTCGAGCAGCGTAGAACGGTTTCAAGTTTCAGGTTTCAGGTCTCAGGTTTCGGGACTCAGGTCAAACCTGTCACCTGCTACCTGGAACGTGCGACCTTTATCTATGTAGCTCAACCACGTCGCCGTCTTGGACGTTGTGTTCGCCGCCGACGTGCTGGCCGTCGAAGACTCCGGTGCGCCAGAGGCGGGCAAACTTCAGCGATGCGGCCAGTTCGCGATGAACCAGTTCGGCGACCTGGAGGACCGTTCCGTGGCGCCGGATCGTGTAGGGGCGATCCAGGTCGGGAGGCTTGCCCGGCGCTTTGGTGTACACGCGGATCACTCCCAGCCTGTCGAAGATCCAGGGACCGATCTGGTCCAGGCCTTCTCCCGTGGTGGCGGAGACCGCAAACCAGGGATAGTGCAATTCCGTCAGGTCCTCGAAGATGCCGACCTCCGTCGAAGGGTCGTCGATCTGGTCGGCCTTGTTGACCAGGAGCAGGGTCGGGAGCCGGATTGTGAAGGGATCTCCTTCGTGGTCGACCGACAGTCGTGGAGAGCTGGAATCACCGGGCCATCCGGCGGTGAGGACCACCTTGCGTTCGGCGAGGATGTCGCGGACGGCCATGGCCCGTTCCATACAGCCTGCCTTGCAGAGGTCGACGACGAACAGACAAGCATCGGACGGTTGCAAGGCGTTGGCGATCCAGGGGATGGGGTGCTCGGAGGAGATCGGGGGAAGGTCGATGAGCTGGAAGGTGATGTCCTCGTGCGGCATCATTCCCGGCTGGGCGAACTGGGTCGTGAACGGGTACTCCCCGGTTTGAGCATGTGACCCCGTCAACCGATCGTGCAACGTCGATTTGCCGGAATTGGGCGGTCCGATGAGCGCCAGTTGAGCGGCGCCTTCCCGACGAAATGAGGTCGGAGGCCCGCGCCGGGCTCCGCCTTTCTTGGGGCCGGCCAGCTCGTCGGTGAGCTCTTTGATACGTGTCTTGATGTCGGCCTGGAGGTGATCTGTTCCCTTGTGTTTGGGCAAGGCCCGCAGCATCGTCCGGAGCAGCTCGAGCCGTTCCTTGGGCTCACTGGCACGTTTGTAGGCAGCTTCGGCCGTCTTGTATTCGGGCGAAAGATTGGCCGGCATCGCGTTCCATTCTGGTCGATTCCGGACGCGCCTGTGGCGGACGTCTCAGACGTCCGCCACAGAGTGGGGAAGAGTCGATTAGGCGACCGGCGCGTCTTGGGGGACTTCCTCCTGCGCTTCAGCGCCTGTCGTCGGCCGGGTGGGCGTACTCCGTACCCCGAGGTAGGTGAGCGTGATGCCAACCGCCAGTCCGATCAGACCTGCCACGATCAGCCCGATCCCAATCGGACGAATGAACGGCACCCGGGCTGCGGCCGTAACGTCCACATCGATACCGGCAGAGCCATCGGAGTTGAAGATACCAACGGCCCAACGACCGCTCTCGACATCCCAGGCAAGAGTGCCGTCGATGGCGTCGGCGACCCAGAAACCCTGATCGCCGGGTGTCTCGAGTATGCCGATCCCGTCGTGCCCTATGACAACCACGTCGTCACCAGAGAACTCGACCGAGGCGTACCGAACGTCGGCCAGGTACAGGTCGAGGTCGGCTGCCGGTCCTATGCCGACAAACACGTCCTTGCCGTTGCGAGAGTCAATGTCGAGGCGGGCACCGAGTCGATCAAAACCAATCCGGTTCACGATCGGATCGTCGAGGAAGATATCGAGATCGTCGCCAACCAGCGCCGCGGCGTCGGTGGTGACCCGAACCGGCCCGGCCGTGAGGTACCCGTCGGTGTCGTCGACGGTCAGGGCAACGGCTCCGGCCCCGACGAGGCCCAGGCTGCCGATGACGATCATGACGCCGACGAAGGCGGACAGAACCTTTGTGATGTTCATATTGCTTCCCCTAACTCCGTTGTGGCTTCGATTGGCTGCGAGTCTTTGACGAGCAGCATTCCGGTGATCAGCAACGTCGCCGCTACGAGCAGGCCAACCGGGGCCAACCCGGTCAGCAGGATCATGAGTGCGAAGGCGATCAGCAGAGCGCCGGCCCGGCGCCCGGGGGTTGCCAGCGCAGTGAGCCAGGCTTCAGCCGCCGACTCGTCGTTGCCTTCGGCCGGAATGACGAACCAGCCGGCCAGGTAGGCGAGAATGCCGATTCCACCGAAAAAGGTGGCAACCACGAAACCGAGCCTCACCAGCCAGGTAGCGGTATTCGAACGTTCGGCGATGGCGGTTGCGACGCCTGCCAGGACTCGTCCCGAGGCAGGTCGTTCCATCCGCGAGCGGGTCGCCGTCCCGCTTGAGGGTTGTGTTGTAGTAACCATGTCCCCATGCTGCAGCGGTGAGGACCCGGCGTCTATGAGGTGTCACCCTGCAAGAACCCCGAATTCTCGGGGTTGACTAGGGGGTGTCCCTGATGAGCAATGAGCTGCGGGATGTGGGTTGCGGTTCAGAGTCGGCAACATAGAGGCGCAGATACTCAGAAACCTCTTGCCTGTCGAGTTGGCGCTTGATCCAAACGGGCAAATGCCGCCCCGCGGCGACCGCAGTGACCACCTCCGGTCGGTCGACCGACAGGGCGATGCCGCCCGTGACCAACTCGGCCGAGCCCTCGGCCAGGACATTCTTGAGCCAGTCAACGTTGGTTCCATAGGGGAGCGGAATGACGAAGCCATCGGGCGTGGGGTCGGCTCGAACCGGGGTTGCGTATGGGTTGCCCGACTTCCGACCCACATGGTGAAGGGCGGCCGCGTAGAAGCCCTTCCGGCCAGCCAATCGCAACATGAGGGGGTTGAGGAGGTGTTTGTTAAACGCCTTGATGCCGTCCATCGTGCGATCCGAACCAAAGCGGAACAGCCATCCGATCACGACGGCATGCACCATGACGGCAATGATGGTGCATGCCATTGCCGTCGGAATCCTCTTCACGATGCTCCTTCTGTGGTTCCCTTCAGGATGTCCGACGGCGAGCCGCCGGTCGAGCCTGGCCACTTGCTCTAGGAGATTGCCGAGGAGATTGCCGCGGCGTGGGTTTCCGGATCGCGGATCCCCAGAACGACCCGGACATAGTCCCAATCGCGGATGTTGATAACCAACACCTGCTTCTGACGGAAGACCGCCCAGAACTCCCGATGAGGAGCCCGGCTATAGGACCCATGACGGATCAGGCCGGGGATATAGGTACCGGGCGCCCGCAACCACGTGCCGTCGCCGGGCGGGATGGCCTTGCGATCCATGGCCTCGACACCGGTGATCAGGTGGGTGGGGATCTGCAGGTGGCGTTTGATTGCCAGCACTCCGTTGATCCCAGTGAGGTCTACGAGGACCTGGTTCGGTTCGGTGGTGAGTTCGATGCCCATGACACGAGGCTAGACGTTCCGTACGGCGCCGATCTCGGTATCTCAGAGTTTTGCGCTCTTCCCCACGTTCCGTGGTCGGTTAGTAGGCTCGAACTGTTGTCTAGCTGAGGGGGGCATGATGCCTTCAGTTTCCCTTCCCGTTGGCGCCTCATGCTGGTTTTGGCGCTCGCTGTCGTCCTCGTCGCCGCCCTAGCTCCGTCCGGGGTCGCCAAAGGTGGTCACCAGCACACACCCGGAGCCGTGTCGGTCGAGAGCA
Source organism: uncultured Actinomycetota bacterium (assembly GCA_963823915.1). GTDB lineage: Bacteria > Actinomycetota > Acidimicrobiia > Spongiisociales > UBA4744 > UBA4744. The sequence continues at coordinate 518,130 of CAWGNJ010000003.1, forward strand.
TTGAGTCATAGGTGGGGTCACTTTCCCAACCGGCACAATATATGCTGACACCGAAGTCGGCGGCTTGTCCGGGATCATGTATGACAAGTGGCGTCGTCGTACTTCGCCCTTTAGGACGACAAGTCGAGTCGATCCGGCGCGGTACTATACGTCGGGATCGACTTGCTGATGGATCTTCGATGATGGCGATGTCGAGTTCGAAGATGTCACTTTCCTCAAGGACATGAGCGGCGACCTTTTGCCAAGGGCTCGCTTGATCCGGAAGGCAATTGAGATGGTGTGGGGTCAGCTCTACATTGGCTCAGAGAAGGATGCCACCGACGATCCGTGGCATTGATCCGGCGGTTGCCCGCTCGATTCCGGGCAGATGAAGAAGCGCTTCCGGTTGACGACAAGTTCGCGCCCGATACTCTGACGTTTGGCGTCCACGGCAACCTGGCTTTTGAGAGCCTGACTGCCACGCCCAACAACCGATACCTGTACGCCGCTACCGAGAGCGTCGCTGCAACAGGACGGCTCGCCGGCGACACTCACCGAGGGCAGTCCGGCTCGAGTCATTGAGTACAGGCTGTAGGGGAACCAGGCTCTGGCGGAGTTTGTCTACGAAGTTGCTCCGATTCCTCGATTCGGATCCCCCGGGATACTTTGCCGACAACGGCCTGGTCGAACTGCAGGCTCTCGACAACGAGGGACGTTCCTGACTATGGAGCGCTCCTTTGCGGTCGGTGTGGGCAATACGATCAGGCTCTTTGAGACGTCACTGAGGGGCGCCACCAATGTGGCCGGCCAGGACACCCTGGTCGGGAACTACAAGGCGATGAGCAAGGAGTTAGTCGACGATTTCAAGACCACCGGTGTAGGTCTCGACAACGTCGAGGGAATGGCCTTTGGTCCGAGGTTGGCGGACGGGAGGCGGTTGCTGATCGTGGTCAGCGACAACAACTTCAATTCTGGGCAGGCCACCAAGTTCTTTGCGTTTGCGGTGGAACTCGACAAGTAGGTCCAACAATCTGACCACAACCGCCGCCTTTCGACGGCGGTTGTGGCGCGTTCTCTATAGGCTCACACCCTCCAACGAGGGAGCCGACCGTGAGATCTATCGAAACAAGCATTGAGATTGATGCACCGCCGGCCCGGGTCTGGGAAGTCCTCGCCGATTTCGACAGTTATCCCGAGTTGGAATCCATTCATAGCTTCTCTCACCGGCAAGGTCGAGGTGGGCGAACGAATTGCTGCCCGACTGACCCCACCTGGCGGGAAAGCCATGACTTTCAAGCCACGCGTGAAAGCCTTTGACCACCAGCGGGAACTCCGCTGGCTTGGCAACTTGCTGATTCCGGGGTTGTTTGACGGCGAGCATCAGTTCCTGCTCGAGCCAATTGACGGGTCCCGGACCCGGTTTGTGCAACGAGAGAACTTCACCGGCATCCTCGTTTCCCTGATCTTGAGGTTGGTCGGCGAGTCGACCAGGAAGGGCTTTGGAGCGATGAACGCAGCTTTGAAGCACCGGGTCGAGGAATCCCCGAAGGAGTGAAGGTGGCGGATCACCAGGAAGAGCCTTGCCCCTGGTGGCTTGGGTTTGTGCTCGCCAGTCCGGTTCGGAGATTGTTTCAAGATCCGGTCCTTCTGATCGCTCCCTACGTCAAGGAAGGGATGGTGGTCCTGGAACCGGGATGCGGCATGGGGTTCTTCACGCTGGAGCTTGCTCGTCGGGTGGGTAGCTCGGGCAAGGTTGTCGCCGTTGACCTTCAACCGAAGATGCTGGATGGCTTGCAGAGGCGAGCGAAACGGGCCGGGCTCTTCGAACGCCTGGACATTCGTCGAGCTGAGAAGAACCAGCTGGGGGTTGCCGACCTCGACGGGCAGGTCGATTTCGCTTTGGCGTTCTATGTCGTTCACGAGCTGCCCAATCCGTCCGGCTTCTTCCAAGAAGTGCACGACTCATTGCGGCCGCAAGGCAGGCTCTTGATCGTCGAACCGCGAGCCCACGGTGGTGGGGATGATGGGTTGCAGGACTCGATCGATCTCGCCGCTCAAGCTGGATTGGTGGTTGTCGACCGGCCCACAATCAAGCGGAATCAGGTTGCGCTGCTGGGGCGAAGCTCTGGTTCATAGATAGTCGCTCACCCACTGCTCGCTCTTCGCCCACAGTTGGGCGGCCAGCGCTTCGTCCCGGGCGGCCGGGCTCGGCTCTTTCTGTTCCAGATTGGCGTAGTACAACCCGGATTCTCCCGACAGCTCTGGGGCCGTGGCACACCACACCTGGGTTCGGGCGGCGTCTTCGGGGCTTGGCATCGAACGGGTCATCAGTCTCCGAAACGGTGGCGGTACGACCCGGTAGATGTCGGTCGCGGCCAGGCCCGGGTGGGCGGCATAGGTGGTGACGCCGGTACCTGTGAGGTGCTTGGCCAACTCCCCGTTGAAGAGCACGTTCGCCAGCTTCGAGACCGCGTACTCACCCGAGGCGGGAAGGAGCCGCCGGTTCCGGAGGCGATCCCAGTTGATCCCCTCCGCCCGGTGATGGACCGAGCTGGCGACGTTCACAATGCGACCGGGCGCCGAGGCCACCATCCGGTCCGCAAGCAGTCGAGTGAACAAATAGGGCCCGAGGTAGTTCACTCCGAAGGTGAGTTCGAACCCTTCGGTCGTCATTCCTCTCCTTCCTGCCAGACCGGCGTTGTTGACCAGCACATGCAGGGGACTTCCGCCGGTGAGGAATCGGTCGGCGGCCTTCTTGACCGACTCGAGAGATGACAGGTCGAGTTTGAGGAACTCAACTCGGTCTTCTCCGACCCGGCGACCGATCTCTTCTACAACTGGAGCGGTTCGCTCTTCGGAGCGGGAGGCCAGGATGACGTGGGATCCCCGTCCGGCCAGCTCGAGTGCAGTGGCCCGGCCGAGACCGGTGTTGGAGCCGGTGACGATGCTCACCTTGCCGTCGACTGTCCATGGTGCAGCCATGGCTTCTTTCCTCGCGGGGTCGGCAGCTTAACGGCGTCCCACGGGGGAAGAATCTCCAAGGAATTGACCTTCGACTCTGTTGCCGCAACGTGGTCGGAGGAGATACTGAATCGATCGACCGGGAGAGGTGGAGAGATGGTCAGCATCAAGGAAGCAACGACGGATTTCCTGGCCAAGAAGCGCATTGCGGTAACTGGGGTGTCTCGCAATCCGCAGGGCCATGGCAGCAATATTGTCTATCAGCGCCTCCGGGACCGAGGCTATGAGGTCTTCGCCGTGAACCCCAACACCGACGAGATCGAGGGGGAGCGGTGCTTTCGCGATCTCGCTTCGATTCCGGGAGGGGTTGAGGCTGTGGTTATCGGTACCCGGCCGGAAACGGCTGAGGCAACGATGCGTGAATGTGATGAACTCGGCATCAAGAATGTCTGGATGCATCGGTCCTTCGGGAAAGGGAGCGTGTCCCCGCAGGCCGCTGCGTACGGCCGGGACCGGGGAATCACCGTGATCGACGGGGGATGTCCCCTCATGTTCTCTCCGACCGACGACTTCGGTCACAAGTGCATGAGGTACGTGTTCAGTTGGACGGGCAGCATTCCCAAGGAAGTGTGAGCGGTGGCCGTCGGCAAAGCATTATCCGGCCTGGCGGTGTTGTCGGCGGGGGTCGGGTATCTGGGGTTGGTTCGGCCCTGGCAGCTGCAATGGGGGGCGTCTACCGAAGAGGTAGCCCGGGCGATGCCCGGTGACGATCTGGTCGATCGGCCGACCTTCAACGCCACCCGGGCGGTCACGGTAGCTGCCGGACCGGAGCACATCTGGCCGTGGTTGCTGCAGATCGGGATCAATCGGGCCGGTTGGTACAGCTATGACTGGCTCGACAATCTGGGCCGGCCGAGCGCCACCTCAATTATTCCCGACCTGCAGGAACTCGAGATCGGCGATCTGATCCCGATGAGCCCGAACGGCCAACATGGCCTGAGGGTGTGGAGCTTCATGCCCGAACAATGGATGGTTTGGGTCGATGATCAGGGCAATACGTCCTGGTTGTGGATGCTCGACCCCGTCGACGAAAACACCACCCGGCTCATCACCAGAGTGAGGATGCGTTATCAGTGGTTGCGGCCGGAGATAATTTTCGATCTCCTCGTGGAGTTCGGCGATCTGGTCATGATGCGCAAGTGCATGCTGGGCATAAAGGAGCGGGCCGAGGGTCTAGCCCATCACCCTCTGCAGTCGCCCTAGGCCGGGCGCCTAACAAGGAGGACCCGAACCGCTACGACCGGGCCACCGGTAGATTCGCGACGAGATGCAGAAAGTCGTGATTATCGGGGGAGGGTTCGGCGGATTGTATGCCGCCAAAGCGCTCCGTTCCGCCCCGGTCGATGTCACCCTGATCGATCGACGCAATCACCACGTCTTTCAGCCGCTCCTCTATCAAGTCGCCACCGCCGGACTCAGTGCCATCGATATCGGCGAGCCGATTCGGCGAATTCTGCGCAAACAGGCGAACACCTCGGTGCACCTAGCTGAAGTCTCATCGGTGGATGTCGACTCCCGGCAGGTCGTCCTGGCCGACGGGGAGCCGATCGGCTACGACTTTCTGATTGTCGCGACCGGGGCGGGTGATTCGTACTTCGGTCATGATGATTGGGAGCCACACGCACCGGGCCTGAAGAGCATCGAAGATGCCCTCGAGATTCGGCGCAGGGTGCTGTTCGCTTTCGAACAAGCTGAGGTAGTTGAGGATTCCGACGAGCGGATGGAGCTCCTCTCCTTCGCAGTGATTGGCGGCGGTCCGACCGGCGCCGAGCTGGCCGGAGCACTTGCCGAGCTTGCTCGGCACACCTTGACCAACGAGTTTCGCCGCTTCGATCCCGGAGACGCCAGAATCCTGCTCGTCGAAGCGGGGGATCGGATCCTCCCGGCCTATCCACCGGTCCTATCGGCCAAAGCCCACCGGCAGCTCGAACGCCTGGGAGTCGAAATCCGCACCGGTGCACCGGTGACAGCGGTCGAAGGTAGGGGGCTCCGCATTGGACAGGACTACATCCCCTGCCGCACGGTGCTTTGGGCGGCCGGAGTGGCTGCCTCGCCGCTGGGACGATCGTTGGGAACCGAACTCGACCGGGCGGGCCGGGTGATCGTCGAACCGAACCTATCGATCCCCGGACATCCAGAGGTCCTGGTGGTCGGCGACCTGGCTCACGTTGTCCAGGAAGGCGGACAGCTGCCCGGGGTCGCCCCGGCCGCTATCCAAATGGGCAAGCACGCGGCGGAATCCATCAAGCGAGCCATCGCCGGAGAACCGGCTCGCCCATTCCGATACGTCGACCGGGGCACCATGGCGACGCTGGGGCGCAGCTCGGGCATCGCCATCGTCAAGGGGATTCGATTGTGGGGTTTGCCTGCGTGGTTGGCCTGGTTGTTCATCCACATTCTCTTCCTGATTGGCTTCCGGAACCGAGCTGTCGTCCTGTTCGAATGGACTCGTTCCTACCTCACCTACGGACGTAGCGCTCGCTTGATCCTCTATCAGGGTGATTCCGATTGAGCCGGGGCGGCCTCTGCTTTTTCGTTCCGCATCATCAAGGCCACCAGGACACCAACGCCGATGATGACCGCCGCTGCCAGGAAGGTCTCGGCCAGGGCCGACGTGGTTAGTTCCTCCTGAGCCCGCCCCAAGGAATCCTGGTAGGACGGGTCGCCGAGGGGTGGAAGCACAATCGAGCGTCGGAGTACTTCGTAGCGGTGGATGCCCCAGGCAGTGAGACCGGACAGGCCAACACTCAGCCCCATCAGCCGCAGCACCATCACGAGGCTGGCTGCTACTCCCCGTTCTTCGGGAGCCGCTGAATCGACAACCGCGGCGCTGACCGGTGCAAAAACCAATCCAAAACCGACCCCCAGGATTGCCAATTGCCAAGCCATTGTCTGGTAGGGAGTGTCGGGAGCCCAGCCAAGACCCATTATCAGGAACCCGGCCAGCACCGCGCCGAGACCGAAGAGAACTGGAGGTCGGTACGACCAGCGTTCGGTCATCCTCCCGCCCGCGTAAGAGGCCACTGCCATTGCCGCGGTCAGCGCGCTGAGCACCCAGCCGGCAATCACCGCAGCTCGCTCGACTCCGGACTCGACGACGTTGACAAACAGCGGCACATCGACCATGGCGATTATCAGAGTGGCTCCAACCAGGAAGTTGACAATGATCGCCGTGGTGAGGTTGCGCCCCCGGAAAAGTCGGAGGGGTACTAGGGGATCATCGGTTCGAGTCTGGCGGGCAACGAAGGCCGCCAGAGCGACGGCGGCGACTCCCAGAAGCCACCACATGGGTCCCCGGGCGGCGCCGGTCAACTCTTCGAGGCCGGTGACGCTCTGAATCTGGGCCGACTCGAGCAGGGCGACATTGAGAGCGACCAATCCGACCGACAGGGTGCCGGCTCCGATCCAGTCGATACGGGCGCGGGTTGGTTTCCCAACCTGTTCGAGTACGTACCAGGCAGCGACTATGCCCAGGATCGCCAGGGGAATGTTGAGGTAGAACTGCCAGCGCCAGGAAAGGAATCGCACCAGCATCGCTCCGTAGAGCGGTCCCCACACCCATCCGAGAGTGTCGATTGCGCCCAGGGTGCCAAGCGCCCGGGCCCGACGGTTCTCGGCGAACACGTCGGCGACAATTGCCAACCCGATAGGGACTAGAGCTCCTCCACCCATGGCAGTCAGCACCCTTCCCACCAGGAAGACCTCGTAGTTGGGTGCCAAGGGCACCACTATCGATCCGGCCAGGAACAGCACCAGCGACGCTATGTAGGTGCGACGTCGACCCAGCACATCGCTGAGCCGGCCCATGAAAGGCATGACGGCCACGTAGGCGATCAGATACGCATTGACGATCCAGGCCATCTGGTTGAGGCCGTCGGGAAGCACAATCCCCAGATCCGCGATGATCGGGCGCAGCATGGTGGCTACCACCGTCAGGTCGTCGGCGGCGATGAACACGCCGAACCCGACGACCGCCAGAACAAGATTGGGTGACGCCTTCCGGCTCATCCTTCGAGATCCGGGGGAGTGATGGTGATCGCGGCGCCGTAGTCGAAGAGGGTCAGGTCCCAATCGGTCAGGGCTTGACCGATCGCCGTTGAGAACGTCGCCCGGCGGAGTTCCCCGGAGGCGGATTCGATCCAGACATCGATGGTGACGTCCTCGCCACGCACCAAACCCGCGGTGACGACTTCGACTTGAGCCCCGGAAGCGGTGAACTGCAGGTGGCGAAGGTTCTCCTCCTCGAGGACCTCATCACCGATATCCACGACGGTGGGGATGCCGTCACGCAGTAGCGCTCGAAAACCGACCTCCGGATCGAAGAGGGTCGCCGGGTCAAAGGTGTATCCGGGGGGAGTGGGCTCCCAGGTGCCGGTGATGGGGTTGGTCAGCCAGGTGTCGCCTTCGATAACGACTGCCCCCACTTCGGTGGAGAGTCCCAAGGCACTGACCGTCACCAGCGCGTCCGCCGCGCCCGGCGCCGCATAACGCCCGGTAGCGCTCACGAACTCCAGAAACCCTTGAGTGTCGATGTAAACGGGCTCCCCACCCCGCTCAATGCTGAACTGGACTGTGTCCACGGTGCCCATGGTGGTGGCGGCGGTCTCGAGCACTTCGATCGCGGTGGGGGGAGTGGTGGTCGTCGTTGCGTCGGTCGACGAACAGGCGACTGCGACCAGCGCCGACACGACCAGCAAAGGTACTGGCGCGCCTGATCTGCATGAGCTCCCTTCGAATTGAGTGTCACGATACCGCCCTTGCCCGATTCCGGCCACGTCCGGCGACGGCCGGCGAGGGAGACCGGAGCCGTCGGAAGTATCTGCCGGCCGGCAATTCCGTGAGGTGCAGGGGTGGCTACCCCCGGGACTTCTCGGTGATTTCCCTGACCACATCCTCGTTGGCCAGGGTGGTCACGTCGCCCAGGTGCCGTTCTTCGGAGATGTCCCGCAGCAAGCGACGCATGATCTTGCCGGATCGGGTCTTGGGGAGATCGTCGGTGAACACGATGCTTTGTGGCTTGGCGATCGGCCCGATCGTGGCGGCTACGTGATCGCGCAGCTCGTGGAGGAGCTTGTCGTCGCCCACCTCACCGGCTCGCAGAGTGACGAAGGCGGCGATCGCCTGTCCGGTCATTTCGTCCTTGCGTCCGACCACCGCGGCTTCGGCCACCGCCCGGTGGGATACCAACGCCGATTCGACCTCGGTGGTGGAGATGTTGTGGCCGGCCACCAGCATCACGTCATCCACCCGGCCCAGCAACCAGTAGTAACCGTCGTCGTCACGCTTGCAGCCGTCTCCTGCGAAGTAGGCGCCCGGCATCCTCGACCAGTAGGTCTGCACGTACCGATCGGGATCCCCGTAGATCGTCCGCAACATCGACGGCCAGGGCCGCTTGAGCACCAGGAATCCGCCGCCCCGAGCGGCACCGAGTTGCCCTCGTCGTCGATGACGTCGGCTTCAATGCCCGGGAAAGGCAAGGTGGCCGACCCGGGTTTGGTGGTGACGACGCCCGGCAATGGGGTGATCATGATGGCGCCGGTTTCGGTCTGCCACCAGGTATCAACGATCGGGCAGCGGTCGTCGCCGATGTGCTCCTGATACCACATCCAGGCTTCCGGGTTGATCGGCTCGCCAACCGTTCCCAACAGGCGCAACGACGAAAGGTCGTGGCCGCGCCGGGTACTCATCGCCCCACTTCATGAACGCCCGGATGGCGGTGGGAGCGGTGTAGAAGATCGTGACCTGGTAGTCCTCGACGATCTGCCAGAGCCGGTCATTATCGGGGAAGTTGGGGGCGCCCTCGTACATGACTCCCGTTGCCCCGTTGGCGAGCGGTCCGTAGACGATGTAGCTGTGCCCGGTGACCCAACCGATATCGGCCGCGCACCAGTACACGTCATCGGGCTTCAGGTCGAAGACGTAATCATGGGTGGTAGTCACCCCGGTCAGATAGCCGGCCTGAGTGTGCACAATCCCTTTCGGCTTCCCAGTGGTTCCCGAGGTGTAGAGGATGTACAGCATGTCTTCCGCGTGCATGACCGCCGGCTCGAATCCGGTGGGTTGCCCGTCGACGATCTCGTCGAACCAGACATCGCGACCCTCGGTCATAACAACATCGTTGCCGGCGCGCCGGACAACAACTGCGTGCTCGATGGTGGGACAGCGAACGAGAGCAACGTCGGCGTTGGCCTTCAATGGAACAACTTCCCCGCGTCGCCAGGCGCCATCCTGGGTGATAACGACCCTCGCCTCAGCGTCGTTGATGCGACTCGCCAGAGCGTCCGATGAGAAGCCGCCGAAAACGACCGAATGCGGTGCTCCGATCCGAGCGCAGGCCAGCATGGCGATGGGAAGCTCGGGAATCATGCCGAGGTAGATGGCCACCCGATCGCCACGCTCAACACCGAGCTCGGCGAGAGCGTTGGCGAAGCGAGTCACCTCCTCGTAGAGCTCGCGGTAGGTGAACGTCCGGGTGTCGCCGGGTTCCCCGATCCAGTGGTAGGCGACCTTGTCGCCGATTGCGTCGAGGTGGCGGTCCAAACAGTTGAAGGAAACATTGAGCGTGCCGTCGGTGAACCACTTGAAAAAGGGCGCCTGGGAGTCGTCCAAGACGACGGTCGGTTCTTCAAACCACGTGATCCTCTTCCGGGCTTGCTTCTCCCAGAAACCCAGCCAATCGGCCTCTGCCTCGTCGTAGACCGATTGCTGCGCGTTGGCCGCCCCGGCAAACTCGGCCGGTGGGGGAAACGTACGGTCCTCGGTGGAGAGGTTGGCGATCGCGGCTTTCTTCTCGTCCGGCACCGGTGGCTCCCTTGTCTGCGTGAGGGGGGCATGCTACGAGACGAGGGGGACTTTTGCCGTGGCGAGCAGAGATGGGCCCGGCGCCGAGGCACCGGCCCGATTCAACGGGTGTAGGCCGCAGCCGACACGAACTGCGGGGTTTGGTCACTCAGACCAACGCCAGATGCCCTTCAGGTTGGTATTCGTCACCCCGACTGCGACGAGATTGGGCCCGTCGCCGACGATGGCGTTCCAATTGGTGGGCTCTTCGAGTTCGAGCGGCATGCGTGACCAGGTGGTCCCGTCGGCCGAGTACCAGATCGTGTCCAGGGGTGCTCCGGCGGGCACCATCGGGCTACTCACGGCGATGTAGCCGTTGTCGTAGGCGGCAACGCTCCCTACGTTGTCGCGGTCGGTGACGGTGGTGCGGGTCCAGTCGTACCCACCGGCAGACCAGTACGCGTCCCCTCTGGTGATGGCGACGACACCGCGATCGTTGGCGGCGATGCCCATGAGGTAGGTCTCGTCGAAGAGATCACCGGTGTCGACGAGCTGCCAGTCGATGCCATTCTCGGAGGCGAAGAGTGCGGTGTCGGTTGTGTGCCCGCTGTTGTAGTAGCGGGTTCCGTAGGTGAGCCAGCGTCCATCGACGAAAACGAGCGGACTGCGGATGTCGGCCTCTCCTTGCCACTCCGCCGGCAACACATTGAGGAGATCCAGCGGTTGCCGCGTCCACTGGTAGCCGTTGTCGGAGACCAGAGCGACCGGGTTGAGATCGAAGCAATTGTCACACTCACCGTTCCAAACGAGGGGGTCGTAGGCGAGGGCCACCACCCGACCGGCGGGTGATGCGGCGGCCGCATAGATCGACGACCCTTGACAGCCTGGGACCCCCGTGCAACCGGCGAGCAGGTTCTCCGCGACCCGCTCGAAATCGATGCCATTGGTCGACACCCAAAGCTGCGCTTCGGTTTGGGACTCGGGTCCGACGTTGGCCCAGGCGACCACGCCGGGTCGACCGGTCACGAAACCGTGCGCCGGCCCACCAAGTGAGCCAGCCGCAATAGACTCGATCAGGATCGGTTCATCATCGTCGAGCCTCACCAGGTACGGGTGGTTCTCATAGGTTTCCGGGTCGAGGAACTCAACGAAGTAGCCGGCACCTGTGGGGAAGACCAAGCCCGGTTCCAGGAATAGCGGGTCACCTGGACGGTTCGAGAGCACGATCTCCCACCCTTCACCCAGTGGCGGGATCACCGGAGGTGCGACAGAGACCGGGGCCGTCGTGGTCGTAAGGGACGTGCCTGTGGTCGCCACGGTTTTCTCAGTAATTGGTTCGGTTGTGGTCACGGTTGGCTCGTCGATGAGTTCGATGTCTTCTGTGCCCCCCAGTGGTCCGAAGAGGGCCAGTCCTCCGATGACCAGGGCAACCAGCAGAGCAGAGGTGGCGACAATGGCGATCGGCCGGCGGTACTTCGGGACCCGTTCGGTCTCCGTTGCGCGGGGTTTGCTGGCGGTGTCCATGAGCTCCTCCCAGGCGGGCGCCTGAGGAGTGGGTTCGACCAGCTGGTCGTAAGCGGCCCGGAAAGCCTGCGCTTCGCGATCAGTCTTCATCTAGGAAACTCCTCAGGCGATTGCGGGCGAGATGCAGATACCTGCTCACGGTGCCCGGCCGTGCTCCCATGAGCTCGGCGGTTCTGCAATGGAACAGCCCATCCAATAGACCAGGAACGTGGCGGCCCGCTGCCGAGGCGGCAACCGGCGCACCGCGTCGATCACCTCAAGCTGAGGGGCTCCATTTCCGGGATCCGCGACGTCAACAGCAAGTGGCATGGGCCGCCGGCGGCGGTGCAAAGATCGCGACTCGTTGAGAACTGCCCGGAACAAATATGCCCGAGGGTCCTCGAGATCCGCCAGGTTGCGGCGGTTCAAGATCCGTACCACCACCGTTGAAAGCACGTCGGGAGCTTCCTCCCGTCCGACCAAGGCGCTCGCGTATCGCACCAGGTCGTCCCGGTGACGGCGGTAGATCGTCGCATCGGAGAGGGAGAGGTCGTTGACAGTGCTCACACCCATACCACGATTGGATCGAGCTTTATCTTGCATGCGAAGTGCTCACCATCAGCATGAAGCCCGGTTGGGTGTCCGTCTGGGGTAGGTGCCGTCGCCGTGCGCTAGCGTCACCTTCCGGGAGGAGGGCCATGGCGAAACTCGGCCGGTCGTTCAATCAATTGTGGACTGCGTCGGCCATCTCGAACATCGGCGACGGAGTGATGGGGGCCGCCTTCCCGCTGCTGGTGGCTTCCATTACCCGGGACCCGGTACTCGTCTCCGGGGCAAGCGTGATCGGTCGGCTGCCCTGGTTCCTTTTTGCTTTGATTTCAGGCGCCTTGGTCGATCGTTTGGATCGGCGCCGAGTGATGATCTGGACCGACGTTTTTCGGGCGGTAGTGGTTGGGGTGCTGGCCGCTTTGATTGTTTTCGACGAGGCCGGGCTGGCGGTCATCTATGGCGTGGCTTTCTTGCTCGGATCGGCCGAGACGATGTTCGACACCAGCGCCGAGGCGATCATCCCAAGGCTCGTTCCATCCCAGGACCTGACCTCCGCCAACGGGCGCTTGCAGGCTACGGAGTGGTTGGCGAGCACCTTCGCGGGACCACCCGTCGGGGCGGCACTGTTTGCGCTGGCCGCCGCGGTCCCGTTCTGGGTCAACTCCGCGAGCTTTCTGGTCGCCGCGCTGGTGGTGGCACTGGTCGCCGGGCAGTTCACATCGGAACGGACTACCGGCACGGCTTCGATCAAACAGGACATCGGGGAAGGGATCCGCTGGTTGTGGCGCAACCGGGTCCTGCGAACCTTGTCCTTGATGGCCGGCGGCATCAACCTCTTCTCTACGGGGATCCTGGCCATTTTCGTCTTGTACGCCCAGGACATCCTGGGCGTGAACGATATTGGTTTCGGCGTTCTTCTCACTGTGGTCGGAGTGGGCGGATTGGCCGGAGCGCTGGCGAGTCGATTCACCGTTGCTCGACTCGGACCCGGGGTGACCGTACATACCGTTGTGGTCCTGGGCGCCGCACTGTCGGCGGCGATGGGGGCCCTCTCGAATGCCTATCTCGTCGGCGTTCTTCTCCTGTTCTATGGGTTTGTAGTCGTCCACTGGAACGTTGTAGCCGTCACGCTCCGCCAACAACTCGTGCCCGATCAGCTGCGGGGTCGAGTAGCCGGTGCGGCTCGACTCATCGCTTGGGGGTCGCAACCGCTCGGAGCGTTGCTAGGGGGATTGCTGGCGGCCGGCCTCGGCCTTCGTGCACCCTTCTTCGTGGCGGCGGCGGCATGGGCCCTGATGACCGTCCTCACCGTTCCGATCGTCAACAACCGGACGATTGAGGAACTCCAGCCGGATACCCCCTCGGAGTAGCGAGATCACTTGATCGGCTGGCGGATGATCGTCTTGAGTTTCTCCGGCGCCGACCGGTTGGGATCACCGATGTAGATCTCGTGGTGCTTGCCCCGGAGCGAATACCCGTTGTCGTGGATGAAAGCGTGCAGCTTCTCGATGTTGGGGGCTTCGTCGGCGTAGGGGCCGATGTGCATGATCTGGGCGGCCAGCCCCTCGTCGTAGACCTCGAGTCGGAGATCATCGAAGATCGGCAAAGAGTCCTTCTTTTGGGCAGCCTCCCGGGCTGCTTCGAATCGGTCCGGGGTGACGTAGTCAGGTTGCATGATCATCAGCGTCCAGATCCACCGGTCCTTCACGCTGAAATCGAAATCGCCGTCCGGCAACCACCACAACCCCTGCAATGGCATTACCGAGTAGGCGACCTCTTCTTCGGCCTTGATCGCAAACCGCAGGGTGTACGCCACCGGGTATAGACCAGATATGCACTCCGGGAAACGAGGGCTGGTGTTGGGGTTCCCGGAACCATCGGCCATCAGGTATTGGAGGGGCGGGACCTCGACAATCGAAGGCATTGCCTTGGCCGTGTAGCACTCGCGGTACTCCTTCTTGAAATCGATGGTTTTCATTTCGTTCTCCCTTCCTGTTTGCCCATCGGTACTGCCCCATTGCCCGGTCGTCAAGAGGCCAAACAGCCCTTCTCGGAGGGACCGGCGTCCGAGCCGAGAATCCTTTGAGTTGCGCTGCAGTCGAGGCTGCCTCTGGCAGCATGGTGGGATGGAACAAGCCGACTTCCTAGTGATCGGGGCCGGGATAGCCGGTGCCTCGGTCGCCTATCGCCTGGCACAGCACGGCAAGGTAGTTGTATACGAGAGTGAAGCCGCCGCCGGATATCACACGACGGGAAGGTCGGCGGCCCTATTCACCGAAAGCTTTGAGATCGGGATCGTTCGTGAATTGGTGATCGCCAGTCGCTCATTTTTTGAGGATCCGCCGGTGGGCTTCGCCGACATGCCCCTGCTTGCTTCTCTGCCGTTTCTTTTCATCGGGCGGGAGAATCAGCTCGATTCGCTGACCGCCGCATTCGAGACCGGCCGGAATATTCCACATGTCAGACAGGTGGGTCCGGAAGAAGTCCGCACGCTTTGCCCGGCCCTGCGTCCGGGATACGCCGCCGGTGGCGTGTACGAAGCGGGGGCGATGACTATCGATGTCGATGTCCTCCTCCAGGGCTATCTCCGGGGCGTGCGGGCGGCCGGAGGAGTTGTGAGATTGGAGCGACCGGTCACGGCGATGGCGCGTGAAGGCGGCCGGTGGCTGGTGACGACCGGAACGGAGCGAACCTCGGCCGGGGTAGTCGTGAACGCGGCCGGGGCGTGGGCCGATCGGGTGGGAGCGTTGGCCGGAGGCCTATCAATCGGACTGGTGCCGATGCGTCGCACGGCCTTCACTTTTGCCGCTCCCCCGGAAACCGACCCGGGAGCGTGGCCCGTGGTCTGCGATGTCGACGAGGCGTTCTACTTCAAGCCGGAGGCGAAACAGCTGATGGGTTCACTGGCGGAGGAGACTCCGATGGATCCGCACGACGTTCGCCCTGCCGAGATGGACGTTGCTCTGGCGATCGAAAGAATCGAAGCGGCCACCAGTATGCAGATCCGCCACGTTGTTTCCGCCTGGGCGGGCCTCCGCTCATTCGTGGCCGACCGACGTCCGGTGGTCGGCTGGGATCCCGATCTGGAGGGCTTCTTCTGGGTGGCGGGTCAGGGCGGTTTCGGGATCATGACGTCCCCAGCCATCTCGCGGGCTTGCGAGGGATTGATCGTGGACGGCCGGTTGCCAGCAGAACTGGAAGCCGTCGGGGTGACCGCCGAAGCCTTGGATCCGGCGCGATTGCGATGACTCGACCCGCTCTAACCCCACCGTGACCCCGCAATCCTTCCCGTGGAAGCAGATTCTCCCGTTGTCGCTGACGGTGATGGTGGCCTTCGGGATCATGCTCTACGGCTTTTCGGTGTTCCTCACCGACGGCGCCGCCGGCGGGGAGTTCACCACCGGGTTGCTCTCGATCGCCTACGGCGGCGGTCTCGTGGCGGGCGGGTTGCTTGCCTACCCGGTTGGTCGGCGGGCCGACCGGCGCGGGATTCGGGCGATTTTCGGGTTGGGTGCCGTTTTGGGGGCCGCGGGACTGACTCTTTTTTCATATGCCACCGAGCCATGGCAGGTTCTCGTTGCCTGGTGGTTGCTGATCGGTCCGGCCGGGGCGATGACCTTCTACGAGCCGGCGTTCATCGCGGTAGACCGTTGGTGCACGAAGGAACAGCGAGCCCGGGCGCTGGCCGTCCTCACCCTGATCGGGGGATTGGCCGGGATCATTTTCTTGCCGGGTATCGAACGACTGATCAATCTATTGGATTGGCGGCCCGCCGTCCGGGTGCTCGGTCTCTTGCTGCTGGCCACCGGCGGTTCCACCGCCTTGTTTTTTCTCCGCGACGAGCCGCCGGTCCAGCAGCTCGCCGGTGTTCGGGAGAGGTTCTCCGTGGCGGTGGTAATTCGGGATCGGCGTTTCCTGCTGTTCACCGCGGCCATGGTGTTCAGTTCGATCGGGGCGCAGGCAGTTCTCTCGCACCGGGTGGCACGCTTCGAAGAGGTGGGTTTTGCAGTGGCCGGAGTTGCCTTGTGGGCCGCGGTTGCCTCGGCGCTCAGCTTGCCGGGGCGCTCCGTCGCGCCGTTCTTGGCACAGCGATATCCGGCCGACCGCCGTCCAGGCGACGGTGATGGCACTGATGGCTTTGGCAACAGTACTGACGATCGACGGCTCACAGGACTGGCATCTGGCCGGTCACTTCACCATCTTCGGTTTGGCGTTTGGGGCGGTCCTTCCGCTGCGGGCGATGGTGATGGCCGATTGGTTCTCGGGGCCGGGTTATGGGCGCACGATGGGTGTGCAATGGGCCGTCGCCTCGCTCGCCGGAGCAGTGGGACCGGCCGTCGTCGGGCTACTTCACGACGCCACCGGCGGATATCGCATACCAATGGGTCTCACCACATTGCTGCTGGCGGGAGCTGCCATCCTGGCGGTGGTCAGCGGGAGGGTCCGGTCCCAGCGCGAGACTTTCTAAACTTCAATACCGGAGGCCATGCGATGCGGGGAAGCCAGAGTGATTGACGGAACTGTGCTTTGGGAACCAACTGTCGAGTCCATCGCCCAAAGCGGCCTCGGCCGCTACCTGGCCTGGCTGGCAGCCGAAAGGAATCTCGAATTCGACGGCTACGCCTCGTTGTGGGATTGGTCGGTGTCTGATCTCGAAGGTTTCTGGGAATCACTCTGGGAGTATTTCGAAGTTGAGTCGCAGACACCATATGAGACTGTCTTGAGCGGCGCGACGATGCCGGGCGCCGACTGGTTCGCGGGAGCCACGCTCAACTATGCCGAGCACGCCCTGCAGCGCCGGGATGACAGCCCGGCGGTGATTGCCGCGGGCGAGGAGGGTGAGATCACGGAGATCACTTTCTCCGAACTCCACGACCAGGTCGCGGCGGCGGCGGCTGGATTGCGTCGCATGGGCGTCGGCCGAGGGGATAGGGTCGTGGCGCTGCTCCCGAATGTCCCGGAAACGGTGGTGGCCTTTTTGGCCACGGTGAGCCTGGGGGCGATTTGGTCGAGTTGCTCCCCCGAGTTCGGGGTCGGGAGTGTGGTGCATCGGTTTTCGCAGATCGAGCCGACGGTGTTGATCGCCTGCGACGAATATCGATTCGGCGGGCGAATCCACGACCGCCGCGAGATACTGGCCGACGTCGTATCCCAACTGCCGACGCTGCAAGGCACCATCGTTGTTCCGCGTCGCGGGGCGGGTGACGAACCACCGCCCGGGACCATCGTCGTGGGCCGATCTAACCCGGAAGATAGAGCCCCTGGCCTTTGAGTCGGTTCCGTTTGCTCATCCGTTGTGGATTCTGTATTCGTCCGGTACTACCGGCTTGCCCAAGCCGATTGTGCAAAGTCAGGGAGGCGTCCTGCTCGAGCATCTGAAAGAACTCGCCCTGCATGTGGATCTGGGAGAGGGTGATCGCTTTTTCTGGTACACCTCGACGGCCTGGATGATGTGGAACCTGCTGGTCTCGAGTCTGCTGGTGGGAACGACGATCGTGTTGTACGACGGCAGTCCGGGATATCCAGATCTCACGACCCTCTGGAGACTGGCGGAATCTCAGCAAGTGACCCACTTTGGGGTGAGCCCGCCGTATCTGCAGTCGTGCGCGCGGGCCGGCCTCCACCCGGGTCGCCAATTCGATCTCAGCGCGATACGAACCGTTGGCTCAACCGGGGCGCCGCTTACCTCGCAAGGATTCGCCTGGGTGTACGAGGAAGTCGGTCGAGATGTGCTGCTGGCCTCGATCAGCGGCGGATCAGACCTATGTACCGCCTTTCTGGGGGCCAGCCCCATGCTCCCGGTACAGGCCGGGCGCATCCAATGCCGACAGCTCGGCGCCCGGGTTGAGGCTTACGACATGGCGGCGAATCCGGTTGTCGGGGAGGTGGGGGAGTTGGTCATCACCGCTCCGATGCCGTCGATGCCGATCTATTTCTGGAACGACCCCGGCGGAGCGCGCTACCGGTCGAGCTACTTCGAGATGTACCCGGGCGTCTGGCGACACGGCGACTGGATCACAATCCATGACGACGGATCTGCGGTGGTTTATGGACGGTCGGATTCCACTCTCAACCGGGGTGGTATCCGGATGGGAACCAGCGAGTTCTATCAGGTCATCGAAAGGTTCTCCGAGATTTCGGACAGTCTCGTGATCGATACCGGCGGATTGGGAAGGGAGGGTCGTTTGCTGCTGTTCGTCGTACCCGCTGCCGGCCTGCGACTTGATGAGCAACTCGCGCAAAGGATCCGGGAGTCTATCCGAGAAGGGATCTCCCCCCGGCATGTTCCGGACGAAATCCACGAGATTGCCGAGGTGCCGCAAACGCTGAACGGCAAGAAAATGGAAGTGCCGGTCAAAGAGATCTTGGCGGGCACGCCCATCGAGCAAGCGGTGCGGCGCGACGCCATGGCGAATCCGAGCTCGATCGACGCTTTCGTCCGATTGTCCGGCACGGCGTCTCCGACCGACTCACCCATCCCCGACGACCTCCATCGAGGCGGAACCGCGCGCTAGCCTCGACGGCGTGCCACTTCCGAAACGGCTCGCCAGAATCAACAAACGGATCACCAATCCGATCATGCGGCGTTTCCACCGGGTCCCACCGATGGCCATCGTCGTACATCGAGGGCGTACCTCTGGTCGCGAATATCGAACTCCGGTCTTCGCCTTTCCGACTGACGAAGGGTTTGCCGTTGCCTTGACTTACGGTCACGACGTCGATTGGCTCAAGAACGTGCAAGCTGCCGGAGCCTGTTCATTGGTTCGCAAGGGCCGGGCCATTGACCTGGCCAACCCGCGGGTCGTCGGCTGGGCGGCCGGGAGCAAACACATGCCGATTCCAGTCCGGGTGACGCTGCTTGGGCTCCAGGCTCGCGATTTCCTGCTGCTCGATAAAACGGCCATCGAGGCCTAGTCGGCGGCGAAATCGAGCCGAGTTGGGTAGCGCCCGGAGACCGGGGCGCGTACGCTACGCCGCCACACGGGATCCAGGCGTCCGCGCAGCGGGCGGAGGCAGGATGGCAAAGACATCAGGGTTGGCCGGCCAGACGGCAATCATCTGCGGAGGTTCGAAAGGGATCGGTCTGTCGACCGCGGCAGAGATCGTCAGACGAGGCGGATCAGTGGCCTTGGTCGCTCGCGGCGGTGAGGCCCTTCAGAACGCAGCCGGTCAGGTTGGTCGACAGGCCCGGGGTGGCGATCAGTTTGTCGAGACCATTCAGGCCGACACCACGGATCTAGACGACATCGGCCCCCAGCTGGAGGCTTTTGTGGCCGACCATGGCGTTCCCGACTACCTGATCAACGCGGTCGGGTATGCCCATCCGGGGTACGCCGAGAAGCTGTCGATGGATGTGTACCGGCGGCAGATGGATACCAACTACTACGGGCAATTGATTCCGACTTTGGTCTTGCTGCCCCATTTCCTCCAGGCCGAGCGAGGGCATTTGGCGTTCGTTTCGTCGATGTTGGGCTACATGGGAATCGTCGGTTTTGCGGCCTACGCTCCGTCCAAATACGCCTTGGTCGGTCTGGCTGAGGTGTTGCGGCACGAATTACGGCCGGCCGGGTTGTCGGTTTCGGTGTTGTATCCGCCGGACACGGAAACTCCCGGCCTCGAGGCCGAGAACCAGATCAAGCCACCGGAGTCTCTTGAGTTGTCTGCCAATGTCAAGGTCGCTCAGCCAGACGATGTGGCCCGCCAATTCGTCGACGGAATAGTCCGCGGGAAGTTCCATATCCTCCCAAGTGGCGCGGGGATGGTCTGGAGGCTGCAAAGATATGTCCCGAGTTTGGTCCGGATGTTCCTGGACCGGGATTTGAAGAAGGCAAGAAGAAAGGTCGGGAAGAAATGACGAGCACGGAATCCGCCGCGCCGCCACCTGACGTCATGACTGACCTCTTTGACAAAGCTCACGCGTTCACCATCGCCCACGAAACGAAGGCTTCGGGTCTCTACCCGTACTTCCTGGCCATGGAGGGCAATGAAGGAACCGAAGCTGTGTACCAAGGCCGCCGGATCCTGATGTTCGGCTCGAACAACTACCTCGGTTTGACGACTCACCCCCACGTGCGAGAAGCCGCCCAACAAGCTGTGGCCGAGTTCGGCACCAGTTGTACCGGCTCGCGTTTCTTGAACGGGACTCTCGAATTACACCTGCAACTGGAGCGGGAGCTGGCTGCTTGGGTCGGCAAGGAGGCCGGTCTGGTTTTCTCCACCGGAATGCAAACCAATCTGGGAGTCGTGTCCTCCCTGATCGGCCGCTCCGACACGGTGATCCTCGACAAGGAGGACCACGCCAGCATTGTTGACGCGGCCCGCTTGGGTTGGGGCCAAATCAAGCGCTACCGCCACAACGACATGGAACAACTCGAACGGATGTTGGCGGAAGTTCCAGATGATCGTGGCAAATTGGTGGTCGTCGATGGTCTCTACAGCATGGAAGGCGACCTTGCCCCACTTCCCGAGGTCGTCGAGCTAACCAAACGCTATGGAGCCCGATTGATGGTGGACGACGCTCATTCCCTGGGCGTGATGGGCGACGGCCGCGGGACCTCGGCTCATTTCGGTGTGACCGACTCGGTCGACCTGATCATGTCGACCTTCTCGAAATCGTTGGCATCGCTCGGCGGTTTCGTGGCCGGTGACGCTCAGATCGTTCACTACATTCAGCATCACGCTCGGTCGATGATCTTCAGCGCCTCTATCCCGCCTTCGAATGCGGCCGCCGCTCTGGCCGCCCTCCATGTCATGCAAGCCGAACCCGAGCGCGTTGAGCAACTGGCGAAGAATGCCGATCGTCTCCGCAACGGACTTCGTGATCTGGGTTTTGACACGGGCGCCTCGGAGACTCCGGTGATTCCGGTGATTGTCGGGGACGACACACTCACATTCTTCATGTGGAAGCAGTTGCTCGATGCTGGTGTCTACGTCAATGCGATCATTTCTCCGGCCACCCCCAAGGGGCGGCAGTTATTGCGGACCAGCGTCATGGCCACGCACACCGCAGATCAGCTCGACCGGGTGCTGGCGATCTTTGAGAACGTCGGCCGACAGGTGGGGCTCATCTGAATCCGACGGGGACTCCAAGTCCTCGAGGGCACATGAAAGACTTCTTTGATCTGACACCGATCGGGCGGTCCCGCCGGCTGCGAAGAGCTGCTCTCGCTGCCCTGGATGCGTATGACCTCGAGGTGCGAAGCCTGAGGGTGCTGAACACGGAGACCAACGGCGTTTTCCGGGTCGCGGGGACCGATGGCAATGGCTACGTGCTCCGGGTTGGGCGGGGCGGCAATATCGCCCATTCGCTGCAACAGGTGCGCTCTGAGACCGAATGGTTGGCTGCTTTGGCCCGCACCGACCTCCGAACCCCGATCCCGGTGGCGAATAAGGCCGGGAACACTGTGACCGAGGTTGAGGTTTCCGGAGTCCCCGATCGACGCAACTGTGTTCTCTTCAGGTGGCTATCGGGACGACTGCTCGATGACAGCCTGACCGAAAGAAACATGAGAACTTATGGCGCACTTGCGGCCCGGCTACACGAGTATGCCGCTTTGTTCCGCCCGTCCCCGGACTTCTCAATCGTCCGCTACGACAGGGTGTTTCCGTTTGACGAACCGGTGGTGCTCTTCGATCCGGCTCGGTCGGAGTTCGTGACTGACGAACAGCGCGGACTGTTTGTCGAAGCCGCCGATCGAGTAAGACAGGCAATCGATGATCTCCAGGACCGGGAGCCGAGCCGGGTAGTCCACGGCGATCTACATCGGTGGAACGTCCTGGTCGGCAGGGAGGGGATGGCGGCGTTTGATTTTGAAGATCTCATGTGGGGCTGGCCGGTCCAGGATCTGGCAATCGCCCTGTACTACCTGGAGAGAGAAGACGGCTACGTCGATCTCCGTGCCGCGTTACGGGCCGGATACGAAGAGGTCAGGCTATGGCCGGACCGCACCGGGACTGAGATCGATACCTTCATCGCCGGGAGGGCACTGGTCCTCGCCAATGACGTGGAATTGCTCGAGGAACCGGAGTACCGAGAGGCGGCTCCGGAATGGATGGCGAGTTTCGCAGCGCGGATTTGCGATCTTCTTGATCTTTGAGACAACCGGCCGACGCGCCGAGAGCCCCCTTTGGGGCTCTCGGACGCCTTGCGGAGGGGTCTAGAAGTCGTCGCCGGCAATCGTTTCCGATCCCGAAGTCGGTTGTTGTTTGGGACGCAAGGCCGAGCCCAAAATGAGCAATCCGACGACAATCACCGTGGCAGGAAGGACCCACCGGGCGTCGATATCGAGCGGGGTGTCCAACAGGAGGACAGGGACTGAGATGCCCAGAAACAGAATGCCAAAGATGAGTGAAATGATGTCGAGTGGGTGTCGTTCGTTCATGAGTTGTTCTCCTGGCTGACTGTGATCTGGCCGGCGCCCACCCGGACGGTGAGGGTGATGTCTCCTGCGCCTTCCACTCCGGAGACAATCATTGAGCGCCCCACGCCGAGCCCTTCGCTACTGCGCCCCAAAACGTCCACCTGTCCGACTCCGGCCCGGGCATTGATGACTGCCCCAACGTCCGCGGGGAGTTCGATCTCGATCTGACCGGCACCGAGCTCCGCGTTGATATCGATCGCCTCGCCTTCCCAATCGACGTCGGTGAGATCAATGATCAGAGTGCCGCTGTTCATGGTGTAGTTCGTTGAGACCTCTTCAACCGTTGCTGGGGCGAAGGTGCGTACCTCGTCGGTGAAAGCGTCGAACGCGTTCCCGACGGCGGCGATACCCATCATGAAGGCCAGCAGCAGACCCGCCACGATCAACAGGCGAGACCTACCCCAGATTGATCCAACCAGGAGGCCGGCCCCGACGATGGCCACTGCCAATGCCAGGTAGTGCCGGGCGTCCGGGAAGAGCGCCCCGGCATTGTCTAAAAGGGCCAGCACCCCGACCCCGATCAGAACTGCCGCCATGGTGTACCTTCCCAGCATCGACGGGGGACGGACTCGGCGGACCCGGGGTTGTCGCGGTTCCCGAGCTGGGCGAGGGCGACGCCCAGCCGTGGTCTGAGAGACCAGCGGCGGAGCTGATTGGGTCTCTGGGTTCGGGTCGGATTCATGCCGGGTCGAGGGGGTCTCCCCGCGATAGAGAAGCACACCCAGAACCAGCAAGGCGATCGCCCACGCGAAGCCGGTTCCTGAGACGTCGAGGGAGATCAACAAGACGAGCAGGGCGATGGCGATCAGAAAGACCCCAAACCGCGATCCCGCCTTGGCTTCCTCCAACCAACGCTCGCCGATTGATTCGTTGGTTCCCTCGGCCGGAATCAAAATCCAACCGGCCAGATAGAGCACGACGCCCAATCCGCCGAAGAAGCTGAGGATCACGAAGGCCAAGCGTACGAGCCACGTTTCCAATCCGTAGTAGCCGGCCAATCCGTTGGCGACCCCACCCATAATTCCGTCGTAGCGACGCAGGGGCAGGCGGGCGCCCCCTGTTCCACCGGAGGGAGGCTGCTGGTTTTCGCCGGCAGCGTCCGAAGGCGGAAGCTCGAGGTTTGTGTCGTTAGTCATGGGAACATTGTCCTGGTCGGGTGCGGAGCCGTCTATGAGGTGAGCCCCTGCGGAAACCCTGACCCCGAGGGTTCGTCTCAGGGTATTCACCTGTTGTGGAGCTGGGAAGCACTGTGGGATCATCTTCGCAGGTCAGGAGAACACCATCGCAGAGCATGTAACCGATCAACCGACGGACGTCGACCGCGCCAAACGGTCCGGTCTGCCGATCCGTCGCCGAGATGACGATCGCGTCCTGACCGGTCTGGCAGCTGGGATTGCCCAAGTCCTGCATATCGATCCGGCGTTCGTGCGGGCGGCGTTCGTCACCTTGTCCTTTGCCGGCGGGGTTGGTGTCCTGGCCTATTTGGTCGGATGGGTCTTGACGCTGGACGACCCTGATCCCGAAGCCCATGTCATCTGGCAGGAGAGACTGGCTGTTCGGGGAACCAGACGCCGCATCGCTCTCGGCATGATCTTCCTGGGGTTTCTGCTTCTCCTGAGATCGGTCGGTGCGTGGTTCGGCGACTCCCTTGTCTGGTCGATCGCGATGGCCTCTTTTGGCTTTGCTCTGACCTGGTCGCTCGTGGACCAGACTCGCCGGTCACGTTGGGCTCGCCGGGCATTTCCTGTCGGGGGGTCCACCAAGGGAGGCAGCGCGGCCCGCATCGTGGCGGGTGGTGTGCTGATGACCGCCGGGCTGGTTCTCTATCTCCAATCGATAAACGCCGCAGGGTTGGTGGGGAATGTGGTTGTGGCGGTAGTGGTCGCGGTGGCGGGGCTCGTTTTGGTCTTTGGTCCGTGGATGTGGCGTCTGGTCAATCAACTCACCGACGAACGGCGCGAGCGGATTCGGTTGGATGAACGCGCCGAGGTGGCGGCCCACCTCCACGATTCCGTTCTCCAGACGCTGGCGCTGATGCAAAGGACGGACGATCCCCGGAGAATGGCGATGCTGGCCCGGCAGCAAGAGCGGGAATTGCGCGGTTGGTTGTACGGAGACGAGGAGCTCTCCGGCGAGACACTCCGCCAAGCGCTGGAGGGTCTAGCGGCGCGGGTAGAAGAGGCCCACCAGGTGCCGGTTGATGTGGTGACCGTCGGCGACCTTCCGCTCAACGACTCACTCCGGGCGCTCGTCGCAGCAGCCGGCGAGGCGATCACCAACGCTGCCAAACACTCTGGTGGGGAGCTAGTTTCGGTATTCGCTGAGGTGGAAGGATCGGACGTCGACGTGTATGTGAACGACCAAGGGGTCGGGTTCGATCCCGGGTCGGTCCCCGGCGATCGACGGGGTATTGCCGAATCGATAGTCGGTCGAATGGAACGCCAAGGGGGATCGGTCACCGTCCACAGTGAACCGGGGGAGGGGACCGAAGTACATCTCTCAGTGAGGCAATCATGATCAAAGTGTTCTTGGTAGACGACCATCAGCTGTTCCTGTCTGGAGTGAAGGCCGAGCTCGACAGCTCGTTTGAGCTGGTCGGGGTGGCGTCCGATGTTGATGACGCTATTGAAGACATTCAAGCTGCCCAACCCGACGTAGTCCTTGTCGATGTGCACATGCCCGGCGGAGGAGGGTTGGCCGTAGTCAAGGCGGTGCACGAAACTCTCCCAGAGATGAAATTTCTTGCTCTGTCCGTCTCCGATGCGGCCGAGGATGTGATCGCCATGATCAGAGCGGGAGCCAGAGGTTATGTGACGAAGTCGATTCAACCCGATGAGCTGGCGGCCGCCATCCGCCGGGTGAATGATGGTGATGCGGTGTTCTCGCCGAGGTTGGCCGGGTTTGTCCTCGATGCGTTTGCCGAGGCGGTTCCGGCTCCGATGGATCCTGAACTCGATCAGTTAACCCCCCGCGAGAAGGAAGTTCTTCGGCAGATTGCCCGCGGTTACAGCTACAAGCAGGTGGCGCGGCGGTTGTCGATCTCGATCAAGACCGTTGAGTCGCACGTGTCGGCGGTGCTGCGGAAACTGCAACTGTCGTCGCGATATGAACTGACCCGATGGGCAACCGACCGCCGAATCGTGTGAGGGGCGCCTGCCGGTGGCCCGTCGCAGAAATGGCGGCACCATCCCGACGACTGACCACTAGAACTTGTCGGGCGCCAGCAGGCGGAGGTTGGAATCCTCGCGGATTTCTATGGTGAGGGGAGCGCTCGAGCAATCGCTGCACGGCGCGGCGAACTTGCGGGCCACCTCATCGAGTACCACCACCAGATGAGATCCTGCGCACAGCGGATCCTCGTGCCAGACGGGGCGGGCGTCCTGAAACGATTCGCGGGTCATGTAGCGCAATGCAGTTGTGGTCACTTCCGGTCCTCCCTCGGGTATTGCACCATTGTGAACTGTTTGGACTCTTATGGGTGGAATTAGGTTTCATTTGTCCTCGCTTCAGCAGGGCAAGACCATTTCCGGGCGAACGACGATTCAAGTGGCGACCCTCTTCCGGCCGATGGAGTAGGTATGCGTCGGTCCCCGCCGACGTGAGCGGAGGCGAGATGAGCAAGGCTATGGGTGAGGACCCGCGGTTCGGCCACGAGAACGCTCTGGTCTCTCCCAGTCGCGTGGTGGCTTGGCGCCGGTGGCGCTTGTGCCCGGACGAGTCCGGTCAACCTCTGCTGGGTAGTGCTCACGAAGATCACATCTGGAACTCTCACTCGCTGCGCGCGGAGTGTGACCCATCCCGGACCTGGTCCTATCGGTTGGCGCTCGACGGAGACGCGGGACACGAATCGCCGGCGGCGGGATGCCGGTGTG
The DNA here is from genome assembly GCA_963823915.1 of uncultured Actinomycetota bacterium. Classification (GTDB taxonomy): domain Bacteria; phylum Actinomycetota; class Acidimicrobiia; order Spongiisociales; family UBA4744; genus UBA4744. The sequence goes on from CAWGNJ010000003.1 coordinate 544,255, forward strand.
GGATTCATGCCTATCGCACGCCTGAATTGGCCCGTCCGATGGGTCCGGGCGTGTGGGTATACGGGCAGGTGTTGGTCGGGGGACCGATGTTCCTGACCGACAACGGGTACCGGGGTCGGGAAGCCGTCATCGACGGTCCGCTCGGCTTGACGGTCGAATGTGTAGGCGGCGACGATCTCTATTCGCCGACCCGCTGTTTCGAGGTGCCGGTGGTTGTCAAGTACGGGCTCAAGGCGTATCACCCCGTCTGCGCTTCGCACCAGCAGGCTCCGGTTCATGTCACGGTGATCGGTGAGTACGACGTGGCGGCGTTTCTCGAGGAAGCCACCTTGCTGGCGGAGAAACTGGGAACCGTGATCGCGAGGCCGGCTGCAGTCTCCGGCTGACCAGCGAACCACCAGTTCTAGTGCGTCGGCTCCTAAACCCCTAGGTTGGACGCGATGAGCGATACGACGTCTGAGCGTCGCCCCATAGGGAGGCTGCTGAGGACGACCGACTACCGAAGGCTCCTCAGCGCCCAGGCCGTCTCCGGGGTGGGCGACTGGATGGCAACCGTTGCTCTGATGGCCCTCGTATTTGACATCACCGGCTCTGCCGTGGCGGTGGGAGGCATGCTGGCAATTCGTCTCGGTCCGGGAGCGATTGCCGGCCCACTGGCCGCCCAGGCCGCCCGGCGCTGGGACCGGAGAAAGACGCTGCTGGCTATGGATTTGGTCCGCGCCGGCGGTGGTCGTGGCGATACCGCTGGTACGGAATGTCGGTTGGGTGCTGGTGTGGGTGTTTGTCCTGGAATTGGCCACGTTGATCTATTTGCCCGCTCGCGATGCCCTCGTCCCCGATCTCGTCGAGAAGAGAGATCTGCGGTTGGCGAACGGTTTGGTGCTTGGTGCTCAATACGGCGGGTTGCCCATCGGCGCCGGACTGTTTGCTCTGTTTGCGGCCGTGGCGGCCGGGTTGACCGTCTCGCTCCCGGGAGGCCGCCTGGGTCCCGTGTTCCTGGTAGATGCGTGCTGACCTTCCTCGGGTCCTATTTGCTGGTTCGGCCCATCCGATCTCAGACCACCCGGATTGGTGCTCTCGATAGTGAGGTTCGATTCCGCGATGCACTGTCCATTCCCATCGTCCGTTCGGCCCTGATTCCGGTGGCCGCGGTCGCAGCCGGGTTGGGGACCGTGTTCTCGGTAGGCATTGTGTTTGTCCAGGACACCCTGGGCGCCGGCGACACCGAATTTGCGCTTCTGATCATCCTGTTTGGAGCAGGCGCCTTGATTGGTTTGGGATTGATTCAGGTGGCCAAATCGGACAACCCGTTTCGAGATGTGCGGATTGGCGTGCTGTCGCTGGGAGTCGTCCTGGCGCTCATGGGTTTGTCGCCAAGCATCTGGGCCACATTGTTGGGAGCGGTTGGATTCGGCGCAGCGGCGGTCGCCGCGATTGTCTCGGCGGTGAGCGGACTGCAACTCGCTCTACCGGAGCAGCAACGGATGCTGGCCTTCAGTGCCTTCCACATCGCGGTGCGGGTGGCCCTGGGAATCGGCGCTGTCGTGGCCGGCGCCGTGGCCGACCTCCTCGGGCGGATCGGTGTGAACGACCCCGTTCGAATGGTTCTCGGGGGCGCCGGACTGGTGGTAGCCGTCGGTGTCTTGGCGGTCTGGCGGAGGTTGGAGATCAGTATTGAGTGAGTAGCGAGCTACGAGCTGCGAGCTGCGAGCTGCGAGCTACGAGCCCAGAGCTTGTCCGACTTGCTGTGCGATTTCCACCGGGTCCACGTACATGCTGCTTTCCACGACTCCGTAGTCGCGAATCCAGGCGATCTTGCCGTCGGCGCCGACCAGGATGAAGGTGTGGCCGGGTTCTCCGGTGGCCACGGCCCATTGAAGAACGTCGTAGATCTCGGATACCGAGTGATCCGAGTCGGTCAAGAGCGGAGTGGCTCCTACGCCGAATTCGGTTCCGGCCGCGGCCAATACGTCGGGAGGGTCAAAGGCGATGCTGACCAGCGGGACGCCTAGAGCCTGGTATTGGGGATTGGTTTCCAGATCCACGATCTGTTGCATGCACGGCGGTCAGCCGTCGGCCATATGGAAATAGAGCAAAGCCGGAGCGCCGGAGTAGTCGTCGAGCGCCACGGTCGACCCGGATGATGCGGGAAGGGCGAAATCCGGGGCGTCATCTCCCACGGTCAGCCCGGCGCTGGAGCCTTCGCTGCAACCGGTGAGCAACATCAGGGCGAGGAACGCCACGGCCAGAAGGCGCGGAAAAGAGCACGACATTACCCAAGCACGCATCGAGTTCCTCCCTCTCGAGGCTCCGAGGTTACTCCTCCTGAGAATCTTGTGGGATCCCCGCCAATCTCTTGGCCAGCTCCTTTTTCGCGTCAAGATTCGATTGGCGGCCGATCTGGACTCGCTGCGCCTGCGGCGAACCCGCGCCATGGAGCGATTCAGTGAGGTAGCCGACGGCATTGCGGCCCAATGTCATGTTCTCGATGAGACGGGCAGCGCGCAACCGGTTTTCGGTCGGGACGCCCGACCGACCTACGAGATATTTCTCCAGGATCGGTCCGGTCGTGGCGCTGCGGAAGTCGGCCTCGGACGGCAGAGTGGCTACCAGTCCTCCGGCCAGGTCTTGGGCCAGACGGCCCATCTCAAATGGGAATCGGGTGACGTTGAGTTTGCAGACGTTGGCCAGCAGGGAATCGTTCACGAAATTCCCGGCCGCCGTCTGGGTTGACTCGTGAGAGGCAGCAATGCCCGTGCCATAGATGGTCTCGTTCAAGTGGGTCATTTCCACCAGCTTGTCGCGAACGTGAGAGGCTCCCGCAACGCCGTTGTAATCGGCAGCCAGAGCGGCCGCTCCGATCAACACGTCGCCGACGCCGGCTTTGCAGACGTAGCTTCGACGGTGGTAGGCCGTGAATTGTTCAACCAGCGGCGCCGCAAATTCATGCTCTCCGTCCATGAAGACGTGGTGCCAGGGCACGAAGACATCATCGAGAACGAGTAATGCCTCCTGGCCCGAGAACTGAGCGTTCCCGCTGTCCAGGTCACCGTCCTCCATGCTGCGGGTGTCGCAAGACTGCCGGCCGTAGATGAAGGTGATCCCCTCGGCCTCGACGGGCAGTGCGCAGACGATGGCGTAGGAGCGGTCGCGTTCCGTCAGGCGGACGGTTGGCATCACCAGGATCCAGTGTGAGTTGATGCAACCGGTCTGGTGGGCCTTGGCACCACGGATGACGACCCCGTCGTCTCGGCGCTCGATGATTCTCACGTAGAGATCCGGGTCCGCCTGATCGGAGGGCGTCTTCGATCGGTCGCCTTTGACGTCGGTCATCGCCCCGCCGATGACAAGGTTGTTTCGCTGCACGGTTTCCAGGAAATCCTTGAAACGTCGGTGATAGTCCGTTCCGTTCGCCTGGTCGCAGTCGAAGGTGGTGGCATAGAGGGCGTTGATAGCATCCATCCCCACGCAACGCTGGAAGCAGGTCCCGGTGAGCTGACCCAATCGGCGTTGCATGCGGTTTTGCAGGACGACATCCTCGACGGATTCCGTTACGTGGAGAAACCGGTTGATCTGGTGGCCGGTCAGTGACGATTCGGCCGTCCCCAGATCGGGGTCCTTGGCGGCCAGTTGGTAGGTGGCGGCCACCGCATTGATCGACGGGCGGATCATCGGATGATCGACCGGCTCTTCGATTCGCTCTCCCATCAGAAAGACGTTGAGCATTCTGGCTCGCAAGCTTTCCACATAGTCGTCGGCCGTGACTAGAGGTTGGTCCACCGCCATTGCTGCCTCCGATCTAGCGCGGCTCCGGTCTTTGCAGAGCCCGGTACCGGTCGTCCGTCGTGTCCCATGTGCCATGCTTGCATCATGTTCCGTGCCGCGCTCGCTGATGTCCTCACCGGCAGCCGACTGTTGATCGGCGTGGTGTTGATCGGAGCGCTCAGGGCCGACCGGGTCCTGCTTTTTGCGATCCTTTTGAGCGTGGCCTGGGCCACCGACGTCTTCGACGGCCGCCTCGCTCGGTCGGCCGGACGGCCGACTTTGTTCGGAGACTCCGACATGTTGGTCGACACCTGGGTGGGCGCCTGCGTCCTCTTGGGGTTTGGTCTCAGTGACCGGGCACCCTTGTGGCTGGTCGTGACCGGCATCGTGTTGTTGGGAGGGATCTACTTGTGGACTCGGAACCCGGCCGTCTCTCAGGTTCTCCAGGCGTTTGGATATGGAGCAGCCCTGTGGCTGGTCTTCGTTTCTGAAGACGTCTCTTTGGCTCTCCCGCTCGGCACGCTGGCCCTGTTGATGCTTGTCGAGTACAAGAAGTTCTTCGGCAAGGTTTTGCCCATGTTCTTCCAGGGCGTGGCGGCTCTGGTCAAGGGAGAGCGTTATCAAGGTCCGTCAACCGACCCGGTTACCGATGACAGCAGACGAACCTGACAGCACCACAAAACGTTTGCTGGCGTGCGGGTTGGTCGCTCCGGTGATTGCGGTGGGGGCCTTCCTGGCCGCAGCCGCCCGAATTCCGGATTACGACCATGTAGCCGACACCATCAGCAAACTGAGTGCTCAGGGAGTCTCGGGACGCTGGTTTTGGACAATCGGCCTGAGTCTGTACGCGGTGCTCATGGGGTGTTTTGCGGCTGGTTCGCACCGCCGTTTTGGTCACCTCAAGCAGGGACGGATCCTGGCCGGAGCCCTGGTTGCTCATGCTCTGCTGATGGGAGGAGTGGCGCTGTTTCGGGATGATCTGAGGCCGGGAGGGTTCTTCACGGTCGAGGGTGCCGTTCACGATGTGTTGAGTGGGATGGCCTTCAGCGCGTTGGTCCTCGCCATGTTGGGAGCGTGGACCCTGTCGAAAGGTCTTTCGGCGGGGCGGCCGCTCCGCTCGGTCACCCTGATTCTGGGGGCGACCATGACGGCCGTCGGTATCGCCTTTCTGTTCACGCCGCCCGAGGTGCAGGGAGTGCCTCAGCGAGTCTTTGTGGGACTGGCTGCCCTGTGGATATGCGTTTTTGCCGTTCAGTCCGGGAGATCGCTGGGAGGGAACACCGGGAAATAGATTGATGGCAACGGTCGGCGACCCGCCCCCGGGCGGGTCGCGTTCCGTCACCTCCCAGCTGGGTCAGGGGTTGATTGCGTCTCTGAGCGCCTTGACGGCCTCTTGCGCAGCTTGGCGAGCCGCCCTGAATTCTTGGCGGGCCGACTTCAGATCGGCGTGGGCGGATCGAAGCTGATCGCCGGCTTCCGGCATGTCGCCCGGTTGCACGTCCAGGACGGTCCGGGCGACCGGATCGATCAGAAGAGATCCGGCTGCCAGGTGGGCCGACATTCGGTCGAGGGCATCCTGCGCGCTGGCGGTCTCAAACCCCGCCTCGCCGGCACGGTCGATTGCAGCTTGAATCGTCACCGCGGCTCCTTCGAAACGTCCTGCGACATGAGCCATGTGATCAGCGGCGACAACAAGATGAACCTGTGGTCCCAGCAGGGCAAAGACCCAATAATCCTCGACGATCTTGGGGATCAATGCACCGAGCTCTGAGTAGGTCGTGGCCTCCTCGATGTCCGACGCCAGGGCGGAGAGACCGCGGGAAGCCGAATCCAAGTCGGACTCGAGGACACTCTGATGGGCGGCCGTCAGGTGTTCGTTGTTCTCAACTCTTTCGCTCCACCGAGCGATCGCTTCCAGCCGCTTGTCAATTGCGGTGAGTGCTCTGTTCTTCAACCGATCCAGCCCTTCAGGACGCTCAGATTCGGCCGTCCTCGCGTCTGCCGGTTCGGTTTGGGCAAGGGCCACCCCCGGAACCGCCAGCAGCATGGACACCGTGGTGGCGATTGCTGCGAATCGTTGGGTGAGTTTGTGGTTCATTGCTCTTCTCCTTCTTCCATGGTGTCTTCCAAAATGGCGAGGACGTTGTCGAGGTCGGCCAGCGAGCCGTCGAGTTCGGCTAGATCCACGTCCACCTCCGGTGCCTCGGGAGCCGCCGGTTGTTCAGCAAGCGGTTCAATGACCGACTTGTCCAGAGATTGGCCGGTCGTCGAGGTGTCGGTTGGAGTGCTGGTAATTGTCGGCGCCACCTCGACCGGCATCGTGATCTCGGGTATCCCGCCGGGCCGGCATCCGGTCGCAACGACTCCGGTCAACAGGATTGCTCCGATCGTCTTCTTCATGTGGCTCCTCATCTGTTGACTAGAGGATCGGCTTCCCAGGTTCGAAGATCATGGGTGAGGTGTAAAGGGTTGGTAAGACCAAAAAACCGGTTGATCGGCGACGAAGACGGCCTCAAGGCGAGGGCCGACGATGCCGATCCATTCGAGGTATGTCCAGCAGCGGGCTTCTCCCAGCCAATGCAGGCCTTCGGCGCGCATCTGTCGACCGCGCCCTGGCATCAATCGAACGCGAGTTTGTGCGCGGGGTTCTTTGGCTCGGGTTGGCGGCGTTTCCCATTCTCGGTGGGGCGGCGCTTTTCACCTATGACCCTTCTATTGGCTTGTTCGCCGCGCTCGCCCTGGCCGGCGGCCTGACGGCGCTTGTTGAGCTACGTCTGGGCCGTCCCCGTGCTCTGCCTGTTGTGCTGGTGGTCGTAACCGTGGCGGCCATCCAGCTCCCCGTGCAGTCGAGCGACAACCGGGCAGCCATGATGGTGGGGGTCGCTGCGCTTGGTGCGCTTGGTGGGCTCTTTGTGGACCGCAGGCACCTGTGGAAATACCTCACATTTCTTTCGTTGGTCTGGGCCGGCCAGCTGGTCTGGGCGGCCGATCAAGGGGCGGGGGTTTTCGAGAAGGTCGATCGGAACGAACTGTTCGGCATGGCCATCCAGCTCGGAATTTTCGTTGTACTCAGTGGAGCGCTACACGTTCTGTGGCGAGTCGTCAGCGGATCCGAAAAGGGCTATCGCAATCTATTCGATCGGGCTCCAACCTCGATCTGGGAAGAGGACTACAGCCAGGTCGCCAAGCGCCTCAATGAGCTGCGCAACGAAGGAGTCGTCGATTTGCGTGCCCACCTGGCTGGGCATCCGGAGCTGCTCAAGGAGACCTTTGGACTGGTACGGGTCACCGACGTCAACGATGCAGCCGTCAATCTGATCGAGGCCGAAAACCGTGATCAACTCCTCGGCCCCATCGATCCCCGGACCGCAGACCAGGAGACTCTCAATTCTTTCGCCGATCAGCTGGAAGCGATCTGGACCGGCCAGGATCGGATCGTCGTTGATTTTGTCGGGCGCACCATCAATGGGCGCCGCATCGACTGCGTCTTGCACTGGTCGGTGCCGACCGGCACGTTTGGTGCCGACTACAGCCGGGTTCTGGTGTCCATCAGCGATGTCTCCGATCTGGCCGAGGTGCAACGTGAACTAGCCAAGAAGAACATGCTGCTCAACAGCATCGCCACCATCCAATCGGAGTTCATCGCCGACGTTGAACCCTCCGTTCTGTTCGGCCAGGTGCTGGACGACCTGCTCGATCTCACCAGCAGCGACTACGGGTTTGTAGCTGAGGTCCACCGGGATGGTGGTGAGCCGTACCTCATGACCCACGCTCTCTCCAGCGTCGCGTGGGACGAGGAATCGGCCGAGATGTATGAACAACACGCGGCCGGGGGTTTGCGGTTCGACAATCTGGACACACTGTTCGGGTCGGTGATTACCTCCGGTGAGACGCTCATCTCCAACGATCCCGAGCACGACGTCCGCAGCGGTGGGAGGCCCCAGTTCCATCCTCCCATGGACGCCTTTATGGGGATACCGCTGTTTCACGGAGCAGACTTGGTCGGAATGGTCGGGGTCGCCAATCGGCCGGGTGGCTACGACGAGACGCTGGTGGAAGCCATCGAGCCTTTCCTGGCTTCCTGCGCAAACCTGATCGTGGCCTATCGCTCCGATCGCCGTCGGGAAGAGGCTGAACGAGCATTGCACCGCACCGAACGGCGTTTGCGCCTGGTTGCGGAAAACGTCGCCGACCTTCTCTTCACTATGTCTGAAGACGGGGCCGTGATGTTCATCAGCGAGTCGGTAGAACGTCTGCTGGGCTATCGGCCCGCCGATCTCATCGATACCGACATCTTTGAGTTGATCCATGCTGGAGGACCGTTCCATGTTCCGGGAGTCGCACCGGGGGATAACCGCCGGTGATTCAAGCCCTCCGGTCGAGCACCGGGTGCAGCACGTCGACGGATCGTGGAGGCTGATGGAAGCCTCAGCCGTCAACATGCTCCATGATCCTGAAGTCGGTGCCTGGGTAGTCAACTCTCGTGACGTGACCGCCCGCAAGGAAGCCGAGATCGAATTGCAGCGGGCCCGAGATGCCGCTCAGCAGGCAGCCGCCAGCAAAGCCCAGTTCCTCGCCAATATCTCTCATGAGATCCGTACTCCGATGAACGCCATTCTCGGGATGACCGAGCTGACTCTCGAGACGGAACTCTCCGCCGAACAGCGTGAATACCTGGGCACCTCCAAGGCGTCTGTGGATGCACTGTTGACCTTGATCAACGACTTGCTTGACCTCTCCAAAATCGAGGCAGGCAAGCTCGAACTCGAGGAGATTCCGTTCAGTCTGGGTGACACGATCGGCGACACTGTGCGGACCATGGCCGTGCGAGCAGCCGAGAAGGGTCTCGAGCTGTCATCTGAGCTCGATCCGGGGGTTCCCGACGCCGTAGTGGGCGATCCCGGGCGGGTCCGGCAGATTCTCTTCAATCTCCTGGGCAATGCGATCAAGTTCACCCACGTCGGACAGGTGAAGGTCGCAGTCGGAGTCGACCAGGGTGCCGGCGACAGCCTCGACCTGCATTTTGTCATCTCGGACACCGGCATCGGCATCCCCGCAGACGTGCGCGAGAGCATCTTCGAACAGTTTGCCCAAGCCGATGGGTCGACTACCCGGAGGTATGGGGGCACCGGGTTGGGTCTGGCTATCACTGCGGATCTGGTCAAGATGATGGGCGGCAGGATCTGGGTCGAAAGCGACGTGGGCAAGGGCAGCAGATTCCACTTCACGGCTCGTCTGGCAGAAGCCAACCTGGTCGATCTGATGAGTCCGGTTGATCCGGTAGATGGGTCCGAGCTCAGGGTGCTGGTGATTGCGGACACCGTCGCTTCCCAGCGAAGCCTGAGCGAGATGCTTCGGCAAGGCAAGGTCTCGGCGTCGGTGGTCACCGATCTCGACTTCGGCGCTCGATACGATGCACGACCTGTCCCGACTTCAGGTACGACCCCGGGCGGTGGTTGTCGACGTGCGTGAAAATGTCCTTGAAGTTTGCAGCCGGATCGCCAGCCATCCGGACTTTCGGGACGTGCCGGTGGTAGCGGTTCCGATCGCCGGCGAGCGGGGCGATGCGGCCCGGTTCCGCAATGCCGGGGTGGCGGCCTACCTGACGAAACCGGTTTCGCACAGTGAGTTGCTCGATGCCGTCCGGTTGGTGACCTCCGACCAGATGCCATCCGAGGTCCTCGTGACCAAGCACTGGTTGCGGGAGCGTCGACCGCGGCTGCGCCTACTGCTGGCCGACGACAGTCCGACCAACAGGATGCTGGCCATACGTCTGCTCGAAAAGCGCGGCCACTCAGTAGTTGCGGTTGAAGACGGTCTCAAGGCCGTCGAGGCCGTGCAGGAGTCGAGTTTTGACGCAGTGCTGATGGACGTGCAGATGCCTGAACTGGACGGTCTGGAAGCAACCCAGGTGATACGGCAGTGGGAGGGCGGCAACGATCACGTCCCCATCGTCGCCCTGACGGCGCATGCGATGGAGTCGGATCGCCAACGTTGTCTAGATGCAGGCATGGACGCCTACGTGTCGAAGCCGTTCAGCGCGGATGAGCTCTACGCGACAGTTGAGCAGCTGGTGGGCTTGGCGCACCGGCCCGACCGTAGAGATGCTCCCGGAGTGGAGGTCGGGACCGACACGGTCATCGACCGTAGCGAAGCTCTGGAACGCGTTGAAGGCATGACTGAGCTTCTCAAAGAGATGGCCGAGTTGTTCCTCGAGGAGTACTCGGAACTTCAATGTCAGATCACCGCCAACTTGCAGGCCGGCGAGCTGGCGGTGCCCCGGGAGTTGTCGCATCGTATCAAGGGAACGGTCGGGTTGTTTGCGGCCCACGGTCCCTTTGAGGCCGCCAAGCGAATGAACGACCTCGCCAAGGCAGACGACATCGACGGTACCGCCGAAGCCTGGGTCCATCTCGAGGAGCAGATGCAAAGATTGTTGCCGGAACTCGAGGTGCTGGCCTCCCGCGGAATCGCCGCCTGGGCGTGAACCAGCCTCCAGCCTCCAGCCTCCAGCTCGAACCTGATACCTGAAACCTGAAACCCGATTCAAGGGGGTTCCCCCAACTGCTGTCTTTGGGTAGCGTGGTCGCATGTCAACCAGATACTTCACACCCAAGCTCTTCACGTTCCTGACCCAGCTGTCCGAGAACAACGACCGGGATTGGTTCAAAGCGCATCAGGACGACTACGAGCGCTTTGTTCGTGAACCTGCGCTGGACTTCATCAACGATTTCGCCAAACCGCTGGAGCGCATTTCTCCGCACTTCGTCGCCGATTCCCGCAAGGTGGGTGGTTCGCTCTTCCGTATTCAGAGAGACACACGATTTGGCAAAGATAAGACGCCTTACAAGGAAAACACCGGTGTCCAATTCCGGCATGCTTTGGCGAAGGACGTGCATGCTCCCGGCTTCTACATGAACATCCAGCCTGGTGAGTGCTACATGGGTGTTGGGTCTCTGGCGACCCGAGACCAAGAGCAGCCTATGCAATTCGGGAACGTATTGACGCGGACCCGCAAGGATGGAAGAAGGCGACCCGCGGGAAGCGGTTTACCGATGTCTTCACCGTTACCGGAGACTCACTGACCCGGCCTCCCAAGGGTTACTCGGCCGACCATCCCCTTATCGAGGATCTCAAGCGCAAAGACTTCATTGCATCCACCCGTCTGTCACAGCGACAGATCACTTCTGACCGGTTCATGAAGGACTTCACCGACAACTGCCGACGGGCTGTGCCGTTCATCAAGTTCCTGTGCGAAGCGGTCGGGGTACCGTTCTAGGCACTAATCCTCGGGCGGGTTAGGAGAACATCGACTTCGGGCGGTCCTGGAGGATGTCGTCGACATAGATGTCGACCTTCTCGTTATAGAAACTAACCAGTCCTGCCACCCGGATGCTCTCCTCGAGGGGTGTCCGGTAACCCCACACGATGTCGGGATGAAGTTCACCACCCACTTCGACGTTCCAGTACTGGGCGGTTCCCTTGTAGGGGCAGTGAGTTTGGGTGCCGGTCGGGGAGAGCAGATCCATTCGAACATCGGTTTTCGGCAGGTAGTAGCGAACCGGCAGACCGGTTTCGAACAAGAGACGGGCGTGACGGCTGTCGGCCACGGTTGTGCCCTCCACCTCCACTCGAATGTGGCGCGAACTGGGTAGGACATCGACCCGGGTGTAGGGATCACGAGCGTGGACGAAGACTTCCTCGTCCTCTTCGAACCAGGCGTCCATGACACCCCAGACAAACGCCACGTGTCCGGGCAACCCGGCCACGGGGGAATCGGGGTGGTGATACGCGGCGTTTTCCGCGACGCTCGTTCCACCCTTCACCGTGAAGAAGCGCGCTTCGCCACGGCTGGGTGAACGCTTGGTGTGCTCGGTGGGCGTGAGAAGTTCCATCCTCACGTCATTCTCCGGGAAGAAGTAGGTGGGGTAATAGGGCTTCTCCCAAACGAGCTTCACTCCGGTTGAGTCGGCGATGGCCTCACCACCCAGGTAGACGCGGACTCGTTTTTGCCTTTGCTCGACCCTTACCGACATGGTGCCTCCGGAGGTGATGGGTTCCTTTCAACTCCAAACACCTCCAGGGCATTCCGCGGCGTCTACTGGACAGAGGTAACCTCACGACGATGCGACAACCGCGATTGAACCTGGTGGTGCTGATCGTCAATTCGTCGCTCGGGTTTGCTTTGGGGGCGGTGGTAGCCCTCCAGGTGTACAACCTCGGGCTGGTGGTCGGCGGCTTGTTGTTCGATCGTGAGCCACAGTGGTATCCGGATCGGGTGGAATTCGCTGCAACTGGTTCTGAGGTTGCGTGGCTCGGTGGAGCCCTGTTGGTGCTGATTCTGGGATGGGCGCTGGCCAGTATCTACCGGGGTGGATTCCGGTACGACGGCACTCAACTGGCCGTGTTGTGGGCAACCCTGCACTGCTTTCGCGAGGGATTGGTAGCTCTGGTTCGGGTTCCGTTCGTGGCCGAGTCTGACACCGCCCGGGCGTTGGTGGCGTTGGACCTGCCGGAGCAGCTGAACTGGATTGTTGGTGTCCTCGGCGCCGCCGGCCTGCTCGGGCTCGGACTGTTGGCCGCACCGGCGTTGTTGAGATTCGCCCGTACCACTGCAGAACTCGCCACCAAGCGCGCCCGGATGACCTTCATCGGAGCCGGAGCCATCGCGGCCTGGGTCTTCGGGTCGCTGCTGGTCCTGGCTCTGCTGTTGCCCGATTCGGGATCCGGGGCGTTGGGTTTGTTGCCGTGGAGTGGGGCGTTTTTGTTGTTCGCCCTGGTTGCTTCACCGGAGCCGCGGCGACATCGACCCGGTTCGCGAACCCATGCGACTCGTCGTGGGGAACCCTCCTCTTGTTGGCTGTGTTGGTGGCGGCGGCCAAGGTGTTGCTGGCCGACGGTGTGGGTTTCCTACTCTGATATGGGTGGTGCGGCTTGAAACTGGGTGTCAACGTCCCGAACTTCGGCGAGTTCTCGGATCCACGGGTGTTCGCCTCGCTGGCGGTCGACGCCGAACAGGCCGGGTGGGACGGGGTATTCGTTTGGGACCACATGGTGGTGTGGAGCGGCAATCTGGTGGGAGACCCCTGGATTCTCTTGGCAGCGGCGGCCGCTGCGACCGAGCGGATTGCTCTCGGACCGATGGTGACGCCCCTGCCCAGGCGTCGCCCCTGGAAACTGGCCCGCGAAGCAGTCACCCTCGACCAGCTCAGTGGCGGCCGCCTCATCCTTGGGGTCGGGATCGGTTTTCCACCCGAACCCGAGTTCACCGCATTTGGGGAACCCACCGAGGCGAAAGTGCGGGCCGAGATGCTCGACGAGGGACTCGAGATCATCACCGGGCTCTGGACGGGCCGACCGTTTGGTTTCAGGGTCGTCACTACCACCTCGAGGAGGTGGCCTTTTTACCGACCCCAATCCAGGAACCACGGATCCCCATCTGGGTGGCGGGAATGTGGCCTAACCGTCGCCCGTTTCGCCGGGCCGCCCGGTTCGACGGGGTCTTTCCCATCAAAGCCGGCGAAGATATGCCAATGCTGGAACCGGTCGAACTCACAGAGATAGTGCAGTTCGTCGATCAGTATCGGGAAGGTGACGGCGCCTTCGAGGTTGTCACCTATGCCGACCTGCCGGGGGACGCCACCCGGGCGGCCGAACTAGTTGCAGAGTGGTCGGCGGCCGGCGCCACTTGGATCCACATGGGCCCCAGCGACTTCGGAATGGAACCGATCGAAACGTTTCGGAAGAGGAGTTCGCCGCGGACCGCCGGGACTCTAGACCAGCAGTTCCAGACGCATGCGGAGGCCGACTGTGTCGCCAGGGGAGAGGGTATGGCTCGAATCGGTCAGGATGCACCCGCCGGGATCCCGTGGCAACCCGGTAGCCGGTCCATAAAAGCACCGCTCCGATGAGCAGGGCTACGGCGAACCCGGCGGCTTCGCCGAGGGCTGTCAACGATCCCCCAAGGCAGGCGCCAGCGTGCCAAACACTATGAGCAGATTGCCAATCGCCAAGGTACGGTTGGATCTCCAGAACCTCACCGCGCTGTAGGCCGCCAATCCAACAATGATCAGGTGGCGACGCCACCAGCTATGGCCGCGAATACTCGAGGTCCCGGGACGGAAACCCCTCCTACTTCGATGATGAAGTCGAAGAGTGCTTTGCCTTCCGGAATACCCTCGGTCTCGGCTATGTCCATTGAGGGGAGCCAGCCAGGTGGCGGCCCCGCCGAGGAGCGACCAGATCCCCACCCCGTAGGCAAACCGCCGGCCGGTTTTGGGGCCCAGGACGAGGAACACCGACCCGGCGGCCAGGACGGGGATGTTGACAATGGCCCCCAGCCAATAAAAGAGGCGGAAGCTGACCGGTCCCCATCCGGCTGCCAAGCCGAGCACGAGAGCCCAAGAGGCCAGAGCATAGGCACCGATGGCCAGGGCCCACATGCCGGCGTGAGGTCGGGGCCGCCGTCGCCAATCCAACCCAAGATCCACGGCGAAGCCGGTTGCGGCAGTAGCCGCCAGTATCGGTATGAGGAGATCCACGGCGCCACCTTAACCCGAGAAAATTCGACAGCCCGTCGGCCCGGCGGAACATGGCGGCATCTCCGAGGGATCGTCAGTAGATCAACCGCTCGAGGAGCCGCCGCCGGAGACTCGGTTTGTGAGGAACGGCCGGGCGGACCGTCAGTACCGGCGCAGTCAGAGAGGCGGCGATCCGCTCCGACAAATCGCTGAAACGGGTCGAGGTTCGGCTGGCCGCGCCCAGGATGACCAGATCGGCTCCGGCGGTGAGCTCGTCCAGAACCGCAAAGAGGTCGGCGGCCCGAACCACCTGCTGGTGGTCGGCATCTGGGTGACGTTCGCCCAGCTTGGCGTGATACGCGCGGATCGAATCGGCTTCAGAATCGGAAGCAGCTTCGCTGAGCATGTGGCCCAATCGGAGCGATGCTCCAGATCTTCTCGGCGATCCGGTGTGCCAGGGTGATCTTGGCCACATCGGCCGGTCCGCCCGAGCCCATGATGGCGATGGTCTTGACTCTGCTGCGATACCCCGGTAGTGGAAAAACAGGACCGTCCGATCGGCGTGTTCGCGAAGCCACCGAACATCGTTGACATACGATCGGGTGCGCCGGGTGGCGGAGGTAACTCAACGAGGATCAGGTCCGGGATCTTGGCGGTGAACCGCATCCAGCAAGCGGTTCTCCGTATTCGCGTACGGTGCTCGTCGACCTCCACTTCATCGGTCTCGAGGGTCTGCTGAGGCAACCTCCTCAAGGTGATGCTCGGAGCTGCCTTCGGCCTGGCCGGGGCCGTCGAGATGTACGACGCCGACTCGGCCATCAACGGGCGACGAACTGCAATCCCAGCTTGAGGACGGCCCGTTCGCGGTCTTCGGTGATGCCCTGACGCATGATCACGAGGAGGCTTGCCGAACCGGGGGAGCGGAGGCTGGCGCCGTGGTCGCCACCAGGTTTCGGTCGCTCGAATACGTAAGGCATCGAGCGAGGCACTCTGTTTGGTTACCCGCGAGCGCCCAAAGACCTGATACCACACGACGCCGATCGCGGTGATGCCCACCGCTCCCAGGAGCGGCAGGGTTCCCAACTGGGTCAGTAGGGCAATACAGGCCAGGATCCCGATGATGGGGAGCCACGGATAGAACGGAATCGCGAAACGTGGGCCGGTACCAGTCCACCTTGCTCTCGCGAAACGCGATCACGGCCAGATTCACGAGCGCAAAGACCAGCAACTGGAAAGCGCTGGCGAGTTTGGCGATCTCCAGAAGCGGAACAAACGCCACCAGCAAAACCATGGCCGCGCCCGTGACCAATGATCGGCGACGACGGGTGCGCCCGACTTCTTGCGTGAGCCGCTGGAAGATCAGGCGGAGCCAGGGCGTTGCGACTCATGGCGAATGGATAACGCGGAGGATGCCAAGAGGCCGGCGTTCGCCATGCTGACCAGGGCGAGGACTGCCATCACGGCTACGATGTCGACCCCGACTTCATTGGTGACCTTCCGAGCCGTGTCGACTACGGGGATTCCGGACCCCGACAGTGCATCTACTCCGACCACTCCGATCATCACATAGACGACTGCCGGGTACACCACCATCATCAAGCCCAGACTGCCCAGGATCCCGAACGGGATGTTCCGGTCTGGATTGCGGACCTCCTCGGCGATGCTGGCGATCTTCGTTACCCCGGCGTATGAGACGAAGATGACGCCGGTGGCGAGGAACAGGCCCGAAGCTCCCTCGTCGAAGAATCCGGAGAAGGCAGTGGAGTCCATTCTCGATGAGCCAAGAACTATGAGGAACCAGGAGCATGGCCAGCACGCCGAACACCACGGTGCGCTGTACGCCGGCGGTTTGCTTGATTCCGAGCACATTGAGAAGAACGAGACCAACGGCCAGCCCGATGGCGATGGCCTTGACGGATACGTCGGCAAAGATGACCAGGTAGGCCCCCAGACCGACGAGGGCGAACGCCGACTTGAAGAGGAGCGAGAACCACACTCCGAAACCGGCGACGGTTCCCATCAGGGGGCCCATGCCTTTGTCGACAAAGACGTAGGTGCCGCCGGCCTCAGGCATGGCGGTGGCCATTTCCGATTTGGCGAACGCCGCCGGGACCACGATCAGGCCGGCGATCAAGTAGGCCAGCGGCGCAGCCGGACCGGCAATCTTGGTCGGCCAGACCGGGCAGCACGAAGATTCCCGACCCGATCATCGCCCCGAGGCTGATCGCAACGACCGAGAACAGACCCAGTTCGCGTTTCACAGTCGTTGCCTCAGCGAAGAAGTCGCGGACCGTCCCGCCCCGGTGGCGTCCAATCGCACTCCTCGTCGTGTCTGATCGGCGACATTATGGTTGATGTGGTCGCCCGGTGCGGAAGCCCTCAACGTTCGCTCGGCCCGAAAGGCTCATCTCCCTCGGCAGCATCCCGCAGGAATCGCTCGACCTGGGCGGCTATGTCGTCGGCGGAAGGGATCTCTCCCTGGGCGGAGGCGATCTGTTCCAGCCGCTCCAGGTACGCCTGCGAGTCGGGCTGGCCGGCGACCGTCGCATCGAGTTGTTGCCGCTGCTCGGCGACCCGGTCTACGAGGTCACCGAGAGGGATGGTGAGACCGAGATGGCGGGCCACTCGATCGACCAGCGCGACGGCCCCGGCGTAATAGGTGCCGGCCACGTAGTGGGGCACCTGGGCCCAGAACCCCACCGCCGGTATCCCTCGGTCGGTGAGTGCTTTTTCAATGATGTTGACCGCCGCCCCCGGTACCCGCAGCAAACCCTCGGGAAGCTGTTCGTTGTCGCCAATCTGATCCCGACGGGAGGCGGTCGTCAATAGGGGAGTGGGGTAGGTGTGGGGGGTGGCGGCCGGGACCCCGCCCAGCGAAATAACTTCGACGACGTCCAGGCGGGCGGCCAGGTCGGCGACAGCTCGCCCGAGGGCCTGCCATTGCCAGTCCGGCTCGTTGCCATTGAGCAAGAGGATGTCGCGCGGTCCGTGCCTGGCACGACGAATGGAAAGCTGAGGCCAATCGACCTCGAGGAGGCGACCATCGACAAAGTCGACGATGGGGCGGATTTGACCGATAGTCGAAAAGTGCATCGGGGTCGAAGGTCGCTACGAGGTCGCCGTCGGCGGCGATGTGATCCGATGCTTCGGTGCCGACATTGCCTGCGTTGACCCATCCCTGCAAAGCGACGATCAGGGCGGGAGCGACGAGATCTGTGATCGGTTCGAGTTTGTACATCGGCCCAGAGAGTACTCGCCCGACTATCGAGGCGGTCAATCGCAACCAAGCTGCCGATTCAGCGGTGCAGCCGGACCGCAGCGACCTGGCCATCAGTCGCCCGTAGAGGCGGGGGTTGAATGCCATCAACCATCTCGTCATCTTTCCCGCTGCCGAGAGGACCAGGACTTCCCGATTGCGGCGAGCGGCCGCCACGACGGCCGCCGCCACCTGTTCGGGAGTGGCCATCGTCCCCACCGATGATTGGGGATGCTTGGTCACCCGGCCGTCGGCCCCGAGTGCCCTGAACCGAAAGTCGGTGGCGGTGAAACCGGGACACACCAGAAGCACACCTATACCGGTGGGAGCGAGTTCGCTTCGCAGCGACCCAAACAACCCGTGCAGGGCATGTTTGCTGCCTGAATACCCGGTCCGCCCGAGCAACGGAGCGATTCCGGCTATTGAGCTCATCGTCACTATCAGACCTCGTTGGGCGATGAGATCTCCAGCGCCGCCTTGGTCAATGGAGTGCTCCGAAGTAGTTGACCTCCATCACTCGCCGATACACCTCCAGATCGGTATCTGCGAAAGCACTTCGGTGAGTCAGTCCTGCGTTGTTGATCAGCACGGTCGGTCCCCAAATCGGTAATGACCTCTTGGACCGCACAGCGCAATCGTCCGGATCGGTGATATCGCAATCTACCCCCTTGGCCGCGTCCCGTACGCCTTCAAGGGGGCCGCCTGTCTCCCGGCCACCTCCCGTCGATGTCCAACAAAGCCACCGCAGCGCCGACATCGGCCAGGACTCGGCCATCGCTACGCCCAGACCCCGGCACCGCCGGTTATCAGGGCCGTACCGGCTGCGAAACGTTCGCCACGGGTCCCGCCAGGAACAGCTCGAAGACCTCGGCGGTGGTCTTGGCCGGGGTGTACCCGAACTCCTTCTTCAGCCGCCGGTTCGCCAGCACCGGCCGGTACCGGAGGAAGTCCACCTGCTCGGGCCCGTACTGGGTGAGGCGCAGCGCCTTGAGGGCCGCCAGCACGCCTCGCACCAGGCCCACCGGCAGGGACAAGGTCCTTGCCCATCGGCCCGGCGATCTCGCGCATGGTGAGCACCCCGTCGCCCGCCAGGTTGTAGATGCCGGTGGCTCCTGGTCGCGATCCCCTGCCGCAAATCGCGCCGACCACGTCCTGGTCCCAGATGAACACAAAAGGGGATGTCGGATCCGCGCAGGCCGAGCACAGTCGGCTGCGGTCGAACAGCGCGGTGATCTGGTTGCTGGCGGTTCCGCGCCCAGGATGGTCCCCGGCCGCAAAACCAGTTGGCCCAGTTCCGGGTGCTGACCCGCGCTATCGGCGAGCATCTCCTCGACCAGGCGCTTGTGGTCGGAGTAGGCGAACTCTGGGTTGCCGCGCAGGGGATCGGTCTCAGTCGAGCTGCTCCGGGTTGTCGGCGTGGTAGCCGTAGGCGGCGCCGCTTGACGAGACGATGACTTGTCTACCCCGGCCGCAGACAGCACTCGAGGACATTTCGAGTTCCCGCCACATCGACCGAATACTCGAGGTCACGGTTCGGACTTCCGACCGGGAGTGACGATGGCGGCCAGATGCACCACCACCCCGACCCCGGTGTTAGCGAGAACATCGGCCAGACCCGGATCCCGGACGTCACCTACGGTCAGTAGTCGACCCCGGGTAGCAGGATCGTCCGGGCCGTACGGATGTCAGAAGCGATGACCGGCCCGGATTGCCGGGGTCGGGGGCCAGTGCTTCGACCAGCCTGACTGCCCAGGTAGCCGCTCGACCCGGTGACCAGGACCGACCGAGCGCCGCTCATGCCGCGGCGCCCTCAGGTTGGCCGGCAAGGGCGCGCCGCGACCAGAAGACGCCAGCCGTCAGGCCGGCGATGATGTGCCAGATCCCCCACCAGGCGGCGATGATGGCCATGCCGCCCAAGCCCTCGAAGAAGTCGAAGATCAGCACCAGGCCCAGGGCCGAGTTCTGGATGCCCACCTCGATGGACACCGCCCGCGCGTCGCGGTTGATCGAGGCCCGGCAGCGCGGGCCGAGCTCGTAGCCCAGGGCCAAAGCGCCAGGGCGTTGTGGATCAGGACCGCGAAGACGACCAGGCCGATGAACTCGATGAAGTTCTCCCAGTTGGCGCCCAGGGCCACGCCGACGAAGCCCGATGAACACGACCACCGAGAAGACCTTGAAGGGCTTCCGGACTCTGTCGGCCAGGCGCCGGCAAGCGCGGGCCACCAGCATCCCAGCACCAGCGGGATACCCAGGATCAGGAAGATGGTCAGGAACAAGTCGAGCGGGACTCAGGCTGACCTGCGCAGGATGGGCGCGGTGGCCGGGTTGAGGTTGCCCCACAGCGACAGGTTGAGCGGCGTCATGACGATGGCCGCGGCCGTGGAGACGGCGGTCATGCCGACCGAGAGGGAGGCGTTGCCCCCGGCCAGGTAGGTCATGATGTTGGAGAGGTTGCCCCCCGGGCATGCGGCCACCAGGATCATGCCCAAAGCGATCGACGGGGTCGGCTGCAAAACCAGCGTCAGCAGGAAGGTGAAGGCCGGCAGCAGGATGAACTGGGCGGCCAGGCCGATGGCCGGCGCCTTGGGATGCCGCAGGACCCGCTTGAAGTCGTCGATTTCAGGTCCAGCGCCATGCCGAACATCATCAGGCCGATGAGGGCGTTGAGGGCGAGCAGGCTGCCCTCGTTGAAATTCAACGCAACCTGATCGATGGTCGGCGTCCACGCTATTTCCCTCCCGGTTCCTGGTGCATCTTCTTGAAGTGCAGCAGACCGGGCGCCCACATGTGTTTGACCGGGTCCACGTCCACGTGGATCACCGCGCAACCGCCGGAGGCGCCAGGCTCGCTCGATGGCGCCGCTGGAGATCGGCCGGGTCGGAGACCCGTTCGCCGTGGGCGCCCATGGACTCGGCCAGCCGGTCGTAGGCGATCTCGCCCAGGTCGGCGTTGATCGTCTCATCCGGCGCCAGGGACTTCGCGAACAACCATCTTCACGGGCCGGGCGGCGATCGACTGGGTCATTTTCACCATGCCCCACTGCTTGTCGCTGATCACCAGGAAGACACGTTGAGGCCGTTGCGCACTGCGGTCTCGATCTCCTGGGGGTGAAACCCGAAGGCGCCGTCGCCGATGATGCAATAGACCTGGCGAGTCGGGCCGGGCGACGGCGGCACCGAGTGCTTGACCGATGCCGGCGCCGAGCATCCCGAAGTGGGGCGTTGAGAGCAGCGTGTTGGGGGCAACGGACCTGGTGGTAGAAGTTGCCCCACACGGCGGTGTTGCCGCCGTCGAACACCAGGACCGGCGTCGATCGTCAAAGACCTCGGCGGCAGACCTGCCGCCACGTGGGCTGTGATCATCGGCGCCGATCGGTCCTCCAGCGCCTTGTTGAGCTTGGCTTTGCGTCCTGGCGACGATCGTCCGTGAGTTGCTTGACCACTTGCCGGCGGGCCGCGGGGATCTGAATCTCAGCTCTTGAGGCTATCGGCCAGGACTGCCAGGAACCTTCCGGCGTCGGCTTGGATCGCCAGATCGGCCGGTCGGTTGCGCCCCAGACGTCTCCTCGATCGATATCCACCTGGATCAGCTTCTGGTCTTCAGGCGATGCCCAGTAGGGAGCCTTGCCCCACCAGTCGGTCTCGCCCAGATCGCGACCCGATGACCAGGACCACGTCGGCCGCCGTGCGCACTTGATTCGTGGATTCGATCAGGTACATCGGCCAAGCGAGGGGGTGAGTTTCCGCCAGAGCCCCGCGGGCGCTCCACGAGGTGGTGACGGGCGCGTGCAACGACTCGGCCACTCGAGCCAAATCGGCAAAGCTCTGAGCGTGGATGACACCCCCTCCAACATGTATCGCGGGGAGTCGAGCCTCAGTCAGCAAGGCGACCGCCCGATCGATGTCAGAAGAAGTGGGTTCCAGGGGAGCCGTAGTTCGGTACTGCTCGGGGGCGAGGATATCGACCGGTGGGAACTTGCCGTTCATGATGTTCTCAGGAACATCGAGGTGAACGACCCCGGGTCGGCCTGCATACGCCTGGCGGAGGGCTCGCCGGAAGAGCTCGGGGATCCGGTCGAAGGAAGCGGCCGTCTCAGACCATTTCGCCATGGGACGGATGGTCGCCACCTGATCGAAGTACTGATAGGCACCGCCCCGATCCGGGTAGGTGATACCGGTCCGCCTCGAACTGGTGATCAACAGGATTCGATTGCCCTCACCTTGTTCGACGGCCACTCCGGGTAAGACGTTCGCCACTCCTGGCCCGTTGCTGGCGATCACAACTCCGAGGCGTCCGGTCAGTCGCGCATAAGCCCCGGCCATGTGGACCGCCGTTGTCTCATGGCGCGGGGTAACCAAACGGATTCCCTGATCGACCATCCCCCGGCACAGGCCCAAATATGTTCCGTCGACAATGCCGAACGACGTATCCACCCCTTCGGCCGCCAGCATGGCGGCGATGAGACCTCCACCGGTCACAGTGGCCATGTGCTCCGCCTTCCAGGTTTGTCGAATGGCAGCGAGGGTAGCGGTCTGATTCCACGCCATGCTTGCTCAGCCGGTATCTGCTTCTGGAGCGGGGAGGTCGGGGACCCCTACCATGACTGGTGCTGTGCGCAGCAGCCGACGGTCGTCATCCCGAGGAGTCGCATCGTGCCCGGATCGCATGACGTGTTTGAGCCCTTCTTCAACCCGCGCGGGGTGGCCCTGGTCGGGGCATCAAGAGATCCGGACAAGCTGGGCTACGGGATAGCCCGCAACCTCGTCGAGAGCGGCTTCCCGCCCACGGTGCACTTCGTCAACCCCAATGCCAGGGAGCTGCTGCTGGGCCGAGTTGTGTACCCGTCCGTCGCCGAGGTGCCCGATCCAGTGGACCTGGCGGTACTACTGGTGCCGGCTGGGCTGGTGGCCGGCGCGCTGGAAGACTGCGGTCGGCGGGGGATCAAGGCGGTCATCCTTGCCTCCGGTGGGTTCCGGGAAACCGGCTCGGCTGGGGCCGAGCTCGAAGAGCAGTGTGTTGACGTCGCGGTCGAGTATCGGGATCCGTCTATTGGGGCCAAACTGCATAGGCACCATTGACACTCACCTGGGGCTCAATACGACCTTCCTGGCGCCGCCCGGACCACTCGCGGGAGAGGTGGCGTTTGTTTCCCATTCAGGCGCTATCTGTGCAGCGGTCATCGACTGGTCGGCCGGTCAAGGGCTCGGGTTATCGAGGGTGATCAGCCTGGGGAACCAGGCGGATATCGACGAAACCGAAGCGCTACAAATGGTTGCATCGGACCCGAGCACACATGTCGTCACGATGTACCTGGAAACAGTGGCCGACGGAAGAGGGTTTGTCGAGAAGGCGGTCCAACTCACCAAGCCGGTCGTCGCTCTCAAGGTCGGACGTTTTGAAGGAGGCAGAAAAGCGATCGTTTCGCATACCGGAGCGATGGCAGGGCGCGAGGAGGCCTACCGGGCCGCCTTCCGGCGGGCAGGAGTCATTCGAGCATCGAGCACCGAGGAGATGTTCGACGCCGCCCGAGCCCTCGCCTGGGCGCCGTTGCCGGCCGGGCGGCGAATCGCGGTGCTCACCAATGCCGGTGGACCAGGGGTTACGGCCGCCGACGCGGTCGAGGGCCACGGCTTGCGTCTCGCCGAGGTGTCCGATGCGGGCAGGCGGCGATTGGCGGACTCGCTGGCGGTGGGAGCGAGTGTGACCAATCCGGTTGACATGCTCGCCTCGGCTGCTCCGGAAGCCTTCGCCGGCAGCCTTCAGATTCTTCTCGACGAGCCCCACATCGACGGAGTCCTCGTTGTTTTCGCGCCCCCTCCGATGCATTCAGCCGATCGGGTGGCGGAAGCCCTGGTACCGGTCATCGACCAATCTCCCAAACCGGTGCTGGTGGCCGCGATGGGCGACCGGTCCATTGGCCCCGCAGTGGATCGGTTGCGGGCAGCCCGCATCCCCGAATTCCGATTCCCGGAGCGGGCGGCGGCCGCCCTGGCCGTTCTCGCCGACCGAGCGGACCAAGTGAGCTCAACCGCCGAGTCGCCGCGGCCTCCCAGCGGAATCGACCGGACCGAGGCAACTCGCATGCTGGCGGGACGCTCACCAGGCTGGTGGGGACCGACCCAAAGCGCAAAACTGGCAAATGCCTACGGGATCGAAGTCCCCTCCGGTCTCATTGCCACCAGCATCGAAGAAGCAATCCAGGGGCTGACTCTCCTGGGCGGTCAGGTCGCGCTGAAGGTCGACGACCCGGCACTCCTTCACAAGTCTGACCTCGGAGGAGTGCAGTTGGGGGTCTCTTCTGTCGAGGACGCAACCGTGGCATACCAACGCCTGGTCAAACTCTCGGATGAATCCGGGACGGGCTCTCCGCGAGTGCACGTCCAGGAGATGGTCGAAACCGGCCAGGACTTCATTGTGGGCGCCATACGGGACTCCCAATTTGGACCGTTGATAATGTTCGGTTCGGGCGGCGTCGAAGTCGAGGGTGTGGGCGACGTGGAGTTTGCTCTCGCCCCCGTGACCGCGGCCGACGTTCGTTACCTGCTCGCCAACACTTGGGCCGGCCGCCGGCTGGGTGGCTACCGGAGTGTGAGGGCCGGCGACGCTGAGGCGGTTGCGGACGTGCTGATCAAGGTTGGATGGCTCATCTTCGACCACCCGGCCATTGCCGAGATCGAGATCAATCCCCTCCGGGCGGGGTCGCCGGGAACCGGAGCGTTAGCTCTCGACATCAGGGTGCGGATCGAGTAGGAAACCCACGAAAACCGCCATCCGGGAAGACGGGCGGGGGATACTCCTCCGATGAAGAAGATACTCACGGCCAGACATCTCTCCGGTGAAGCGTTCGACGTAACGACCACCACCGGTCAATCGATTCGTGTTGAAAGCTCGAGCGCCGGACCCGATGCATCCGGGCCGGGACCAATGCAACTCCTCCTGATCGGGCTGGCAACGTGCTCGGCGATCAATGTGGTCGATCTTCTCGTCAAGATGCGTCAGCCCTTCACTGCCCTGGAGATAGAGGTCGCCGGGGAGCGTGCCGAGTCCCCTCCTCGGGTATGGACCGATATCGCGCTTCACTACCGGATATGGGGAGACGTCGACGATCGGCGATTAGCCCGGGCAATCTGGCTCAGCGAGACGAAACTGTGCTCGGCGGCCGCCATGCTTTCGCCGGTGGCCAACATCACTCACACTCACGAGATCGTCACCAATCTCGAACCCACGATGCTCGAAACGGAATAGCCGGTCGGCCAAGAGCGTTTCTTTGGCGAAGGCAACAAGCCGGCACTGATAGATCAACCGCGGGGGAGAAATGGCACGACCCAAAGGGAAGGCGCTCGAAAGGCGCCGAACAGAAGAGCTGGCCCGCAAGGCCGCTGCCGAGAAGTCGGCCGCCCGGCGGCGGGCCGCCCTGATGGCAGGCGGTGCGGTACTCGTCGTGGCGATAGCCATCGTTTTGGTGATCGTCCAACCCCCGGCTCCCGGGCTGGCTTTTGCAGATCAGGGCAACTTGCACCTCGCCACTATCGAAGAGCCGCACGTGGTCTACAACAGCCGGCCACCGTCATCGGGGCCTCATCTGGGTGGTCTGGCGTCCTGGGGTGAGTCCGAGCTCCAACTGGCTCCGGAACTCTATGTTCACAACCTCGAGGACGGGGGAGTCGTTCTCACCTACAGCTGTGGGAGTGCTTGTTCGGAGCTCGTCGATGAACTGAGAGCGTCGGTGCAGCAGTTCGAAGGACGAAACCTCCTCCTGATGCCGTACCAGGACATCGTTGATCCGGACGGCGTCGCCCATCGGGCAGCCGCCGTTGCCTGGGGTCGGGTTTTGTACTTCGACGAAATCAACGAGTCCACCCGCGATCAACTCGAGAAGTTCATCAGGACCTTCGAGGGCATCGACCACCACGTTCGGGTGAGTACGCCACTGCCCGGCTAGTGGACCGTCGCCGACACCGCGGCACCATTTCAACGACAGGCCACTGTGGCCCGTTCTCAGCCAGATGACCGGCGGCTCCTGCCACACAACGGGCAGGAGTGCACCGCCACGACGGCTCCTCCGGATTGTTCGTCAATGACACTGGCATGGTGGTTCGTCGGCGCTGCGCAGTCGGGGCAAATCCCTGCGGTCGGTTGACGGTCGGACCGGGCGGAGATCGCTTCCCGGCCGTTGCGAAGCGTCGCGGCCATCCACCGCAGCTCGGTGAGCATGCCGTCGAGCCGGCGGAGCACCACTGGATCCTGTAATTCTCCATCTCCGTCGAAGGTCGTTGCCACGTTGCCGACCGTCACGTCGCGCTGGATTGCCACCAAGCCGACCGCCCGCAACACCGGCAGCAAATTCTCGATCATACGAGCTCCGCCCAGAACCCCGGTCGACACCCCAACCAGACCAACCGGTTTGTGCACGTATTCGGAGTAGTTGGTATCGAGAGCATGCTTGAGGGAAGCCGGGTAACCGTGGTTGTATTCAGGTGCCACGATCACGAGCCCGTCGGCCTGATCGATTAGGTCGGCAAAAGCCGGGTCTTTGATGCTGGGGCCCTCGTCGTCTGCCGCGAGGCCCAGGGCGGCCGGGTAGATGAGCTGCGTCTCGACGTCTGTTTGTTCGGCAAGGCGGGATGCCACCAACTGGGCCACCGGCGCGCTGCGAGCTTCTTTGCGAATGGTTCCCAGGAGAACCGGTATCCGGTATGGGCGCTCCGCCATGTCGTTCTTTCCGGGAGGGGAGCCACCAACATACACGCAGAGGCACGTTGTGATCCAGCGAGTCAGATCATCGTCTCGATCAAGTAGGGGAGCGCCTCCCCGGCAGATTCATCGACTTTCGCCGCGGCCAAATCATCAAATGCTGTTGCGCCTTGGTTGATGATGATCAGATCGGCCCCATCCTTCACGGCCCACATAACGAGGTCTGCCGCCGGAACAACGGTCAGGGTCGTACCCACCGCCAGGACGGCATCGGCACCGGCGGCCATCCGGATCGCCCGCTCAAAGGCTCTCTCCGGGAGGGGTTCGCCGAAGAGCACGATCGAAGTCTTCACCACCGCTCCGCATTCGAAACAGGCGGGATCGGGGTCGCCGCCGACTACTTGCGCGAGGATCTCTTCGATCGGCCAGGACGCCGGGCAGGAGGTGCAATGGACCCGCCGCAGGTTGCCGTGCAGTTCCGCTACCTGGTCATCGGGAAGACCGGCGGCCTGGTGGAGCCCATCGATGTTCTGGGTGACGCATCCGGCCAGGCGGTCGAATTCCCACAGGCGGACGATCGCAAAGTGGGCCCGGTTTGGTTGAGCGTCGACCGTCCCTCCCAATACTCCGCGCTGATGCATAGCCCACGACCGTTTCCGTACCTCGGCGTCTTCGAGATAGCGGTCAATCGTGAAGTCGGCGGGATCAACGCGGGTCCACAGACCGTTTGGCCCTCGGAAATCCGGAATGCCCGATTCCGTCGAAATCCCGGCTCCGCTGAACACCAGGATCTTCTCGGAACGATTCAGCACCTGCGCGGCAGCGGCGATTGGTTCCTTCATCGTTCCTACGCTAACTCTTCGCGGGCTCACCGATCGACGGAGAAGATCGGCGTCGAACGTGGTCTGCCACGCCCTAACCGCTCAAGTCGAAAGCCTGGTTCGACCGATACTCCCACAGCACAGGTTTCCAGGGAGTCCCAGGTGAGTATGACCATCGGTGACACCGGCGCCGCTATCGGGGCAGCCGAGGGCGGATCGCGTTCGGATGCGGAGCTTCCCGAACAAACCAATCAACTCGGGGCTGCCCTGCAGGAGCTGGCCCATTCGCTTGACCAGAGGCTGCTGGAAACAGAACAACTTGGTCGAATAACGACCCAGATCAACCAGGGGCTCCTATTAGACGAGATCCTGGACGGCGTGTTCGACAGCTTCCATGGGGTAATTCCCTACAATCGGATTGGGTTCTCGTTGGTCGGCGACGAGGGCAAATCGGTTGTGGCCCGCTGGGCGCGCACGGATCTGGAAGAGATGTATTTGGGAGCCGGATTTCGAGCCCCCTTGGAGGGGAGCAGCCTGCATCGCATCCTCGCCACCGGAGAACCCAGGATCATCAACGATCTTGAGAGCTACCTGGAATCCAAGCCGGACTCTCAATCGACCCGGCTCATCGTCGCCGAAGGGTTGCGGTCTTCGCTCACCTGTCCGTTGATCGTCAACGGACAACCGGTCGGGTTCATGTTCTTCTCCAGCTCCTCACCCAACCGCTACAGCTCTGATCACGTGTCGGTGTTCCGGAGTATCGCCGCCCAACTGTCGGTGATCGTCGAGAAAGGGAGGCTGGCTTCAGATCTGGACGCCAAGAAACAGGAGGTGGAACAGCAGAATCAAGATCTGCGCCGCCTGGACACCGTCAAGAGCCGCTTTCTGGGGATGGTGGCTCACGATCTTCGCAACCCGATTGCCAGCATTCAGATGGCCGCCGAGTTGCTGGCCGACCCGGAGGCGTTTCTCGATTCGGGAGAAAGGCAGGCGTTTCTGTCTGACATCAATCGGCAAGCCGGCTACATGGTCGACCTGATCGACGATCTGCTGGACGTGACCAAGATCGAAGCGGGAAGGCTCGACCTGCGCAAGGAGATGATTGATCTCGATGAGTTCCTGGGCGACGCGGTCCGCCGGCACGCCAACCTGGCGGTCCGCAAAGGAATCACTGTGACCCTGGCCTCCCGGCACGAGGGCACGGTGGAAGCCGATCGCAAGCGGCTTCGGCAGGTGTTGGACAATCTCATCTCCAATGCCGTCAAGTTCTCACCAACCGGAAGTGCCGTTGAGGTTGGTGGTCGACACGAACAGGGTTCATGGATCGTCGAGGTGACTGATCACGGGCCGGGCTTGACCGACGCGGATCGCCAGGCGGTATTCGAGTATTTCACCACCCTGTCTGCTCAGCCGACCGGTGGTGAAAACAGCACCGGACTCGGCATGGCGATCACCCGGCGGGTGGTCGAGGCTCATGGGGGAGAGGTTGGGGTCGACTCCCGGATAGGAGTTGGCAGCACGTTCTGGTTCTCGATCCCGGACGAAGTGATCCGTTCGACCATTTGACGTGAGAACCCGATCAGCCGGTGCGAATGCGCAGAAAGTATCCGCCGGGACCCACCCCGCTTTGGTCGAAGACCCCAACCAGGTAGGTGGACGTTTGCTCGGCGGTGAAGGTCACCAAAGGGTCCCACCCCATGACTCCGCCTCCTGAATCGGCGTCCGAGGCGAGCACCTCGTCGGCATTGTCAGCCAGATCTACGACCAGATCGGCATCGAAGTTCATGGAGTCGACTTCCACAGTCACGGTTTGCCCGGCGACCAGGTCGACCAGGAAGTAGTCAACGTCCGTCGGGTAGTCGATGTTGGCAGTGATAGTTTCACCTGGAGAAATGCGCCTGCCGTGATCAGGGTCGACAAACAGCTGGAAAGGCACGTCGGACTTCACGGTGGCAATAGTTGGGCCTGTGGTCGCGCTACTGATGGCGAGGATGTGGGGTGCTGCCACCACGACCTCGAATGAACCAGATTCGGGCTCGGTGGCTGAATCATCGACGAACAGCTCGACGAATCCGTCGGAGGAGACGACCGCGAGACTGATATCCCCGGGGGACGAAGCTTCCACCGAGACTTCTTCTCCTACGCTTGGAGAGAACACCCAGGTCGCCTCGTCGATGAAGTTGGCGAGTTCGACTTCGGATTCGGTGGTGAGGTCTGCCTCGGTGGAGAGCAGACGAGTGCCGAGACCGTCGAGCAATTCGCCCCGCAGGGCTGTGGCAATGCGCCCCAGGGCGTCGGGGGCCGACGCAGCCAAGGCGAAGCCTTCGGCGAACAAGAGCCCCGAGATTCCGATCACCTCGCCCTGATCCGAAACCAGAGCTCCGCCACTCTGTCCGCCGGCGATTACTGCGTCCGTCTGCAGGAAGGTCACAGCGATGGCGTCCCAGGTCCGGAATCTGGACAGCACACCGGACGTGAGTGTTGGTTGAGGAAATCGCTCGACCTCAGCCGGATACCCGATCAGGAAGAGTTTCGTGCCGATGCTCTCCGATTCACCGTCACCGAAGGCAACCGGATCAGGGAGGACTGCGGCCGCCGCAACATCGAGAACCGCCAGGTCCCCCATGACATCCCAGGCGACCACCGGCGCCGCGGTCAGCTCCGTACCGTCCGGGAAGACAACCCGCGCCTCGGTGTACGGCCACACCACGTGGGCGTTGGTTAGCAACTTGGCATCCTCCATCAGGATCCCGCTTCCTGTGCCAATTTCGGTTTCGATGAAGGCCAAGGCGGGTGAGACGGCGGCAAAAACCTCACTCGGGGAGAGAGGTCCCGGAACGGTTGTGGTCGTGACAGGCTCCGAAGTTGTTGGTGGTGGCGCGGTAGTGGTTGATGAAACGGTCGACTGGGTGGTGCAAGAAGTGAGCACCAGCGCGGCAGTCATCAGGACGGCTCGTGTCTTCATTGACCCTCCCGGGCCGGGATGCCGGGGCCGGAGCATATCAGCCCACCAGGCCGATCAATTCGGCCAGCCGGTCTTCGACTGCCGCGACTATCTCAGTCCGCGCCTGCCGGTATTCCCGGAGTCCCCGTCCGAACGGATCGTCGATCTCCCGTGTACGCAACAAGCCGATCGGCGCATCAACCGGGAGTGACTGCAACCACCGGACGTGTTGTTCTTCCATTGCCAGCACCAGCGACGCTTCGGCGATCGATTGAGGGAGCACCGGAGTCGAACGATGTTCTGACAGGTCCAGCCCGATTTCGTTGGCCACCGTCCGCATCTCGAGGGTTGCCGGGTTTCCGTGGAGAGCGTGGGTCCCGGCACTGGTGATCTGCAGACCGATCTCGCTGAGGTCCGAAACCCCGAAGTTTTCGCAGAGGGCCCGACGGGCTGCTGCTTCCGCCAATGGGGAGCGGCAGATATTGCCGGTGCAAACGAAGAGGACTGTGGCCGGTGGCAACGGTCGGAACTCGCTAGCGGTAGCGCCAAACGATGCGGCCTCGAGTTGGATCGTAGGCAGACATCTCGAGATCGACTCGATCCCCGGGAAGGATGCGGATGTAGCGTCCCCGTCGCATCTTTCCGGATGCCCGGGCCAGTACTTCGTGCCCGCCATCGATCTCCACCCTGAACATGGCAGAAGGGAGCGTCTCGCGCACGACTCCCTGTACTCGAATGACGTCTTTCTCTTTGGGCATCAAATCTCCATCCTCGTACCCGGCGGGAGCTGGTCCCCTTGGACAAGCCACGGTCGCGCCGGGTTCGCCGACAACTTAGCGCCGGAATGGCCCTAACCCCAATGCTGTGAACCCCCTTGCGGGCGAACTGCCCTACGATGTCGGCTCTGTGAAAGTCATCCTGGCGTCTACCTACGAGCTCGGTCATCAGCCCTTGCACGTTGCCTCCCCGGCTGCGGCGCTGAGGGCGGCCGGCCATCAAGTGAGAGCGGTCGATCTCTCGAAAGACAGACTCAATCGTCAGGATCTCGAATGGTCCGATTGCCTGGCGTTCTCGGTTCCGATGCATACCGCGATGCGGTTGGCGGTCCAGGTGGCCCGGGCGGTGAGGGACAGA
The DNA here is from genome assembly GCA_963823915.1 of uncultured Actinomycetota bacterium. Lineage (GTDB taxonomy): Bacteria > Actinomycetota > Acidimicrobiia > Spongiisociales > UBA4744 > UBA4744. Next base: position 575,389 of record CAWGNJ010000003.1, read on the forward strand.
TACCCGGGATTGCCGATCTGTGCGTATGGGTTGTACGCCGGATTCGGTTTGGAATCGGGAGAATCGCCGATGGATCACACGATCTCCGGTGAGTATGAAGGTCAGTTGGTGCGCTGGGTGGAAAGCGTCGGCCAATCGGTGTCTGTCCAGGTTTCTCAATTGGTAGAGCTCGGCAGGACCAGGTTTCGGGTTCCGTCCCGCGCGGACTTGCCGGCCTTGAACCGGTATGCCCATCTGCAAGTCGCCGGTGATCATCGGCAGGTCGGGTATGTCGAGGCCAGCCACGGGTGTCGGCACCGGTGCCGGCACTGTCCAATCCCCGCCGTCTATGACGGACGGATTCAGATCGTTGACGAAGCCACCGTCCTGGATGATATTGCCCAGCTGGTCGATATGGGCGCCCGGCACATCACATTTGGCGACGCAGATTTCCTCAACGCGCCCGCTCACTCGTTGCGGGTGGTCCGGGCGATGCACTCCAAATACCCGCAACTGACTTTCGACATGACTACCAAAGTTGAGCTCATCATCAGCCATAGCTCGCTGTGGGCCGAACTGGCGGCGTCCGGCCTGCTGTTTGTGGTGTCCGCCTTCGAAACGACCAACGATCAAATCCTCGCGCTGCTCGACAAGGGCCACTCTGTTGCGGACGCCGATCGGGCGGTGGAACTCCTTCGAAAAGAAGGAGTGGAGATCCGTCCAACGTGGCTTCCTTTTACCCCCTGGACGTCGGAAGACGATCTGCGCGACATAGTGCGTTTTCTAGCGGATCACGATCTGGGCGGGAATGTCGACCCAGTCCAACTGACCGTCCGTCTCCTGGTCCCCGCCGGCTCGCTGTTGCTCGAGATTCCGGACCTGTTGCCATACCTCAACGGCTACGACGAAGAAATGCTCGGCTGGCAATGGCACGCCGCGGACCCCCGGATGGATGCCTTGCAGGCTCGCTTGGCCGGCATGCTGGAACAAGGCTTGGAACGCGGTCTGAACAATCAGCAACTCTTTGCCATTCTGACCGCCGAGATCATGGGGTCGGCGGAGTACTCCATCCCTGTTGCCGAGGGGAGGCCACGACTAACCGAGCCGTGGTTCTGCTGAGCAGAGCCCACCGAGGGTCAGTTGGGCTCTCTCGACATCCTTTAATGGCCCGTCGCAGAAGTGGCTGCGCATCATCTCAATGACCGGCCACTAGGGATTCGAATCTGATTCTCTACTCAACTAGGTCTGACGGTCTGCCGATACCCGAGGAATAGATTCCAGCCGGAATCCCACGCAACCCGGCGTGAGTCTCGAACCGGCGGGATTGGTGGACATGCTCGACGAGACCGACAACGCCCAATGGCCGGATACCGAACGGAAACTCAGGGCGGCGGTTGCGGCCGCCGAACAGGCCAGTCGCGCCAAGTCGCAGTTCCTGGCGGAGATCAGCCACGAGATACGGACCCAGCTGGCCGGCATCCTCGGCATGGCCCAGGTAACTCTCGAGACCAAACTCACTCCTCAGCAGCGCGAATACGTTGACCTCATCACAACTTCGGCCGATGCCCTGCTCACCCTGGTGAACGATCTTCTCGACCTGTCGAAGATCGAGGCCGGGCATCTGGCCGTTGAGGAGATTCCCTTCAATCTCCGGGACAACCTGCGGGACACCGTGACCTCGATGGTGGTCACCGCCGAGGAGAAAGGCATCACTCTTGATCTGGTCCTTTCCGATGACCTCCCGGAGCATGTGGTCGGTGATCCCGGCCGGTTGCGCCAGATCGTGATCAATCTGATCGGCAATGCGGTCAAGTTCACGGAAGTTGGCGGGGTCACTGCCTCAATCCGGGCCGACCAGTCGGGGGCGGCTGAGGTGGTACACATCGAGATCGCGGATACCGGAGTCGGTATTTCGGCCGACAAGATCGACTCAATCTTCGAACGGTACGAGCAGGCCGGCGACGCCAACGGGCGGCAAGCAACCGGGACGGGTTTGGGTTTGACCATCTCCCGGCAACTCGTTGAGATCATGGGCGGCGAGATCTGGGCAGAAAGCGAATTGGGAAACGGGAGCACCTTCCACGTCAGCCTTCCCCTGGCCACGGTTGGCTCGAAAACGGAGCTACCACCGACCCGAAAACGATCGGACCTAGAGGGTCTGCCAATCCTCATCGTCGCCGACAATCAGGTCAATCAGAGCAAACTGCTCGAATCGATAAGGGCAACCGGGATGCAGCCGACTGCGGTCACCGGGCTGGATGAGGCAATGGAGGTGCTGACCCGTGCTCGCCTTGCGGATAGTCCCTTTGCGCTAGCCGTGTGCGACCTCAACGGTGACGGTATCGAATTCGCTCGCAAGCTTCGGGCAGACGAGAACCTGGCGGCGATGCACGTCATCGTTCTGACCGCCATCGGCCAACGCGGCGATGCGGCTACCTGTCGCGAACTAAACGTGGCGGGTTATCTGACCAAACCGATCCCGGCGGAGGACGTGCGGGGGGCGGTTGAAGCCGTCATCAGTGGACCGTCACCCCTCGATCTCACGGTGTTGGTCACGAAACACTGGCTGCGGGAGCGCCGTCGGCATCTGAACATCCTGGTGGTCGACGACAGCCCGACTCACCGGATGGTGGCCCGGCGGATCCTGGAGCGGCGCGGACATCGGATATCGGCCGTGGGTAGCGGCCCGGAAGCGATCGAAGCCGTGCAAGCGCATCGTTTCGACATCATCCTGTTGGATCTGTGGATGCCGGGGATGGGCGGGTTCGAAACAGCCGCCGCCATCCGGGCAACCGAAGAACGGGATGAGAGGACGCCGATCATCGCTTTGAGCGCCGACACCGTTTCTGAGCTTGGCGAGAATTTGGCCGATGCCGGCATGGACGGTCTCATTTCCAAGCCATTCCAGGTTCCCCAGTTGTTGAGAACCATCGAGCACCTCATCGACGAAGCGTGAAGATCGCCACCGACAGCCATCTGCGCCGGGTCGCGATGTCCCTCGCTGGTCTCAGCAGTGGCTCTGGTGGTGCCGGCCGGCCCGGCGGCTGCTCTGCCCGAAGAAGCCCCGCTGGTCTTGTGGGTCTGGGAACGTCCAACCCCGGCTTTGATCGAGGCCGTGGAGACTGATGGCTTTGACACCGTTTACCTTCATGTCCCCCCCGGTTCGGCCTCCGACCGTGATATCCGGCACTTTGTCGAGTCGGCTCATGAGATCTCAGTGAGCGTCTATGCCCTGGCCGGAGTTCCCCGGTGGGCGCAACAACCCGCCCCCTTCTACGGCTGGCTCGACGAAATTGTCGGGTCGCAACGGTTTGATGGAATCGTTCTCGACATCGAACCGTATTTGCTTGCAGACTGGAATGACCCGAAACGCCGTGCGGGGCTCTTGACCGGCTTCCTCAGTGTCCTCGAAGTAGCGCATGCCAAAGCCGGCGCTCTTCCGATGGTGACCACCGTGCCGTTCTGGTGGGACGACCCTCGCTACCAGGTGAAGCGCGGTGCCCTTCTCATAGAAGAAGTGTTGATGAGGTCCGACAGAATCGCGGTTATGGCTTATCGAGATCAGTTGGAGTCCGGAGACGGCATCATCGCCCTGGCGGCGGACGAGATCAGTCTGGCAGCGAGGTTGGGAAAACAGGTGGTTGTTACCCTCCACGTAGCCCCGGAGACCCTCGACAAGCTGACATTCCATGAGGAGGGTCGTGCTGCCTTGGAGGCGGCGGCGTCGTTGCTGGCAGAGACTTGGAGGGTCGGACGGGGCCTGGCAGGCGTCGCAATCCACTCCTATCGGCCCTACCTGGGCTTGACCCCATAGCCAAGCTACATCCGTCGTAGGGTCTTTCGGCCCTACCGCTGGCAGGCAGTGGCCTGGTAGTCATTCAGTCAAAGGAACACCCCGATCGGCAGCGGCGCGGAGACCGGCGGCGGAATCCGATGCTAGAAGCGTCAGTCGGGGTGCTTCTTCGTTCTGTTGTTCAAGGTTCCGGCTGCATCCACCGGCCGAACCATTCGATCGCCAACCCGGCGACGCTCTCCATGGCCCCCGGCTCCTCGAACAGATGCCCGGCCCCCGGCACGACGGAAACCTCACACGGTCCGGGTATCGCCTCGGCGGCGGCCCGGTTCATCCCGACGACTGCAGTGTCGCGGCTACCGACGATCAACAGCACCGGTGCCAAAACCTCAGCAAGCCTGCTCCCGGCCAGATCAGGCCGTCCTCCCCGACAGACCACCGCCGCGACCTGAGGGCCGGCGGCGGCGGCGACCAAGGCGGCGGCGGCGCCCGTGCTGGCCCCAAAGAGACCGATCGGCACCTCGGGCGTGTCTCCCGAACGATGTAGCCAATGGATGGCCGACTGCAACCGCTGCGCGAGAAGAGCGATGTCAAATACGTTGGCCCGGTCGGCAGCCTCTTCATCGGTGAGCAGGTCAAACAACAGGGTGCCAAAACGGTCGGCGTTGAGGGCTCTGGCTACCTCCTGATTCCGGGGACTGTGGCGGCTGCTGCCGCTGCCATGGGCAAACGCCACTATTCCCCGCGGGTACGGCGGAAGGGCAAGAAGACCCGGAAGTTGGACACCTTCGCCAGTAATCAAGACATCCGCGGCGCCGACGGAAATTGTGTTCCGCGACACCCGTAACAACCGGTGCACTTCATCGTCACTGGTTTGGCGAAAGTCTGTGTACCACTGCCCAACCGCTCCGAAGCCATGAGGTGTCTCCAGCGCCACAATCTCATCGGCCTCGTCTCGTAGGGCCCGAGCCGTGTCCCGGGCGGAGACGGGTACCGCCAGAATCAGGCGAGCTGCTCCTCGCCGGCGGAGCACCCGCAATGCGGCGCGGGCCGTGTACCCGGTCGCCAAGCCGTCGTCGACGACCACGACCGTTCTTCCCACTACGGGCACTCGATCCGCGTGGGCGCGGTAGGCCGCCACTCGGCGGTTGAGCTCCTCTGTTTCTTGGTCTCAACATCGGCCAGTTGGCCGGAGGTGACACCCAGCAGATCGATCAGATCCTGGTTCAGGGCCCGGATCCCGTCCTCACCGATTGCCCCGATTCCCAGTTCCGGACGGCCGGGTGCTCCCAGCTTGCGCACGACCACCACGTCGAGGTGCTGCTCCCAGCAAGCGGGCGACTTCAGCTGCCACCACCACCCCGCCGCGAGGGAGTCCTGCCACCACTGGGTCCGTCAGCTTGATGTCCAGCAAGCGGGTGCCGAGTTTCTTACCGGCGTCGACTCGATCGCGAAAAGGCATGGAAATAGCTTGCCGGTTCGCCGTCGTGATTGCCAGGGCCGGATTACTCATTGAAGCGGAGTGGGCCAAAAGAGTATGTTGAGGTTCGTGAGGGAATCTGGAAGGGGAAGCCTGTGACTAGCCGCGTCGAAGTGCTCGAATGCCGGGATCTCAGAAAGTCTTTCGGTGACAACGCCGCGGTCAAGGGCGTCGGCTTCCATATTGCCGAAGGCGAAACCTATGGACTGTTGGGTCCCAATGGCGCCGGCAAGACCACCACAATCTCGATGGTTACGGGGTTGCTCGAACGAGACGCCGGAACGGTGGAAGTCGACGGTCAATCGTTGACGACCTCCAGCGTGGCTGCCAAGCGGTCCATCGGGCTGGTGCCCCAGGATCTGGCTATCTACCCGGATCTGACTGCCAAAGAGAACCTGATCTTCTTCGGCAAGCTCTACGAGATGTCGGGAAGCGATCTCAAGAACCGGGTAGCCGAGGTATTGGAGATCATCGGGTTGTCGGATCGCGCCGACGACCGCACCGACGAGTTCTCGGGTGGGATGAAGCGGCGACTCAACATCGGCTTGGGGTTGCTCCACAAGCCCCGCCTGTTGTTGCTGGATGAACCAACCGTCGGCGTCGATCCGCAGAGCCGCAACGCCATCCTGGAAAGCGTTGAGAGCCTCAGCGGCGAGGGCATGGCGGTGCTGTACACGACCCACTACATGGAAGAGGCCGAGCGTCTTTGCGACCGGGTCGGCATTATCGATCTGGGAGAAATCAAGGCGGAAGGAACTCGACGAGAGCTGGTGCAGATGGTCGGTCAGCGCGACCGAATCCGACTCCAAGCCACCGGTGCCTGTGAGGCCGCCGTCACTGCGCTGGCTTCGATGCCCGCGGTACATGAGGCCGGGGTTCGGGATGGCGGCATTGAGATGCTGGTTGACGACGCTGATCGAGGGTTGGCCGAGATTCTTGGCAAAGTGAGCGGTGCCGGGGTAACGGTCACGTCGGTCGATGTAGACGAGCCAAACCTCGAATCGGTGTTCTTGCATCTCACCGGCCGCGCTCTGAGGGATTGATCATGCGGAAGATCTGGACGATCGCGCAAAAGGATCTCAAACTTCGATTTCGTGATCGGTCCGCCCTGATAGTCGGCATCATCGCTCCGCTCGGTTTGGCAGCCATCTTCAGCTCCATCTTCAACCCGATCGAGGACTTCGATTTTTCCGCGACGTATGCGGTCCTTGATGAGGACGGCGGGCCGGTGGCTGCTCAATTCGTTCTCGTCCTGGATCAGTTCGCCGCCGGAACCGGATCTGAGATCCAGACGGTCTCCAACCGGCAAGAGGCGATCGATCTGGTTGATGTCGAGCCATTCACCGACGAAGAGGGGGCCGATGCGGTCTTCGTGATACCGGCCGGGTTCTCCGAGCAGTGCAGTCCGAGCTTCCGGCGGAAATGGAGGTAATCACCGGACAGGGCGGAGTGGGTCCGGGTGTGGCGGTTTCTTTTGCCGAGCAGTACGCCAGTGAGTTGACCTATGCTCGCATCGCCGTATCGAGTTTCGAAGGCCTGGGGGGAGCGGAGGATCGCTTTGCGGCCGGACTCCGGGCTTTGGCGGTCCCCTCGCCGGTTTCGTTGGCGGACATCGAAACGGAGAGCAAGACCTTGTCCGGCAAGACCTTCTATGCCGCCGGCTTGGCGATCTTCTTCCTGTTTTTCACCGTGCAGATCGGGGTCAATAGCCTCCTGGATGAGCGGCATGCCGGGACTCTTAGCCGGCTGATGGCCGCCCCGATGCGGAGATCATCGATCATCGCCGGCAAGGGCATCATGGCCTTCGTGCTCGGTTTCGTGAGCATGGTGGTTCTGGTCATTGCCACGACTCTCTTGTTTGGCGCCGAATGGGGAAATCCGCTCGGCGTCTTCTTGTTGGTGGTTGCCGCCATCATCTCGGCCTTGGGCATCATGGCGGTGGTGGCCGGCTTTGCCAAAACCCCAGAACAGGCGGGCAACTACTCGTCGATGGTGGCGGTGGTCTTGGGGTTCCTGGGTGGCACGTTCTTCCCGGTTGGTCAGGCTGGAGGTCTTCTCTCCGACCTGCGGTTTATCACTCCCCACGCGTGGTTCATGCAGGGCCTGGGGGATCTGTCTGCCGGGCATGTGGCCGACGTGCTTCCGGCCGTAGGTGCCTTGTTGCTGTTCGGGGTGGTGACCGGTGCGATTGCCCTGGTCGGGTTGAGGAAGGGTCTGCAGCCATGAAGGCCTTCACGATTGCCGGTGTCAACCTGCGGCGCTTCTTTCGCGACCGCTCCAACGTCTTCTGGGTCTTCATTTTTCCGATCCTGCTGATCCTGGTGTTGGGGGCCGCGTTTGGGGGCTCTTCCGACCCGCGGTTGGGTGTCTACCACAGCGGGGAAGGGGAGCTGGCCGCCGAATTGGTGGTTCTCTTGGAGGAGCAGCCGGGTATGCAGGTGATCGGATTCGAGTCGCGTGATGCTCTGCTGGCGACAGTTGAACGAGCGGAGTTGGAAGCGGGTTTGCTGATCCCCGACGATTTCGATAGCGCCCTCAACACCGGCACCATGACCGCCGTCGAGTTTCTGGCTCGCAACGCCGAGGATGCCCAAGCGATCCGCAGCAGTGTGCAGTCGGCCCTTACCCAGCAAAGCGTCGTGTTGCGAGCAGCCGGTTTTGTCGAGGCGGAAGGGGTCGGCACTTTCGCAGAAGGGCTGGAGATGGCCGGCCAGGCGCGGGCGAACGTCATGGACGTCACGGTGGCGCAGAGCTCCGCCGGCGAGCCGATCGGTTTCTTCCAGCTCGGTCGGTTCGACGCCAGCGCCCAGCAGCAGATGCTGCTCTTCGTGTTTCTGACTTCGCTTGACCGCTTCGGCTGCGCTTATCCAGACTCGGCGGTTGGGAGTGGCAAGAAGAATGGTTTCGACGCCCACCCCGGTGCGAACGATCCTGGTCGGCGAAGGCTTGGGTCGATTTGCCATCGCTTTGATGCAGGGTCTCTTCATCATGGTTGGCACCCTGGCCTTCTTCAATGTTGATTGGGGCGACCCGATCGGGGCGGCCGCCATCTTGATTGTTTTCTCGCTGGTCGGTTCCGGAGCGGCAATGTTGATGGGTTCGCTCTTCAACAACGATCAACAAGCATCCGGTTTGGGGGTACTTTTCGGTATGGGTCTGGCCGCGCTGGGCGGATGCATGGTTCCATTGATCATCTATGAGTTCTTCGCGCCGACCCTTTTCAAGATCGCGCACATCACGCCGCACGCTTGGGGTTTAGAGGCGTTTGATGCTCTAGTGGTCGACAACGGAACCCTGGTCGACACGCTTCCCTTCCTGGCGATCTTGTTCGGCTATGCCGCGGTTTTCTATCTCCTGGCGATCTGGCGACTGCGGAAAGTTCTCACTCGCTGAGAGCCGCCTCGACGTCATCTGGTCGGGTCACCATGTCGTCCCGGCCCAGCACGATGAATGTCAGATTGCTGAGGGATGCAGAGTTCGGCTCGAAGTAGGCAGAGTGGGCGTCCCGAATCGTGGTGTCGGCGACCGCGAACCGGGAGGCCCCGAAGGACGGGTCGGTGGGATCTGGACCGAAGAACAATCGGTTCGGTCGATGGATAGCAGATCGGGGCCAGGGTGCGACATTCGAGATCGCGGGCTAATCGGATCGGGTCGGATCCTGCTCGACCCGCCCAAATCCCGGTGCTCGATGGCAAACCCAGTTGGGAAACATGATCGACTCCCACGCCCGGGCTCCCGATGAACACGATCTCATCGACCGGAATTCCGGATTGCACGGCAGTTCCCGCCACCAGAGAGCCATAGCTGTGCCCGATCACCGAAACGTGAGATCCGTCGCCGAGAGACCCATCCAGACCCGCCAGCAACTTGGCGAGTGCGGCCGACGCCTGGTTCGGGCGGCCGTCCGTGGCCGCCAGCAGGTCGTCGGGGGTGTCATACCCCAACCAAGCGATGACCGCGGTATCGGAGCCATTGGTGCTGTTGTACAAAGAGTCGGCACTCCTGCGAAGGCCTCCCTCGTAGTTGGTGGGGTCGTGGCCAACTCCGGGGACGATCACCGCCACGTGCCGAGCGGTTTCAAGGTCTCCTAGGACCTCAACCACCAACCCGTCCCCTTCCGGGTCGAATACGAGGAAACGGCGATCGTCTGCTGCCCAACGATCGGCATCGGCGATCCGGCGATCGAGATGGGCCAACCGCTCATCGAAGGAGTCTTGATGTCGGATGAACGGCCTGCCGGCCCGTCGGAGCAAGGTCCATAGGTCTTCGCTAAACCAGTCCAACCCCCGACCCGAATCAATCGGATCGCGACGGCGGGCTCGCAGATCCTCCAGGTAGTGGATTGCCACTAGTCGGTTGGCCATGTAGCGGAGGGACAGGGGTGCACCGTCGATCGGGCCGATGAGGTCGGGAAAACGTTGGGCGAGCCCGGTGGCCTGGAGCGGGGATAGGCCGGCAAAGAAGGAGGCGGCTCGAGAAGGCGGTTCCATCTGGTCGGCCGGCGGCGGGCCCTGGTGCCACTCGGGGCCCGCCCGGAGTTGGGGAGTCGGAGTGAGCTGGACCACCAGCCGCCTCAAATCCGTGGCGCTCGATTGCCACCAGGCGATCGACCGAGCCACCGAAGGCAGGTACCGAGTCTCTGAGGCGAGCGATTGGATCCGGTCGACCAAGGCGGGGACGGAGGCGCCGGTTTGGTCGAACGAATCGGCGATGGCCCGAACCTGGAAGGAATCGATCATGCGGTACATAGATGAAAGGTAGTTAACAACAGATAACAATGCAGGTAAAGAGATATCTGGATTCGATGCCGGGTTAGATGCCGGCCCGGCGGGCCGCCTTGAGCGCATCGATGGCGTTGATCCGCCGGAGCGCCTCTTGGATCTCGAGAGCAAAGGCCTGGCGGTGGGCCCCGAGATTCTCGTCGTCGATGTCCAGCAGCTTGCGGTTGTCTGCCAGTGAGAGCGCTGACTTGAACAAGACTTGGGAGATCGGATTCTTCGGTGGCGATCTTCCTTTGCAGTCGGTACTGCTTGCCCAATCCCAGGCACCCGGCGATGAATCGACGCTGATCGACTTCAACATACGGAGAGTGAGAACTGAGGCTGTCGGCGACGACCTGGTAAGCCTCGAGGATAGGGACGAAGCGCCCACGGCGCCGCGAACAATCGGAATCCGCGTAACAGATCCCGGACTTCGTCGGGGGTTCCGGTCAGCCGGGTTTCCCATCCAGGGTCATAGTGGGCAATCTCTTGATGGATCTCTTCTCGAAACTGATCCTTGTCGGAGAAGAAGAACTCATATTTGAGGAGATCGCGCATCGCCATGACCTGGTCCCAGAAAACCTTCAATCGGGTGCCAACCTCCGCTTCGGCCGCGGCCAGCAGGGCAAGTTCGGTGATGGCGTCATTCACAAAGAAATGCACGACGGTGTTGCGGTAGTAGGCAGCGGCCAGATGCTGGTCCGGCCCGATCATGTACACCGTCTCGGGGCCCGCGGCGTGCTTGCTGACGATACCGTGATCGACCAGCCGATCCAGGACGAGTTGCACGCCCTTGGGAGTGTCCAGACGGATCGGTTCAGTTAGGGGCAATTGACGGCGGTCGACGTATGAGACGATATCCCGCACGGCCTGGACTACGTCTTCGCTACTCAAGGCTCGATCCTCATTGGCCAGCAAGGCAATGGTGATCAGCGACGTGGGGGTGATCGGGGTGACCCGGTTCACTCGGGCCAATGTCTCGAAAGCCAGCTTGCGGACGGCCAGCCCCTGGTCGGGGTCATCGGTCGGGATCTCTTTGGCAAGCGAGAGCGGTTCGCCAAACCGGACGTGGATGTTCCCATAGCGGTGCCGCAAGGATCTAACTGATTTAAGGAACCAGCCGAAACTCTCCTTTTCCTTCGCTCGACCCAACTGCTCCGCCGCATACGAGCCGACGTCTTGGATCTGGTCGTAGGTGATCGAGGTGGGAATGAGGTAGACGTCCTCGGCTTTGCCCCGCCGAAAGCTATCGGTCACATAGGAGAGCATCCCGTATCGGGGCGGAAGTAGCTTGCCCGAGCGCGACCTTCCGCCTTCGAGATACCACTCGAGCGGGAAACGATTGGCGATCAGGTAGTCGATGTAGCTGCGCAAGACGAACTTGTAGACCGGGTTGTCTTTGAAGGTTCTACGGATGAAGAACACTCCGGTTCGTCGGATTATCGGACCGATAGGAAAGAAATTCATGTTGATCCCGCCGGCCGTGTGATTGGGCGGGGCGTCGTTTTCCCACAGCACATACTGCAAGACGAGATGGTCGAGATTTGATTTGTGGGATGGCAGAAAGACCAGCGAACTCTGCTGCCCCAGCGACGAGAGAGCACGGAACTCGCCGGGGTGATAGTGAATTGAGCCGTAGCCCTGCCGGTAGAGCCAGTGAATGGCATTGGCAACCAGATCGATGGTGAAGGCGTCGTGAGAGGCGGCGACTTCCCTCAGGTAGCGAGCTCCCCGGTTGAACACGGTTTCCTCTGGTTTGTCGAGTTCGTCGGCGAAGCGAACGACCCCTTCCCGGAAGTCGCTGGTTCCCAGGATCTCCTGGTGTACGAACTTCGGCACCTTGTAGCGATTGCCGCGCACTTGTCGCTCGGCACGTTCGAGGGCCAACCATGCCCGTCGTGCCACAAACTCAGACAGGCTGGACGATTCCACCCCCTCTCGCCAGCGGGCCGTGAGTTCGGACGAGCTGGCGGGTTCTCCGACCAGAATCCGGCATCGATCAGGAGCGCGGGCCAGGATCAAGTACTGCCTGAGCAAATCTGGATCTCGGGGATCGCCCAGCTTCAAGAGATCGGCCAGGCGGACCGAGCGGGCACCGTCACGCTGCGGGGCCAACCAGGCGATCCGCAGCGGGACCAGCACCGGGTCGTCATTCCGGCCCATGCGGGCCTCGAGGCCGGGGTCGATGCGGCAGCCGCGCCGGCGTCTCCGGGATGCCGGAAGGCATACCGGCTCGGCGGTAGTCCCCTCCGGGAGATTTCGATCGATCCATGCCTCCATGAGCCGTCGCTCCAGGTTGCTGGAGGCGTCGATGAGGACGATGACCGGGCGATCTACTTCGACCGGCCACTTGGGCTCTTCAGCAAACGGCACTTCTGTATCGGGCAGGGTCATGGCCTTCGATTCTATGGACAAACCGGCGTCTCTGCTCGTTGGGAAGGTTGGTCCACCACGAAGGTACAACGGCCCTACGAGTTGCCGCATGACTTTCGGTAGGTTTGACGAAGGGAGGTTTGCTCCGAGGTGATTCAGTGACCGCCGTAGCCATCGTCGAACGCGAGGACTTTGGCCGATTCTTCGAGTCCCTCGCCGTCGCGGCTACGAACCGGTTGGTCCGACCGTCCGAGATCGAACGATTGTCTACGACCGGATTACCGGCGTTGATGATCTACCCGTTGGTTGGACCGAAAACCAGGAAGCGGGAACGTACCGGCTGGAACGTCGGGACGACCAAGCTCTCTTCGGATATGTGGTCGGCCCGCACTCTTTCAAAAAGTATCTATTCCCTCCCCACCACACGCTTTTTGCCGTGGAGAGGACCCCAGACGGGGTGAAGCTGGTTGAGACCGGGGATCCGACCCCCAGGTATGCCTTCGTGGGGATGCGACCCTGCGAGCTGGCAGCCATGGAGATCCAGGATCGAGTGTTCGGCTCGGGGACCTATACCGACCCGGAGTACCTGCGGCGACGACGGCAGGTCTTCGTCATGACCGTAAATTGCGTGGTGACTGGTGGCACATGCTTCTGCACGTCGATGGGGACCGGACCCCGGGCCCGGGAAGGCTTCGACTTGGGGGTAACCGAACTTCTGAGCGAAACCGGGCACCGATTCTTGGTCGAAGTCGGGTCGGCAGTGGGAGACGAAGTGTTGGCCGAAGTGCCGCATCGACCGGCCGAATCTGACGAGTTGGCCGAGACCGATCGACTCCTGGCCCAGGCTACCGGTCGCATGGGGCGATCGCTCGACACGGCGGGAATCGAGGAACTGCTCCTCGACAATCCCGAGCACCCGCGCTGGGAGCGAGTCGGCGAGCAATGCCTGACGTGCACCAACTGCACGATGGTGTGCCCAACCTGTTTCTGTGCCACGGTCGAAGATGCCCAGTCCCTGGACGGTTCGACGGCGGAGCGGATCCGGCATTGGGACTCCTGTTTTACGACTGAGTTCTCATATATCCACGGTGGATCGTTGCGGACCAGTCCGGCGGCCCGCTACCGCCAGTGGATGACCCACAAGCTGGCTTCCTGGATCGAGCAATTTGGCACCTCGGGCTGTGTTGGGTGCGGGCGGTGCATCACCTGGTGTCCGGTGGGAATCGACATAACGAAGATCGCCGCGGTGATCCGGGCGAGTGAGGAGAAGAAGCATGCTCTCGCCTGAAGAAGTACTCAAAGAGCACCCGTTCTTCGAGGGTATTTCGGATGAACACCTCGAGTTTCTCGTCTCAGTGGCGCGCCCCCTGCACATCGAGCCCAATCGTTTTCTATTCCGGCAAGGGAGCGCAGCCGACTGTTTCCTGGTGCTCCACAACGGCGACATGGCCATCGAGTTGCATGTCGGCGGCAAAGGTGCTCGCATCATCCAGACGGTGAGTCCCGGCGAGGTGATCGGTTGGTCGTGGTTGTACGCGCCTCACCGGTGGATGTACGACGGCCGGGCGCTCAATACCATTGATTGTCTCTGCCTCGACGGCGAGGCGGTACGCACGCGGATGGCCGCGGATCATGAGTTCGCCTACGAAATCCTGCGCAGGTTCGGCGAGGTGATCGTCGAGGCCCTCAATCGGACACGACTCCAACTGCTTGATGTATATGGCAACGGCGGCTGACACGTCCCGCGCCGCCGGCGCCGACCCGATGGTCCCCAGCTTTCTGCCCGTTCGCGAAATCTGGGATGAGACGGACGACACTTTCACGATGGAGCTCGATCCGGGCCCGTCCGGGTTTTCTTTCCGACCCGGCCAGTTCAACATGCTGTACGTGTTTGGGGTGGGGGAGGTGCCGATCTCGATCAGTGGTGATCCCGGGATGCCCGACCGGCTGCTGCATACGATCCGCGGCGTTGGGCCGGTGACCTCGGCGATGCGCGAACTTGCCGAAGGTGATCTGGTCGGGGTGCGCGGACCTTTCGGAACTCCCTGGCCGGTCGGATTGGCTTCCAGTCGAGATGTCGTTTTTGTGGCGGGTGGCATCGGCCTGGCACCGTTGCGTCCGGCGCTCTATCACGTGCTCAATCATCGCGATGAGTACGAAAGAGTGGCGCTGCTCTACGGAGTCCGGTCTCCCCGAGATCTGCTGTTCGAAGATGAGGTTTCAGAATGGCGCGGACGCTTCGATATGGAGGTGGCGGTGACGGTCGACACCGCCGACCGGAAGTGGCGCGGGTCCGTAGGAGTGGTAACCAAACTGATCCCGCGGGCGCCGTTTGACCCGCACGAGACGGTCGCGTTCATTTGCGGACCGGAGATCATGATGCGCTTCGCCGCGGAAGCCTGACAAAAGGGGAGTCCGGGCCGGCCGGATTCACGTCTCGATGGAACGCAACATGAAATGCGGGATCGGATTGTGTGGCCACTGCCAGTTCGGGAAGGACTTCGTCTGCAAGGACGGTCCGGTGTTCCCCTACGAGGCGGTCCATCCCCGCCTCGACATCAGGGAGCTGTGACATGACAAGCCGCATGATGCCGATTGCCAAACCGAAACTGGGAGTTTTCAAATTCGCCTCCTGCGACGGATGCCAGTTGAGTCTGCTCGACTGCGAGGACGAATTGCTGGCGGTCGCCGGAGCAGTCGACATCGCCAATTTTCCGGAGGCCTCACGGGCGGTCGAAGAAGGACCGTACGACCTGTCGCTCGTCGAAGGTTCCATCACCACCCCGCATGATGCAGAGCGGATAAAGGAAGTCCGCGCACAGTCGAAATTTCTGATCTCCATTGGCGCCTGCGCGACCGCCGGAGGGATTCAGGCCTTGCGCAACTGGGATGACGTCGAGGAATACACGAGGATGGTCTACGCCACGCCCGAGTACATCTCCACGCTGGATCGATCTACGCCGATCTCCGATCACATCGAGGTCGATTTCGAGCTGCGCGGATGTCCGATCTCGAAAGCCAGCTGCTCGAGGTGGTGGCTGCGTTTCTGCAGGGTCGACGTCCCAACATCCCCACCTACAGCGTGTGCGTCGAGTGCAAGCGCGCGGGGAACGCCCTGTGTCATGGTCGCGCAAGGCACACCCTGCCTCGGCCCGGTGACTCAGGCGGGGTGCGGATGCGATCTGTCCGGCCTACGACCGGGGCTGTTACGGGTGTTTCGGACCCATGGAATCTCCCAACACCGGAGCCTGGGCCGGTGGTGGGAGCAGGAACTGGAGGTACCAGCGAAGGATCTGGTGGCCGCTTTTCGGGGCTTCAACGCCTATGCAGAGGCCTTTCGCAACGCCAGCGATGAGTACGAGTCGAGGGAATCCCATGACTGAGAGAACGATCAAAGTCGACTACCTGGCCCGGGTCGAGGGTGAAGGGGCCATGTACGTCAAGATGGAGGAGGACAAGGTCGTCGACCTTCATTTCAAGATCTTCGAGCCGCCCCGGTTCTTTGAGGCCTTTCTCCGTGGCCGGTCGTATCGCGAGGCTCCCGACATCACCTCCCGCATTTGCGGCATCTGTCCGGTGGCCTATCAGACCAGCGCGGTCAACGCCATCGAAGACGCCTTTGGCATGACCATCCCGGATTCAGTACGAGAGTTGCGCAAGCTGATCTACTGCGGCGAATGGATCGAGAGCCATGCTCTCCACGTGTACATGCTGCACGCGCCGGATTTCCTTGGCTACGAATCGGCTATTCACATGGCCCCGGATTTTCCGCAGGTCGTCGAGCGGGGACTCCGGCTCAAGAAGATCGGAAACGACCTGCTGGCCCTGATCGGTGGGCGTGAGATCCACCCGATCAATCCGAGAGTCGGAGGTTTCTACCGGACCCCGACCCGGGCAGAGTTGGAGACCTTGGTTGAGGACCTGCAATGGGCGAAGGAAGCGGCGGTGTCCACCACCGCCTGGGTGGCCGGGTTCGAGTTCGCCGCATTCGAACAGGACTACGAATTTGTGGCGCTATCGCACCCCGACGAGTACGCCGTGGTCGACGGTCGGATTGTGTCGAATCGGGGACTCGATATCGAGGTCCAGGAATGGGGCACGGTGTTCGAGGAGCGCCACGTGGAATGGTCGAATGCCCTCCACGCGGTGATCAAAGAACGCGGGCTCATTCATGACGGGTCCCAACGCTCGTTACAGCCTGGGGTTTGAGAAGCTCTACCCCGATGCCCAGCGAGCTGCCCGGGCTGCCGGTCTCGGACCAACCTGCACCAATCCGTTCAAAAGCATCATCGTGCGGGCGGTCGAGATGGTGCACGCCTGCGAGGAAGCTCTCCGGATCATCGACCGGTACGTTCAGCCCGATGCCCCGTTTGTTGCTGATACGCCACAGGCAGGCGTGGGCCACGGCGTCAGTGAGGCGCCCCGGGGGATCTGCTATCACCGCTACGAATTGGATTCCGAGGGGATCATCCTCGACTGTCAGATAGTGCCACCGACTTCGCAGAACCAGCTACGCATCGAAGAGGACCTGTGGAACTACGTACCCAAGTTCTCCCATTTGCCGGACGACGAGCTGCAATGGCAACTCGAGCAGGCGATCCGCAACTATGACCCGTGTATCTCCTGCGCCACCCACTTCCTGGATCTCACCGTCGAGCGGAGCCGATGACCCGGTTGGTCGTTGGGATCGGCAATCTCATGCGCGGGGACGATGCTGTCGGATTGCGGGTGGTGCAGGACCTGGGAATCTCCGACACCGTGTTGGAACACGACGGTGAACCGGCCTCGCTCATGGCGCTGTGGGAGGGGTACGACGAGGTGGTGCTGGTCGATGCGGTAACGGCGGGCAAGCCTCCCGGGTCGGTGATCGAGATCGATGCGACCAGCTCTGTTCTTCCTGCGGCGATGTGCCATTCCACCCACGCGCTGGGTCCGGCCGAGGCGGTGGAGTTGGCCCGGGCCCTCGGAAAACTGCCATCCAAGATCACTCTGCTGGGGATCGAAGGTAGCGGCTATTCGTTTGGAGATGGTCTGTCGGTCCCGGCGGAAGTTGCGGTCGCCCAAGTCGTCGCTCGGTTGCGGGACCTGGCTTCGCCATCGGCCGACTGAGACCGGCTACATTCCCAAGCAATGCGAGTGGTCATACAGCGTGTTCAGGAGGCCTCGGTTTCCGTCGGTGACCAGGTGGTCGGTCGGATTGGGGCCGGACTGGTCGTACTAGTCGCGGTGGCGCCCACCGATTCCATCGACGACGTTGCCGCCTTGTCCGCCAAGTTGGCCGGTCTGCGGATCTTTCGAGATGCCCAAGGGAAGATGAACAGGTCGGTGGTAGACATCCAAGGTGAGGTTCTGGTAGTCAGTCAATTCACCCTTCTGGCCGACACCAGCAAGGGGCGGCGACCGTCCTTCGTCGGCGCCGCGGCTCCCGATCTTGCCGAACCTCTGGTGAGCGAACTTGTAGATCAGCTGCGCCGGGAGGGGGTGCCCGTCAGCACTGGAGAATTCGGGGCATTGATGCAGGTCGCACTTGTCAACGATGGCCCGGTCACCATCGTGGTCGACACCGAACAGGGCCGAATCCGTTGAGGACGAAGCTGCGGGCTACTCCCCGACGGTGGCGACCTGGACCAGGTCCTCATAGACAGAAGGATGGTCCGAGGCGATGACCGGGATACCCCGTTCCTGGCGGTAGGTGATCCCGGGATTGAAATGGGAAGTCCCATCGGGGAGGACGAACACCGGAGACCCCTCGATACCCAGGGCGCGTGCCTCGTTCAGGTCGGCGACGACTGCCTTCCGGAAACGGCCATCGTCGAGGGCCGCCCCCAGCGCGTCGGTGGGCAAACCCTCGATCTCTGCGACGGCCAGTAGTTCACGACGCAACCCCAGGTTGTGGCCGTGCAGGAACACGGCGCGCCGCAGCGCCAGGTCGAAGGATTCGCCGATCTCCTGTCCGAGCGACAAGCCCCATTTCTGGGCTTCCAGGGCGGGCAGATTGGCGGTCGGCCAGGCCGTGTCGGGCAGGGCGCTGAAGGCGGTTGGTTCGAGTTGGGCTAGAGCGACGACTTCTCGCTGGACACCGGCAGCGCTGATCGGGTCTGGGTCGGCTAGCTCGCGAGGGTATGACCGGAGATCAAAGATCAGGCGTTCGGCCCCGAGATGGGCTCTCATGCGATGCATGCGGAGGATGGCCACGTATGCCCATGGGCAATGAATGTCGCTCCAGATGGTGATCATCGCTCTGCTCCCTCCGTTGGTTGGTTCCCGTGTCTCAAGCTAGTGCGTTGAACCGAACTAGGGCCCGTCGGGGGCGTCGGCGTGCTGGTCTTTCGCCAGCCACTCCTGGCCCGCCGGGCAGAATCGCAAGAAGTCGCATCTGCGGCACATCGGAGAGGCGGAGGGCTCCCAAAGTTCATTGCGGATGGAACCGACGAGTTCTGCGAGGTGGCTACCGGCCGCGGCCAGCCAATCGGAGTCCACAACTTCGGTCACTTCGGTGAGGCCGTCACCCAGGTAGGCGAAGGTCACCTTCAGATGATCAGGTCGAACAGGGGCAAAACGGACCTCTTGAACGGCCAGAGCGTAGGCCTCGAGTTGGACCCGCGCCGACGGGTTGGTGGCAGGTCTCCCCGACTTGAAATCGACTACCTCCCAGGTGCCTGGTTCCGGTTCATAGATGGCGTCTACGCGACCCCGGATCCGCGCTTCGCCGTCGATCAGGAGATCGAAGGGGACCTCGACGAATCGGGCTCGGCGAACCGCAAATCGAGACTCTTGAAAGGTCGTGTAGGGGTCGGCCCTGGGCGGGGCGGATGAGGTCTCGCCCGGTGACAGGTCATAAGTGTCAGATTCGACTTCTTCGAGCGGCACCACTCCACGATTGTGCAGCTCGATGCGGCGATGGACCTCAACGCCCCGCCGGGCCGCTATCGAAGGTTTGCGCGGCAACGGATCGACCGCGGTCCAGAAATACTGCTGGGGGCAGGTGGCGTACGTGACCAGCCCGGTGACGGAAATTGCCAGGGCCGAGTCGGCTGTGCTGTCGGGTGGAGCAGGGAGTCCGTCAAGGACGAGCTGAAGCTGGCGTCGGTGGTCTTCAAAGTCATCGGATTGGGTCCCGGCTGCTGAGGCCGGCCAGTTCGGGTCATCGATTGTTGCTCGCAGCGCCTCATGCCAGCCCCCGGCGAAATGCGGATCGGGAGCACCGCTGACGTCTTCAATCCGCAGCACAGTGGGAGGTTCACCTGCTGCATCCTCGAACTGGCGGAGCACGGTCCCGGGTGTATCGCGGATTGTCTCCAGCAAGGTGCTGGGCTTCTTGGGCTGGCGAACGGTGTACCAGATACGCGCCGGTGGCGTAAAGACGGTGTTTGGCCCGTGTGACCGCCACATAGGCAGTTCGCCACTCTTGGGAAAGGTGTCGCTCCTGGAGGGCGACTTGAGAGATGGGAAGGTTCGACCCTTGGTCGAGCCGCAGCTCGATGGGGAGTACTTTCGGGAAGCGGGCCGGATCCTCGAGACCGCCGTGGGCCGAACTGGGGAAGGTTCCGGAGGCCACCGCGGGTAGGAATACTGTGTCCCACTCGAGGCCCTTGGCGCGATGCACGGTCAACATTGATACGGCGTCTTCGTTACTCAACCGAGCGGTATCCAGTTCCTCCGTTCCACCGTCCTCGTTGAGCAAGTCCAGATAGTCGAGGAAGGCGTCGAGCGACGGCCGACCCTCCAGTGGGCTCCATTCCTCCGCCAGATCGAGGAATCGATAGAGGTTGAGGCGAGCCGTGAGCCGACCGGCCCCATCGAGAGCTTCGACTTCGGCCCACGCGCCGGTGCCTTCCAGGATTCGACGACAAAGCTCTACCAGGGTCACAGCTTGCGCTTCCGCCAAGAGGCGGCGGTACAAGGCGCGGAATTCGGTCAAGCGCCGGTGCGCTTCGGGGAAAGGGCTTCAACTTGCTCGAGCTGATCGACCGCCTCGAGCATGGCCCATCCGGGGGCGGCATCGTCCTCAGGGGTGTCCCGACGTTGATGGCCGCGCACCCAATCTGCCAACGGCGCCAGGTCGCCAAGACCGAGGCGGTAGCGTGTACCAAGCAAGATACGGACCAGGGAAGGAGCATCGTCGGGCTGGCCGATGAGGCGCAACCAGGCGTGCAGATCGGCCACCTCGGGCACCTGCAGCAGGCCTCCCAGCGCGGCCACCTCGACGGGAATGCCCTCATCCTGGAGTGCTTCTCGGACCAGATGAATTTGGCGGTTCTTCCGGAAGAGGATCCCGATATCTCGCCAATCGACACTTTCTTCGTCGTGGAGTCGACGCGCTTCGCCTGCCAGCCACCGGGCCTCGTCGACGGAATCGTGAAACCACGAAACTTCCACATAGCCCTCACCGGCGCCGGGCGCGGCTTGCAACGTCGCGATACCCCCATCGCTACCGATCCTCTTTTTCACTTGATTGGCAACTTCAATGATCTGCTCGTCACACCGACGATTGAGGCTGAGGGTCAGAGTCTCCGACGGCGAGCCATCGGCGGCCGTGAAGTGATCGGGAAAGCCTGCGAAATTCCACAGGGAGGCGCCCCTCCACTCGTAGATGGTCTGGTCCGGATCACCGACTGCGGTGACCGGAAAGCCTTCCCCGAAGATTCTGAGAAGCAGCTCCCTTTGGGCCGGGTTGGTGTCTTGATACTCATCGAGCAGAACCACCTGGTAACGATCACGGATTCGGGCGGCTACCCCGGACTCTCCAACCACCTGGTGAGCGAGGGAGATGAGATCTGAGAAATCGACCGCGTTGTATCGCTGCTTGATCTGGGCGAACCGCTCCAGTACCTGTGCCATCTCGACTCTTTGATCCCAGACCTCATCGGGATCTTCGGGCCGCGCCTCGATCAGATCCGCCGGACTGCGCAAATGATCGCCGAGGCGACCGGCCAGCAAGACCAGTTCGTCTACCCGGCGGCGGGGGAGGCGTACGTCGAGGTGTTGGTAGGAACCGGCGGCGAGCGCTTCGGTCAGCAACTCGCGCAGATAGCCGGGCGTGATCAGCTGAGCGTCTCGCTCGAAACCGACGATGGGGCCGAACTCGGCGAGGATCCCGTGAGCGAACCCGTGATAGGTGGTCACTTCGACTTCCCGGCCCAGTTTGGCCAGGTCCGGGAGGTGATGGCGAAGACGATCGGTGAGCTCCTCGGCTGCCTTGTTGGTGAAGGTGATCCCCAGGGCGGATTCGGGGTCGATCTGACAGCGTTCGATCAATGATGCCAAGCGCATCGCCATGGTCGTTGTCTTACCGGTCCCGGCCCCGGCGGAGACTCGGAGGGGCCGGAGCGGATAGTCGACGACGGCGCTCTGCTCAACTGAAGGAGTCAGGGTGGTCATGCGGTGAACGCCTCCTTTCCTTCAGGCCACTCTGGGCAAACGATGCGTACCCGACAGGTCGGGCAGTGCGGGTTCGGAGTCGGAGGCCATTGCTCCGCAGCGATGCCCTTGGCTGCCTCCTCCATCGCCTCGGCAACCTGTTCGAGCCGGCTGGCGTCGAAACGTCTCACGGTCAATGATTTGGCGTCGGTCTTGGCCGGAAACCACATCTCGGCTTCTTCGACGGGACCGAATTGGGCAAGTTGCTCGTCGGCTTGAAGCGCCATCAGGTAGAAACCGAGTTGTATGGAGATGGCGGCGTTGGCGGTCGTGGGGACCGTGGACCCTGTCTTGTAGTCAACGACCCGCAGCAAGTCTCCGGTGTGCTCGACGCGGTCGGCCTGGCCTCGCCACAGCACCCCGCCGACTTCGAGGGACAAGGATCGCTCGAGGGCGACCGGTACTCCGCGGCTGGGCCAATTCTCGTACAGGAAAGTGAGGATGTGGACGGCCCGTCGATACCAGGCGGTTGCCCACGGTTCGCCTCCGAAGTCAGACGGATCCCAAATGGAGTCGAGTTCGTTCAGTGCTTGCGAGAGGTCCGCGTGCGGCAAGCGCCTCTGCACGGCGGTCGCTTCGGAGCGTTCCAGGGTCTTGTGGATCAAGGAACCGAACGTTAGGAAAGGAGTTGTGTCGTCGCCGACGTGTAGGCGGCGTTCGAAGACGTAGCGACGCGGACAGGCCGCGTAGCTTTCGGCCTGGCTGGGGGAGAGGGTGAAGCCGGGGGAGATCAGCCCTCGTTGGCTGCCCCGCAACCGGATCCCGGCGAATAGCTCGGCGGGTCTGAGTCCCCACTGGGTTCCATCACCGAGCAGGGATAGGGCCGCCAAGCGGCGCGTTTGGGCCTGGCCGGGGTCCCGGACGATGCGGCGCAACCAGGCTTCGGCTTCTTGGGACGTGACCGGGTTGGTGCGCTCGGGCGGGCGGCTGACGGCTGCGGAGATCGTGCTGGTCCCCGCCACCAGCGGGAGAAATCTGCTGGGCATCCCCTGACCTTCCTCGACTCCGGACGAGGTTGCCGTCCAGATCACCCGCCGGTAGCCGCGAGTCATAGCGGTGTAGGCCAGCCGCATCTCCTCTTGAAGGCGGAAGGCCCGGTAGGCGATCGGGTCGGCCGGGAGGGCGGGTGACAGATGGCGGGAGCCGAGCAATGACTCCCGGCTGCGGAGATCGGGGAAGATTCCCTCAACGGCATCAGCGATGAAGACCGTATCGAATTCGAGCCCTTTCGACTGGTGGAGAGTGGTGAGGGTCAAGCGGTCCTGACGGGGCATCCGGTAACTGAGGAGCGGCCGGGCCTCGAACTCCTCATCTTCGGTGAGGCGCACGTAGTCAACCAGGGTGGCGTGCGGATCGCGTTCGTAGAGCCGACCGAGGACCTGGGCTAGCGAGCTCCAGGCGGCTCTCTCGTCCTTCCGTTGGGGATGTCCGACGACGGAGGCGAACTGGGGGAGTGTCTCCCAGATGTGCCAGAACCCCTCCACCGCGGGAGCCGTCGTAGCCCACGCCGTTTCTTCGAAGAGCGAGGCGAGGCCGGCTCCGTCGTCGACATGGTTGCTGATCGCGTCGGCCCAGGTGACGCCTCTTTGGAGGCGTTCACGTTCTATCTCGCGGAGACGTCCCAGTGGGATCGAGAAGAGGGGGCCCAGCAGTATCCGGCGGAGGGCTCGCCCGGATTCAGGCGCAGATTCAGTGGCGGCGATCACACAATCGAGGATCAGCCGAATGGCCGGATGGTCGGTCAATCGCGAGTCGGGAAGATCGTGAGGGATTCCTCGACGTTCGAGAACCCGCGAGAGTTCAGGCAGAAACCTCCGCTTGCTCCTCACGAAGACCGCCATTTGCGAAAAGGGGACCTGATCTTCGAGATGGAGGCGGCTGACCTCTTCGGCGATCCACTCAGCCTCCTGAGTCAGTTGGTCAAAACTGTAGATCTCGACCCGGCCGTTTCCGGAAGCCGGTGATACGGGGCCGGCGGAACCGGGTAGCGAACCGGCGGTTACGCGTTCTGCCGCGCTGAGGATCGCGGCCGGCACTCGAAAGGATGTTGTCAGGACAGACCGGACGGCCGGTTGGGACTCCCGGTCGAGGAATTCGTCGGGGAACCGGTGGACGTTGGAGAGATCGGCGCCGCGGAAGCTGTAGATCGATTGGTACGGGTCGGCCGCCACGGTCAGATTGCGATGCGTTGCGTAGATGGCTCTCAGCAAACGAACCTGGGCGTTGGTCGTGTCTTGGTATTCGTCGACCAATAGGTATCGATACTGAGCGCCGACCGCCCGGGCCACGTCGGGGTGTTCGAGCACCGTCACTGCTCGCCCGAGCAATGTCCCATAGTCGATTCGCCCTCGCTCCTTGAGTGTCTGTTCGTAGCGATCGAGCAGTTCGGGCAAGCCTCTCCAGTCTGATCGTTGCTTGGCCAGATCGGCCAGTTGCGACCCATCGATCAATTGCTCCTGGCATCGGAGGAGAAAGTCGGTTACCTCCCTTGCGAAGCTGTTCGTAATCAGCAGGCTGCGGAAAGGAAGCGGCCACCGCTCGACATCCTCCGAAGCCAGCAGCTCGTGAACCAGAGCCACCTGTTCGGGGCCGGTCAACAATGACGGCATGGTGGTCCAATCAAGCGCCTGCTCGGCGTGTCTCTCTAGCAAACGGGAGGCGAGAGAGTGGAAGGTAGAGGCGGGCACGGCTGTGTAGGAACGCGTGAGCCCAAGTTGCACACGCCCTTTGAGGTCGGCCACGCCCCGTCGGGAGAAGCTCAAGAGCAGCACTTCTTCGGGGTCAATCTCGGCTTCTTCGAGTAGCCACAGCGCCCGCCGGACCAGGAATTCGGTTTTGCCGGTGCCCGGGCCGCCAACTATCAGTTGGGGGCCGTCGGCATGGGCGACCGCCTCGTCCCATTCGTCCGGGTTGATCCGGTGCTCGGTGGTCACAGCCAAGAGCGTAGGCGAATGCCTAGGCCGCCTCGGCCAGACGGTGATCCGTCGCCGTCGCGCAATGCGGGCATCCGGAACAAGAACCTTCGTACACCAACTCGACCGAGAGTCCGGCGGTGGTGAACAACTGGGTGATTTTTGTGTTTTCCATGGTTCTCACGGTATAGGTCGGGTGTGACAGAAACCGCGGCGACCGGTTAGCGAGCCGAACGGCGAGCGACGGCGAGGAGATGCGGGCTGGCGCCCAGCAGTGTGGGCTCGGATTCGATTCGACGAAGGACATCCAGCAGGCGGTCCCGGGCTTCGGCATCATCCAACACCTGCTCGAGGTCCGGCACCGCCCAACCGAACCCCTCGATTGCGAGAATCTCAGGATCGGGGAACCCGGCATCGAGCATCTCGGTCTTCAGCTCCTCGGGGTGGTGGAAGAAGGCTGTTGTGAAGTAATGGGGGTGGTTGGTCGGGTTTCGGTGTTGTCCTTCCAACAGGTCTCGGTCGACGATCTTTTGGAAAGCCGGATCGGCCAACAGGTTGCTGAAGACCCCATCAATGGCCGAGGCGAACCGCGATATCCCGGCCGCCAGCAGTGTGCCGCCGGGACGGAGGACTCGTTGGGCTTCTCGGAGTGCATCTATCCGGTCGTCTCGTTTGACCAGGTGGTAGAGAGGGCCGAGCAAGAGGACGGCATCGGCGGAGGCGTCTTCGAGAGGCAACCGGCGGGCGTCGGCGATCTCCGCGGTTACCTGCTCGGGATTGGCCTTCCGACGGACTGCATCGATGTGGCGTGGCACCAAATCGAAGAGATGGACCCGATATCCCTTCTCGGCCAGCCAGGTGGCGTAGACCCCCGGACCACCGCCGACGTCGACCACCACCGCCGGCGGGGGAAGGATGAATCGCTCGACAATCTCGGCCGTCCGCAGGAACTCCAACCGGTTGTCCTCGATCAGGCGGTTGGCTTCGTCAAATATCTCATAGTGAGCAACGATTTCGGGGTGTTGATCAGCCATATACCAACGATAACCGGCATGACTAGTTCTTCGAGAGCTTGTTCGAAAGGTCCGCTCAGACTGTATCCACCACGCTGAGTGGTCAATAGTCTCCTTGGGTATGGGAGGCGTGCGCAACACATCTGGTACTCGGGCGGCGATTGTCGCGTCGGTGGCGTTGGCCATGACGGTGGGATTGATCGCGGGACCGGCCGGGGCAACCGGCACCAATATGCCGTCGCCGGGCGCGGTCGATCTGACTGTTGAGTTCATGACACATCCGAATCCGGTCGCCTCCGGGTCAAGCCTTCAACTGGAGAGTGTCATTCGAAACGAGGGAACGCTTCTGGCCGATCGGGTCGAGAGCGTCTTTGAGGTTTCCGCAGCCGGCGTCTCAGCTCAGTTTGGGTCCAATCCCTGCACAGCGGTGGGTTCGACTCGCCTCGAGTCCGATGGAACTCAAGAAGACAAGCCGTGGACGGTGACCTGCGATCTTGGTGATCTCCCGCCGGGCAGCGAAGCCCGAATCTCTCTCTCCGTGTCGACCGGATCTTCGGGCACCCACCTGGCGACGGTCACCGCATCCAGCGCCCAAGCCGATTCCCGACCGGACAACAATACGACGCAGATTCCCGTCCACGTCCTCCCCTCGGCACCTGAATTCACGCCGGCGTTTCAGCAGCCGGGTCGGTTGAACCCGTCGAGCCGGACCACCGCCTAAACCGGAGATCGGTGGCGTCGCCGATGGACTGAGGTCTCTAGATCCCCAGTGAAGGCTGGTGTCGGCGGGCGGCACCCTCCGGGAGTATGTGATAGACCTCGATACCCAGCGCCTCCAACCGGGGGGCCAGGACCACCCGGCGGTGACAGTGCTCGGGGTCCCTTTCAGAACACAACAGCACCACCGGGCCGGTCGTGTTGAGGGCGGTCACCTCGGCGATCGCGCCCTGGAATGATGCCGAGGCGGTCTCCGGTGGTCGATCGGCCGGTTGCTCTTCCGGGGAGCGGCCTCCCAGACGGTCTCCCATCCATCGGTAGCCGAGTCCGGCGGCGGCAGTGGCTTCGGACAGGGGGCCCTTGCGGAAATCGGGGGAGTGCTTCGAGTAGGGATCGGATCGCACGTCGACCACGGTGGCGACACCGTGGATCTGCAGGCTGCGTTCGATTTCCGGAAACGGCGCATTTCCGTGGCCGATGGTGAAGATCCGGGGTTTGGGTTCAGGGTTCATGGGCACAGCAGCCGGCATTTCTCTGGCTACCGGAGCTTCAGGCTTCCGAGGCCTGAAGCTCTGATGGGGGCTCCTCCTGCCAGGCGGGGCACATGTCTTTGAACGAACACCAATCGCACAACCGTCCCCGGCCTTGGTGGGAAGTGGTTGCGGTCGATGGCCCGGTTGATCGCTTCCCACAATGCCCGGAGTTGTCGGTCCATAGCCTCCAGTTGTTGATCCTCGATCGGCAACCGGTACATGGTCGGGCCGTTCAAGTACAGGAGTCGCACTTCGACGGGGGTTCGCCCCAGCTGCTTCTTGACGAGAAGGGCGTAGATCTTGAGAGCGAAGAAGGCGGGAAGCGCATATCTCTCGGGGGGTGCCTTCCCGGACTTGTAGTCCGTGATGACCAGGCTTCCGTCGGGCAGCTCATCGATTCGATCCAGGATGCCGCGGATCGTGATCCCTTCGAGATCTTCGAGCATGTCCAATTCGCGATCGAGTGGAGCGACCGTCGTCGGGTCCTCGAGAGCGAAGTAGTTGAGCAACAGGGTCAGGCTTTCGATGCCCCACCGGCGCTCCTCATCGATCGACTCGAAAAGCTGGGCGAACTCCTCCGACCCGCGCAACTCCGTCCACGCTTCTCGAAACAGCTCGGAGAGGGCATCCGGTGTCCGGTTCTGGGCGGGCAGGTCATACAACCGCTCGAGGGCCAAATGGGCGGTCGTGCCCCTGGCCTGATAACCGTGGTGGGCTCGGGGAGGCGATCGATGGCCCGGTATTTGAACAGCTGCGGGCAGACCTTGAAGTCTGATGCCCGGCTGGGTGACAACGTTTCCAAACTCATGGGTCGACTATACGACACGGTAGTGACAGGTGAGTTGCCAGTTGCCGGTTTCCGGTTGCCGGTTGTCAGTTCGGGCTTGTTGCTTGATGCCTGGAACCTGGAACCCGGTACCTGGAACCTGGTACCTGGTGCCTCGAGTCTTGTGCTCTTGGGTACCTTTTTGGGGGTTCGCGAAATTTGGATTGGTGGTCGCGAAAACTAGATAGGTGGTGGGCTTGCATTGGTGGTGCAGGGGGCTTTAGGTTCCTCTTCCGCTGCTTCGGGGGCAACCCGGAAGCGGTACTGGAAAACCCAGTCGGTTTACCGGAAGGGCGGACCAGTTTCCCTCAGATGGGGTTCCCGCAAGGGAACAACGGACGAGAGAACCTTCGGGATCACTCGATCGTTCATGTGAGGGTCTCCTCGGCAACGGGGAGGTCCGCTCCGAAAGGGGTGGGCGGCTTTTACCGGGCTTCGGTTCGGTGGGGCAAGGTTTCGGAACCGGGCTTCGGTCTGGGGAAGAACCACCTTCGGTACGGGCTTCGGTCCGAATCGGAGTCTGTGACCTTCGGGTCACGGAAACTGGAGTCGGCGAAAGCCGGTTTCGGTAAGAGAACCCCGAGAGGGTGGATGCTTCGGCGGACGCTCCCTCGGGGCTTCTCGCGTCTGGGGGCGGCTTTGCGCCGCCCCAGTTATCAGTTATCAGTTGTCAGTTCTTGCTCTGTGCTTGTTTCCGGAACCTGGAACCTGGAACCTGGTACCTGGAACCTGGTTCTTGGTACCTTTTTGGGGGTTCGCGAAATTTGGATTGGTGGTCGCGAAAACTAGATAGGTGGTGGGCTTGCATTGGTGGTGCAGGCCGCTTAGGTTCCTCTTCGCTGCTTCGGGGGCAACCCAGAAGCGGTACTGGAAAACCCAGTCGGTTTACCGGAAGGGCGGACCAGGTTCCCTCAGATGGGGTTCCCGCAAGGGAACAACGGACGAGAGAACCTTCGGGATCACTCGATCGTTCATGTGAGGGTCTCCTCGGCAACGGGGAGGTCCGCTCCGAAAGGGGTGGGCGGCTTTTACCGGGCTTCGGTTCGGTAGGGGCAAGGTTTCGGAACCGGGCTTCGGTCTGGGGAAGAACCACCTTCGGTACGGGCTTCGGTCCGAATCGGAGTCTGTGACCTTCGGGTCACGGAAACTGGAGTCGGCGAAAGCCGGTTTCGGTAGAGAACCCCGAGAGGGTGGATGCTTCGGCGGACGCTCCCTCGGGGCTTCTCGCGTCTGGGGGCTGCTATTGCGCCCCCCGGTTATCAGTTATCAGTTGTCAGTTCTTGCTCTGTGCTTGTTTCCGGAACCTGGAACCTGGAACCTGGTACCTGGAACCTGGTTCTTGGTACCTTTTTGGGGGTTCGCGAAATTTGGATTGGTGGTCGCGAAAACTAGATAGGCGGAGAGCTTGCGAACCGGGTCGGGTCGACCTACATTGCTCGTACTGGCAGCGAGGCAACTCGCCGACAGGGCTGGCACCACCGAGAGGCGGTACCGGGCTCCTACCGGGAGACCGGGTCCTTCGGGACCCTGGAGTCCCAGCAGGAGAAAGAACCCCGAGAGGGTGGACGTTTCGGCGGACGCTCCCTCGGGGTTTTTGCATTGGTGAGCTTGCTCTCCAGTCTCCAGTCTCCAGTCTCCAGTCTCCAGTCTCCAGCTTCCATGCCGAACGGTGGTATACCTTCGTTGCTCGTTGCTCGTTGCTCGTTGCTCGTTGCTCGTTGCTCGTTGCTCGTTGCTCGTTGCTCGTTGCTCGTTGCCTTCTCGTTGCTCGTTGCTCGTTGCTCGTTGCTCGTTGCTCGTTGCTCGTTGCTCGTTGCTCGTTGCTCGTTGCTCGTTGCTCGTCGCCCAAATCCGTGGCCGGCGAAGCGCGAGCCACTACGTTGTACCCCAAGCGGTAGGAGTGAGAGGGCCTCACGGAGGTCCTATGTTCCAAACGGTTCGCTATGTCGAAGAAGAGACCCGACCGGGTCGGGTAGCTCCGATACCCACCGTGCGTGAGGTTGGCCGTTACACGTCCGAAGCAGCTGCGGTCAAGGCCGCCCGCAGATCCATGGCCGCCTACTTCCAATCGGGACGTCCCGAATACGCCTGGTGGATTGTGCGGCAGGACGGTGAACAACTGGCCAATTGGATCGCCGATTCACGGACCCGGCGTGAATTTGTGGTCGACCTCACTACCAGCAAACTCGTCGAGGTTGCCTAACCGAGGCTCGTGCATTGGGTGGGAATTCAGCCACACGCGGTGGTCGGATCGGTGTAGGATGATGACCAAGCACGGTGGCTCTGGGAAGCCGCCGGTTGGGGCGGGAGCAGCGAGGCAACCATGTTCGAAGCGGTTGAGTTCATCGAAGAAGAGGTGACACCGGGCCGACCGGCCCCGATTCCTTCCGAGAGCGTGCTGGGCACGTTCGACGTTGAATCCGATGCGGTGACCGGGCTCGAGCAGCTCGCGAGGGGTTCATGACCGCCGGCCGTGACGGCTATGCATGGTGGGTGGTCCGCGAGCAAGGAGCTCGCCTGGCCAACTGGATTTCTGATTCGCGGTCCGACAAGGAATTCGCCCTTGACTTGACTTCCGGCGAACTGGTCGAGGTATCCGGCGACTAGACCGCCCCCAATCCGCCGATCGCCAACCGATCTTGTCGCGAGGCTAGAGTCCGAGCCCGCACGGAAGGTTGGTCGATGGAGGTTTTTCACACCACATGGGGTTGGGTAGCGGTTTCGCTGGCCGGCGTCGCCGGTTCGGTCGGCATCGGCTTCACCGTTGCCAAGCGTCCGCTGACCAAGACGTTCTGGATCCTGGCCGGAGCCGGAATGGGAGCCATGATCGTCCAGGTCCTCGCCGGGATTGTGCTCTACCTCCAAGACGAAGACCCGGGCGCCTTCCATATGTTCTACGGTTTCCTCGTGCTCTTCACCCTTTCCTTTGCGTACATTTATCGATCGCAGTTGGCCAAACGGCCCGCCCTGGCTTGGGGGTTGGTGATGTTGTTCATCATGGGACTGGGCCTCCGGGCGATCATGACTTTTGAAGGTTCGTAGAAGATCGAATGTCGCAAGCACGACACTTAGCATGGGCCCGTCGCGGCTCCGGGAGGAAATGTGTTGCTCGAAGGTAAGAGGTTGCTGATCACCGGAGTTCTCACCGACGACTCCATTGCCTTTCACACGGCCAGGATGGCCCAGGAAGAAGGCGCAGAAGTCGTACTGACAGGGTTTGGGCGTGGCTTGCGATTGACCGAGCGAGTAGCGCGGCGGATGAGCACACCACCGGATGTTCTGGAACTCGACATCAACAACCCCGACCATGTCGCAGATCTCACAAGAAGCCTGTCAAACCGCTGGGGAGCGGTTGACGGAGCACTTCACGCCATTGCGTACGCTCCTGAGGATGCGCTGGGCGGCAACTTCCTCAATACGCCACCGGAAAGTGCCCAGACCGCGTTTATGACTTCAGCCTTTTCGTTCAAGACGCTGGCAACCGGGTTGCTTCCATTGTTCGAGGCGGCCGGCGGGGGATCGCTGGTGACCCTCGATTTTGACAACCGGCAGGCCTGGCCCGCTTACGATTGGATGGGGGTTGCCAAGTCCGCCCTCGAGTCGGTGACGCGGTACCTGGCTCGGGACCTGGGCGTTCACAACATTCGCGTCAATGCAATCTCGGCCGGTCCCCTGGCGACCGTGGCCGCCAAGTCGATTCCCGGGGTCGCCCTCTTCGAAAAAGCCTGGGGGGAGCGTGCACCGCTCGGTTGGGATGTCACCGATCCCGGACCGGTGGCGCGGATGGTTTGCGTACTGTTTTCGGATTGGACTCCGTCCACGAGTGGCGAATTGATCCATGTTGACGGCGGGTTCCACGCCATAGCGGCTGGAAGCGGCGAATAGCCCGCGTTGGGTTATTTCGCTCGCGAGCCGACGGCCGCCGCCGGGTTGCGCCGGCTCCGTCGGGGGCTCAACACCCGGGGGAGTTCCACCTGGAACGTGGCGCCACCTCCCGGTGTGTCGTGGATGGTGACGTCGCCTTCCATCGCTTGGGCGAGGCCGCGAACGATGGAAAGACCCAAACCGGTTCCACCTTGTGATCGGGTAACCGACGGTTCGAGCTGAGTGAACTGATCAAAGATCTTGGCCCTTTCGGAGGCCGGGATCCCGGAGCCATGATCAACCACGTCGATTGCAACGTTCTCGTCATCCATCGCGACGACTACCTCGACGGGGCTTCCACCGGCGTGTTTCATGGCGTTCTCCACGAGGTTGATGACGATGCGCCGCAGGTGATCCGGATCTGTCTTGATGATCGTCTCCGTCTCTACGTGAACCTTCACGACCTCATCTGCTCCTGAGATGACCTCCATGGTTTCGGGCAGGAAGAGGCCGAGATCGATTTCCTCGGGATGGCGTGGCAAGGCCTGTCCCTCGATCCGCGAGACGACCAAGAGGTCTTCGATCAGCCTCCGCAAACGGTCGGCCTGATTGCGCGCAGATTCGAGAAGCTCCCGGGCGGCCGGTTGCTCAGGAGAGAGTTCGGGCCGGGCGATTGTCGCCAGCGCACCGATGATCGAAGTAAGAGGGGTGCGGAGTTCATGGCTCACCACGGAAACAAAATCTGACTTCATCCGGGCCAGCTCTTCCATGCGGCGGGATGTCTCTTCCGCTTCGTGGAACCTCTCCAGTTGCGCCAGGACCAATGCGGCCGGCGCCGCCAGCGACGTCAGCACTTCAAGGTCGCGCTTGGTGAACTCGCCGTCTGATTTGTCGGCCAGAACCATCACCCCCATGGTGCGATGCTCGAGCTGCATCGGTACGACCATCGCCGAGTGGGTGCCCAGCTCGCCGAGGAGTCCGTGGCTGTTGGGGTCCTTGTCGAGGTCCGTATACAAGGCAGGGTTGCCGGAGAGGAAAACGCGCTCGATATCACCTTTGCGGTAGAGAGGCATGCGGTACCCGCCTACGTCCAGAGAATGTCCGGCCGTCCAGATGGGGCTGACCACCTCCAGAACCTGCTCGCGTTCGTTGTGCAACATGACCGCTCCCACCTCAGCGTTGAGGTACCGGCCAATTCTCCCGACCAGCTCGGGCAGCACCAGGTCGAGGCTGTCGCCTGCGGCCATCGTTCGCGACACCTCGTACAAGCGGCCGAGATCTGCTTCCCGTTCGGCGAGCTGCTCCATGCGGTTGATTCCGATGAAGGTCTCACGGCGGAATTCTTTGGTGAGCATGCTGGACGCGGTCGCCACGGCCACCACCGTCACCAGGGGGATCACCAAGCGTTCGACGTCCAACGACTGGCCGAAGTTCGAGTCGGTCAGGATGTAGGAGGTGATCACGAATCCGGTGATGAAGGCGTGGGGAATGGTGCCGGCCAAGGTGGCCGACAGAACAACCACGGCGAAATACAACGGGAAGATGAACACGCCGAGTTGGGGGACTGCCCCCACGGTGGTCAACTCGGCGAGGATCAAGGCGAGCCACAACCAGAGAAACAGGTCGCCTCGCCAGTCCTGGAGAGCTCGTTCCCAGCGAATAAAGGAAAGAGCGAACAGGCCGACCCCGGCCAGCAGCGAGGGAACCCAGACCCGGGGATCGTTGAGCAGGCTGGAGCGATAGGCCGCAAAGAGGATGGCCGCCAGCATCAGCCATGAGACCTGAAGTCCCAGCTTGGCTGCCCGGGCCCGGAAGGCCGCAAACGGGATTCGGTTCGTCTTTTTTTGGCGGGCCATCAGCTCAGTATGGTCTCGATGTCGAGGGGTTCGGCGGTAATCTCCCACGAACCCTGGAAGGTGTTTCGGTCCCGGTGCAGTACAACCTGAGGCATTCCAATGACGCAGTCGGTCGCGTGGACCAATACCGGCGCTACGGTTTTGGATCATGTTGAAGTCATTTGCCGCCGGCGCTCTCTTCGGCCGGCGATTTGGGGACGGCCATCCGCAAGTGTTGGCCATGCACGGTTGGGGACGGGATCACCGGGATTTTGCCGAGATCCTCCAGGGATTGGATGCAATCGCGATTGATCTCCCTGGTTTTGGTGCCTCACCCGAACCAAACGAAACGTTGGACTCCGCGGGTTATGCCAAGCTGGTCACGCCGGTTCTCGACGAGTTCCACGAACCTGCGGTTCTCGTCGGCCACTCGTTTGGTGGCCGAGTGGCGGTGGAGTTGGCCGTAGCCCACCCCGACCGCGTGGCAGCTTTGGTACTGGTGGGGGTTCCGCTGCTTCGCCGTTCCGGGCCGGCCCGCCACCCGCCGATTGCTTACCGACTGATTCGCGCTCTGCATCGGGCCGGGTTGGTCGGCGACGACCGCATGGAACAGGCTCGACAAACCCACGGCTCGGCCGACTATCAGGCGGCGCGGGGGGTGATGCGGGAGGTCCTCGTCAAAGTTGTCAACGAGAGCTACGAGCAACAACTAGCCGTAGTTCGCCAACCTGCCCATCTCGTGTGGGGGGCCGACGATGCTGATGTCCCGACCGAAGTCGCCGAACGAGCACTCGCCTATCTTGGGGGCGGTCAATTGACGGTCCTCGAAGGAGTCGGCCACCACGTATGCCTCGAAGCCCCCGAGGCTGTTAGAGCAGCGGTACTGGGGGTTGTGTCATGACCATTGCGCTCTGGGTGCTGGCAGCCGCCGCGTTTGGTCTCGCTGCGGTGCGCTGGTTGAGAGTGGCCCAACGTGAGCACTATTTGTCACGGACGGTGACCCGGTTCGCGTGGCGGTGGTGGAATTCCCGATCTGCCAACCGAGCGCTCTTTCTGATCGGGCTGGTCGCACTGGGGGCCGCCTGGGTGTACCAGCCGTTCGGTCTTCTCGCGACGCTGGTCGTAATTGTGGGGCCGCTGGGCCTCAGCATCACCGGACGGACTGCGCCGCTGGGCTGGACGGTTCGACTCCGCCGGTTGGTGACAACCATGGGCGGATTGGCGGCTCTACTGGTCGTGGCCGGCGGGCTGGCGGATCGAGCAGTTGAAACGTTGGTCGCGACCGGACTGCTTCTGCCGGTATTGGCTGATGCTGCCCTGGCGATCACAGCTCCGATAGAACAGAGGCTCTCTGACAAATATGTCGATCGGGCCACCCGGACCCTTTCGCAAGTGGCTCCAACCGTCGTGGCCATCACCGGTTCGTATGGCAAGACGACCACCAAGGCCTATCTCGAGAGGCTGTTGCGGGAGAGTTTTGCCACAGTGGCCAGCCCGGCGAGTTTTAACAACCGCCTGGGCCTGGCCCGGGCCGTCAACGAGCATCTGGCGCCCGGAACCGAGGTGTTCATCGCCGAGATGGGCACATATGGGAAGGGGGAAATCGCCGAGCTGTGCTCGTGGATCGTGCCCACGGTTGGCGTGCTGACCGCCATCGGACCGGTGCACCTCGAGCGGTTTGGCTCCCTGGAAAAGACCGTCGAGGCGAAGTCGGAGATTCTGGCCGGCGCTCGAACGGCGGTGATCAACGTCGATGACCCTCTCCTCGCCGAACTGGCAGATCGCATCTCTGTTGAGGTGATTCGCTGTTCATGCCGGGATTCGCAGGCGGACGTATTCATCGACGCCGAGGGCGGAGGGGTGTTTGTGCGTGGCTCGCAAGTCGCCACCCTCGACGATCCGTCGATCTTCCCCAGCAATCTGGCCTGCGCTCTGGGTGCCGCCCTGGCGCTGGCGGTCCCGATGGATGGAGTCGGTCGGGCAGTCGACGACCTGCCCGGAGCCCAACACCGGCAAACCATATCGGTCAGCGATCTGGGATTCGCCATCATCGATGACA
The DNA here is from genome assembly GCA_963823915.1 of uncultured Actinomycetota bacterium. Classification (GTDB taxonomy): domain Bacteria; phylum Actinomycetota; class Acidimicrobiia; order Spongiisociales; family UBA4744; genus UBA4744. The sequence continues at coordinate 610,953 of CAWGNJ010000003.1, forward strand.
CCTACAACTCAAACCCGGCGGGCGCCCGGTCGGCGCTGGCCACCCTGGAGCGGGTGGCTGCCGGTCATCGCCGGGTTCTGGTCACTCCGGGGATGGTGGAGCTGGGCAGAAGCCAATATGAGGAGAACGTTGCCCTGGGCGCGCTGGCCGCTCACACGATCACAGACGTAGTCATCGTCGGTCGAACCAACCGGGCGGCACTGTTGGAAGGAACGGCTGGTGGGGGAGCGTCCGTTATCGTGGTCGACTCCCGGGAGCAAGCCGTCGAGTGGATTCGGGCGAACCTGGGCGACGGGGATGTCGTTCTGTACGAGAACGATCTCCCCGACCACTATCCGTAAGGAGTAACAAAATGGGCAAGCCGGCGGTGGTGTTCGGTGGACCTTCACCGGAACATGACATCAGCATCCTGACAGGCTTGCAGGCCGCTCGTACCCTGGGCGACGCGGGCGTGGACGTATTTGCCCTCTACTGGGCCAAAACCGGGCGCTGGTATGTGGTCGATCCGCAACTCGAAGCGGCGGCTTTTGCCGACGGGGTTCCCGATCGTGCCAAGGAAATGAGATTTGTGGCCGAACCGGGTGAAGGCTTCGTGCTGAAGAAGAGGCCACTCGACGTGTCGGTAGTGGTCAATTGCTGTCACGGAGCACCGGGTGAGGATGGTTCCGTACAGGCAGCATTTGATCTCGCCGGGCTTCGCTACACGGGCCCGGATGCGGCCGGATCGAATCTGGGAATGGACAAGCTGGCTTTTGGCGCGGTCATGACCGCGGCCGGTCTCAACTCTGTGCCTCGTAGGTTGCTCGTCGACGAAGACGAGACCTGGGTCGGCCTGAGCGGTCCATTCATCATCAAACCCCGCTTTGGCGGGTCGTCGATTGGCATCGAGGTCGTCGCCGATCGCCAGACTGCCCTCGATTTGCTCAAGACCTCTCCGCATATGCGGCAGGGTGCCGTCGTCGAACCTTTTCTGGAGGAGTGCCGGGATTATCTAATCGCCGTGCGGAGCTACCCCGAGCCGCAGCTCTCGGCTATTGAGGCCCCGGTGCGAGACGCGGGAGCCGCCCACATTTACAACTACGCGCAGAAGTATCTAGCCGGCGGAGGGTTGGAAGGGTCCGCTCGCGAGCTTCCGGCCCAGGTGGCACCCGGCATCGAGCGGGCCATCCGAGTGACGGCTGCCAAAGTCGCCCGGGTGGTGGGTGTCAGAGGTGTGGCCAGAGTCGATTTCCTGGTGCGCGGCGATGAGGTGTGGCTCAATGAGATCAACACGATTCCTGGGAGCCTGGCCGCTTATCTGTGGATCGACCCTCCGGTGTCGCGCCGGCAGCTCTTATTGGACATGATTGCCGAAGCCGAGGCCGGAGTTCCGCGCAGGTTCACAACTGCCGGTGCCGACGGCACTGCTTTGCGTAACGCCGCGTCAATTGCCTCGAAGCTGGGGTGAGCGGGGCGCGGCCCTAGGCCGCTTTCTCGCCAACCCGGGCCTTGGGCTACAGGTGGACGATGGGGCAGGTGAGCGTGCGAGTGATGCCTTCGATCGACTGAATTCGGGCCACCACCAGCTTGCCGAGTTGATCGACGTTTTCGGCGGATGCCTTGACTATCACGTCGTAGGGTCCGGTCACATCGTCGGCCGACTCGACACCGGGAATCTTCCGGGCTTCATCGGCGACCTGGGCCGCCTTACCGACTTCGGTCTGAATCAGCACGTACGCCTGGACCACATGACCTCCTTAGTGCTCTTGTTTGCGACTATACCCGCGGTCGAGACGCCTCAGTGGTCTCTCAGCGGCCGTCCATTCCAAATCGAAGGCCGTGGGCATAGATGCGGCCGTCGCTTTCTTCGGTTTCGAAGATGACACGTTGGCCCTGGCGCAGGGTACGGAAGGCGGATCCCTCGAGAGATCCGGGTCGAAGAAAGACCTCACTGCGGTCATCGTCTCGGACAATGATTCCGACCCCGGTGCCGGGATCGTAGGTCTTGATTACGCCTTGCATAGGGGAGGAGTGTAGTGGGAACCAACCTCGTTCCTCGTTCCTAGTTTCTAGTTTCTAGTTCCTAGTTGGGCGTCGCTGACGCGTTCTTGCGAGTAACGAGAAACGAATTATTAGAAACGGCTCGAGCAAAGCTCGAGCTACGCCTTCTCGATCTTGCCGGCCTTGAGGCAGGATGTGCACACCCGGGCGCGGCGGGTGTTGGTTCCGTGCTTGACACGGACCCGTTGGATATTGGGGACCCAACGGCGGCTGGAGCGTTTGTGTGAGAAGCTCACTTGCTTCCCATACCACGGCTCTTTTCCACAGATTTCACAGCGATATGACATGAGAGAGACGACCCTCCTGAGGCCGGAGCGAGAGGATAGCAGGGATAATTTCCTCTATGGAATTCGTATACTCCCACCCGTCCAGCAAAGGAACACCCGGATGGCATTCACCGCCGAGAACCTCAAGCGGGTGATCAGTCGCTATCACGAACGGCTCACGCACCATCGAGAGGCTCTCAACCGGCTCAACGTTTATCCGGTCCCCGACGGGGATACCGGTACCAACATGAGCTTGACGGTGCAATCGGTGGTGGAGGAGGTACGCGATGCCGAAGGGATGGAGGCGGTAGCCGGCGCCATCGCTCACGGGTCGTTGATGGGGGCGCGGGGAAACAGTGGGGTGATTCTGTCCCAGATCCTGAGAGGTCTGTCTGACTCCTTTCGTGGATACGAAGAGCTCGGGACCACGGAGCTCGTGCGGGCCCTCGAGCGGGCTTCCGATGCTGCCTATCAGGCCGTCTTGCGGCCCGTCGAAGGGACGATCCTCACCGTGCTGCGAGCCGCCGCCGACGCGGCCGCCGAAACGGGAACCGGACCCGGCGAGGATCTCGGGGGGCTGCTGGCGCGGGTATATCACCGTGCCGAAGCGGAGCTCGAAAACACGCCCGAACTGTTGCCGGTCCTCAAGCAGGCCGGGGTCGTGGATGCCGGGGCGGCAGGATTTCTCCTCCTGATCGTGGCATTCCTCGAGGAGGTCACCGGACTTGACGTCATCGTGCCGGAGCGGATCTTCGCGGCAGCCCTACAAGCGGCCACCGTTCCCGGAGGAGACGACTCCCAGCGCGCCATCGCCGATCTCCGCTATGAGGTCATGTTCTTGCTCGAGGCCACCGCCGAGAGTCTCGTTGCTTTCCGGGCCCGATGGCTGGAACTGGGCGACTCGATTGTGGTCGTCGGCGGCGATGGCACCTACAACTGTCATATCCACACCGACGCTCCTGATGCCGCCATCGAGGCGGGAATTGAGGCCGGCCGACCGTACCGGCTCCAGATAACCGATTTGCTGGATCAGGCGGCAGCTGAGGCTTTCCACGCCGGTGCGTCTGGTTTCGAAACCCCCCCGGATTCCATTGACGCGCCGGTGGCAGTCATTCCTGTAGTGGCGGGCCCGGGCCTGGTGCAGATGTTCCGCGCCCTGGGAGCCCAGCAGATCGTCACCGGCGGCCAGACGATGAACCCCTCAACGCAGGATCTCCTCGAAGCGGTCAAGCTGGTGAACGCCGACACCGTCATCCTGCTCCCGAACAACAAGAATATTGTTCCGGTTGCCAAACGAGTTGATTCACTGACCGACAAACAGGTCCTGGTGGTACCAAGCCTGACCGTTCCCCAAGGTTTGGCGGCGATGGTGGCCTACTTCCCCTCCGACCATGATGGCCCGGGGTTGGCGACCGCGATGACGAGAGCGGCCGGCGACGTGCGGACGGGGGAACTGACCAGAGCCGTCCGATCGTCCGCGACTCCCGTTGGAGAGGTAGCTGAGGGGGATTGGCTCGGCATTGCCGACGGAGAACTGCACAATGTCGGGGAACACGAAGAAGCCGCGCTCATCGAGCTGTTGAGCTACCTCACCGAGGAGGACGCGGAATTGGTCACCCTCATCACCGGAATGGGCGCAGATCCGCACGCCGAAGGTACCGTGCGGGAATGGCTTGCTACCAACCGACCGGCTATCGAAGTCGAAGTCATTGACGGTCGCCAGCCGTTGTACCCCTACCTCCTCTCAGTCGAGTGAGCGGCCGGACTCTGGCGGAGTTGACGGCGATTCCGGTCGACCAGGTCAAGCACCTCAAGGGCCGGCGGGCGGCCGCGCTCGCCAAGGCCGGCATCAACACGGTCGCCGACCTGCTGCTGCATGCACCCCGCCGCTACATCGATCGCTCACGCACCGTACCGATTCAGGACGTTGAACTTGGCGAAGAGGTCACCCTGATTGTCACCGTGAAGAGGGTGAGCACTCGCCGCCCACGACGCAATCTGGCCATCACCGAGGCGGTGGTGGGAGATGGTGCATCGGTGTTGACAGCCACATGGTTCAACCAGGGTTTTCGGGAACGGCAGATGGCGGTCGGTTCCGAAGTAGCCCTGTCCGGCAAATTGGACCGATTTCGAGGGAAACTGCAGATGAAAAGCCCGGCAGTGGACGTGCTCAACTCTTCGACCGAGAGCCTGGTGACCGGTCGGGTGGTGCCCGTCCACCCCAGCGTCGGGGAGGTGTCTCCCGGTCACATGCGAAGGGCCATCTACAACGCCCTCCAGCGGGCTCGCCCCATCGGTGATCCATTGCCCACCGACCTGCGGGAGCGATTGGGGTTGATCGCCAGGGATCGGGCGATCGCCGAAATCCACTTCCCGGAGAGCATCGAGGACAAGGACGCAGCCCGGGCCCGCCTGGTCTTTGATGAGCTTTTCCGGTTGGAAGTGGCACTTGCCCTCTCCAAGCAGAAAATGATCGAAGGAGCGGTCGGCGTAGCCCACTCTCCGTCAACCGAACTGCTCTCCCGGTTCGAGGCCAACCTGCCCTACCGGCTGACCGGGGCACAGAAGAGGGTCATCGAGGAAATCCGCGGCGACATGCTGGCCCCTCATCCCATGCACCGTCTATTGCTTGGCGAGGTCGGATCCGGCAAGACCGTCGTCGCGGTGGGAGCCCTTCTCACTGGTGTAGAAGGTGGACACCAGGGAGCCGTCATGGCGCCGACCGAAGTGCTGGCCGAGCAGCACTACCTGTCGATCAAGGATCTTTTCGACCAGGCCGCGCTGGCGCCGATGATCGAAGGCGAAGGGGCCGACCTCGGGATGTCCAGCCTGTTCGACGGTCAGCAACCCGACCGCCCGGTGACGATCGCCCTGCTCACCGGGAGTAATTCGGAGGTTTCGTTTCGTCCGGCGGGGTCGGTCGGGCGCCAAGACGTTCTCGACTGGATTGCCGACGGTCGGATCGACCTGGTGATCGGCACCCACGCGCTCATCCAAGAGGGAGTGCACTTCGCCAGGTTGAGAGTGGCGGTAGTCGACGAGCAGCACCGCTTCGGCGTCCACCAACGCGTGAACCTCAAAGAAAAAGCCGGTGACGTGGATCCGGACATGCTGATCATGACGGCCACACCGATTCCTCGAACCCTGTCGATGACTTTGTACGGCGACCTGGACGTGTCCGAATTGGACGAGATGCCGCCCGGCCGTCCGGAGGTTCAGACAGAGTTTGTTGCCAAATCTCCGTCGGCGCTGGCCCGGGTGTATGAGCGAGTTAGAGAACAGGCGGCGATCGGCCGACAGACGTTTGTGGTGTGTCCCCTGGTCGAAGACAGCCTCAAGATCGAAGCGGCCTCGGCCACGGCTGAGTATGAGAGACTTCAAGGCGTTTTCCCGGAGCTTCGGTTGGGTCTTCTCCACGGGCAGATGCGTCCGGTCGACAAGCAAGCGGTAATGAGGGCTTTTCGAGACGGCGATCTTGACGTTCTCGTGTCAACCACGGTGATCGAGGTGGGAATCGACATGCCCCGTTCGACCGTGATGATCATTGAGGATGCCGACCGTTTCGGGCTCAGCCAGTTGCATCAGTTGCGGGGGCGTTTGAGTCGCCACAGCGGCCCCAACTGGTGCTATCTGGTCGCGGAGCCCACTACCGATGAAGGACAAGCCCGGATTGCCGCGATGGTCTCAACGGATGACGGGTTTCGGCTGGCCGAAGAAGACCTCCGAATCCGGGGCCAGGGGACGGTGTTCGGGGCCAGACAAGCGGGGCTTTCCGATCTGAAACTGGCCGACATCCTGGTGGATATCGAAACACTGATCATCGCCCGCAGGGAAGCCTTCGGGTTGGTCGGCCGGGATCCCGACCTCGAGCACCACGTAGCAATTCGCAACGAAATCCGGGCGCTCCTGGGCGACGAAGTGGAATGGTTGTTCATCTCATGAGGATCATTGCCGGAATGTCAAAAGGTCGAACGATCGTCGGGCCCAAAGGGTCCGGCACCCGGCCGATGACCGATCGCATTCGGGAGGCGCTTTTCTCATCCCTGGGATCGACCGTGATGGATGCCCGGGTGATCGATCTATATGCCGGGTCGGGGTCGCTCGGATTGGAATCGCTCAGCCGGGGAGCGCAGACGGCGGTATTCGTGGAGCAAAGCCGCGAGGCGCTGCTCGCGCTTCGCCGCAATGTCACCAGTGTTGGACTGGGGGGAGAGGTCCACCGGGGCGATGTGAACCGTTTTCTCGACCGCTGCGCAGTGAGCTTCAATCTGGCGTTCGTTGACCCTCCCTATGCCCTCTCGCTAGCGTCTGTTGAAGAGGTGCTTGCCAAACTCGAGCGGTTGCTCGATGCCGACGCCACGGTGGTCGTTCACCGTCGGGTGGGTGAAGAGGCTCCGGAGGTTCCGGACCGCCTTAACCTGGTGGGCGAACGGACCTACGGCGATAGCAGGCTTTGGACGTACCAGAAGGAGGAGACGTGAGCACGGCTTTGTGTCCCGGCAGTTTCGATCCGCCGACCAACGGCCACATCGACGTGATCAAACGCTGCTTGTCCATCTTCGACCGCGTGGTGGTGGCCATTGTGGCCAATCCGTCCAAGAGTGCCCTCTTCGACTCTGAAGAGCGCACGGCGATGCTCGAAGAACTGTTCGCGGATGACGCAAAGCGCATGGAAATCCATGCGTTCTCCGGACTCCTGGTCAAATTCGCTCGAGAGAAGGAGGTCGACCTCATCGTCAAGGGTCTTCGAGCCGTTTCCGATTTCGAATACGAACTCCAGATGGCCCAGATGAATGAGAGTCTGGCCGGGATCAACACTCTCTTCCTGCCGACCAACCCCGAATATGGCTACCTCTCGTCGTCGCTGGTCAAGGAGGTCGCCCGCATGGGCGGCTCTGTGGATGGGATGGTCCCACCCCTGGTTGCTGCCGCGTTGAAGGAGCGATACGCATGAACGATCTCATCGATTTCCCCCACGAGGACGGCGAACCACCGGAGATTCTCGAGCCGGAAACAAACCCGGAAACACCGGTTCAGATCGGGGAGCTGCACAACATCATCGACGAGATGACGGTGGCTATCCAGGAAGCCAAGGCGCTGCCACTGTCGGGAGCCGTGCGGGTCGAGCGGGAAGAATTCCTCGCCATGCTGGAGCAACTGCGAGCCATTCTTCCCGACGAACTGCGGGCGGCCCGTTGGATGGTCCGCGAGAGAAGCCTTTATCGCCCGAACCAACGAGAAGGCGAAAGCGATCATGGATCGCACCGGGATTCGGGCAAAGGAGTTGGTCAGCGAGTCCAACATCATCGCCGAAGCAGTCGAAGAGGCGAACGTGTTGACCCGCCGGGCCGAGGGTGAGGCGAGACGCATCAGACTGGAGGCAGAGGATTTGGCCGAGGATCGGCTCGAACACCTCGAGGTGTTGTTCACCAATCTTCTCAAACAGGTTCGGGAGGCTCGTCATGAGTTTCACCAAGCCCGGCCGGCGCCGCCTGCCGTCCCTCAATAACCGGCGTGCTCGGAATCGCGTCTTCCTACTATCGATGACACCATGAACGTCAACCCGTTTCTGCTGCTCGTCACCGATCTACTCGGTCGGTCCGGCGCCTATCGCGAAGAGACCATTGTGGGTCCGATCGAGATAGAGATGGACCTCGAGCGGGTAGAGGCCGACCATCCGGTGACCGTCCAGGTTCGATCTCGAGGCGCTGGCCGACGAGATCCTGGCTCGAGGGTCCATCGACTACACAGCTGTACTCCAGTGCAATCGCTGCCTGATCGGATGGACTGAAGATGGCTCGGTCTCCTTCACTCAGCTCTTCGCCCGAGAGCCGAGCGAGGAAACGGAACCCGTTACTCGGGACGGCCACATCGACCTCGAGACCGATCATCCGCGATGAGGTCAGCTTGGCCCTGCCGTTGGTGCCGCTATGCAAGAAAGATTGCCTGGGACTTTGCCCAACGTGCGGAACCGACTTGAATACAGCTCCCTGTTCCGGGCACGCCGACGAGAGCGACTCTCCGTTCAGCGCGCTGCAACAACTGTTGGAACCTTGAGAGGAGTGCACCATGGCGGTGCCGAAGAAGAAGATGTCCCGGTCACGGACGCGTCGGCGCAAAGCCCAATGGAAGCTGAGCCGTCCGCACACGTCCACTTGCCCGCAGTGCCACAGCCCGAAGATCTCCCATCGGGCGTGCCCCAACTGTGGAACATATCGGGGACGCGAAGTCATAGTCGACGAAGAGTAGGCCGGCCGGTGGCGCGGGTTGCCCTCGATGCAATGGGGGGTGACCGTGCGCCGCTCGAGACCGTGCTGGGTGCCGCCGCTGCAGCCGAGCGCGGTTACGACGTGATCCTGGTTGGTGACCGGGTTCGATTCTGGCCCCGATGGTCGTCGACCATGAGTCCTATTTGCCGATCGTGCATGCCTCCGAGGTCATCGGGATGCACGAGGATGCCGCTCGGGCGATCCGTGAGAAACCCGATGCTTCGGTCACGGTTGCGGCCCGGTTCGTCAGAGAGGGCACCGTCTCAGCGTTTGTCTCGGCCGGTTCGACCGGGGCGGCCCTGGCCACCGCCGCGATAACCATCGGGCGTCTCGACGGGGGTCGATCGCCCGGCCGTAGCAACCATGTTGCCCACCCCGGGCAGCCCAACCGTCCTGATCGACAGCGGAGCCAATCCGGACTGCAAGCCCGAGTATTTCCCTCAGTTCGCCCTGATGGGCTCGGTGGTCGCAGAGGTTCACTTCGGCCTGGACAGACCTCGGGTCGGCCTGCTCAACATCGGACAAGAACGGGGCAAGGGTCGGGAGCTGGAGCGGGCTGCCTTCGAGCTGCTGGAAGCCACCCCGGTCAACTTCATCGGCAACGTCGAAGGCGCGATATCTCGGCGGACGCCGTCGATGTGCTGGTCACCGACGGGTTCACCGGCAACGTCGTGCTCAAGACCACGGAAGGGACGGCTCAGTTCGTTGCGCAGATGGCCTTGGATGCGATGGCCACCATGTCGCTCGAAGACCAGAAGCGAGTTCTCCCCGTTCTCAGCGGATTGCGGGCCAGGCTCGACTACGAGACGTTCGGCGGAGCCCACCTCGTTGGCTCGAAGGGGGTCGGTGGTCATCGCTCACGGCACATCCTCATCGGTTGCCATTGCCAACGCGATCGCACTGGCGGCCGACGGGGCCGACCGTGATCTCGTGAAGAGGCTGGCGGATCGGGTGGCGTGATGGCCGACCTGGCGGACCTCGAACATCGTTGGGTGTCGAATTTGACGGACCGAGCCTCCTGCGGGCGGCGCTGGTGCACCGTTCGTACGTGGCCGAGCATTCCGGCGCCAGACACAACGAGCGTATGGAATTTCTCGGCGACGCGGTGCTCCAGATGATCGTGACGGTGTACCTGTTCGAACAACCATCCGGAGCTGTCCGAAGGAGAGATGGCCAAAGTTCGGTCCGGTTTGGTGAACGGCGTCGAATTGGCCGAAGTGGCCGGGGAGGTTGACCTCGGGGACCATCTCGTGCTGGGCCGGGGCGAACACGCCTCGGGTGGGCACGAAAAAGAGTCGATACTGGCGGATGCGATGGAAGCGGTGATCGCCGCCATATATCTGGACCAGGGTCTGGAGGGCGCCCGGCGTTCATTCTCGGGCGCTGGGCCGACCGTATCGAAGCAAGAGTGGCGGCGCCGGGGAAGCGTGACTACAAGACGCGGCTTCAGGAGGATTTGGCTCGGGATGGACTGCGGCCCCGCTACCGGGTTACCGATCAGGGGCCGGACCACGACAAGATCTTCACGGCCACGGTCGAAATTGATGGCGACATCATCGGGCAGGGCACCGGACGGTCGAAGAAGGAGGCCGAACAGAGCGCCGCCCAGCAGGCTCTTGAGAGCCGGGAGACTTGAGGATGTGAGGGTATGAAGGTCTTCGACGACCTTGACGCGACCTGGCAACGCGCCCTTGCCCAAGCGTGGCGGGCGCACCTTCTCGGAAACATCGGAGTCGGGGCCGTGTTGACCGACCAGATGGGCACGATAGTCGCCGAGGGGCGAAATCGGGTGGGGGATACCTCGGCCCCTCCCGGGCGGCTTCACGGGACCTATCTGGCCCACGCCGAGATGGATGTTCTCGCTCAGTTGGCGGTGGGAGACTACGAGCACCACACCATCTGGACGACCCTCCAGCCGTGCCTGTTGTGCATGTCGGCAGTGGTGACGACGCACGTCGGGTTTGTGCGATTCATGGCCCCGGACCCTCTCTGGGACGGCATCGAGAAGCTACCTGAGCTCAACCCCCAAGCCGGCAAACGGTGGCCGGACGTCGTCGGTCCCCTCGGCACCCCGTTCGCCTCGTTTTGCGCGATGCTCCCGATGGTTTGGTTCTTCCAACGGCAGGGCGGGGGAGCGGCGGTCAGATCGTATGAGGCGGACTACCCGGGTTTGGTGGCTCTGGCGCACCGGTTGGCCGATGAGCGGACGCTTGACCCTTGGGGTGGCGAACCGGTCGAAGTGATTCTGGAGAGGCTATGGGACGACCTGGTCAAGGCGGGGGAGTGAGCGGCGTTTATCCGCAGAGCTTGTTCTGCTCCGGCCCACCGGGGAAGTTGCCTCCGATTTCCGCGGAGGTCACGGTACGTCGGTTCCGCTCGTGTTTCCCAAAATCAGGAAACGGATGTCGTCACCGTGACGCCGGTTTCGTCGGGGCTGGAGTCGACCCAACCGGTCCCATCCCACAGGAACAGGAAGGTCCGGATAGACACGTTGCCGAAGCCTTGCTCGATCGAGATGTCCACCCCGACCACGTCTGCCCGGCCCGTGCGATGGACCTCTCCCATGTCGAACATGGTCCCGTTGTTTTCGAAGTGGCCGTTGTCGCCCGTCCGCTCCTCGGCCGTTGATAGGGCTATGTATTCGACTTCGTCGGTGAAGATCTCGGCAATGGTGCTCCGCAAGCTGGGCGGGGTATCGAGCGGGGCATAGATCGGGAAGCCGGCGCACCCGACCTGCAAGCAGGCGCTCTGAAAGGCTCTTGTCTGAAGTTGTTCGGCGACCTTTCCCGTTGGTGGGGGAGCGACGACCGGTACGTTTCCGGGACCAAGACAACCAGACAATGTGATCACGGTTGCCAGTGACAGCACGACCCAGCTCGAGCGACAGAGGGTGGTGCGCGATGGGAGCTTCTTCATCGGTTCCACATCCTATCTGCGCGAGTCGGCCGGCTACCCAACTGAACTACCCTCGGGTCGATGCCCGAGCTGCCAGAAGTCGAAACCGTCCGTCGCTCGTTGGCCCCAGCACTCGAGGGGGCCCGGGTGGTGTCGACCCGGGTCCGTCATCCACGGCTGGCACGCCGCAACGAGCGTCCCACCGATGTCGAGGACCGGTTGTCGGGCCGCCTGATCCACCAGGTGAACCGAACCGGCAAGTTCCTCATGACCGAGATCGAGGGGGATCTGACCTGGGTGACCCATCTGGGAATGTCGGGCCGGATTGAATTGGCCGATCCGGGTGCTCCCGAAGCACCCCACACCCATGTGGTGGTCGAGACCAATCGGGGCCAGGTTTTCCGAATGGTTGACCCCCGCACCTTCGGATTCGTGGCGGTCTTCACTCCGGAGGAGCTGGCCGGCTCTACTCTGGCCGATCTGGGTCCCGATGCTCTCAACCATCTTCCCCGATCTCCGGTCTGGACGAAGCGGATGGCCGGCAGGAAGGTGGCCATCAAATCCTTGCTGCTGGATCAACGGTTCATCGCCGGGCTGGGCAATATCTACGCGGACGAGGTGCTGCATCGGGCGAGGATCCGTCCCACCCGTCCGGCCGGGTCGCTGACCAAAGAAGAGATCAAGCGGCTGCGGGGAGCGGTGCAGCCGGTACTCGAGGCGGGACTCCGCTGGGGCGGCACCAGCCTCAATGACCTTGCCTACCTTCTCCCCGATGGTCGGGCCGGCGAATACCTGCACCGGCTCCGAGCCTACGGCCGGGAGGGATTGCCCTGTCGTCGTGACGGCACGCCTATTGAACGGACCGTCATTGGGGGAAGAAGCTCCTTTTGGTGTCCGCAATGTCAGACATGAAGGCCGTTCGGGCGGTTGTTAGCGGACGTGTGCAAGGCGTTGGGTTTCGATACGCAACCGTCGATCAAGGCAACCTGCACCGCCTGACCGGATGGGTGCGCAACCTCCCGTCCGACCAAGTAGAGGTCTTTGCCCAAGGACCGGAAAAGGATGTCGATCAATTTTTGGCCTGGTTGGCCATTGGTCCTCGGTTGGCCTCGGTGGTGAGCGCCGAGGTCCTACCGGCCGAACCAGAAGCCGGTCTCACGACATTTCAGGTCCGGTTCTAGGCCCACGCGATCGGGCTTTCACCCGACAAAGTCAGAGGAGTGTTCCTCGAGGTAGCTGAGTAACTCGGCTCTCGTGGTGAAGATCTCATCGAACGCTCCCATGAGCATGGCATTCAGCCTGCGGGTGTCGAAGGCCACCCGCACGTCGGTGTGGAGACCGATGATTAGCTTCTCGCGAACGCTGGACTCACGTTGTGCATGCGCCAGACCCAATTCGACGGACGCCCCTTCATCCGGAACACGCCCATCGAGACAGAACAAGAACACATCACAGCCATAGATCTGATTCTTGTCCGACTCGAAGATCGCTCGGCTCTGCTGCGTGGGAGACAGGCGCTGGAAATCGGTTTTGCTGACATCGATGGCGTCCCTCTGGGGCAAGAACACAGAAGCCCCGATGGACTCGAGGTCCGCGACCAGAGAACGGTTGAAAGCCTGTTCGGCCTCCGAGAACAGCGGTCCTGCCAGATACACCCTCATTGCCATGGCGCTCCTCCGTCTCGGTTGCGCACTCCAGCCTATCGGCGGCCGATGTCTTTCAACGCCTCTCCGAGGATCTGTTTCGCGTCTGTCGGTCGGCCCATGCGCCGAACTCGCTCACCCGGCCCGCTTCGACGGAACCCGATGCCGGTCTCGCGACGTTGTCCGTGCGGTTCTAGGCGCCCCGCGCGACCCTGTGATAGCCTCCTGACCGCTGAAATAACAAGGTTGTGATTCGTGTTCCTGAAATCTTTGAAGGTGGTCGGGTTCAAGTCGTTCGCCGACCGGACGAGGCTTGAGTTCGAGCCGGGGGTGACCGTGGTGGTCGGACCCAACGGCTCGGGCAAGTCGAACCTGGTCGACGCCATGGCGTGGGTAATGGGGACCCAATCCACCCGAACTCTCCGAACCCAGAAGATGGAAGATGTCATCTTCGCCGGGACGGCGACCCGACCGGCTCTCAGCCGGGCAGAGGTCACACTCGTATTCGACAACGCCTCACGCCTCTTGCCGCTGGATCTCGACGAGGTAAGCGTTACCCGACGGCTCTACCGCGACGGCAGCAGCGACTATCAGATCAACGGCGTTGACTGCCGATTGCTGGACGTGCAGGAATTGCTGGCCGACAGCGGAATCGGACGGTACCAACACGTCATCGTCGGACAGGGCCAGCTCGATTCGATATTGAACGCCAAGCCGGAAGATCACCGGGCGGTCATCGAAGAAGCGGCCGGGATCCTCAAACACCGTCTGCGCAAAGAGCGAGCCGTTCGGCGACTCGAACGAACCGACGCCGACGTCCTTCGTTTGCGGGACATCCTGCAAGAGCTGAAAAGACAGATGCGTCCCCTCCGCCGCCAGGCACGCGCCGCGGAACGACACGACTCCGTGAGGAACGACCTGCGCGGCCTCCGGCTGTTTCTCGGAGGTGAGGAACTCCGCAAGATCCGCAGCCGCAGCGAAGCGGTCGCAGCGGAAGAAACCGAATTCCGTGCCCGACTGAGAACGGCTGAGAACGAACGCGACGAACTGGAGCCTCGTCTCGGACCTCTGGCCGAGGCGGCCGGGGAAGCGGGGCGCTCTCTCGATCGTGATACCGCCGCCGCAGCCCGTTTGGAGACAACGTCGGAGCGTCTGCGCCGAATCGGTCAGGTTGCTCACGAACGACGGAGAAGCGCTGAGGCGAGAATGCAGGGCGCCGGAGAACGGCGTCGAGACCTCGAAGATGAGGCACTGCAGCTACAGGTTGAATTGGGTCAATCGGCCGACCAGGAACGGCGCGCCTCCCAAGAGGCCGATCGAGCCGAACGGGCCATCCAGGCTTTGGAGGATGAGGAACGGTCCCTGGCCGAACAGGAAGGGCTCCCGATTGAGGGGGCGACGGCGGTGGTGCGGGGGAATCTGACCGCCCTGGAAGCCGCGGCCGACCGGGATGGGCGAGAGTCACGGGACACCGGACGGCGATTGGAAATCTTGCACGGCCAACTCGAGGCGGAAGCCCGCGAGACCGAAGACCTCCGCGAGGAGATTCGAAGACTGGATACCGAGGCTGAGGCTGCCCAACGAGATTATGCGTCCGCCTCCGAAACCCGGGCGGCCGACCAGAAGAGCTGGCAGCAAGCGGAGCGGGATGCCGCCGAGCTGAGGATTGCGCTGGCCGCCGCCCGCGCCCGGGCCGAAGCCTTGGAGAGCGCCGCCGCCGGCCTTGCCGACCCGCGGGCTCGCGAAATGGCGGCCCAAAGAGCGGGCGTACTCGGGACGGTCGCCTCCCTGCTCGATGTTCCAGAGCATCTCGCGGCCGCGGTCGACGCAGCCCTCGGGCCATGGAGCGACGCACTGGCCGTCGACTCACCGGATCACCTCAACCAAACCGTGGCAGACCTCAAAGCGCACGGGCTCGGCGGGATTCCGCTGGTGACCGGACCCTCGACGAACGCCGACTGCTCCGGCCTGCGCCGTTGCCGGTACCTGGGGAGTGGATGCGCTGATCGACTTGCTGGGACCCTCCGCCGACTGCGATCTGGCCGTTTTGCTCGTCGGCGATGTACTCATCGCTGAAGGGTGGGCGGCAGCCTGGAAGATCGTCGAGCGCCATCCTGAGATTCGGGCCGTCACCCCCGAAGGTGATGTGATCGGCAGCTTCGGGGTCCGGGTCGCTCACCCCGACGGGGCCACCCCGGCCATGGTGGAAGCGGCCCTGGCCGAATCTCGAGGATACAGAATTGAAACTCGCCCAGGGCGGAGAGCCTGCTTGACCGCCGGCGACCCGATCGTTCGAAGCATCTCGGGAAGATGAGCGCCAGGCTTTGGAGAACCTCGAGTCGATCGAGGCGCGGATCTCGGGGGCGACCGAGGCGCTCGATCGTTTGGAGCGGAGCCGGACGGCGACCGAGGAGGAACTCGTTCGGCTGGATGACCGGCGGACCTCGTTGATCGAATCCGAGGCCGAGCGGGAGACCCAGATCGATCAATTGCGCGGGACGCCTCGCCGCGCTCGAAGGAGAAGAAGCCGAACGGCAGCGGGCTTGGGACGAACTGGCCGCCCGGCGCCAGTTTGTCGCCGGTCGGAAGGAACAGGCACGGAGGGTTCGTCAGGAGGCGGCCGGGGCACTACGGGGCCATCGTCGAGCGCCGCCGGTTGCTGGAGCGGCGCCTGCGAGAGGTACGCGGCGAGTTACAAGGCCAAGGCGGCCCGACCGGTCGACCCCGCCCTAGTGACTCGCCTGGCGGATGTCGAGGACGCGATCCCGCCAAACGCTCGCTTTGGTGCGGTCCCATATCGATACGCTCCGGGAGCGGCAGCGCGACCTGCGCAGGGAAGCGGGCGAAGCCGGTGCCAGATTGTCGGAAGCCCGGACCCGTTTCGAGGAACTGCGCAACACGATCGAACGGATCAAAGACCGGCTGTCGGCGCTGGCACTCGAAGGAACCGAATTGCGGATGCGGTGAGGAGGCGATCGCCGAAGGTCTGCGGCGGGATGCCGATGCAACCGAGGCCGAGGCTCTGGCCGCGGTCGCTCCCGAGATCGAAGGCGACATCTCGGCACAAGAGATGCTGGACATCCTGGCCGCGGAGTTGCGGCGCATGGGCCCGATCAACCCATTGGCCGCGGACGAATACCGCGATATTGTCCGAACGACACGATTTCCTCGAGACGCAACTCGACGATCTCGAACAAGCTCGCGCCGATCTTCGGAAGGTAGTAAAAGCACTTGATGAGGAGATCGAAGGTGCCTTTCTCACGGCTTTTGAGGAGGTGTCCGGCCACTTCTGCCGAGCAATTTGCAGTGCTATTCCCGGGTGGCAAGGGTCGGCTGACGCCTGACAGATCCCGACCAACCCCTCACCACCGGGGTGGATCTCGAAGCTCAGCCTCTGGGGAAGCGAGTCAGCAGACTGTCGTTGCTCTCCGGTGGCGAGAAGTCGCTGGCGGCCTTGGCGTTCCTGTTTGCCGTGTTCAAGGCCCGTCCCAGCCCGTTTTACGTTCTGGATGAGGTCGAGGCGGCCCTCGACGACGCCAACCTGCGTCGGTTCCTGCGGTCTGGTCGATCAGTTCCGCGGATCTGCCCAGCTGGCGATCGTCACCCACCAGCAACAAACGATGGAGGCGGCCGACGTCCTCTACGGCGTGACTATGGAGCCCGGTGGTTCCTCCAAGGTCGTGGCCAAGCGGATGACCAACGCACCGGTGGCCGTCTGATCGGTCTCCTGGTCGTAGAATCCCGACCGAGTTCAGTGTGAGGTATCTGATGGATCCGATTTACATCACTCCTGATTGCGTTGGTGGCCATCGTGGTCATCGCCGGCCTGGTGGTGCGTTCCCGGCGCTCCCGGGGCGCCCCATCCGCCCCAATCGCGACGCCCTCCAGACCTGCCCTGGCCGCCCGGCTGGCCAAGACCCGGGAAGCCCTGGGCGGACGGCTTCGATCGCTGTTTGCCGGATCGATGGATCAGGCCTTCTGGGAGGGACTCGAGGAAGCACTGATCGCGGCCGACGTAGGGGTGAAGGCCAGCACCGAGATTGTCGGACGGGTGCGGGAGAGCAACCCGGCTAGTACCGACGAAGCCCGGCAGGCTCTCCGCCGAGAGTTGCTTCATCTTCTCGCCCGGGACGACCGAGGACTGAATCTCACCGGGCACCCGGCAGTGGTGATCGTCGTCGGTGTCAACGGGACCGGTAAGACCACCAGCATCGCCAAACTGGCCAGCCAGATGAAGGCCCGCGGTCTGGAGCCTTTGCTCGGGCGCCGCCGACACCTTCCGGGCGGCAGCCGATCAGCAACTCCGAACCTGGGCCGAGCGGGTGGGGGTCGAGGTCGTCGGCGGTCAGGCGGGAGCCGACCCGGCCTCGGTGGCGTTTGACGCCTACCAGGCAGCCCGCGCCCGGGGCCGGGATGTGGTGATCATCGACACGGCCGGCCGGCTCCATTCGAAGTCCAATCTGATGGATGAACTCGGCAAAGTGGTCCGGGTGGTTGGCCGCGAAGCAGAACACATCGACGAGGTGCTGCTGGTGCTTGGACGCCACCACCGGCCAAAACGGGATCGCTCAGGTCCGCCAGTTCACCGAAGCGGTCGGGGTTACAGGCATCGTGTTGACCAAACTGGACGGAACGGCGCGGGGCGGAGTGGCCATCGCGGTAGAGCGAGAGCTCGGTACACCCGGTCAAGTTCATCGGAATCGGCGAAGGAATGGACGACCTCATTCCTTTCGAACCCGAAGCTTTTGTGGATGCGCTCCTGGAGGATGCATGACCTACACGGCACGAGAACTGCTCGAGGCGGCCCGAGCCGTCGCAGAGAATGCGTACGCCCCGTACTCCCAATTCCGGGTGGGGGCCGTGGCCGTGGGCGACGACGGCAAGCTCTATCCTGGCGTGAACGTCGAGAACGCCGCCTATCCGTCGGGAGTTTGCGCCGAAGCCAGCGCCATCTCAGCGGCGGCTACGGCGGGAGTGCGGAAGATCAAGCACGGTCGCCGTGGCCTGCATCGACGCTGCCCGGGAGGATCAGTCCTATCCGTGCGGGCAGTGTCGGCAGCGCCTCAACGAGTTCCGGGTGGAGACGGTCATCGTGTCAGGTCCCGGCGACCAGCCGCGGGTGCACACGTTCGACGAATTGCTGCCGTTCGGGTTCCGGCTGGACTAGTCGTCGTGACGCTCTCCTAGCGAGCTTTGAGAGCTTCAACCAGCTTGGGAAGCACCTTGTGGACGTCGCCGACGACACCCAGGTCGGAGACGCCAAAGATCGGAGCCTCCTCGTCCTTGTTGATGGCGATGATCACCTTCGAGTCCTTCATCCCGACCAGATGCTGCATGGCCCCGGACAAGCCGCAGGCCAGGTAGACGTCGGGTTTGACCGTCTTGCCGGTTTGGCCCGACCTGGCGGGAATATGGGACCCAGTCGGCGTCGACAATCGCCCGGGTGGCGCCGACGGCGGCGCCCAGCACCGGGCCAGTTCCTCGACGATGGCCATCTGCTCGACCGAGCCCATACCACGGCCGGCCGCCACGACAATGGCGCATCCTCGAGCTGGGGACCCTCCCTTTCCTCCACGTGACGTCCGGTGACCACCGCCGTTCCGGCCGGCCCGACATCGGGTAGAGCCACAGGGATCACTTCCGGGGCTGCCACCATCGCCCGGCTCCGCCGCGAACGATTTCGGGCGCGGCAACGACCAGATACGGAGGACCCGCCCGGAATATCGTGTCGACCAGTTGGGCTCCCCCGAAGATCTCGTTGGTAACGGTGACGGCATCGCCGGCGACGGTCACTTCGACAGCGTTGGAGATGACCGGTTTGCTGCAGACGGGCGCTGAGGAGGCCGGCCACGTCACGATCGGTCGAAGTCAAGCCGAACAACACGAGGTCCGGTGCATGGCGTCTCCGGCCAGCTCGGCCATGGCGGCCGCGGCGGCGGCCGTCGGCAGCTTGTCGTCGGGGCTGAGGTGGTACACCTTGGTTGCCCCGTAGCGTCCGAGCTCCGCGAACAAGCGCATCGGAGCCGGCTCCCAGGAACACCGCAGTCAGTTCACCGCCGAAGGTACGCGCCTTCGTCAGCAGCTCGAGGCTGATCGCCGCCGGTTGGCCGTCTTGTTCCTCTACAAAAACCCACGTCTTGTCGATGCCCATCTAGATCACCTTTGCCTGTTCGAGGAGGTGCGATGATGCGGACATGGGCCTCGCCGTCATCCTCGATAATCTCTCCGGCCGCCCGCTCCGGCGCCGGTCGGACCGATACGATTTCCTGACCAGGAGCAATGGTTACCCCCAGATCACCGGCCGTGATCTGGTCGATCGGCTTCGATTTGGCGGCCATGATGCCCTTGAAGGTCGGGTAGCGAGGCTCGACGACCCCAGAGGTGACGGTGATCAGCACCGGGGATGGGCGCTTCCACGATGTCGTATCCGTACTCGGTCTGGCGCTCAATGCGGATCGTGTCGCCATCCAATTCGACCTTCTTGGCGAAACTGAGTGCCGGGGCATCCGAGGAAGCTCGGCGATCTGCTGGGGGACGACACCGCTGTATCCATCGGTCGATTCGGTCCCGGCGATGACCAGGTCGAAACCCTCCCGGCCGATGGCCGCGCTCAGGATCCGGGCAGTCGTAAGGGAGTCGGCTCCCCGCAAAGCCGGGATCGTCGATGACGACGGCCCGGTCGGCGCCCATGGCCAGTGCCTGCCGAATGCCTTGGAGATTGCCCGGCCGGACCCATGGAGACCAGGGCGACTGAGCCCTCCGTCTTCTCGGCCAGCTGAAGTCCCATCTCCACGCCGTACCGGTCAGTGTCGTCGAGCACCTGATCAGTCGGGCGTTGCAGGAAGTGGGTCTCCGGATCGAGATCGTAGGGCGAGGCTGGATCAGGTATCTGCTTGACGCAGACCACGACTCTCATGAACGATGCTCCTCTCGTGTCAAGTTCGGCGTCTTCCCGACGCCACACACCGATGCTACCGACCGCACCTTCGATCCCGGAATCCTCGACCTAGGCGATGAGATTGGGAAGCAGATTGTCGAGCAGGCTGCTGAACCGCGAGCGGGCCGCCGCGGCGGTCTCCTGGACTTCCTCATGGGAGCAGGGGCGTCGCGGAGATGCCGGCGGCCAGGTTGGTGACAAGCGAGATCGCCACGACCCGGCTTCCCATGTGCCGGACGGCAATCGCTTCGGGAACAGTGGACATCCCCACCAGATCGCCGCCCATTCGTTTGACCATCTGGATCTCGGCCGGGGTCTCGTAGGAGGGTCCCGTGAACCATGCGTACACGCCTTCTTTCAGATCGATGCCGACTGCGTCCGGCGGTCTCGCTGGCTCGCAGACGCAAGTCGGCGTTGTACAAGCCGGTCAGGTCCGGGAAACCGGGGACCGAGCCGATGCGTCGTTGGGGCCCATCAGAGGATTGGCGCCGGTGAGATTCAGGTGGTCTTTGATCAGCACCAGATCTCCGGGAGCCAGGTCGTCGCCCACGCCGCCGGCCGCGTTGGTCAGCACCACGGTTTCCGCCCCGGAGGCCACCGCCGTTCTGCACCCCGAAGACGACCTCATCGAGCGACCAGCCCTCGTAGTAGTGGACTCGCCCGGCCAGCACCATGACGTTGGTTCCGCCGATGTCGGCGGAGATCAAGCTCCCGGCATGGCCCTCGACTTTCGGCACCGGGAAGCCGGGAATCCGGTCGTAGGGGACCTCGATCGCATTCGGGAGGGAGGCCGCGTAGTCGCCCAACCCGGAGCCGAGCACCAGGGCGAGATCGTGCGAATCGCGATTCGTGGCGGCCGCAATTGCGGCTGTGGCCGTGGCAATCTGGTGATATGTCACGATCAAACCTCCCCGATCATCGCGACTTCTCCGTAGACCAGCGGCGTTCCTCGCTGCTCGGAGATCTCGAAGGCGCCTTCGGTCATTGGCAAGGCGTCTGCCAGCTTGCCCTCGTCGTTCCAGAACAATCCGGGCCAGCGGCTGGCCGGCTCGTCAATTCGTCTCCGACCTTCACCTCCATGGCCATGCCGACCGCGGGGTCGATGTCGTCTTCTTTTCGTTCCCGGCCGCCGCCCAAGCCGGAGCGCCGCCATCCCGATGTCGAATGCGTCGATGCGCACCACGTACCCGGCTTTGGCGGAGCGAATACGTGCTCGTTCTTCGCCTGTGGCAGAAGCGACGTGTCGTGGAGGACGGCGCGGGTCGCCTCCCTGGGCGACGACGACCTGCTCGAACTTCTCCATGGCCGCGCCGGAGGTCCACCGCCTCTCGAGGCGCAAGCGGGCATCGGCACGTGTGAGTCGATGCCGGCGAGGAGCAGCATCTCCTGCCCAGCGCGATAGATGACTTCGACAAGATCGCGGTGGGCCGCCACCGTGGAGCACATCGACCGATTCGGCTACCTCGTTGGCGTTGCCGACCATCGCGGCCGAGCGGCTGGTTCATGTCGGTCAACACCGCTACTACGGGTGTGCCCCGGGCTTTGCCGATGCCGACCAGCGTTTCGGCGAGCTGCACGGGCTTGGTCGCAAGTCCTTCATGAAGGCGCCGCGACCAACCTTCACGTCAAGCACCAGGGAGCCGAGACCTACGGCCAGCTTCTTGGACATGATCGAGGAAGCGATGAGTGGGATCGAGGGCACCGATGCCGGTGGCGTCGCGCAGGGCATAGAGGCCCCGATCGGCAGGCGCCAGAGTCTCCGATTGGCCCGCCAGAACCAAGCCCGTCTTCTCGACGACCGATACGAACTCTTCAGGCGTGAGCTGGGTCGTGAAGCCGGGAATCGTTTCGAGCTTGTCCACCGTTCCTCCGGTGTGGCCGAGGCCCCGTCCACTCATCATCGGCACGGCTGCCCCGCAGGCAGCGACCATGGGGGCCAGGGGGATGATACCTTGTCGCCGACGCCGCCCGTTGAGTGCTTGTCGAGTTTGGGGGCGTCGATGTCGGAGAATTCGAGCACCTCCCCGGAGTGGAGCATGGCGTCGGTCCAGACGCCAATTCAGGACCGTCGAACCCGCGATGAACACGGCCATCAGCATGGCGGCCATCTGGTAGTCGGGCAGATGACCATCGTATAGTTCGGCGATGATCCAGCGGATCTCCTCGGCGCGCAGCATTCCACCGTCACGTTTGCGTTCGATGAGCCGCCGGAAACTGAAGGCCATATCAATTCTCCTTGCCGTGGGTCCGCGGCGCCATTGGCCGGAAGATGAACACTACGCGCTCCACGTCCGGACCTTTGGGAGCCGAACCAGGGTCATGTTCTCGTTCTGGCAACCGACGGTCGTCATGTGACCTCCCCAAGGAAGGAAACCCCCCGGGACGGGGAGGGTGAGATCGAGGGCTTCGGCGATCGTGGCGGCCACATCGCAGTACTGGTTCCGGATGCCCGAGATCAACACCAGCCGCGGCCCGGCCATGAACCAGGAGCGGCACGTACTCACTGGTGTGGTCGGTGCTCCCGTCGGTGGGGTCGTTCCCGTGGTCGGCGCTGAAGAACAGCAGGTCCGGTCGGTGAGCTTGGCGATCAGAGCGGGCAGGTATGAGTCGATCAAGGCCAGGCCCGCCGCATAACCTTCCGGATTCTCTCGGTGCCCGTAACGCATGTCCAGATCGACCAGATTGACGAAGATGATCCCCCGGTGGTACTCATCAAGCGCTTCGAGGGTCTTTTCGAGACCATCGGCGTCGCCCTCGGTGTGTACTGCCGCGGTGAGGCCCCGACCTGCGAAGAGGTCTTCGATCTTGCCGATTCCGAGGACGGGCAACCCGGCGGCGGAGGCGTGATCGAGAAGAGTCGGCGAGTGGGGTGGCATGGCGTAGTCGTGTCGCTCGTAAGTCCGATAGAAGGAACCCAGCTCGCCCTCAAACGGCCGGGCGATGACCCGGCCGATGTGGTACTCATTGCAGTGGCGGCGGGCGATTTCGCAGACTCGGTACAGCTCTTCGAGCGGCACGATGTCCTTGTGGGCGGCGATCTGAAACACAGAGTCGGCAGATGTGTACAAGATCAGTGTCACCGGTTTTGAGGTGTTCTGTGGCCCGAGGTTCTCGATGATGACCGTGCCCGAGGCGGCGATAGTTGCCGATGAAGCGGTGTCCGCTCTCTTGCTCGACCGCCTGACCAAGGCCGTCCGGGAATCCGGTGTCGGTGAACGTCTGCCGTCGGGGTGTCGGTGACGATTCCGGCCAGTTCCCAATGCCCGGTGGTCGAATCCTTGCCGGCGGAGGCCTCCCTGAGTCTTCCGATACGCCATTGACGGGTTGGCGGCCGGCGGAACCCCGAGGAGGTCCGGGTGGAGGTTGCCAAGACCAGCGGCTTGGAAATTGGGCAGGGTGAGGCCCCCCACCGCCTCTGCCGTATGGCCGAGCGTGTCGGACCCCGTATCTCCATAGTCGGCAGCATCGGGCGCTTCCCCTGCTCCACAAGAGTCGAGGACGATGACCACGGCCCGTTGTATGTTGCTCATGAGTTCTCCCGTCTGTCATGGGGCCGGACCAAAGCCCTTGGCCGACCCGTCCGTCTGTCACCCGAATATCTTCCGCAGTCAAGCGGCGTTCTTGTTCGCCCTCCAAACCCGGCACGAGCCGACCGTCGGAGGCGACCACTCTCCACCACGGCAGACCCTGATGAGTCGCGAAGAACGTTGCCTACCGCTCGGGCGGCCCCCGGGAAACCGGCTTGGGCGGCGATCTCGCCGTAGGTGACAACCTCTCCGGCGCTGGAGGAGCTGGAGTGCTTCCTGGATGGCGGTCTGGAAGGGGGTCATTTGCCTGCCTGGTCTGGTAGTGGCGGATCACATCCCGTTGCCGTGGAGAACCCAAAACGACTGGTAGTAGTCGACCAGCTCGTCGTCACATGTTCCGTCGATGGAGTAGAAACCGGCCAAATCATCGAGGATGTTCTTGAGCAGCGTGCTGCCGATCGCAAGGCCCTGGTATTCGGGGAGGACTTCGAGCTCTGGCAGGAACGCCGGAGTAGAAACCGTCGCTGACGGCCCGAATGTAGCCCACCAGGCGGTCGCCATCAAGAGCCAGCCAGAAGTGGCTGCTGGCCTCCAAGCATCCTGATCAGCGTCGCCGAGTCCGGAGGGTCGGCCCAACCGACGAAGAATCCGTGAATCCCCTCGGGCGCTGACGACCATCCAGTGACGATTGGTATCTGATCTCCATTTCAGAGGGTGCCGAACAGCCGATCTCCCATGTCGCCCAGACCGGGTCTGATGAAGAAGCTCGGGGTAAGGCCTTCATCCAGCGAGGCCGCCACTACGCGGACATCGGGATGGTCCTGTTCCATACGTGCGACACCTGCTGGAGCGGCCACCACACACAAGGCTGTGATGTCGGCTGCCCCGTGTTCCTTGATTCGATCTGCCGCCCAGGAAAGCGAACCTCCGGTAGCCAGCATCGGCTCGAGAATGATGACCTTGGAGTTCGACAAGGGATTGGGGAACTTGGTGTAGTACTCCTGAGGCTCGGCGGTGTCTTCGTCGCGCTGAACCCCGGCATAACCCACCTTCACCTGGGGGAGTAGATCGAGTACGGCGTCCAGCAACCCGAGACCGGCCCGCAAGACCGCCACCGCCACCAGATCATGATGAAGTCGGTAGCCGGTGGTCGGTTCGAGCGGAGTCTCGATAGGGATCTCCTCAAGCGCCATATCGCCGGTCGCTTCCATGAGGAGGGTGTAGGCGAGACGCCGGGTGGTCTCACGGAAGAGCTCGGTTGAGGTGTTCTTGTCTCGCAGGGTGGTCAGGTAGTGCTTCGTCAGAGGGTGTTCGACGACGGTGAGGCTCACGGTTGCTCCTTCGGGATGTGACGATTTCAATTCCCAGGCTACCGTCTGCGGATTCTCCCGGGAGCCGGTCCGGGCTAGTCCGTTGGCGTCTGCGAGAAAGGGTCTCTCGACCCATTGAATTGACGCATAAGTGGTTGTATAGATCACATTAAGAAGTGGAAGTGGCGCACATCAACTGCTCTTGGGGGGCGGGCCGTCACTCAGAGTGAAAATCGGGGTAACACATGGGAGGCAATCTCTTTCGGTCCGGTGGATCGAATTCAGTTGGGATCGCTCACCCAGTGCATCAACAAGGAGATGCGTCATGAGTGGTCGCATATCGGGTCGTAGTCTTTATAGTTTCGTTGGCGGTGCTGGCCGCCTTTTTTGCGTTGCCGGTATTGGCGCAGGAGGCCTTCGAAGGTCCGCCGGCGTGCCCTCTGACTGATGGGATTGTTCTCAACGCCCAGGGCGAAGCATGGAACGTTTCGTTCATTCGCTCTGACATGGAGTTCGCAGACGCCCACAAAGGGTGGCGTCGACACAGTTCCCGCGGGGAGGTACAAGGTCGTTCTTGCCAGCTACGACAATCATCAGCCGGACGATGCCACGCAGCTGAACGAGCAGTGGCTTCTCCAGGGACTTGTTGACGGAGCAGTCGTTTTCGCTTCCGGGGCAACGCCGGATATCGCCGACGACGCCACCTTGGTAATTGCGACGGTGAATGCCGATGTGGAGGTCCCGGCCTTCAGCCAACTCCGTGCCATGCACGCCTTCTATCCGAACGGGGACAGTCCCAACTCGGTCTACCCATTGTGTGCTTCCTTCGTGCCGGTACCAGATGAGGCAGATCTCAGCGTGACGCTGGTGGACTCGGCCGATCCGGTCATGGTCGGGGACAACTTCGACTACGACCTGACTGTGACCAATGGTGGCCCTGATGCAGCCTCCGGGGTAAATGCGACTCTGGCGCTGCCTGCGGAAACTGCGTTCGTGTCGGCGCCCGCCGGTTGCACTCACTCTGGAGAAGCGTCCGATGGAACGGTGACTTGCGACGTTGGTGATCTGCCCGTTGATGGTTCTGCTGTCCTCCCTGTCACGGTCCAGGCGTTGACCGCCGGAGAGACCCCGGTGGTGGCGACCGGCTCGGTTACCGGCAACGAGGTCGACCCGGATCTCACTAACAACGAGGCCTCTGAGGAAACCACTATTGAGGCCCTGCCGGTCCCTCAGGCCGATCTAGCGATCACGGTGACGATGCCGGACGACTCGCTTGACCTCGGTGAGGAGCAAGCTACGTTCGATGTGGTCGTGACCAACAATGGTCCGGACAGCGGCACCTTGGTGGTCGCCACCGGGACACTCCCGGCCGGTTTCACTTATGTCTCGGCGACATCGCCCGAGAGCACTTGCACGGAGGCCGCCGGTGTTGTCAGCTGTGACTTCGGTTCGATGGCCAACAGCGAGAGCGGAACGATCACCATCGTTGCCGAGCCGTCGACCTTCGGTTCGTTCACCTTCGGCGTTTCCGTCACCGGGGCCACGGCGGATCCGGATCTGACGAACAATGTCGCACAGGTCGATTTCGATGTGATCGAGGTTTTGCCGCAGGTGATCACGACAACCACGAGTTCAACAACCTCGACGACGGTCGCCACGACCACCGAAACGTTGCCGTTCACGGGTGCTTCGACGGCAGGCACCGGTGGTGTTGCGGCGGGATTGATCCTGCTGGGCGGATTGGTACTGCTGGTCGGCGACTCGCGGCGGCGGTACGAGGCCAAACACCGCTAGACCCTTCACAGACGCACTCAGAACCGCGGGGCTTTTGCCCCGCGGTTCGCACATGGCAAGGATCCTGTTTGCGTTGTGCAGGCACCTACACTTGCGGGCGTATGTTTGAGGCTCTTTCCGATCGTTTGAACGAGGTCTTCTCCCGCCTGAGCGGGAAAGGCCGTCTGAGCGAGAGCGACGTCGAAGCCACGCTCCGCGAGGTGCGGCTCGCTCTCCTCGAAGCTGACGTCAATGTGAGCGTGGCGCGCAATCTGCTCGGCCGGATCAAGGAGAGGGCCGTCGGCGCCGAGATCACGAAGAGCCTGACCCCCGGCCAGCAAGTCGTCAAGATCGTCCATGATGAACTGATCGGCACGCTGGGGGGCGAGGAAGCGCGTCTGGCATCATCGTCCGCACCACCCCTCACCATCTTGATGGTCGGCTTGCAGGGTTCGGGGAAGACCACATCGGCGGCCAAACTGGCGAATCGTCTGAAAGGACAGGGCAAGCATCCGCTGCTGGTGGCGGCCGACCTTCAGCGGCCGGCAGCCATCGATCAGCTCGAGACCCTTGGTGAGCGGATCGGTGTTCCGGTGTTTGTCGACAGGACATCGAAGGCACCCAAGGTGGTCAGGGCGGCGATGAAGGAATCTCGCCGGCTGGGAACAGATGTCTTGATCATCGACACCGCGGGGCGTCTGCAAATTGACAAGACCCTGATGACGGAGTTGGCGGATGTGCGAAAGATCGCCGACCCGGATGAGGTTCTGCTGGTCGTCGACGCAATGACGGGACAGGACGCGGTGAACGTCGCCAAGGGGTTCCTCGAGTACACAGCCTTGACGGGGATCGTGCTCTCCAAGCTCGACGGTGATGCTCGGGGTGGGGCCGCGATCTCCGTGCGCGAGGTGACAGGTTGCCCGATCAAGTTTGCCGGGATTGGGGAGAAGATCGACGAATTTGAGGTCTTCTACCCGGAGCGGATGGCATCCCGCATTCTGGGCATGGGAGACGTACTGACGCTGATTGAGAAGGCGGAAACGAACTGGGATCAGGACGAAGCGGAGCGGATGGTAGACAAACTCCGATCTGCCTCGTTCACGCTCGATGACTTTCTCGATCAGTTCCAGCAACTCAAGAAGATGGGGCCACTCGACCAATTGGTTGCTATGCTGCCCGGCGCTGGTTCGATGCTCAAGAATGTTCAGGTTTCGGACCGAGACATGGGACGTGTCGAGGCGATCATCAGATCGATGACCCCGACCGAGCGACGAAACCCCAAGATCATCGACGGGAGCCGCAAACGTCGTATTGCGACAGGCTCGGGGACGAGCCCCAAGATGTCAATGGCCTGCTCAAGCAGTTCGCCGAGACACAGAAGATGATGAAGATGGTGGCGCAGGGGCGCGGAATCCCCGGGCTACCCATGCCACGAAGGAAGAGGTGACGAGATGGCGGTAAAGATCCGCCTGAAGCGGATGGGCAAGAAGAAGCAACCGACCTACCGGGTCGTGGTTGCCGATGGACGGTCGCCTCGTGACGGCCGATTCATCGAGGCGATCGGGCGTTACGATCCCCGCCAGGAGCCTTCCGTTGTCGAGATCGACAACGACAAGGCGCTCGATTGGTTGCAGAAAGGCGCCCAGCCGACCGATCCGGTCCGCAAGCTGCTTGAGATATCCGGGCTTGGTCCCGGTTCAAGGTTGCCAAAGGCGCAGATCCACACGGTGGGAGCCAAGCCGGCTCCGAGCTCCAAGCACCCGCAGAGAAGCGCCGAGCCACGAAGCCGAGCCACTGCCGATGCCGTTGCCGAAGAACCGGTTGGGGAGTGAGGACGCAGCCGCCGAGACCGAGGAGTCGTCCGAATGAGCCAGGGAGAGATCGTCGAGCGCGTGGTGCGCTACGTCGTGACCGAGATCGTGGACCGTCCCGAAGAGATCGAGTTGACGCATGGTCGAGGAAGGCCCCGAAGAAGTGGTCGCCGAAGTCCGGACCGCGAAATCGGACATGGGGCGAGTGATCGGTCGTCGCGGGCCGGGTGGCTCGCGCGATTCGCACGGTGGCTCAGGCGGCCGCCGACGAGGAAGGTCTGCACGCCGGGGTCGAGTTCATCGACTAGGTGTTTGGTTGGACCAGCGAATCACTGTCTGGTCGGATAGGTCGAGCCCACGGACTGGCCGGTGAGCTTTACTCCTTTCCGAGAGCGATACTCCCGACCGTTTTCGATGCCGGAGCGGTCTTTCTGACCGACGAGCAACCAGCGCGACGGCTCGAAGTGCTGAAGAGTCGTCGGCATCAGGATCGACTGCTGGTCGGCTTCGCTGAGATCACGAGTCGAACCGAGGCCGAGTCCTTTCGGGATGTCGGTTTGACCAGTCACGGCCGCCGAGCGGCGACCGTCGGCGGAGAACGAATTCTGGCCCGACGAACTGGTCGGGCTGGTCGTCAGGGATCCCGGCCAACCGGACCTTGGGCGAGTCGACCCGAGTCGAAACCGGCGGCCCTCAGGACCGACTCGTTGTGCGAAACCGCGCCGGGACAGGAAGTGCTCGTCCCCTTTGTCGGTGAGCTTGTGCCTGAGGTGAGAATGGCGGAGGGGTCGGTGGTAATCAACCCCATTGAGGGCTTGCTCAACCCATCACCAGACTGAATGTCGCTCCCCGTTCCTGTCCGTCTTCGGGAGAGTCTTCACCTACGAAGAATTCGATGGTTCCCTCGGCCCATCGGGTACTTCGAATTGGTACTCACCCCAGGTGATCAGATAGTCGGCGGCGGTGGCCACCTCCTCGACTGCCAGCTCGCCCTCTGCCCGGATGCGCAGGACCACCGTGGCCTCAAAGGTGCGAGCGTACCCATCTACGGTCACCGGATAGGCGGCCTGGCCTCCGGTAGGAGAGATGACGACCACGTTGTCGGTGATCAGCGGTCGCGCCTCTAGTTCTGGTCCGCCAGGCTGTAGATCAACGATCACCTCGGCCGGGGATCGAGTTCATCGAAGCCCGGGCCAAGACCGCCGAACCCAGGTGGATGTCCACGTAAAGATCTCCATCGAGCGATCGCACGACATAAACACGGTCGACCAGGTCGCGCTCCACGACCCGGTCGGCGATGGCGGTCGTGGCAACGAGGTCGTCGAGTCTCAATCTGATGATGCTTTTGTAGCGGAGGAGCTCCGCCCGTACTCCTCCCGGTTCGGTGGCCGGGGCCCCCCGGCTGTGGCCAATTCCACAACGAGACGCTCGCATCCTTCATAGGCAGTCCAGCTCAATCCGGCCACCAGCTCGGCGTCCCCCTCGTCGGCGTTGAACAGGCCACTGGCGAGAGCCCCGTCGGTTGCGAACGCCTGGTCGCCGGCCAGACAAGGAGCCAGGTCGGATGCCCCGGTCGCGTGTGGAAAGACGTGGATGTCGTGCTACGTAGCCCCGGTCGGCGGAGAAGAGGTCGTCGCAGCTGGGGTGGTGCAGGAAGCCACCACGAGGAAGCGGCAACAGCGATTGCGGAGCGGTCGGACTTCATCGTGAGAAGCGTAGCGCGCTCCGGGACACCACTCGGCCGGTGGGCCGCCTGGAGAGCCGGCCCACGACTGGCTCAGACCTGTTCGGCCATCGTCTCTGAGAAGATCGACGACCCGGTTCGAGTAGCCCCATTCGTTGTCGTACCAGGAGACATCTTCACCATGTTGCCGTCGATGACCATGGTGCAGCCGGAGTCGAAGATGCTCGAGTGCGGGTTGCCGACGATGTCCGAGGACACGATCGGCTCCTCGGTGTACTCCAGGATGCCCTTCATCGGCGCCCTCGGCGGCGGCCTTGCATCGGCGGCGTTGACCTCCTCGACGGTCACGTCTCGTCGTCAGCTCGACGACCAGGTCGACGACCGAGCCGTCGGGCACCGGCACCCGCATGGCCATGCCGTCGAGCTTGCCCTCCAGCTGCGGGCATGACCTTGCCCACGGCCCTGGCGGCGCCGGTGCGTGGTCGGGATGATGTTCTCGGCCGCGGCGCGGGCCCGGCGCAGGTCGCTGTGCGGGACGTCGGCCAGGCGCTGATCGTTGGTGTAGGCGTGGACCGTGGTCATCAGCCCGTGCTCGATCCCGAAGGTGTCGTCCAGCACCTTGGCCATCGGCGCCAGGCAGTTGGTCGTGCAGGAGGCGTTGGAGATGATCTTGTGCTCGGGCTTCAGGTCGTCGTCGTTGACGCCCAGGACGATGGTCGCGTCGATCTCGTCCTTGGCCGGCACGGTGAGGAGGACCTGCTTGGCGCCGGCCTCGAGGTGCTTGTTGCAGCGCTTCGCGGGTCCGGAAGACGCCGGTGGCCTCGACGACGAAGTCGACGCCCAGCTCCTCCCAGGGCAGACTGGCCGGGTCCCGCTCCTCGAACATCTTGACGGTGTGCCCACCGGCGCTCATCACCCCGTCACCGACGACGACTTCCCCGGGAAACGGCCGAAAACCGTGTCGTATTTCAGCAAGTGGGCGAGCGTGTCGTCGTCGGTGAGGTCGTTGACCGCCACGATTTCGATACCCGAGTCTGGTTGCTCGGCGATGATCCGATACACGGCCCGTCCGATTCGACCAAAGCCATTGATGGCTACTTTCATTGAGACACCTCCTGGGGTGTTTGGTTGGAAACTGGTTGGCGGGAGACTCGGCCCCCCAGGGGAGCAATGGTACCCGCTTCGCCTTCCAGCGCCGATTCGTCTCGACGATGCCGCCGGTCGGTCAAGAATCTTAAAGGTGCGGCGAGTTGAACCTCAAGCGGAGCCGGCCAGATGCCGATGCGAGTGTATGACTCCCGGGAAAATCCTGCTCATCGAAGACGAGCCCTCCAACTCCCGATTGATGGAAGTATCACTCCGGCCGCTCGGGTACGAGACCTTGGTGAAAGCCGACGGTTCTTCCGGATTGCAGGCTGCCCACGATGAGACAATTGAGCTGATTGTCCTGGACATCGCCCTACCCGAATTGGATGGATGGCAGGTGCTGGACCGGCTGCGCAGCGATCCGCATACGATGGCCATACCGGTGCTCGTGCTGACCGCTCATGTTGGCGACGAGAACCTGATGAAAGCCGCCGACGGTGGTGCCGACGTATTCATGACCAAACCGTTTCAACCCGATGACCTCCGCCAAGTGGTCCGAGCCTTGATCGAACAGCGTCGCGAGACCCTGGCGCAGCGGAACGGCAATCCGACCTCCTGAACCGCTTTCTGCTTGGTAACCGATTTCGTCGCCCTGACGATCGCCGGCCGCCCAGAAGCGGGATCTCCGGTCACAATGATCCTCTCTTGTGTTTCTGACATCAATATGACATCATGATGATGTCAGCGCAGGAGGACAATGATGAATACGACGGGATTGCTTGCCCATCTGGAATCATCCGTTACCAACCAGGTGATGCTGGCCGGGAACGATCCGTCGGTGGAGAACGCCGCCCGGGCGATTCTGGCAGTGCTCGAACCGGCCCTCCAACAGGCGGCCTTCGATCTGGCCCAACAGGCTGCGGCCGAGGTCGAGGCGCAACTGGGCGACCAAAGGGTCGAAGTCGTGGTCTCAGACGGGGAACCGTCGTTGCGGGTGGAGTTGGCGGACAATGAACCGGCCCTCAACACAGAAGGCTATGAGGCACGGCTGACTCTGCGTCTTCCCACCAGGATCAAGGAACTTGTTGAGCAAGCGGCCGGTTCGTCGGGCGATTCGGTCAACGGTTGGGTGGTCAAGGCGCTTTCCTCGAAGGCCAAGACTTCCAGCCGGGTGCCGGGCCGGCGTGTCACGGGGACGGTGGAGCTGTGAACGAACGCAACGAAACCTTTGCGGTTGGTCCCCGGCCCCGCTTGGAACTGCGGTTGGCTACCGGCGACGTGTCGGTTCTCCCCGGGCAGACCGGTACCGTCGACGTGACGGTCCGGGGTGCCAAACCGGAGTTGGTGATCATCGAGCAATCGGGAGATACCGTCGTCATCCGTCAGGAGACAGGGCGCTGGACGTCCGGCTCTTTTGAAGTCACCGTTCACGCACCGTCCGGACTCGATGTCGAAGCTTCCCTGGCATCGACGGATCTCGTGATCGAAGTCGAGGTCAATGATCTTCAGGTGAACGTGGCCTCCG
Organism: uncultured Actinomycetota bacterium; assembly: GCA_963823915.1. Lineage (GTDB taxonomy): Bacteria > Actinomycetota > Acidimicrobiia > Spongiisociales > UBA4744 > UBA4744. The sequence goes on from CAWGNJ010000003.1 coordinate 643,719, forward strand.
GCGACGTGCGGGCGCGATGCGTACGGCGCGACACAAACGTCAAGTCCGCGTCGGGAGATGTTGAGATCGACGAAGTTGGTGGGAAGTTGCGCGCCACTTCGGCTTCGGGTGAGGTGACGGTCGGGGTTGTCGCCGGTGATGCGACGTGCTCGACTGCCTCCGGAGACATCGTCATCGGCTTGGCCAAAGGTGACTTGGCAGCCAAGTCGGCTTCCGGTGATGTAGCGATCGACGAGTATTGCGGGGCAGACCTGCGCGGCAAGACTGTATCGGGAGACATGCGAGTGGGTATCTCTCGCGGACAACGGGTGGATGTCGATTTGCAGAGTCTTTCCGGGAACTTGCGGCTCCCCTCGCATCCGTCTGCGGGTGATACCGGCGGCAAGCCGGCTGTGCGGATTTCCTTCAAATCAGTTTCCGGAGATTTCGAGCTGGTAGAGACAACCGGTCCCAGGCAGCACTCGGACTAGAAACGCTCTTCGAACTGAGCGAAGCCAGAGCCCTACGCCGGGGTCCGCAAGGTCACCGCGACTCCGGACGCCGCTACCAGCACCGTACCGGCGACCTCGTGGACGGAGAAGGTCACGCCGACCACCGCGTGGGCACCTCTTGCCAGAGCTTCGTCGAGCATCCGCCGCCCAGCCCTCTCGCGAGCGGTGGCGACTTCGTTGGCAATGGTCCCGGGTCCTTCCGGATCCAGGGTGACGTCGCCCGAAACCATCCCCAGGTAGATGTCGATGTCCCAGCCGGCTACCGACGCGCCGCTCGTCACGATGGGACGCCAGGTTGACCGGCCTTCGTCGTCCTCAATCCACCCTTGGTGAGCCTCGCGATATCGCGTGCCCCACGCAACGGGGGAATCGATGGCAACGGCCGCGGCTTCCGACTCTGGCGCAACGGCCTCTGTTTCGTCGACAGCCGTTGCCGGGTCATCTTCAAGAAGATCTTCTTCTTCGACGGAATCATCCGGTTCGCTCTGCTCTTCATCCCAAGCGGCGGGCTCGATGACCGAATCGAAATCCCCATCGCCGGTTGGTCCTTCCAGAGATTCCTCGCCAGAGAATATGGCTGCAACCGGCTCGGCAATATCGCCCGCCCCCATGGTCGGCGAGACCTCCTCGTCCGGTTCGTCCCAGACACTTGTGACTTCCTCAGGGAGCTCGGCGTCGGGGAGATCGCCCAGCCCGGCGAGGGCTTGGCCCAACTCGACCTCACTCAAATAGGCGGCCGCCTCCCCTCCGGCATCTCCCGTTTCGGCGAGTTCTTGGATGGGTTGGTCGGTGGTTTCCAGGGAGGTGTCGATGGTTTCGAATTCGGTGGCGAGGGCTTCGGCGTAGCTGTCGATTTCTTCTGCGTCGGCGGTGGTGTCCTCGGCGAGTTCTTGGATGGGTTGGTCGGTGGTTTCCAGGGAGGTGTCGATGGTTTCGAATTCGGTGGCGAGGGCTTCGGCGTAGCTGTCGATTTCTTCTGCGTCGGCGGTGGTGTCCTCGGCGAGTTCTTGGATGGGTTGGTCGGTGGTTTCCAGGGAGGTGTCGATGGTTTCGAATTCGGTGGCGAGGGCTTCGGCGTAGCTGTCGATTTCTTCTGCGTCGGCGGTGGTGTCCTCGGCGAGTTCTTGGATGGGTTGGTCGGTGGTTTCCAGGGAGGTGTCGATGGTTTCGAATTCGGTGGCGAGGGCTTCGGCGTAGCTGTCGATTTCTTCTGCGTCGGCGGTGGTGTCCTCGGCGAGTTCTTGGATGGGTTGGTCGGTGGTTTCCAGGGAGGTGTCGATGGTTTCGAATTCGGTGGCGAGGGCTTCGGCGTAGCTGTCGATTTCTTCTGCGTCGGCGGTGGTGTCCTCGGCGAGTTCGCCGGAAGGTGCCAATTCTTCGGGGCGGCCAAATGCTGCGGCAGCTTCCTGCAAAAGCGTTTCAGCCTGCTCGTCCTGGTCTGCCAGATCGTGCAGTTCGCTATACACGCCGGGAGGGGAATCCAAGTCGACGCCGGCAAATCCAGCGGCATCATCGGTCTCCGGCATCTCGAAGTGGTCCTCGGCGTAGGGGACCTCCGTCGGTTCGGGACTCGCCAACTCGACAATCGACGCTTCGATGTCCTCAGGCGTAAACCTCTGATCCGCTCCAACTTCGGAGGGCTCTTCCACCGCGGCCTCCGGTTCGGGGGACGGTTCTTCAGTTCCCGCATCGACGATCAACCAGGCCGGCGGTTCGGCCGGCAAGTCGTCGTCACCGGTCGGCATCCCTTCGGAAGCGAAAACGACAACCTCTGATGGCTCTGGTGGTGTCTCTGCCGGTGATCCATCGGCCTCGGCTTCGGCTTCGGAGACGTCCGGTTCGTCGAATGCCTGTTCGGCATCCAAATCAACGTCCGGTTCTTCGGTTTCGGCGGTCTCGCCAGGTTGGTCTCCCTGCACCGAGCTGACGACGCTCTGGGCGGCGGCGATCATTTGCGAGAGGGGCGTGCGGGCAGGCGCCTTGAAGACGAATTCCTCGTCTTCTGCGTCATTTGCCTCGACTTCGTCTTCCGCACCTTCCTCGTCGTCCGGCTCGTGGTCCTCTTGGGGAGTCTCGGCCACTTCGGGCGACGGCCACGACCCAAAGGGTTCCGGTTCGACCATCGGCTCATCGTGATCGGATTCCTCGCCGATAGTCGCCTCCGATTCCTCGGGAATGGGCTCAGAAGCCTCGACGGTCTCCAGCTCGCGGTCTTCCTCCGCAGCGAGCGATTCGAGCGCGCCTGAGCCATTCTCGTCTTGCGACTCGATCTCTACTTCGAGAGCTTCGTCCTCCACGGGCGTTGCATCGATCTCGAGTTCCTCTGAATTGTCTATCGGCAGACCCCACGGATCGCCGGCGGTGAAGTCGTTGTCTCCCACATTGCCTCCGTCTGCGAGGATACTCTATGCCCAGCTCACATAGGTTCTTTCCCGCCATGAAGATCTCGATCGTTACGCTTTTTCCCGAATACTTCGATTGGCCGCTGCAAGTCAGTGTGATTGGGCGGGCTCGGGAAACCGGCCTCCTGGACGTCTTGCTGGTTGATTTACGTGAATTCGGGACCGGCGTTCACCGGCAAGTGGACGACGCCCCGTTTGGGGGTGGCCCCGGCATGGTCCTCATGATCGGTCCGCTGGCTGATGCACTTGAGTCGGTCGGCAACAGCCACAAGGTTCTCTTCACGCCGGGTGGTACCCCGCTGGATCAGCACATACTGGACCGATGGGCTCTTGAGCCCCACATCACTTTTGTGTGCGGCCGCTACGAGGGGATTGACGAACGGGTCGCCGAGCATCTCGTTGATGAACAAGTGTCTTTGGGCGACTTCGTATTGGCCGGCGGTGAAGTGGCCGCGGCGGCCGCGCTCGAAGGGGTCGCACGGCTGTTGCCGGGCGTTCTCGGCAACCCTCAGTCTGCCAGATCCGAGTCCTTTCGGGACGGATTGCTCGAGGAGCCTCACTACACACGACCAGCCGATTTCCAGGGATGGCGAGTGCCGGAGGTGCTCCTGTCCGGGGATCACGCCAAGATCGACGCATGGCGACATGAGCAGCGGTTGCGCAGAACCAGAGACCGTCGGCCCGACCTACTGTCTGACAACACGGACGAGATCGTTTAGCAACCTTGCGCTGGAGTGGTACAATCGTCGCCGGCCGGACGCTTCTGCCGTGCGGTCGCTCGCGAAGGAGTTCCCGATGAACAAGCTTGATCAGCTCGAGAGCGCGTACGTACACGACGACATTCCGGATTTCAAGGCCGGCGATACCGTGCGTGTTCACGTGCGAGTCGTCGAAGGTGGGCGCGAGCGGGTCCAGTTGTTCGAGGGAGTCGTGATCGCCCGGAAGGGCGGCGGGGTCAATGACACATGCACTGTGCGCAAGATGAGTTTCGGTGTTGGAGTCGAGCGAGTGTTTCCGGTCAACGCACCGATCATCCACAAGATCGAAGTCACCCGGAAAGGTGATGTGCGGCGCGCCAAGCTCTACTACCTCCGCGATCGAGTAGGCAAAGCCGCCCGTATCAAAGAGCAGCGCTAGGGCCCGGCTCCCAGAGCCTGTCCGATGAACGACCCCTCCGAAACTCCAGAACCTTCCGAATCTGATCCGGTCTTCCGGGTGCCCGACCCACCCAAAAAGAAGAAAACCTCCTTTCTGGTCGAATTGCCGATCCTGGTGCTCGTGGCTTTGGTGGTGGCCGTCCTCATCAAGACGTTCTTGGTCCAGGCCTTTTGGATCCCGTCCGGTTCGATGATCCACACCCTGGAGATCAACGACCGGGTGCTAGTCAACAAACTGAGCTACCTCTTCGGCGATCCAGAGCGAGGACATGTCGTCGTTTTTGATCCCCCGTTCGGCGTCGAAGAAGAGTCCGAACCCTTGCTGCAGGCCATAGTGCGGAATGTCGCGGAATCGTTGGGTCTACAGACTCCGGCGGTGGAGGACCTCATCAAGCGGGTGATTGCCGTTGGTGGAGATGAACTCGAGATAGCGGAAAACCAGGTCCTGATCGACGGGGTTCCCATTGACGAGCCATATCTCGATGAGTCGGTTCTCATGCCGGACTTTGGGCCCGTGCAGGTACCCAAGGGATCGGTGTTCGTCATGGGCGACAATCGACCCCGCAGTCAAGACAGTCGTCGCTTCGGGCCGATCGAGACGGACTCGATCGTCGGGCGCGCCTTTGTCCGCGTGTGGCCGTTCGATCGGTGGGGCGGTCTGTAGCTCGATATTGTCACACTCGGCAGATACAACTGGGCACAACTTCGGACGGAACCGTGAAGAAGCTCAGTGAGAGGGTTATGATCGCCGATATCCAAGGTGAGTTGTCTCGCGGAGCCGACCCGAGGGCCATTGAATGAACGAAGAAGACCTCGAGCGATACGAATCTGAAGTCGAGCTTCAGATCTACAAGGAGTACCGGGACGTGCTTCCGATGTTCCGGTATGTGGTTGAGACCGAACGCCGGTTCTACTTGGCCAACAAGGTCGAGCTGAACAAACATCAAGAAGACGGCTCGGTCCACTTCGAGGTCGAACTCGAGGATGCTTGGGTATGGGACATGTACCGGCCGGCCCGGTTTCTGCAAAAGGTTCGCGTCCTCACTTTTCGGGACGTGAACATCGAGGAGTTGGAACCGGGCAGCCAAATCTGAACCGACTTCAACTCGGTTCACTAGGTGAAACCCTCGCGGCGCTGTTTCTCGTCGGGCGTCGGGCGCAGATCGTCGGTCGAAACGTCCGAGTCGGGCGAGGAGAGCTTGACCTGATCGTGGCTTTCGGAGAGCAGCGGGTAGCCGTCGAGGTGAAGACCATGGGAGGCGTCGGGCTCGATGACCCGTCGTTTTCGTTCACTCCGCAGAAGAGTGCCCAGGTACGGCGCCTGGCCAATCGACTGGGGATAGGCAGGGTAGATCTCGTCGCAGTTACGGTCGGCCCGACTGGGATAGGCATCCGCTGGGTGCCGGAGGTCGCCTGAGGTTGCGTTGGTTGTTCAACGGAGGGGACGTCGCCGCCGTTTTTGCTCTTTGAACCAACACCCGCGATGCCAATGTCTACGCAGATCGGGGGCGTGTTCGGGAATGACCACCAGATGGAAGACGCCCTGCTCGATCGATCCTTGACAACCGGGACACGAATAACGTTTGCGGGCCGCGTACGGCTGGACCGGTGTGACGATCTCGTCTAGATGGAGAGGATTGCCCACAGCATCGCTCCTACAGCGGCTCCGATGGCGATGACCATCATCACCATATCCGTAGCCGTTTTCTTCTGATCCCGAAACGGATTCAGTCCCATAGCAAGCCATGGTATTGGTTGCCCGTCCTTGTCCCGGGCAATCCGTCGTGATTCTCGCCGGTTAGTCGACGTGACCGGGAGCGCGGGGGATCTCGGCGAAGGCTGATCGACGGTTGGCGACAATCTCCTCGGCGATCTGGTCCAATGTGTCGATCAACCACAAATAGGCGGCTTCGCCCTCGCGGAAGTCGGCCTTGGCCATGCCCTGGATGCGCCCCTGGGCTTGGAGTTGTTTGACCTGGCGGAAGTTGTTGCTCGGCTCGGTCGTGTAGACCCCGAGTGTCTTGCCACCTTGACGATTCAGGATCGAGAAGACGGGCACGTCGCTCGGTCCGTCGGCAATGTAGACCATATTCCGGATGGGAACTCGCCGTTGTTCTTCTGCCATCAGCGCGTTGACGTCGATGCCCGCCTTGCGATTGACCCCTTTATTGATTTCGAACACGGCCCGGGTTTTTGAGGTGTTGTCGATCATGTAACCGAGCATGCTGATCGGATGGTCGCCGTTGTCGATCGCCAGTGTTTCGAGGTATCCGGGGGGAGCGGGTCTTTCGATGAAGTCGTTCGCCCAGATCCCGTCGATGAGTCCTCCGATCGGACTGCCTTCGATCATGGGGCGAATACCGGTCGATACGACGTAGTGTTCAACGTCGATACCCTCATGGGCATAATCCGGAATCCCGGCGACATGTTTCCTGGTTGCCGCGAACAGCTCCGGGATCCCCGGGCTCATCTCGATTTCTGCGCCCAACTCGCGAAGCCGTTTGCGGGTCAGGCCGGGGAATCTCCCCTCTTTCACGTAGGTGATGATGTGCCCCAAGTAGGCCGAGTCTCGGGCGATCGTGATCCCGCGTTCCTCGTAGTAGTCGGTCAACCCGTCAACCTCGGCCCAGAATTGGGAAGGATCGATTCCGTAGGCCTCGAAGAGCGGGTCCTGTTGGTTGCCGGGGATCAGCGTCTTGTCGTAGTCCCAAATGAAGGCGATAGTCGTCTGCGTGTAGAGGGGAGTGGGCATTTCACGGGATCTCGGGTCGGCCGAAGCAGACGCCCGTTCCTGTGTCCCACCAGGGCTGGAGCATCACTGAGATCCCCCGCAAATGGCGGTGGGCTTGCCCGAGCATGGCCGTCGCCACGAGTACCCACACATCCCACCCTGCTCGAGCCAAGCTATCCAGAGTGCCTGCGTAAAGGGAGATGTCCTCGTCGCGGGAAATCACACACTCGATGCGGTTCTCTTCGCGAGCGACAATCCCATGTAGTCGTCCTCCCAGGTTGCGCCCTTCTCGTAGCTCGATGGCATCCAGGGCTTCCACAGCAATCCGGCGAGCGGCGTAGATCTGGGTGCAAGCCGTCAGGACGGTTTCGAGTTCGGTGGATTCGGTCTGCATCGCCAGCGCCAAGAGTCCCCTCCGCATAGATAGTTACACCATTGTAGTTTCGATGAAAGGGAGCCCCAACTACTTCGGACGCAGGACGACCGGTGAGTAGTCACTTCGGGCAGAGTTTGGGATCCCTCTCGATTTCGTGGCGGATGGTGCCGATCTCTTCTCCAAGAGACCAGGAGAGGCCAAATGGGTAGCAAGGGCAGGAAATGCGGAGACCAGCACCGTTTTCGCGAGCACGGCATCGGAGCCGGTCTCACCAGGAAGGTCTGTGTGGAGTGCGGTGTAGTCAATATCGGTGAAGGCCGGAGGTCCGTGCTGGCCACGGACCTCAAGATCCCGGCTGCTCTCCCCGTTTTCGTGCAAGCCGGCTGAGGCCTGGTTCCGCCGGCGACCGGCGGGCTCGTCGTTTTCGTCACACCCGGGACGTACGTTCGTGCCATGTTCTCAGCAATCACATCAGTAGCTTTGGTCGGCGTCGAACCTCGACCGGTGCGCGTCGAGGTCCACATCGGCACTCAAGCTCCGGGGTTCACACTCGTCGGCCTGCCCGACACGGCGGTCCGGGAGGCCAAAGACCGGGTGCGCGCTGCCCTGGCCTTTTCCGGCTACCGCTTCCCCAACCGTCGGGTAACAGTCAATCTGGCCCCGGCCGACCTGCCCAAGGCAGGATCGGCGTATGACCTCCCGATTGCGTTGGGTGTGTTGGCGGCGTCCGGCGAAGTTCCCGAGGGTGTGGCCGGGGTGGTCGCTTTGGGCGAACTGGCTTTGGACGGGTCGGTCCGCGAAGCGAGGGGCGGGTTGGCCGCCGGGTTTGTGGCTCGAGACATGGAGCTTCCGTGCGTTCTGGCGGGAACCGCGGCCGGACAGGCGTCGCTGGTCAAGGGTGCCGTGGTGCGGAGTGTGGGATCACTGGCCGAAGCGGTGTCTGTTGCGCTGGGTGAGGCTCCCGGGGGCCCGATCCCCGATCCGCCCGACGCCCGCCTGGATCCGCCTGTTGATCTGGCCGCGGTGCGGGGGCAAGGTTTGGCGCGGCGCGCACTCGAAGTGGCTGCGGCGGGCGGACACCACCTTTTCTTGTCCGGTTCACCCGGCTCGGGAAAGACGATGTTGGCACGATGTCTGCCGGGACTCTTGCCGCCCCTCAATTCCGAAGAGCGTCTGCAAGTAGCCCAGATCTGGTCGGCAGCCGGCCGGCACTCGGTTCCTCCCGTTGATCCGCCCTTCTGCGCCCCGCACCACACTGCCACCACGGCGGCCATCGTCGGCGGAGGCAGTGGCGTGCCGGTTCCGGGACAGGCGAGCCTCGCCCATCGGGGAGTGTTGTTCCTCGACGAGCTGGGTGAGTTTCCGGTTCACGTGCTCGAAGCATTGCGGCAACCTGTCGAATCGGGAGAAGTAACGATCGCTCGCAAGGGTATCTCGATCACCTTTCCCGCTGATGTCCAGGTGATCGCGGCAACCAACCCATGCCCGTGCGGATTCCGGGGGGATTTGATCAAACCTTGTCGATGTTCGCCGCGCGTCATGGAGCGGTATCGACGGAAGTTCTCCGGACCCCTGCTCGATCGGTTTGATCTGAGAGTGATCGTCGGACGCCCCGAACGAGGGGGCTTGGTCGGTCCGCAGGGTGAATCGAGCGCGGCGGTAGGGGAACGCGTCGAGGCAGCCCGGGCGACACAAGCCGAACGGGGTCAATTGAACCGTTCCTTGGAGCGGGCCCAGCTCGATGAGCTCGACTGGGAACCCGGAGCGATTGAGCTCCTCCACGCCGCGGTCGATCGGCATGCGGTCACCGGTCGAGGCTACGACCGGGTGCGGAGGGTGGCGCGCACCATCGCCGACCTGGAAGGTGCCCGGGCGGTGAGAGAAGCCAACGCCGCCGAGGCGCTCGGATTTCGAGGCGAGTGGTGAACCCCGACGACATTCTGAGCCTGGCGTATGTGGGGATGCATCCAGATCGTCGCCTCCAATTGGTCGCGAAACATGGGGGAGTGCGGGGTGTCTTGCAGGCCGTTCGCAGCGGGCGAGTGAAGGTGCCGGACCAGGCTCGTCGAGCAGCCGCGGTAGATCCGGATTCAAGGCGGACCGAACTGGCCGGTCTCGGTGTTGGGGTCGCGTTGAAGGGCGACACGGTCTACCCCGAACACCTGGCCGACCTGCCTGATGCGCCAGATCTTCTCTTTGTTCGGGGCTCTCTGCCGTTGGATCCGGGAGTAGCGGTGGTGGGGTCCCGCCAGGCGACCTCGTATGGGCTCGGGCTGGCGCGGGCGTACGGAACGGCCCTGGCTGCGGCCGGTTGGCCGGTGATCAGCGGTCTGGCGCGGCGGGATCGACGGCGCGGCGCACCGGGGGACGTTGGAGGGCGGTGGGCGGGGTACCGCCGTGATGGGTTGCGGTTTGGACACGTGGTATCCATCGGAACACCGCAAACTGGGAGAGGCCCTTCTGGGAGCCGGTGGATGTGTCGCCAGCGAGTACCCGCCTGGTGCCCCACCGTTGGGTTGGCGGTTTCCTCCGCGCAATCGAATCATCTCGGGTCTCGCTTCGGTCGTTGTCATTGTCGAAGCGGCCGAGCGAGGAGGTGCTCTCATCACCGCACGGCGGGCTCTCAACCAGGGGCGTGAGGTATTTGCCGTCCCGGGTGACATCGATCGGCCCACGTCGCAGGGCTGCAACTTGCTCATCCGGGACGGAGCCATACCGGTTCTGGGTCCGGATGACCTCATTGAGGCCGTTTCGCTGATCCTGGGACCGCCCGCCGGCAACGCACGACTGTCGGAGGGTGGGGACGCATTGCTTGACGCTCTGGGGCCGGTCGGCCGATCGGTTGACTGGTTGGCTACCACGTTGGGTCTCGGGGTGCCCGAGGTCCTGGCCCAGATTGCCCGCTGGGAAGCCCGGGGGATCGTGGCCAGATCAGGCAGCCTGGTTCTACGACGGGAGGTACCTCCGCCGGGCGCGGTTGCCGACGAACGTTGACCCGGATGGGTCTTCCGGCAAGGATGAACGGATGCGATCCCTCCCCGACCTACCCGCGTGGGCCCGTCAGCCCGTGGAGGAGTTCCTCATTCGGCAGAGTTCGCAACGAAACCTCTCCCCGCATTCCCTGGCGGCCTACCGTCGTGACCTGAGCCAGTTCATGGCATTCTGTGATCGGGCGACCGTTAGCCGAGTCCAGGACGTTGATCGCAAGCTAGTCAGGCGCTTCGTGGCCTATCTCGACACTCTCGGGTATGCCCGGCGCTCAATCGCCAGGAAGACCTCGGCGGTGAGGGTCTTTTTTGCGGACCAAGCCCGAAGGGGCGAAATCCTCCTCAATCCCGCAGATCAGGTTGCACGTCCCCGCCGACCCAAAACGCTTCCGCACGCTCTTCCCCAACGGGTCGTCAGGGATTTGCTGGATTCTCTGGACGGCTCCGATCCGCGGGAACTGCGCGACCGTGCCATCCTCGAGGTCCTGTATGCCACCGGGGTCCGGGTTTCGGAATTGGCCGCGCTGCGAGTTGGAGAGGTCCACGACCAAGAACTTGTGCGGGTTTCCGGTAAAGGGAACAAAGAACGCACCGTTCCCTTGGGAAGGCCCGCCCGCCAAGCCGTGGAACGGTATTTAGCCGCCGGCAGACCCAGCCTCGTCTCGCCGGCCGCCGGCGACAGCCTGTGGGTGGGGGTTCGCGGTGGTCCGCTGGGGACCCGCGGCATCCGCCGGATGGTGCGCGCCAGGTCCTCGACCTTCCCCCACGCCTTCCGTCATTCATTCGCCACTCACCTGCTCGAAGGAGGCGCAGACTTGCGAGCCGTGCAAGAATTGCTCGGACACGTTGAACTAGCCACCACCCAGATTTACACTGCTGTAACTCGCGATCACCTCAGGTCAACATATGAACGAAGCCATCCGCGAGCCTGAAGACGCTGCGGAGCAACATGTCCGTGAGCTGTGGGAAAGGTTCAAGGCCACAGGAGATGAGCAAGCTCGAGAGGGCTTGATCCTCCAATACTCGCCGCTCGTCAAGTTTGTGGCGGGGCGAGTCGGTGTCGGACTGCCGCGCAACGTGGAGCAATCCGACCTGATTTCCTATGGCATCTTCGGTCTCATCGACGCTATCGACAAGTTTGATCTGGAACGAGGGATCAAGTTCGAGACGTATGCCATCAGTCGTGTCAAGGGAGCGATCCTCGATGAGTTGCGGGCTCTCGATTGGGTTCCTCGATCGGTGCGGGCGCGGGCCCGAGAGATCGAGCGATCAATGGCCGAGTTGGAACACAAGTTGCACCGGACCCCGACCGAAGAAGAGTTGGCTGCCAAAGTGGATATGCCGCTCGAAACGCTGCTGGACGCCCTGGCAGAGATCTCGACCCTGGGACTGGTAGCGCTCGACGAGTTGTTGTCGCCGGATCGCAACTCGGCCGCCGTGGGTGACCTGGTGCCGGACCGAAAAGGGACCAACCCGGAGGCGGCGTTCCAGATAGAGGAACTAAAACGGGTCCTGGCCGATGCAATCAACCGATTGCCGGAGCGCGAACGATTGGTGGTCACGCTCTACTACTACGAAGGTTTGACCTTGGCCGAAATCGGCAGTGTGCTCGGCGTCACCGAATCGCGGGTCTGCCAGATTCACACCAAATCCGTGATGAGTTTGCGCAACCGCATGACGGAGCCTTCTTTCCGCTAGGCATACCCCCGCTTCGGTCACGGCTCTGAGGCTGGTACACTCCCGCACCAATTCGCACGCTCACTGCACCCTCCCACCGGTCGGAACGCTCAACGCGTTCTGCGGGAGAGGCCCCGAGGCCGTTTGCACGATCACCGTGCCAGGGTGAGCGGAGGACCAACCGAACAAAGGAGAGATCAGTGGCAGCAGTCACTATGAAGCAGCTGCTGGAGGCAGGTGTCCACTTCGGGCATCAGACCCGCCGGTGGAACCCAAAAATGGAGCCGTATATCTTCGGCGAACGTAACGGGATCCACATCGTCGACCTCCGGCAAACCCTCGATCAGGTTCAACGGGCCTACGACTTCGTCCGCGACACCGTCGCCGCCGGCGGAACCGTGCTCTTCGTCGGCACCAAGAAGCAGGCCTCCGGCGCCATCCAGGAAAGCGCCGAACAAGCCCAGATGCCATACGTGAATTTCCGTTGGCTGGGCGGGATGCTCACCAACTTCGCAACGATCCAAAAACGGATCTACTACATGAAAGAGCTCGAGGCGATGGAACGTTCGGGGGAGATGAACGCTCGTCCCAAGAAGGAACGCCTGCGCCTCCGTCGGGAGCTCGAGAAGCTCCAGCGGGTCCTGGGCGGGGTCCAAGCGATGACCTCGCCGCCCGACATTCTTTTCACAATCGATCTCAACAATGAGCAGATCGCCTTGCGGGAAGCTGCGCGACTGAAGATACCGGTTGTGGCTCTGGTCGACACCAACTGCGATCCGGACCTCATCGACGTAGTCATCCCCGGCAACGATGATGCCATTCGTTCGGCTCATCTGATCGCGTCGGTCATTGCGGCCGCCTGTGAGGAAGGTCGCGAGATCGCCCTCAAAGGCGTCGGCGAAGAAGCGACGGACGCCAAGGCGTAGAGAGGAAATACCCGTGACTGACTTCACTGCGCAAGATGTGCAGAAACTTCGAAAAGACACCAACGTCGGCATGATGGACGCCAAAAACGCCCTCGCCGAATCGGGCGGCGACTACGAAAAGGCCAAGGACTATCTTCGCGAGAAGGGTCTCGCCGACGCCAAGAAACGGGCGGATCGGGACGCCAATCAGGGAACCATCGGCCTGTACGTCCACCACCAGTTCGACCGACCCGTCATGGGAGTGGTGGTCGAACTGGCGAGCGAAACCGACTTCGTCGCCAAGAGCCCCGAGTTTCAGGAGATCGCCGACGATATCGCCATGCATATTGCCGCCGCCGCTCCCCGCTGGGTCGACAAGGATGCCGTCCCCGGCGATGCCCTGGAGAAAGAGCGTGACCTCATCGCTCGCCAGGCCGCCAATGAGGGGAAACCCGAGACCATCATCCCGAAGATTGTGGAAGGGAAGGTCACCTCGTTCTACCAGGACTTCGTGCTCTACGAGCAGAAGTACGTCAACGCCGAGAAGTTCGAGGGGACGGTAGGCGAGCTTGTTGCCCGCCTGGCTGCCAAGATGGGGGAGAACATCGGCGTCAAGCGATTTGCCAGGATCGCCGTCGGCGAGCAGGAGGCGTAGAACCGAGCGAGAGGGGAGTCGCGGCATGTACCGACGGGTCATATTGAAGCTCTCGGGCGAGTCTTTCGCGGATCCGGACCTTGGGTACGGCATCGATCCTCTGACGGTAAAACGAGTTGCCACGGAGATCGTCGAAGCCCACTCCGGGGGAGTCGAAATCGCAGTGGTCGTCGGTGGCGGCAATATCTTCCGAGGCGTGTCTTCGGCGGCCGCGGGCATGGACGCCGCCAGCGCCGACTACATGGGGATGCTGGCCACGGTCATCAATGCGCTCGCTCTTCGTGATGCGCTCGAGAAGGCCGGGGTTCCCAGCCGGGTGCAGAGCGCCATCAACATGCAGCAGCTGGCCGAGCCCTATATCCGGCTGCGGGCCATCCGGCATCTGGAGAAGGGCCGGGTCGTGATCTTCGCGGCCGGTACCGGAAATCCTTTCTTCACAACCGACACGACGGCGGCTTTGCGAGCGGTTGAGATAAACGCGGAGGTGGTGCTCAAAGCCACTCGGGTCGACGGGGTCTACGACGATGACCCCCATACGAACCCGGCTGCCCGAGATGTACGACGGAACTTTCCTACATGGAGGTTCTGGCCCAGGGCCTCAAGGTCATGGATTCGACCGCCATTACGATGTGCAGAGAACACGAGGTGCCGATCGTCGTGTTCAACATCAACACCCACGGCAACATCGTGAAAGCGGTCCAGGGTGATCGCATTGGTACGCTGGTGCATTGACGGGAGACGAGCATGATCGAAGAGTTTCTAGTCGAAGCGCGACAGAAGATGGATCAAGCCGTTGAGCATGTGCAGGGGGAGTTCGGCACAATCCGAACCGGTCGAGCCAACCCCGGGAATCCTGCACCGGGTGACGGTCGACTACTACGGCACCCCGACTCCTCTCCAGCAACTCGCGTCCTTCTCGGTGCCGGAACCACGTCTGCTGGTGGTCTCGCCGTACGACAAATCGTCGATCAGCAATATCGAGAAGGGCATCAATGCCTCGGGACTCGGGATTGAACCCGTCAGCGATGGGAACGTGCATTCGCTTGGCCTTCCCGCCCCTCACCGAAGAGCGGCGCAAAGAGTTGATTCGGGTCGTCCGGAACATGGCCGAGGAGGGCCGGGTGGCCGTCCGCAACGTTCGCCGGCACAGCAAGGACGACATTGAAGAGCTGGAAGGTGAAGTCTCCGAAGACGACATCCGGCGCGCCGAAAAGGAACTGCAGGACATCACCGATGGCCACACGGCCCGGATCGACGAGCTCTTGGAACACAAAGAGCAAGAGCTACTCGAGGTGTGAACGTGGATGGAGGCGACGACAATTCCCGTGACGGCGAAGAGGGCGGCGAAGTAGTTCCGTTCCCCGGTGGCCGTCATCCGTCGCAATGGCCCGGCGAGCAGCCGTCCGATTCCGAAGACACCGGCCCGACAATGCTCCCGTTCGATTCATCCGATCAGGCGGCCGGCGATTATGAGCCGCTTGCCAGACGAGGACCCGGCGGGACAGACCTTCGATCTCGACGCCCGGCGCGCCGAAGATCACGCAGAAGACGACCCGGTGGACGTTCCGGAGCCCACAGAAGTCGCGGAAGCCACAGAAGCCGAGACCGGTGATCTTCCCGATGAGATCTCCGATGCTGCGGGCGATGAAGAGAGTTTCGAGGATTTCGCTCCGAGGCTCCAGCCCCTTTGACGAATTCACGGGTGATGACTACCTGAGGGCAACTACCCAGGAATACCAGGGGCTCGCCGACTCGATCGCGGAAGCAGCCAACGAAGAGGTAGAGATGCAGGCCGTGGCGGCTGCCATGCCGGGCATCGACTCGGGGTTGGTCGGGTTCGACGACGTAACCGGCGAAGAGCCGTCAATCGGTCGTCCCCGTGGCCCGAGGTCCTTCAGATCTGACGTTGCGCATCGTCACCGGTTTGGTGCTGGTCGCGGTGCTGATCGGCGCGTTGGTTCTGGGAAAGGTCTGGACCTGGTTGTTCGTGCTCGGAGCCACGATCGTGGCTCTTGGCGAGTTCTATGCGACCGTCCGGCGGCAGGGATTCGCTCCGATCAGCCTCTTCGGGTTGCTTGGTGGGCTGGGTGCTTTCGTGGCTGCCTATCTGGCGGAGGGCAATACGCCGTTGGCGATAGCCGGCGCATCGGGATGACGCTGGTGGCGACGACCTTCTGGTATGCGGTGGTGCCCCGCCGCAATCCGTTGGCCAATGCTTCCCTGACGGTGTTCGGGATGGCCTGGGTGGCCGGGCTGATGGCTTTTGCCGTGCCCATCATCATGGCGCCCCGGTATCAGGAGCTCATCGTCGGCTCTGGCGCTGGTCACCGGGCTCTTTGACATAGGGTCATATTTCGCCGGTCGGGCCATCGGCCGAACGCAGATGGCCAAGGTGTCTCTCCCCGAAGAAGACCCTCGAAGGTCTGCTGGGGGGCGTCATCATGGCAATGGCAGCGGGGGCCGGACTCTCCTACATCGAGTGGTTCGGTTTCGAACTTGCGGGAGGGCTTGTGGCTGGGAGCGGTCGTTGCCGTCGCGGCTCCGCTGGGCGACCTGGCCGAGTCGATGATGAAGCGGGCGCTCAACACCAAGGACATGGGGGCGATCCTTCCCGGCCACGGAGGTCTGCTCGACAGGATCGACAGTTTCATCTTCACCGTCCCGGCCTGTTACGTGCTGTTCCTCTGGCTCGGGTTCCTGGCCTAGCACTGTGACCGCCGTCGTCGTTCTGGGAGCTACCGGATCCATCGGGACCCAGGCGCTCGAAGTAGCCGACCGTTTGGGTATTCCGGTGGAGGCGGTGGCCGCTCGGCGGGGCTCCGACTAGCCTGGCCAAGATCGGCTGCAGGCGCACCCGGAGTGCCTGGTCGGGGTGACGGCCCCCACCCGAGGACGAGGAGCAGCGATTCTTGTCCGACAGTTCGGTGGACGAGTCGAGGTTCGGTCCGGAAGCCCTGGTCGAGCTGGCCGCCCTGGACGGCTGCATCGTCGTCAACGGCGTGGTCGGATTCGCCGGATTGCCCGCCACCCTGAGTGCTCTGGAGGCGGGGAATCGACTGGCGCTCGCCAACAAGGAGAGCCTGGTGGCGGCCGGTCCGGTGGTCCTGGAAGCGCTCTCGAGGAGCACCGGGGAGTTGATCCCGGTGGACTCCGAACATTCGGCGCTGTTCCAGTGTCTGGTCGGCGAGCCGCGCCCGGCGGTTCGCAAGATGATCCTCACGGCCTCCGGGGGGCCGTTTTGGGGCCGAGAGAGACACGATCTGGCCGATGTGACGCCCTCCCAAGCTCTGGCCCACCCAACCTGGTCGATGGGGCCCCGGATCACTATCGATTCGGCGACTCTGGTGAACAAGGGTCTGGAGGTCATCGAGGCTCACTATCTCTTTGGGGTTCCGTTTGACGACATAGAAGTTGTCGTCCATCCGCAGAGCATCGTGCACTCGCTGGTCGAGTTCGTGGACGGATCGCTCAAAGCTCACCTGGGAGAGCCCGACATGCGGGTTCCGATCCAATATGCGCTCACCTATCCAGCCCGGTCGGAAGGCTCGCTCGAGCCGTTCGTATTGGCCGGCCGTGACCTGACCTTTCGAACCCCGGACCCCGAGGCGTTTCCGGCTCTCAGCCTGGCCTATGACGCCGGGAGGCGCGGGGGATCGGCTCCGGCCGCCTTCAATGCGGCCGATGAGGTAGCCGTGCGTGCCTTCTTGGAAGGTCGGTTGGGTTTTCTAGGTATTCCAGCGGTTCTCGAGAAGACGCTGGCCGTCACCGGGTGGGATGAGGTCTCAACCGTGACCGACGTCCTGGAGGCCGATCGGGAGGCTCGGGCGATCGCCCACGGTCTGCTGGGCGGTGCCTGTTGAAGATGGGGACTCCCAGTGGCCCGTCGCAGAAACGCCGGCACCATTTCACCGACAGACCACTAGCCCGATCCAGTCGATAACCTGGAGATGATGAATGTGAAGGAGACATAGCGTGGCCGGGGGCATCTTCATGCTGGCGGCGGTGGTCGCCTCGATCATGATTCACGAGGCCGGGCACTACTTCACAGCTCGCGCGACGGGGATGAAAGCAACCGAGTTCTTCTTTGGCTTCGGTCCCAAACTGTGGTCGACCGTTCGCGGTGAAACCGAATACGGAATCAAAGCCTTTCCGCTGGGTGGCTATGTCCGTATCGCGGGCATGAACCCTCTCGAAGAGCCAGATCCGGCGGATGTCGGTCGGACCTATCGGGAGAAGAAGTTCTGGCAGAAGAGCGTCGTCATCATGTCCGGCGTCGTGCTGCACTTCATCCTCGCCTATTTGGTTCTGCTGGGCCTTTTTCTGGGTTACGGCATCGACGACCCGGATGCACCACTTTCCGAGATCGCGGTAGTCGCACCGACCCTTGACGATGGAACGACCTCCCCGGCCGCCATCGCCGGTATCAAACCGGGTGACACGATTGTCGCGATCGACGGTGTGGCGGTGGCGGGTTGGGAGGATATCGAGATCGCACTGGCAGGTCGTCCGGACGCCAACGTCACGATCACCGTCGAGCGCGATGCAGAGCGGCTGACCCTCTCCACAGTGTTGTCCTCCAGGGTGGACGCTGCGACGGGGGTGACGAGGGGCTATCTGGGCGTGAGTCCGGCGTACGACCGGGAATCGGTGGGGTTCTTCCAGGCTACGGGTTTGGCCGGCAGGGCTTTTGTGAACCTCACCGGGCGCACATTCGAAGCCCTCGGCAACCTCGTTAGGCCGTCCTCGCTGGCCCAACTGGGGGGTGCCTTCTTCGGGAACACGGACGTGCCGAATGAGATCCGCCCTGTGAGCCCGGTCGGAATCGTGCAGTTGGGAGTGGAGAGCGATTTTGAGTTCATGGTGGGTCTGGTGGCGATGGTCAACATCGTGCTCGGCATCTTCAACGGTCTCCCGCTCTACCCGCTCGACGGCGGACACTTCGCGGTAGCCGTGTATGAGCGGATCACTCATCGGGAGGCGGACGTACGCAAACTGGCCCCGATTGCGGCCGCGGTGATGGCACTGATGCTCTTCTTGTTTTCGGTGGCATTGCTGCTCGACATCGTCAATCCGATCTCGCTCAACGGCTGATCCGGCGTACGATGCCCGCCATGCCTCGCAAATCGACCCGACAGATCCAGGTGGGCAAAGTGGCCGTGGGAGGCAGCGCGCCCATCAGTGTGCAATCGATGACGACGACCAAGACTGCCGATGTGGACGGCACCCTCAGCCAGGTCTATGCATTGTTTGGGGCGGGCGCAGATATCGTCCGTATCACCTGCAACGATGTCGACGCCGCCCAGGGCCTGGCCGAGATAATCCCTCGTTCGCCGGTTCCGATCATCGCTGATATCCATTTCCAATATCGACTGGCGCTGGCCGCGCTCGAGGCCGGGGTCCAGGGCCTGCGCCTCAATCCGGGGAACATCCGCAACGAGCAGCACATCAAAACCGTTGCCCGGGAAGCCAAAGACCGCAGTGTCTCCATACGGGTCGGGGTCAACGCCGGCTCCCTCGACAAGGATCTTCTCGATCAGTACGGCGGTCCGGTTCCGGAAGCGCTCGTCGCCTCCGCCCTCAAGGAGATCGCCTATCTCGAGGACGTTGACTTCACAGACATCAAGATCTCCGTCAAACATTCCCACGTACCCTCGATGGTTGCCTCGTACCGGCTGCTCTCGGAGGAGGTCGACTACCCCCTTCATCTCGGGGTGACGGAGGCGGGGCCACCGCCCGGGGGACTCATCAAAGGCGTTGCCGGTATTGCCACCTTGCTGCTGGAAGGCATCGGTGACACGATCAGGTTCTCTCTGACCGCGGATCCGGTTGAGGAGGCCAAAGCCGGCCGCCAGCTTCTCGAGTACCTCGGTCTTCGGGAGCGCAAAGGTCTCGACCTGATTGCCTGCCCATCCTGCGGGCGAGCGGATGTCGATGTGATCGCAGTAGCTGCCGAAGCGCAGAGAAAACTCGAGGAAGCCAACCTTCCCATCCAGGTAGCCGTGATGGGCTGTGTGGTCAATGGCCCGGGCGAAGCCCGCGAAGCCGACATCGGAATCGCCGCCGGCAAGAAAAAGGGGCACCTCTTCATCAAAGGCCAGGTGGTCCGGGTGGTCCCTGAACATGAGATGGTCGACGCGCTGCTGGACGAAGCCAAGAAGCTGGTCGAAGAGGGCGTTGATGCAAGATTGGCGGCAGCCGACGGGATGGCCTCGCAGCTCGCCGAGGAAGCCGCCGCTGAGTTATTGTCTCGGCAAGGGGACGCCAATCAGGCAGTCGAGCGACGCCAGGCTGTCGCCGAGGCCGCTTCGGGGGATTGAGCCGAGAGCTACGCGGCGCGAGCAAGACCGGCAGCTCACAGCTCGCAGCTCGAAGCTCGCAGCCGAAGCTCGCTAAGCTGCCGAGCCGATCAAGGAAGGAAGGCAGTGGCCGAGAAAGTCACCCCGCGCAGCGAGGACTACAGCCGTTGGTATACCGATGTTGTGCAGCGCGCCGAATTGGCGGACTATTCGCCGGTGCGCGGCAGCATGGTCATCCGGCCCGTACGGATACGCTCTCTGGGAGAACTTGCAGGGGGCACTTGATGGCATGTTCAAGGACACAGGCCACCAGAATGCCTATTTCCCACTGCTCATTCCCCAGTCGTTCATGCAACGCGAAGCAGATCATGTCGAGGGGTTTGCGCCCGAACTCGCCCTGGTAACCCACGGTGGCGGCAAGGAGCTGGAGGAGCCTTGGTGGTTCGTCCAACGTCGGAGACGATCATCAACGCCATGTTCGCCAAGTGGATCAAGAGCTATCGGGATCTGCCGTTGTTGATCAACCAGTGGGCCAATGTGGTGCGATGGGAGATGCGAACCCGGCTCTTCCTCCGCACGACAGAATTCCTCTGGCAGGAGGGCCACACCGCCCACGAGACCGAGGATGAGGCCAGGGCCGAAACCCGCCAGATGCTCGACATCTACGCTCGATTGGCCGAAGAGTGGGCTGCTACTCCGGTAATCCGCGGGCGCAAGAGCGAAGCCGAGAGGTTTGCCGGGGCTGTTGACACCTTTGCGATCGAAGCGCTCATGGGGGACGGCCGTGCCTTGCAGGCCGGGACCTCACACTACCTGGGGCAGAACTTCGCCAAGGCATTCGAGATAGAGTTCCTCGACCGCGCCAATCAGCTGCAACACCCGTACCAGACGTCGTGGGGAGCCAGCACCAGGCTGGTCGGGATGACCGTAATGGTCCACGGTGATGATCAGGGGTTGATCCTCCCGCCTCGCATCGCCCCGCACGAGGTGGTCGTGGTGCCCATCGCCAGATCGGATGCCGCCGAGCGTCAATCGGTTTTGGAGGCGGCCGGCCGGGTGCGCGCCGAATTGGTCCAGGCCGGGATACGGGCCGTTCTGGATGACCGAGACGAGGTGACTCCCGGGTTCAAATTCAACGAGTGGGAAATGAAGGGTGTGCCGGTGCGGGTTGAGTTGGGTCCGCGCGATTTGGCCGATGACCAGGCCGTCGTGGCCCGCCGGGATCAACCGGGTCGGGACGGCAAACGGGCTGTGCCCTTGACGAACATCGGCGCGACGGTCCGGCAGGTGCTGGACGAGGTCCAGGAAGCCCTCTACCAGCGAGCCCTCGAATTCCGAGAGCAAAACAGCCATCGCCCCGTCTCCTATGAGGAAATGAAAGAGACCCTGGCCGCAACGGGTGGTTTCCACTATGCGGGATGGTGCGGCTCGCCGACTTGCGAACAGGACGTCAAGACGGACACTCAAGCCACCATCCGGGTGATTCCGTTCGAGCAGCCAGAAGATCTGGGCAGCTGTATCAAATGCGGCGAAAAGGCTGCAGAAGAAGTCGTGTTTGCCAGGGCGTACTAAAAGTTCTTAGTTTCTAGTTCCTAGTTCCCAGCGTTTAGCTCGTAGCTCGCGACTCGTTGCTTCAGGAGCCGTGGTTATACTGGCCTTGTGCGCTTGAGTCGCGTGCGCGTTTTGCAGCGCGTGTGCCGCGTTCAAACGCGGACAATCTACGGACGCTACGCGAGAAGAGGTGGGCGCCCAGCCCACTTTCTTTATGGAGGAACGACGATGAGCAGTGTCCCGGAGGGTCTCTGGGAGCTTCTTGACGGCTATCTACATGCCGAAGGCCTCGAACTGGACGATCTCGAAATGATCGGACAAGGGCGGGGCCCGGTGTTACGCGTCACGATCGACATGGACGGCGGGGCAGGGGTAGACCGGCTGGCGGAGACCTCGCGAGGGTTGTCGCGACTCCTCGACGATGACCAGCGCCTCCAGAAGTCGTATACGTTGGAAGTAACTTCGCCCGGTCTCGAGCGCAAGCTTCGCCGCCCCGAACACTTCGCCAAGTCAATCGGGCGGGAAATCGCCGTCAAGACCCATCAAGAGGTCGAAGGTGAGCGGGCCCACCGGGGAACGCTCGAATCCGTCGACGGTGAGTCATGTGTCATAGCGGTCGACGGCCGCGAACGGAAGGTTCCTTTCGCGGCAATTGCGTCGGCCCGCACGGTCTTCCGTTGGGAACCCGCAGCTAAGCCTGGCGCTAAAGCCCGGTAGGAGAGACAACCATGAAACTCGATTTTGCAGTGATGGAAGCCCTCGAGCTGTTGGAGCGCGAGCGGGGAGTACCGGTCGACACGATTCTCGACGCCCTCGCCAATGGCCTGGTTTCCGCCTACAAGAGGGCCCCCGGAGCGGCCGAAGAAGCCCGGGTCGTCATCGATCCTGATGCCGGCGACATTGTCGTCTACGCCCAGGAACTCGATGAGGACGGCAACGTCGTGCGGGAATGGGAGGACACTCCCGAGGACTTCGGCCGGATTGCCGCCCAAACCGCCAAGCAAGTGATCGCCCAGCGGCTCCGCGATGCGAAGCGGGAACAAGTTTTTGACGTCTATGAAGGACGGGAAGGCGACCTCATCACCGGGATTATCCAGCAGGTGGACCATCGCTATTCGATCCTCGATCTCGGCGATGCCGAGGCGCTGATGCCCGGATCCGAGCGGATCCCATACGAACGGCTTGATCGAGGCAACCGGGTCAAGGCTCTGATTTTGGAGGTCCGCGGCGAAACCAAAGGACCACAGATCGTCGTCAGCAGAAGCCATCCCGATTTTGTACGCAGACTGCTGGAACTGGAAGTTCCTGAGCTCCTTGATGGGACCATCGAGATCAAAGCGATCGCTCGGGAACCGGGCCATCGCACCAAAATCGCCGTCTCGTCGAACGATCCCAACGTCGACCCCAAGGGCGCCTGTGTCGGCGCCCGCGGATCACGAGTTCGTCAGGTTGTCAACGAATTGCGTGGAGAGAAGGTTGACGTCGTGCAATGGCGCGAAGACACCGCCCAGTTCATCGCTGAAGCTCTCGGGCCGGCCAAGGTCAAAGAAGTGCGCATCAACGATGACGAGAAAGAGGCAGTGGTGATTGTGAACGATCACCAACTCTCATTGGCCATTGGCCGGGAAGGTCAAAATGCCCGGCTGGCAGCCCGACTGAGTGGCTTCCGGGTGGATATCCGATCTGAGAGTCAGGAGCGGGGGGACGTCGAGGGAGATGAATCCGACGTGAGTGTCCCCGCCACCGCCGGGATTGAGATCAGCGAAGATGGCCCGGACACGACCGACGAGAAGCCCACGACAGAGGTGTCCGACGTTGAGACACCAGTGGACGAAGAGCAGGTTCCAATGGCCGTAGAGGAGAGTCCTCAGGGTCTGGAAGACTATCCGGGCCTCGAACCCGAAGTGTCCGGTGAAGCAGACACCGAGCCTGAGGCGCCCGGCGATCCAGAGACCGAACTTGAGGTGCCCGGCGATCCGGACACCGAGTCCGAGGAGCCCGGCGAAGCAGAGGCCGAACCCGAATCCGCGGCCGAGTCCGAGCCCGAAGAGGGCTCGGAGCAAGCATAGAAGGGCAGGAGAGTGGCGAAGAAGCGCTTATACGAAATTGCGAGGGAACTAGAACTCGAATCACGAGAGGTTCTCGAGCGTGCGCTGGAACTCGGTCTCGAGGTCAAGACCGCGTCGTCGGGTCTCGAAGAGGATGATGCGGCGCTGTTGGCGCTTTCGTTCCAGGAAACAGCCGATTTCGCGCCGGCCGTCGAAGCCGAAGTCGAACCTGAAGAGGTTGAGGCCGAAGAGCCGACCGATCCACCCGCCGAAGAGCCCGTCGAAGTCGTCGCGGCGAAGACGGACGATCCGTCGAGCCAGGAGGCAGGGGCGGCAGTAGCTCAGGAGACGACCGTCCGTGCACTCACATTGCAGTCGGGGACGACCTCCGCCGTTTTTGCAGAGGCAATCGGTCGTTCCGTCGGTGAAGTCGTGAAGACGCTGTTGTTGATGGGTGAGATGGGGGCGGCCAACGCTCCGATCTCTGATGAGGCTTTGGTGCTCCTCGGTGAGCAATTTGGTTTCCTGGTGGAAGTTGAGGATGCCGCCGTCGAGGAAGCCGTCGCGGTTGGTCCCAAACCCAAGCGAGTCTTCGAAGACGACCCGGCTGATCTGGTCGCCCGTCCGCCGGTGGTAACCGTCATGGGCCATGTCGACCACGGGAAGACCACTCTGCTCGACAAGATCCGCAAGACCAACGTCGTTGCGGGTGAAGCGGGAGGTATTACCCAACACATAGGTGCCTACCAGATCGAGCGGGCCGGC
Organism: uncultured Actinomycetota bacterium; assembly: GCA_963823915.1. Classification (GTDB taxonomy): domain Bacteria; phylum Actinomycetota; class Acidimicrobiia; order Spongiisociales; family UBA4744; genus UBA4744. The sequence continues at coordinate 667,760 of CAWGNJ010000003.1, forward strand.
AGGAAGATCTCTTTCATCGACACCCCCGGTCACGAAGCGTTCACAGCGATGCGAGCCCGGGGAGCCGAGGTCACCGACATCGTGATCTTGGTCGTGGCTGCCGACGACGGGGTTATGCCTCAAACCGTCGAAGCCATCAGCCATGCCAAGGCGGCCAACGTTCAGATCATCGTTGCCGTCAACAAGATCGACATGCCAATGGCTGATCCCACCCGGGTCAAGGCTCAGCTTACCGAATACGAGCTGGTTCCGGAGTCTCTCGGTGGTGACACGATCACCGTTGATGTCTCGGCAGCGACCGGAGCCGGCATCGATCAACTGATCGAGATGATCGACCTGGTTGCCGAGTTGGAGGAGTTCAAGGCCAACCCGAAGCCGAGCGCTTCAGGAGTCGTTATCGAGAGTCAACTCGACAAGGGGCGGGGGCCGGTGGCCACCGTGATCGTCAGAAGAGGAACGCTCCGGCGGAGCGATGTGCTGGTTTCGGGAATGGTGGCCGGGCGAGTCCGGGCCATGCTGGACGAAAACGGCAAACAGTTGAAGGAAGCGGGCCCCAGCACTCCGGTGCTGGTGATGGGCTGGGACGACGTGCCGACCGCCGGCGACCTCTTTGATGTCATGGAAAGCGAGAAGGCAGCCCGAAACAAAGCGGCGGACGCCGAAGGCCGCCTGCGCTCCGAGGAACACGTAGTCCCGAGTGCGACGGAACGTCTGACCCAGTTGCTCGAGAAGATGCGCTCGGCCGACGAAGCCGAACTCCGTCTCGTCATCAAGGCAGACGCCAACGGGTCGCTGGAAGCGATCCGCGACGCGATCTCCAAGATCGCCCGCGAGGGCGGACGGATAACCACCATTCAGGCGTCTGTCGGGGGCATCACCGAGAACGACGTGAGCCTGGCCGAAGTGACCGAGGCGGTGATAGTCGGATTCAACGTTCGACCGGACGGCAATGCCCGGCGTGAAGCGGAAACCAAGGGAATCGAAATCCGAACCTATCGGGTCATCTACGAACTCCTCGAGGAGATCGAGCAGATGCTGGTCGGACGGTTGGCTCCCGATGAGATTGAAGCAGTCCTGGGAGCTGCGGAAGTGCGGGCCGTCTTCAAGGTTCCCCGGGCCGGAAGCGTCGCCGGTTGTTATGTGACTGAGGGGGAGATTCTCCGCAACGCCCGGGCCCGGCTTGTCCGACAAGGCGTGGTGGTCTACGAAGGTCGGGTTGGTTCGCTACGGCGTTTCAAAGACGATGTGCGAAGCGTGGCAGCCGGATTCGAGTGTGGCATCGGCCTGGAGAATTTCAACGATGTCAAGGACGGCGACATCATCGAAGCCTTCGAGCTGAAAGAAGTCGCCAGACTGTAGGAGTGCCGGTGCTGCGACCCGCCCACAACCGCTGATGCACGCCGCCGCGCTCCGCGTGGAGCTGCGCATACCCGACGCACATTCGCTGAAAGAGAAGCGGGCCAAGCTCAAACCGGCGATTGCAGAGCTCCGCAAACGGTTCGGGGTTTCGATCGCCGAGGTTGACCACCAGGATCTCTGGCAGCGAGCGACGCTGGGCGTGGCTATCGTCGCTCCGCAAGCCGGCCAGCTTCAGAGGCTCGTGCATTCGCTCGAGAAACACCTGGAGAAACTGGACGGCATCGACTACTTGAGAATGGCAATCTCATATCTGGAGGATCCGCCATGAGCCGTTCAACGAGCCCCCGCATGCGGCGGGTCAATGCCATCCTGTTGGAGGCTATCGCTGAAGAGGTCGCCGATCTGAAGGACCCCCGGATCGGGTTTATCACTGTGACCGGCGTGGACACTTCTCCGGATCTCCGCAACGCGATCGTGTTCTTTTCGGTACTCGGCACACAGGAGGAGCAGGCCTCTACGATCGAGGCCTTGGATTCGGCGGCGCCGCACGTTCAGTCCGAACTTGGGCGCAGGATCAGGCTCAAGTACACGCCCAAGCTCCGGTTCCGAGTCGACGAAAGCATCGAGCAAGGTGTGCACATGTCCAGCCTGCTCCGCGGAACTAGCCGCCGAGGATCGTGACGAGCCCGGCGATGGTTGACCGGCCCGGGTTTCTCCTTGTCGACAAGGAGGGCGGGTGGACGTCGCACGACGTCGTCGCCAAGGTCCGGAGTTTGTCCGGCACGAAAAAGACAGGACACGCCGGCACGCTCGACCCGATGGCGACCGGGCTGGTCGTCGTTGGGTTGGGCGAAGGCAACCCGTTTGCTGCGCTTTGTGCAGGATTTGCCCAAGGAGTACGTGGCGACGGTGCTGTTCGGAGTGGCAACCGACACTCTCGATGCCGACGGGGCGATCTTGAGCCGCGAACCCATGCCGGTGAACGTCGAAGATGTCACCGCGGTTTTGGACCGGTTCAGGGGGCGGATCATGCAAGTTCCCCCTATGGTCTCGGCGCTGCGAGTCGGCGGGCGCCGTTTGTACGAACTGGCTCGGGAAGGCACGGTGGTAGATCGGCCTCCTCGCCCGGTGCATGTGTACGAACTCGAAGTCCTGGATTTCGCCCCGAGCGACTACCCGGAGGCGACTTTGCGGATCGTCTGCGGCAAGGGGACCTACATCCGCAGCTTGGCGGATGACATCGCTCGGGCGTTGGGAGGGCGAGGCCATCTGACGGCCCTGCGCAGGACTCGCATCGGTTCGCTGGAAGTCGACACGAGTGGATATCGGGTGGCCGATCTGGCGGCGGCAGCCGAACAAGATCGATTGAACGACTTGATCGTGGAGCCTGCCGAGGCGCTGGGGGACCTGCCCGCAGTGGACGTCGACGAGTCGACCGCCGAAGCTGTTCTGCATGGTGCGCAGTTCCCCGCCTCATTGATTGCCAAGGACTTGGCAGACGGACGGGTGTTCCGGGTACTCGAACCAAGCCGGCCGGTTGCTGGCCGTTTACCGGGTGGCCGGCCCTAGTGGTGTTGCCGAAGTGGTGCTGTCATGAGGGTCCTGCGTGGCGACCCCCGGCGGTGGGGTCTGGCCCCGCCGGGTGGGTCGGCGGTCACCATCGGCGTGTACGACGGGGTGCATCGTGGGCATCGGGCGGTCTTGACCGACCTGGCCGGCCGTGCTCGAGAAATGGCAGTGGAGCAGACAGCCGTGCTGACCTTCGATCGCCATCCTCTGGAACTGGTCGCTCCCGGGCGGGTTCCCAGATTGCTCGACGGCCGTCGAACATCGTCTGGAGATCTTGGAATCGCTTGGGGTTGACCTGGTCGGCGTCCTTCCCTTCGAGCAAATCCGGGCGATGCCTCCAGCCGTGTTCATTCATCAGGTCCTGCTCGGCTCCTTGGGAGCCAAACTCATAGTCATTGGGACCAACTTCCGGTTCGGTCTCGATCGGGCCGGCGACGTAGTCCTCTTGCAGAAGGAGGGGGCTCGCCACGGGTTCGAAGTCGATCCGGTTGAGCTCCTCCAAGGTGATGGCGCGGCCGTCTCGTCTTCGTCGATCAGGGCACTTCTGGATGAGGGTGACGTCGAGGGGGCGGAAAAAGCTCTCGGACGACCCTACGAGTTGCGGGGCCTCGTGGAACCAGGCGATGGGCGGGGGCGCACGATTGGATTCCCTACCGCCAACCTTACGTTCGCGGATGAGTTGGCGGTCCCGGCCCGGGGGGTCTATGCCGTTCGGGTGATCCGCGGAGGAGAGGCGATCCCCGGCGTGGCAAACGTAGGTGTCCGGCCCACCTTCGGCGGGGGAGCTCTCGTGGTGGAAGTCCACTTGCTCGGGTTCGACGAAGACCTCTACGGCCAGGAACTGGCGGTGCGCTTCCATCGTCGGCTTCGAGATGAGCAACGATTCACCGGTATCGATGAGTTGGTGACCCAGATAGACAGAGATATCGAAGCTGCGCGAGAATCTCGAGAAGAGTCCAACGAGTGAGTCGCGACCTCTTTGAGGGTTCGCAAGGAGCGGCACGAATATGAGCGACCGGAAGAGGTTCACATCTGGATCGCCCTACGAGGCGGATTACGGTTTCTCCCGAGCCATTCGGGTGGGAAATCGGGTTGTGGTCGCCGGGACGGCACCCATCCCTGATCCGGGAGCGGCCGTCGCCGAAACCGCCTACCGGCAGATGCTTCGGTGTGGTCAGATCATTGTGTCGGCGTTGGAACAGGCTGGAGCGTCGTCTGCCGATGTGGTCCGGACGAGGATGTTCCTCACCGACGCCGGCGATGCCGATGAAGTGGGGCGAGCCCACCGGGAGGTCTTTGGGGAGGCGGCCCCGGCTGCCACGATGGTGGTGGTGGCCGCGCTCGATAGACCCAACCTGGAAAGTCGAGGTCGAGGTCGAAGCTGTGGTGGCCAACCCAGACTCGTGACAAGCCCAAACCGGTGCTACACTTCCGGCCGTTCCCCTTCCTCTAGATACACGCGTGTGTGAATGAAAGACACCAAAACCATCATCGAAGAGTACGGTCAGCACGACAGTGACACCGGTTCGCCCGAAGTCCAGGTCGCGTTGCTGACGGAGCGCATCAACCATCTCACGGATCATCTTCGTGAGCACAAGAAGGACCACCACAGCCGGCGTGGGCTCCTGATGTTGGTCGGCAAGCGCCGGCGCCTTTTGAACTACCTCCGGCGTGAAGACGTCGAACGGTATCGATCGGTAATCGCCAAGCTCGGCTTGCGCCGATAGAGATCTCGGGAAAGCGGCTGAAGGCCGCTTTCTCGCTTTTGGTCAACTCCAAGAGCGACGGGCCCGGGACCCGCCGATGAACCCCGACAACAACCGACGCGAGGGACGGACGAGTCCAGTTGTCAGTTGCCATTCCTCTTCGATGGAGAGGAATGACCACTGGTAATTGGCCGCCCCTCCCTCCATACCGAAAGGGAGGTAAGCGTGTCCGAAATCACGGTACGCGGCCTCGTGGGCGACAAAGAAGTCGTCATTAGTACAGGCAAGCTGGCCGGGTTGGCCAGCGGCTCGGTGACGGTTCAGACCGGCGACACAAACGTCCTGGTTACCGCCACTGCCAACGATTCACTTCGGGAAGGTATCGATTTCTTCCCCCTGACCGTCGACGTCGAAGAACGCATGTATGCCGCTGGGAAGATCCCCGGCTCGTTCTTCCGTCGCGAAGGTCGCGCTAGCGAGCAAGCCATTCTGGCCTGCCGTTTGATCGACCGTCCGCTCCGGCCTTCGTTTGGCGAAGGGTTCCGCTGCGAGACGCAGGTCGTTTCGACGGTGCTCTCCATTGATGGAGAAAACCCCTACGACATCATTTCGCTCAACGGAGCTTCTGGCGCTCTCACCATCAGCGGGATCCCATTCCAAGGTCCCATCGGGGCAGTGCGACTGGCCTTGAGTGATGGCAACTGGATCGTCAATCCGACTTACCAAGAGCTCGAGAATGCGGTTTTTGAGCTGGTCGTAGCCGGGCGTCGTAACGACAACGGCGAAATCGACATCATGATGGTTGAGGCCGGCTCGACGACTGACGGGCTGCGGTTGATCGCCGACGGCCAACCGGCCAGCGACGAGGCGACTGTTGCCCGGGGTCTCGAAGAGTCGAAGACCTACATCGGCCAGATCATCGATCTCCAGAAGGAACTCGCCGACCAGATCGAGATACCGGTTCGTGAATACCCGAGGGTCGAAGACTTCAGCGAAGAGTTGTTCGCCCGCGTGGAAGGCACCGCCCGTTCGAAGTTGGGAGACGTCATCACGATTCCCGGCAAGAGGGAACGGAGTGCCGCCGAAGGTGCTGCTCTGGAGCAGATCGTGGCCGAACTGGGTATCGAAGACCCCGACGAGTTGATCTCAACCAAGCGGGCGTTCAAGAAAGTCTCGAAGACGATGATGCGCGAGCGGGTCGTAAACGAAGGTGTCCGTCTGGACGGCCGGGGACCCAAGGACATCCGCGAGATCAAGGCCGAGGTTGGTGTCGTGCCCCGCACTCACGGATCTGGCCTGTTCCAGCGGGGTGAAACCCAGGTTCTGAACCTCTCCACCCTCGGCATGCTGAAGATGGAGCAGATGCTGGACACCCTCGCTCTCGAGGATTCCAAGCGGTACATGCATCACTACAACTTCCCACCGTTCTCGACCGGCGAGGCAGGCTTCATGCGTGGCCCCAAGCGTCGCGAAATCGGCCACGGAGCGCTGGCAGAGAAGGCCGTATTGCCGGTGGTCCCTACTGAGGACGAGTTCCCATACGCGTTGCGCCTGGTTTCCGAGGTTCTGGCTTCCAACGGGTCGACGTCGATGGCCTCGGTCTGCGCGTCGAGTCTGTCTTTGATGGATGCCGGTGTGCCGATCCTCGAGCCGGTGGCCGGTATCGCCATGGGTCTCATCTATCAGGATGACAAGTTCGTGACCCTGACCGACATCATCGGGGCCGAGGATGCTCTGGGGGACATGGACTTCAAAGTGGCGGGAACGGCCGACGTCATCACGGCCCTGCAGCTCGATACCAAGATCCAGGGTCTGCCTTCGGAGGTACTGACTGAAGCTCTCGATCAGGCCAAGGATGCCCGACTGTTCATCCTCTCCAAGATGAACGATGCGCTTCCCGGTCCGCGTGAAGAGCTCAACCAGTGGGCACCTCGCATCGAAGCGGTGCGGATACCCAAGGACAAGATCGGTGAGATCATCGGTCCCAAGGGCAAGAACATCCGTGAACTCGAAGAGACCACCGGTGCTTCGATCGAGATCGAAGAAGAGGGTGCGGAAGGAATTGTCAGGATCGGTTCGCCCGACGGGGATTCGCTGGCCCTGGCCAAAGAGAAGGTGATGCAACTCGCCTTCCCGCCGGAGGCCGAGGTTGGCAAGGAGTACGACGGCGAAGTAGTGAACATCACCAAATTTGGTGCGTTCATCAACATTCTGCCGGGGCGGGACGGCCTCCTGCACATCTCCAAGATCGACTCGGAGCGACGGGTGGAGCGGGTTGAGGATTACTTCAATCTGGGCGACAAGGTGAAAGTGGTCGTCCGTGAAATCGACCGGATGGGCAAGGTCAACCTCGACCTGGCCGAGAAGGTCGAGCCCTCCGAAGAGGCGCTGCAAAGGGCTTCCTCCGGTGGTGGTCGTGACCGTGACCGTGGTGACCGGGAACGGGACCGTGGCGGGCGTGACCGGGACCGTGGCGGACGCGATCGGGACCGTGGCGGACGTGACCGGGACCGTGGTCGGGACCGGGGCGGTGACCGTGATCGGGATCAAAACCGTGAGACCGGTGGCGATGCCGAGAAGAGCGGCCGCCGAGTGGTCTCCTTCGAAGAAGAGTTTGAAAAGAATAACCCCATAGAGAAGTGACCCTGGGGTCGCATACGAGCAAGGAAGCGGACCCCCTCAGGGGTCCGCTTCTTGATCTTCTCGCGCCCTGAGCGATGAGGACGGCGGAGGCACCCGAGCGCGAATCAGTGCCGATGTGGGCGGGCTTGGGCGGCTGCTTGCCTGTGAGGGTTGGGTCAGAGGTGCCTCATGGGGTGACGGTGTCGTATCCGAGGGAGTGGAGGACCTCGGCCTGGACGGTCGTGCCGTCGGGCGACGTGTGAAACCCGTCGCTTGCGATGTAGCCCTTCTCACGGGGGTCCTCGTCGTGGTCGGGGCCGTTGAACGCGTCGTACCACGACGCCATCTCCACCCCGTACTCGTCGGCTACGTCGCCGATCACCGCCGACTGCCCCTCCCAGCCTGCCGTGCACTCGGATTCGATCCCGGCTTCCCGCCAATCGGCGATCATCGCAGCGAACTCGTTGGGGACCCGGACCACGGTCGGTTGACCGGCGCGCAGTTCGAAGATCTCGTCAAGGATGTCCCGCAGCACATCGCCGAAGGGCGCCCAGTCGGCCTCCGAGTACCGTTCCGGTGGATCGCGGGGAGTCGGCGACGGTTGAACACACGTACCCGTGTCCTCCGGGCCCACCGGGCCCCCCGAATCCGCCGGGTTGCCGAACACGACGATGATCTCCGCGTCGGCCACCTCGTCGCGAATCGTCGCCTGTTCGCTCACGATCTGCCGCACCAGCACGAGGGACATCCCGCCGATCGCGTGGTCGTGCACCCGCACGTCGACACCCTCGGTCTCCTCGATCAGATCAGCCCAGGCATCGGCGACCCCGAAACCTCTCGAATCACTAAACCACACCAGATCCCACGGCTCACTCGTATCCAATTGGGCGCCGGCGCTGCCACAGCCGGAAAGGGCAAGCGCCAGAAGTGCCACGATCGCACTCATCGTCTTCATGAGGTCGCGTCCCTCGCTTCAAACCAATCGTATCGCCGGCTACCGCGACCCGTTACGAAGTTGCGGAGGCGCTTGGTCGTAACACCCGCCCCATACCGGCAAAATGCGCTCCCACTTGGGGGATGTCTCGGACCGTGACATCGGACTGACTGGCCTCCCCGGGAAAGGTGTAGGACGCCACCGAACTGATCGGGCAACGTCTCAAGCAGAAGAGTTCGAGAGGACCCTCAATCCCGAGGACTGAACGAAGAACGTTTCTAGCTTGGACACATCGAACGGACCCCTTCGGGGGTCCGCTCCTTTCTGGCAGCTGTTAGCCGAGAACTGATAACTTTCTTTCATGCCCGAACTGCCCGACATCCAGGTCTACCTCGAAGCGTTGGAGCGGCGCGTCGTGGGGGAGACCCTGCAGAAGATCCGAGTTGTCTCCCCGTCGGTACTGCGCACCTACGACCCGCCCCTGTCCGCAGTGGAGGGCCGTCGGGTGGTCGCGCTACGCCGCATCGGCAAACGCATCGTTTGGGACATGGGCGACGAGTTGTTCGTCATCATCCACTTGATGGTGGCCGGCCGGTTCGCCTGGACGGCTCCCGGGGCAACCATCCCCCGCAAGGTTGGCCTGGCTTCGTTCGACTTCGAACAAGGGAGTCTCTTGCTCCGCGAAGCGGCCACCAGGAAGCGGGCCGGCTTGTGGATCGTGAGTGGCGAAGACGTCCTGGCCGAACACGATCGCGGGGGAGTAGAGCCATTGGAGGTGAGTCTGGCCGAGTTCTCAGAGGCATTGTCGCGCGAAAACCGCACCATGAAACGTGCTCTGACCGACCCGCGGATCTTCTCCGGCATTGGCAACGCCTATTCGGACGAGATCCTCCACCGCGCTCACCTGTCGCCGGTGAAGCGAACCGGGCAGTTGACCGAAGTCGAGATTGCCAAGCTCTACGAGGCTGTCCAGTCCTCCTTGAACGAGTGGACCGACCGACTCCGCGCCGAGGTCGGCGAAGGGTTTCCCAAGAAAGTCACAGCCTTTCGGCCGGACATGGCAGTGCACGGCAAATACGGGGAACCCTGTCCGGTGTGTGGATCCAAGGTCCAACGGATTGTCTATGCCAGCAACGAAACCAATTACTGCGCTACCTGCCAGACGAACGGCAAACTGCTGGCCGACCGATCGCTCTCCCGACTACTCAAGAGCGATTGGCCCAAGACCATCGAAGACCTCGAGGAGATGACCGATCAATCCCCGTGAACCGGCGGGTCTAGCATCGTGTCCATGGTGGCGACAATCCACGCCGAAGGCCTTACCAAGTTCTACGGAAAAGAGCGTGGGGTCATCGACCTGGATCTCGAAGTGAGCCAGGGCGAGATATTCGGCTACCTGGGACCCAACGGGGCCGGCAAGACTACGACCATCCGCCTGCTGCTCGACCTCTTGCGCCCGACCCGCGGGACCAGCCGGGTCCTTGGCAAGCATCCGTATTTTGATGGAGTAGGGGTCCGTTCCGATATCGGGTACCTGCCCGGTGAACTGGCCTTGTACGACCGGCTCACCGGCGAGCAGATGCTGACCTACATCTCTCATCTTCGAAAGATGGAGGGGCTGGGAGACGCGCCACGTTTGGCCGAACAGTTGGAGCTGGATCTCAGTCGTCAGGTCAGCGACCTGTCGAGCGGGAACAAGCAGAAGATCGGTCTGGTGCAGGCGTTCATGCACCGCCCGGAACTGTTGATCCTCGACGAGCCGACGGCTGGGCTGGATCCGCTGATGCAGCAGGAGTTCTACCGGCTTGTGCATGAGGCCCAAGGAGAGGGGAGGACCGTCTTTCTCTCATCCCATATCCTCTCGGAGGTCGAGCGGATTGCTGATCGGGTGGGAATCATCCGCGAGGGTCGGATGGTTGTGGTGGAAGAACTTGAGACACTCAAGGAACGAGCTCCACGGCGTCTCGATCTGCACTTTGCCGCCCCGGTCCCGGCCGCAGAGTTTGCGGATCTACCCCACGTCCAGGACGTTTCCGTTGACGGTTCGGTGGTGAGCTGTCGGGTGGTTGGTTCGGTCGACGCATTGGTCAAGCAAGCCGCCCGTTGCGAATTGAAGAACATCGTCAGTCACGAGGCCGACCTGGAAGAGTTGTTCCTGCAGTACTACCGGGGGACTGAAGATGTTTCGTAACATCTTCGTCAAGACCCTCCGGGATCGGCGCCGATCGATGATCTGGTGGGTCTTGGGAACCTTCGGGTATCTCGTTGCTATCACCGCCACCTACACGTTCTTCATCGAGCAACGGGAAGCCTATGAATCCTTGCTGGCCGACTATCCGGATGCGCTGCTGGCCGTCTTTGGAATCGAGTCGGGTGCCCAGCTGTTAACTCCGGACGGATATTTGACCTCGCAGGCATTTGGCTGGTTGGTTCCTCTGCTTGCTCTCGCTCTGGGGGTGGGGGTCGGGGCTTCGGCGGTGGCCGGTGAGGAGGAGGCCGGAACACTGGACTTGCTTCTGGCGTTGCCCGTAACCCGAACGTCGGTGATCATGCAGAAGCTCGGGGCAATGGTCGTCCTGCTGTTGGTCTTGGGCGTTGCGGTGTTTGCCGGGACCGCGGTCGGAGCGATGGCGATCGACCTGGATCTCTCGATGGGGCATCTGGCGGCCGCGTCGCTTAGTGGGATTCTGTTGGGACTCGTGTTCGGGACGCTGGCCCTTGCCATCGGCGCCGCCACCGGGAACGCGGCACCTGTTTGGGTGTCTCCTCGGGAGCAGCCTTGGTGGCCTTCCTGATTCACACGTTGGCGCCCATGGTCGATTGGTTGGAACCGGTACATCCGCTGACACCGTTCTACTACAACGCGGAAAACCAACCGCTGGTCAATGGATTGCATTTGGGACATACGGGGGTGTTGATCGGACTGAGCGCGTTGTTCGTGTTGATCGCCCTGTTCGCGTTCCGCCGCCGCGACATTCGGGTCTGACAGCCTCCAGCCTCCGGCCAGAATCGTGCCTTGTTGGCAGCTGGTAGCTCAAATTTCGCGCTCTTGCCTATCGAACATATGTTCGATAGATTGGACTTCCTGTGGAAAACGCTCGTAGCCCCCTTTCCCTACCGGGCCACCTGGCTCTGGAGCCGGGCAAAGTGGTCGGCCTGGTTGGACCTCCCGGTCTGGGACTTACGAGGATCGGGTGGTCGATGCTCGCCGAGCCTGCCCGGGTCGGTCCGGTGGTGTATCTGGATGTCCGCGGGTGGGTGAATCCTCTGGCTGCCTGGGAGTCGGGCATCTCGCCCGAACGGTTGGTGATCGTGCGGTGTTCGGACCGGTTGTTGTGGCCCAAGACGGCGGCCGCTTTGTTGGAGGGGATCCGGGCCGTGTATGCCGAAGTTCCGGCGGGGGTTAAAGAGTCGGTATTGCGGCGATTGGCGGCGCTGGCCAGGTCGCGGCGATCTGCGCTGTTGCTGCGTCCCCTCGGCGGCGATTTGCCGACCGGGGTGGCGTATGTGCGTTTTCAGGGGAAAGAAGTGGGCTGGGAGGGTCCCGACTCCGGACATGGGCGTCTCACCGGAAGGCGGTTGGTGATGGAAGCATCCGGGAAGGGGATGTCCGGCATCGAACGGGTGATTGAGGTGGAGGACGATGGTACGGACGTTGTGCGTGTGGTTTCCCGATTGGCCGCTGCGCCGGCCGGACGCGCCGCCGGATAGGGCATGTTTGGTAGTCGACAGGTCGGCTACTCCCCGGGTAGTGGCGCTCAACCAGCACGCCCGGGAGGCCGGGGTGCGGCTCGGCATGCGCCGGCCGGAGGCGGAAGTGCTTTGTCCGGGCGGAACCACCCTCGAGCAGGACTATGCGGCAGAATTGCTCGCCTTTGAACCGGTTGCCAGTGCCGTTGAAGGGCTGATTCCGTGTGTGGAGGTTTCCGATCCAGGCCTGATATTCGTTCCCATCGACGGAGCCACTCGCTACTACGGCGGAGAGCCGGCTCTGGTCGACAAGCTGGCCCAGTCGGTTCGAGCCGAGGCTGGAGAGGGAGGACGGATCGGCTTGGCCGGTGGGCCGTTTGCTGCGCGTTGGGCGGCAGCATACGCCGATGATGGGCCGTATATCGTCGATAACGATCGGGAGTTCTTGGCGTCACTGGATGTGGAAGTCCTGGGCAAAGAGGAACTCGTCGCGACCTTCCGGTGGTTGGGGATCGGCACATTGGGTGAGCTGGCTTCTCTGCCGAGGCCCGCTTTGCTGTCCCGGTTTGGACAGGTTGGGCTGCAGGCTCATCGACTAGCCAGTGGTGAAGACCGCCGCCCCCAGGCACGTGACATCCCTGAGGATCTTTCAGTGTTCGAACGGTTTGAGGAGCCGCTTGTCCTGCTGGAACAGGTTGGGTTTGCGGCCCGAGCTCTTTCTCATCGCCTGATGGAAGCGATGGCGGAAAACGGGATTGCTCCTCACCGGGTAGAGGTGAGCGCCCGAGCCGCAGACGGCACGGTGCGGGCCCGGGTATGGCGCAGTGCCGACCCATTTACCGATGAGACCCTGGCCGAACGGGTCTGGTGGCAGCTACGCGCCTGGAACGAGTCTGCAGGGATACCCGGCGGGGTCGTGCAACTGAGGCTTTCCCCGGCAGACCTTTCCGGGGAAGGCCGGCAATTGACGTTGCTGGAAGATGTCTCGGCTCGGATAGAGGCCGAGCGGGCGGTAGCTCGGGTGCAAGCTCTACTGGGACCGGATGCAGTGCTGGAGGGCAGGCCGCAGGGAGGACGTGATCCTGTCGAGCAAGTGCGCTGGCATCGGTGGGGTGATGACCCTCCGGCGGTCGAGCGGGATCCCGATGCCCCCTGGCCGGGATCTACCCCCGGGCCTTCTCCCACCCTGGTGCCGCCGGAGCCACAACTACTCGAAGTGGAATGGGACAGCGGTATGCCTACCAGGGTCCGTCTACGGAGCCGGTGGGAACCGGTACTGAACTGGGCGGGTCCATGGAGGAAGCTGGGACGCTGGTGGCGTGGGGAGCCCCCGGTCGATCGGTATCAAGTGGTGACCTCGGCCGGAGCTTTTTTGTGTGAACTGCGGGGCAATCAAACGTTCGTCATCGGGGTCTATGACTGACTGAGACCGGTTCTGTAAGATGCTGTCAAGACAGAAGTTGTCCGAGCCAGGGAAGGACAAGCTTTTGGTCGATCATGACCGAGCATGGCGTGCATTCGGGTCGGCGCAGGCCGCCATCACCCAACAAGTGAAGTCCGATCTCGCCGGGGTCACCTCGCTGACCATCGGCGAGGTCGAGGTGCTCGATCAACTGATGCAGAACCGAATCGGCATCCGCATGGCAGAACTTGCCGATCGGGTCTTCACCAGTCGCAGCGGCCTAACCCGGCGCATTGATCGCCTCGAACGAAAAGGTCTCGTCATGCGGACCGGCGTAGCCGAAGACGGCCGGGGCGCCCACGCCGCCCTTACCTCAGCTGGCGAGGAGGTAGCCGACACCGTCGTACCCCGGTATTGGGCCAGCGTGGCCCGGCATTTTGGCAACCGACTCGAGCCTCACCAGGAGTGTGTGGTCGACGTCCTCGAGCGTCTCGGAAGCTCAAAACGGGCCTAGTGGCCCAATCCGGCGAGCGTGTCTTCGATTATGGATCTGACTTCGTCACGCAATCTCGGTGCATCATCAATGGTGAGGCCTTTTGTCGAGACCGGACGTCCGATAACCACCGTGACACGACCACCCCTGATGATCTTGGCCCTTGGTAGCCAAGCTTCGAAAGATCCTCCGATAGTGGTGGGCAACACCGGCAGGCCACTGCGCACGGCGATGTAGAAGGCGCCGTTCTTGAAGGGAAGAAGATCCCCGGTGGTCGTCCGGGTTCCTTCCGGGTAGACGATGATCGAGTTCCCCTGGGCGATCGTGGAGGCGGAGTCCTGTTCGATCTCCGCGTAGACCTTCCTGCCGGTAAAACGGTCGACGGGGACCATATGAAGCCGTCGCAGAGCCCACCCGAGCAGAGGCACATCGAAGAGTTCCTTTTTGGCCAGGAAGCGGATCGGAATCGGCAGCGCTAGAAAGTGGGCCATGATGTCGAACGTCGATTGGTGATTTGACGCCACGACATAGGAAGTGGCAGGGTCGACATGCTCGAGTCCGACTACCTCGAGACGGACGCCTCCGGACCACAGAACGACGCGAGCCCAACCGCGCACGATGCGGTCAACCAGTCGTGAGGAAGGCGCCACCAGAGTGATGATGATCACGGCGGAGGCAGCGATCGCCGTGGCGGTGAAGCCGACCAGATAGGTGAACGGCGTGCGGAGGGCAGCGAGCATGGCGGCCAGCGTAGACGGCAAGGCGGTAGAGTGCCGGGTCCTCGACACCAAGACTCATGAAGCAACTCAGTGCAAGACAAGCCCGCCGGATCGCCCTGGCGGCCCAAGGTTTCGCTGATCCTCGACCATCCGGCCGGACCGACATCAGGCACTTGCGCCGGGTGATAGACCGGGTCGCGGTTATCCAGATCGATTCGGTGAACGTTCTGGAACGTTCACACTATTTGCCGATGTTCGCCCGGCTGGGACCTTATCCAAAGAAACTGTTGGACGAGGCGACCCACGACCGGCGGGAGCTCTTCGAATACTGGTTTCACGTCGCCTCATACAGCACCGGCGAGGTGCTGCCTTTGATGCGGCCCCGGATGGAGGCAACCCGGCCGTGGGGTCGAGTCGAGGAGGTAATGAGGGATCACCCCGGGTATATCGAACAGGTATATGAACAGGTGGCCGAACGGGGCCCGTTGACTAGTGCCGATTTGGCCGATCCGGGTCGCCGATCCGGTCCATGGTGGGGTATGGGCAAAGGATCGACGGCGCTCGATTGGTTGTACACAAAGGGGAGGCTGGCGATCTCGCATCGCCCGGCTTCCTTTGCAAAGGTGTACGACCTGGCCGAACGGGTCTATCCAGAGGGCACTCTGAACGGACCATCCATGGATAGGGAGTCTTCGATCCGTCAGCGAGCCCTGATCGCCGCCCGGTCCCACGGGGTAGCGACCCTCAAGGATCTCGCCGACTATTTCCGCATGCGGGCCGGAGACGTTCGCCCCCAGGTTGATGGTCTCGTCAAGTCGGGGGCCTTAGTTCAAGTAGAGGTTGAAGGTTGGACTGAGCCTGCCTACCTGCATCCTGACGCCTGGTTGCCGCGGCGGGTCTCGGCACGAGCGTTGTTGTCGCCTTTTGATTCATTGGTTTGGGAGAGGGATCGAACCGAGCGGTTGTTTGGGTTCCGCTACCGGATCGAGATATACGTTCCCAAACCAAAACGGCAGTACGGCTACTACGTGCTTCCATTCTTGCTGGGCCAGGACCTCGTGGCCCGGATCGACCTCAAGGCCGACCGGCAGGCCGGTGCATTGCTGGTGCAAGGTGCCCATCTCGAACCGGGATTCTCGGCAACCGTCGTTGCCGAACCCCTGGTGCAGTCTCTGGTTGAGCTGGCGGCCTGGCTCGAACTCGGGGAGATCATCGTGCGTCCCAACGGAGATCTGGCCCCAAAGCTGTCGGTCGGCTTCTGAAGCGAAGCGCTACGGGATAGTCTGGCGCCCATGCTCCGCAAGCTCTTTCTGGCCGTGGTGGTTGTCCTGATAGCAGCGATAGCTTTCGTACTACTGGCGCCCCAGGCACCGGACGGAAGTTGGATCAACGAAGCTGGCGAGACGATCTCCGACGGTTTGAGGGCTTTTTGGGGCAACCCAATCGCACCGTGAGGTTGGGCGCTAGGCGGACTCTACGGCGGGGGTGAGCGGCCGTTTGGCGATGACGGCCAGTGGTATCAAAGCCATCAGCGCGCCGGCGATATTGAGAATTGCGTAACCGCCGGTGGCCAGCACGAATCCGCTGGCCACACTGGCCAAGGCCGCCGCCATCCACACCAGCGAATCGGCTCGTCCCTGTAGTTCGGTGCGGACATGTTGGGGGACGCTGGTCGTGAGCAGGGCGCTTCCTGCTACGAACCCGAAGTTCCAACCCAATCCGAGCAAAAACAGCGCGATGGCCAGCTGGGTCCGTCCGTCTTCCGGAGCAGCCGCCGCCAGCAAAGCGGATCCGGCCAAGAGTCCAACCCCGGCGACGACAACTCGTACCGACCCAAATCGATCGGTCAACCAACCGGTGAGCGGCGACAGAGCGAACATACCCAGGGTGTGCGCGCTGATCACAAAGCCAACCACACCTAGGCCGAGCCCGACGTGACGGATATGCACCGGCGTCATGGCCATGATCAGGACCATGACGAACTGGCCGATGACCATGGCGGTCAACGCGATCTGGACCTGAGGGAGTCGAATGAGTTCACCCCAGGCGATAGGTTGGGTCTCGGGAAGAGGCTGGCCTGGCTCCTCGACGGAGGCCCGTCCGCGTCGCAGGAACAGGAAGTAGAGGACCGCGGCTGCAGCAAACAATGCCCCGGCGACGCCGTAGGCGCCTGAGAGTTCGGGGAGGTTTCCGCTCGCGGCGGCTCGGCCGGAGGGCTCTAGAAGGCTGGGGCCAACGACCGATCCGATGGTGCCGGCCCATACAATGATGCCGACCGCCCGAGCCCGATGGCGAGTGTCGTACAACTCCGCGGCCGCGTACCGGCTGAGCTGGGTGGCGCTGTGTCCGATTCCGAGAATGAGCAAGCCGGCCAGCAACAACGGAAACGACGTCACAACTGTGGCCGTCATCGCCACCGCCGCTCCCAGGGCGGCAACGACATAGCCGGCGCTGAGCCCGGCCCGGCTTCCAAACCGGGCAATAAGCCAAGAGATGGCCGTTGCTCCCAAAGCCGTGCCGAAAGTGCCGACCGCTCCGGGGATGCCGCTCAAACTGGCCGAGCCGGTGAGCTCCTCAGCCACCAACCCGGTCACGGTGACGGCGGCGATGAACCCCGTATTGGCCACGGCGACGCCAGCGAAGAAGGCTGCAGTCGGGCGGCGGTTGGGCATCCGGGCAGTGTACGGACCTCAGCCTTCTACGGCTTCCTCGATTGAAGGGATCGCCGCTTCGGCCCAGAGCCGGTGACCCTCTTCGTTGACGTGCAGGAGGTCGGGGGAGTAGATGTCGGGGTCCGCAAAGGCGCGTCCACATCGTTCCCGCATCGGCATTTTGGTCGCCCCGGTATGTCGTGAAGCGATTTCGGCATGGATGCGTTCGGCTTGGTTGCTTCGCCATCGTGCGATCCGGGTCAAGGCGAAGGGGAGGCGAGGGATGGTGCCCAGGTCTCCAACTCCGCTGAGCAAGACAACCGGGGTGCAGGTGAGAAGTTCAGCGACGATGGCTTCCAGGTTGCGTTCGAAGGTTTTGAGCGGGACTCCATACAGCATGTCATTGCTGCCGACCGACACCAAGGCGACGTCGGGGCTGGTCGACAGGATGGTCGGCACCTGATCACGGAGCACGTCATGGGCCCGCGATCCACCGACGGCGACGCTGTCGACGGTGGTGTGGTACCGCCGGCCGAAGTGGGCGCCGATCCTCCGTACCCAGATTTGATCGGGATCGGTCAGGCCGGGCCCGGTGCAGCTCGAATCGCCCAGGATGGTGATACGGAGAGGGGGGAGGTCGGGCGTGCCAAAGGTCCCGGAGGCATCCGTTCCTTCGAACCTGGGAACGTCCCGGAGTCCGGTGTAGAGCACCTCGCCGGCGAGACCGAGGAAGGCGCTGCTGCCGAGCAATGCCGCGGAGCGGATCAATCGTTTCATCAGGCTGCCAAACTCAGTGCCCCGGAGGAGGTCGGAATGCGTTTGGGGCTGAATGTCGGGTACTGGGGGGCGGGGTCGGGTGGGAACACCGAGCCGTCGAGGAAGCGGATCGTCTCGGCTATCACTCGGTTTGGGCCGCTGAAGCCTATGGATCCGATGTCGTCTCAGTTCTCGCGTGGTTTGGTGCTCGAACCGAACGGATCAGACTCGGGTCGGGGATCATGCAGATGCCGGCCCGGACTCCGGCCATGACGGCGATGACCGCCGCCACGTTGGATGAGCTCTCGGGAGGTCGGTTCATCCTCGGGTTGGGTCTGTCCGGCCCCCAGGTGGTCGAAGGTTGGCATGGAGTTCCCTACGGGAAACCGCTGGGCAAGACCCGTGAGTACGTTTCAATCGTCCGCCATATTCTGCGGCGCGAGGAGCCGCTCGTCCACGACGGCCAGCACTACCAGATCCCGTACGGAGGCTCCGATGCCACCGGCCTGGGCAAACCTCTCAAGCTGATACTTCACCCGGCCAATCCGGATCTCCCGATCTACCTCGCTTCCATCGGTCCGAAGAACGTCCGGCTCACGGCGGAGATCGCCGACGGATGGTTGCCGATCTTCTATTCCCCGGATAAGTCGGCGGCGATCTTTGGTGAGCATTTGGCGGCCGGGTTCGCTCTGGCAGACGACCCCGACAAGGCGGGTCGCTTTGATATCGCTCCTTCGATTTCCGCCGTAGTTACCGACGATCTCGAATCGGGCCGGGGTATGGTCAAGCCGTTCATGGCCCTGTATATCGGCGGGATGGGCGCTCGTGGCAGTAACTTCTACTTCGATCTTGCCTGCCGATACGGCTACGAAAAGGCTGCCACCGAGATTCAGGACCTCTACCTGGCGGGAAAGAAGGAAGAAGCTATCCACCGTGTGCCCGACGAACTGGTGGATGAGACCGAATCTGATAGGACCCAGAGAGGCGATCCGCGATCGACTGGAGGCGTGGAGGGAGTCAGGAGTAACCACCCTGCTGATCTCCACGATGGACGTCTCTACGGTGCGAACCCTGGCGGAACTGGTCCTGTGAGGGTAGGCGCGAGAGGACCGCGGCTTGCGCCGCGGTCCGACTCGCCGTAGAGGGGGTTGACTACTTGTCACCTGCGTAGGTGACGAACTGGAAGGTCTTGGCATGGCCTTCTGAATCGCTAACCGTCACGTCAAACGGCTCGCCATGGGTCGTGCCGCTGAAGAACACTCGCACCAGCCACTCGCCATTGGCGGCCACCACTGTGCTCTCTGATCCGTAGGCCGACGTCACGGTCACCGTGGTGTTGGGCGTCGCCGTCCCGTAGTACTTGTTGTACGGCTCCGGATCACTGCACGACTCGTACTTTTGGGTCGCGGTGAACTCGATCGGTGCGGGTTCGTAGGTGAACATGAAGTCCATCACCTCGCCCGTCGACGCGTGCAGCACGATCGGGAAGGTGGTCGCTTCGGTCAGTCCCTCGAAGTGAAGCTTGAGGTACCACTCATACCCGTCGGTCACCAGCCGGGCATTTCCGTAATCGGAACCCAGTTCGATGGCGGTTCCGGGCATCGCTGTACCGGAGAACTTCTCCCAGGGACTGGAGTTGGTCCCGTACTTCTGGGTGGCCGAGAACTCAACGACCTTCGGCTTGAAGGTGAAGGAGAACTCCATCCGTTGGCCGGTTGAGGCCTCGAGCACGATGGGGAAGGTAGTGGCTTCAGTCAGTCCCTCGAAGTGGAGCTTGAGGTACCACTCGGAGCCTTCGGTCACCATCTTGGCGTTGCCGTGTTTGGAGAGCAGATGGATTTTGGTGCCAGGAGCGGCAGTTCCGGAGAACTTCTCCCACGGGTAGGAGTTGGTTCCGTACTTCTGATTTGCCGTGAACTTCATATCGGCCGCGTCGAGATAGACCGAAACGGTCGCCTTGGCGACGTTGCCGGCCGCGTCTTTGGCCTTGAAGGTGGTGGTGTTCTTGCCGGGGCTGAGAATCAGGACGATCTGCCACTCGCCGCTCTCAAAGACATCCGCTTCCCACTCACCGGCGAACACCCGGGCGCCGGGTTCGGTCACGCCGCTGTACTGGAGCTTCCTATCGCCGAAATGGGAGCCATCTTCGGGACTGGTGATGGTCAGCTTCGGAGGAGTGGTGTCAGTGGGTTCTTCGTCGGGCTTCTCCTTCGGCTCCTCGCCCGGTTTGTCCACCTTCGGCCGCTCAACAGTCTTCGGCTTCTCTTTGGCCGGGACCTCCTCTTTCACTTCTTCCTTCTCGGCCGGGGCCTGGCTCGTCTTGGGATCCTCGGGGTCCTGGGGAAGAAGCACGAGATCGCCGGTGGCGACTTCGGTCTTTTCGCTGATATCGGAAAAACTCGGGGCAAAGGCACCCACCTGGGCCAAAGCAACTCCGGCGGCCAAGACCACGACGAAGCTGACAGCCAGGATGACGATCGGGCGGTGTTTCATTCTCTCCTCCTACTGAAACCACATAGAGTGGTGTTCTATCACTCTCAGTAGCTACTCGTACGAGGCAAGAAAAAGGTTTACCGGAAATTCGCGTGTTCTGACTAGTTCCTCAACCGCCGTAGAGGCCGACCAATTCGGCCTCGGCGAGCACATGACCCTGCATGGCCATCTCGACGTCTGCCTTGATAGAGGTGGTGCCCAGCGCCAGAGTTGTGTCCAGAGCGTAGAGCTTGAAGAAGTATCGGTGAGTCCCGATCGGAGGACAGGGCCCTCCATAGTCGGTGCGGCCCCAGCTGTTGGTTCCCTGGACGGCACCAGCGGGAACACTTCCGGCCTCGATCGAAGTCGCGTCCGGAGGGATGTTCCACATCACCCAGTGTTCCCAAACAACCCGAGGCGCAGCCGGATCGGGAGCATCGGGATCGTCGACGATGAGCACCAGGCTGGCCGTCCCTGCGGGGGCGCCGCCCATATCGAGGGGCGGGTTGATGTCTTCGCCCTCACAGGTGTAGAGATCGGGTATCGGTTCGTTGTCGGCGAAGGCCGGGCTGGATATCTGCATAGATCCCCCTGGCGCAGTGGTGGCAGCAGTCGGCTCGGTCGTGGTCGCCGTCTCGCCATCGCAGGCAGTCAAGGCGAGACAGATCACGAGGAAGATGAGACTTCGGCTTGCCACAGAACTTTCGATTGCTAGCTATCCGGAGGATACTGCGCGGCTAGACGATCCGAGAGACGCGTAACATCGGCTCATGGCCTTGGAGATTCATCCTCTCACGCCGGATCGGTGGCCAGATCTCGAGCAGCTCTTTGGGCCCAAGGGCGCCTACGGGGGTTGCTGGTGCATGTGGAACCGGCTCAGCAATCGCGAGTTCGAGGGCTGCCCCGGTGACGAGAAGCGCGAGATGCTGCGCACGATCGTCGACGACCGGGTCCCCGGTCTGCTGGCGTACGAGGGCGGCATTCCGGTCGGGTGGGTATCGCTGGGGCCCCGCGAGGAGTTTGGTCGCATCCAGCGCTCCCGAGTTACCAAACCGGTCGACGAAGTGCCGGTGTGGTCGATCGTGTGTTTCGTGATCGAAAGGCTCCACCGCGGGGCCGGGGTGGGGACGGCTCTCTTGGCCGCCGCTGTTGAGTTTGCCCGCGAGCACGACGCCGTCGCCATCGAGGGCTATCCGGTCGAGCCCCGCATGGACCGGATGCCCGACATCTACGCTTGGATGGGCCTCGCCTCGATGTTCGAGGCTGCCGGATTCACTGAGATCGCCCGACGCAGCGAAACCCGGCCGCTGTTTCGGAAGGTCTTGATCAACTGATACGGGACAACCGACTTCGACGAGATCCACCCGCCAGCATCGCTCCGCCGGTCAGCAGTCCCAAGGAGAAGAGGAACAACACCCCGGCCGGCAACCCGGTGTCGGGCAGGGTCTCCGGCTGGGCCAAAAGAGCCGACGCAAACAGCGCCGGTTCCGCTCCTTGGGCGATCTGGAGATAGGGGTAGGGGTCCAGCTCGGTGCCGCTTGGGTCGCTGAGTTCGAAGTGCAGGTGAGATGGGGTCTCCTCGGCGTTGCCACTATCACCAACGAAGCCGATTACCGTGCCGGCTTCGACGCGAACACCGAGATCGATACCTTCGGCGATCCCGTAACCGAGGCCATCGTCGGTACCAGGGGTGTCGTTGTTGAGGTGCAGGTAAAGGCTGGACCATCCATCATCGTGGCGGATCCGCACCAAACAACAGTCCGTCCCCACTCCGTTGCGGACGAAGCTGACAGTTCCCGGCGCGGCTGCCAGGACCGGGGTCAGCTTCTCCGCAAAGATATCGACTCCCTCATGGGTTCTCCCACCGGGCCGGGGTGCCCCAAAGCTGGCCGAATATGTGGCATGGCCGGCGACTGGGAATACGATCCCACCGGAGCCGGCCAACACCGCCAGCTGTCCTTCGGGCTCGATGGCCACAGGGATCTCGGGGGGCGACTCCACAATGTCCGGGTCGGCAGTTGGGTCTGGCTCGAGTGTTGCCTCGGAGGTGGTCGCGGCCCCCGGGCCGGGGTCCGGGTCAACGGCCCATGTGGAGGAACCGCCCGGCGTGGGCCATTCGCTGGTGCCGGTTGTGGCACCGGCGGTCGTGGCGGGGATGAGGAGAAGGAGCACCGCGGTCACAGCCGGGACCAGGACGCGCCCGGCCGATCGTGCATGACAACTCAGATGCGCCCCCCGGGCCATCGGTACCTCCATCCCCAGTTGGATGACCTAGCGCCGGTAGGTGGGAATCCCAACGCCCACTTCACGCTCTACCGTATCAGGCTTTTTGGGGCTAGGGCGAGGTCTATTGGTTGAGTTCACGTCCGGGCATTCTATCGAACATATGTTCGATAGAATGGCGAATGATCCATGGGTTACGCCGAACTGCATTGTCACACCAACTTCAGTTTTCTCGACGGAGCTTCCCATCCAGAAGCTCTGGTTGAGCAGGCCGTGCGGCTGGACTACCAGGCCCTGGCGGTGACCGACCATGACGGTTTCTACGGGCTGGTCAAGTTCTGGCAGGCCGCGCAGGAAGCAGGGCTCCCGGCGGTGTATGGCGTAGAGATCGGCTTGCCCCGCGAGGCGGAGCAAGCAGTGATCAGTCGTCAGTCATCAGTTGTCAGTGATCCACTAGACGCAGCAAGCCGCCGTGACCTCGAGAAGCTTGGAACTGATGACTGGGAACTGACAACTGACGACTCCGTTTCCGGCGGCCCTCGAAGAGGCCGCCGGAAACGGATGCACGGTTCCAAGCCCATTGATCACCCGGAGACAGACCATCTGGTACTGCTGGCTCCGTCACCACCGGGATACGCCGCCCTCAGCCGACTCGTGTCACGGGCCCAATTCCGCGGCCCAAAGGACGCTCCTCGATACACCTGGACGGATCTGGCGGAGGCCGTAAATGAAGGAGGGTTGTATGCACTAACCGGTTGTGGGCAGGGGTCGGTTCCGCGGGCGGCCCAGTCGGGTGATCTCGATGGGGCGCTGGGCGCCGCGGCTCGACTGCGGGACCTCTTCGGGCGTCGTGTGAACATTGAACTCTGGCACCACCACATGCCGGAGGACGATGCTCGCAACGATGTCCTGTGGGAGGTAGGACGGCGCCTACAGCTTCCGGTGGTAGCTACCAACAACGTTCACTATGCCGATCCCCGGGATGCGGATCTGTCCGAAGTGCTGGCCGCCATTGGGGGACGCCGCGACCTGGAGGAGGGAGACGGCTACCGGCCCGCGACCGATGAGCAATACCTCAAGTCGCCGGAGGAGATGTACCGCCGGTTCGCCCGCTACCCGGGAGCGGTGGAACGAGCTGGGGATCTTGGGCAAAGTCTGGCTTTCGATCTGCAGCTGGTAGCTCCACAGCTGCCCGACTTCCCTATGCCCGGTCATTTTCGGGACGAGATGGCTTATCTGCGGCATTTGACCTTCGAGGGCGCCCGGGACGTGTACCCCGGCCGATCCGGGGGAATCGACCCGCAAGCAGTTCGACGGTTAGAGCATGAATTGGACGTGATCGAGCGGCTGGGGTTCCCCGGGTACTTCCTGGTCGTTTGGGATATCGTCAACTTCGCTCGATCCCAGGACATCTACTGCCAGATCCGCGGGTCGGGTGCCGATTCGGCGGTCTGCCGCTGTCTCGGATTGACCAAGGTCGACCCAATCCGGCTGCATCTTCCCTTTGAGCGGTTCCTTTCCGAGGAACGAGGACGTCCCCCCGACATCGACCTAGACCTCGAGGCCGAGCGTCGGGAGGAGGTCATCCAGTACTGCTACCGGCGGTATGGACGGGAACGAGCCGCCATGGTGGCCAACGTCATCACCTACCGGGCCCGGTCGGTCCTGCGCGATGTCGGCAAGACCTTCGGGTTGACCCAGGCGCAAGTGGATGGGCTCTCCAAGTACGTCGATACCCGCGATCCATCCAAACTCCGGCTCGAGGCGCCGCTTCCCGACGGGATGACTGCCGACTTCATCTACGACGTTTGTCACCGCCTCGACGGATTCCCTCGCCACCTCGGGATCCATTCCGGCGGAATGGTGATCGCCGACCGTCCTCTTTGGCAGGTGGTTCCGCTCGAATGGGGACGGATGGAGGACCGTTCGGTGCTGCAATGGGACAAGGACGACTGTGCGGCGATCGGCATCGTCAAGTTCGATCTGCTCGGTCTGGGCATGCTCAACGCCCTTCACCTGGCGGTCGACCTGATCCGCGAGGCGCACGGAGTTGAGGTGGATCTTGCCACTATTGACCAGGAACCGGCGATCTACGAGATGCTGACAACTTCGGACACGGTCGGGATGTTCCAGGTGGAGTCTCGTGCGCAGATGGCCACGCTGCCCAAGATGAAACCGAGGACCTTCTACGACCTGGCCGTCGAGGTTGCCTTGATCCGACCAGGGCCGATTCAGGGCCAGTCGGTTCATCCCTATCTTGCGGCGTCGCAACGGGGAAGAACCGGTTCGCTACCCCCACCCCTCCACCGAACCGGTGCTGGCCAAAACGCTAGGGGTGCCGATCTTTCAGGAACAGCTCATGGAACTGGCCCGGATCTGTGCCGGGTTTTGATGGTGGCCAGTCGGACCGGCTCCGCCAGGCCATGACCCACAAACGTTCCGCCGAGGCGATGGGCAAGCTGCAGGATGAGGTCTACCGGGGAATGGCCGGCAAAGGGATCGTTGGGGAGTCGGCCGATGAGATCTGGGAGAAGCTGCAGGGGTTCGCCTCGTTCGGGTTCCCGGAGAGCCACTCAGTGAGCTTCGCCTACATCGTCTACATGTCGGCCTGGTTGAAGTACCACTGGCCGGCCGAGTTTCTGGCCGGATTGCTCAACGCCTATCCGATGGGCTTCTACAGCCCCAACTCGCTGGTTCAGGATGCCGGCCGCCACGGGGTGATAACGTCTGCCGCCCGATGTGAACCGGTCCTTACTACGACTGCACGATCGAACCGCTTCGATGCCGACCCGCACGAGGTGGTCACCTACTACCAGAAGTCCTGGCGGCGGGGGAGAGGCGCGGTCGACGATCCCGATTCGACCGGCGGTAGCGATGCGGATGGGTCTGCGGTACGTCCGCAACCTGGGCGATGCCGAGATCACCAGGATCGAAGCCGCCCGCCAGATCGGTGGACCATTCAGATCTCCTGAAGACCTGGCGCAACGAACCGGGCTCGCCGGTAGACGCACTGGAGGCCTTGGCCGGAGCGGGGGCGCTCGAGTGTCTCGGGTTGTCCCGCCGGGAAGGGATGTGGGCGGCCGGGGCGCTGGCCGAGATCGACCCACAACGTTTGCCGCTGGCCCCGGGCCTCGAGGCACCTGCCTTACCGGGCATGAGCCCCAGGAAGAGCATCTCTCCGACCTGTGGGCTACCGGGGTCTCAGGGGCTCATCCAGTCCAATTCATCCGCGACTGTCTCGACGAGCAGGGTTGTCTACGCAATCGCGGAGATGCTGGCCCTGCGTCGCAACGGAGTCCGGGCAACGGTGGGCGGCATCGTCACCCACCGGCAACGACCCGGTACCGCCAACGGAGTGATTTTCTTCAACCTGGAGGACGAGACGGGCATCCTCAATGTGGTCGTGTTGCCAGATATCTGGCAAGCCAACAAGGAGGTCGCCCGGCGTCACCCCGGCCTGGTTCTCCAGGGCGTAGTCGAGTATCGGGACGGGGTAACCAACTTCGTAGCCCGCCGGTTTTCACCGTGGCCGGTTGAAGGCGTCACCTCGCGCGATTTTCGTTAGAACCGGGCCGGCCGGTTGGAAGATTCTGACCCCTATCAGCGCGTTCGAGTTGGAGAGAAGATAAAAGAGAAGGCGTTCTGCCTTTCGTTCGCTCGAAAGGAGGCTTCGTCGTGCAGACCGTCGATCCCCGAACCATCAGGCCCGAAGCAGAGGTGGGCCGGCCGCAGATGCCGGGGTCGGCCACGCCGCCGGTTCCTGTGCTGACAACGATCCTCTTCGTCCTGGCAATCGTCGTGCTGGCCGTTGTGGTGGTTTTGTTGACTACTGGAGCTTCGGCACCCGAGATCCATGATTCGTGGATGAACCATCCGGCCTATCAGGCCATCGGTGAGATCCATGATTCGTGGATGAACACCCCCTAGAGAGTCCGGCGCGGCACCCATCTCCTGAGCGCCGCGCCGGTCGTGGCTTGCTGAGGTGAAGCCCCGGTCAGCCCGCGCGGACCGGCGGCGGTAACCTCCGGAGTAGCTTCGTACTTCTTGAAGTTGGAGCGGAACATACCCGCCAGCTTTCGGGCCTGTATGTCGTACACGTCCGAATCCTCCCACGTGCCGCGGGGTTGCAGCAGTTTGGTCGGGACTCCGGGAATCTCCGTCGGTACCGACAACCCGAAGATGGGATCTTCGACAAATTCGACCTGGTCAAGTTGTCCGGCCAGGGCCGCGTTGAGCATTGCCCGCGTGTGGGGAATGCGGATCCGGTACCCGACCCCATGTGGGCCGCTGGTCCATCCGGTGTTGATCATCCACAGTCCCGGATCGAATTCATCGATCTTCTCGGCGAGCACGTCGGCGTAGTACGACGGCGGCAGCGGCAGGAACGGTGCTCCAAAGCACGGTGAGAACGTCGCCACCGGCTCGTTGACTCCGCGCTCGGTCCCGGCCAGCTTGGCGGTGTAGCCCGACATGAAGTAGTACATCGCCTGCTCGCGACTCAACCGGGAGATGGGCGGTAGGACCCCAAAGGCGTCCGCCGAAAGGAAGACGATGTTGTTGGGATGGCCCGCAACTCCCGTCTTGATGACATTGGGCAGATGCAACAACGGATACGAGCAGCGAGTGTTCTCGGTGTTGGAAGCGTCTTCCCACTCCGGGCGGCGGCTGTCCGGATTCAGAACCACGTTCTCGAGAAGAGTCTCGAACTGATTGGCCGCTTCATAGATGAGTGGCTCGTCTTCCTGGCTCAGATTGACGACCTTGGCGTAGGAGCCGCCTTCGATGTTGAAGATGCCATCGACGCCCCATCCGATCTCGTCGTCGCCGATCATGCCGCGGGTCGGGTCGGTGGCCAGGGTCGTCTTGCCGGTGCCGGACAGACCAAAAATCACCGCAGAGTCACCTTCGGCGCCCACATTGGCTGAGGCGTGCATGCTGAGCACACCGGCCTTGGGCAACAAATAGTTCATCACCGAGAACACAGACTTCTTCATCTCGCCCATGTAGCTGGATCCACCGATCAACAGGACTTTGTGGACGAAGCTGATCATGATGAAGACTTCGCTGCGAGTCCCGTCCCGTTCGGGAATGGCCTTGAAGTTGGGGGCGTGCACGATTGTGAAGTCCGGCATGAACGGCTCGATCTCATCATCGTGCTCGTAGGTCCGGGGCAAGCGGAACATATTGCGACAGAAGTGGGCGTGCCACGGGCTTTCAGTGATCGCCCGCACTGCCAGTCGATACTGGGGATCGGCGGCCGCGTAGACATCCTGCACGTACAGATCTTGCTGTCCAAGGTACTCGGCGACGCGGTCGTAAAGGGCTTCGTAGACCTCGGTCTCGACGGGGTGATTGACGTCGCCCCACCAGATGTCCTTTTCGGTGGTTTCCTCGCGGACGATGAACTTGTCCTTGGGGCTCCGGCCGGTATACGGAACGGTTGACACGACGAGAGGGCCCTGGTGGGCGATGATGCCCTCACCCCGCTTGATCGAGTGTTCGACGAGATGGGGCGTCGATAGGTCCCAGTACACCTCACGCTGTGGGTTGATGCCGTGGGCGGTCAGATCTTGCATAGCTCCCCTATTTCGATGTGATTACGAAAGGATATCGTCTTGAGGATTGAGCGCCAGTCGACGATCGCCCGGCGCCAATACGCCAAGGATGGTGCTCCGGGTGCGACCATAGGGGGATGATCGGCACGTTGAACGAAGGGTCCTTGCACGCGGCGCTCAAGCTGAGATACGCCGAGCCCGGCGACCTCTTCGAGCATCCAGTCGACGACTATGTGATCGATCTCGTCCGTGACGACCTGCTCATCGAAGTGCAAACCGGAGGGTTCTCGCCCCTGCGGGCCAAGTTGCATGATCTGACCGAGCGTCACCGTGTGCGGGTCGTGGTCCCCATCCCGCAGACCCGCACCATCATCCGGATGTCCGACGAGGGCGAGCGGTTGTCGAGCCGCCGTTCTCCCAAGCATGGGCGATACGAGGACATCTTCACCAAACTGGTGAGCATCCCGGGTCTGATCGAGCGGGAGGGGTTCGAGCTCCACCTGCTGTTGACGGTCGAAGACGAAGTCCGCGTGCATCGGCCGGGTCAAGCCTGGCGTCGAAAGGGTTGGGTGGTGCTCGGCCGGTCGCTGGTCGATGTGGTGGGAACCAAAATGATCCGGACCGCGGCCGATCTGGCCGCGATGCTGCCCGCCGGATTGCCCGCCGCTTTCTCCACCGCCGACATCGCAGCTACGGCCGGGATCGCCCGGCGGGTTGCTCAGCAAATGGCGTACTGCCTGCGGGCGATCGGAATGGTCGAGATCGCCGGCAAAGAAGGAAACGCTCTGATCTACCGCAGAGCCAGGTGACCGCTATCCGCCCAGTTGAGCGTCCGCCCAGGCAGAACACCACGGCCAATGGCCCCAACCGCCCTGGTTCCACAACCAGGCAGTGACAGCAGTGTTGGCGGCAGCGTCGTAGATGCTGGCACCCGCCCAACCGGCCGAAGCAGCCCGGCCGGACCAGTAGGCGAGAGAGTGCTGGTACAGGCCCCCGAAGGGTCCGGCCGGGTTGTAGGCCGACGGGTCGTAGTTCGACTCACACCTGGCGACCAACACCGCTTTATCCCACTCGCTCTCCGGGAAATATTGCTCCACCAACGCGCGCATCTCTCCGGCCGTCAAAGGCCCGCTCGACGGAGGAGAAGTGGTCGTGACCGGCGGAGAAGTGGTGGTGGTCGTGGCCGGTGGGGAAGTGGTCGTGGGGGCGGGTGGTTTGGTCGTCGTCGTGACCCTCCGTGGGGCGGTAGTGGTCGTTGGAGGGGCGGTAGTGGTCGTGGTAGTGGTCACCGAGAGGGGCTTGCGCCCCTGCTCGACGAGCAAGGCGATGGTGAGCTCCGTCTGGACCGTCGGTTGGATTTGGCCCTGGAGCTGATTGGCGAACACGAAGGCGGTCACGCGGCCGGTAGTGGTGCCGGCATCGGCGGCCATGATGATCGGAGTGGGAGTCTGGTCGGCGGCCGTTTCCGGGCGCGCCTCACCGTCGTCGGGTGAGAACATGGCAAAACCGACGAACGTCAAGAGGATGGTGAGGGTCCCCAGTCCGACCAGGGCCGACCGCACACTGCGCATGTGGGTTACTCCGCCTTCGATTGCGCCCCGGACCCAGCATCCGCGACGTTACGTCAGGCTAATGGGCTCCGGGGATCAACCCAAGCCGGAACGTCGGGGCGAAGTATCCGGGGAGGACCAATCGTGGGGCTGGCTGCCCGCCGTACCTGCTCCGATTGAGGGGCGCCCCTGGGCTCGGACGACTGTGCCCTTGCCTTATACTGTGCGACGGCCCGAAGCGACATTGACCCAAACGAGTCTGCCCCATGACCTCTGACCGCCCATTGACGAAACGGGAACTGCCCAACGGGGTGATGTTCAACGCCTACCCAGACAGCATCGGAGAAACCCTCGGCGATATCATGGGCGTACTGGGATTGCCGCGATTTCAGGACGTCTTCTCCCTGTTCTATGCACTGCCGACCTTCTTCAATAGTGACCTCGATCGCGGCTTCTCCATCATTGATTACAACCTCAACCAGGAACTGGTATCTCGCGAGGACCTGGAACAGGCGAACGAACTGAACCTCAGTTTCAAGTTCGATTTGGTGCTCAATCATCTGTCGGTGAATTCGCCGCAATTCCACGATCTGATCAAAAATGGGGATGAATCACGGTTCAGAAGGTTTTTCATTGACTGGAACGAGTTTTGGGAGCAGCACGGTGAAATGGGGCCGGAGGGCTTCGTCGTGCCCAACCAGGAGTACCTGGACCTCCTGTTCATGCGCAAACCGGAACTGCCAATACTCAAGGTACGGTTTCCGGATGGCTCGGAACGCCCCTACTGGAATACTTTCTACCAGGAGGTGAGTTTCGTCCACCTCGATCCACAGGACCTGTCGGAGATCGACGGCATCACGCCTGATGGGGCGGATCAGATCGTCGCGCTCTTCAACCGGGCGATCGACGATGATCCGCATCCGACGGACATCGATTTCGGTGATTGGTCCGCGTACAAATCCGCCGTGATGTCAGTAGCCGAGAGCAGACGCCGCTATCTGGGGCAAATGGACCTCAACGCTAAGTCTGAGGAGGTGTGGGAGTTCTACGCCGAGACTCTGGGAAAGCTCCACGACTACGGCGCCAAGCTGGTGCGGCTCGACGCCTTCGCCTACCTGCACAAACAGGTGGGCATGTCGAATTTCTTCAACAAGCCTGGCACCTGGCAGTATCTGGATCGCTTGAAGTCGATAGCCGAGAAATGCGACCTAGTGCTGTTGCCGGAAATCCATGCCGAATACGGCAGTGGTTTGCACGAGGAAGTAGCAGAGAACGGTTTTCCCGTTTACGACTTCTTTCTCCCGGCTCTCGTGATCGATGCACTCGACCGGGGTACGAACCAGCATCTCCTCCGGTGGATTGGCGAATTGGTCGAGAAGAACCTGCAAACGATCAACATGTTGGGTTGCCATGACGGTATCCCGGTTCTCGATCTCAGGGGAAAGCAATCTTCCACCGGCCACCGGCCCGGTCTCCTGTCTGACCAGCAGATCGATGCCGTCATCAAGAACATCCTCGAGCGGGGCGGCAGGATCAAGAACCTCTACGGAGCGGACGGCAAGAAGATTGCCTACTACCAGGTCAATGCGACCTATTTCAGTGCGCTGGGGGAGGATGAACAGAAGCTGCGCCTGGCGCGCGCCATCCAACTCTTCACCCCTGGCATCCCACAGGTTTGGTACCTTGACCTGTTTGCCGGCAAGAACGATTACGCCGCCGCTGATCGGGGCGGCACCGGAGGCCATAAAGAAATCAACCGTACGACCCTGACCCTGGGCGATATCGAAGAGGGGCTGAAGAAGGCGGTCGTGCAGGACCAGCTGGATCTGATGCGCTTGCGGAATACTTCGCCCGCCTTCCACGGTGAACTCGAGATCGTTGAAACCGAACCGCACTTGCTGGACTTGACCTGGCGGCACCATGGCTACTCCGCGACCTTGCATGCCAACCTCCGCGATCACAGCTTCGCGGTTACGCACTCAGACGGAGCGGGTAACGAGCGGAAGTTGCAGTACCTTCGTTGATCCGACAACAGGGTGATTGGATATCGACATGAAAATCCTGGCAACTGACATGGACCGGACCCTGCTTCCCAACGGGCGTTGGGTAGGCGACGATGAGGCCATTCCGCTCTTCAATGAATTGACCGAGAAACATGGGGTCCTAGTCGTCTATGTGACCGGCAGGAATCTGGATCTCGCCGAGAAAGCCATCGCCGAGTACGGCGTCAGACATCCACATGTACTGGTCGGCGATGTTGGTACATCGATCAGGAAATACGCCGACGGGAAATGGTCATTCGACGAGGGCTGGATCACCCACGTTGAGAACACGAGCCCGCGCTGGGATGCCGCGGGGATCAAACAGGCCGTTGCCGGTCTCGAGGGACTCCGCGAACAGGAGCCAGAGCACCTCAACCCGTTCAAGCAGAGCTACTACGTCGACCACACGAGGAACGAGCAGATCCTCGGCGCAGTCGATGAGCGTGTTCAGGGACGATTCGACGAGGTGATTGTCTACAGCTTTGACTCGCAGGACGGAAAGGGTCTGCTCGATTTTCTACCGGACAGCGCGACGAAGCGAACGGCTCTGGAGTATGTCGCACTCGAATACGGCTGCGACAAGAAGGATGTCGTGTTTTGTGGTGACAGCGGCAATGACATCTTCCCACTGACGGCCGGGTTCTGCGGGGTGTTGGTCCGCAACGCCGATGACCAGCTCGTAGCCAGCGTGAAGCGGGCTAGGGAAGAGAACCCCAACCTAAAGGTTTACTTCGCCGAGGGCGGCTTCATGGGCTTGAGCGGCTACTACGCCGCCGGCGTGATGGAAGGCGCCGCCCACTACGGTCTGTTCGCGTCGGGCGACGACGGGTAGCGGACGAATACCACGATCCAGCAGACTCGAACCCACACAGAGCTTTCGCTCCACCGGATAACATGGCGCCTGGAAAGCAACGAAAGGAACTTCCATGGCAATGACCGCCGAACTGCAAGACGCCTATAACGACCAGATAACCCTCGAGTTCACGTCGTCCTACGCGTATCTCCAGATGGCTGCCTTTCTCGATGACTCCAATTTGCCCGGTTTCGCCAACTGGATGCGACAGCAAGCGGAAGAAGAACGGGCCCATGCCATGAAGTTCTTCGATTTCGTGCTCGACCGGGGCAATCAGGTCGAATTGCGCCTCATCCCGGCCCCCTCGGTCGATTACACGTCGCCGTTATCCGTTTTTGAGGCCTCCCTCGTACATGAACAGAAAGTCACTGCCTCGATCCACGACCTCTACGCACAGGCGACCGAGGCCAAGGACTATGAGAGCCTTCCTCTTCTTCATTGGTTCATCGACGAGCAAGTGGAGGAAGAGTCCACCGTCTCGGAACTGATAGAGCAGATCGCCATGGCCGGCGACAACGGCGCGGCCCTCTTGCTTCTCGACCGCGAGCTAGGCACAAGGGTGTCGGGCGACGAGTAGCGGGCCTTTCGGATTCCTAGGCGACCGACCAGGCCAGGAGGACCTGTCCGAGGTAGTAGAGCGGAAGCCCCCAAATCCGGTTGCGGAACCCCGGCGCCACGAATCGGTCACGGGCGACCGCCAGATCTGAGAAATAGAAAGCAAGTGCGCCCACCAAGATGAGGGGCGTAGCGCCACCCGCGGTTGCGCCCACGGCGGCGGCCACCATCGCCGAGATGATCACCACGTAGGCAACGACCGGGCCGATCATCTCGACCGGGAGATGTGGGCGTAGCCAACGGAAAACGAATACGCCAACGACCACTGCCACGAAGGCGGCGATTGTCGTTGGCACCGAGGACAGACCGGCTACCAAGAACGCCACAAGGTACAGCAGGTGACCGATCAGGAACGCCACCAGGCCGGTGAGAAACCAGACTCGGGCCGATCCCATCAGGGCTACATCGCCGATGGCGCCGAAGGCCAGGGCTATCAGGATCCACCATCCGTAGCGGGTCTCGGTCGCCCCCAGATTCAGCGCCAAGCCCAGGAACCCGGCAGAGGCCACCGGCTTGGCGAAATACCTGAGTGGCCAATTCACCTTTTCGCCGAACAAGGTGGCCGCCAACCCACCGGCGGTGATAGCTACGAACAACCAGGCCACGTTCAGGCTTCCCGGAGCCGGCCGACTAGCAGTTCCATGGCCTCGCGATAGCCATCGGGTCCGCGGCCCCGAGATGGTGGCAACACACGCCGGAGCGATAACCGATTGTTGTCGCCAGGTCTCTCGTTGGGATAGGTCAGAGATGTGCACTTCAACCGTCGGGAGCTCAATCGCCTTCAGGGCGTCGTAGATGGCATACGAGTAGTGGGTAAACGCCCCCGGATTGATGACGATGGCGTCGGCGTCTTCCCGGGCCTGGTGGAGGCGATCGATAATGGCCCCTTCATGGTTTGATTGGTAGGTGGTGACAGAGACATCCAGATTGTCGCCCCAACGCCGGCAGGCTTCTTCGAGGTCCATCAACGTGGTCGATCCGTAGATGTCCGGCTCGCGGGTGCCCAAAAGGTTCAGATTCGGCCCGTTGACTATTAACAGATGCCACAGTGTTTCCATGACCTCAGCGTATCGAGCTGCGCCCAATCCTCCCAACGGATCTGCGGCAATCCGGCTCAGGTAAACCTTCTGGCCCGCCGATACGAGTAACTAGGCGAGATGGCAGGGAACGCCCGTAGGGCCCCATGGAGAGCTGGATGCAAACAGCAGAGCCCGGGATCGTCACGCTTCCGGAGCGTTTCGAAACCTTCTATCGGCGCGAATTCAGATCCGTCGTCGGTCTCGCCTATGCCCTCTCCGGCAGCCGGTTCGCCGCCGAGGATCTTGCCCAGGAGGCATTCATCGCTGCCCACAAGAAGTGGGATCGCATCGGCGAGTATGAATCTCCCGGGGCATGGGTCCGGAGGGTGGTAGCCAATATGGCCGTATCCCTCTATCGCAAGCGGACCTCAGAAGCCCGGGCAATGGCCCGGATGGCAGTACGCCGTCAGGAACCCCTTCCGCCGCTTGACGCGGAAGACAGCGAGTTCTGGGCGGAAGTACGATCCCTTCCCAAGCGTCAAGCCCAGGCTATTGCGCTCCACTATCTGGAGGATCGGCCCGTGGCCGAGGTTGCCGACATCCTCGATTGCTCGCCTTCTACGGCCAAGGTTCATCTGCACAAGGGTCGATTGCGGCTGGCTGAGCGACTCGGGACGACCGCGGGGGGACGGCATATGACGCTCGACGATCGCGGTCGTCGGGCCGCACAGAATCTCAAGGACAAGGTCGGCGAGTCACCCCTCCTGCTCATGGAACAGGGCGTTCCGGGGACCCGGGTAGCAGGTCGTCAATCCAGGTTGCTTTCGTTCGCCGGGGCTTTTGCGGCGGTGGTACTACTGGTCGGGCTCTCCCTGGTCCAGGTGGATCTGTTCTCACCGGACACTTCCACTACGAACGACACGTTCCCGGTCAACACGGTGACCACGGAGAAAGCGACCACGACGACCGAGAGAGCGACAAGTACTACGACGACAACCGTGGCAACGGTGGTCCCACCGGAGACCACCACGACCGTCATCGATGCCACAGCTCCGGACCTGGTTATCACCTACCCGGAAAACGGCGCCAAGGTGACCGAGAAATCCTTGCAGTTCGAGGGGACCACAGAACCCGGAGCGATCGTGGCCGCCGGACCTTATCTGGCGAACGTAACCGACGACGGTCACTGGTCGATCGTCTTGCTGTTGAACCCGGGTGGCAATCTGGCCTCGTTCACCTCAACCGATGCAGCCGGCAATGTCTCGGAAGCAACCGTTTCGGTGACCTATGACCCGCCGGCACCACCCAAGGAAGATCCGCCCACCGATTTCACGGCTCACAACAAGTGGGGAACGTGCTCGGAGAGCCCCCCGTACGACGAGTATTTCGGTACCGGCAAACCCGGCACCAAGGTTGAAATCCTTTCGGCCTATGGCTCGGGTTCGACCACCGTGGCCGGGAACGGCGAATGGTACGTGAAGGTCTTCTTCGAGGCGGCGCCCTACGGGAAGACGTTTGACGTGAAAGCCAAAGACGTCTTCGGCACGAAGATCTATTTCGAGTTCACGAGTCTCGTCGAGAAGTGATACCCAGGCTTCAGCTTGGCGACAAGTGGGTCGGTTCGAGTTCACCCGCCAGCGATAGGGTGGCGGCGTCGATTCGGCCGTCCTCGAGATCGTAACGCCGGTCGAACTCTGCAACGATGGCCGCCAGGACATCCTCACGGGTCACGCCGGGTACCGCGCCGGCCAGATCCCCTGAGCTCGTGGGATTCCAGGTGAGATTGAGCGCCTCGTAGACGGGAATCAAAACCTCGGCAATACGGTCGCCCCCGTCGACGACGACCACGCCGCCGACGTGAGCCGCCCGGCCGATGATGCGCTGTCCGGTTCCCATGACCTTGTGACGCCCGGACACATTGATGCTGTAGGCGCCCGGGCAATACTCGCCGGGGACTTCTCCAACACGAGCATCAGCCCCCAAGGCTCGGAAGGCGGCCAACAGCACCTCGTCCAGGGCTTCGAACCTTGGTCTGATCGTCTCCGCGGGGCCGGGGTGGGGATCGTCCATCCGAAGGCGATGGTTCCCGAGTGAAATACCGCTGCCCGGCCCCCCGCCAGCCTTTCGACGGCCTCGTAGCCGGCGCCCCGACCGGCCGCCACCGCCTGGCGGTATCCGGCGCTGACCACATCCCGGCGCCCAAAGGCGACGATCGATCCGGGCTGGTGAAGCCGCAATGATTCGGCCAGGCCATCTGAGCCTGCCTGCCGGAGGAGGGCGTGCGACACCGCAG
This sequence comes from uncultured Actinomycetota bacterium, assembly GCA_963823915.1. Classification (GTDB taxonomy): domain Bacteria; phylum Actinomycetota; class Acidimicrobiia; order Spongiisociales; family UBA4744; genus UBA4744. Next base: position 704,283 of record CAWGNJ010000003.1, read on the forward strand.
TATCGAAGGCAGGGCGGTCTGGGTACTGCTCGGTCAAGAGACGGATGGCCATGTCGGTCAGTATCCCAAATCTGATGATGTGTTCGCTTTCCCTGCGTTATGTTGGAACTAACTAGCAGCTTCTGACGTCTCAAAGGTGAGCGTGTCGGAGAAAGCCGGCAAGGGGGTTGGGTTGAGAGCTCGATGGAGCTTGCTGATCGTTCTGCTGTCCGCCGTTGGCACTCTGGCGGGCTGTTCCGATGCGCCCCTCTCCGATATGGGTCACCTCACGCAACGTTGGATAGCGGCGGCTCCCGAAACCACCGCGACGGCTCCTCCCGTGACGGCGCCTGCCCCTCTCGGCTTGTTGGCGACCGATGGAAGCCGGGCAATCGAGTGGGTCAACGACGAGCTGGGAGATCCGTCGTCAGTCGTTCCCGCAGAGGCCATTGCGGAAATCTGGGCCAGGAGCAGCAAGGAAGACCGATACGTGCAGGCCAGCCGCTCCGAGATCTCCGCAGCGCTCCCCGGCCTGGCGTTCCCCGAGCTGATCCCGCAGAACGTCGCCTTTGTCACCAGCCAGCTGGTTTTCGATCCGAGCACCGGAAGGCTGTCTCCAGACACCAAGGCGGCTTTTGGATTCTGGTCGGTCACGCCCTATTCGAAGAGTCGGAGCGTGGCCCAATTGGCCGTATTGATGGTCTCGGCCACCCCCGAGCCGGCCGAACCGGCGGTGGTCGACACGATCGGTGTTCCGGAGCGCTCCCCAGGGAGTACCCGCTGTGATGATCTGGCGGGGAGCACCGTGGAGGACTGCAAGGCAATGTTCCTCGAAGACGGATGCCCGGCCTGGTCGGTGGAGGTGACGGACGGGTGGCGGCTCGTTTGGTCGGAACGGGGCTACGAGTACGACCTGTTCGTTCGTAACGCCGCGAACATCGATCTTCTGGCGCAAATGGCCGGTTCATGTGAGGAGTTGCGTCCGACTATCTCAGCCGAGGTTGACAAGGACGCTGGGGACGGAGCCCAAGCCGAGGTCACCGGCGAAGATCTAGCGAGCGCCTCCGACTCGTGAGGTTGTGACGCCTCAGCGATAGGCTGAGCGCTCGCTCGAGAAGGAATACCCATCTTCCACGGTGGTAACTGGTTCGCCTATTTGCGCTACGACGAGGAACAGGATCGTCCGCAAGTTGATCGCGCCCTCCTCAGGCGGGTTCTCTCGTACGGCCGGCCCTACCGGCGGGATCTCATTGTGGTGCTCGTCACCATCTTGATCATCTCGCTATTGACTCTGGTCCCGCCCCTGCTCATGCGCGAACTCATCGATCGCGCCATCCCGGCGAAGGACGTTCGACTCCTTACCTATCTGGGGCTCGGCATGGTGGCGGTCCCCATCTTCAACACTGTGATTGGGACTCTGCAGCGCTGGGCTGTCCGCCCGGGCCGGGGAGGGCATCATCTTCGATCTGAGGAGCCCGTTGTTCGGCCATCTCCAGCGAATGTCGCTGGCGTTCTTCACCGTCGACCCGGCCGGACGAACTGATGTCCCGCCTCAACAACGATGTGGTCGGCGCCCAGCAGGCCATCACCGGAACGTTCGTCTCGGTCGCCTCCAACATCTCGGTGGCCGGCACGCGATGGTGATCATGCATGAGGGACTCGAGTGGCGGCTCACCCTGGCTGGCAGTCGCGATCCTGCCGCTCTTCATCATTCCGTCCCGGCGGGTCGGCAGGGTGCTGCGCACCGTCACCCGCAGCAGATGGAACCCAACGCCAGCATGAACGTCGACACTCAACGAGACGCTTCAACGTCAGCGGCGCACTGCTGATGAAGCTCTTCGGCCGAGCCGACGAGGAACGGCGATACACCGGCGAGGCCGCAGAGGTGAGAGACCTCGGGGTGCGCAGAGCCTTGATCGGCCGCTGGTTCTTCATGGCCCTCGGTGTGGTGAGCGCCCTCGGTACGGCCGCGTGTTCTGGTTGGGGGCGTGTTGGTCATCAGGGAACGCTGACCATCGGCACGGTCGTCGCACTGTTCCGCCTACCTGGCCAACTGTACGGTCCGCTGACGGCGCTCTCGAACGCCCGGGTGGAGTTGGCGACGTCACTGGTGTCGTTCGAGAGGGTGTTCGAGGTGCTCGACCTTCCCCGCGACATCGACGAGCAGGCCGAGCCGTTCACCTGGAGGGCCAATCGAGGGCGAGGTGACCTTCGACGGGTGTCCTTCAAGTACGGAGCAGCGAGCCCCGCCGGGGACTCGACAAGGTGACGCGATTCTCCTGGGGTTCGAGGTGGCCGAGCACGGCGGCGCGCCGAAGCAGTCCCGGCCGCCACCGGAGGTCGGGCCCTGCGAAGATGCCTCGCTTCGACGATCGCCGGGCGAGTTGGTGGCTCTGGTCGGGCCGAGTGGGGCCGGTAAGACCACGATCACCTATCTGATCCCCCGCCTTTACGACGTGAGCGAGCGGGGCGGTCCTCATCGACGGGATGACGTGAAGGACGCTGACCCTCGAGAGCCTGGCGCGCGGAATCGGGGTGGTCACCCAGGAGACCTACCTGTTCCACGACACGATCGCCACCAACCTCGGTACGCCAGGCCCGACGCCACCGCCGAGGAACTGGAGGCAGCCTGCCGCACCGCCAACATCCACGATTTCTGATTGTCGCTCTCCAACGGATACGAGACGACGGTGGGCGAGCGGGGATACCGCCTCTCCGGAGGCGAGAAGCAGCGACTGGCGATCGCCAGGGTGATCCTCAAGGACCCTCGCATCCTGATTCTCGACGAGGCCACCGCCCACCTCGACGCGCACTCCGAGGCACTGATCCAGGAGGCCCTGGAGCGGGTCATGGCGGAGCGGACTTCGTTTGTCATTGCCCACCGGTTGTCAACCATTCTGGCAGCTGACGTGATTCTGGTCCTCGATTCGGGGCGTTTGGTCGAATCGGGCAGCCACGCTGAGCTTCTGGCGCGGGGCGGCCTTTACGCCTCTCTGTATGAGACCCAATTCCGCAATGAACAAGTAGGCGTGTGATGGTCAAGTTCATTGCCCTGCTGCGGGGCATCAACGTCGGCGGCCGCCGCCAGGTCCCCATGGAGCGCCTCCGGGCATTGCACGATCGGCTCGGGCACACCAACGTCGTCACCTACATCCAGTCCGGCAACGTCGTTTTTGATGCCGGGGCGGACGACCAGGTCGAGTTGGCCGAGTCGATCGAAGCGGCAATCGTGACCGAGTTCGGATTCGAGGTACCGGTGATGATCCGCTCTGCCGCCGACTTGAAAGCGATCACGGCGGCTAGTCCGTACACCTCCGCAGACTTCGATCTCGCTCGGGTTGCTGTGGCTTTCCTTGATCGGACTCCAAGCCGAGAAGAGCAGGGTCGAATTGACATAGAGACCGTGCGCCCGGAGGAGTTCACAATCATCGGTCGAGAAGTTCATCTCCACTGCCCCGATGGGTTCGGGCGAGCCAAACTGACGAATAGCTTCCTGGAATCGCGCTTGGGAGTTGTTGCCACGACGCGGAACTGGAAGACGGTGGGCAAACTCCGGGAGTTGAGCCTGCGGGCCTAGAACCCGGCGGGAACTTCGAAGCGGTCCATCAACATACAGATGCCGACGAACGGTGGCCGGTACACGGCCAACGTATCAATGAGCTCGAGCAGCCTGACCAAGTCGCCGCCGCGCAAGGGGGGAATGGTCTCAAAGCTGATGAGCGGCCGCTGGGCGTTTTGCAGATGGTCGATTACCCGCATGGACTCGCCTGAGTGAGGTGCCGTTGTGGCCTAAAGTCGCGATTTGCCTAGGCAAACCTCGCCGGGCCGTGACTAGCGCACCTCAGGCACCCCGCGTGAGGTTCTCCAGTAGCAGCGGAGTCGTCGGTACCAACAAGAGGTGCTCATGGTCGTGGGACAACCAGAGGTGTTCGTCGACCTGCAACCAGACGTTGGGCGGGAAGACCGCGAGGCTGGTTTTGCCCTTGCGGCCCGGAGCCCCGTACATGAGCACTTCCGGGCCCGGAGCTTGAACCGCCGGCAGCCGGCCCATCAAAGTGAAGTTGCCAAACAAGGCCGCCATAGCCTCGGATGGATCGAGGGTGCGCCTCGATGCCGACCACTCAACCGTCCCGCACACCTGGCAGGCCACGACCTGGATGCCGGCCACGGCCACGGGTTCGTGGACGCACTGGGTCGATGTTGTCTTCATAGGCACAGTGTGACAAACCGGTGTGACAAAAAAGACCTAGAAATAGACGTGGGGTAGCTTCCAGATGTGAGCGAAGAGTGATTCCAGCCAGAACGACCCGGGTGGCGGTCGAGCACACGTCGGACTTTCCTGTCCCCTTGGTAGCGCGGGCCGGGACCCAACTGAGCCTCGAACGGCGATCTGCGGAGTATCCCGGGTGGGTCTGGTGTCGGGACCCTGGAGGGATGGGTGCCTGGGTGCCCGAGGCGTTCATAGAGATCAATGGAGAGTTGGCCGTGCTGGCAGTCGACTATGACTCCACCGAATTGACGGTGGCGGCCGGCGCCTCAGTAGAGATTCTCACCGAGGTGGCAGGCTGGGTTTGGTGCCGAGACCAAGAGGGACGATTGGGGTGGCTGCCCAGCACCAACCTCACGGCGGAATCGCCATGAGCAAGGGAGGAAGGCGTCTACCCGCGGCGCCGTTGGCCTTGGTGGTGGCCGTGGCTGCCTGGGCGGCCGGTTGCAGTGCCCAAGAGATCACGACCGATTCCCCAGGTTCGACCAGAGTCGAGGTCTCCTCGACCGATCCGACCGGCTGCGCAGACGTGATCGACGTGGTGGTGACCATCGAGAAGGCGGGGAGCTACCGGTTCGATGTGACGGTGCGGTCGGCGGATACCGGATGGGACAAGTACGCAGACCTGTGGGAGATCCGAGCCCCTGATGGCAGGGTCGTTGGCGAACGGGTGCTTGCTCATCCACACGTTGATGAGCAACCTTTCACGCGCAGCCAGAGTGGCATCGGTATTCCCCTCGGGATTGGCTCAGTGATGGTGGCCGCCCGCGACACGATCGCAGGATTCTGCGGGGACGTTTTTGAAGTCAAACTTCCCTGAACTGATCGGAGTCCAATTCTTTGTCGATGCCCTCGTGGGCTCCTTTGGTTGGATCCTCGCTGTCGCTCTCTTCGGCCGGGCGAGGCACTCCCGACACCAACAAGAGAGGCAGGTGGGTGCGCTGCATTACCAGGCTGGAGATACTCTCCCAGGTACCTTCCCCAAAGAGGCGGCGGGTGGCTCCCATCAGTATGAGATCCACCTCCATTTGCTCGGCCGTCTCACAGATCGCTGCCGCCCGGTCCGTTCCCTCGACAAAAATCCCGTTGGCCTCAATGCCCCGTGAACGGAGAGCGGCCATGACCGGTTCGATGAGCTTGCGCCCCCGCTCCTCCACGTACCGATCGACGAGGGCGGTCTCCCGGTCGGTCCGCTCGGAGTCTTCCTCAAAGGGATGCCAGTTCTCAGATTCAAGGCCATCCAGGAATGACCGGGGGACTTCGATGACTGTGACGACCGAGACCGCGCCACCTTCGGGCAGTATCTGCTTGATCAGGTCCGCGACGGGACCGGTCGGCAGCACGCCCGCGGTAGCGATCAAGATGTGCACGCCAATAGGCTATACGGATCGCGGGGACGTTGAGACCTCGGACCAACCTAGGAGGAAAGATATGGCAGATAGGCGGCCGCCCGATCAAGTGATCAATCAAGTGACCTGGAAGATCCCGAATGCCTTGGCGCTGGTCGGGTCGCGGTCCGGCGATGAGTGGAATGCTATGACCACCAGTTGGATAACCCAGCTGTCGATGGAGCCGGTGCTCGTTGGAGTCGGCGTCGACAACTCATCTGTCACGCACCGATTGATCTCCGCCGGGGGTTCGTTTTCCATCAACCTCTGGGCCGCCTCCGACACCAGGACTTTCGTGAAGTTCTCAAAACCCGCTCAGAAGGAGGGATTGACACTCAACGGAAGGGCCGTATGGGAAGGCTCCACCGGTGTGCCAATTTTCACCGAGGCGGTGGCTTGGATGGAGCTGACGGTTCATAGCTCAACCGACTACGGAACTCACACCTTCTTCGTGGGGGAAATTGTCGACGCCGGTCTCGATCTCGAGTTCGAAGGGTCGATAGCCGCGATGAGCGACACGCGTATGAAGTACGGTGGCGTGAAGCGGGGCGGGCACTAGGAGGCGGGCATGGATGTTCGAGTCGACGAGAAAGTGGCGTTGGTCACCGGCGCCAGCCGGGGAATAGGTCTCGCTATAGCAAAGGGATTGCTCGAGGGCGGAGCTAGGGGAGTAGTGATCACCGGGAGGAAACCGGCCAACCTCGAGGCGGCAGTGGCGGAGCTGGACAACGACGATCGGGTGACGGTGGTCGCCGGGGGAGCCGACAACGATGAACACGCCGGAGCAGCCGTCTCCGCGGCCATTGCCCGTTGGGGGGCACTGGACATCCTCGTCAACAACGCCGCCACCAATCCGGTAGCCGGGAACATCATTGATGTGGAGATGAGCGCCATCGACAAGATCTGGGCGGTGAATCAGAGAGGGCCTCTCGTTTTCGCTCGCGAGGCGTGGCGACAATGGATGCAGGAACACGGCGGAGCGATCGTCAATGTGTCCTCGGTTGGTGGAATGCAACCCGGTCCGATGCTCGGCGCTTACAACGTGTCGAAGGCCGCCCTCATCTTCCTGACCCGTCAACTTGCTTACGAAATGGCTCCGGGTGTGCGAGTCAATGCCATCGCCCCCGGGATCGTCAAGACCCGGTTCTCTCGGGCGCTCTGGGAAACGAACGAAGAAGGGGCGGCAAGATTGCATCCGCTCGGTCGTTTGGGTGAGGTCGAAGACGTCACCGGTGCAGTGCTGTTGTTGTGTTCCGAGGCATCGTCGTGGATCACCGGGGTGACCTTGCCGATCGACGGAGGAGTGACCGGGGCCAGCCCGGGGTTGGGTTGAGCATCGCCCGACCTATATCAACGCCAGAACACCGTCGGCCACATACTGGACTGCCAGCGCCGCCAGAATCAGGCCGAGAATCCTGGTTACAACGTTGATGCCCGTTTGGCCTAGAAACTTGCTGACGATGGTCGCCAGTCGGAGAGATGCGTAGGCAAGCAACAGGACAGCGGCACTGGCTGCCGCCAGGAGGCCCAGCCGTTCTGGGTCTCGACCGGCCTGACCAACCAGGACGAGGATGGTGGCCAGGGCACCCGGGCCGGTGATCAGAGGAATCGCCAACGGGAAGACGGACACGTCGTCTTTCGTGTGCGCCTCTTCCTCTTCCTCGGCGGTCTGGCGATGGCGCTGCGCCAAGACCATGTCGACTGCGATCTTGAAGAGCAGGATCCCTCCGGCGATCGAGAACGCTTCCAGGGACACCCCGAGAAATTCGAATAACGCAGTTCCGCCGGTCGCGAAGACTGCCAGTACAACTGCGGAAATCAATACAGCTTTGCGCGCCACCCGACGCTGGGTCTCCGGATCCCGGTCGCCGGCCACCGAAATGAAGATGGGCGCTAGTCCGGGCGGATCGATTATCACGAACATGGTCAGGAAAGCTTGCGCGGCGAAAGCGAACATGGTCGGGTCAATCTAACGGGAAACCGGGCCGGCCTGCCTCCAGCCAAGCCGCAAAAGCCGATTCGGTGCCGATGTCATGGCCGGCCTCCACCGACTTGACGTAGCGGAAGTGGAGTAGGTCGCAATACAGCCTGGATGGGATCAATCTCGCCGGCCAGATCACGCATCCGCTGCAGCATCGGTTCGAACTCGCCCACCCGCCATTGCACAGAAGTCAGCGCCTTCAGAGTGGGTTCCTCCGACCCGGCTTTGGCCTGAAAATAGTAGAGATCGTCGAGGATCTGGCGAGCCTGGTTCTCCAGAGCATCGACTCCGGTCAACTCCTTGAGCCTCACCCGGTGATAGGTTCGTCCCCCACCCGCACTTTCATCTGCAGTCGTTGGCCGGCGTCACTGGGTTGCAGATCGATCTCGCGGACGTCGAACCCCAGGTCGTTGAGCCGCTGGACCCGCTCCGAGATGCGATATCGCTCGTCGGAAGCCAAAACTGGCGTATCGGTGAGTTCGGCCCAGAGGCCTCGATACCGATCGGCGATGTCCTCACCGAGGGCCAGGTCGGCATGGTCTATGTCGATTCCCCGTCTCGGCGGCGATGTCGGCCATGCCACCCGCCACGTTGATGATCATGATCTCGAGGTCTTCCTCCCGCTGACCATCGGTAAGCGTGTCGGCCATGGAGGCCGTCTCGGCGTCGACCATGATCGTCTCGATGGTCTCCGCATCGAATCGATAGAGAGTGTTCGACAGGGAGCAGTCACCCCAGAAGCACCCGACGGTATGAAGTTCTACGAGGAGGCTGGCAAAGGCGTCGAGCATCTGGTTGCGGCGAGGACCAAACCCGGGCCCCTCCAGTAGCTCGCGGAACGAAAAGGAGAAGTCCTCGTACTTGGTGATCAAAGCAGCCGAAGACTCCGTCGGTGGGATCGGGGTTTCGTTGGTCGATGAGACCGACCGGCATCACCGCCGGCGGCGCCTACGGTTTCGAGGTCTCGCAACACCTCGTAGTCGCGGTGGGCAGGGAAGGTCGGCAGTTCCTTGACCGCGTAGATGCCTTGGTGGTAGGAGACGAACCTGACGACATGGCGGGAGATGCCGCGCGGCAGATCGATGATTCGTGGTGAGTCCCAGTCGGCCAATGACCTCGTCCAGTCGAGATCGAGGAAGTCGGGATGACCGGGTCGGACGGTGATGGTGAAGTCGGGCACGACGCCAAGGTAGCTAAGTGCTAGGTGATCGTCTCGGGCACTGGTGACCTATTTGACGTCGGTGATAGGCCAGTCCTTTGTACGAGTCGGTAAACCCGCTCTGTTCGAGCAGTCGTGCCGAGCGGTGTCTCGCCGGCTGGAGATGCCGTCGATGGTCTCGATGGTCGTCCGTTTCCGGCGTCGGCCAATCTCCTCGAGCCCGAGCGCCGAGCTCCCTCAGACCGATCGGGGTCCTCCCTGAAGGTGAGCACCCGCTTGCCGCCGCGCTCGACGAAAGACGACCAGGATCGCCGCTCTCCATCACCACGTAGGCACCTGCCGAACGGCCGGCCCGTCCGGCTGCTGGCTGAGGCCAGGGGAGGGCCGATCCGTAGGGGTTGGCCGGGTCGGTGGCGGCCAGGACGGCACCGTCTTGCGACGCTTCGAGCTGGCGCAATCGGTCGACGGCGCCGGGCAGAGCGAACTGGGCTCCGCCCAGCCCTTCGACGAAGTAGCCGCGCCGAACCCGGCCGGTCTCCTCCATTCGGGCCAGGACCGGATAGAGACCCGAGAATCCTCCCGGGATTGATTCGGCGGCTACCGACATCCCGGGTAACCACCCCGTGCCGTTCGAGCAACTGATCTGCCCAGGCAGTGGCCGCCACCGTTGGATCGACGGTTGGATCGAGCAGGTCGGAAACGAAGTACCAGCGTCCGGCGGCGGCGGGCGGGAACCGCGACGGCACGGCGGGGCCGGCCCGTCGCGGGGCCGCTTCGGCCGGCCAGGAAGGCCCGCAGCGGCCCCAGAGAGTCGTTGGTGACTTCTCCCGCCCACACCAGATCCCAGAGACTGTCGAGGACTACGGTCGGGATCGCCTCCTTCTGCTGCTGTGTAGAGGTCACCGAAGAAACTCGCCCCGCGGGCGGTGAGGTGGTTCGCGCAGCAACATTGGTGCAGGACTCCGTCCGGAGGATCGGTGTCCCGCGGCGAGGTGCAAGTTGGGGAAGATGGTCACGGAAATAGAGCGACAACGCGACCGTCTCGTGGTCCCAGCGCACCCCGGCCGACCCACACCACCTCACCGGCCACCATCAACTGATCAAGCATGTCGGGGCGGTAATCGAGGCGGCTTTCGAGGACGTCTCGTTCGAGCACCGAAGCAGGGATGACGGCTCCCTGCAGGTGTCTGGAGGACATCCGTCAAGGCGGACTGCCGGCGAGCCTGCCCGACGGTCCTCGCTCCGTGCCAGACGGGCAGGAAGCTGCCAAAAGCCGTCTGGTCAACGGGCTCGATTTCCTTGCGGAGAGCGGCCAGTGATCGCCGTTTCAGCCGGCGCAGCACCTCCGTGTCGACCCATTCCTGGTCCCGGCCCGCCGGGACGGAATGCTCCTCGGGTCACACGGCCCGATACCTCGAGCACGGCCAGCTGGTTGGCAACCACCGCCGTCGGTAGACCGAACCAGACCGCGAGGTCGGCGATCGTGAACGGGCCATGGGTGCGGGCGTAGCGGCCGATGACATCGCCGAGCGGATCCGGCACGGGTTCCAGGAACACATCGGGCACGCCGGGAGGAAGGGCGGTGCCCAACGCATCCCGCAATCGGGAGGCGTCTTCGACGGCCGCCCATCGATCTTGTCCCGCCACCCGGACATTGATAACCCGGCGATCTCTCTCGAGTTCGGCGAGGATGTCGGCCGGGGAATTGTCTGAACGAGTCGCGCCGCTACGTCTTCGGTCGACAGCGGTCCGAGCCGTCGGAGCGCATCGTGGATCCCGTCCGGTCCGGCTACCCGCCGATCGGCCGTGAGGAGCTGCAGCTCCAGTTCGACGGACTGCACCACATCTAGCGGACAACAACTCCCGCAATTCGCCTTCGCCGAGCAACTCGCGGAGTAGTTCCCGGTCGAGGGTCAGGGCCGCTGCCCGCCGTTCGGCGAGCGGCGTATCTCCTTCGTAGAGGAAGGCGGCCATGAACTCGAAGAGCAGCGACGCCGCAAAAGGACTGGCGGTGCCCGTCTCGACCTCGGCCAAGCGGATCCGGCGCGACTGCACCTCCCTCAGCAACTCGATCAGGGCGGGGACGTCAAAGTCGTCCTGGAGGACTTCCCGATAGGTCTCGAGAAGAATGGGGAACGAACCGAAGTCCTTGGCAACGCTCAACAGGTCCGCAGCCCGACGGCGCTGCAGCCACAGGGGCGTCCGGCCTCCGGGTCGTCGGCGGGGGAGCAGCAGAGCGCGGGCCGAGGCTTCCCGGAACCGGGCCGAAAACAGGGCCGAACTGCCCAGGTATTCGACGACCAGCTCCTCGACGTCGTCCGGGTCGAGGGTCAGGTCTCCGATCCCCGGGGCCGCGTCGGCATCCGGGAAACGGAAGGCGATTCCGTCATCTGCCCAGATCACATCTACGTCGAAGTCGAATCTGGTTCTCAGCATCTGAGTGAGGGCCATGGCCCAGGGCGCATGCGCTCGGGCTCCGAATGGGGACAGCAGGACGAGACGCCAATCGCCGATCTCATCTCGGAAACGTTGAACGACGATGGTCCGGTCGGTGGGGAGCACCCCGGTGGCGGCGCGTTCTTCGGCGAGATAGGCAATCAGGTTCTTGGCAGCCAGATCGTTGAGCCGATAGTCCTCTTGCAGCTTGGTCATTGCTTCGGCAGGCTCGAGGGATCCGATTTCTCGTACGAAGGCACCGAGAGCTCTGCCCGTTTCCAGCGGCCGCCCCATCATGTCGCCGTGCCAGAACGGCATCGTTGCTCCCGGTTCACCCGGTGCGGGCACGACTTCAACCCGATCATGAGTGATTTCGACGATCTTCCAGGTGGAGGAACCCAGGATGAACGAGTCGCCGGGACGGGATTCGTAGACCATCTCTTCATCGAGTTCGCCCACCCGTCCACCATCTGGGAGATGGACTCCGTAGAGCCCTCGATCGGGGATCGTGCCGGGATTGGTGACGGCCAGCATGCGGGCGCCGGCCCGACCGGTCACCGTTTGGGCAACTCGATCCCATACGACCCGCGGTCGCAGCTCCGCGAAGAGATCGGACGGATAGCGACCCGCCAGCATGTCGAGGACGGCTTCGAAGGGCCCGCGGCCGAGCTCCTCGTAGGGAGCTGCCCGGCGCACCATGGCGAACAGATCGTCGACTGCCCAAGTGGAGTCGGCCACCGTAGCCACCAGTTGTTGGGCTAACACGTCGAGGGGATTGCGGGGAATTCTGGTGGCTTCGACTCTCTTCCGGTACATGCCATCGACCACGACCGTTGCCTGGATCAGATCTCCGCGGAACTTTGGAAAGACTTTGGCCCGGCTGGGAGCCCCGACCTGGTGGCCGGCCCGCCCGACCCTTTGCAGGCCGCTGGCGACGGTGACCGGTGATTCGACCTGGAGAACCAAGTCGACTGCGCCCATATCGATTCCCAGCTCCAGGGAAGAGGTGGCGACTACGGCCGGAAGTTCGCCCTTCTTGAGTAGCTCTTCGATGGCGAGCCGTTGATCACGCGACACCGACCCGTGATGCGCACGAGCCACCTCTCGGCCGGCGAGGAGGTTGATCTCTGCGCAAATCCGCTCAGCCAATCGGCGGCTGTTGGCGAAGACGATCGTTGAGTGGTGCTGCTCGATGAGATCGAGGAGCCGGGGGTAGATGGAAGGCCAGATTCCGGCCCGGGCCGGAGGTTGTTTGCCGGGACCATCGACGATCCCGGTCGAGAGACTCTCGCTTACGGGCGGGGGCGGAGGGGCAGCCATATCGTCGACGGTGACTACCAGTTCGACTTCGATCTGTTTGTCACCGGGAACGTCGACGATCTCGACCGGCCGCGGTATCCACGACCCGTTCTCTCCAGGGTGGCCTCCACCCAGGAACCGGGCGATGGTCTCCAAGGGTCGTTGGGTGGCGGACAGGCCGATCCGTTGGGGAGGTTGGTTGGTGATCTCTTCGAGACGTTCCAACGAAACCGCCAGGTGAACGCCCCTCTTCGAACCCGCCACCGCGTGCACTTCGTCGACGATCACCCACTCCACGGACCTGAGAACCTCTCGAGCCTGGGAAGTGAGCATCAGGTAGAGAGATTCCGGCGTCGTGATCAGAATGTCCGGCGGATTGCGAACCATGCGGCGCCGCTCGTCGGGGGGCGTGTCACCGGTGCGCAGGAACGTGGTGATATCGGGTAGATCTCCGAGCTCCAACCGAGCTGCAGCATGGCGGATGCCCATGAGCGGCGACCGCAGGTTGCGATCAACGTCATAGGCCAAGGCTTTCATCGGCGACACATAGAGAACCCGGCATCGTTCTTGCTTGGCCGGAGTCGGCCGATGAAGCAACTGATCGAGTGTCCAGAGAAACGCCGCCAGGGTCTTGCCGGATCCCGTCGGGGCATGGATGAGAGTGTGCTTTCCCCCGGCGATGGCCGGCCATCCCTGCTCCTGAGCTTCGGTGGGCGCCGCGAAGGAAGCTTCGAACCACGCCCTGGTGGCGTCGGAAAAGGCGGCAAGCGCGTTCACGTTGTCAGGGTAGGACCTGAGACTGACAAAGGGCTTGCCTCAACTATCGACGTTTGACCGCCGATACCTAGGTGCGGCGGTTACCCAGGAGACTGCATGGGAACGAATGCCCTGCCAACTTCACAACGGCGTTTGGTCCCCAAGTCCGGGCTAGTCCGTTCGCGGCCCACTGATCGTTCGCCGGAACGTCTGGTCGGCCGGTATGTGATCGGCCTGGCCGCTATTGCCGTCTTGGCCATCACCAGCAGCCTGGCAGTCGGGCAAGCCCTCACCCGTCAGGAAAGCGACGCCCGGGTCGTCAACGCAGCCGCCGGGCAAGTGACTTTGAGTTTTGAGTTGGAACAGGCCGGCGTGAGGTTGGCACTCAGCGAAGAATCGGCCAGCCGTCAGGAGTATCTCGTTGCTCTCGAATCCGCGGCGGATCGGATCGTGCGCACCCATGTCGGATTAAGTCTCGGATCGGCCGCGCTGGGTCTGCCCGGTGAGAACAGCGAGCGGGTCGGCGTCATGCTCACTGCGGTCGAATCCCACCTGTACTCGATGCTGGACGCCGCCGATTCGATCGCCGGAGCTGCCGATCAGGTTGCGCAGGCTTCCGAACTGAACACCTGGGCGGAACTGTTCCGTTCGGAGATGGGGGCTCTGGTGTTCCAGTACGAACGGGAGGCGGAGGATCGGGTCCGCAGCCTCGAAAAGATCGAGATCGTGCTGCTCGAAGTGATGTTGATTCTGCTGGTGATCGAGGGACTATTCCTCTTCCGGCCGGCCGCCAAGCAGATCCGTCTCGGTTGGCGGGAACGGGAGCGCCGTCATTCGGCGGAACGCGAGTACGACCAGGTTCGACTCAACTACCTTGCGCAGTTTGATCCCTTGACCGGCCTCGCCAATCGGTCGTTGCTTTGGGACCGATTTGACCACGCCATTATTAGGGCCCGGCGGGAGGGTGGGATCGTCACACTGATGTTCGTCGACCTCGACGAGTTCAAGGCTGTAAACGATCAGTATGGCCATGGAACCGGAGACTCGCTCCTGAAGAAAGTGGCCGAAAGACTGCAAGGTACGGTACGGGAAAGCGATACCGTCGCCCGGCTGGGGGGCGACGAGTTCACAGTGGTGCTGGAGGGTCAACATCGCCCGGAGTTTGCCGGGACCGTTGCCGAGAAGATCCTCGATGCGATAGCCGCCCCGTTCCGGATCGGCGGCCGAGAGATATTCATGACAGCTTCCATCGGCATCGTCGTCTACCCGCTCGACGGAGATGTCGTCGACGACCTCGTACGCGACGCAGACATCGCGATGTATGCGGCCAAGGAAGCGGGTCGCAACAACTACCAGTTCTTCACCCCCGAACTGAGAGCCCAGACGACCGAACGGCTCAATCTCATTGGGGGTTTGCGAAAAGCTCTCGGAACCGGCGACCAACTTCGTCTTGTCTATCAGCCCAAATTCGGCTTGGCCGGAGGGAAGATGGCCGGCGTCGAAGCTCTTCTCCGTTGGCAACACCCCGAATTCGGCCTGGTGCCACCTACCCGATTCATTCCGTTGGCGGAGGAGACCGACCTGATCATCCCGCTGGGTCGGTGGGTGATAGAGCAAGCCTGCGAACAGGCGGCTCGGTGGCGGGACGGCGGATTGACCGGACTGCCCGTATCAATCAACGTCTCTTCCCGACAGTTTCTGTATGGGGATCTCGTGCAGACGGTTGAGGCAGCCCTTGTTCGAAGTGGTCTCGAACCGGGCCTCGTGGAACTGGAGCTCACCGAGGGAACGTTGATCGAAGACGTGGAGTTGGCGCGGCGGACTCTTGAACGCTTGCGGGAAGTCGGAGTCCGAATCTCCGTGGATGATTTTGGTACCGGCTATTCATCTCTCAGTTACCTCCAGCAGTTCCCTATCGATGCACTCAAGATCGACCGTTCGTTCGTCGAGAGGATCACGGAGGAACCCGACGGCATCGCCATTCCAACGGCAATCATCCGCATAGGTCACAGTTTGCGCATGGAGGTCATCGCAGAGGGTGTTGAGACGACCGAGCAACTCGAAGTCCTCCGGGCCCTCGACTGTGACCTCGTGCAAGGGTTCCTGTTGGGGCGCCCCAGCACGGCGGAACAGATCAGCAGATTGGCCCGCTCAGATCAACAAATGGCGGCGGGGGAAACCTCCGGTTCAACCGGCCAGCAACATTGAGTGCTGGTCGAACTCCGGGATGACCGCCAGCATGGCGCCTACCACATCGGGGTCGAACTGGGTGCCGGCACAACGCTCGAGTTCGGAGAGGGCGTAGTCGAGAGGCAGCGCCGATTGGTAGGGACGGTCGCTGGTCATGGCGTCGAAGGCATCGGCCACCAGGAGGATGCGCGCCAGGTAGGGGATCTCTTCTCCCTTGAGCCCGAAGGGATAGCCGCTGCCATCAAAACGCTCATGATGAGCGATGACGGTGTCGGCGATCCGATGATGAACAAGCCCGTCGACGATACGGAAGCCTTCGAGCGGGTGCTTCCTCATCTCCACCCATTCGCGGGCGGTGAGAGGGCCCGGTTTCTGCACGACACCGGTGTCAACCCGGATTTTGCCCAGATCGTGCAGGTGAGCCGCAATATGGAGCCGTCGCCGATCCTCCCGTCCGATCCCAAGATGGTCGGCCAGGGGAGCTGAAAGAGCGGCCACCCGGGAGCCGTGGCCGGAGAGGTCGGGGTCGGTTGCATACATCATCTGCATGAACTGATCCAACATCAGAATCCCTCCGCCTTCGCCACGCATTGTGGTGTCACAAGCACACACAGTAGACAGTCGAGGGTCAAAAAGGTATGAGGCGCCCGACTCATTTATCCACAGGCGGCAGAATGGGTTCATGGATATTGCGGTAAATCTTGTTGAGACATACCTCAGATTGAATGGCTACCTGACTCTGAGCGAGTTCGAGATTCAAGCTCGGGGCGAGAGTGGCGTGTACGAAACGGTGACCGATGTCGATATCGTCGGGTTCCGGTTCCCGGGTGACATATCTGCCGTGGACGACCACGAGGATTGCCAAATGTTGCAGATCGAGGATCCGGCTTTGCAGCTACGACCCGGCATGATCGACGTGATCCTCGGCGAGGTGAAGCAGGGTGACGCCGAGTTCAATCCGAGCCTGACCCGCCACGAGGTCTTGCACTCCGTTCTCCAGCGTCTCGAGTGGGTGTACGGGTCGCCGGTTTCCGGGGTGGTCAACGACCTTCAGGAACTGGGGATTTCCGAGTCGCCTTCGTGCGCGGACGCCGGTGTCGTTCGTACCCGGTTGGTGGCGTTTGGAAGAAGCCCGGCCACCGATCTCCACACCATCTCCCTGAGCCACATCTTCAAGACGATGGTCGGCTATTTCCACGAGATGGAGGACGTTCTGCGACCCGCCCAGTTCAAGGATCCCGCCCCCGCCCTCCTCAAACTTCTGGTCAAGACCGGGTTCGAAGTCAGCAAACCGGAATAGCTACGAGCGACGAGCGGTGCTGACGAATTCGTTTGCCTTGGCAGGATCGACCGGTGCGGTGGTTTCGCCTCCAACCTTGATCGAAGTGCCGACGATGGCCCCATCGGCGTGTTCGAGGATCCGGCCGATGGTCTCGACAGAGGCTCCCGACCCGGTCAGCAGCCTGGCTTCGGGTACTGCGGCACGGACCTCGGCCAACTGTCCCACGTCCGGTGCGGCCCCGGTGGCGGTGCCGGAGACTATCAGTGCATCAGCACCACCTCGCCGATAGGTGTCGGCGGCGGATTGGGCGATGGTCAAGCCCGGGGGAGGCGAGGCGTGTTTGACGAACACATCCGCCCAAACCTCGATGTGAGGTGTCGAGGCCGCCCGCATCCGGGCCAATTCGGCAGCTCGCCCGGTGATGGTGCCTTGGTCCGTATGCATGGTGCCGCTCAACACGTTGACACGGATGAAGGCACCTCCACAGGCGGCGGCGATGGCCAGAGATGCCCGGGCGTCGTTACGAAGGACGTTGACCCCAACGGGAATGTCGATTTGACCGCTGATAGCCGCCACCACCCGCGCCATGGCCGCCACGGTGATCTTGGGAACGTTGTCGGCGAAGAAAGGAGAGTCGCCGAAGTTTTCGACTATCACGGCATCGAATCCCGCCTCGACAAGAAAGTCCGCATCCCGCGTGGCCGCTTCCAGGACCGCCCCGAAGTCGCCGTGGTAGTGCGGTGAGCCTGGCAGAGGTCCGAGGTGGACCATACCGATGAGCTGGGAAGGCATCAGAGGTAGGCGCGAACGACCTTGAGGGCCATCTCGGCAACTGCCCCTTGAGCCTTCAAGGAGGTGGCGTCGGCCGATCGACGTCTGACAGCCACCCGGCACCACTCGCCGGCCGTTCCTTTGACAACCTGGTCGGTATCGGCCGGACCGAAGACGTATTTGGCGTACGCCGGACCGATCACTTCAACTCGGATCGGTTGCTCGTAGGACTGGCCGGCCTCCTCGAACGCGTACGGCAGGGTCTTCCAGGCCAGCCAGGCAATGTGGCGCAACCGGGGGGTGTCTTCCGGTTCGGCACTGTGCGTTTCGTGAATGTCGAGTCCGTGGGCCCAGGTTTCCATCAACCGGGTGGTGGCGAAAGTCTTGGCGCTCATTTCGCCGGCGAACCACGGCACTCGATCCGACGGTGATTTGCGGGAAAGGGAATCGACAACCTTGGCGCGGGCTTCGCGCCACCATTCGATGACATCCTGGGGACGCATCGATCGGCCGGGTATCAGTCCGGCGAGAGTGAAATCGTCGTAAGTGTCGTACTGGGACGGTTCGGTGAGCCGGGTGCCGCCTTCCTCGAGGGCGTTGTAGGCATACTCCTCAAAGGAAGCCAGATGGCTCACCGTATCCTGGATCGTCCACCCGACGGCCGGGGTCTTCATCTTCCAGTCCCTGATGTTGGTTCGTTGCAGGAACTGGTCTTGATATTGCTGCTCGGCTACCAGGTCGGACAGGATCTCGCGCACCCACAAAGGCTAGTCGTGAGTGCCCGAATGCGCTATGTGGCGAAGACCCCGCTCAGCGGTCCGCGGCGAGTCTCAGACCTTGAAGGGCGAGGGAGGATGTCCGGCTTCGTGGGTATCAACAAAACCGTTGAGGACATCCACCAGTTGTCGCAATCGGCCGTAACTCCGTCGATTGAAGCGGAGGGCGAGACGTTGCAGATCGAGGGCATCGCCGTCGGCCAGCTCGGCATGAGTCGGTTCGATGACCTCAAAAGACCCGGAAGCGACAATGTCGGAGAAATTCTCGTTGAGATCCTCGAGTTGAGCCTCATCGGGCGCCCTTTTGAGTCGCAGAATGAGACGGCCGTCTACGTACCTCTGGGACTGGTAGTTGGCATAGAAGTGGCAGATTTCTTCGGCTGCCTCGGCGACACTATTGGTCGTCTTGTAGATGCTGAGATCGGGCTCGGCGATCAGCCCGTTGCCTAAGAGATCCTTTCTCACGAACTCGTTGAATGTTTGCCAATAACCCGTGCCGTCCGTCTCGAGCATGACGATCGGATGCAGATCGCTCTTCCCGGTCTGTACGAGGGTGAGCAGCTCGAAAGTTTCGTCCATGGTGCCGAATCCACCCGGGAACAGAGCAAAGCCGTGGGATTCTTTGACGAAACCGAGCTTGCGGGTGAAGAAGTACTTGAAATTGATCGTTCGGCTGGCATCGATGTACGGATTGGCCTGATCCTCGAACGGCAAGCGGATGTTGACACCGAAGGAGTGCTCCGGCCCGGCTCCCAGGTTGCCGGCCTCCATGATGCCGGGTCCGGCCCCTGTCACGACCATCCAACCCCGGTCCTCGACCATCGTCTTGGCGAATTGCACGGCCAGCTCGTAGTTGGGGTCGTCGGATTGTGTCCGGGCCGAACCGAACATGGTCACTTTTGGTATGTCTTGATACCGGGAGAAGACCAGCAGCGAATACCGCATCTCCTTGACGGCGGCGTTGATGAGCTTCATGTCGCCGCGGTCGGCCTGGTCGCGGAACAGTTTTATGGCAGAGGTGATGATTTCGGTCGCCAGGTCACCGTTGCTGCCTTCCCCGGCCGCCTCAACCAACTCGGCTATCAACTGGTTGAGGTTTTTGTCTTCAAATTCGTACGAGCGCATTGTCTACTTCTTGGAGGTGTTGGACACGGTAGTGGCAGTTGCCGCGGATTCATTCGAACGGTGGGCCGGCCGGGCCCTTGCGCACCACCGCACTCCACACGGTGTCATAGTGGTCGCGGTCGTACGGATCGATGTGGGGAAGAACGAATTCCTGCCACGAGCGCAGCAATGGGTCGGCGGCATCGGCAAACATCCGCAATCCAGTCGGCACTCGATCGAGAATCGAGCGCAGGCTCATGGGCGTTTCGACCCGGGTGCCGGTGTCCCGGGCCCGGAAGGACTCATTGACCTCGACGGTGAGCCGGGCGAGCGCCTCGACGAATTCAGCTTTCATCGACGGGTAGCGTCTTTCGAGCATGGCCGTGAGCTGTGATTCACTCGGGAAGTCTTTCTCCCAAATCAGCCAGCGGTCCGCGAAAGCCTTGTTGAGGGTCTGGGTGCCTGCGTAGTCGCGAAGATCCGTCGGGTTCATCGTGCCGAACAGACGCACGTCCGGCCGGAGCCGGACGGTTTCGCCGTTAGGGAGATCGAGGGCGTGGTATCGATCGAGGAGGCCGTGCAGGGCGAATAGTGTTTCCGCCCCGGCGGCATTCAGTTCGGAGAGGTTGAGGATGGCAGGACCACGCAGAGCCCGGGTGATATCCCCGTCCTCCCAGCGGCTCTCGGTTCCACCCTTGCCGTCGCCGTGCAGCTTGGTTGAGCCGATCAGGGTGACATCCCGGACTTCACCGGTCAGGGGAATCCGGTAGTAGGGGAGACGCATCAGGGCGGCGAACTGTTCGATGTCGTGGTCTTTGCCGGTTCCCATGTGTCCCCGGACGGCGATGTGCAGGGGGACGAACGCTTCGCTGCTGGCCCGCCGGACCTTTTCCAGGGCAGCGAAACGGTAAAGCATGCCGAGATCGATGTAGAACGGGTCGGGTTCGGGGATCTTGTTGAGGCGATGCTCGCGGTCCGGCACGTCGGCCGGAACCTGGAACGGTTCCAACTCGATGGGAGAGTCCCTCTCCGGTCGGGTCGGTGAAAGGTCACTTTGTCAGGCACTGATCAGCTCCTTGGATAGTTCGGATGATTGTCGGCTGGCGCGCGACCACCACGTATCAACGCCCCACAACGCCAGGCTGCGCCGAAGCGCCGATCGTACCCCCTCGACCATCGCCCGGGTGAGTGCGTCCGGTTGCTCTACTACCTGGTTGCGCGACGTAGGCGGCTTGCACGGTCGCATCGCCGATACCGATGCCAAGCACTGTGGTGCCGCCTCTTTCGATCGAATGAGCGGTCGCCGCCAGAGCTTCGACCGAACCACGGGTCATACCGTCGGCGAGCACCACCAGTACGCGCACCTGTGACCGACGCTGCAGCATTCGCTCGGCAGCGTGGGCCAGATTGAACTCGTCGACATTGGCAGCTTTCTCGAACATGGAGACGGGAGGCGATTCGTCCGGCGCTTTACGAGCCTGGGTGGCAGCCTGACCAGGTTCGACCGTCATCCAGAACAAACCGGCAAGGATGTCCTCGGCTCGGCGCCACGGTTCGTCGAACGACTTGACGAGATAGTGATTGACGGTGCTGGTGAGCCGCTCGGCGGCCGTTCCCTGGCTTTTGCGCAATCCGGCCAGGGCGCGATGGCGGCGTTCGGTAAAGGCCCGCTCGGTGTCGGCCGGAGTAGCGGCAAAGGATCGGTTGAAAAGGGCAATCTCGAAATCCACCTGCAATTCATCACAGAGATGGGCAAGAGTCCAGGCTCCGAGCGTGGCCGCCGACAAACCCCAGGGCGAGCGAAGGCCGTTGTGCAGTCGGCGCGGCTGCAGCATGCTCGCCGAACCGTCGACGAGCAGGCTGACGGCGTAGGCGCGTCCGGGTTGGCAGATCACGTCGCTCATACATGCGTTGGTAGAGGCCGGCGCCGATGAGTAGGGCTGAATGCGGTGACAAGTCGCCGTTGTCGAAGCCGGACCGGAACCCGCGCCGCTGATTGGCCACGAACAAAGGGTGAAGCTCGCCGGAAACATGACGTTGAGCGACTCCCCATTCCTGGGCGGTACTTGCCAGCGCCTCCCGGCCCAGGCGGCCAAAGATTCGAAATCGATCGGGTATCGAGCGAGACGATCAGTTTTCCGGTCTGTCCGGTCGGGAGATAGACCGTGGGTGCCTGGCTGACGCGGAGTATCTGGTCGGTGGAGGCGTCACCGGCCAGGTCGGCCGGAGCCTTGCGGCCGTCGGCGCCGGCCCGGGCTTCGGCGGCCCGTTTGGTCGAGTCGTAGCCGGCGGCGTCTTGCAGAACGGGGCTGATCATCCGAACCCGGTCGACGGCGTCGGCCATGGCGGACGATTCGTCTTCTTCTCGAAGCCGTTTCTGGGCCGGGGACTCATCGGGAGGGCCCTCCACGACCAGGCCGTGGAATCGAGCGACGGCCAGCAACTGGAGGGCGAGGTAGCCCACCTCCCACGGGTCTTCCGCGAGGGTGGCTTCATCGAGGAACGGCGTGGCGTCGGCGAGTGCTCCGGCCACCTGAGGGACCGAACGCCGCTCCAGCGTCGTCCACGATCGGAGTAGCGCCCGGCCAGCAGGAAACACGCCAGCGCGAATTGTCCGAGCGGTTGGGCGGACCCGAGCGCCGCAGGGGTAGCCGCGTTGTAGAGATCTTCGAGCACCGAACGTGCGCCCCGGTAGGCGGTCATCCCGGAGAACTCCTGGCGGGCATCTTCGAGAGCGAAGAACAGAGCTTCACCGGCCGGTCCGCCGGTGCTGGCGATCGCCTCCAGCAGATCGACCGGAACATCGGACAACAGTTCTGATTCCTTCGGGCAGCCAAGAGGCCGGGTATGGGCCGGCGATCCTCGAAGTCGGTTGAGATCAGATGGACCACTTCGTGCAAGGCAGACGCCAGGGCCACTTCTTCCGGGGTGACAGGGGCGCTGCGGGCGTAGGCAGCCTGGAAGACTCCGGGATCGAGCACCACATCATTGGCTCCGGCAGAAGCCTCAGCGCCCAATCTGACACGCAGTTCGTCGTTGCCGGCCAGCGATCGAGCAAAGCGAGTCACGGCGGGAGCCACTCGCTGGTAACGAGCGACCACAGCCTCGATAACCCGCTCCTCAGGCGGGAGAATCTCTGAAAGAATCGAATGTTCACGCGGGCGCATAACCAGTGATTCTCTCACAGACGACTCTAGATAGGCTCGCTCAGACGACCAAAAAGGCGATCAGCACTGCGGCGGCGCCGACGGCGAGAGCGCTGGCGGTCCGCAGGTTGGTGGAACGAGCATCGCGACCGGGCAGGCGCTGCCAAGCAGCAACGATCAGCAACCCGGCTACCAAACCACCGACGTGAGCCTCCCAGGCGATCCTCGAGACGAACAGCGGTAGAGCCAGGTTGATGGCCAGAAGAATGGCGAGTCGTTGGAAGAGCGCCCGTCCGGCCGGAGTGTGTCTCTGGCGATAGGTCGCGCCGATCCAGGCTCCAAAGAGACCGAAGATCGCGCCCGAGGCTCCGACCGCGACCCCGGTCTGGCCGGCTACGAGATACGCAGCCGCCCCGGCGAGGGCCGTGGCCAGGTACATGGCTGCGAAAGGGGGCGCTCCCCATTTGCCGTTCGATTTGGGGTCCGAAGAGATAGAGGGCGTACATGTTGAAGAAGATGTGGAAGGTGCTGGCGTGGAGGAAAGTGGCGGTGAGCATCCGGTACCACTCGCCCTCGAGGACCAGGACATTGATCTGTCCGAACCGGATCGTCAATTCGGATCCGCCCATGAGGAATCCGATCAAGAAGATGCCGATGTTGACGTAGAGGATCGCCTGGGTGACCGGAGTGGGGCGGTTGAGCTGACGGGCGGTGATGATCTGGTGACGACCGGTCGGGGCGGCGCATTCAGGACACTTCTGGCCGACGGGAGTGTCCTGAGAGCATTCGACGCAGATGGGCCGGCCGCAGGTCGAGCAGGAAAGCGCCGTTGCTCGATCGGGGTGGCGGTAGCAAGTGGTGACCGTGGCTTCTTCCATGAAGGCTCACCTTATCGACCTCTTCGAGATGTTCAGCGTTCAGGGACCGGGCGAGTCCTATCATCCGGCCATGCATTTTGAACTCACGACCCTTCCCAGCGGGCTGCGGATAATCACTGAACCGATGCCCGGCGTCCGCTCCGTCGCCGTTGGTTGCTGGGTCGACACCGGTACCCGCGACGAGACCGACTCCGAGGCCGGCGCCTCCCACTTCCTTGAACATCTCCTCTTCAAGGGCTCCGAGCACCTGTCGGCCCGGGAGATCTCTGAACGGTTTGATGCTATGGGAGCTCAGTCGAATGCCTTCACGTCCAAGGATTACACCTGCTACTGGGCGCGGCTGCTCGACGACGATCTGGAGGAGGGTTTCGACCTGCTGGCTGAGATGCTGCAGCGCCCCGCCTTCCGGGCGGAGGAGATCGATTCGGAACGGCAGGTAGTCATCGAAGAAATCAACATGAACGATGACGACCCGGGCGATCTTGCCCACGAAGAGTTCTTCCAAGCGGTGTTCGCCGGGCACCCGCTGGAACGGCCGGTCCTGGGAACCCGCGAGTCGGTCACCGGGCTCATGCGAGAGGATCTCGCCGGATACTGGAAGCGCCGCTATCGAGCGGGGTCGACGGTGTTGGCGGTCGCCGGGAGCGTGGAGCACTCCGAAGTTGTGGAATTGGCCGCCAAGTATTTCGGAACGTGGGACGGCGATGAGGTCGATCATGAGTTGGCGGCGGTACAGCCGACCCCCCACGCTCGGGTCGTCAACCGTTCCACCGAACAGGCGCATCTGCTCATCGGGGGCAGCGGACTGAAGCGCGACGATGATCGCCGTTTTGCCTTCGAGGTGCTCAACCACGTTCTTGGTGGTGGTTTGTCGTCCCGTCTCTTTCGCGTCATTCGGGAGGAGCGGGGACTCGCCTACGCCGTGTACAGCTTTCGGGCGCCGTATGCGGACGCAGGTGCCTGGGGTGTGTATGCGGGAACGACGCCCAAACAGGCGTTTACTGTGCTCGAGCTGATTCAGGCGGAGATCGACAATCTGATCACCGGCGGAGTGACCGTCGACGAACTCGACAGGGCCAAGGGCAACATGCGGGGTGGCATGGCTCTGGCGCTCGAAGATCCCAACAGCCGGATGGTCCGGCTGGGACGGGATGAGCTGACCCACATGGAGCACCAAACAGTGGATGAGAAGATCAAACGCATCGAGGCCGTCACGGCCTCCGAGGTCCAGGAAGTCGCAGCAACTGTGCTGAGCGGAACCAAAGTGATCGGAGCGGTCGGGCCGTTCGAGGGCCCCGAGTTCGAGGAGTTCCTCACATGATTCGAGTAGGAGTTTCCGGAGCCAACGGTCGAATGGGTAGAGCCGTGGCCACCAGCGTTGAGGAGGCGGATGGCCTGGAGCTGGCCGGGTTGTACGACCCGACCGGCGGCGCCGTCCCGGTTGCCGGCCTTGGAGTTTCTGCCAAACCCGACGCCCTGGCCGGATGCGAAGTGGTGGTCGAGTTCACCGAACCGGACGTGGTGATGGCCAATCTGGCCCGCTGGCGCTCCCACGGCAGTCATGTTGTGGTCGGCACCTCCGGGTTTTCCAGCGAACGTCTGGCGGAGGTAGCCGAGCTGTGGGGGAGTGGACCGCCGAATTGCCTGATCGCTCCCAATTTCTCGATTGGGGCAGTGCTCATGATGCGGTTTGCCGAGCTGGCGGCACCGCATTTCGCCGCGGCGGAGATTGTCGAGTTGCATCACGATCGCAAAGTCGATGCTCCCAGCGGCACGGCCACCAGCACGGCCGAACGTATCAGCCGCGCCGCAGCCCGATCAGCGCCGAGCGGTCGAGTCGGCGGAACTGGTGGATGGAGCGCGGGAGCTTCGGTCGGGGGTGTTCCGGTGCACGCGGTTCGTTTGCCCGGGTTGGTCGCGCACCAGGAGGTGTTGCTGGGCAACCAGGGGGAATGGCTGACCATCCGCCACGACACCACCGATCGCAGCGCGTTCATGGCCGGTGTTTTGTTGGCGGTACGAAGTGTCGGCGATCTGCCGGGGGTCACGGTCGGGATCGAAGGCTTGTTGGGGTTGTAGGCCGGGCGGTTCCGTTGGTGAGTCTGTGGCCCGAAGGATCTTCGTGATCGAGATTCGGAGGTACACAGCCAGTGACGCCAAAGACCTCGGCGTACTGATCGCCGACACCTACCTCAAAGTCAATCTGGCTCAAGTCCCGGCCCAGAAGCGCGCGGCCATGCTCGGGCGGTTGGCTGGGATCAGGTGTGGTATTGGCACCACATGCTGACGTGGCGCGGGTCTAGGGTCGCGCCCCATGGAAGCCACACGTTTCGTAGATCAGTACGAGGCGATCGCTCCGTTGTTCGGCATGACACCGGCGGATTTGCGGGACCGTGACGATCACCAGGCCCAGCCTCTGCGGCGCTGGATGGTCGTTCAGGCCGGTTCGGTCGTCGGCGCGGTCACCCTGTGGCTACGACCAGATGCCCGCCTGTTCCTGATGTTCAAGGTGACGACTCCAGCTGCCTATGAGCCACTAACGCGAGCGGTCGACGAGTCGCTTGGATGTTCTCTATACACCATGGTCGACGAGTCGGATCGAGAACATGCCGAAGCTCTGCGCGTCGCTGGGTTTCGCACCGAAATGGTCGGCGAACGGTTCCGGTTTCGTTTTGACGCAGCTCTCGGCTATCTCCGCCGGGCGTGGGTCCCAACCGGCTACCGGCTCCATTCGGCATCTGAAGTCGATGAGGCTCGCTTGCTCTCGCTCGACAACGCGATCCGCAACCTAGTTCCCGGAACTGACGGGTGGTACGGCGACGCTGATTGGTTCCACGACGAGCTGTCTGTATCTCCTCCCTACGATCCCGATGGCTATCTCGTCGCTGTGGAAGCTTCGACCGACGAATACATCGGCCTTGTTCGTGTGTGGCGAAACCCTGATGGCCCTCGTCTCGGGCTGGTCGGTGTTCTGCCCGATCACCGATCTCTACCTGTGGGGGCGGCCCTCCTCAGATCTGCCCTTTCAGCGGCAGCGGATTGGGGTCACAAGACATTCACAACCGAAACGAGCCCTAGCAACGCCCGCACTCATCCCCGTTTGGTACGCCTCGGCGCGGAGCGGATGGGTAGATTCGCTCAACTCGCGGGGCAACGTCCGTCACTAAGTGAGCTCCGACGCTATCGAGAGGCACCCGGCATGTCATCGGTCTCCTCGACCGGTTCGTCGACTTTGAAGAGGACCCGGTCGAGGATGAAGAACTTGGAGACCCAGACCACGCCAAAGGCCGCCAGGTTGGTGAGGTTGATGTAGATGGGCTGCGGCTCCCACTGCTGTTCGACAAACCACACCGCGGTTGTCGAGAGCACGAAACCCAGGATGGCGAGACTCCAGAAGGGGATGACTTCCTTCATCAAGTGGTTCTTGCCGCGCTTCTGCCACACCCAGTACCGGCTCAGTAGATAGGCAGGGATGGCGCTGATCGTCACGGAGAAGACGTTCGACCCGACCGCAGGCCACTCCAGGACCGTCTGGGCCCCGTAGAGCAGGCTCTGACCAAAGACTACGTTGAACGCACTGACGGCCCCGAAGCGGATGAGCTTGAGGCCGAACTTCTCCTTGAGTTTCTTCGCGAGTCTCAAAAGGGTTTCCATCATCAGTCATCGTATCGGCTGGTGGGGATGGCCTCATTAGGTCGCGTGGCTCCGGACACCCACAAGTTTGAAAGTGAGCTGTCGCTGGACCCGGCTCTATCCCACCGGCTCCACCAACAAACTGAGAGCCAGCCCGTACGCCGCGGCCAACCCAATCACCGCGAGGAACACCGACACAAATGCCCTCATCGGGAGCTCCTTGCGGGTCGCCCATCGCGAGGCAACGAAGGCCACTGCCAGCCAGAGCCCGAAGTCGACCGGCCAGGCCAGAAGAAAGTCGCTGCTTCCCGAAGAAAGCGAAGCCCCCAAAACCGTAAACAACGCCGAAACCGGCAGGGCGGCAAAGACCAGCAGGTAGTCGCGAGGCTCCATCACAAAGAACCCGATCCAGAACCCCAGACCGGCCAGTGCTACCAGCACCCCGGCGCCCGCCGCGGCCAAGCGACATCCGGGCGCACCTGGATCGTTGGGAGGGTCAATGCTCACGGCGCCGGATGGTAGCCCCGGCATTGCGAACCCATGTTTTGCGCGAGATCGCGATCTAGGTCCGGGTTCGCAGCTTGGACCAGGAATCGGTTGCCGGGCCCACGGCCAGCCACATCAACGCGGTGATGAGGACGGCCGAGGTGAGACACCAGGCACAGGTAGCACCAATAACGAAGGGCTCGAGGAACGTCAGGTAGGCGGAGAGAGCGACGCCGCCGACCGTCCCGGCGAGAAGCGCTATCCGGGCCGGACCTGCGAAGCGGTTGTGATCGGTGCGGGCCACCAACCAGGCACCAACCACGACGAGGTACCCGATCAGCCCGAGTACGCCGATAGGGATCAGACCGAACAGTTTGGCGTACTCGCTTTGCTGCACCGCATTGCAGTCTCCCACCGGACCGCAGACGGCCTCGATACCACTGGTCTCGACGTAGCCGAGGTAGGCCGCCACCGCCGCGCCAACCACTGCAATGATCGGGACGGCGATACCCGGGCGGCGTCCGCTCTTCGGCCGGCGCCACATCACGGCGACGCCGACGAGGCTGGCCACCATCCCTAGGAGCACGATCACCGAGAGGGTGTTTCCCACAGGATCCCTGCCGAACCGGTCGGCCATCGACTCGCTGCTTTGGACCGGGAGCACCCCAGCGCCCGCCGCGGTCGCCGTGGTCCCGGAATCCTCTCCGGGATCCTCGCCGGGAATCGTGGCCGCCACCGGAACCGGGATCGAGGCGACTGCCTCCTCGACACCGGCCAGAGTCGGCCAGTCGATGCCGTCGCCGGCGAGTCCGTCGGTGATGAGCTCAGGGAGGGCATCGGGAATATCGGCCGAACCGATGTAGATCTGGTCGTCGATGATCATCCGCGGGACCCCGTTGCCTTCGATGCCGTAACGATCGGTGGCCTCGAGAAACAGGAGGCTTCCGCCCTCCACGCTGACGTCGACGAGCAAGAACTGCAGGGTGCCGTTGTCGAGCAGGTAGAAGGGAACTCCGGCGCCTTCAAGTGCCTCGTCGTAGTGAAGCTCCGCCGATCCGCCGTTCTCCGCAAAGAGCGGGGGGAGAACAGTGCTGATGACGTATTCGCAGTGACCGCAGGTTGGTGAGAAGAACAGGATGGCTCTCACCGAAGGGTCTCGATTCTCCTGCGCAGTGGCAACGGGCGTCAGCAGCAAGAGCGCGGCAAACACCGCGAAGATGGCGAGAGTCCCTGAAAGTATCCGGTGGATCATTGCCACTGCCATTTTCGCACCGTTCCCCTCAAACGATGCAATCGGTGTCGGTACCGGCGGGCGGGTCCCAAGACCGGACGTACTGCGGAACCTCAAGCCGGATTCCTAGACATGGGTATTCTCGGGGGCCTAGGGCGCCCAGGCGTCGATCGACATGCCGAGCACTACGGGTACGTCGTTCTCGTAGGTGAAGTAGACGTACCAGGTGTACCAGTCGATTCCGCCGTAGTCGGGGTTGTCGCCGGGGTCTTTCACCGCCACGAAGTGGAGATTCTCGAATTCGGTGGGGACGATGAAATCTTCCAGCATCCCGTTGCCACCGGGGATGACTTCGTCCACGGCGACCTGACGGTCGTCGTCGGTCCAGGCACCCAGGAACGAATCCGCGACTCGTTCGGCAAACGTCAGCTTGGGGGTCTCGTCGGGGCACTCTTCCGGCGAACATCCGGTCCCGGCCCAGGGATAGAGCGTCGGGTCGGTCAAGAGACCGTCGAGGTCTGAGAATGGTCGAACGCGATCGTGGTGGGCTATGAAGATGCCGCGGTGGCTGGCCGTCTCCGTGAGGTCTCCGCGACCCGCGAACACCGCTACAAGGCCATCCACGAGATCGATGCCGAGGCTCTCCGAGAATGGATTAGCTGCTGAATCGGTCTCGGCCAGGAAATGGTCGTTGACCCATCCTGTGCCGTCCTCAGTCACGATCTCAACCCAGGTCGATGAGCCGACCTGCGCCTCCCGACCGGTGAGAGCCACTCCCGTCGCTGTTGGGGGAAGGGTGGCGACGATGTCGTTTTCGACACCCGGACCGGAGCGCACATTGAGCACGTCGTCCGAACCCACCAGCATCACGTCCTTGGTCCCGACCGCCTCGGTCCATCTCGCCACCGTCCCGGGGACCGCCGCGCGAAGCGAGAGGCGATCGCCCGTCGAGAAGGGAACGGCCGCAGGTGGGAAGACCCGAACGAGGGGATCGGCGGTTGGCAAAACAATCGAGGGGAGCTTGGTCCACACCAAGCCGTCGAGTGATCGCCACAAATCGGCGGCGCCCTCGCCGGTGACGACCGCTACCACGCCCTGCCTGGTGTTGGCGAGATCTGCGAGTGAGTCTCCCTCGGATGTCGCTGTGAGGGGGACCGGAGATTCGACCTCTTCCCAGTCGAGGCCAGTAGTCGCACGCCACAAGCTGAGGCTCTGGCCCCCGTCGTTCTCCAGATCCATCAGCACGGCGACGAGTGATTCCTCACCAACCGCAATGGACACCAGTGCGCGCCATTGGTCATCGAAGCGGTCTCCGACGTAGGTCCAGTCTTCCCCGTTGGGGGAATACCAGAGGTAGGCCGATTGATGAACGGGGCCTGCAACCTCAACGAGGTAGCCGAGTGGACCGACCGCCACATCACTTGCCCATTCATTGTCGAAGTTGGCGTTGGGAAGAGCGGAAGTCGACCAGGCGCGCCCATCGGTCGAACGCCAGATAACGGGAACCGACACAGAGTCTTCGCCGGTGCCCAGCACCGTCCAACCTGCGGCCGTGATCTCGTTGTCGTGAATGGCCACTCGGGCGACGGCCGAAGTGCCGGGCCACGGCGGCGACTCCGGGGTGGCATAGAGTCCGGCCGGCATTGCCGCAGCGGGAGCAACCCCGAGGTATTCGAGGTGCCAGTTGTGACCGTCGTCCGAGGTCAACATGGACGCCCGGCCCGGTGTGGTGGTCGAGTCGCCCATCAAAAAGGCGAGGTAACGCCCGCCGAACCACACCAGATTGGTGATGTCGGGAGTGAACCCGTACCCGTCGGCGATGGTGACGTCCTGCAGCAGTGTTTCTGTCCACTCGGTTCCGTCGTAGAACCAGAGTCCGTTGGGTGTCGGGCTATCGTCGCGGCGGAGGGCCCGATATCCCAGCACGACCATGCCGGGATCGCCCCAGGCCGCGTCGAAAGGTTGAAACTCCGACGGAACGGACCATTCCTGATATGCCCATTGAGTGTTGTCCGTGCCCGCCGAGGTCGTTTCCGGAGGATTCGTGGTTGGCTGGTCCGGTACGGTCGTGTCGGTCGAGGAAGGATTGGAGGACGTCGTCGATGTGGTGGTCATCGATTCCTCCGTCACATCCTGGGGCCCGCAGGCGGTTGCCACCAATGCCATTCCGACTACCAGTATGGATGCTCGCCGCATGACCAATCCCTCTCAGTTGCTCTGTGCCCAGTGTGTCGACGGCAGGTCACGCCATCGCAACGAGCGGGTAACGATCCTGTAACTGTTGTCCGCGTGGGAAACGACGGCTGCCTGGACGAAGTTCCACGCTCTTTCGGAATAGGCTTCTCTCTGTATGACCCACCGCTCCGAGCCGGACGCGCTGGCCGATCACGACTGCCGTGAGTGGTCTGAGCAGTGTGACGGGGAAGTGCAATGGCAGGACGACGGCGCCAAGCGCTGTGTTCGGCACCAACTCCTGTTCGAGCGAGACAGGCGCAAACAGAGATTGCTGGCGTGGACTGTTGCGGCGCTGGTAGTCGTCGGATTGGGGATCGTCGCCAACGCGGCTCACCCAGCCGGACGAAGGTCCTTCGCAAACCCGGGCCTGGGAGGTCTGCGAAGACTACGTCGTGGAGAACCTCGATCTCCCGGCCGGCCCCGGTTTCGCGGAGCTTCCGGCCAACCCCAGTGAACGCGTCAAGATCCAGCTTGGCTCAAATCGGTACGACGTCTTCTCGTATTACCAGTCCTCGGACGTCGACCGCACAGACTTTCGTTGTACGGTCGCCTATCTCGGCGGCGGCGACTGGGAAGTGCTTCGCCTCGTGACGGCGCCCGGGTAGTCGCTCCTAGCTCTCGCTGATGGTGACCGAGCGGATGACCGCGTCGTCGACCGGCTTCTCGCCACGCAGTTTCAATCCGGCGATGGCATCGACCACGTCCAGGCCGTCGGTGACCTCACCGAAGATCGTGTACGAGTGGGGGAGCCCGACGTTGTCCAAGCAAATGAAGAACTGGCTGCCGTTGGTGTTCGGTCCGGCGTTGGCCATGGCCAAGATTCCCCGCCCGTAGCCCCTGGGCTTGTCCAGTTCGTCGCGGAAGGTATAGCCGGGACCGCCCCGGCCGGTGCCGGTCGGGTCGCCGCCCTGGATAACGAACCCGGGCACCACACGGTGAAAGATGACCCCGTCGTAGTAGCCGTCCTTGGCCAGGAACACGAAGTTGTTGACGGTTTGCGGAGCGTCTTCGGCGAAGAAGCGAATTGAGATCTCGCCGTGATTGGTGTCGAGAGTCGCCGAATACGTCTTGGCGAGGTCGATATCGAGCGACGGGGGAGCGGAGTACTGCTTGGCCATGAGGCGCCTTTCAGAGTTGGACGGCAACAGCGTAACGGACCGACCGGCGCTACCGGCTGTGCCAGACTATGAGGCGAGGCTATCTGGGTCTCATTCACCCGCACGACCCTCCAGGGAGCCGGGCTACCGTGCTCGGGAGCAAACACAAGAGAGAGTGACATGTACCAGGCAGCCGAAGACCGATACTCCACAATGCCTTTCGCTCGATCGGGCCGGAGCGGACTCGACCTTCCCAAGATCTCTCTGGGTCTGTGGCAGGGTTTCGGCGGCAAGGTGCCCTTTGAGGACTCGCGAGAGATGATCCTCAGGTCTTTTGATCGGGGGATTACTCACTTCGACCTTGCCAACAACTACGGGCCCCCCTATGGGTCGGCTGAGGTGACGTTTGGCCAGGTGATGGAGGCCGACCTTGTTCCACACCGCGATGAGCTGATCGTCTCTACCAAGGCCGGTTACGACATGTGGCCGGGTCCCTATGGTCAGGGCGGAGGATCCCGCAAGTACGTCCTCGCCAGCCTCGATCAGAGCCTCGCTCGCATGCAACTCGACTATGTCGACATCTTCTACTCCCATCGGTTCGATCCCACGACTCCCCTCGAGGAGACCATGGGCGCACTCGCTACTGCCGTGCAACAGGGAAAAGCGTTGTACGTGGGTATCTCGTCTTACGGACCTGAAAAGACTCGGGAAGCCGCCCGGATCCTGCGCGACCTGGGAACGCCATGTCTCATTCACCAGCCGTCATATTCGATGCTCAACCGTTGGATCGAGGAAGGCTTGCTCGACGTACTCGACGATGAGGGAATCGGTTGCATTGTCTTCTCACCGTTGGCGCAGGGGATGTTGACCTCCAAGTACCTCGATGGCATTCCCCCATCGTCCCGGGCTTCCGCAGAAGGGTCGCTCAACCCGGCCTTGCTCACCGAGCAGAATCTCGCCAACATCGGAGCCCTCAATGAGATAGCCGCACGGCGTGGTGAGAGTCTCGCCCAGATGGCGATTGCCTGGGTCCTGAAAGATCCCCGGGTCACTTCTGCACTGATCGGGGCCAGTCGTTGGTCCCAGATTGACGACAGCTTGCGAGCTCTCGACAACGTCGAACTCACCGAAGACGAACTCAAAGAGATCGATCAGTACGCCGTCGACGGTGGTCTGAACATCTCGTCAACGTCGAGCGAGGCCGGATAGGAGGGGCATCCCCCGACCTCAGATCGGTCTGCAACCGCCTAGAACAGAGCGCTGGCCAGGCGGCGCCGGTAGACGGCCGTCAGTTCGTGCTCGGGACCCAGCACTTCGAACACGTCCAGCATGGCCTTGCGTGCCTCATCGCGGGTTTCACCGCCCTGCCATGACTGCCTCGAGCAGGGTTGCAAGGGACGGTTCGAATTGTTGGTCTGCTGCCAGTGCCTTGCCGAGATCGATTCGAGCCGAAACGTTGTCGGGATCCTGCGCCAGGTTTTCTTCGAGTTCCGGGATGGCCTTGGTGTCGACCGTGCCCATCCGGGCGGCGGCCTGCAGTCTCTCGACATCCTGGTTGGGCCGCAATGGGCTGAGCAAGTCCAACGCTTCCTGGTTCCGGCCGGCATCTATCAACAGCGAGGCCAACCCGACGGCGGCCTCCTGATGGTGGGGAGCCTTCGACAGCGCCTCGTCGATAACCACGTTCGGCGGCGGCCTGCATCACCTTCCGCGAGCAGATCTCCGGCGGCCGCGGCCAGCAGGTCGGCTTCGGAAGGAATGATCTCGCCCAGCCATTGCCGGACACTGTGCTCGGGAAGCGCACCGGTGAACTGGCTGACCGGTTGGCCGTCCCGGAAGCCGACCACGGTCGGTATTCCCTGGACCCCAAACTGGCCGGCCAAGAGCTTGGTTGCTGTCGACGTCCACTTTGGCGAGCTCGAACCCGCCATCGAATTCGCCGGCCAGCTTCTCCAGCAGGGGGCCGAGTACTTTGCACGGACCGCACCATGCTGCCCAGAAGTCGACCACGACCGGAACATCCTTGCTTCGCTCGACTACCTCTCGTTGGAACGCGGCGGTATCGACATCTTTCACATAAGTCGCGGTCATGATGTGTCAGGATTACTTGCGGGTCGCGGCTATTCCCGTAGAACGGTCGCAGAGCGAATGTTCTCGGCCGTCATCGCCCTAGGATTCGCATTGAAGACCCACACAGGAGGCAGGCGTCATGGCGCCGTTCGGACACCTACTCACGGCGATGATCACCCCTTCACTTCCTGACGGCGAGGTGGACTACGAGCAGACCTGGCGGTTGGCCCGCTTCCTGGTGGACACCGGCTCCGAGGGCATGGTGGTCGGTGGGACCACCGGCGAGTCCCCGACGCTGTCCATCGACGAGAAGGTGGCGCTCTTCCGCGCGGTCGTCGAAGCGGTCGGCGAGAAGGCCCACGTGGTCGCCGGTACCGGCACCTACGACACCGGCGAGTCGGTGGAATTGACCCGGCAGGCGGCCGAGGTCGGGTTGCAGCGGAGTGATGGCCGTGACGCCGTACTACTCGCGGCCCTCTCAGCAGGGACTGATCGCCCACTTCTCGGCGATCGCCGACGCCACCGATCTCCCGGTGCTGCTCTACAACATCCCGTGGCGGACCGGGCGGCGCATCGAGGTCGACACGCTGGCCCGCCTGGCCCAGCATCCGCGCATCGTGGCCGTCAAGGATGCCGTCGGTGACTTGACCTTCACCACCACGACCCGACTGGCCGTCGGCGAGGATTTCGCCATCTACTCGGGCGATGACATCCACACCCTGCCGATGATGGCGGTGGGCGCGGTCGGGGTCGTTTCGGTGGCGGCCCACCTGGCCGGCAAGCAGATCAAGGCGATGGTCGAGGCCGCCTTGCCGGGGACTGGAGACGGCCACGCCGCTGCATCTGGCGCTGGCCCCGCTGGCCGAGGCGCTGTTCCTCGAACCCAATCCGCAGCCGGTCAAGGCAGCCCTCAACGCCTCTGGGAGCCGGTCGGCGATCCGCGCTCCCCGTTGGTCCCCGCCTCGGAGGCCACGGTCCGCGGTCAAGGAGGCGCTGGGGACGGTGCAACAGCTATGACGTGTCAGGTCACATTCCTGGGGGGCTTGGGAGACATCGGGCGCAACTGCGCCGCCCTCGAAATCGACGGCAAGATCGCCCTGATCGACTGCGGGCTGATGTTCCCCGAAGAGGACATGCTGGGCGTGGATCTGGTGCTGCCCGACTTCTCGTTGGTTGATCGAGCGAGCCGGCGACGTCGAATGCGTCGTGCTGACCCACGGCCATGAGGATCATGTCGGGTCGCTGGCCTACTTCCTCGCGCGAAATCAACGTTCCCGTGTTCGGGACCGCGTTGTCCGTCGGGCTGGCCCGGGGCCGGATCGAGGAGGTGGGGGTCAAGGCCGATTTCCGCGTCGGTGGCCGAAACCTGGACCTGGTTCGAGCAGGCTTTCCGGTTCAGGCTCGTTCCGGTCTCCCACAGCGTTCCCCAGGGCGCCGGGGTCGCCTTCGACACCCCCGAAGGCATCGTCGTCCACAGCGGCGACTTCAAACTCGATCCGACCCCGATCGACGGCGTGCCGACCGACCTTCCGATCTTCGCCGAACTGGGCCGGCAGGGAGTGCGGCTGCTGCATGTCCGACAGCACCAACGCCGAGCGGCCCGGTTTCGTGCCCAGCGAGACGAGCCTGGGCAAGCCGATCCGAGAGATCGTCGTCGAGGCGCCGGGCCGCGTGATGGCCGCCTGTTTCGCCAGCCACTCCACCGGGTCCAGCAGATCGTCGACGCCGCCGTCGA
The DNA here is from genome assembly GCA_963823915.1 of uncultured Actinomycetota bacterium. GTDB lineage: Bacteria > Actinomycetota > Acidimicrobiia > Spongiisociales > UBA4744 > UBA4744. The sequence goes on from CAWGNJ010000003.1 coordinate 740,182, forward strand.
CGCCGGGCGTACGTCGCGTTCCTGGGGCGATCGATGCAGCGCGGTGTGCCGATCGCCGAGACCTGGGTGTATCTGGACATTCCGGCGGACCGGTTGCGTCGCCATCGAGGAACTGCTGAAGTTGCCCCCCAACAAGACAGAGGTCATCTCGACCGGTTCCCAGGGAGAACCGTTTGCGGCGCTGTCGCTGATGGCCTGCGGCAGCCACAAGTTGATCAAGATCGAACAGGGCGACACGGTGCTGATCTCCGCCAAGCCGATTCCCGGCAACGAGACGGCGTGTCCAGGGTCATCACCGGCTTGCTCAAGACCGGACCGATGTCTACCACGGCAACAACGCCATGGTGCACGTGTCGGGCCACGGGGCCCAGGAGGAGCTGAAGACGTTCATCAACGTGATCCGTCCCCAGGCCTTCGTGCCGGTCCACGGCGAGTACCGGCACCTGCGCGCCCATGCCGCCCTGGCCATGGACATGCGGGTGCCCGAGGTGTTCCACTGGCCGACGGCGATGCGGTGGTGCTGGAGGACGGGGAGGCGGGTCGAGCGGCAGGCCGTCGCGGCCGGCTACGTCTTCTGGACGGCATCGAGGTGGGTGACGTGCGGGGGGCGTGCTCCGGGACCGGAAGCATCTCGCCGAGGACGGCGTCGTCATCGTCACCGTCGGCGTCGAGCTCGAGACCGGTGAGATGATCCAGGGTCCCGATCTCGAGAGCCACGGTTTCATGGCCGACCCGGACCGGTCCTCGCAAGGCCGCCGAGGCAGTCAAGAAGGTGCTGGCCGAGACTTTCGAAGAGGGCGAATGTGACATCGCCGACGTCCAGCAAGCCGTGCGCAGCGCGACCCGACGAGTCATCCGTGAGGAGATCTCCCGCAAACCGGTGGTGCTGCCGGTAGTGATGGAAGTGTGAGCGGCCCGGCTGCGCCGGGCCGAGTGATCAGTGGCCAGTCGGTCGGCCTGCGGCCGCCCTTTCAGTCATCAGCCAGAATCGCGCGTACCGCGCGAGGTCGCGTGCAAATGATTGGTGACCCGGGCGGCCTGTGTAACGTCCTGACGCAATGGCAAAGCGGAACCCACCCGCAGCCGGGGCACAGGGCGGAAGCGGGTGCAAAGGCGAAGACAACCAACGTTCCCGGGGAACGCGAAGAAGCAAGCGCTGGCCGATCGACGCGAACCCTCACGCTGGCGGAGTTCGCGGCAGAACCGGATCCGGTCCGGCTTCGGTCGGCAGGCCGACGACTTCTGGGGCCTCATCCTCGTCGTGCTCGGCATCTTCTTGGTCTGTCGTTCTTCGGTCAGGCCGGGCCGGTCGGCCGATTGGACCACTCGGCATGCGCCTGCTCTTTGGCGTGTGGGGCTACCTGGTCCCTCTGGCAGTCGCCGTCATCGGCGCTCGCCCTGATCATCGGCAAGACCCCGCAACGACTACGGGCGGCTGGCCATCGGGTTGCTGCTCACCTTCGTCTGCTCGCTGGCGCTGTTCCATCTGATGACCGGAACGGTCTCTCTGGCCGAGAGCGTCGATCTGGTCAAGGAGCGTGGCGGGGCGGTCGGCTCGCTGATGGCCTTCCCGCTGCGCCGGGTGCGTGGGATTCTGGGGCGCTCGTGATCCTGACTGCCGTCACCGGATGGGCATCCTGATCCTCACCCGCACCACCGTTGCGGCAATTGGCCATGGCCGATCGGTGAGATCTTCGGAGGCGTGCGGCGCTGGGCCAAGCAGGCCGTGGCCGGCACTCCCGGGCAAGCATGCGCGTCCGGGTCATCGAGCACCACCCTTCCGAACCGGTGCGAACGCCCCCGGCCGCCAAACAAGGCCCCGAACCCGAAAGCGCCGAAGTCGAAGCCGGCCGGGAAAGCCCGACCCGGCCCCGGCCAGACTCAGATCCCGATGCCGAAGCCGGCACCGGGGGAGGGCTACTTGACCCTCCGCTGGAAATACTCGGGTTGGGCGGAGGCGAACACAACCGGCGGGCCCTCGAGGAGACGGCCCGGGAGCTGGAGGACACCCTGCGCCAGCACGGTGTCGACGCCCGCCTGACCAGGATCGTTCCGGGCCCCACGGTGACCCGCTACGAGATCGAGTTGGCTCCCGGGGTCAAGGTCGCCAGGGTCACGGGACTCTCCCACGACATCGCCTATGCCCTGGCCACGCCCGACGTCCGGATCCTCGCTCCGATCCCCGGGAAGAGCGCCATCGGTGTCGAGGTGCCCAACCGCCGCCGCCAGTTGGTGACGCTGGGCGACATCCTCCGCAGCAGCGAAGCAAAGGCGCACACCCATCCGCTCCAGGTCGGCCTCGGAATGGACATCAACGGCAAGGCCGCAATGCTGCACCTGGGCGAACTGCCGCACGTGCTGATCGCCGGGGCCACCGGAGCCGGCAAGTCGTCGTGCATCAACGCCATGGTCACCTCGCTGCTGATGCGGACCACTCCCGAGGAGTTGCGGATGATCCTGGTCGACCCGAAGCGGGTCGAGTTGGGCCAGTACAACGGGGTTCCCCACCTGCTGACCAAGGTGATCACCAATCCCAAGAAGGCAGCCGACGCCCTGCAGTGGGCGGTCGCCGAGATGGACCGCCGCTACGACCTGGTGGCCGATGCCGGGGTGCGGGACATCGACGGGTATCACGAGAAGTGGGATGCCGGGGCGCTCGACGAGGAGGGCTACGACCGGTTCCCCTTCATCGTGGTGGTCGTCGACGAGTTGAACGACCTGATGATGGTGGCCGGCCGGGCGGTCGAGGATGCGATCGTTCGGATCGCCCAGATGGCCAGGGCGGTCGGCATCCACCTGGTGATCGCCACCCAGCGGCCCTCGGTGGATGTCATCACCGGGGTCATCAAGGCCAACATCCCGTCCCGTCTGGCCTTCTCGGTGGCCTCGCAGGCCGACAGCCGGGTGATCCTCGAACGGGAGGGCGCCGAGAAACTGGTCGGGCTGGGCGACATGATCGTCGTGACGGCGCCGCGACCCGAAGCCGGAGCGGGTCCAGGGCGCCTGGGTGCACCGAGGACGAGGTGCACGCCGATCGTCGACTGGGTGAAGCAACAACGCGAAGCCCAGTACGAGGACCATGTCATCGAAGCGGCTGCCGCAGCAGGCCAAGCAGGACGCCGACGAGGACGAAGGGGACGACGCCGCGATCGTCCGGAGGCGATCGAGCTGGTGGTCCGCTCCCAGCTGGGGTCGACCTCGATGCTGCAGCGCAAGCTGCGGATCGGCTTCGCCAGGGCCGGGAGGGTGATGGACATCCTCGAGCGCAAGGGCATCGTGGGGCCGTCTGAAGGTTCGAAAGCTCGAGCCGTCTTGATGACCGAAGAAGACCTCGAACAAATGCACGCCCAGACGCCGGTCGACGCCTGACCGGAGGACCTCGGCGCTCAAGCCCTGTTTTTGGCGTCAAACAAACACGCTGTGGGTGTACATGCGACGCTAAAACCGTGTGTTTCCAATGACTTCGGTTCCCGAATCGCTTCAATGGCCTCTGCTTGCAATAATTAGCGATATGCAAGCAGGAACGAGAACTGCCCTGAGGAGGGACTTTTGTCATGAGTGAAGGAATCGAGGTCATCGGCCCCATTGAGGGGGACTATGCGAAGATACTCACCCCCGAAGCTCTCAACTTCGTGGCAGATCTGTATCGCCGGTTCAACCCGGAGCGGGAACGACTCCTGCGGGTCCGGGCCATCCGCCAAGAACGACTCGATCACGGTGAGCTTCCCGATTTCCTCCCCGAGACCCAGAACGTCCGGGACGGCGACTGGCAGGTCGCTCCCGTGCCGGCCGATCTGAGATCTCGGCGGGTCGAAATCACCGGCCCGGTAGAACGCAAGATGATGATCAACGCTCTCAACTCGGGAGCCAAGGTTTTCATGGCCGATTTCGAGGACTCGAACTCGCCGACCTGGGAAAACAACATCCAGGGCCATCTCAATCTGATCGATGCCATCGCTGGGACGATCGAATTCACCAGCCAGGACGGCAAACACTACGAACTCGGCGAGAACACGGCCACCCTGATGGTCCGTCCGCGCGGCTGGCATCTAGTCGAGAAGCACGTGTTCGTCGATGGCCACCCGATCTCGGCGAGCCTGTTCGACTTCGGTCTCTACCTATTCCACAACGGCCGGAAGTCCCTCGATCGGGGAACCGGACCATATTTCTATCTTCCCAAACTGGAAAGCCATCTCGAAGCGCGCCTGTGGAACGAGGTATTCGTCTATGCCCAGGAGTCGTTGGGAATCCCGCCGGGAGCATCAAGGCAACTGTGCTCATCGAAACGGTGCTGGCCGCCTTTGAGATGGAGGAGATTCTCTACGAACTGAAGGACCATTCCGCCGGGCTCAACGCCGGACGGTGGGACTACATCTTTTCGGTCATCAAGAAGTTCCGCAATCGGCCGGAGATGGTTCTCCCGGACCGTGCCCAGGTTTCGATGACGGTTCCCTTCATGCGGGCCTATACCGAACTCCTGGTCAGCACGTGTCACAAGAGGGGAGCCTTCGCCATCGGCGGGATGGCGGCGTTCATTCCCAGCCGACGCGATCCCGAGATCAACGAGGTCGCGCTGCGCAAGGTGCGAGAAGACAAGCAACGCGAATCTGCCGACGGGTGCGACGGCACCTGGGTTGCCCACCCCGACCTCGTGCCGCCGGTGCTCGAGGTGTTTGACGGTGTTCTAGGCGAGAAGCCCAATCAGCTCGACGTGCTGCGCGATGACGTACACGTGGAGGCCGGTGACCTACTGAACACGAAGATCGAAGGTGGGGAGATCACCGAGGCGGGGCTTCGCACCAACATCTCGGTAGCGGTCCTGTACCTCGAGTCGTGGCTGAGGGGTACCGGCGCGGCCGCTCTGTTCAATTTGATGGAGGATGCGGCAACGGCCGAGATTTCCCGTTCGCAGATATGGCAGTGGATCCGTCACGATGCCCTCATGTCCGACGGACGGCCGGTGACCCGCGAGCTGGTGCACGAGCTGGTGATCGAAGAGATGGAGAAGATCCGGGAGGCGTTTGGCGAGGATCTCTTCGCCCGCGGTCGTTTCAGTGAGGCCCGGCATCTTTTTGAGACTGTGGCGCTGAGCGATGATTTTCCGGAGTTTTTGACTTTGAAGGCCTACGAATTGATCGACTGAGGAGGAGAAGGATGGAGATTGCTGAACGGTTCCGTCGAGAGGTAGAGGAACTCGAACGGGATTGGGATACCAACCCTCGTTGGAAGGGGATCACCCGCGAGTACACCGCCGAGCAGGTGGTGAGGTTGCGCGGGACTCTGATGATCGATTTCACCCTTGCCAAGCACGGGGCCGAGAAGCTCTGGAAGTTGCTCGAGACAGAGGACTACGTCAATGCCCTTGGTGCGATGACCGGCAACCAGGCCGTGCAGATGGTCAAGGCGGGATTGCAGGCGATCTACCTGAGTGGCTGGCAGGTGGCCGGCGACAGCAACCTCGCCATGCAGACCTACCCCGATCAGAGCCTCTACCCATCGAACAGCGCCCCGGCGTTGGTGCGACGGATCAACAATGCGCTGCTCCGGGCCGACCAGATCGAATGGTCGGAAGGTCGCCACGATCATGATTTCATTGCTCCGATCGTTGCGGACGGCGAGGCGGGCTTCGGGGGCGCTCTCAACGTTTTCGAGTTGACCAAGGCCTTTATCGAAGCCGGTGCCGCCGGCGTACACTTCGAGGATCAGCTTGCCGCCGAAAAGAAGTGCGGACATATGGGTGGCAAGGTGCTGGTGCCTACCAGCCAACATGTACGCACCCTGAAAGCGGCTCGGCTGGCTGCTGACGTTCTCGAGGTGCCGACCCTCGTCGTGGCCCGCACCGACTCGCTGGCGGCCACCCTGTTGACCAGCGACATCGACGAACGGGATCACCGGTTCGTCAAGGGAACTCGAACCACCGAAGGCTTCTACGATGTTGAAAACGGAATGGAAGCCGCAGTTTCTCGCGGCCTGGCCTACGCCCCGTACGCGGATCTGATCTGGTGTGAGACCAGCCACCCTGACCTGGACGAGGCGAAGGAGTATGCCGAGCGTATTCATGCCGAGTATCCCGGCAAGATGCTGGCGTACAACTGCTCGCCATCATTTAACTGGAAGATGAACCTGGACGACGCAACCATCGCGACTTTCCAGAAGGAAATGGGAGCCCTGGGTTACAAATACCAGTTCATCACCCTGGCCGGATTCCACTCGCTGAACGCTGCGATGTTCGATCTCGCCAAGGGTTATCGCGAAGAGGGGATGACGGCGTATGTGCGGGTCCAGGAGCACGAGTTCGAGATCGAGAAGGACGGCTACTCGGGCGTGAAGCACCAGCGCGAAGTCGGCGCCGGGTACTTTGACGAGGTGGCGTTGGCCATCAGCGGTGGTGAGGCATCGACCTTGGCCCTCAAGGGGTCGACCGAAGACGAGCAGTTCCTGGAGCACTGAGCGCGGGCTCCCACCGGTCGTGCGTTTGGCCGGTGGCATTGCTAGCTTTCCGTCCCGATGGACGGGAAAGCACAACGACGAGCCCTAGCGAGTGCCGAGCGGGCTCTCGACGCCCTGGAGGCCGGCCGGGCGGACGCCGCCCGGTCTGCCGCCCGAAGAGCTTCCGAATTGGACCAACTGGGCGTGTTTGCCTCTTTGCCGCGGGCTATCGACCAGGCTGCGGAGGACCTGGTCGCCAACGGGTCTCTGTCGGAGCTGAGCCTCGCGGCCCTCACTGCCGCCGTTGGTCCCGGGCCGCTGGAAGCCACGGTTGCCCGACTCGGACGGTAACTCGAGCGGGTACGCTGCCCGACGGTGAGTGATTACCACGTCCATCTTCATCCGCACCAGCCCTCCGAGGTAGGCCCTCCGGCGGGCGAGTACCCGGCCGGGCACATCGAGGCCTATGTTGAAAACGCGGCTCGGCGGGGTGTCTTCGAACTGGGGATTACGGAACACCTCTACAGATGTGTCGAGTCCCAGAAAGTTTTGGGTGATTGGTGGGTCCGCGAGCCGGACACCCGCGCCGCAGCCCATACCGCAGCTTTCCTGCCAACCGATCGAATCCTGTCGCTGGACTCGTATGTGAGCGCCGTTGAGAAAGCCAAGGAAGACGAATTGCCGGTTTTGCTGGGGTTGGAGGTCGATTTCTTCCCGGAGACCATCGGGGCGGTCTTGGAACTGTTGGATCCGTACCCCTGGGACTTCCTGATCGGGTCGGTGCATTGGATTGGTGGCTGGGCGATCGATAGTTCTTCGGCAACGTTTGTCTGGGAAGAACGGGGAATCGAGCGCGGCTACGACGAGTACTTCGCCCTGGAAGCCCAGCTGGCCGCCTCCGGCGCGGTTGACGTGCTGGCCCATGTGGACGTCGTCAAGAAGCATGGGCACCGGCTGCCCGAGGAGCCTCTGCATCACTACGAGGCAGTCGTGGCGGCGGCAGTGGCCTCCGCCACTGCAGTTGAGGTCTCCAGTCAGGGTTTGCGCAAACCGGCCGCGGAGGTCTATCCCTCACCGACCTTCCTAAGAATGTTTCAGCAGGCGGGAGTTCCTATCACGCTTGCCTCTGATGCCCATTTCCCTCGTGAAGCCGGGTGGGGCCATAAAGCAGTGGTCGCCGCCGCCCGAACGGCGGGATACACCGACAGGTTGAGATTCCGAAAACGGATGAAGGAACTGGTACCGCTGGAGACGGCCTAGCGAACCGGTCGACTAAATACTGATAACTGAGAACTGAGTACTCTTCTCTTCCATGAGTGGAGGTTGGATTCACGACGAACACCCGTTCGCGACGCCCCCTGACCTGCGCAATCCGGCCCGGCAACTACGCGGCCGGCTTGTCTCGGGGGTCACGGTGCTCACCGCGGGAGGACCGGGCAATTGGGCAGGGCTGACCGTGTCGTCGCTGTTGATCGCCGAGGGTGAGCCCTCACGAGTGATTGCCCTCGTCGGCGATGCAACCGATTTGTGGTTTGCCATCGAGCAGAGCGGATCATGGGTTCTTCACGTGCTGGGGTCGAGCGACCGTGAGCTCTCCGACCGTTTTGCCGGTGTGCGGCCCAGCCCTGGCGGGATGTTTGTCGGGCTCGAGGTCGAGGACACCCCCTGGGGGCCGTCACTGACCGGGTTGGGTACCCGTGCCTACTGCCGGCTGGAGAAATCGGTTGAGACCGGCTTTCACCGATTGCTCACCGGTGTCATGGATCAGATCGATCTGGAGAATTTGGCCGACCCCCTCATCTACTACCGGGGCAGCTATCGAAAGCTCCACGATCGAGCAGCCGACGGTGCCGGGCCGGATCCCGACCCTTCTTCCTAAACTCTCGATCGATGTCTTCACCTACCGTCTGGTTGACCACCCTCGGCTGTGCCAAGAACCAGGTTGATTCTGAGAAGCTGACTGCCATGCTCGAGCGAGGCCGGATACGGACTGGCATCCGACCCAACCCACGCCGACGTCGTCATGGTCAACACGTGCGCGTTCATCGAAGCGGCCCGTGAGGAATCGGTCGACACGATCCTCGAGCTCGAGACAGTCAAAAAGTCCGGTGCCGGTCTGGTGGTGCTCGGTTGCATGGCCCAGCGGTTCGGCTCGGAGATTTCCGACGCCCTGCCGGAAGCGGATGCCGTGCTGGGCCTCGACCGCTACGGCGAGTTGGTCGGAACGTTGGATCGGATTACCGACTGGCAGCCGGTCGGAATCCGCCGGTCATCGATGGACATCCTCCATGCGGTGAATCGGCCCGCGCCCACCGTTCCGTACGCCTACGTCAAGGTGGCGGAAGGATGCGACAAACCCTGTACGTTCTGCGCTATCCCACTGATTCGCGGCAAGCAGCGCTCTCGCCGGCCAACGAACATTCGCGAAGAGATCTTGGCGTTGACCGGGGCCGGGGTGAGTGAGATCGTGCTGGTCGCTCAGGACCTGGCCTCGTACGGTAGAGACATCGAAGCTCCCGGCGGCCTTGTGGAGCTGTTGCGCTTCCTGTCCGATACCGAAGGGTTGCGGCGCTTGCGGCTGCTCTATCTCTATCCGAAAGAGATCCGGCCGGCTTCGTTGATTGATGAGATGGCCGGCAACCCGCTGATTGCCCCCTATTTCGACCTCAGTCTGCAACATGCCGAGGAACGGCTCCTTCGAGCCATGAGCCGACCCGGAAACGGGCGGCGGTATCTCAGACCTCATCGATCCGGGATCAGGGCGGCGGCCCCGGAAGCCGCCCTCCGTTCGAGCTTCATCGTTGGATTCCCCGGAGAAACCGAGGAGGATGTCGAGACCCTGGCCGGCTTCCTGGAGCGAAGCCCGCCTGGACTGGGCCGGTTTCTTCCCTACTCGAGCAGAGGAGGGAACCCCGGCCGCCGATCTCCCCGATCGAGATCGATCCCGACGCCGCTACCGAACGCCTGCGATATCTCCAGAGGATCCAGGACGGAACTGACCGAGCAGGCCAACGCCGCCCAGGTCGGACGGGTTCTAGATGTTCTCATTGATCAGGTCGAGGACGGAGTCCCCGTCGGCCGGACTTATCGGGAGGCGCCCGATATCGACGGTATGGTCACGTTGGATCAGGGCCGGCCGGGGGAGTGGGTACGGGCCCGGATCACGGCCACCTACGGAGTCGATCTGGCAGCCGAGGTGATGGTGGATGATCGTTGAAGTAATCGCGGTGGGTACGGAACTCCTTTTGGGCCAGATCGTCAACGGCAACGCGGCGGCCATTGGCAGCCGACTGGCCGAGGAAGGCTTCGATGCCCACTATCAGGTGGTCGTGGGCGATAACGAAGATCGGCTTGTCGCATGCTCTGCGGGCGGCGGTCGCGCGAGCCGATGCCGTGATCGTGACCGGCGGGATCGGCCCCACCCAGGACGACCTGACCAGGGAAGCTATCTGCCGTTGCGACCGGGCGGGGTATGGAGTTCTCACAGGAATATGCCGAAGCCTTGCGAGCCAGGTGGGAGGCTTCGGGCCGGGTGATGCCGGAAAGCAATCTGCGCCAGGCCGAGTATCCGCAAGGCGGCCTGCAACTCCCCAACCCCAAAGGCACCGCCCCGGGGATCGTCCTCGAGCACGACGGTACCTGGATCTTTGCTCTTCCCGGGGTTCCGCAGGAGATGTCGGCGTTGCTCGACGACGAAGTCATGCCGAGGCTCAGACGAGTGGCGGGAGGTCCGGCCATCGTCAAGAGCCGCCTGTTGCGCAGCTGGGGTATGAGCGAATCGCAGGTGGCCGAAATTCTCGACGACCTGTTTCGGGCTTCTCCCAATCCATCGGTGGCCTTCCTGGCTTCGAGTGGTGAGATCAAGGTTCGGATTACCGCCAAGGCCAACACGGAGGCGGAAGCAACCGCCCTGATCCTCCCCGTGGAAACAGAGGTGCGCGAGCGTCTCGGTGAACGGGTCTTCGGCAGCGACGGAGAGACCATCGAGACAGTCGTGCTGAGCATGCTGGAGGAGCGCGGCTGGCGGTTGGGCACGGCGGAATCGGCCACGGGCGGCTTGATCGCCGCTCGCATAACGTCGGTTCCCGGCGCTTCGCGGGTGTTTGTCGGGAAGTGTTGTGGCCTACGCCACCGAGCTCAAGCGCCGCCTGCTGGAAGTCCCTGCTGCGACCCTCGATGAATCGGGCGTTGTCTCCGAGGAAACGGCGATGGCGATGGCGGTCGGCGCGTCCCGTTTGCTGGGTACTGAGGTAGCGGTGGCGGTGACCGGATCGGCGGGTCCGGAGGAGCAGGAGCAACCGGCCGGAACCATGGTGATCGGGGTGCACACCCCCGAGGACACGGCCGCCCGGACCTTCCACATGCCTGGAGACCGCGAACGAGTGAGGACCTTTGCCAGCACCGCCGCTCTCCAACTCATCCGGCTGGCGGTCGGAGGCTCATGGTGGAAGCGGTAGGCCGTCTCTTCCTAGCGGTGCCGCTCACGGACGAGGTGCGAGCCGGCCTCGCCGCCCATCTGATGATGACAACCGAAGGTCGGCCGCTTCCGGGAAAACCGGTTCCTCCCCCCAACTGGCACCTGACGATGAGGTTTCTGGGACCGACCGACGAAGTCACCTACGACCGGCTGCTGGCCGCGGTCGTCAGACTCTGATTTGGGCGGGCCGTTCTCCATTTCCTTTGGTGGTCTTGGTGCCTTCCCTCGTCCCGTCCGGGCGACCGTTCTCTGGATGGCGATCGAGGCTGGGTCGGATCGACTGGAACGGTTGGCCGCGAGCGCCGAGCACGCAGCCCAAAAGGCCGGTTTTGCACCCGAGGATCGACCGTTCCATCCGCACCTCACCCTCAGCCGGATCCGCCCCCACCAGGATGTGGCATCTGTGATCGAGCGGGTGTGCCGCTGCGGATGTCGCTCCCGGTTGATCGCCTTGTCGTGTACCGGAGTCACCTGGGGGGTGGACGGGCAAGGTACGAGGAACTCGACAGCATCGAGCTGGGGGAGTAGCCACGAGCTGCGAGCTGCGAGCTGCTGGCGGCTGGTGGCTGGAAGCTTGTTTACGAACATATGTTCGACTAGATTCTGTCCAAGGCAGGGAATAGGATTACAGCCGTGTGATTTTGTCACACCCCATCCCTAACTTATGGACTGAAGTACTGAAGGGAGCTACAGGTGGAACGGGACAAGGCACTCGAAATGGCCATGTCGCAGATCGAACGGCAGTTCGGCACGGGCGCCATCATGCGACTCGGCGAGAGCAAACATCAGAGGATGCCGGCCATCTCGACCGGAGCCCTGTCACTCGACCTGGCGCTGGGTATCGGCGGCGTCCCCCGGGGCCGCATCGTCGAGATCTACGGCCCGGAGAGCAGCGGCAAGACCACGCTGGCCCTGCACATGGTGGCCGAAGCCCAGCGCAACGGGGGCATCGCCGCCTTCATCGATGCCGAGCATGCGCTCGATCCCGATGTACTGCCGGGCGCTGGGCGTCGATGTCGACGAACTGCTGATCTCGCAGCCGGACACCGGTGAGCAGGCCCTCGAGATCACCGACATGCTGATCCGCTCCGGTGCCCTCGATGTGGTCGTCATCGACTCGGTCGCCGCGCTGGTTCCGCGGGCCGAGATCGAAGGCGAGATGGGCGACACCCACGTCGGTTTGCAGGCCCGCCTGATGTCGCAGGCGCTGCGCAAGCTGGCCGGCAACATCAACCGGTCCCGACACGACCGCCGTCTTCATCAACCAGATTCGGGAGAAGATCGGCGTGATGTTCGGCAGTCCCGGAGACCACTCCGGGCGGACGGGCCCTCAAGTTCTACTCCACGCGTCCGTATCGACATCCGCCGGATCGAGGCGATCAAGGACGGGACAGGAGAACGTCGGCAACCGGGTCCGCGCCAAGGTGGTCAAGAACAAGGTGGCACCACCGTTCCGGTTTGGCCGAGTTCGACATCATGTTCGGGGAGGGCATCTCCCGAGAAGGCAGCCTGCTGGACGTGGCGGTCGAGCAAGGGATCGTGCAAGAAGAGCGGCGCCTGGTACACCTACGACGGCGATCAGCTCGGGCAGGGCCGGGAGAACGCCAAGCGATTCTTGCGGGAGAACCCCGAGATCGCTGATGCAACTGCAGGCCAAGGTGCTCGAGGCCGTTGGTCTGGGGCCGGATGCGAGAGTGATGAGGCCTCGATCGAGGAAAGGCCGATGAAGTTGAGATGGCATCGCGAGAGCGAAGCGCCGACTCCAAGCGACGGGCGGCAGGCCGACGAAGACGGGTCTGACGGTTGACGCACTCGTAAAACTTGACGCACGGTCTCACAAACTGGGTCCGTGCGGTACGATGCAGTCAGCGCACACAACAAGTACCTAGAACAACCAACTACGGAACGAATGATGTGAAGTACAAAGGGATCCTGGACACAGCGAGGTGTCGAGCGTAGCAAAGGGCGTAGTCCACAGCTTCGATCTGTGATGTGTGTGCCGGACCCCGGTCGGCGGTTCGGCATTCCTGTTTCTAGGTTCGCCGGAAGGCGGGACGATGGATGTGGTCAGACCGATCGTCGTCGGTACCGTTGCCTTGGCGCTCGGCCTGGTCTCCGGGTTCGTCTTGGCCGCGCCTATCAGCGTCGCCGATCGGAAGGCGACGGCTGTTCGACGGCCGAAGAAGTGGTAGCGGCAAGGCGCGCAAGAGGCCCGACAGATGCTGGCGAGAGCCGCAGAAGAGGGGCCGAGCCAAGGCCGAGGCCTATCGTGAGCGTGAGGACGCGACGCTGGAGCACCGCCGGCATCGAGATGGAGTCGCCAGGAAGAGCGGACTCAACCAACGCGAGGCAACACTCGAGCAACGGGCAGGCAACCTCGCCCAGCGTGAGCAGATGCTGATCCATCGGGAGAAGGAAGCCGCGGATCTGCGGGGGGATGCCGAGCAAGCTCAAGGAACAGGCTCGGGCCGAGCTGCAGCGCCTGGCCGGATTCGACGCCAACGCCGCCAAGGAGGAACTACTCGAGCAAGGTCGAAAGACGAGGGCGCGGCGCGAAGCGATGATCCTGGTGCGAGACATGGAGATCAAGGCCCGAGAAGAGGCCGATCGCCGGGCCCGCCGAATCCTGACCGACCGCCATCCAGCGGCTGGCGTCGGAGGTGGTGGCCGAGACGACGGTTTCGGTGGTCGCCCCTGCCGTCGGACGACATGAAGGGCCGGATCATCGGCCGAGACGGACGCAACATCCGGGCGTTCGAGGCGATCACCGGGGTCAACATCATGGTCGACGACACGCCGGAGGCGGTGTCGCTCTCCGCCTTCGATCCGGTGCGTCGCGAGGTCGGCCCGGATCGCCTTGGAGCGACTGGTCGCCGATGGCCGAATCCATCCCGCTTCGATCGAGGAAGCCTACGAGAAGGCCTCAGGCCGAGGTGGAGCAGAGCGTTCGTGACGCCGGCGAGTGGGCGATGCTGGAAGTCGGCATGCGTCGCGCTGCACCCCGAGCTGGTGAATCTGCTCGGTCGCCTCAAGTACCGGACTTCGTACGGGCAGAACGTCCTCAACCACCTGATCGAGGCCGCCCACGTGGCGGGCATGCTGGCCGCCGAGCTGGGTATCGATCCCAGTCCAGGCCGAACGAGCCGCCCTACTGCACGATATCGGCAAGGCGGTCACCCACGAGGTCGAAGGCTCGCACGCCATGATCGGAGCCGAGATCTGTCGCGTTTCGGCGAGGACCCGGCCATCGTCCATGCCATCGAGGCGCACCACAACGAAGTCGAGCCGCGCACACTCATCGCGAGTCCTGGTCCAGGCGGCCGATGCCGTGTCGGCGGCTCGACCCGGCGCTCGCCGGGAAGCGCTCGAGTCCTACGTGCGACGTCTGGAACGGCTCGAGAAACTCGCCAAGGACTTCGAAGGTGTCGAGAAGGTCTTCGCCATGCAGGCCGGCCGCGAAGTGCGGGTGGTGGTCGATCCCGGCGAGGTCGACGATCTCGGAGCTTCGGACCTGGCGCAGCCGCATCGCCAAGCGATTGGAAGAGGATTTGCAGTATCCCGGTCAGATCCAGGTGACGGTGATCCGCGAACTCCGTGTGACGGACTACGCCCGCTGACGATGATCGAAACCGTTCACCTGGGCGACCCGGCCGTGCGACGCAAGGAACGTCGCCGCCCGACCCGTGTCGGGCAGAGCTATTTCGTCCGGACGTTCGGCTGCCAGATGAACGAGCACGACAGCGAGCGTATCGCCGGCATGTTCGAAGCAGACGGGATGCGCCCCGTGCTGGACTACCAGGCGGCCGACGTCGTCTTCATCAACACCTGCACCATCCGCGAGAACGCCGACAACCGGCTGTACGGAAATCTGGGCCAGCTCAAGCAGCTCAAGGACGCCAATCCCGACATGCTGCTCATCGTCGGTGGTTGTGCGGCACAAAAGGACCGCGAGTTGGTCCGGGAGCGGGCTCCGTGGGTTGATGTGGTCTTGGGAACCCACAATCTCGATCGGATCCTCGATCTCATGGATCACGCCCAGGAATGGGGAGCGATCACCGAGATCGCCGATGAGCTCGAGGCCATGCCTTCGTCGCTGCCTGTCCGCCGAGAGGTCGACCACGCGGCGTGGGTGGCCATCCAGATCGGCTGCAACAACACCTGCACGTTCTGTATCGTGCCGGCCGTGCGGGGCGTCGAGGTGAGCAGACGACCTGGGGACGTCATCCGGGAGGTCGAGGACCTCGCCCGCGAGGGCGTGGTTGAAGTAACGCTGCTCGGCCAGAACGTCAACACCTACGGGCGCGATCTGGCCATTGACGGCAAACGGCGCCCGGTTTTTGCGGATCTGCTCCGGCGGGTGGGAGGCGTCGAAGGTATCCGCCGGGTTCGTTTCACCAGCCCCCATCCGGCCGACTTCCGAGAGGACGTCGCTCTGGCTATGGCCGAGACACCGACCGTGTGCGAGCAGCTTCACCTACCCCTGCAATCGGGTAGCGATCGGGTGTTGGCCCGGATGCATCGCGGCTACAACGTCGACCGCTACCTGAGCCGCCTGGCGATGGCCCGTGCCCATATCACCCATCTGGCGGTCTCTACCGACATCATCGTTGGATTCCCCGGTGAAACCGAAGAAGACTTCCAGGAGACTCTCGAGGTGGTGGCCGAGGTTCGTTACGACCAGGCCTTCACATTCCTGTTCTCTCCGCGACCGGGAACCTCTGCCGCGGAACTCACTGACCTGTTCGTCGATCCCGATGTCGCCCAGGATCGTTATGAGCGGTTGATCGCGGTCCAGAACCAGGTGTCACTGGAACGGAACCAAGAGGAGGTCGGTCGGGTTTTGGAAATCCTTGTGGAGGGTCCCTCCCGCAAGGATCCGGAGGTCGTTACCGCCCGTAGCCGGGGCAAACAAGGTGGTTCATGTGCCCGGTCATCACGCGCCCGGGACATTTCTCCAGGCGAGGATCGACAGTGGCGCTCCTCATCACTTGCTGGGGACCGTGCTCTGAGCCGAGTACTGGCGCTCCTCGGGCCGACCGCTTCCGGGAAGAGCGCCCTCGCCCTCCGGCTGGCCGAGGATCTCAACGCGCAGATTGTCTCTGTGGACTCCATGCAGGTATATCGCGGTATGGACATCGGCACCGCCAAACCGTCGGTCGGCCGATCGGGAGAGGGTCCCGCATCACATGGTCGATCTTGTCCGCCCGGATGTCCGGTTCAGTGTGGCCGAGTTTCAGAAGGAGGGCCGCCGGGTGTTGCAGGAGTTGGCCGCCGATGACACTCCCGCCTTGATTACCGGCGGATCGGGGCTACATTTCCGGGCCCTGGTCGACCCGCTCGAGTTTCCCCCGCACGATCCCGCACTGCGGAGGAGTATCGAGGCCGCCGGGCCCACTGCCGGCCGAAACCGGCTCCTCGCGGCCGATCCGGCCGCCGGCACTGTGCTCGATCTGGCGAATCCACGCCGGGTGGAGCGGGCTTTGGAGGTCTATGAACTGACCGGTCTGACTCCTTCAACCCGGGCGGCGCATCCCGATGCAGTGGCCGTGGCCACCTACCAGCCGTTGGTGCCGTTCTCGGCTGTCGGGGTCGATCCCGGATCCGCGCTGGCTGAGCGGGTAGACGATCGTTGGCAGGCCATGCTGGCGGCCGGACTTCTCGAAGAGGTTGCCGGCCTGGCGGAGTCACTTGGTCCCACCGCCTCCGAAGCGGTCGGTTACAAACAGTTGTTGCCCGTCGTGGCTGGGGAGACACCCCGCAGCTCAAGGCTCGGCAGAGGCCCGGCGCGCCACGATGAGCCTGGCCAAGCGTCAGCGCACCTATTTCCGCCGCGATCCCCGTATCGAGTGGGTACCGTGGTCGGGCGATCCCGAAGAGCGTTACGAGCAGGTGAAGAGATGCCTGGTGGAACAAACGTGAAGTTTCTGAAGATGGAAGGCCTCGGCAACGACTTTGTCGTGTTCGAGGGGCCCCGGGACGTGTCGGCCGCCCAGGTTGAGGCGTGGTGCGATCGCCGGTGGGGGATAGGCGCCGACGGCGTGCTGGTCGTGACCCCGCTGGGCGGCAATCGTGTGCGAATGGAGTACTGGAACGCCGACGGATCTCCCGCTGAGATGTGTGGCAATGGGCTGCGCTGTGTCGCCCGACTGGCCTACGACCGCGGTTGGGTTGACGAGGACGTCTTCACGGTGATCACTGCGGTCGGAGCCCGGGAGGCCCGTATGGGCCCCGAGGTGACCGTCCAGGTGGGCGTTCCGGAGGGCGAGGATGTGTCGTTGGAGCTTGCCGGGCTTGTTGCCCGACCGATCAATCTTGGCAACCCGCATGCAGTCGTGTTCGTCGATGACCCGGGAGGGGTGTCGGTCGGTGAAGTCGGCCGGCGGCTGGGAACCGATCAGCTGTTTCCGGAAGGCTCCAACATCGAATTCGCCGCGGTGCGGAGCCCCGAACTTCTCGAGTTGCGCGTGTGGGAGCGAGGCGTCGGCGAAACGTTGGCCTGCGGGAGCGGCGCCGCCGCGGCCGTCGCGGTTGCTCACAGGTTGGGAAAGGTCGGAAAGGTCACCAGAGTCCGGCTGCCCGGCGGCGAGCTGTTGGTGACTCTGGACGAGCGAGGTGCCTGGTTGACCGGCCCGGCCAACTACGTTTTCGAGGGGGAGTGGCATGCCCCAATCTAATGGACGCGAACGGGCTCTCCTGATCGCGGTGACGACCGGCGGGGAAGCCGGTGTTGATGCATCGCTCGAAGAACTCAGCCGATTGGTCGATACGGCCGGGGCGGACACGGTTGACGTGGTCGTGCAGCGCCGCGAGAAACTCGATCCGGCAACTCTGCTCGGGCGCGGCAAACTGGCGGAACTGAGTCAGGAAGTCAGCGCCGGGGACATCGATGTTGTCGTGTTCGACCGGGAGATAACGCCCGCCCAAGAACGCAATCTGTCCCGTGCCCTCAACCGGAGAGTCCTGGACCGAACTGCGGTGATCCTCGACATCTTCGCGCTGCATGCCGCCAGCCGAGAAGGCAAGATCCAGGTTGAACTGGCCCAGCTGGAGTACCGGTTGCCCCGGTTGCGGGGCAAGGGGATCGAACTTTCCCGCTTGGGGGGTGGCATTGGTACCAGGGGGCCCGGCGAGACCAGGCTGGAGGTTGACCGGCGCCGCATCTTGGGCCGCATCTCCCGTCTCAAGCGGCAGTTGCAGGACTTGGAGCAAGCCCGCCACACCAAGCGGGAACGACGCAAACGCCAGGAAATGCCCCTGGTGGCGATTGTCGGTTACACGAACGCCGGCAAATCGAGTCTCCTCAATGCCCTCACCGGCTCGGACGCCCTGGTTGAGGATCTGCTGTTTGCCACCCTGGATCCCACCACCCGGCGCTTGGAGCTCAACGAAGGGCGGGTCGTGCTCCTGTCCGACACGGTCGGGTTTGTTCGGAGCCTTCCTCATCAATTGATCGAAGCCTTCAAGTCGACTCTGGAGGAGGCCGGCGAAGCCGATCTGCTGCTCCATGTGGTCGATCTGGCCGACGAAGACCCGGACGGCAAGATCGCGGCGGTACGGGAAGTGTTGGCCGAGATTGGAGCCGATCGGGTGCCGGAGTTGCTGGTGGGCAACAAGGCCGACATCGCTCCGCCGCCCGCCCTCGATCGGTTTCAGGCAAGGCGTCCCGAGGCGATCGTGGTGTCCGCATCGAAGCAGACCGGCCTGGAGGACCTGGGTGATGCGCTCTGGCAGCAACTGTCCAGGCAGTTTCGGGAGGTCCAGCTTCTCATACCTTTCGCGGCCGGATGGGCAGCCGGCCGGGTCCATGAGGCGGGCGAAGTCCTAGCCGAGGAGTACCGACCCGACGGTGTCTGGTTTCACGCCCGCCTGTCGGTGGCCGACACCCAGCGTCTCGGGGAGTACGTGATCGATTCGCCGCTGCCGGTCGGATGACCTGATCAGCGAACCGCTCGCAGAACCGCGACGACTTTGCCGATCAACTGAACTCCGTCCTCGAACACCATCGGTTGGTAGGCAGGGTTTTCGGAGATGAGCCGCACCGTGCCGCCATCCCGCTCGAACCGTTTGACGGTCGCTTCTTCGCCATCCACCAGAGCCGCCACTATCTCGCCGTTGGCGGCGTCTTGTTGGCTGCGGATGACCACGTAGTCGCCGTCGAGGATCCCGGCGCCTTCCATGGAGTCTCCATTCACGGCCAGCATGAAGACCGGACCGGTTCCGGTGAACTCGGTGGGGAGGGTGAAGATCTCTTCGATCTGCTCTTCGGCCAGGATTGGTGAACCGGCGGCGATTCGTCCGAGCAGAGGGACGTCTCGCTGAGCGCTGCGTTCGATGTGATCGGAACCGCTTTCGACGACTTCGATGGCTCGAGGTTTGGACGGGTCCCGGCGCAAATAGCCGGATCGAACGAGAGTCGAGAGGTGGCTGTGTACCGTTGAGGGGGAGCGCAAGCCGAGGATCTCACCGATTTCGCGAACGGACGGAGGATACCCGCGTTCCGCTACTTTGCTGCGAATCAGTTGAAGGATCTCTTGTTGGCGGGTGCTCAGCTCGTTCATGGCTCTGCCTTCCTCGAACGTGTGTTCCCAATGTACTCCGCCGGGCGCTTCGAATCAAACATATGTTCGCCTCTCCGGCCCGGCGAGTCTTGCCGGATCCGAGATGGAAAGTTTCTCCTTGACACCGAACACCTGTTCGATAGGATGATGGCAAGACACGAACACCTGTTCGACAGGTTTTCTGTCACACCCGGTTCGTAACGTGAACCACAGATGGCGAAGCCGCCGCCCGGAAACGTCCAGCAGGAGGAAAAGACATGACGATCCGCATCAGCACTCTGACGAGAGCTGTGGTTCTCCTCACCGCGGTCGCCGTGGTCTTCTTCCTCCTGCTGACGTCCGGTGCCGGAGCCGGCAATGAGGTTCAGCCGACGGGCACCCATCTGGTCGCCGCCGGCGACACTCTATGGTCGATCGCCGCCCAGCACACAGAGCCGGGTGGGGATGTTCGGTCGGTCGTATTTGAGATCAAACGCATGAATCGCGTCGATGACAGCGTGATCCAGGCCGGTGACCAACTGGTGGTGCCGCTCAATCCCTGAATCTCGAGGCGGGATGAGGTACGGATTCCACCCATCGGGTACCCTCGGGTGGACATGCAATGCCCGTTCTGCGCGTCTGCGCGCACCCGTGTGATTGACAGCCGACCGATCGAAGGTGGCGCGGCGACCCGTCGCCGCCGAGTGTGCGAAGGTTGTCGCAACCGGTTTACGACCTATGAACGCAGCGTGGTGCCGCTCTTGGTGAGGAAGCGTGACGGCCGTTTCGAACCTTTCCAGGTCGAGAAGATCCGGGCCGGTTTTGTCAGTGCGCTGGCCGATCGGCCGGTCACCCGCAAGAAACTCGAGGCGATGATTGCCGAGGTCGAAGCGGTGGCTCGCAGTCACGGCTCTCGAGTGGGTTCCGACGACATCGGGAGGGCGGTGCTGACCGAACTGCGGGATGTTGATCAGGTTGCGTACTTGCGGTTCGCCAGCGTGTACAAAGAGTTTCAGGGTGCCCAGGACTTCGAGCGAGAGATGGCCGTTCTCGAGGGTAAAAGCGAGCCGGTTGGCTAGGGGAGCTGTCCCGCCAGCGTCTTCAGAGTCGTCTCGAATCCGGCGATTTCGGTGGATCCCCAAGCCGCGATCGTTCGGAGTGGATTGGCGACCCCCGTGGTAGTTGCGTCGACGGCTGTCTCCAACTCTTCAACCAGGGCTGTTGCTGTTGGGAGGTCGGCCGCCCGCAGGGCGGATAGGTAGTCGATCTGCCATTCGGCGTAGCGGTTGGCGAGGGTTTCCGCTTCGGCGCGGTGGGTTTCGAATGCTAAATCGTTGGGGAGGGCGGCCAGCGCGTCCAGCGTTGCGGCCAGCCCCAATCCCAGTTCTACTCCCAACGCGGAGATCTCATCGGGGGAGGCGGTGCCCGGCAAATCGGGTATTTGGAAGGCTTTCTGGAAGACCAAACGGTAGGTCAGGGCATCGCCGAGTCGCCTCTCGATAGCCAGCCCTTCTTGTGAGGCATTGGCCATGTCGGTCCGGAAGGGAGTCAGCGCATCGAGGTCCTCTCGCGAGACGAGCGGAGGTGTGCTGGAGAGAGGCTCCGACGCGACGGTGAAGAGATTGCGTGAAACCGTGTCGAGTTGGGAGAGTGTCACCGCGGCCGTCGGAGAGCCCTTCCAAAGTCACCTTCGGATCGGTGATCGCGAGCATGACTTCCTGGGTAACGGGCAGCACGTCCTGGGCCTCGGTGATGGCTATTTGATAACCGGCGATTGCCTCGTCGGCCACGCGGGCGGGCAACCGGACGCCTATCTGCAGCAGCGCCACGGCAATGGCCAACACCAGCACGGCACCGATGATGACCGACCACCGGAACGTCCTGTCGGGTACGTCGGTGACTTCTTCGGCGCGGAGGTCGGCAGCCGACCTGACCGCATCATGCTCTTCCGTCGCGAACCAGAGTCGCTCGATCAGGGTGCCGGTGTCGGTCCGATTGTCGTTGACCATCCGCATGTCGGAGAGGCTTGGCAACCGGTCGAGACCGACCCGCTTGACGGTTTCGACCGGGGTGGGAGCCTGCCAGAGCGGCTCCGGCGAGGTCATAGTGGTGAACGTTGGTTCGAGAGGTGCGTCTTCGTCCAGGCCCAGCATTTCCAGCATTGAGGAGCTGTAGACGGAGCGAGGAAACGACTCGGCTGGTAACCAGGTCGAGGCTCGGGTCGGACTGGGCGAGATGGGCTGTGGATGCGGTCGGGGGACGGGTTGGGTTTCCTGGACCGGAGTGGGTCGAGGTTTTGGCGTTGGGCGAGGTCGAGGGGCAGCCTTGGGGGGTTTCTCGCGCTTGATCTTGGGCGGGGGAGCGGTTTTTGTTGCGGGTTTCTTCTCGGCCCGGTGATGCCCGGCCGTCATGATCCGTCCGGGGCGCAGCTTCTCCAATCGGCTCGGGGCGCGATGTCGTCCCCGGGTTGATTCGATGATCGGGGTGGTTATCGTGTGCCCGTCGAGACAGTGACCGTCGCTGACAGTGACTGTTGTCTCGCAGGTTGTACAGTAGGCGTGCGGCACGCAGTTTCTCCGTCGTGTGCCTCCGCCCATGAAAGCCCCACGACTTGCCCATGCAGATTAGCTTTATCAAGCTCGATAGTGAACTACCTACTCCGGGTCACGCTCATCCCGGCGATGGCGGCGTTGACCTCTATGCGCGCGAAACCGTGCAACTGGATCCGGAAGCATGGACGACGGTGCCGACCGGAATCGCCGTGGCCCTCCCTGAGGGTTTCGCAGGTTTGGTCGTACCGCGCAGCGGTTTGGCCGCCCGTCTCGGGGTCGGGGTGGTCAACGGACCGGGCCTGGTCGATGCCGGGTATCGGGGCGAGGTCAAGGTGATCCTCATCAATCACGGCCCCGAACCGTTGGAGCTGCCGCGGGGGGAACGCATCGCTCAGTTGGTTGTGGTGCCCGTCATCGAGCAAGTCTTTGTCGAGGTGGACGAGCTTCCCGACTCTGCCCGCGGAGAAGGCGGTTTCGGCTCCACGGGCCGTTGAAGGCCAACGACCAGCCGACGCCGGACGTTGTTGCAGCTCGGAACGAGGGATTACACTGTCGATCGTTCAGGCGGAAGTAGCTCAGTTGGTAGAGCGCAACCTTGCCAAGGTTGAGGTCGCGGGTTCGAGCCCCGTCTTCCGCTCCGTGAGGGGCGACTTGTCGCCCCTTTTTTGGCGACGTGGCCGAGTGGTTTAGGCACGGGTCTGCAAAACCCGGTACACCGGTTCGATTCCGGTCGTCGCCTCGGGTACACCGAGTGTTTGATACACTCGTGGTCCCTGGGGCGCTTAGCTCAGGGGGAGAGCGCTTCCCTGACGCGGGAAGAGGTCGTGGGTTCAAATCCCTCAGCGCCCACCAGAGAACCCCCATGAAGATGGGGGTTCTCGGTTTTGGGGTTCAGTCGGTCGTCAACACGGTGTTACCGTTCGCTGGTGAGCCGGACCGACCAACCGCCGGGCAAGTTGTTGCGCTGGTTCTTTCGGGCGCCGATCTACCTGTACAAGGCCGGACTGGGCCGGCTGATGAGTAAACGCCTGCTCATGCTGACCCACACCGGCCGGAAATCGGGACAACCGCGCTTCGCGGTTCTGGAGGTTGCCCGGCACGATGCGGCAACCGGTACGTTCTTGGTGCCTGCTGCTTACGGTCGCCAGGCCGACTGGTATCGGAACCTCCTTGCCACGCCCGCGGCTCGCATCAACCACAGGGGTCGAGAGTACGAGGTGAACGCCGAGACCCTGGCCCTCGAGGCGGCCGCCGCAGAGTTTCGCCTTTATGCCGTCACCTATCCCAAGGCAGCCCGGAATCTGGGCAAAGTGATGGAGCTGCCTTTCGACGACCCTCAAGGGCTGGCCGAAAAGGTGCCTCTGGTGGCGCTACGGCTCCGCTAGATCGGAGGGTTCTTGGCCAGCAAGGTGGCGATGAACTCTTCTGGACGGTACGGATAAAAGTCGGCGGCCTCTCCATCGAAGCTCATCCGTACCCGGTTGGGTGTCATCCGCACGTACTGAACTTCTCGAAGTGAGTAGGTGCCCAGCGTCTCTTCGCCTTGGACCAGCGAGATCGACTCGTCGTCGATATTGATCTCGAGGTCGACCTCGCCCTGGCCGTCGTGGAGGATGAACCTTCCGCCGAATTGAGTTTCTACCATTGCGGCCCCTCTCCAGCGCAGCCTAGGTCGGAAAGGTACGGGCCAAGGGCCGTTGGCGGCATTCGTTTTCGCGATCAGATCGATTGTCGGCCCAAGTATCGATTTCGGGCCCACTGGACTCGCATAACCAGCGTGCCGAGGTGGCTAATTCAAGACGACAAGAGCTACGACGAACAGGAGAGCGGCCAGGATCACAATGCCCAACATCCAGACCGCAGCTCTCTCCGGAGATGGTCGACGGCCCTGCGGGTCATTGGAATCCATCGTGCTACTCCTGCTCTCGCTGCCCGGTCCGAGCCACGATGAACAACCGGGGGAACGGGTAGATGGTGGTCCCGTCGCTACGCGGCGGGTAGACCTCGAGCAGCCGCTTCCTGTACTGGATGAGGAACTCCTCGAGTTCGGGTCCTTCCAGAGTTTCGAGGATCGGTCGAAGCCTGGTTCCTTTGACCCACTCGAAGACGGGTTCCGGTCCCGACAACACCTGAAGGTAGCGGGCCGTCCAGATGTCTACCGACTCAACCAGCGGGGAAAGGGTGTCGTAGTACTCGGCCGGTTCGGCGACCCACTTGCGGCTCATTTGGGAGCGGAGGCGCTCTGGGCCCAGCTGGGTTCCTCCCGAATTCCCGGTTCTCAGTGTTTCCCGCATGAGAACGTGGGACGGTTCCGACCAGCTGAGCGGCATCTGGACCGCCAACACCCCGCCGGGAGCCAGGTGAGACACGAGCCGACCGAAGAGCCGACGATGGTCGGGCAGCCAGTGAAGAGCGGCGTTCGAATAGAGCACATCGACTGGCTTGTCAGGGACCCAATCGGCGATGTCTGCTTTTTGCCACACGACATCACCGCCGTTAGCGGCAGCTTCCCGCAGCATCTCGGACGAATTGTCCAGACCGGTCACCTTGGCGTCCGGCCAGCGGGCCTTCATGGTTCGGGCGATTTCTCCCGTTCCGCAGCCAAGATCGAAAACCGAAGCCGGATCACGATGGTCGATCCGACCGAGCAGCTCGAGAGCCGGTCGACTCCGGTGGTCGACGTAGCGGGCGTACTGATGGGGATCCCACTCGGTAGTCACGGCGTCTCCCCGGAGAGGCGGGTGTGAGCGGTTGCGACCTCGACCGGCTCGAGAGGCCGAAAGGAAAGATCGAGGGCTACCCAGATGGTCTTAGAAAACGGATAGAACGCGAATGGGAATAGCCCGTTAAACACCAACGTGACGATCAGGACGGCAGTCCACGGCACGTCCGGCCAAGTGGCGCTGATGATGGCAATTCCGATGGAGATGAACAACGCAAAAGTCACTGCGGTGTTGACGATGACGGCTCCCAGCCACAAACCCTGTTCCCGTTCAAACCGGTGCCCACAATGAGGGCATTCCGCGGCCATCACGATCCACCGCCGAAAAAGGCGTGGCTCTCCACAGCGTGGGCAACGCCTCAATAGCCCTCGCCCCAGCAGACGGGCCATGGGTTGTCGTTCGCTCCGCATGGATCGCATCGTAGGCCAAAGAGCAAGCACCCCGACGGGGCCGGGGTGCTCAAAACAAAACCGGGAAGAAGTGTCAGTCCTTCTTGCCGAACATGCCTCCGAGCTTGTCGGTGAGTCCACCGGTAACGTCGCCCAGCTTGTCGGTGATGCCACCCAACGCGTCTCCGCCGCCCTCCATCAGTTTCTCGATCTGGCCGGCGATGGGCTCAGGCAGCTTTTCCTTGAGAAAATCCATCACGGCATCGATGGCGCCTTGCGCCTTGTCGAGCGGAAGACCGGTCTTTTCAGCGACAGTCTTGAGTAACTCTTCCATGTTGTTCCTTTCCTTGGGGGTTCCCCCCACTGGGACCCAGCGGAGCGCAGTAAGTTCCGCGCCTCTCCTGGCGTACGAGCTGAGGCTAACTGCTCTCGAAGCTCAGCTCCGACGGACGAGAGGCCGGTTTTGCGGGCAAGCCGGTTGTGAGGCCCAGGCGGCCAATTCTCGGACCCGGGTGGCTGCTTCGGTGAGCCGATCACGGTCGAGATCCCCCCGTTCGACTGCCTGCAGGACGGCGTTGACGACCGGCGGCAAGTCGATAGCGTTTTCGATGATGAGCAGGTCCTCGCCGGCCCGCAAGGCCTGGACGGCTATCTCCGGCAAGGTCCCGACGGCCCGCACCGCACGCATAGAGAGCCCGTCGGTCACGGCCACTCCCTCAAACCCCAGATCGTTTCTGAGTAGATCGAGGACGGCGGGGGAGAGCGATGCCGGAAGGTTCGGATCGAGCGCCGGGTAGATGGGGTGACCGACCATGATCGCTTTGATACCGGAATCGACCGCCGACCGGAATGGGGCCAGATCCGTGCCCAACGTCTCCCAATCGGCGTCGATCAAGGTCGGGACCGAGTGAGGGTCTGATCGTGCGAGGCCATGTCCGGGGAAGTGCTTGGCCGTCGCCACAACCCCGCCAGAGCGTAGTCCCGAAGCGAAGGCCTCGCCGTAGTTGATGACTGTATCGAGGTCGCCCGGATAGACACGACCGGTCAACACGGGGTTCGGTCCGCGGACCACATCGAGGAGGGGAGCAAGATCCATGTTGATGCCGAGGCCGAGCATTTCCATACCGAGCTGTTCGGCGACCGAAAACCCGTCTTCCGGCGAGGTATGAACGGTTTCGGATGGAGTTGGGGTTGGTGTCACCAGATCCCGCAGTCGCTGGACTCGACCCAACTCCTGATCGGTGGCAACCAGAACAGGAGCATTGGCCGCGCAGGCGATTGCCGCGGTCAGTCGACGAACTTGTGATCGGGACCGAACGTTGTGGGAAAAGAGGATCACGCCCCGCCCACCGTCCTCGAGGTGACGTTTGACGATCGGGTCGAGTCGACTGCCGGAGAACCCCACCAACAAGACCGCCCGAGCATCTTCAAGGATGGTCGGGTCGGTGGACGTTGGTAGCTGTGATCCAGACAAAGCCGCGACCGGTTGGGCGGCCACCAGGACTGCGAGAGCGAGAACCAGTCCCGCGGCTTTCTTCACGCCCACCCCAGCTCGTCGAGCCGATCGTCGTCGATTCCCAAGTGATGGGCGATCTCGTGCAATACGGTCTTGCGGACCTCTTTGACCAAATCCGTCCGGGTCAACCCCAGGTCAAGATGCGGCAGGCGGAAAACGGTGATTTGGTCGGGCATCACGCCGTAGTAGTCGATGCCCCGGTCGGCTAGCGAGATCCCTTCGTAGAGCCCCAGGAGGCCGTCGCCGTGGGGGTCTTGCTCGGGCGAGGGATGATCTTCGACGACCACGACCAGGTTGTCGATTTGTGACAAGAACTCCTCGGGGATGCCCTCGAGTGCCTCATCGACCAGCGTTTCGAACTCTTGGCGGTTCATGAGGGACCATTCAACCACCGGATCCAGGGCCGGGTGCGGTACTAACATGCCCGGACACGGGCGCTTAGCTCAGCGGGAGAGCGCTGCCTTCACACGGCAGAGGTCACTGGTTCAAACCCAGTAGCGCCCACCATAGAGAAACCCCGGTTCTGGAAACCTGTCGATAAGGCCTGGCCTCCCAAAATATGGTCAAGACGACAAGGGCCGGATGACTCTAGGCAATCGACGCTCAACCGCACAGAATGCCGCGTGGAGGCGAAACCCCTTGCTAGTTGCCGACCACATTCAATGTGCGAACTTCCCGTGCGAGGGCCTCGTTCATGAACGGTTCACCGTCTCTCCGTTGGTGATCGACGCCCACTCGATCAAGTGTGTGATGATCTCGGAGACGCCGGCTTTCAATCCGGCTGACGACTTTCATTCTCGGGAATGGTCGTTCTTCATGGAAACGACCGCCCGGGCGTTTGCCAGCGCCGGGTTCCCGGTGGCCTCGATGAACGACATCCTCAACCTTGGGGTCTACATCACCACGGCAGTGAAGTGCGCCAAAACCGACTATGCAGTTCCAACCGCTGCCATCAAGAATTGTTCTCGGCTCCTCGAAACCGAATTAGGCTTGTTCCCCAATCTGGAAGTCATCTTGGCGATGGGCGATGTGGCAATCAGAGTCATCAACGAGATCGGCCGGCGGACGACCGGACAACGCGTGATTCCGGCCGGTTCCACGTACAAGTTACGAGGGCCTGAGTACTTCCTCGGACCGGTCCGGGTGTTTCCGTCCTACTTGCAGACGGGGAAGAGCTTCTTGATCGAGAAGAGCAAACAGAAGATGATCGCTGAGGACCTGCGGACCGCCCTGGAGTTGATCGATCTCACTCCGTGACGATGGGGACTCACCAACCGGTCGATACACTGCCCGGGATGTTCATCGAACCAACCAACGAACAAGGCCGCCTCCTCTTCGAACGTGGGATCACCGGTCCCGTAATCATGCTCAACCTGTTGCGTTTCCGCGGCACGGCCGACTACTCCGAATTCCCAGAACTGGCTCCGGCCGAGGCGGTCAGCGGGAAGGCAGCCTATGACCTTTACGCGCTCCACACCCTTCCGTTTCTGACCGCCGCCGGTGGCGAGGTCCAGTTCCTGGGCGAGGGTGGATACAGCTTCATCGGCCCTTTGGACGAACGATGGGACGTCGTGATGATGGTCCGCTATCCAGATCTGGCGGCGTTTCTCGGGATGGCACAGAACGAGGAGTACCTCTCAGGGCTGGGCCATCGGGTGGCGGCGCTGGAGGACTCGCGGCTGCTGCCGATTGTTGAATCCGATCGGCCTTGACAGACCGGGTTTTGCGGCGAGAGAGAGCTCGCCGGTGGGGCGGATAGCAGGACGAGTTCGATGCGGTCCCGGAACCAGCCGTTCCCGTTGGTTGGCACCACCGGGTGGCGACCATTCCCGCTCGATCCCGACCAATAGGGGCCAAAGACCCTACGCGCAAGATTGAAGCTGAGGGACAATCTTGCCGAAGACAAAAGAACAATAAGGCACACGTCTGCGGCCCACCGGAAGGCCGGCCCAGCGTGGCAGCTCTGGTAGGGGCATAAACCCAAGATCGGCTGCCGCGCGCCGTGTGCGCATCAGGAGGAATCACAAGCATGGTCATCGCTCGCAAGTTCATGAAAGTCACACTGCTCGCCGCCTACTTCGGGCTATTCGGAATGCTCATGGTGGCGGCCGGAGACTTCGTACTGCACGGCTAGGTCCAGTCGGCGCCTGCAAGCCCTCGGGGAACCGGGGGCTTTGTCGCGGGCTACCGCTGAACCAGACCGAAGACGTTCCCATCCGGGTCGTGCAACGACGCCAGGACGTCTCCCATTGGCTTCAGTTCCGGTGGGTAGCGAACTGTCGCCCCAAGGGTCACAAACCGGTCGAAGGTTGCCTGAAGATCGTCGACATCGAACCAGACGGTCGGCCCGCCCGACCCGGGATCGGCTTCATCCACCTGATCGAACCCCAGATAGACACCGCCCGCGAGCGGGAACCCCAGATGGTTGCCGCCGTGCCCCTGTGGTTCTCCCAGCTGCAAACCCCGCCGATAGAATTCGGCCAGATCCGTCATACGGGGAGTGAAGTAGATGATGGTGTCGCAGGTGGCCATGCCCAAAACCTACCAATTGATCTGCCCACTTGACGGGGTGACATCATTGTGACATCATTGTGATGTCACACACGTCGAGAGGGTCCCATGAGCGCGCCGAGCGACCAGAAAACCACTGCAGATCAAGTCACGGATTCTGATTGGACGTTCCGGGCCCGTGAAGTCACCAAAGTATTCGGAGAATTGCGAGCCAACGACGGTATCACTTTGCAGGTCCGTCCCGGCGAGGTCTACGGCCTGCTCGGACCCAACGGCGCCGGCAAAACCACCCTCGTCAAGCAGATAATCGGATTGCTCAAGCCGACCTCCGGAGCCATGACCCTGGGTCCGTACGATCTGGTGGAAGACCCGACGCCGCCCGTCAGCTGTGCTCGTATCTGCCCCAAGCACAAATGCCCATCAAGTCTTTCAAGGCCCGTGATGTGATCAGACTGACCGGGATGATCCGGGGTGGCGACCCGGACGCGGTGGCGGTCCGCACCGACCAGATGATCGAGGCCCTCGACATCGGCGAGTGGGCGGACACGATCGGAATGAAACTGTCCGGTGGCGTCAAGCGACTGGTTGGGTTTGCGATGGTCAGCGTCTGGCCGGGTCGGGTCGTGATCCTGGACGAACCCACCAACGATGTCGACCCCCGCCGACGCCGGTTGCTGTGGGAGCAAGTCCGCCGGCTCGGTGACGAAGGGTCGGCCGTGTTGCTGGTCACCCACAACGTGCTCGAGGCCGAGAAGTCGGTCGATCGCCTGGCGATCATCAACGAAGGCAAGCTCATCGCCGAAGGAACCTCTTCGGGACTCAAATCCGAGGATCGGGGCAGATTGCGGCTCCAACTGATGATGGTTCCCGGTCTCCCCACTCCCGACATGCCCTCGTTTGTCGAGAACCACACCCGGGTGGGCAACAACGTCATGAACATCATCAGCGAGGCGGACGCCACGGTCGGGATTCATTGGGCTCAGGATCTGATGGCCGACGGCATCGCTGAGGAGTATGCCCTGGCGGCTACAACCCTCGAAGATGTGTACATCCGTCTCACCGGCCACACATCCGCCAACGGGGATGAGACCCCATGACCACCCAGGCTCCTGCCACCGCCGGCATCGCCCACCCGGTCCGAACGGGGGCTATCCACTGGGTGCAGAGCTACCTGATGATGACCCGGTGGGAACTTGGCAGCCTGCGGTTGCTCCTCCCGCTGATCATCGCTCTCCAGGTCGTCATCGGGGGCGGCTTTGCTCTCGGCATCGGACTCTTCTTCGACGAGATGCCCGAACGCAACGCCCTCTTTCTGGCGACGGGAGTGGCGGTCGTGACCTTGATCACCGTCGGACTGGTCCTCGGTCCGCAACTCGTCGGCAACCACAAGGTGGCCGGGACCTACGATTTCCTCTGGTCGCTGCCCGTCCCGCGCACCACCCAGGCGGCTGCCTGGCTCACCGTCAACTCCATCATCGCCCTCCCGGGGATGGTGGCCGCCCTGGTCATCGCCGACTGGCGTTACGACCTGACGCTCCAGGTTTCCTGGGACATCGTCCCGGCGGTGCTGCTCACTATCGGCACCGCCACGCTGGTCGGCTATGCCTTCGCCCACGCCATCCCCAAACCGATGATCACCCAGATGATCACGCAGTTGTTGATCTTCATGATTCTCGGGTTCTCGCCCATCAACTTCCCGCCCGAGAACCTTCCGGACTGGCTGGTAGCCGTCAACCAATGGCTGCCCTTCCAGCACATGGCCGCGGTGATCCGATCCGCGCTTACCGATGGCCTGGTGAATGACGTGGCTGCTTCGTACCTGATCCTGGCGGCGTACACGCTGGCCTCGGCAGCCTTGGCCGGTTGGGTGATTGGGAGGAGGAACTGATGACCGCCAACGGTCTCGTGCGGCCAGCCGACCCCTTCGGCATCACCACCGCCCAGGTGAAAACCGGGCTCTCTCGCTGGTTGCGCAGCTACCAGATGATGCTGCGTTTCGACATCCGCGGCCTCGGGTCCTGGCTGGCTTTTGGGTTCTTGATTCAGATCCTGATGGGGGCCGGCATGGCCGTCATGTACGGGTTCTATCTCGGGGATGTCCCGCCCGAGGTCGGTACCTTCATGGCCGGGGGAGTGCCGGCGATCGCCCTCATCCCGATCGGTCTCGTGATGGTCCCCAACATGGTGGCCCAGCAGCGGATAGCTCAGACCTACGAGTTTCTCTGGTCGTTGCCGGTCCCCAGGCTGGCGGCCGCCGCCTCAACCTTCACGGTTTTCACCCTCATGGCGCTCCCCGGAGTAGCGGTTGCCGTTGGAGTAGGGGCGTGGAACTACGGCGTTGCGCTCAACATCTCGCCCATGATCGTCCCCGCCATCCTGCTCACCTCGCTGATGACTACCTCGGTTGGCTTCGGGATGGCCCACGGCATCAAGAACCCGATCGTTATCAACTTCGTAACCAACATGACCGTGTTCTTCGTGCTCCTGTTCTCGCCGATTGTCGTTCCCATCGCGCAGTTCCCGGACTGGCTGGCATCGGTTCATCGGGTCCTCCCCTTCTATCACATGGCCCAGGTGATCCGCGATGCTCTCACCACCGGCTTCGTCACCGGGGTCGGTACGGACTACCTGGTGTTGGCCGCTTGGACCGTGGCCGGATGGATCGTCACAGCTTGGGTGGTCGGGCGGCGCGGCTGAAGCGCGGGGCGTGAGGATTACCATCGGGGCTACCCGACCTGGGAGCAGCGGTTGACAGCCGGAAAAAGGGCCGGAACAGATGGCATCCTCTTCACCGACCACTATCAGTTGACGATGGCGCAGCTCTATTTCCGGCTGGGAATTCATGAGCAACCCTCGCAGTTCGATCACTTCTTCCGCAGCTATCCCGACTACGGACGGCATCAGGCCGGCTATTGCATAAACGCCGGATTGGAGTGGCTGCTCGACTGGATGACCACCGCCCGCTTCCGGGACGAAGACCTCGAGTATCTCCGGAGCCTGACCGGGAGCACCGGCCGCCGCACGTTCGACGATGACTTCCTCAATTGGCTGCGGGACGATGGTTCGTTTGAGGGCATCAGCCTCGAGGCCATCCCGGAAGGCCGCGTGGTTCATCCCAACATTCCACTGACGGTGGTTCGAGGCCCCCTGGCCATGGCTCAGATTCTCGAAACGCCCTTACTCAATCACATCAATTACCAGACCCTCGTCGCCACCAAGGCTTCCCGGGTCAACGAAGCAGGCCGTGACCGGCCGGTGTTCGAGTTCGGACTGCGTCGGGCACCCGACCGGGGGGCAAACGCCGGCTCCCGGGCCGCCCTCATCGGTGGTGCTGATTTCACCTCGAATGTCGGGGTCTCCCGTTCGCTCGGCATCCCTTCGCGGGGACCCACGCCCACAGCCTCGTGCAGGTGTTCATGGCGCGGGGAAGTGGCGAGTTGGGGGCGTTCCGGGCCTATGCCGAGCTCTACCCCGACGACTGCCTGCTGCTGGTCGACACCATCGACACCGTCGCCCACGGCGTGCCAAATGCCATAAGGGTGTTTGAGGAGCTGCGTCGGAAAGGCCATGAACCGGTAGGGATCCGATTGGATTCAGGCGATCTGGCCTATCTCAGCATCCAGGCGGCTCGGCTCCTCAACGAAGCCGGATTCACCGATACCTCGATCGTGCTTGTCCTCCAATCTGGATGAGCTGGCCATATGGCAGATCATCTCCCAAATCGAGGAAGAAGCACCTAGCTACGGAGTGGATCCCAACCGACTTGATCGGCCGGTTGACGTACGGGGTCGGCACCCGCTTGATCACCGTCCCAAGGCGATTCGGCCCTTGACGGGGTATACAAACTGGTCGCCCTGCGGGAGGCTGGAGCTTGGGTTCCCGTCCTCAAGGTCTCCGAAGCCCGGGCCAAAATCCCCAACCCCGGAAAGAAGGAAACCTGGCGCTTCTACGACGAACGGAGGCACCGCCACCGCCGACGTTCTGGGGATTGAAGGCGAGAATCCTCTGGCCGGCGATCAGGTTCTCCTCCATCACCCCACGGAGCACACGTCACACCGCACGCTGGAACGGGGCGACATTTCCGAGATAGAGCCTCTGGCGGTTGAAATTCTCCGTGAAGGCGAGCTGGTATACAACTTGCCCGATCTCAACGAGATCAGGGACCGGCGCCGGGCCGACCTCGGACCGGTTGGACCCGGGAGTTCGGCGCCTCATCAATCCCCACGTGTATCACGTGTCATTGACCGAAGCCTTGTGGGATCTCAAGGTCGAGTTCTGTTGAGGAAGCTCGCCAGCCAGACGTTCCGGCCGATTAAGATCCGCGGCCCCGGGACTAATGTGTTTGGTAGGCGGTCGTTGACGCCAGACCGGGCCGCCAATGTCAGAAATCGAGGTTCGATCATGCAAGCTGTTGTGGGTTATCACCGGCCTGAAAGCCTCGAGGAGGCTCTCGCTCTTCTCAACCGGGGGAGTCCCCGATCTGTGGTGCTCGGCGGCGGAACGATCATCAATGCCCGCGAGTCAGAAGAACCGTTCGAGGTAGTCGACCTGCAATCGGTCGGTCTCGATGCCATCCGGCCGAGGGCTCCACAGTCGAGATCGGTGCCATGGTCCGGCTTTCCGATCTAGAGGCCCACTCGGACGTTCCCGCCCTGCTCAAAGACCTGAGCCGTCGCGAGGGGCCCAACACAATCCGCAACGCAGCAACCGTCGGAGGAACCATCGCCTCCGGCGATCCCGAAAGCGAGTTGGTGGCCGGATTTTGGTCTACCACTGCCAAGTCACGCTGGCCGGGCCGGAGGGAACCACCCGGATAGTCGGACTGGAAGAGCTCCTGGCGGACCGGGCCATGCTGGCAGGCTCGATAATCACGCAGCTGGCGGTTGACACCGGCGGGGTGACCGCCTCGGCGCGCACCGGGCGCACACCGGCAGATGTTTCGATTGTGGCGGCGATCGCCCGCCAAACCTCCGCCGGAACAGCATCTGGCCCTCACCGGGGTGGCGGCGACTCCGATCCTGGTGGAGCCGCGAAGCAGTCGCCGACCTCGAGCCCCACCGCGACTTCCGGGGGAGTCACCGAATATCGCCGCCACCTGGCAGAAACCCTCGCCCGACGGGCGATCGAGCAGCTGGGGGAGCAGATCATGAACATCGAGCTAACGATCAATGGTGACGTCTCGCCGCTTTGAGTGCCGGCCACACGAATCCCTCCGGCAGGTGCTGCGCCGGGAAGGCTTCTTCAGTGTGCGGTTTGGTGCTGAGACCGGCGAGACCGGGCGGATGCGATCCTGCTGGACGGTCGTCTGGTCTCCTCCGAGATCATGCTGGCCGCCCAGGCCGACGGGCATGAAATTGAGACGGTTGAGGGCCTGTCGCCCGGGCGGGGACTGAACCCCATTCAAGAAGCTTTTGTGACGGTGGGAGCCATCCAATCCGGCTACTCGACGCCGGCGATGGTGCTGGCCGCCAAGGCCCTCCTCGAAGAGAACCCCAGACCCAACCGAGGCGGAGGTCCGGGAGGCGCTGACGGGCATCCTGGACCGGGAAACCGGCTACCTACGGCCGGTGGAGGCGATCCTGCGGGCGGCAGCCGTCTTGCGGGGGAGAAGGTCGAGCCGATCGAACCGGCCCTGGTTGCGGCCGCTGGCCGACATCGACGGCGAGGCCGACTTTTGCCGCCAGCTGAGCCACCTCTCGACATACCTCCGGCCGCCCCCCGGGTGGTGCCCAGCCCGGAGGTACCCGACACCAAGGTCGTGGGTAAACCTGAAGTAAAGGTTGATGCTTTGAAGCTGGTCAAAGGCAATCCGGCCTTCGTCGACGACATCGAGATGCGCGGCATGCTCTACGCCAAGATGCTGTGGAGCCCGCATGCCCACGCCCGGATCGTCGAGCATCGACGACACGCCAAGCCCGGGCGCTTGCCCGGGGTGCGGGCGGTGCTTCACCACAAGAACGTCGCCGGGTGCGGTACGCCTCCGGAGGTCAGAGCTACCCGAATCCACTCCCGTACGATCAGGTCAGCTTCGACAACAAGGTCCGCCATGTCGGCGATCGAGTGGCCGTCGTCGCGGCCGACACGCTCGAGATCGCCGAAGCGGCCGTCGAACTCATCGACGTGGAGTACGAGGTGCTGCCGGCGGTCTTCGACGAGAACGAAGCGATGCAGGACTCGGCGCCGGTGATCCACGACGAGCCCGACATGGAAGGCGCCCACGACGCCGAGCGCAACATCGTTCATCACATCGGGGCCGACGTCGGGGATGTCGAGGCCGGGTTCGCCGAGGCGGATCATGTCTTCGAGCAGACCTTCCGGGTCCACCAGGTCCAGCAGGTTCCGATCGAGCCGCATATCGCCATTGCCTGGCTGGATAGCGACGAACGATTGGTGGTTCGGACCTCGACCCAGGTCCCGTTCCACGTTCGCCGGATGCTGGCCCCGCTGCTCGAGATGCCCGTCCGGCAGCATCCGGGTCATCAAGCCCCGGATCGGTGGCGGGTTCGGCGTCAAACAGGAGATGCTGATCGAGGACATCGTCGGCCATCTGGCCCTGGCGACCGGCCGGCCGGTGCGGCTCGAGTTGACCCGCCACGAGGAGTTCGTCTCCAGCCGCACCCGGCATCCGCAGACGATCACGATGAAGACCGGCGTCAACGACGGACGGGAGATCTGGTCGCCCAGCAGATGCGGACGATCGGCAACACGGGCGCCTACGGCACTCACGGTCTCACGGTGCAGATGGTGAGCGGGTCTGCGCGGGCTCAGCTCCTACAACTGTCCGAACAAGCGGTTCGACTGCGATGTCGTCTACACCAATATTCCGGTGCCCGGCGCCTACCGCGGCTACGGAGCTCCGCAGGCCCTGTTCGCCCTCGAGTCCCACATGGACGACATCGCCGCCGCGCTGGGGATGGACGTCCTCGAATTCAAGCGAATGAACTGGACGAAAGTCGGCGACCCGCTCGACGTCGCGGCCGAACTGGGTGAAGGCGGCCGCCGAGATGAAGATCATTCCCGTGGTGACTCGAGCGGCATGGAGGAGTGTGTTGCCCAAGGGCAGCGGGCCGTCGGGTGGCATCGGCGGACCGACCCGGATTGGCGCAAACCCGCCGATCGGCCGCATATCCGGCGGGGAATCGGCTTCGCCATGTGCATGCACGGCAGCGCCATCTCCGGTCCTCGACATGGGCGGAGCGAGCATCAAGATCAACGACGACGGCTCGTTCAATCTGCTGTTCGGGGCCACGGATCTGGGAACCGGGGCCGACACGATCCTCGGCCAGATCGCCGCCGAGGTGCTCGGCACCCCGGTCGAGGACATCGTGGTCTACGCCGCCGACACCGACATGACGCCCTTCGATGTCGGCGCCTACGCGTCGAGCACCACCTACGTGTCGGGTATGGCGGTCAAGAAGGCCGCCGAAGAGGTTCGCCGCCAGATCGCGGAACGGGCAGCCATGATGCTCGACGTCGGCTCGCCGGGAGACATCCTGCTTGCGCGACCGGCGGGCCTGGGCACCCGACGGCCGCTCGGTGAGCGCTCGCCGAGATCGCCCTCCACTCGCTCCACCAGGACCAGCAACACCAGATCATGGCTACCGCCTCCTACGTGGCGCCGGAGTCTCCGCCGCCCTATCGCCGCCCAGTTCGCCGAGGTCGAAGTGGACATCGGCACCGGGCCAGGTGACCGTGGTGTCGTTGGTCATGGCGGTCGACTGTGGCGTGCCGATCAATCCCGTGACGTCGGCCGGGCAGGTCGAAGGAGGCATGATCCAGGCGCTCGGATACGGCCACTGCGAGGAGATGGTCTACGACGAGGCCGGCCGGATGGTCAACGCCCAGCTGGGGCCCTACAAGATCTACCGATCGGATGAAGTGCCGCGCATCGAGGCCTACCTCGTCCAGACCATGGAGAAGAGCGGTCCGTTCGGGGCCAAGGCCATTGCCGAGATCCCCAAGGACGGTGTGGCCCCGGCGATCCGCAACGCCATCGCCAACGCCACCGGAGCCCGGATCAACAACATCCCGTTCACTCCGGAGCGGGTGTGGGCCGGGCTCCGTTCGCCCGAATGAGACCGTGACGGGAGCCCAGGACCGGCGAGTCCTCTTCGAACTGGCCGCGGCGGTCGAAACCGGGCGGCCGGTGGTGCTGGCCACCGTTGTCGAAACCCGGCGTTCCGCTCCGCGCGCAGCGGCACCAAAATGCTGATCAATGCCGACGGGACGACCATCGGCACGATCGGCGGCGGCGAGATGGAGGCCAGGGTGATCGCGGCCGCGGCCGAAGCTCTGGCGGCCCGGACGATCGCAATTGCTCGAATATGCTCTGGTCGACCCCACCAGGGCGACCCGGGGGTCTGCGGAGGCGAAGTCGAGATCTATCTGGAGCCCTATATGCCCCGTCACACTGTCTACGTCATCGGATGCGGCCACGTCGGCCGCGCCGTTATCGATCTGGCTCACTGGCTCGGATACCGGACCGTCGCCATCGACGACCGGGCCGAGATGGTTACTGCGGAGGAACTGCCCAACGCCGACGAGACGGGTGCTCGGATCGCTGGCCGACGTTGATGGGGAAGTGTCGGAGGACGCCTCGATCGTCGTGGTGACCAGGAACACCGAAATGGACGTGGCCGTCCTGCCGGAAGCGCTGGCCACTCCTGCCCGATACATCGGCGTCATGGGGAGCACCACCCGGTGGCGGTCCGTTTCGTCAACGCCTCGTCGATGCCGGCATCGCCCCGGCCGATCTCGAGCGGGTTCATGCTCCGATCGGGCTGGAGATGAACGCCGAGACACTGGAAGAGATCGCGGTCTCGATCATGTCGGAGATCATCCAGGTCAATCGGGCACCGTCTCGTCCGCTCCCGAGCCCTCGTGAGCTCTGTTTGCCGAGCATCTGGTGGTCGTGCGCGGCGGGGGCGACCTGGCGACCGGTGTTGTAGCTCGTTTGCACCGGGCCGGGTTCCCGGTCGTCGTCCTGGAGTTGGCCAGACCTCTGGCCATCCGGCGAACCGTGTCGGTCGCCCGGGCGGTGGCGGAAGGCGCCGCCACCATCGAGGACCTCAGCGCCCAAGTGGTCGAGAACCCCGGCCGAAGCGATCAGAACTGGCGGCCGCCGGCGTGATCCCCGTGCTGGTCAGTCGACCACTTCCCGACCTTTCCCGAAAGAGATATCGGTCCTGGTGGATGCCCGGGTCGCCAAACGGGCGTTGGACACCAACATCGATCAGGCCCCGCTGGTGATCGCCCTCGGGCCCGGTTTCACGGCCGGAGTCGATTGCCACGCCGTGGTCGAGACGATGCGGGGACATCATCTGGGAAGAGTGCTTGTGGACCGGCTCGGCGGCCCCCAACACCGGAGTTCCGGGCCTGGTGGGGGGTCACTCTGCCGAGCGGGTGATCCGGGCGACCCGAGCCGGACCGCATCGTCTGGGAGGTGGACATCGGTGATCTGGTGGTAGCCGGACAGACGCATCGGTCATGTCGGCGGCGAGCCGATCCAGGCCGGCCTGGACGGGGTGGTGCGCGGGCTGATCGATCCGGCCCAACCGGCCCACCCGGATTGAAGATCGCCGACATCGACCCCCGAGCCGACCCGGCTGCCTGTTTTGAGATCTCCGACAAGGCGTTGTCGGTGGGTGGCGGAGTCCTGGAGGCAATCCTCACATGGCTGAACGGGAGCCCCCGGAGTGACTGTCCTCGCTCGCCGTCGGCTTGGGGTCTGGCGAACCGGGAACTGGTGGCGTTCACCGGTGCCGGAGGCAAGTCGACTCTGATGCTGCGT
Source organism: uncultured Actinomycetota bacterium (assembly GCA_963823915.1). Classification (GTDB taxonomy): domain Bacteria; phylum Actinomycetota; class Acidimicrobiia; order Spongiisociales; family UBA4744; genus UBA4744. The sequence continues at coordinate 779,106 of CAWGNJ010000003.1, forward strand.
CTGGCGGACGAGTTGGTCGGGATCGGGAAGCCGGGTGCTGGTGACCACCACCACCAAAATGGGCCGTGACCAGCTCGACCGCGTTCCGGCCGTTTGCCGGCAGCGAAGACCTGCCAGCGGTGACCGCGGCGGTGAGGCCCAGCCCACTGGTGGCCTTGATCACCGGCGGGGACGATCACAAGGCGACCGGACCACCCCCGGAAGCTGTCGATGTGCTATTCCGAGCGACGGCCGGTTCGAGTATTTGCTCGTCGAAGCCGACGGGGCGCATGGCCGTTCGCTCAAGGCGCCGGGCCGCCCACGAACCGGTGATCCCTTCCAAGCCACGACGGTGGTGGTCATGATGGGAGTCGATGCGGTAGGCGGTCGGATTGCGGACGTCGCCCACCGGCCGGAGCAGGCGGCGGCACTTGACCGGGTTGGAGGTGAACGATCGGCTGGACGTCCGAGCACTGTGTCGCGGTGCTCACCCACCGCAAGGGGGACTCAAAGGGGTGCCGCGCGGCGGCCCGGGTGGTGGTGGCGCTCACCAAAGCGGCGCAGCCACGGCGCGGACCAGGACCGCGCAGGAGATTGCCGACAACTCGGTTCTTGCCGAAACGGATCTCGCAGTCGTGGTGGTGCCGCCGTAGGCTCGGCGGTATGCAGGCGCAGGTGCTCCGTCGGCCCAGGCCCGTCGCCGACCAGCCCTTGGAACTCGCTGAAGTGCCCGACCCGGTTCCCGGGCCCGGGGAGCTGCTTCTGGTGAGGTTGTCTGCATGTGGCGTGTGTCGGACGGACCTGCAGCTATGCGAGGGCGATCTGCCGGGCGCGTCTCATCCGGTGATTCCCGGCCATCAGGCCGTCGGTCGGGTAGATCCGCCTGGGGGACGGGGTCGACCGGGTGGACGATCGGGGATCGGGCCGGGGTTGGATGGCTGGGCGGAGGCGTGTCGCAGATTGCGGCTTCTGCCGGCGGCGGCCGCGAGAATCTGTGTGAACAGCGGCCAATTCACCGGCTGGGATCGCAACGGAGGGTACGCCACGAAGATGACGGTCCGGGCCGACTATTGCCTGGCGCTTCCGCCCGAGGCCAGCCGACCTCGACGTGGCGCCGCTGCTCTGTGCGGCGGAGTCATCGGATATCGGGCACTCAAGATGTCGGGGATCGAACCGGGTGCCCGGCTGGGCCTCTACGGTTTTGGGGCTTCCGCATTGCTCGCCATTCAGGTGGCGCTCCACTGGGGATGTGAGGTCTTCGTCGTCACGCGTTCGGCCGAGGAACAGGCCGGGCGCTCGAGATGGGTGCCGCCTGGGCCGGGGGTTATGACGCAGAGCCCACCGGTCGGCTCTCAGGCGGCCGTCACGTTTGCTCCGGTCGGATCGGTCGTGGTCGCGGCCCTCTCGGCCCTGGAACGCGGTGGGGTGGTAGCCGTCAATGCCATCCACCTGGATGAGATGCCCGGCCTTCCCCTACGAAATACTCTGGGGGGAGCGCCAGATACGAAGCGTGGCCAATTACACGCGGGCCGACGCCCATCGAGTTTCTGGACCTGGCAGCCGAGTTGCCGATCCGCACCGTGGTCGACCGCTATCCACTGGCCGAAGCCAATCGGGCCCTCGCGCGACGTCAAGTCCGGACAGGTGCAGCGGGGCGGCCGTTCTGGAGAGTGTGACGCGAACCGAGCCGCAGGGCGTACGGCTAGTTTGGTGGGTGGCTACGAAGGGTGCTTTGTGGAGATGGAACGACCGTCTGGTCTTAACGAGGTGATTGGCGGTTTGGCTGCGCAACCGGGAGCGACGCTCCTGGCCGGGGGGACCGACCTCATGGTGGAAGTCAACTACCACGGTCGCCGACCCGCAGCATGTGATCGCTCTGCGTCGGGTGGAAGAACTGAAACAGTGGGACGGTCGGCGGATCGGGGCCGGGGTTACGTTCCGGCGAATCGAGCAAGGCCCGATCAGGGCGCTCGCCCAACTGGCCCGCACGGTGGGATCACCCGCAGATCCGTGCCGCCGGGACCATCGGCGGCAATCTCGGCACCGCCAGCCCGGCCGGAGATAGCCACCCCTTCCTGGCGGCCTGTGACGCCCATATCGAGCTGCAGTCGAACCGGGGGACCCGTACGGTGCGGTGGGACGAGTTTCTCGTCGGCGTGAAACGCACCAGCCGTGCAGGACGACGAGCTGATCACGGCCGTGATCCTTCCCGAAGCTCTTCCTCGATCGCCAGGAGTTCGCCAAGGTCGGAGTTCGTTCGGCCATGGTCATTTCCACCGTCTCTGCCTGTGTGATGGTCGACGATGACGGGAAGGCCCGGGTGGCACTCGGGGCCGTCGGCCCACCGTCGCTCCGGGCCCGCCGGGCCGAGGAGATGATCAACAGCGAGCCAGTGAAGTCGGAAGCGGCGCTTGCCGAATTCGCTCGGCTGGTTTCCGAAGAGGTGAAACCCATAACCGACCACCGGTCCACCGAGGAATACCGGCGGCATGCGGCCGGTGTGATATCCCGCCGATTACTCGAAAGGTGTTTGGCAACATGAAGATCTCACTTAGTTGTCAATGGCGAAGAACGCGAAGCGGCCGTTCACGGTTCCGAGAGTCTTGCTCTTTGTTCTGCGGGAGTGGCTGGGGTTGCTGGGAGCGAAGGACGCTTGCCTGCAGGGCGAGTGCGGGTCCTGCACGGTCCTGCTGGATGGTGATCCGGTCTGCTCATGCCTGGTGATGGCTGCCGATGCCGCAGGTTCTGAGGTGGTCACCGTTGAAGGGTTGGGTACCGAAGACGAATTGAGTCCCGTTCAGGAAGCCTTTGTCGAACACGGGGCGGTCCAATGCGGCTTTTGCACTCCCGGTTTTCTCATCTCGACGACCCATCTTCTGAAGCACAATCCGGCCCCGACCAGCGACGAGATCCGCGAAGCCCTGATCGGGCAACATCTGCCGGTGCACGGGGTACGGGGCGGTGCTGCGGGCCGTGGAGGCAATGGTGGGGGAGGATCGCTCATGACTTCGACAACCAATACCCGGATCCGGGGAGGGGTCGGGGAGTCGGTGACCCGCCCGGACGGCATCCCGAAAGTGCAGGGAGGCTTTGCCTACGCTTCCGACCTCCAGGCCGAGGGGATGCTGTGGGGGGCGACCCGGCGCTCGCCCCATCCCCACGCCCGCATCACCGAGATCGACATAGCGCCGGCCTTGGCGATTGCCGGTGTCTATGCCGTTCTCACCCATGACGACGTTCCCGGGCGACCCACGGTCGGCCAGATCAATCCCGATCGTCCGGTGCTGGCCGGAGACGAGGTCCGCTATTGGGGCCAACCGATTGCCATCACCGCCGCCGAGGACCTGGAGACCGCCCGCCGCGCCGCGGAGGCCATCATCATCGAATACGAGCGTGCTCGAACCCCTCACGGATCTCGTGGAAGCCCAGGAACAAGGCGAGGTATTCCGCCATGTTCGGTCCGTTACGCGGCTACCGCCGATGCCCAGGGCGAGGTGGTGATCGAGGGCTACTACGAGATGGGTACCCAGGATCAGGCGGCCTTGGGCACCGAAGCCGGCATCGCCTTTCCCGATGGGGAGGGTGGGGTCGATCTCTACGCCCCCTCGCAATGGATCCACGAGGATCACGGGCAGATCGTCGCCAGCCTGGCGCTGCGCGACGAACAGGTGCGAGTTCATCCGGCCGGGGTGGGGGGAGCTTTCGGGTCCCGCGAGGACCTCAGTCTGCAGGTCCACCTCTGCCTGCTGGCGCTGTACACAGGCCGGCCGGTGCGCATGGTGTACGACCGGCAGGAGAGCTTTGCCGGGCATGTGCACCGTCATGCCGCCCGCATGTGGTATCGCCACGAGTGCCGACGCCGACGGAAACCTGGTCCGGGTCGAGGCGAAGCTGCTCCTGGACGGAGGCGCCTACACGGAGACCTCTCCGGCGGTCATCGCCAATGCCGTCTACTTCGCGATCGGGCCCTACCGGTGTCCCAACGTGGTCATCGACGGCTACGCCGTGCGGACCAACAACCCGCCGTCCGGAGCCATGCGAGGGTTCGGGGCCGTGCAGACCTGCTTCGCCCACGAAGCCCAGATGGACAAACTGGCCGCCGAACTGGGGATGGATCCGCTGGAATTGCGGCTCCGCAACGCCCTGGGACCGGGAGATCAACTGCCGACCAGCGGGCAGATCATCACCGAACCCTTGCCGACCGTGGAGGTCATCGAAGTCGCTGCAGGCCTTGCCCGCTCCCAGACGACGAAATCGTCGACGATCCGCTCCATCTCCCGGGCGGCACCGGGCTCACCACGCCTCCGGGCGGCGTCGTGCGCGGGATCGGATATGCGGTCGGCCTCAAGAACCTGGCGTTTGCCGAAGCGTTCGACGACTACGCCGAGGCCCGGGTGGTGCTCACGCCCCAAGGAGTCGAGGTTCAACCGCGGCTATCGAAGTCGGGCAGGGCATGGTGACCGTCCTTGCAGCAGATCGCCCGGTCGGTGCTCGGCGTCGAGCAGGTCGCGGTGCTCGTTCGACGACACATCGAAAATCGGTTCGGCCGGTTCGACTTCGGCCTCCCGCCAGACCCAGATGGCCGGCGGCGCCGTGTCTCTGGCGGCTTCGGGAGTGCGGCGAACCGTCTGCGAGCGGGCCGGAGGAGACGACTCTGGACGCCGAGGGTGTCTGGCGGGACGGGAGCCTGGTCGCCACCTTGGCCGAGGTGTGTGCTGCCGGCCCGATCGCAGAGAAGGTGCGTTTCCGCCACCCCGACACCGAAGAGCCGGACGAGAACGGCCAGGGCGATCTCCACGTCGGTTTCGCGGTGGCCGCCCACCGGGCCGTCGTTGATGTCGATCCCGGAACTGGGTCTGGTCCGGGTGGTCAGCATCGACACCGCCCAGGACGTCGGCAAGGTGCTCAATCCGCAGTCGGTGGTCGGTCAGATCGAGGGCGGCACCATGCAGGGGGTGGGCCTGGCGGTCATGGAGGAATTGATCGTCGATCAGGGGATCGTCCGCAACGCCAATTTCACCGACTACCTGCTGCCGACCTTCCTCGACGCTCCGCCGGTTGCTTCGATCCTCATCGAGGAACCCGGCAGCTGGGGGCCGTTCGGCGCCAAGGGTTTCTCGGAGTTGCCGACGATCAGTTCGGGACCGGCAGTCATGGCCGCCATCCGGGCCGCCACCGGCAAGGCCCTGACGCGGATGCCCGTCCGACCGGAGGACATTGCGCTCGACGCGACTGAGCTTTCGATGAGTCGGCGAGAAGCGCGATTGTGCTCGTCGAGCAACGCGTCGAGGTCGACGGCGCACGGGTCGGCCGTCCATGATGACCGCCGACCCGTGCACGTACGTGTAGCGGGCCGGTACCGGAGCACACAGCAACAGCGCAGCCACCGGATCGTGTAGGGCGCCTGCGAATTCGATCCGGTTGAGATCGAACGAAGCAAAGTCGGCCGCCTTGCCCGGCTCGAGCGAGCCGATGTCGTCGCGGCCGAGCACGGCCGCTCCACCCAGGGTGGCCAATTCCAGAGCGGTTCGGGCACTCATCTGTGACTGCTCTTCGGTGTGGATCAAACCCGGCGAAGCGGCCACCCGGGCCAACAGCATCGCCTGGCGGGCCTCACCGAGCAGTTGCCCACCGTCGTTGCTGGCCGACCCGTCGACCCCGAGACCGGTTGGCACCCCGCTGCCAGATAGCCGGCTACCGGGGCGATCCCGGATGCGAGACGCATGTTCGATGAAGGGCAGTGGGCTACACCGCAACCAGTTCGGGCCATCCATTCGACGCCTCCCTGGCCCGGGTGCACTGCGTGGGCGAACCAGACGTCGCCGCCCGCCCAGCCGAGGTCCTCGGCATACTGCAGGGGCGGACTCCCGAATTCCCGAATGCAGAACTCTTCTTCGTCTTTGGTTTCTGCCAGATGGGTGTGCAGACTGAACCCCGTGGCGTCGGGCGAGTGCCGCGCTATCCCGCATGACCTCTGGCGTCACCGAGAATGGGGAGCAGGGCGCCAGCACGATCCGGGTGAGGGCGCCCGGCGTCGGGTCGTGATGGGACCTGAATGAGCCGTTCCGACTCGGTCAGGATGGCCTCGGTCGTCTCGACGACCGAATCGGGTGGCAACCCACCATCGCTTTGTCCCAGGCTCATCGAGCCGTGGGCGGCGTGAAAGCGCATCCCCAACTCGCGGGCCGGTTCGATCTCATCTTCGAGCCGGGCGCCGTTCGGGAAGAGATAGAGATGATCGGACGAGGTGGTACATCCGGACATGGCCAACTCGACCAGCGCGGTTCTGGTCGACATCCGGATGTCGTCGGGGGTCATCCGGGCCCAGATCGGGTACAGCGTGGTCAGCCATTCGAATAGCGGGGCGTTCTGGGCGATGGCTCTGGTCAGGGTTTGATAGAAGTGATGGTGGGTGTTGACCAGCCCGGGAACGACGATCTGATCGGTGAGATCGAGGACCTGATCGGCGGAGGCCGGAAGACGTCCGAAGGGCCGACCTGTTCGATCCATCCATCACGGGCGAAGAAGCCGCCGCCGGGGATCTCCTCCCTTTGTCTCGTTCATGGTCACCAACATCGTGGCGTTGCGGGCCAGGAGGGTTGCCACCGGTGGTTCTCCGATTGTCGCTGTCACTACGAGAAACGCTAGTGCAAATACCCTCGACCAAGGAGAAGGGTCGCGCGGTCTCTATGAAGTGCAGTGTCTTTTGTCCCAAGCCAAGGGACCAATGCCCCTGCGCGGCGGGTAGGTCAGGGGCCATATTGTGTGACACACGACCGCAAGGATGTGGGATGGAAGCGTTCATCCGCGGATTGCCGAAGGCCGAACTGCATGTGCACATCGAAGGTACGCTCGAACCGGAGATGATGTTCGACCTCGCCCGGCGTAACAGGTGCCCTGCGGTTCGGATTCGTCGAAGAGGTGCGGGCTGCCTACGAGTTCACCGACCTCCAGTCGTTCCTCGACATCTACTACGAAGGCGCCGGCGTACTTCGTACCGAGCAGGACTTCTTCGACCTGACTTACGCCTATCTGGAGGCAGGCCGGCGAGAACGTGCGCCGGGCCGAGATCTTCTTCGATCCCCAAACCCACACCGCCCGAGGCATACCCTTTGAGACCGTGATCACCGGCATCACCGCGGGCACAGGACGACGCCAGGAGCTCGGGATTTCCAGGCGGCTGATCATGTGTTTCCTTCGCCACCTCAGCGCCGAGTCGGCCAATCGAGACGCTGGAACAAGCGTTGCCTTTCCGAAAACATCTGCTTGCCGTCGGACTGGATTCGTCCGAAGTCTGGCAACCCGCCGGAGCGGTTTGAGGCGGTATTCGCCCACGCCCGGCGGGAGGGCCTGCTGGTGGTCGCCCATGCCGGCGAAGAAGGACCTCCCGAATACGTATGGACGGCGCTGGACGTGCTGCACGCTCGCCGGATGGACCACGGGGTGCGGGCGGAAGAAGACCCCGATCTGCTAATCCGCCTGGCGGAGGAGCGAATCCCTCTGACCATGTGCCCTTTGTCGAACGTCAAGCTTCGGGTGTTGCCTGTATCGGATCACAATCCTGCAGGCTTGCTCGATCGTGGTCTGGTGGTGACGATCAATTCGGATGATCCGGCCTACTTCGGCGGGTACATCGGCGACAACTACGTGGCCACGGCCACCGCGTTGAAGTTGACCAAGGCGGAAATGGTTGCCCTGGCCGCCAATTCGTTTGAAGCGGCGTTCGTGCGGGCTGAGGAGCGCCAGGAGCCTGCCTGGCCGAACTCGACGAATACGTCGAGAGTCACCAGTAGTCAGTCGGTCGACCTCGCGACCTTGACCTTCTGGGCAGTCGGTGGCGACCAGTTGCTTCTCGGGACTGATATCTGATACCTGATGACTGACAACTCCCTTCACACAAGCTTCACAATCGGCGCGGTCGATGCTTCACAACCGGGTGGTTGTATGGAAGTGACCAACCTCCCTCCCGAGTGAGGCACGGGATTTCATTCTGTGCCTCCACTCTGTTTTCATGTAGCCTGGCCACCCTGCTCGGGAGAAACCCATGTTTGACCCACACCACGTTCGGCCACTTTTCCCCGCCTTGGCGCGCACCTGGACGGTGAGCCCGTCGCCTATCTGGACGGACCCGGTGGGACCCAGGTGCCCCGGACGGTGAGCGCCGCCATGGCGGGCGTTCTGGACGCAGGTGTCAGCAACCACGGTGGCGAGTTTCGTGACCTGCCGGGAAGGCGAAGAGATCGTCACGGCGGCCCGGGGGGCCGTTGCAGATCTCATCAACGCGCCGGACCCAAACGAGATTGCCTTCGGCCAGAACATGACCAGTCTCACCTTTGCGGTCAGCCGGGCCCTGGCTCAGACCTGGCAGCCGGGCGACGAGATCATGGTTTCCCGGCTCGATCACGACGCCAATATCACTCCGTGGGTGGTGCTGCCGAGGAACGCGGGTCACCGTCCGGTGGCTTGATTTCCTCCCCGGAAGATGGATGCCGGCTCGACTAGGCGACTCCTGGAGACGTTCTCTGACGGACAGAACGAAGTTGGTGGCGGTCACCCATGCCTCCAACGCGGTCGGCACCATGGTCGACGTGGGCCGGGTGGTTGAAGCGGCCCATTCGGTGGGCGCCAGGTGTACGTCGATGCCGTGCACTACACGCCCCACGGGGTAGTCGACGTGCAAGGGCTCGGATGCGATTTCCTGGTCGCGTCCGCCTACAAGTTCTTCGGTCCCCACATCGGGTTCCTCTACGGCCGCCATGAGCTTGTTGGCCAAGATCGACGCGTACAAAGTGCGGCCGGCCCCGTCGGACCCACCGGGGAAGTGGGAGACCGGCACCCAGAGTTTCGAAAGCTTGGCCGGCGTAACTGCGGCGATCGACTATCTGGCGTCGCTGAGGCCGGGGAGACCGTCTGTACCGCGTCGGTCGGCTTGCGGCGGGGATGGCGGTGATCGGCGCCTACGAGCAACGCCTGACAGAGGCGTTTCTGGCGGCGGCCGCCGAGCGAGATTACCTCCGCGTCCACGGCCCGGGAATTTCCAACCGTACCCCGACCTTCGCCGTTGCGGTCGATGGCTTGATCGGCGGATGAGGTTCAGCATCGGCTGGGGAAGCAGGGGATCTTTGTGTGGTCGGGCCACTACTACGCGGTGGAAGTGCATGCAGCGTTTGGGAGTCTTGGATTCCGGTGGCCTCGTTCGGATCGGTTTCGTGCACTACAACACTCCGGCGGAACTCGACCCGCCTGCTGGCTGCGCTCGACGACCTGGTCAGAAGCCTGATCGGCGGCCGTCAGGCGCGTTCTTTCCCGATCAGTACACGCTCCCTCGTCACGATCGAGGGGAGTCGCCGCAGCCGTCGAGCCGCTGATGCGGCCCGAACTGGAACAGATCCATCAGGCTCCGGCGCTGTCGTTCGTGTTTGCCCCGTTTGGAGTCGTGCATGTCGCTGGGTCTCCTAACCGCTTCTATCAATGTCGGCCCGGAAACAGCGTTCAGAGCTGGAGGATGGTTCGCGCGCTCTCACAAAGGGACTAGTCCGCTCGACGGAAGTCTTCCATGGCTGATGGTCTCTCCGTTCAGGCGGGATCGTTCCGCGGCCAGGGCCAGCAGGTGGCTCTCCAGGACCTCCCGGGCGGTGGTGATCGATGAGGGGTCGCCCTCGCACGGCCGCGGAAAGGCCTGGAGGACACCAAAATCACCGCCCGCCGTGCCCGCTGCGAGCGGCAGGAATCGGCAGTCCGGACTCCGGCCGCCGACATGATCGTGGTATTCGATCTCGCTTCTGTAGCCCGAATCTGGCACGCAGAGTGCCCCGAGTGCCGTCATAGCGCATCGTTCGGCCTTCCTCGTGGGAGTGACCCTGCACGGTCAACGAAAGGGTGGTTCCCGAAGTCAGCTCCATGGCGACGACTTGCTGATCGACGACATCGTTGTCGCACCGGTAGACACATCGTCCGTACGGGCCCGATCGCAGGGCCGCGCGGCGGCCGCCGGCGCTCAGATCGTCGGTGATCACGTGGACCGGCCAACCGGTCAGCGCCTCGTTGAGGTACAACGCGGGTGGCGTCGAACGGGCATTCCGCGGAGGCCGGGCATCCGTCGGTGCACCGGTCGGGGGCGCCGGACGGGGCGTTCTCGGAGCGGAAATGGATCAGAGACCCGAACGACTGCAGGCGGACCACCGGATCATCGAGGTTCCAGGTGACGATGTCGAAATCGTGACAGCGCTTTGGCGAGGATCATGGGGGCGGACTCGTCTGTTCGACGCCAGTTGCCCCGCACGAAGCTGTGGGCCATATGCCAGTAGAGGAAGTTCTCGCGGTGGGACACAGTCACGATGTCCCCCAAGCGGCCGGAGGCGATCTCCTCATGCAGGGTCTGGAAGAACGGTGTGTATCGCAAGACGTGGCATACCTGGAGCAGCCGATCGGTCCGGTCGGCGGTGGCGACCAGATTGATGAGATCCTGTTGGGTGGTCGCCATCGGCTTCTCCACCAGAACGTGGTAGCCCGCTTCGAGAGCGGCCACGGCCGGGGCGTGATGAAGCTGGTCGGGGGTGGCGATGAGAACCGCGTCGGCCAGTCTGCGGCTCTTCCAGGAGGTCCTCCCACGAGGCGAACTGTCGGTCCGGCGGGGAATACGATGATCCGCCGCGAACTGGAGGCGCCGTTCAGGGATCGGTTCGGCTACGGCCACGAAACGGATCTTGGTCGGGCTCCTCGATGGCATACGGACCGTAGGCGTACAGACCCCGCTGCCCGGCGCCGACCAGGGCCATGGTCACCGGCATGGTTCAGCGTCCCCGGTTGTCAACGGACTGTGTGGATGTTGAGGTGACGGTCGAGAACCTCCAGACCTCCGGTTTGGCCAGTTTGTTGCGCAGCGAAGCCAGGGTCCTAACGAAAGTGGAGACGGCCCCGGCCGGTTCCATAGGGTTGGGTCGCATAGCTTCGAGCACCATCGGCGAGGGTCGCAGGACCAGGACATCGGTGTCGGGCCAGGTGGCTTCGATCGTTTCCAATTCGTCGTAGAGGGCAGTGCGGCCGACTCGATCGAAGACTCCTTCGTAGAAGCGTGCGCCATCGCGAGGCTCGTCGGCGGCCATCGGAGCCAGCACCAGGACCAAATCGAGCGGGTCGGAGTTGCCCAACAACAGGTCCGCGTGGGTGCCGGAGACCACACCGCCGTCTACGTAGTAGCGACCATCAATCTCGTATGGATTGAAAATGACCGGTACCGCCGACGACGCCGCGACGGCGTCCTTGAGTGCCACATCGGGGGCATTCTCGGTTCCAAAGGCCACCCGCGAGTTGGCGGCGATGTCAAACGCCACGATGACCGTTGCTCGATCGGGCCATTCGTCGGCCATCGGCCCCGTTTGCTCTTCGACCCAATCGGCGATGCCTCCCGCGTGATAGAGGGCCGGGGTTCCCAGCAGGAGAGTGACACCGGGGTTTCGCAACCCGGGCAGCAAGCCGCGCCGGACCCAGCGGACTACACCGCGGGGACGTTGACGTTGAAAAAGCTGTTTCCGGATACGTTCGGCTACTTGCTCGCGTCCCTCGTGCGGGCGGACGATCGAGTCGATGCTGAGGTCTCCGGCCCGGACGGTTGAGGCCACGAAGGAACCCGCTGAAGTGCCGATGATGACTTCAGCTTCATTCGGGTGCCATCCGGTGGCCATATTGATGGCAAGCAGGGCCGCCAGATGGTACGACGCACCTGTGATGCCCCCGCCGCCGAGTACGAGACCAACTCTGCTCACGGATCGTCAGGTTACTTGCTCGCCTCCTAGGGTGACGCCATGCATGCCCGTCCGGTCCGTCATCCCCAAGACCTGGACGCTCTGGGTCGCCTGTTCGACGAATGTCGCCGAGCCGACGGGCACGCGCCGATCGGAGAACACAAACACCTGGCGTTGGTGGCCGGGACCACCCAAGCTTCGATCGCCAGAATCTTCGAGGACGGCACGGGCGTTTGCGGCTATGCCCATCTCAGTCCCCGTCGGGACGGTGAGGGGTGGGTCCTCGAGATTGCCATCGGTCCGGACCGGCGGGACTCCGAGTCGATCAAAGAGGTGCTGCTGACCGCAATCGGTCAAGCCCCCGCCGGCGGTGGGCCCATCCGGGTTTGGGTGTATCACACCGCGGTTGGCGAAGCTCTGGTCGAGATGGGGTTTCGGAAGGAGAGGCAGCTCCTGCAAATGCGGCGGTCGCTTCCCCCCGGGCCGAGCCCGGCGCCGCCCGCCGGGGTGCATCTGGCCTCGTTCCGACCGGATCAAGATCAAGACGATTGGATCGAGGTCAACAACCGGGCGTTTGCCGGTCATCCTGAAAACGGGCAGTGGACACCGGAGATCCTCCAAGATCGCCTTCGACAACCGTGGTTCGACCCCGCCGGTCTCCTCATGGCCTGGCAAGGCGATGTGTTGATCGGGTTCTGCTGGACCAAACTTCACCCCGGCGACCTCGGGGAGATCTACGTCGTGGCAGTCGATCCGCCTTATCAGGGAAGATCAGTGGGGAGGTGGTTGACCCTCGAAGGCCTATGGGATCTCCACCGGCGGCAAGGCGCCACTACCGCCATGTTGTATGTGGACGCCGACAATGGTCCTGCGATAGGTCTGTACGGGCGACTCGGTTTTGAGCTGGACCACATCGATCGGTCGTACGTCTCGGAGACCTGAACCGCTCAGGATGGGACGGGGACTCCGAACGCCCGAGCGCAGGCGGGACACTCGCGATCCGTCTCCCGGGTTGGTGAGTGACACCAGGGACAGGGGAGATCGCCGGCTTCGAGGTACTCCTCGTACCAGCCGCTGCTATCAAAAACGAAAGCGCTGCCTCGCGAGCGGAATCGCCGCGCTGAGAAAAGCAGCAGAGCACTGATGACCGACGCGGTAGCGACCAGTTCCAACACCGAAATTCCTCCAGCTCGACCGTGCGCGCAGACTAGAGCGATTCGCGCGGATAGTGAAGGATTTCGCGACCTCGAGCGCGAAAGCACGCGCCGCAACTCGTCGACGATGTAGTTGAGATTGTCGAGGCGTCCGTCACGGGTCTCTGCTTCGCGCAGCAAGATCATCCCGGCGTGGTAGGCGATCCAGGCGTCCAGGTCGCTTTCCGACAGAGCTGCCCCATACCCCTCGGCCAGAGCGGCCGCGGCCACCGGGCCGGCCTGGAGCCGTAGTAGCCAGGTCGCCAGACTGAAGTCCCATTCCGGGGGCGCCAGGGTCGCCCATTCCCAATGGATCAGAGTGACGTTGCCGCCTTCGTCGACGAGGAAACTTTCCGGGCGCGGGTTGGTGTGAGATGCCCGCGGCTCGCCACACGGCGGTGGATCAGCCTCCAAGCCTTTCTTGAGCAACTCAGGTGGAATCTGCAATCGTCGGCGATAGCGGCCGAGTCGCTCGAATGTCGAGCGGAAATCGGAGGCCAGCCATTCGGCGTCCATTCCGCCGGCCAGATTGGAGAGTGGCTCCGGATCCGCACCGATGTACCGCATGCAGGACCTGCCCGGCCCGACGGGCCGCTCCCGGGCTCTCCGGCAAGTTGGCCAGCGACCAGGTTCCGGGGTCGACGAACTTGACCCAACTGGCGTCGTCTTCGGTGCCCCGCTCGAGTACCTGGGGCACGCCCTCGACACCCGCCAAGGCCTCCAGCGCCCGCCGCTCGCGGCGCTCATGGGTGGACGAGGCATAGACCTTTATCAAGAAGACGCCGTCCCCCGGCCAAATACGGAAGACCCGGTTCGTGCCACGAGTGACTTCCTGGACTTTGCCGCCGGCGGCCAACTGTTTGGCGATGTCGATTGGTTGCATAGTTGCCCCCGAGATCGGTAAATGGTCGTATGGTTGTTGTTCGGCTTCAATACGCTACCCGCCAAGACTACGGGAGAGAGTCAACGTGTCCATAGAAATCGAATTTCCCGATGGTTCGCAGCATTCGTTCCCTGACGGCACCACCGGCTACCAGGTAGCCGAGAGCATCGGTTCCCGGCTCGCCAAGGCGGCAGTTGCGGTGAAACTGGACGGAGCGTGGCTCGACGTCGGAGCTCCTCTGCCCGGTGGCGGCCGGTTCGAGATCGTCACCGACCAGACCGATGAAGGCCGGGACGTCCTGCGCCATTCCGCCGCCCACGTTCTTGCCCAGGCAGTGTTGGCGTTGTTTGAAGGGGCCTCGTTTGCGATCGGGCCGCCAATTGAGGACGGTTTTTACTACGACTTCGATATCGGTCGCCCCTTCACTCCGGACGACCTCGACCGGATCGAAGAGAAGATGGCCGAGATCATTGCGGCTGATCAACCGTTCGTGCGCAGCGAGATGTCGAAAGAGGAGGCCCTGGAGGTCTTTGCCGATCAGCCTTTCAAGGTAGAGATCATCGACTCGGTAGACGAAAGCGAAGTTGAGGCCGGACAGGTGGTCAGCGCCTACGCCAACAATGGATTCATCGACTTGTGTCGTGGCCCTCACGTTCCATCGACAGGACGCCTACCGGCCGTAAAACTGCTGCGAAGCGCCGGCGCCTATTGGCGGGGTGACGAACAGCGTCCCCAGTTACAACGGATCTACGGCACCGCCTGGGAAAGCAAGAAGGCGATGGCGGATTACCTGAACCGCCTGGAAGAAGCCGAACGCCGCGACCATCGCAAACTGGGCGCTGAGCTGGATTTGTACTCATTCCCGCCGGAATTGGGTAGCGGGTTGGCCATCTGGCATCCCAAAGGCGGCTTGATGAGAATGATCATCGAGGATTACAGCCGTCGTACCCATCTCAGCCATGACTACGAGATCGTGGCCACGCCTCATGTGGCCAAGGCTCACCTCTGGGAGACCTCCGGGCACCTCGACTTCTACGCAGACAGCATGTATCCCGAAATGGAACTCGACCACGGTGACGGCTACTACGTGAAGCCGATGAACTGCCCGTTCCACATGCTGGTCTTCAAGAGCAGGAGTCGTTCCTATCGGGAACTGCCGCTCCGCCTATTTGAGCTGGGCACCGTGTACCGGTATGAACGGTCAGGGGTTGTGCACGGTTTGCTACGCATCCGTGGCTTCACTCAGGACGACAGCCATATCTTCTGCACCCGCGCCCAACTCGGTGACGAGTTGCAGAGCCTCCTCGACTTCACCCTGATGGTGCTTCGGGATTTCGGATTCACGGATTTCGAGGCTGAGCTTTCGACCCGGCCGGACAAATATGTCGGCGAGGTAGACCAGTGGGATCAAGCTACGGAAGCTCTCGCCGAGGCGCTGGACCAAGCCGGGCTCGGCTACGCGGTAGCGGAGGGTGAAGGCGCCTTCTACGGACCGAAGATCGACGTGCACATCAAGGATGCCATCGGTCGTAAATGGCAGCTCTCGACTATTCAGGTCGACTTCTCGCTTCCCGAGCGGTTCGACGTCGAATACGCCTCCGCCGACAACACCCGGGAACGTCCGGTGATGGTCCACCGGGCTCTGCTCGGTTCCGTCGAACGATTCTTCGGGATTCTGGTCGAGCACTATGCCGGGGCGTTCCCCATGTGGTTGGCCCCGGTCCAGGCGACGATTGTTCCGGTCGCCGACCGACATCTCGAATACGCGGGGCAGGTAGCGGGGAAACTGCGAGAAACCGGGCTGCGTGTGGAGGTGGACGAAACCGGCGAGACGGTCGGAGAGAAGATTCGCAGAGCGCTGGTCGACAAACACCCGGCGGTGCTGGTCGTGGGGGACCGGGACGTTGAGAATGGCACGGTGGGGCTCCGCTACTACGGCGACGACTCCGAACAGCGCGGGCTCGAGGTCGCGGAGGCGGTGGCGGCCCTGGCGGAGGCGGCCCGTCCGCCCCGCTGATCGGCCGGCTCCCGGAGTGATACAGATCCGCTCCCGAATGTGACAAATAGCGGCTCGAGTTCTCCTAAGCTATGGGATTCAGTTTGCTTTGGCCGACTTGACCCCATTCGAAATCCGCTAGGGAGAACCTGTGAAAACTCTTGTCCATTTCCTCTCCGGCGCCGCCCAACGCGCCCCCGTTTTCATCATCGTGGTGGTCGTCATCGCCACCATGCTGTTCGGCGCCCTGAACTCGCAGATGGTCCGTGAGACCGGTCAGGAGGGATTCGCTCCCGACACCCCCGAGATCCAGGCATCGGAGCGGATCGGAGATCTCTTTGCGAGTGGCGCCTCCGAAGAGGTGATTCAGGTCGTTATCACGGGTGACGACGTTATCAGCGCGGCGGGTCTGAAAGCCGTACAGGAAATCAATCGAGTGGTGGCGGAGAGCGACGCCGGAGCCTACCTATCCGCTCAGCCGCAACGACCCGGAGTGGTGTCCTTCTTGGACGGAGTGTTGGGAAGTGCTGCCCAGCAGGGAGTTCCGCTCGACGCGCTGGGCGATGCCGAGGTGAAGCAGTTCTATCAACAATCCGCCGAGTTCGCCCCACCCGAGCAGACCGGATTCTTGACCCAACTCGCCTCTCAGAACGCCGACCTCACCGTGCCTTCGGCCCCGGCCGGTTTGGCCATTATCTTCCTCGACGCTTCCCAATTTGGCGACGGTGACGAAGGGTTCAATCAGTTGGTTGACCTCGAAGCCGAACTCGGCAGGGCCCTGCGGGGCATCGATGCAGGGGGCGGTATCAGTATCGAGCCGTTCAGTTTTGCCCTGCTCTTTGGCACGGACACCGACTTCCTGGCCGAAGTGGGTCGACTGTTCATGATCGCCATCGTCATCATCCTCGCCATCCTCGGTTTCGTGTACTTTCTCCGCCCCAAACAGGGATTGACCCTGTTTGCTGCCCTGCGGAGAAGCGGGGCCGACATTGTCTTGACCATGGCGGTAATCCTCATGGCGATCACCTGGGAACAGGGAATCGGAGTGTTGCTGGGACCCGGATATCTCGATTTCATCGGGCCGTTCAATGAAATCGGCCAGATCATCCCGATTCTCCTCGTCGGGCTTGGTGTCGACTATGCCATCCACCTCACTGCCCGCTACCGCGAAGAGCTGGGCGAGGGTCGCGATGTCACCGGAGCTACCGGCCGGGCGATCAGCACCGTGGGTGTGGCGCTCATCCTGGCGACCGTAACGACCGCAGTCGGGTTTCTCACCAACATATTCAGTCCGCTGCCGGCCCTGGTCGACTTCGGAATCCTGTCGGCAGTGGGTATCGGGGCGGCCTTCATCTTGATGATGACGTTTGTGCCGGCCGTGCGGCTCTTGCTGGATCGCCGAGCGGAGCGGGCCGGACGATTGCCCAGTGCCGCCCTGGCGGCTGGAGCTACCGAGCGGGCCTTGCCCCGGTTGATGGCCCGGACCGCAGGACTGGCCGAGCATGCCCCTATTCCCACTCTGATTGTTGCCTTGGTGCTGGGCGGGGTGGGCTACTTCGGTCTCACTCAGCTCGAAACCAAATTCAGCTTCACGGACTTCCTTCCGGAAGATTCCGCTCCCGTGGCCACGCTCAACACCTTGTCGGAAGAGTTTGGGGGCGGTTTTGGTGAATCCACCTCGGTTCTCATCGAAGGAGACGTGGCAACGCCGGCCGCCCACAATGCCATGCTGGCCGCCTGGAACAACCTGGCCGACACCGAGAACGTTTCGTCGTTTGGCGGCTTTGCTTCGGCCCAGTCGCCGGTCTCAGTTGTGGCCACCCTGCTGCAACCCACGGAGGAGTCGCAGGGACAACCCGCGGCACCGGAGTTCGCGGCTGCGGCGTTCGCAATTGGGCTTCAACAAGACCTTTCGGTTACCGCCGATGCCGATGTTGACGGCATCTATGCGGCTGCCCTGGCAGCGGCTCCCGACGAAATGGGTCAGGTCCTATCCGGTTCGGCCGGCAGCTTCACTGCAGCCCAGTTCACGATTGCCACGAGTGCCGGAGAAGAGGGAGCCGTTGAGTTGCAGACCGCCCTGAATAGCGATTTTGCACCGGTGACCGAGGCCGGTCTCGAAGTGGTCCCAACTTCCCAAGAGATCATCTCGTCGGTAATCATCCAGAGTCTGTCCGATTCCCAGGTTCGCTCCCTGTTCATCACTCTGGCCGCCGCCATGCTGCTCCTGGTTGTCAACTTCTGGTTTGAATCCCGCCGACCCCTCCTGGGGGTGATCACCATCCTCCCGGTGGTGCTGGTGGTGCTGTGGACGTTCGGGATGATGGCTGCCACCGGCATCCCCTTCAACCCGATCACCGCAACCTTGTCGGCGTTGGCGATCGGTATCGGGGTTCCGTTCACTATCCATGTCACGCACCGATTCCAAGAGGACCGGATCCGTTTCGACGAACCGGAGGAGGCGATCCGCTCAACGGCCCGCCACACCGGTGGCGCCTTGGCCGGATCGGCGTTCACCACCATGGCCGGGTTCGGTGTCTTGATGACATCGTCGTTGAAGCCCTTCGCCCAGATGGGCCAGGTCACCGTCTATGCGATCGGGTTTGCCCTGATTGCATCGGTTCTGGTGCTCCCATCGATGTTGGCGCTCTGGGATGCGTGGCACCGTCGGCGGGGCGATGCCGTGCTCGACCGGGCCGCGTTGGAAGCCGTCGAACTGATCGCGGACTAGGCATGGCCGGCATCGAGATTCCCCGAGAGCTAGCCGACGCCGAAGGAGTTCCCGACGATCTGGATGCCAATCTGGAGGGAGCGTACGAATTTCCCAGCCCTACCCGGCGCCGGACCTCGGGGTTCATCTTTCTGGCGGGAGCTCTTCTGGCCGCTCTCGGTGCCGCACTCGGTCTCCCGGCCGGCCTTTTCGTGATGGCCGGTGGGCTGGCCGCTGTCGGGTTCTATCACTTCCTGTCAGCCTGGCAAATGGGCACGACGGCTGAGGAAGCCCTGGCCGCAGCCGGCCCGGAAGTTTCGTTCCCGGTAGGGCATGCATCGGCGGCGGTGACGTTCGAAGGTTGGCGTTCCCGACCGGTCTGGCACGTTCTCGTTTACTCGGCCGACGAACCCCCTTCTACCCGCGGCCTGGTCCGGGTCGACGCGGTGAGCGGTCAAGTCCTCGGAGAGGTATACGAAGAAGAAGTCGAGTAGTTCTGAGTTGGTGGAAACGAACTCCCCCCTCCGTCGAGCCCTATCCGGGCTCGACCCCTCCCCCCGCCCTACTTACTCAGTTCGCCGGGGGGAGGGCAACCAAGAACTAAGAACTTCTTTCCTCTATCGCCACCCAATCCCGTCGGGTCTCTCCGACATAGATCTGGCGAGGACGGCCGATCCTGGTGGTGGGGTCTTGTTCCATTTCCCGCCATTGAGCTATCCAGCCGGGCAGGCGGCCGATCGCAAACAACACGGTGAAGAGGTCCGTGGGGAAGCCCATCGTTCGGTAGAGGATTCCCGAATAGAAATCGACATTCGGATATAGCTTCTTCTCGATGAAGTACTCGTCTTCGAGGGCCATTTCCTCGAGCTGCAACGCGGCGTCCAGAAGCGGATCCTCGCGTCTCGAGCTTGTCGACGACCTGCTGGGCGTATGCCTTGAGGATCTGCGCGCGGGGATCGAAATTCTTGTAGACCCGATGACCAAATCCCATCAATCTGAATGGATCGTCATTGTCCTTGGCCCGGGCGACAAACGGGTTGATGTCTCCGCCGGCGGCCACGATCTCCTCGAGCATCTCGACCACTCGCTGGTTGGCCCCTCCGTGCAGCGGACCCGGACAGAGCATGGACTCCCGCCGCCACCGACGAGAAAAGGTTGGCCTGTCCGGAACCGACCACCCGTACCGTGGTAGCCGAACAGTTCTGCTCGTGATCTGCATGGAGGATGAACAAGACATTCAGGGCTTTACTGATGATCGGGTCGATCTCGTAGGCCTCGGTTGGGTAGGAGAACATCATGTGCAGGAAGTTGGTCACGTAGTCGAGATCATTGCGGGGATAGACATAGGGCTGGTTCCGGCTGTATTTGTATGACCAGGCCACCATGGTCGGCACTTTGGCCACCAGCCGTTTCATGCTGATGTCTGCCGCCCAAGGATCGCGAGGGTCCAAGAGCGTCCGGGTAGTAAGTCGCCAGAGCAGATACGGCCGAAGCGAGGATCTGCATCGGGTGCGCCTCTTTAGGAAAGGCCTCGAAGAGGTGCTTCATGTCTTCGCGCAGCATCGTGTGATGAGTGATCTCGTCGGCGTATTCGTCGAGTTGAGCCTGGGTGGGAAGGGCGCCGTTGGAGAGGAGGTATGACAACTTCCAGGAACGAGGCGTGTTCGGCGATCTGTTCGATCGGGTATCCCCGATAACGAAGTATGCCCTTCTCCCCATCCAGGAACGTGATGGCGCTCTTGGTCTCAGCGGTGTTGGCGAATCCGCGATCGAAAGCAACCATGCCGCTGGTGCCGCGCAGACTATTGATATCCACGGCGACTTCACCTTCGGCGCCGACGATCACCGGCAAGCGATATTCCTGGTCGCCGACGCGTAGAACGGCATCTTCTCTGGTCATCTGTACCCTCCTCGGGCTGTTCGGCACAGACTCTCCCGGGATCACCCGGTGGCGATCCTTAAGGAGAGCAAGCTGTGCGTTCGGTTGTTTAGGTGATCCCGACCGCCTCTTCGAGCATGGCCGTAGACTTTCACATCTGCAAACTCCTTGATCAAGCGGGTCGTTCGGGGTCGCCATTGGTGCCTCGTTCGGCATCCGCTCACATCTTGGGGCCGGTATCGGTTTGCCCTCCGGTTGCTTGCTGCTTCGATTCCTTCTCTCTCTTCAATCCTCGTCCCGCTCCTTGGCAGCGGCTATGACTTTCTCCGCTTCGTTGTGCGGTACTTCTTGATAGTGATCGAACTCCATCTCAAAGCTACCCCGTCCGCTGGTGATGCGAGCGGAGGTCGATGGCGTACCGTTGCATCTCGGCCAGCGGAACCTCGGCCGTCACTACCCGCAGGCGTCCGTCGGAGTCCATGCCGAGGACCCGTCCTCGTTTGGCGTTGAGGTCGCCGATGACATCGCCCATGTATTCCTCCGGCACCCGGATCGTGGCTTTGATGATCGGCTCGAGCAGACCGGCCTCAGGTTGGCGGCGGCCGCCCGAACGGCCAGGATGCCCGCCATCCGGAACGACAGCTCGTCGGAGTCGACCGAGTGGTACTTGCCGTCGTAGACCGTCGCCTCGCACATCGATCGTCGGATAGCCGGCCAGGATCCGCCGTCGAGCCAGCCTCCTGGACTCCCTTGTCGACGGCCGGGATGTACTGGCGGGGGATGGACCCGCCCTTGATGCCGTTCGACGAACTCGTAACCCGGACCCGCGGGAGGGGCTCGAACCTCACGAACGCCACGCCAAATTGGCCGCGGCCACCGCTCTGCTTCTTGTGTTTCCCTTCGACTTCGGCCGTTCCCTTGATGGTCTCCCGATACGGGACCTTGGGTACTGCGGTGTCGACCTCCACCCCAAACTTCCGCGACAGTCGGGCAACGGTCACATCCAGGTGGGTGTCACCCAAACCGGAGAGCACCGTTTCCTTGGTTTCGGCCCGGCGTTCGACGTTCAAGGTCGGGTCTTCCTCGGCGATCTTTGCAAGGGCGGTCGAGAGCTTCTCCTCGTCCTGAGCGGCCTTGGGAAACACGGCCAGACTCATCACCGGTTTGGGGAACAAAACCGGAGCGATCCGCACGTTCTTTTCGAAACTGCGCAAAGTATCGCCCGCCACTACCGACTCAAGCTTGGCAACTGCGGCGATGTCGCCGGTTACGACTTGTTGGGCGTCGTGGTGGTCCTTGCCCTGCATGAAGAAGAGGTTGTGCATCCGCACCTTGCCGCTCTGACCGGCTTGGCCGAGCTCATCGTCGGCGTTGATAACGCCCGAGAACACTCGAAACAACGAGACACGACCCACGTACGGGTCGGAGATGGTCTTGAACACATACGCCACTGCCGGGCCATCTGGATCGACTGCGAGATCATCGCCGACGGCCAGAGGCGGCGAAGCATGTTCAAGCGGATTGGGTCCGAAGTCGACAATGAAGTCGGCGAGCGTGTCGATCCCGATCAGCGTGCTGGCCGACCCGATCAGCACCGGGAAAAACCTCAGACTCCAGCATGCCCTGGTGGATAACCCCGACCATCTGCTCGCGGGATGGCTCTTGGCCTTCGAAGTACTTTTCCATGAGCTCGTCGTCGGTTTCGACCACCGATTCGACAAGTGCCGTATGGGTTTCCTGCACCGCAGTGGCCAGGTCCTCCGGAGGATCGATCGGGGACCCAACCGGGTTGTCACCCTGGTAAGTGTGGCCCCGGTTGGAGACCAGCTCGGACGAGCCCGGACAGATCACCTTCGGAACCGATCGGGATATGAACCGGAGCAATTCTCTTGCCGAACGCTTCCCGTAACTCTTCCAGAGTGCGTGAGTAGGAGGATCGTTCCCGGTCGAGCTTGTTGATGAAGACCGCCCGCGGGATGCCTTCTTCGGCAGCCAGGTCCCAGAGGATCTCGGTCTGCACTTCAACCCCATCGACTCCAGAGACTACGAAGAGAGCGAGATCGGCGGCCCGGAGAGCCGATCGGGCGTCGCCCAGAAAGCCGGCGTATCCCGGGGCATCGATGATGTTGACCTTGTGCCCCTTCCAGGTGAACGAGGCCAGAGCCAGGCTGAGGGATATCTGTCGCTCGATTTCTTCGGGTTCAAAGTCGGTAACGGTGTTGCCGTCTTCGACCCGGCCGACCCGAGTGGTTACTCCGGCGGTAAAAAGGAGGGCCTCGGCGAGCGACGTCTTACCGCTCCCTCCATGACCGACCAGTACAACATTCCTGATCTTCTCCGGAATCACGTGACCTCCAGTGGCATGCGGCTTTGAACGAATTGTAGTGAGCAGGAAGAGCGCCCGATTTGTGTGCTACCTTCCGGGACCCAAGGAGCTCACGTGATCGAAACCAGGGTCAGGCCGCGAATCGGCGGAGCACTAGAGGCGGCGGGTCGGATGCTCACCCGGCTCGGCTTCAAATCGGCCCACCTGACGGTCCTGGGGCTCTTGCTGACCGTCGGGGGTTCCTATCTGGTGGCCTCCGGCCGGTTGGTTGCCGGTGGGTCGCTGGTGGCGGTTGGGTCATTCGTCGACGCACTGGACGGTCCGGTCGCTCGGGAGCGGGGTACTGCCGGACCGAGGGGAGGCTTTCTCGATTCGGTCACGGATCGGATCAGCGAGACGGCGATGTTTGCCGGAGTCGCCTACGCGGTGTCTGACGACCCGGTATTGGTCGTGCTGGCTGTGGCCGGCTTGGGAGGATCCTTGATCACGTCCTATCTGCGCGCCAAAGCAGAGGGAGCGGGCGCCGACGGCCGGGCGGGGATCATGGGCCGATCTGAACGAGTGATCCTCTATTCCGTCGGGGTCGTGGCCTCACAAATCGGCCCCATGCTCTGGGTGATGGCAACGCTGAGCTGGCTGACTGTTGTGCAACGTTTCGTCTCCACGTGGCGACAATTGGAACGGTGAACGGAATGCTCGAGTACCTCGCCTACCGGACGGCCGCCGCGTTCTTTGGCGTGCTGCCCGAACCGCTGATGCGGACGATTGGCAGATCTCTCGGCAGGCTGGCCTTCACCCGGGCAGGCCAGCGCAGAAACATGGCGATTCGTCACATGGCTCGGGCTTTGGGATCGGAAGCAGAGATCGAGTTGGCTGCCAAAGAAGCCTTCGCCGCCTATGGACGCTACTGGGCAGAGGTGTTCTGGGTGCGACCCCGCCGCGTGCCGGGCATTCTGAACCGGATCTCCGTCGAGGGTCTGGATCGAGTCAAGGCCGCGCAAGCATCGGGTTTGGGGATGATCTACGTTCTGCCCCACATCGGAAACTGGGAAGTGGCGGGCAGCGTCGCTCACGACCTGGGCCTTGAGCTGATCGCCGCCGCCGAGGACCTGCCGAACCCGCGTTTGGCCCGGTGGTTTGCCGATGTTCGGAAGTCCTTCGGCATTGATGTCGTCTTTGCCGGCGGGGGCCACAACGTAGTGGGGCGCCTCGCGGAGGGTCTGCGGCGCGGAGCGGCCGTGGCACTGGTGATGGATCGCAATGTGGGAGACGGGGGGATTCAGGTGGAGTTCTTGGGCGAGCAAACCGAGTTGCCGGGGGGCGCCGCCGCTTTGGCCATCCGTCTCAACGTC
The DNA here is from genome assembly GCA_963823915.1 of uncultured Actinomycetota bacterium. Taxonomy (GTDB): domain Bacteria; phylum Actinomycetota; class Acidimicrobiia; order Spongiisociales; family UBA4744; genus UBA4744. The sequence continues at coordinate 803,168 of CAWGNJ010000003.1, forward strand.
CCGGTGTTCCCGGTAGCTGCATACTTCAAGAAGGGGGCAGGTCACCGCGTTGTTATCGAACCAGCCGTCGACATCCCCGCCGCGGGACCCGACCGGGTGGCGGTCGGAACCCGGCACATCGCCGAGGCTCTCGAAAGACTGATCCGCCGTGATCCGACCCAATGGCACATACTCCAGCCGAACTGGCCGTCGGATCGCCCAACCCCATGAAGATCGCGATCGTCTGCCCGTACTCAATCGACGTCCCGGGCGGGGTTCAGCAGCAGGCGATCGGCCTGGTCGACGGGATCCGGACGGCCGGCCATCAGGCGTGGTTGGTGGCCCCGGGAACGATGGGACCGCCCGATGTCAAGCTGCTCGGCCCTGCGGTCCGGGTCAGAGCCAACGGATCGGTGGCGCCGATTGCATTGCGTCCCGGGACGGCGAGCAAAACCCGGAGAGCGATCGCCGCGGCCGACGTGGTGCATATTCACGAACCCCTGGTGTTTCCAACCTCGTCGGCGGCGCTGCTCGGGGCCGGTCCGCCGGCCGTGGGGACCTTTCATGCAGACCCATCTCCCTGGATGCGGCGTGCCTACCGAGTCGCGGCACCGGTCCTGCGCAGGACCCTCTCCAAACTGGCGGCCGCCACCGCGGTGAGTGAAGTAGCTGCCGCGGCGGTCCGGGGACTGGTGGACGAGATTTCGCTGATTCCCAACGGGATCGACGTTGGTGCCTATTCGATTGAGATCGAGCGTCATCCCACGCGGGTTGTGTTCCTAGGCCGCGACGAACCTCGCAAGGGTTTGGACATCCTGCTGCCGCCTGGCCGGCGGTTCGGACTGCGGTCCCCGATGCGCAACTTGTTGTGCTGGGCGTTGATCGGCCCAGTCCGTCGGAGGGGATCCGATACCTGGGCACGGTGCTGGAGCCGGAAAAGCGCCGACAATTGGCGGCGGCCGGCATCTTTTGCGGCCCAAACTTGGGGAGCGAAAGTTTCGGGATCAGCGTGGTCGAGGCGATGGCAGCCGGCTGCGTTCTGCTGCTGTCCGACTTGGCGGCTTTTCGAAGGGTCGCCGGACCGGCGGCACACTATTTTGCGGTGGGTGATCCCCAGCAGTTGGCCGTCCGATTGATCTCAATCTTGAAAGACCAGGCGGGCTCTGGGGTGAGGAGCGTGGTGAGGCAAGCCGCGGAACGCTACGACTGGGCGAACGTGTTGCCCGCCTATCTGGACCTCTACGAACGCGTCGGACGGTAACCTGCGCTCACCCCTATGCAGACTTTGCGTGAAACCTTTGCGTCGCTGACCGAACGTCAGCGTTGGTGGCTGGCCGGCGGTCTTGGTGCCGTCCTGGTGGTCTTTGTGTTTGTCCTGATCGTCACCGGATCGGACGATCCGCCTGAGACCACGACGACGACGAGCCCCCCCGTATCCACAACGACCCTCACTTCGACTACCTCCGGCTCAACAACTTCGACCATCGAATCGACGACGACCACCAAGGTGGCCGCCAACGCCTGGCCGCTCACCGGGCAGGCCGGCGACGAAGGATCTGCGGGGTCGCCGATCTTGGCCGTCAAGATTGACAACACCATCACCTCCCGACCCCAAGCAGGACTGGAAATGGCCGATCTCGTTTTCGATATTCCGGTCGAAGGTGGGATATCCCGTTTGCTGGCCTTCTTCCAATCCCGGATTCCGGTGGAGATCGGTCCGGTGCGGAGCGTGCGAGAAGTCGATCCGAAATTGCTGGCCCCGTTCGGGGCTCTGGTCGCCTACTCGGGCGGCATCGCCCCCGTTGTCACCTCTGTTCTCGAGGTGGCGATCGACGGCGGTCATCCGGCTCTCGGTGGACAGGCATACCGACGGGCTCCCGATCGTCCGGCGCTCTACGACCTGATGCTCGATCCGGCGGCGGCTCTGGCGACGATCGACGAACCAACCAGCTCCGCTGGATCGTGGCTGTCTTTTGGCGATGGCATGACCGGTGCCGTGGCCCGCACCATTGAGATCGAGTCTTCTCCTCTCCATCAAGTGACGTATGGATTCTCCGCAGCCGACGGCGGTTATCTACGGTTCCACGAATCTCAACCTCACGAGACTGCCGCCGGGGATCAACTGGTAGCGACCAACGTTGTCGTGCTGGTAGTCGAACAACTCGAGACCGGACGGACGGATTCGAGTGGAGCCTCCGTACCGGACTTCGAGGTGCTCGGGTCCGGCGAGGCGGTCGTGTTCCGGGATGGAACCGCAATCGTGGGCCGCTGGGAGCGGGGTAGGGTTATCGACTTCTTCCGCTTTTTCGACGAATCCGGTTTTGAGATCAACTTGGCGTCCGGCACAACCTGGGTTCATCTGGTTCCCGAGGGCCGAACCTTCGATTGGCGGTAGAATTGAGGGACAGCAAGGAGAAGACGGTGGAAGCAGGAACTGATCGAGTCAAGCGCGGCTTGGCGGAGATGCTCAAAGGCGGCGTCATCATGGACGTCGTCAACGCCGAGCAAGCCAAGGTCGCCGAGGAAGCCGGCGCCGTAGCCGTGATGGCCCTGGAGCGGGTCCCCGCCGACATCCGCAAGGATGGCGGAGTGGCCCGGATGGCCGACCCCGAGAAGATCCAGGAAATCATCGATTCCGTCAGCATCCCGGTCATGGGCAAGGTGCGGATCGGCCACTTCGTCGAGGCGCAGGTTTTGCAGTCCCTCGGCGTCGACTACATCGATGAGAGCGAAGTCCTGACTCCCGCGGATGAAGAAAACCACATCGACAAGTGGGCCTTCACCACGCCCTTCGTTTGTGGAGCCCGCAATCTCGGCGAGGCTCTGCGCAGGATCGGAGAGGGCGCCGCCATGATCCGCACCAAAGGTGAGGCAGGAACCGGCAACGTCGTTGAGGCCGTCCGGCACATGCGGACCATGAATCGGGAGATTCGGGCGCTTTCCACCATGGACACCGCGGAATTGATGGCAGCCGCCAAGACGATGGGGGCACCGTTCGATCTCGTTCAGGAGATTGCCGCCGGGCGGACATCTCCCGGTTGTCAATTTTGCCGCCGGTGGAATTGCCACACCTTCCGATGCCGCCCTGATGATGCAACTGGGGTGCGACGGAGTCTTTGTGGGTTCGGGCATCTTCAAATCCGACGACCCTGCCCCCCGGGCGCGGGCCATTGTCGAAGCCGTCACGTTTTTTGACACGCCCGAGACGATCGCCAAAGTCTCCTGTGGGCTCGGCGAGGCAATGGTTGGCATTGAGATGGGAACGTTGGCCGAATCTGAATTGCTTCAAACCAGGGGCTGGTAGGCGTGACCGAAGTTGGGGTTCTCGCCCTCCAGGGCGGAGTGCGAGAACATGCCGCGGCTGTCGAAAGTGCCGGGGGAGTGTGGACCCCAGTGCGTCGTCCCGAAGACCTCGGGGGGATCGACGCCCTGATCATCCCCGGAGGTGAGTCGACAACGATCGGCAAACTTGCCAGGATCTACGGGCTCATCGAACCGCTTCGTGCGGTCATCGCCGACGGGCTCCCGACTTTTGGCACCTGCGCCGGGATGATCCTTCTGGCGACCGGTGTCACCGGGAGGGACCAAACTCAACTCGGGGTCCTGGACATCATCGTCGAGCGCAACGCCTTCGGCCGTCAGAATGAGTCGTTCGAAGCCAACTTGGAGATCGCCGGACTCGACCATCCCTTCCGGGCCGTATTCATCCGAGCTCCCTGGGTCGCCAAAGTCGGTGGGGAAGTTGAAGTGGTGGCCACGGTCGACGATCACCCGGTGATGGTCCGCCAGGGCAACATCCTGGCCTCATCCTTCCATCCCGAACTGACCAGCGATGTTCGCATCCATACAATGGTTTTACAGGCTGCCGAGAGCCGTGGCCGTCTCAACGGAGAGCGCTGATGTCCGGACACTCCAAATGGTCGACGATCAAACACAAGAAAGGCGCCAAAGACGCCAAGCGGGGCAAGCTTTTCGCCAAGCTCGTCAAGATGGTCGAGGTCGCCGCCCGTGAAGGTGGAGGGGACCCGGCCGCCAACGCGACGCTGTCCAACGCGATCGACAAGGCTCGGGCCGCTTCGGTGCCCAACGACAACATCGAAAGGGCAATCAAGCGGGGTATCGGAGAAGTTGAGGGAGCGCACTATGAGGAGATGTACTACGAGGGATACGCTCCCGGCGGGGTCGCCCTCTACGTGCAGATCTTGACCGACAATCGCAATCGGGCCTCATCCGACGTGCGATCGACCTTCAGTCGCAACGCGGGGAACCTCGGTGAGCCCGGTTCGGTCTCATATCTTTTCGAGCAGAAGGGCTACTTGTTGGTAGCCGGCGAGGAGGACGACGTGATGCTGGCAGCCCTCGAGGCTGGAGCTGAGGACGTCACGGAGTCGGACGGCCTCTACGAAGTGATCTGCGCGGCGTCCGACTTCGCTGCTGTAAGGAGGGCCCTCGACGATGCGGGCCTCGTCCTGGAAAACGCCGAGGTCACCCAACTTCCCAGCACCACCGTGCCCATAGACGAGAAGACCGCCCCGAAGGTGCTCAGGCTGATCGACGCCCTCGAAGACCTTGACGACGTCCAGAGCGTGTACGCCAATTTCGACATCGCCGACGAAGTCATGGCTGCCTTGGTGGGTGGCAACTAACCGTCGAGAGCCCTCGGGTCGATCGGAACGTCGACCGCATGCTCCTGCAGGACCGACAACGGAACGATGTCCAGGACTCTTGAGTGGGTTGAGGCTAGGACCACCGGTGCCGCTGCTCCATCCCGATGGGCGCGTAACCAGTTCACCGCGGTGACACACCACCGGTCACCCGGGACGAGCCCCGGAAAGCGGTACTGCGGCCTGGGTGTGCTGAGATCGTTGCCGATCCCGCGTTGGTGGTCGAGGAACTCTTTGGTGACGACGGCGCAAATGGTGTGGCTGCCGAGGTCGTCCGGCCCGGTTCGGCAGGAGCCGTCGCGGTAGAACCCGGTCAGAGGGTCGGTGCCACACGGTTCGAGGTCGCTGCCGAGAACGTTGAGGTTGTCCATGGCGCCAGTATTGCCGACGGGGGCCGGTGTCGGCAGACGGCGTGTAGGTTTTTGGGTATGCGGGAGGCCGAGACGAAGATCGTCGATCTCACGGACCAGCACGAAGGTTCCTACCTCGTATGCCTCGAAGACTGGTCTGACGAGATGAAGGAGGCGGGGGACCACAAAGGTCGCTGGTACCCGCGCGATGCGGGACCGGGGGCTTCGAGTGAAGCTTGCTCTGGGCGCCGACGACCGGCCCATCGGAATGATCCAGTACCTCCCGATCGAACACTCGTTGGCCGTGGGGACCGATCTCTACATGATCCTGTGCATCTGGGTCCATGGCCATAAGGAAGGCGCCGGCAACCGGCAAGGGGGCGGTGTCGGCCGGGCTCTGCTGGCCGCAGCCGAACGTGACACACGAGAGTTGGGAGCCAAAGGGATAGTCGCTTGGGGCGTTCTGCTGCCGTTCTGGATGAAGGCCGGGTGGTTCAAGAAACACGGCTATCGGCAGGCCGACCGAATCGGCACTCGCGCCCTCATGTGGAAACCCTTCACCGAGACGGCGGTGCCGCCGCGGTGGATTGAGCAGGGCCCCAAACCGGACCGGATTGAGGGCAAGGTGGCGGTGACCGCCTTTGTCAATGGGTGGTGCCCGGCCAGCAACATCGTTTACGAACGGGCGAGGAAGGCCGCCGACGCGCTGGGTGACGACGTCGTATTCGAGAGCTTCGACACCCTTGAGCAATCGGCGATGATCAGCTGCGGGCAGTCTGACTGTGTCTACCTCGACGGCCAGACGCTTCAGAAGGGCCCACCCCCTTCCTACGACCGCATCTTCAAAAAAATGGCCAAACGGGTGGCCAAGCTGCGCCGCTGAGAGGGTCGCCAGTCGTTGGGGCCGCGAAAAGTGCCAATCGCGGTTCGCTCGATGCAAAAGGCGCCCACCCGAAAGCAGTGTTGACCAACACGAGGCGGAAACTGGCGATCTGCTGGAACGGCATCAAGCATTGAGCATCAAGCCAGCACCACCCTCTCCGCTTCGCCGCCTCCGGCAGCTCCGCGCCTCTCCCGCCAGCGGTGATCTTTCGCGGGTTTGTGTGCGACGATTCTGGCGTTTTCCCTCACCGAAGGTGGCGGTGCATATAGTGGGAGGCGAGTCGATGTGTTGCCCCTCCCTGCCAGGGAGGGGAAGCGTCGCCCGGAGGGCGAGGCAGGGGAGGGTCAGGCGTTAGCCAGACGGTCTCGGGGCGAGGCGTGACCCCCATCCCCCTCGCCTCGCTCGGGTACTTCCCCCTTTCAGGGAGAAGTCAGCTTCGCTGGGCGCGGGCAAGATCCCTCAACCGATGGGGACAACCGTGAACCATTCAGTGTGGCGAAAATCGACGTCGGATTGCCGGGCGCCGGTCAACTGGTCTTGAGCATCCGCCGAGAGGTCGGTGGGCCAAAAGGCGGGAGCGGCGGATTCGGTGACGTACGACGCCGCCACCTGGGCTCCATTCCATGGCAGCTCAACCTGGAACTCGACGACACCGACATCACCGGCGAAGCCGATGTTGGCCTGCCAGCCTTCGCTCTCGAGCAGCGACTGGCGCGCCGATGAATCACTCGAATTCCGACAGCACCAGACAAACCCATGGGACAGCTCCCAGGCGGCAACCCCCGGCAGGTACAGGGCAGAGCCCAACGCCGCCGATGAGTGGAGGACCCAGATCTCCTCGTCCGTGGCAATGGCCAAGTTGGGAGCTCCAATGGTGCCGGTCTCGAAGGCAACGTACAGGGTCGCGCCGTTGTACATCGCGTGGATCAAACTCCCATCGGACATTGTCGTGGATGCACTGCCGTCCCATTCACTCGCCTCGAGGATCCCATCGATCGCGGCGCGGTTCCCGGCCGGGATTTCGAAGACCCGGCTCGAATCCGGGGGTGACGTGGTGGTGGTGGAGGAGGTGGTCGTAGGTTCCGCGGGCAGAGAAGTGGTGGTATCCAAAACGGTCGATCCACAAGCCGACAGGAATGCCAAACATGCAGCCCCGATCGCTGTCCGGCGGGCGGAGGTACTTCCGGGCACAGCCCTGGTGGTGCGCAAGACGGTTCTCCTCGGTCGGTTAGTCCACTGTGGGCGTTCTCGCCAGTACGAACCAGGGCCGAACGGCCGTTCTGTTGTGGGTTGGCGATTGCGCCCTCAAAACCACCGCCCTGTCTCACGGTCCCTCTACACTCTCGTACATATGTTCGTACTCGGAATCGATCCCGGGCTCACCACCACCGGATATGGCTTGGTGACCGATGGGCCGCGGGCCGTCGTGGCAGGCGTCATCCGCACCAGTCCTCAGGCACCGGTGGCCGACCGACTCCTCGAACTCCATCGTGATCTCACGGGTCTGGTCGTCGAACATCATCCCAAGGTGATGGCCATCGAGCAGGTGTTCTCAAACCGTAATCTGCACACAGTCGCCAACGTCGGACGGGCCGCCGGGGTCGCCATGCTGGTTGCCGCCCAAGCCGGTCTGGCCGTCCACGAATACACACCTTCCAGCGTCAAGCGGGCGGTGGCCGGCTATGGCAACGCCCCCAAGGAACAAGTGCAGAAGATGGTCGCGCAAAGGTTGGGGTTGGCGGAGCTGCCTCACCCGGCGGACGCCGCAGATGCCCTGGCGGTAGCCCTGTGCCATTTGCAGGGCGCGGCCCTTGCCGAGCGGGTGGAGGCGGCCAGATGATCGGTCGGTTGCGCGGCACTCTGGTTTCTCTGCGACCCACCGGCGTGGTATTGGACGTTGGCGGGGTGGGTTACGAGATCGTGGTCACGCCCCGCACGGTGGCCGACTTACCCAGCGTCGGGGAAGAGGTAGTACTGCACACCCACCTAGTAGTTCGCGAAGACGCCATGCTTTTGCACGGGTTTGGTGTCGAGTTGGAGCGCGACCTCTTTCGAGTCTTGCTGACTGCCTCCGGGATCGGGCCCAAGGTGGCGATGGCCACCCTCGGCGCATTGCAGCCCGAGGAATTGCGCCAAGCCATCGTCGCCGAGGATGTCGATACACTCACGATGGTTCCCGGCATCGGCAAGCGTGGTGCTCAGAAGATGGTCCTCGAGCTGAAACCAAAAATCGCCGCGGCCGATGCCGAAACCGTCGTGGGGACCAGTACCGTCGCTCAAGTTCGGGATGCTCTCGAGGGGCTCGGCTATCAGACAGCCGAGATCCGCGAAGTCATGACCGATATCCAACCGGAAGCATCGGTTGCAGATCAGCTCCGCCAAGCTCTCCGTAGTCTGGGCAGACAATGAGAGAAGACCTGCTCACCCCGGCGGCGCTGCCCGATGACGACGTCGTCGAAGTGACCCTCCGTCCTCAGACAATCGAAGAGTTTGTCGGCCAGGCAAAACTGAAGGAACGGCTGGCGATCTCGATCGAAGCCGCCCGCACCCTGAATCGACCCCTCGATCACGTACTGCTGTCCGGTCCTCCCGGCCTGGGCAAGACCACCATGGCCGGAATCTTGGCCAACGAGATGGGCTCGCGATTGCGGATCACCTCGGGCCCCGCCCTGGAACGGCCGGGTGATGTCGCATCGATCCTTACCAACCTCGACAACGGCGATGTCTTCTTCATCGACGAAATCCACCGGTTGCCACGGGCGGTGGAAGAGGTGCTCTACCCGGCCATGGAAGATTTCCAGCTTGACATCGTGCTCGGCAAGGGGCCGTCTGCTCAATCGATCCGTTTGGAGCTCCCCAGGTTCACTCTGGTGGGCGCCACCACCCGCAAGGGCAAAGTCGCTGCCCCTCTCCGCGATCGGTTCGGCATCGTCGACAAGCTGGACTACTACGCCCAAGACGAGCTCGGGAGGATCGTGCACCGCTCGGCGTCGATCCTCGATGTGCCGATAACCGCCGACGGCGCCGACCTGATTGCCCTGCGCGGCCGCGGAACGCCGCGGATCGCCAACCGCTCTGTTGGCCCGCGTCCGTGACTATGCAGTCGCCCGAGCCGACGGGGTCGCCGACCAAGCAACGGCGCAGGCGGCGCTCGAAGTGTTCGAAGTGGACGAGAAGGGACTCGACAGAGTCGATCGGGAGATCCTCGACGCGATCGTGGTGAAGTTCAGCGGAGGGCCGGTCGGTTTGTCGACCCTGGCGATTGTGGTCGGCGAAGAACCCGAGACCGTCGAAGATGCCTATGAGCCCTTCTTGCTCAAGATCGGCTTCCTCAAACGCACGCCCCGGGGCGGGTAGCCACGGCGGCGGCGTACGCACCATCTGGGTCTTGAACCCCCAGCCGCCGCTCAGCAGACTTTCCTCGGCTGAAGCGCCTTCCCCGAGATCGCGCCTACTCTCCAACCCTGTGGAGACCGCCGATTTCTCGTACCTGCTGCCCGACGAGGCGATCGCCCAACAACCCGTAGAGCCGCGCGACGCAGCCCGACTGCTCGATACACGGAACATGACCGACCACACTTTCCGCGACCTGCCCGAACTCCTCGCTCCCGGCGATCTGGTGGTCGTCAACAAGACTCGGGTGCGGACCGCTCGACTGCGGGGGACCAAACGGCAACGGTGGCGGCGCCGTTGAGGTGCTGTTGGTGAGCAAGAGAGACGACCAGCGCTGGGAGGCGTTGGTCAAACCCGCCCGCCGTATCAGACCCGGCGTCGAGCTGGATCTGGGTGTGGTGGTCGCCACCGTCACGCACACCGGTCCCGGTGGCGTTTTTGAGGTCGAACTCGCCACCACCGACGGGAGCGGAGTCGAAGAGGCGGTAGCCCGGACCGGAGAGACCCCGCTGCCCCCCTATATCCGCGAACCACTTGCCGACGCGGAGCGCTACCAGACGGTCTTCGCCGACCGGGTGGGCTCCGCGGCCGCACCCACCGCCGGGCTCCATTTCACCGAGCAGGTAGTTGGAGCCCTCGTGGAACGTGACATCGGTTGGGCATCTGTAGAGCTCGAAGTGGGACTCGACACTTTTCGTCCCATCGGGACGGAAAGGATCGTCGACCATGTGATGCATTCGGAACGCTATTCGGTGCCGGCCGCGACCGCCCGGGCCATCACCGCAACACGCGGCGCGGGAGGGCGGGTGGTGGCGGTAGGAACAACAGTGGTCAGGACCTTGGAGAGCGCATTTGATGGGCAACGAGGTGGTGTCCGGGCGAGAGCTCGACCGACCTCTTCATCACCCCCGGCTACCGTTTTGGGATCGTGGACGTCATGATCACCAACTTCCATGTTCCCGCCTCGACGCTGGTGGTGTTGATGGCAGCCTTCATGGGTCGCGAATGGCGGTCCGCCTATAGCCAACGCCCTCGCCCGCGGTTACCGATTCCTCTCGTTTGGCGATGCGATGCTGGCGGAACGGATGACATGACCCCTCCGGTTTCCCACCGTATCGCGAGCCACCGAAGGAAACGCTCGTCTGGGTGTATTGACCACCCCGCACGGAGAGGTGGCTACCCCCAACTTCATGCCGGTCGGAACCCGGGCCGCGGTCCGGGCCGTCGACTCTCGGGATCTGCATCGAGGTCGGCGACGCAGATGGTGCTGGCCAACACTTACCACCTGATGTTGCGCCCGGGCGACGACACCGTCGCTCGGCTGGGCGGGCTGCACGGCTTCATGGGGTGGAGCGGCGCCATCCTCACCGACTCAGGCGGCTATCAGGTGTTCTCGCTAGAACCCCGCGTTGATGAGGAGGGAGTGAGGTTCCGGTCGACGTACGATGGCTCGACGCGTGCACCTGACCCCCGAGGACGCGGTGAGGGTGCAGGAGGATCTCGGGGCGGATGTCGCGATGGTGCTCGACGTTTGCGTTGGCCTGCCGACCACCCGCTCCCGAGTGGAAGAGGCGATGACCGAACCCTGCGCTGGGCCGAACGGGCCCTGGCGGTTCACCAAAGACCGGATCAGGCATTGTTCGGGATAGTTCAGGGCGGAGTAGACGACGAGTTACGGGCGCGCAGCGCCGCCGCTACCGCGGCGCTCGGATTTGCCGGCTTCGGTATTGGGGGGCTGTCGGTTGGGGAGTCGGCCGAAGATCGGAACCGGGTTCTCGAGGTGGTGGTGAACGAACTGCCGGCGGGCAAGCCCCGCTACACGATGGGACTGGGCGACCCGGAAGGCGTCCTGGACGCAGTTGCCCGGGGGATCGATTTGTTCGATTGCGTGTGGCCGACCCGGCTGGCCCGGCACGGAAGGGTTCTGACCCCCGACGGAGACTTCAACCTGAAACGCACTGAGACATCGCCTATCTGATCTTCCCCTTCAAGAAGGCTGCGGCTGTCTAACCTGCTCGACATACTCCCGGGCCTACCTGCGGCATCTGCTCACCACCCGCGAACTGAGCGCCCACCGGCTACTCAGCCTGCACAATCTCACCTACACCATGCGACTCATGAAGGACGCACGGTCGGCGATCGCCGGGGGGAGGTATGCAGAGTTCCACGCACGCGACAGTCGCGCGCAGACTTTCGCCCAGCCCGGAGTAGTGGCTACCATGGCCTCCGGCCCGCGCATCGCGGGCTGGCATTTCGAAGAGGGTGAATTCCGTGATTCCTTTTACAGACTGAATACCGCGGCGAGTAGTTACTCATCGTTGATCTTCCTCGCTCTGCTGGTCGCCATGTTCTATTTCCTGCTGATTCGGCCCCAGCGGACCCGGGCCAAGAAACAGGCCGAGATGGCTTCTTCGCTGCAAATTGGAGATCGTGTGCAGACATTTGGGGGCGTGTACGGCATTGTCGACTCACTGGATGACGACTCGGTTGTGCTTGCGACTCGAGGACGGCAAGATGCGCATCTCCCGCCGCGCCATCGGCTCCAAGACCGGCGACCAGGACTGAGCGTGCGACGACATCTCGTCACACTGCTGGTCGTCTTGGCGATCGCCTGGGGCGGCGTGGCCGCTGGCTTTGGTCTTCGGCGTGACGCCGGTGCTCGGGCTCGACCTCAAAGGGGAACGTCGGTGATCCTGCGGGCTCCCGAGGGGACTGATCCCGAGGTGCTTGACAAAGCTGTCGAGGTGATGCAGCGACGAATCGAGAGCTTCGGGAGCGTGCAGGAGCCCGAGATCCAGATCTCCGGCGAGAACAACGTTCTCGTGCCAGCTGCCCGGCGTGACCGACCGCGAAAGCGCCCTGGCGGCCATCGGGCAGACCGGCCAGTTGTCGTTCCGACCGGTCCTGGAAGCCAAGCCTTCTCGTCAGCCCGGTCGCTCATCCCGCGGATCCTCGAGGATGCGACCACCACCACCGCGTCCGGCGAGACCACCACGACCTCGCCGAGCCGACGACACCACAACTACGACCGAAACTGCGACCACCACAACCACCACCTTCCCCGTGGGAGTTGATACCGAGACCGGTCTGACCATCGAGGACGATCCCGACCAGGAAGCATGGCTGGCCGAGTACGCCGAGGATGGCTCGGTGGTTTCGGGTGTATCACGTCGGACCGTCCCAGCTGAGTGGCGCCGACCTCGACAACGCCCTGGCCGGGTTCTCAGGGCGGGGCAACCTCGATCGCTCAATGGCAGGTGCAACTCGACCTGTCCAATGAAGGTGCCGGACAAGTTCCAGGAGCTGACCAAAGTCGCCGCTTCTTACCCGTCGGGCGACCCCCGCCGGCAGATCGCCATCGTGCTCGACGGCGAGGTGGTGTCGGCTCCGCAGGTCAACAAAGATGTCGACCCGAACGTCGGGATCAGCGGGGGTTCGGCCGTCATCACGATGGGGACCGGTGAGAACCAGCAGCAGGAAGCCCAGGACCTCTCGGTGGTGCTCCGGTACGGTTCGCTCCCCGTGGCTTTCGAGCGGGATCAGGTCCAAAACGTCTCGGCCACCCTGGGCGCCGACTCGCTCAACGCCGGGCTGGTGGCCGGAGCCGGCGGTTTGATTCTGGTGGCTCTCGCCGTGATCTTGTACTACCGGTCGCTGGGACTGGTGACCGTGGTGGGCCTGACCGTCTTCGGTTCGCTGCTCCTGCTGGTCATCGGACTGCTGAGTCGGTACATGGGGACCACGCTGACCCTGGCCGGAGTGACGGGAATCATCGTCTCGATTGGGATCACCGCCGACTCCTACATAGTGTTCTATGAACGAATCAAGGAAGAGATCCGGGCCAAGCGAACGCTCCACGCGGCCGTTGATGAAGGCTTCTCCCGGGCCTTTCACACCATCATGACGGCCGATACCGTCTCGATCCTGGCCGCCATTCTGTTGTGGTTGCTGGCCGTCGGACCCGGTGAAAGGTTTTGCTCTGACGCTGGGGATCGCCACCTTCTTGGATATCATCGTCGCCTACTTCTTCACCCGGAACGCCGTCTGGCTCATGGCCCGAACGCGGTTGGGCAGCGGGGGATGGTTCAGTATCGAAGGGGCCAGCGGACGCAAGACTGCGGAGGTCAACGACATGAGCCTGTTCGGCCGCCTCTATCGGGGTGAAACGACTATCGACTTCGTCGGAGCCCGCCGCACTTTCCTGATCATTTCTTCGGTGCTGCTGGTCGTTTCGGCGCTGAGTCTGGCGATTCGGGGCCTCAACCTCAGTCTCGACTTTCGGGGGGGAGTGTCGCCGTCGAGACCGAGAACCCGGCCGACGCCGGAGTGGCCGAGGTTCGAGATGCGCTGGCCCCGCTGGGGCTTTCCGATGCCCGGATTCAGCTGCTGGCCGACGGACAGGAGCTCGGGTCCAGACGGAGGCTCTCGAAGCCGATCAGGCCGACCAGTTCGTGCGGGCGGTGGCCGCCGTGGCCGGCACGGAGGTCAGGAAACCAGCGTCGACGAGGTCGGGCCCACCTTTGGGGCGCAGATCGCCGAACGGGCTGTACTGGCCCTGGTCGTGTTCCTGGGAGCTGTGATCCTCTTCATGTCCTGGCGGCTGGAATGGAAGATGGCGCTCAGCGGCATCGCCGCACTGTTCCACGATCTCGTCATCACGTTCGGGGTGTATTCGATCACCGGGTTCGAGGTGACCCCGGCCACCGTGATCGCGGTGCTGACGATTCTCGGTTACAGCCTGTACGACACGGTGGTCGTATTCGACAAGGTCAAGGAGAACATCGAAACGTCCGATCGGGTGACCCATTCACCGACATCGTCAACCGGTCCATGAACCAGGTGTTGATGCGTTCGGTCAATACGTCGCTGACCAGCTTGCTTCCGGTCGGCAGCCTCCTGTTCGTCGGGTCGTTCCTGCTCGGGGCGCGGACCTTGCTGGAGTTTGCGCTGGCCCTGTTCGTCGGCATTGCGACCGGCACCTACTCGTCGATCGCGGTCGCCTCGCCGCTGCTGGCGATCTGGAAAGAGCGGGAGGAGAGTGGACGAGGATCCGGCGACGCCTGAGCCGCGATGTCCGAAGATACCGTCCGTGCCCAGTCAGTCAGGCGAAACCGACCGCCGATCGCGGCTCGGCCTCGCGCCGCCACCGGAGCAACTCCGCGGCCGCCCAAGAAACGCCGGCGCTGAGCCCTCGCCGAACTCGACCGAGGCCGGGGCTTGCCGCGATGTACAATCGTCCGGTGGATACTCCTACATTACGCCCAATTGGTACGAGACGTTGTCGGATTTCCCGGAGCCGGGGATCCTGTTCAAGGACATCACGCCGGTGCTGGCCGATCGGCGGGCGTTCACCCGTCTGATCGACGATCTGGCTGAACCATTCGTCGGAAGAGTCGACAAAGTGGCCGGGATCGAAGCCCGCGGATTCATCCTCGCCACCCCGGTTGCTGAGGAGCTCCGCACCGGTTTCATCCCGATCCGCAAACCGGGCAAACTCCCGTGGAACGTGGTCCGCGAGGACTATGAACTCGAATACGGGACGCGATGCCCTCGAGATCCACGAAGATGCCGTCGAACCCGGCGACCGGGTGCTGGTGGTTGACGATGTGCTGGCGACGGGAGGAACCGCGGCGGCCGCCGTTCGCCTTCTGCGGCGCCTCGGCGCGGAAGTGGTTGGGCTGGCCGATATTCATCGAACTGGGGTTCCTCAACGGGAGATCGGCGCTGGAGGACGTCGAACTCCACTCGCTGGTGAACTATGACGGCGGCTGAGCCGGCGATTCGGCCCGACGACGCAGTCGTCGCCGAGCTGGCACCGATCCTGGCCGCCTTCCGTTCGCACTACCCGACTGCCCCGGACCGCACCATCCATCGGGCCTACACGCTCGCGCCAGCGAAAGCATCTCGGACAGTTCCGCAAGAGCGGCGAGCCCTACATCACCCACCCCCTGGCGGTGGCCCGGATTCTCGCCGAGTACGGCCTGGATGCCGACACTCTCGGCGGCGGCTCTGCTCCACGACACCGTGGAAGACACCGACGTCACCTCGAGGAGGTCGAAGCCGATTTCGGGCCGGAAGGCGCCCGGCTGATCGACGGCGTCACCAAACTGGATCGGAGTCAAGTTCTCGGATCCCGGGAAGAGGCCCAGGCGGCCACGATCCGCAAGATGGTGGTCGCGATGGCCCAGGACGTGCGGGTGTTGCTCATCAAGTTGGTGGACCGGCTCCACAACATCCGCACCATCGCCCCGCTGCCTCCCGAGAAGCAGGAGCGGATCGGCCGGGAGACCATCGAGGTGTACGCCCCGCTGGCTCACCGGCTGGGTGTCCAGGAGATGAAGCATGAGATGGAGGACCGGTGCTTCGAGATCCTCTACCCGAAGCGCCACGCCGAGATCGACACGCTCCTGAGCGATCGGGCGCCGGAGCGCGACGCCCAGATCCGGCAGGCCATTGCGAGCAGTCAGGAGATGCTGTTGCGAGGCAGGGCGATCCGGGCGGACGGTCACCGGGCGGCCGAAGCACATCTACTCGATCTACCGGAAGATGGTGACGGGCGGGCGTGCCGTTCGAGGAGATCCACGACCTGATCGGGATCCGGGTCGATCGTCGACGAGGTCGCCGACTGCTACGCCGCCCTCGGCATGGTCCACACCCGGTGGCCTCCGGTCCACGGGCGGTTCAAGGACTACATCGCGATGCCCAAGTTCAACCTCTACCAGAGCCTCCACACCACCGTGGTCGGCCAGGACGGCAAGCCGCTGGAGGTGCAGATCCGTACCGCCGAGATGCACGAGCGGGCCGAGCTCGGCATCGCCGCCCACTGGCGGTACAAGGAGGGGGCTCCGACGAGGACTGCCGCTGCGATGGCGGACCTGCGCTTCCTCGCGGAGGAGTACGCAGACCCCGAAGGAGTTCCTGGCCGGCCTGAAGATCGACCTCTACCAGGACGAGGTGTTCGTGCTGACCCCGGCGCGGCGACGTGAAGACGCTGCCCCGCGGGGCCACGGCGGTCGACTTCGCCTACTCGGTCCACACCGAGGTGGGGCATCGCTGTATGGGCGCCAAGGTCAACGGGCGTCTGGTCTCCCTCGGCACCCGGCTCGAGTCGGGCGACATCGTCGAGGTCATCACGTCCAAGTCCCAGGATGCCGGGCCCAGCCGGGATTGGCTGGCCTTTGTTCGGACCTCCCGGGCCCAGGCCAAGATCCGGCAGTGGTTCACCAAGGAGCGGCGGGAATCGGCCTTGGCAGACGGTCGGGATCAAGTGATGGGCGCCCTCCGCAAAGAACGCCTCGGTTTGTCGGCTTCGGCCCGGGACGCCTTCCTATTGCAGGTGGGCGAGCAGGTTGGCCTCCAAGACCTGGAATCGCTGTTCGTAGCTGTTGGGGAAGGCACCATGGCCGCGGGGACGGTGGCCGGGCGGGTAACCCGCCTCGCCCGCCCTGAAGACGTCACTCCCGAGGATGAAGCCCTCCCGGAGGTCCCCCGGGAGAGGGCCGTGCCCACGGGGACCGGAATCATTGTCGAGGGGTTGGACGACGTATGGGTGCGGATCGCCCGTTGCTGCGCGCCGGTTCCCGGCGATGACATCGTTGGATTTGTGACGGTAGGTCGGGGAGTTTCGGTCCACCGGTCGGATTGCACCAACATCGAGGCGATGGGTGACCGGACAGAGCGCATGATTGAGGTCAGCTGGGCGCCGGAGCGAGTCGGGAGGTTTTCGGTCTGGGTGCAAGTGGAAGCCCTCGATCGTCCGAAGCTATTGCGAGATGTGACCTCGCTCATCTCCGATGTGGGAGGCAATATCCTGGCGTCGTCGTCATCGGTGGGTCGCGATTTGGTGGCCATGTTGCGATACGAGGTCGAACTGGGCGATCCAGGCCAGGTCGACATGCTGGTTGCCTCGCTGCGATCGGTTGATTCAGTGTTTGACGCCTATCGGTTGGTTCCGCGGGCGACGTAGGGAATCCGTCAAGAACCCCGGGTCCTGGGCCGATATCCCTGCATGGCAGCTGGGCGCGCTCAACAGCAAATAACTAGTCAATCAGGGTCACTTCAGATAGACATGCGGTGGCGCCGTCGTCAGGCCGATGTATTCCCCATGAAGAAGATTTCGAGTCGGTTGCGTCGTGATGATGGTTTCACCCTGGCCGAGTCTCTGGTCGCCCTCACCGTGCTCAGCATTGCCATCGTGCTGACTATCACTCCCGTCCTGGCCGGGTTCAACGTGCTGAGCGAAGCCAAACTCGCCACTATCGCCTCCAACCTCGCCCAGGGAAGAGTCGAAGAGCTCCGCTCTCTCGACTACGAGCAGATAGGTTTCCCGTCGGGGGTGCCCGAGGGGATCCTGCAGGCGAGCGAGACGGCCACGGTGCAGAATATCGACTTTGTCATTTCCACCGACGTCAAGTATTTCGGCAGCGTCAATCCCGGCGAAAACGTGGTCCCCCAGGGCGGAGATGGGGTTCAGGGTTTGCCCGACATGGGGATCGACTACAAGGAGGTCACCGTTACCGTCAGCCACCATGCCGGATCTGTAACACCGGTAGTGATGCAGACCATCGTGGCACCGCCCAACATCGCCGCCCACGAAGGCAAGGCCAACGTGATCGTTGAGCTCATCAAGGAAGAGCCGACCAGCAAGCCGCCCAGCGCGGTTGGCTATCCCCAGGTGGTGCTTGTCAAGGACACGGCGTTCTACCCCTTCGCCGGCACGCCCGACGCCACGCAGACCTTTGCCGGAGTCGCCGCCAATGAGACCGGGGCGACGGACTATTACTACTACGCCCGACTTGGAGCTACTCAAACCTCATACGAAGGCAATGGTTGGTGGATACATCCAACCGATATCGACATTGAGACCGATCGGGTTCATATGGGTCCTACCGAGACTGCTACGGTCCCACTCCGGATTTACCGCCCGGCTGAGCTCGAAGTAGCCCTCTTCGATGACACAACGATGTTTCCGATTCTCTTGTTCGTCGAGCTGACTGTCGAATACGAAGGCAACGTCTACACCTTTGACGCCGGCGATCCGGAGTGGACCGGATCGACCTTCCATATCACCGAGTTGAACGGTTCGCCTTTGGTGCCGGGTTCTTACGACCTTACGGCCACCGCCGGTGGGTACAGCCTGGAGACCAAGACCGATGTAGTGATCCCCGAGGACTACCCAACCGATGTTGTGCACGAGGAGCCCTTCTTCCTAACGCTCTCGACCGATGCCTTCCTCGATGTGACAGTCGTCGACGATTCCGGGACCCCGATCTCGGGGGCCAGTGTCACCATCGACCCCGAGTTCGAGGTGCCGTTCACATTGATCACCGACTCGAGTGGACACGTCGACCACTCCTGGGCCTATGACGGATTCGATGTGGCTATCGACGTCACCTCGCCGCACGGGCATGATCCCGGCAGCGACTTCGTCCCCAATATCAATGGGTTCAACTTCCGGACTGTTTCCCTCACCTCGCCTCCCAACACCGGAGTGATCACCTTCCACGAGGACGTCCCGGCCCGGGTGCAGTACTTCCGCTACCGCCCCGACGGTGGAGCTCCCGACGACTGGGTAGAGGTCTACCCGAACGGCAGCGGCGAAGCGTCGGTCACGGTTGACGCCGGGGCCTGGGACGTGCAGAAGGTCTGCACCAAGTTGCGCCCGAACGGCAACCCCCGCAAGCGCAACGCCACAGTCAACGTGAGCGTGGGTGGCAACGTCTTCTGGTCGAGCTCGACGGACTGTCCGGCGCCATGAGACGTTTCCTCAACAGCCTCCACCGCGATCAGCGGGGCCTCACGCTCACCGAGATGACGGTGACGGTCATGGTCATGGGTATCGCCCTGGCCTCCCTGAGCGCGCTGTTGCTCGGATTCTTCGATGACGTCCAGACCCAGTTGGCGTTGAGCGACGCCGAACGCGAAGTACGTCCGGTCATCCGGGAGATGGTGGTCGAAGTGCGACAAGCGGTTCCACCGTCGGAAGCCGCTACTGCGGTGCCCGTCTTGGAAATGGCCTGGAACAAGCTGGTCTTCTACAGCGACCGGTTGCCTCTCGACAGTGTTCCGGAGAAACACACCTATGAATTGATCAACTGCACGAACGGCAACAACGGCGGGATGTGTGACCTGCAACGGACCGTGGTCACCGCGGACGTGTCTTCGGTGCCGCCTGTCTTCACCTATGCCAACAATACCGTCGAACGTCAAGAGATCGTGCTCACCTCCGTACTCGCCGACCCGTATCTGACTACCGGCCCGCTCTTTCACGGTGTCGTGTGGACGGGCAATCCGGCGGTCCGGACGACGGTGTCGGTCTGCGACGGCGTGGTCCGTTGCGACTTCCCCCTGGTGATCATCGACCTGCGGATAGATCCCAGCGTCAAGGAAAACCCGGGTGACTACGAGATCCACGAAGAAGTGAGGTTGCGCAATGCACCGTCTGCGTAACGACTCCGGACTGGCCCTGGCCACCGTGCTGGTGACCATCATGCTGTTGACGATGTTCACCACGCTGCTGCTGCGCGAAGCCATCACCCAACGGCAGCAATCGGAGTTTCAGGCTCGAGAGGATATCGTCGTGGCCGGCGCCGAAGCCATGCTGGAACGCTACGCAGCCAAGCTCACCGTCGACCCGTTGTATTTTATGCACTGGGTGGACGAGGGCGAACGAGCCCGCGTGTGCGACACGCCGTCCTCCGCCGGGTACGGACTACCGGCCGTGCAGCCCGGCAACACTTGGCCCTGGCCCGATTGTGAGGTCTGGACCTACGAAGACCCCGACCGCGATGGTGACGGGAGCCCCGATCCAGACTGGTACGTGCATCCCATCCTCGAAGGCGCTTTGGCCGCTACTCGAGACGACATCGGGGTGCTCATGGAGGTCTACCCACCGGCCGGTCAACCTCTCGAAGTGCTGGTCGTTGGTCGTCGAGGCACCTGGGTCCACCGACGAGCCATTTCGGCCACCGTCCAGGCAACGTCTCTTTCCGAGTTCTACCGGGTGACCGAGAATGACCTCAACTACGGCTCAAACCGTGAAACATGGGGCAAGGTCTATTCGGGCGGTGACGTGAGCTACGGGTCGAACGGCCGGGCTCATGCGGACGTGTTCGCCGAGGATTCCATCGTCAGCCCACCAGCCTGGTACGACGGAGCCGAAGGGTGGGAAAGCACCCCGAGCGGCTCGTACAACGACATCCGCGATGCCTATCCCCAACCCCTGGACTTCAACGACTTCTGGGATGATCTCGACACAATCCAGTCGGCGGCTTGCTCGGGCGGCGGACTGTGCCTGGACGACGCCAACGCCGACGGCTGGCGAATTCACCCCTATGTGACCGCGGCCGGGGTCGGGAAACTGCGAGTGTGCAAGTCGACCACCAATCAGACAGAAACCTGGTGGTGGACCAACGGACAATCTTCCCAATTCAACTCTTGCACTACTGAGGACATCCCCACCAACGGGACGGTGTGGACCAACCAGCATGTGGTCATCGGTGACCGGTCCTTCACCGGGGGGTTCAACGACGACCGGTTGCTCGGGGACGGGTATAGCGAAGCCATCCTGAGAGGCTCCCTGACCATCTACGCCGGGACGGTCACCAACAAGAAGAACGTCATTCTCAACGCCGACACCACGTACGACGATCCCAACTCGTTCGACGTACTCGGGTTGATCGCCTCCGATGAAGTCATCATCAACGGTGGTGCCACCGGTGCCGACCGGGAGTTCTATATCAGTGCGGCGCTACTCGGCCAGTACGACAAATGGCGGGCGGTGGGCAGCACTCCTTCCAACTCAACTTTGATCACCAGCGGATCGATCGCCACTCGCAGCACCGGATCGATCTCCGGCGAGTTCCCCTATGCCCAGTACGGCTTTGACGACCGTTTTGAATTCGTCCGGCCGCCCTTCTACCCGCTGCTGGTCAATGATTGGTCCTACGAGGACTGGACCGAACTACCCTTGCCGGCTTGGGCCAAGCCGTAAAACCAGACGCCTGGAGAGACCGCTAAGCAGCGCTCAGTCCCAACTACCCTGACTTTCGACTGCAGGGAGTGGCGTTGCTGATTGCCGGAAGATCACTGTGGCTGGCCGAAACCAATTGCTGGGTGGTGGCGCCCGAGGCGGGCGGTCCGGGCCTCCTCATTGATGCTCCCCCCGACCCGGAAGGCATGTTGGATCTTCTGGCCGAGCACCGGGTGACCCCGGTGGCGCTGCTGCTGACCCACGGCCACATCGATCACACAGGTGGGGCGGGCGTTGTGGTCGGTTCGACCGGGATCGATGCCTACGTGCACGCCGACGATGACTTCCTGACCCTCGACCCTCTCAGTCAACTGCGAATGCTGTTCGGGATGGTTCCTCCCGGTGACTTCTCGCCGCCCACCAACCTCGAACGGCTCACCCATGGGCAGATACTGCGCCTGGCGGGCCTCGAGCTCGAAGTGCTGCACACTCCCGGACACACCCCCGGACATTGCTGCTTCGTGAACCGCGCCGAGGGCATTCTGTTCTCCGGCGACCATCTCTTCGCGGGCTCGATCGGCCGGACCGACCTGCCGGGAGGGAACTTCGAGACGTTGATGAAGAGTATGCGCGACCAGGTACTCCCTCTCGACGACGGGGTAATGGTCTATCCGGGTCACGGACCCACGACTACTCTGGCGCAGGAACGTCGCACCAACCCATTCCTCCAGCAACTGAGCCCATGAGCCTGCGCGCACCAAAAGGAACCGATGACATCTTTCCGCCCGCCTCGCACACCTGGCGGAGATTGTTACTGACCTGGGAAGACCTGGCGGCCCGGTACGGGTACGACCTCGTGCTCACTCCCATCTTCGAGGCCACAGAGGTGTTCGCGCGCGGGGTCGGGGAATCCACCGACGTCGTGCAAAAACAGATGTACACCTTTGCCGACAAGGGGGGAAGGTCGCTGACGCTCCGTCCGGAAGGGACGGCACCTGTGGTCCGGGCTTTTCTCGAAGCGGGCGGGGACGGAATCATGAAAGTCGCGTATTCCGGTCCAATGTTCCGGTACGAGCGCCCCCAGGCCGGGCGCCGGCGGCAGTTTCATCAAGTCGGTGTCGAATATCTCGGATCCCGAGCCGCCGCGGCCGACGCCGAGGTGATCGAAGCTGGCTATGCGTATCTCACTGATGCGGGAGTACCCGGTTTGGTTGTGGAGATCAATTCGATCGGGGATCGGGAGTGCCGCCCCAAATACTTGGAGGCGTTGACCGCATATCTCAACAACCGTCGCGACGTTCTGTGCGGCGACAGTCTGGGCAGGGTCGATTCCAACCCGATGCGGGTCCTCGACTGCAAAACCTGTGCCCCCCAGCTGACAGACGCTCCTTCACCGGTGGACCATCTCTGCGAGGCCTGTGCCGTCCACTACGACGAGGTGCGGGCGATTCTCCGACAGCTCGAAGTGCCTTTTGCGGAGGCGCCCCGGTTGGTCAGAGGACTGGACTACTACGAACGTACGGCATTCGAATACGTTGCCACCGGCCTCGATGCCGCCCAGAACGCGGTGGGCGGTGGGGGACGATACGACGGTCTGGCCGAGTTGCTCGGCGGCAAACCGGTGCCCGGCGTCGGATTTGCGATCGGGCTGGATCGGCTCGTGTTGACCCTGGGGGATATCGAGGAAGCCAGTCCGCTCGACCTGTACCTGGTGGTGGCCGGCGAACGACTCCGGGAGGCCCTCAGGCTTGCTTCCCAGTTGCGGAACGACGGATTCCGCACGGATCTCGATCTCGAAGGCAAGTCGGTGAAAGCCCAGTTCCGGGCTGCTGATCGAAGGCGGGCGGCGGCGGTGATCGTGGTGGGAGATGAATGGGAAGAGGGCCGGGTGGTGGCCAAGAACCTGACCACCGGCAATCAAGAGGTCATTCTTATCGAGGAGGTTGGGGCATGGACACGACGGCTTTAGGGGCCGAGCAGCCCTACCGGACGGCCTATGCGGCGGACGTGTCCGGAGAGAACGCGGGCGAACGGATCCGGTTGGCCGGATGGGTTGCCAGACGGCGCGATCAGGGAGGGGTGTTTTTCTTCGATCTCCGCGATTCGTCCGGAGTAATGCAGGTGGTCATCGACCCGAACGAGGTACCGGCGGCACGCGACCTGCGCATGGAATACTGCGTCACCGTCGAAGGCACAGTGCGGGCGCGGCCCGCCGGGATGGAGAACCCGGAAATGACTACCGGAGGCGTCGAGGTGGCGGCCACCGACCTCGAGGTCCTCAGCAAGGCGGAGGCGCTCCCGTTCATGCTCGACGACCGGGCGGAGACAGACGAACGACTACGACTGGAATATCGCTTTCTCGATCTGCGCCGACCGCGGATGGCGAAAAACCTTCAAGCGCGCTCGCAGGCCACCGGCGCCATGCGGGAGGTGCTCGGGAAACGCGGGTTCCTGGAAGTGGAAACACCTACTTTGATCCGCTCGACTCCGGAAGGCGCTCGCGACATGCTCGTGCCCAGCCGTCTGCGCCGCGGAAGTTTCTACGCGTTGCCCCAATCGCCCCAGCTCTTCAAACAACTGCTGATGGTGGGAGGCGTGGATCGCTACTACCAGATCGCCCGCTGTTACCGGGATGAGGACTTTCGCAGCGATCGACAACTGGAATTCACCCAGCTGGATGTCGAGGGAGCGTTCTGGGGCCGCGAAGGGGTGCTGGAGACCTTCGAAGCGGTCGTGCAGGCGGTTGTCGAGCAATTGCGAGGAGTGGCGCTCCGGACACCGTTCCCGCGCCTGACCTACGCCGAGGCAATGCTCCGCTACGGAACCGACAAGCCGGATACCCGGTTCGGGATGGAGATCTCCGATCTTGGCGGCGTCTTCGGGGACACCGGATTCCGGGCGTTCTCGGCCACCCTCGAAGCAGGGGGTGTGATTCGCGGACTCAACGCAGGGCAGAGAGAGTTGTCTCGATCACAGCTCGACGGCTTGGCCACGAGGGCCAAAGAGCTCGGCGCCAAGGGACTCGTGTCGGCATTCGTCGAGGACGGATGGCACCCTGCGGTCTCCGACCGCCAAGTTCCTATCGGCAGATCGAGATCGCCTCTTTGACCGAGGCTCTCGAGGCTGCGCCGGGGGATCTGTTGCTGCTGGTGGCCGACGCGAACCGCCAACGGCGGCCGCAGTGCTCGGGCAATTGCGGCTGGACCTGGGCAAAGCCCGAAGGGCACGACGAGCTTCGAGTTCCTCTGGGTGATCGACTTCCCCGTGTTTGATGTACTCGAAGGGGGCGAATTGGCGCCGTCGCACCACCCGTTTACATCTCCGGTGGATGTGGAGGAGATGCGGGAGCGCCCCGGCCAAGCGATCGCCCAGGCCTACGACCTGGTCCTGAACGGCAGCGAATTGGGTTCCGGGTCGGTCCGGATCCACGACCCGACCTTCAGCAAGAGGTCTTCGAGATTCTCGGAATCTCCGCCGAGAGATGCGGAACGACGCTTCGGCTGGTTCGTCAAGGCCTTGCGATACGGCACGCCTCCGCACGCCGGATTCGCCCTGGGAGTCGACCGGCTCTTGGCCATCCTGCAACAGGAGGCGAGCATCCGCGACGTCATCCCGTTCCCCAAGACCCAGACCGGCATCGATCCGATGACCGGATCGCCGACTGCGGTGGACGCAGCGCAACTCGCTGAGCTGGGCGTCGAACTCATGGCCGATCGTCGACCCGGGGAGACCCGGATCCGGAAGATGGATGACCTCTTCGCTGCAGAGCGGGAGGCGCGCCAGGCAGAGGTAGCGCCACTGGCGGCCCGCATGCGGCCCCGCAGCCTCGACGAGGTGGCCGGCCAAACCCATCTGGTCGGTACCGGGTGCCGCCTTTGCATCGATGGTCGAGGCAGGGCGGCCGGTATCGATGATCCTGTGGGGTCCGCCCGGCACCGGAAAGACCACGCTGGCCCGTCTGGTGGCCGCCGAAACAGACGCCCCCTTTGAGCAACTGTCGGCTACCTCGGCGGGCGTCAAAGACGTGCGCGAGGTGCTGGCCGGGGCCCGCCGCCGGTTGGGAGAGGAGGACGACGGACGGTGCTGTTCCTCGACGAGATCCATCGTTTCAGCAAGTCGCAGCAGGACGCCCTGCTTCCCGGGGTGGAGGCGGGACTCTCATCCTGGTCGGCGCGACCACCGAGAATCCGTTCTTCGAGGTGAATTCGCCGCTC
Source organism: uncultured Actinomycetota bacterium (assembly GCA_963823915.1). GTDB lineage: Bacteria > Actinomycetota > Acidimicrobiia > Spongiisociales > UBA4744 > UBA4744. Next base: position 828,622 of record CAWGNJ010000003.1, read on the forward strand.
ATCTGCCGGTCGACGCTGTTCCGCTTGGAGCCGCTCGGGCCCGACGCCGTGATCGAACTCGTCGATCGGCGTTGAGCCGACGCGGAGCGAGGCTTGGGAGCGCTCGGCATGAACATGGAGAGCGAAGCTCGCCGCACTGGCGGAGCGAAGTGGAGGAGACGCCCGGCTGGCGTACAACGCCCTGGAGATGGCAGCCGTTCGTGGCAGGGCGCCGACAAGACCGGGTGACTTCGAACATGTCGAGGAGGCGCTCCAGCGGCGCATCGTTCGCTACGACAAGAAGGGCGACCAGCACTACGACGTCATCTCGGCGTTCATCAAGAGCGTGCGCGGTTCTGATCCCGATGCGGCTGCTCTACTGGCTGACATGATGCTGGAAGCGGGCGAGGACCCCGAGTTCATTGCCAGACGAATGATGGTGTTCGCCTCCGAAGACGTCGGATTGGCCGACCCGGGCGCTGGGGGTGGCGGTGGCGGCCGGCCAGGCGCTCTGCCTACGTCGGACTGCCGGAGGCCTCCTTCGCCCTCAGCCAGGCCGCCCTCTATCTGGCCGCGGCCCCCAAGTCGGACTCGGTCAAGAAGGCGATGGGAGCCGCCCGGCAGGCCGTAGCCGACACCCCGGGAGCGGAGGTGCCCGTCCACTTGCGGCAAGGCGGGTTATCAAGGCGCCGCGGTGCTGGGCCACGGAGAGGGGTATCGATATCCCCATGACCATCCCGGCCACATCGTGCGCCAGCAATACCTTCCCGACGGGGTCAGCGACGCCGTTCTGTTTCACCCGACTCGCGAAGGCGAAGAAGCCGAACTCGCAGACCGGCTGAAGCAAATCGACAAAGACCTCGGCAAACCCCCGCGGGCATAACCGCGAGCCGTGAACGAGAGCACCAAGCAGCACGGACGAGAAACGAGAAACGAGTTACGCTCTTCCCATGTTCAAACGGACCTACTGGTTCATCATCGGTACGGTCGTCGGCGCCGGGGCGTCAACCTGGGTCATGACCAAGGTGGCGCGGGCGAGGCAATCGCTGACCCCAACCAATGTGCGCCGGACGGCCCTGGTGTCGGTAGCCGACGCCCTCGAGGGGGCCGGCACTCGATTGAGATCGCCAAACGGTCAGGGCTGAGGTTGGACGCCCACTAACCTGATGCATCGATGGATTCCAACCAGCTCCGCTCCGCATTCCTCAAATTCTTCGAAGACCGGTCTCACACAGTGCGGCCGTCTGCTTCGCTGATCCCGGTTGACCCGACCCTGTTGCTCAACAATGCCGGCATGGTTCCCTTCAAGCCGTACTTCCTCGGTGAAGAGCCGGCCCCCTATCCCCGGGCGGTGTCCTCGCAGAAGTGTGTGCGAACGGTCGACATCGACATCATCGGAACCACCGCCCGCCATGCCAGCTTTTTCGAGATGCTGGGCAACTTCAGCTTTGGCGACTACTTCAAAGAAGATGCGATTCCCTGGGCGTATGAACTGGTCACGGAGGCGTTCGGGATGGACCCCGAGTTCCTGTGGTTCACCGTCCACGAGAGCGACGATGAAGCCGCCCAGATCTGGCTCGACAAGGTCGGCGTGAAACCGGAGCGATTGCAGCGTCGCGACAAGGACAACTTCTGGCAGATGGGCGTGGCTGGACCCTGCGGACCCAGTTCCGAGATCTTTTTTGATCGGGGCTCGGACTATGGACCGGAGGGAGGACCGGTGGTCGACGAAGAGCGCTTTGTCGAGATCTGGAACCTGGTCTTCATGCAAAACATCCAGGACGTTCCCTATCACGTGGTCGGCGATCTTCCCGCCAAGAGCATCGATACGGGTATGGGTCTTGAACGGATGGCAACCGTCTTGCAAGGGGCCGACACCCTGTTTGACATCGACACGATTCGCCACGTCCTCGACACGGCCGCCGCTTTCGCCGGCGTCACCTACGGAGCGGATCCGATGGTTGATGTCTCGTTGCGGGTTCTGGCCGACCACGGCCGGGCCATGACTTTCCTGATCGGTGACGGAGTGGTGCCTTCGAACGATGGACGCGGCTACGTGTTACGGCGAATCTTGCGGAGAGCGGTGCGCCATGCGTGGCGCCTGGGCGGGGAAGGTCTTATTACTCCGACGCTGGTCCAAGCCACGGTGGAGGTCATGGCGCCGGGTTATCCCGAATTACTGGCTCAGCAAGACTTCGTCACAGACGTTGTTACCAGGGAGGAGACTCGATTTCGCCAGACGCTCCAGTCCGGTCACAGCCTGCTCGAGGGCGAGTTGGAGACGGTTCCAGCCGACGGGTTGCTGTCTGGGAGTACGACGTTCAAATTGCACGACACCTTCGGATTCCCGGTGGAGCTGACCAAGGAGATTGCGGCCGAACGAGGTGTCGAGGTCGATGTGGCGGCGTTTGAGGTTGCCATGGAAGAACAACGCAACCGTGCCCGGGCGGCCTGGAAGGGCAGTGAGGATTCGGCTACCGCCGACGCTTACCGGGTCTTGCTCGACGACATTGGACCTTCGGATTTCCTCGGGTACGTGGAAGAAGCCAGCCGTGGCCGGATCCTGGCGTTGCTGCGCGAAGGCTCCCCGACCGACCGGGTTGAAGAAGGACAAGACGTTGAGGTGTTCCTCGACCGGACTCCCTTCTATGCGGAAGCCGGGGGCCAAGTGGGCGACACCGGATTGATAGAGACTGAGACAGGAAGGCTGGTAGTGAGAGACACCCAAGCCGGCGTGCCGGGTCTCAACGGGCATCGGGCCACCGTCGCCACGGGATTCGTGCAAGTCGGCCAGGATGCCGATGCTCGCATCGACTCGCCGCGCCGGGAAGGGATCCGCAAGAGCCATACCGGCACCCACGTTTTGCACTGGGCCCTTCGCCACGTCCTCGGCCAGCATGTCCAACAAGCCGGGTCCCTGGTCCAGAACGGCCGACTGCGGTTCGATTTCAGCCATTTCGGTGGTCTCGACGAAGAGGAATTCGCGGAAGTTGAACGGATCGCCAACGAACGAGTGACGGCCAACGCCGGAGTCAGGTCGTTCGAGACCAGCAAAGATGAAGCGCAGTCACTGGGGGCGCTCGCCTTTTTCGGCGACAAGTACGGCGAAGTGGTCCGAGTAGTCGAAATCGGCGACTACTCGAAAGAGCTGTGTGGTGGCACCCATACTCCCTCGGCCGGCCAGGTCGGCCCCCTGCTGGTGCTCGGCGAGTCATCGATCGGCTCGAACCTGCGCCGAATCGAGGCGCTCTCGGGTGATCGTGCCTACGAGTACTTCGCTCAGTTGCGCAGGCAGTTGACCGACACGGGCCGCTTGCTACATGCCAAACCGGAGGAGGTTCCGGCCAAAGTCGCAGCCCTTCTGGAACGCGCCGGGGCCCTCGAGGAAGAAGTGGCGGCCGTCGGCCAAAAGGCGCGCTCGGAGATCGCAGTCGATATCGCCGAGTCAGCAGAGACCATCAACGACCGGCTGTTGGCGGTGGCTGCGGTGGGGGAAATGCCACCCGACCAGCTACGAGTGCTAGCGCTCCAGGTCCGTGATCGGATCGACCAGGGAGTCGTGGTGCTCGGATGCTCCCACGCCGGCAAGGGAGCACTGATCGGGGCAGTGACCAGTGGACTGGTGACCGCAGGTCTCTCAGCCGCCGACCTGATCCTGCCGGCGGCCCGGGTGCTGGGAGGAGGAGGGAGCCGGGATCCGGAGCTGGCCCAGGCCGGAGGCCCGCAAGGAGATCGTTTGCAGGAGGCGTTGGATGCGGCTCGTGAGGCGGCCGCTCGGGCTTTGGCGGAGGTATGACCCTGGGACGGATTATGGGCCTCGATTACGGAACGCGCCGCGTTGGGGTCGCGCTATCTGACCTGCTGCACATCACCGCTCAACCACATACCGTTCTCGAAGCGGGCTCCGAGCAGTTGGCCTCTGAGCTGCGCCGCTTGACCGAAGAGAATGAAGTTGAGGCGATTGTTGTCGGGTTGCCCGTCAATCTGGCAGGAAATGAAACCCAATCCGCGGTGGGAGCGAGGAAACTGGCGGATCTGGCGGCCCGGGCCACCGGCCTGCCCGTGAGCATGTCCGATGAACGGTTCACCACCAAGACCGCCGAGAGCACCTTGATCGCCGCCAATGTGCGGCGCCGGCGGCGCAAACTGGTCATCGACAAAGTGGCCGCGGCGGTGATGTTGCAGACCTACTTGGATGGGCGGCGATGACGACCCCAACCACAGAACACCGCGGGGACGGGATGCGGAGAATTGGTGGTTTCCTACTGCTGGTTGTCATTCTCGGAGGAGCCTTCGTCGGCGCTCGGGAGCTGGCCGATTGGGTTGGTGGTCTGGGTGGCGTGTCGGATGTCACCTCCCCCCCGACCTGCAGCCGGGCCTGCCGGTGTCCGTTGAGATCCCGGCCGGGTCGGCAGCCCGTCAGATCGGGGTGATCATGGCGGAGGCCGGTGTCGTGGAGTCCGCGGCCCAATTCGAACTGGCCGCCCGGACGTTGGAGGCTGCCGAGCGGCTACAAGCGGGTGAATACGACCTGGAGACCGGGATGGCCAACGACGTCGTCATCGAAATCCTGCTCCAGGGCCCGGTCGTCGAGACTTACCGGGTGACCGTTCGAGAAGGTCTGTGGATCGGGGAGATCCTTGATGAGATTGCTCGACAAACCGACTTCTCGGCCGCCGAACTCCAGGTAGCCTTGGGCGATGTGAAGTCTCCTCTGCTGGAGGGTTCAGCAGGCGATCCCATCGCCTGGGAAGGTCTGCTCTTCCCGGACACCTACGATTTCGCACTCGACGCCGGACCGGCCGACATCCTGCAAAGGCTGGCCGATACGATGAATCAACGAGTCGGCGATATCGACTGGTCGACGTTGCAATCGGCTGAGCTGTCAGTATATGAAGGGATCATCATCGCTTCGTTGATCGAGTCCGAAGCCGGCCTCGATGCCGACCGACCCTTGATCGCCAGCGTCGTGCTCAACCGCTTGCAGATGCCGATGGTGCTCGGCATCGACGCCACCGTGATTTACGCGTTGGGTGAGCGCGGGAGGAGTCTGACCCAGTCAGACCTCGATGTTGACTCTCCCTACAACACTAGGAAGTTCGCCGGCCTCCCGCCGACCCCCATAGGCGCCCCTGGACGGCGCTCGCTGGAGGCGGCAGCAGCACCGGCTGCCACCGATTTTCTCTACTACGTTCTTACCTCCGCGGACGGCGAACATTCGTTCACCGCCAGCTATGACGAGTTCCTTGCTTGGAAGGCGCAGGCCCAGACCGATGGCCTGATCCCGTGATCTCCTGGGGGTGTTGTGGCTCGATACGATCTTGCTCTGTTCGGTGACCCCGTTGACCATTCCCTGTCACCGACAATACAAACGGCTGCCCTCGATGCGACGGGTCTGAAGGGGACCTATCGCGCCTTTGGAGTCGACGCCGACGGATTCCGGGCGGGATGTGCCGACTTGCGGACGGGCCGCCTGGCCGGAGCCAACGTCACGATGCCGCACAAACGTTTGGCAGCCCGGGAGGTCGACGAGAGAACGACGAACGCGGAGCGATCGGGTTCGGTAAACACCATCGTGGTCGGCAACACCCGTCTGTTTGGCTACAGCACCGACATCGATGGCATACAACTCACTTGGGGACAAACCGGATTACCGCCGGACGCTCCGGTCTTGGTGCTCGGGGCCGGGGGGGCCGCGGCCGCCGCCGCTATCGCCCTCGAATCCCATGTCCTCTTCTTGGCTGCCCGCCGATTCGAAGCGGCCCAAGTCCTGGCGCAAACAGTGGACGTGAATCTCCGGCTGGTGCCGTGGGGCAAGCCGCTTCCGGGGGTTGTGATCGTCAATGCCACTCCTCTGGGGATGGGCGGGGAATCCCTCCCTCCGGGAGTGGTCGACGCCTCGGCGGGGTTGCTTGATATGGCCTACGGAGCCGAGAAAACGCCCGCAGTGATGACGGCCCTCCGCCTCGGCCTTCCGTGTGCGTCCGGGATCGACTTGCTGGTGGCTCAGGCGGCCGCCTCTTTCACTCTGTGGACCGGGGTCCCGGCGCCGGTCGCCGAGATGCGAGCGGCACTGCAAAAAGCTCAAGCGACCGGCTAGCTCCGCCGAAACTCCCTAGGAGTCGGTAACGGAGGAGTGATCATGTCGCTAACGGGCGCGCTCGAGGCGTTTCCGCTTCCCGAAGTACTGCGCTTGCTGGCGCGGTCGCAAAAGAGTGGAGCTCTCCGAATCGATGCGGCCGACGTGCAAGGCAGGCTTTATCTCACGGACGGTTCCCTGACCTTCGCCACCACCAGGCGGGAGGAGGATCTGGCCGACGATTTGGTAACGGCCGGGTTGATCGATTCCCAGGATTGGGTACTGGTCGAGCGCCGGGAGAAGAACGTCGTCGAAGTGCTCAGCGAGACCGCCACGGAGCAGCAACTATCCGAACTGCTGGCCGATCAGATCTGCAGATGTCATATTCCGACTCATGCGCCGTCACCGACGGCGACTTCGAATTCTCCGAATCGGTAGGTCCCCGGTACAACACCGGAGTGACGATTGAGGTCGATGCGTGTATCGCCGAAGCGGAAAAACGAAATGTCCAATGGGCAGAGATCGAAGAAGTCATCCCGGCGATCACCTTTCATCTCCGGATGGTTCCCGATCTCAACGAACGGACCGAGGTGTCCCTGCCTGCCACAACCTGGCGGATCTTGGCGGCGCTGCAGGGAGAGGGGAGCATCGAAGAGGTCGCTCGCCGTCTCGGGATGACTGACTTTTCCGTCGCCCAGGTAATGGCCGGATTGACGCCGGGACGGATTGCTGGAGATCGTGGACATGCCTCCTCCGGCTGCCTATGGCTACGGAGAAGAACCCGATGCCATCCCGGAACCCGAGCCCGATCGGAGCCAACTTCCCGAACAGCAAGACGATGACGAGCTCCTGCTCCGTGGCGCCCTATCCGAGGTCGTGGCGGGAGACGCAGAGCTGACGGCCGCGGCCATGGCTCGCAAACGGGGTCTCGGAGCGCGGGTCCAGGAGGCAAAGGAAGCCAGTGAGTAGCCGAGCCATGGTGCAGCGAGATGCGCGGTCATCTCGGGACGCTCCTCCTCGAAGAGGGCATTGTCACTGAGGAGGTTCTCAAGGCTGGGCTTGACATCCACCACGAGAGTGGTCGTCCCCTCGGCCGGGTGCTCGTTGAAGAGAACCTGGTCGAAGAACGCGATTTGGTCCGGGTGTTGGCCAAGAACATCGGTATCGATTTCGTCGATCTAGACGACGAAACCGTTGATCCGGCCGCTTCGGCCCTCATTCCCGAGGCCCTGGCCCGCCGTTACGCCGCGCTCCCCATCGGTTTTGACGAGGACAAATTGGTCGTCGCCATGGCCGACCCCGCCAACGTGCTGGCCATCGACGACATTCGAGCCATCTCGGGTCGGGAGGTGGTGCTCAAAGTCGCCACCCGTTCCGATGTTGAGGCGGCTGTTTCGCGCATGGCCTCTCTCGACAATTCGGTCACCGATATGGCCGAGTTGGCTGCCGAGGATGCAGTCGAATCCCATGACCTCGGCGCGGTGGAAGCTGCCGCCGAGGAAGCGCCGGTCGTCAAGCTGGTCAACATGCTGATCACCAGGGCTTCCGCCGACCGGGCCTCCGACATCCACATCGAACCGACCGAGCGGGACTTGCGGGTGAGGTTCCGAATCGACGGCGTGCTCCACGAGATCATGCGCACCCCTCGGTCGATCGCCAAGCGCCGTGGTCAGCCGTCTGAAGATCATGGCCGACATCGACATCGCCGAGCGACGCCGGCCCCAGGACGGGCGAATCAACCTCAAGGTCGGCGGCAAGCAACTCGACCTGCGCGTGTCCAGCCTGCCCACCATCTACGGCGAGAAGGTCGTTATGCGGCTCCTCGACACGAGCACGGCGCTGCTGGAACTGAAGGACCTGGGGTTCCTCGCGCGAAAACGAGCGCCGCTACCAGGAGTCGTTCACCAAGCCGTACGGCACGATCCTGTGCGTCGGGCCGACCGGTTCGGGCAAGATCGACCACGCTCTATGCGACCCTCAACATGCTGAACCGGCCCGAGGTGCAACATCGTCACGATCGAGGACCCGGTGGAGTACCGCTTGTCCGGCATCAGCCAGGTCCAGGTGAACAAGAAGGCCGGCCTCACCTTCGCGTCGGCGCTGCGGTCCTTCCTCCGCCAGGACCCGGACATCATGCTGGTCGGTGAGATCCGTGACCAGGAGACGGCCAATATCGCCATTGAGTCGGCCCTCACCGGGCACCTGGTGCTCTCCACCCTCCACACCAACAACGCGCCGGCCAGCATCAGCCGTCTCGATCGAGATGGGCGTCGAGCCTTTCCTGGTGGGTCTGCCCTCGACGCCGTCCTCGCCCAACGTCTGGCTCGCCGGTTGTGTACGCCAGTGCAAAGAGGCCTACACACCGACCGCCGAGGCTCTCCAAGAAGCCCATTTCCCCATGGAAGGTCTGGACAGTTTGCCGACATTGTTTCGGGCGATCGGGTGTGGCCATTGCTCCAACACCGGCTACCGCGGTCGTCTGGCGATCCATGAGCTGATGACCATCAACGAGGAGATCGAACTGCTGGCAGTGGAACGGGCCGCCACCGAGCAGTTGACCAAAGCCGCCATCGCCAACGGAATGCGAACCCTCTGTGACAGGACGGCATGGCCAAGGTCGCCATGGTCTCACCTCGATCGAAGAGATCATGCGGGTGATCATCTAGCGGCCGGACGACGCGGTGCTTGCCCGCCGTAGGAAACCTTCAAGGTGGGCGCACCCGAATGCCGAAACTCATGTGAGGCAAGTCGCCTCGAAGGGAAACCGGAAAGAGAATGAACACAGCATCACGTAGGCTCGGTGAACTCCTGGTCGATCGTCGATTGCTTTCCAAGGACGTCCTGGAAAGCCTCCTGGACAAGGAAACCGACCACCGGAGTACCAATCGCCAAGCTATTGATCGACGGCGGTCACGTTCGTGAAGAGGACCTCCTGAGAGCCGTTGCCGACCGGGTCGGGATGCTCGTACATCGATCTCGACGATGCCTTGCTGGATCCGGAAGCCGTCGGACTGTTCGACGCCGATGCGGCCAGACAATTCATGGCGATCCCGGTTCGTATCGAGGAGGAAAAAGCGGTGATAGCCGTCGCCGATCCCTTCGATCCCGGAAACGCACGTAAGGCTGGAGAAGAAGCCGGGCTGGGGGTCACCCTCGCCTTGGCCACCCGGGAAGCCATTCAGCGAGCCATCAACTTCGTGCACGGAACCGAAGAAGTTCCCCTCATCCGCCAGCCGGGCGTCCCTGTCGAGACGTTGACCGTCACCGAACCCGAGATGCTCCACCTGAACGAATTGCTTTCGATCCAGCTGGATCGAGGCGGCTCCGACCTGCACCTCACAGCCGGTTCGCCCCCACAAATCCGCGTCCATGGAAAACTCGAGCGGCTGACTGATTTTCCCGTCCTCAAGCCGGCCGAGTTGCGGAGAATGATCTACAGCATCCTCACGGAGAAGCAGCGGGAGAAGCTGGAAGAAACACTCGAGTTGGACGCTTCGCATCCGGTGCCGGGACGAGGCCGTTTCCGCATGAACGTCTACTTCCAACGCGATTCCATTGGGGCCGCCTTCCGGGCCATCCCCACAGAGATCATGTCTCTGGAGAAGCTGGGGATACCACCGTCGGTTGGGGAACTGGCCGACTTGCAGCGTGGCCTGGTCCTGGTGACCGGTCCCACCGGATCAGGCAAGTCGACGACGCTGGCCTCGCTGATCGACATGGTCAACTCCAAGCGCTCGTGTCACATCCTGACGGTGGAGGACCCCATCGAGTTCCTCCACGTCCACAAGCAGGCCATCGTCAATCAGCGCGAGGTGGGCGCAGACACGCTCGGGTTCGGCCCGGCGCTGAAGCACGCCCTTCGCCAGGACCCCGATGTGATCCTGGTGGGCGAGTTGCGCGACCTCGAGACCATCTCGACCGCCCTCACTGCCGCCGAGACCGGCCACCTCGTGTTCGCCACCCTGCATACCCAGGACGCCCCGCAAACGATCGACCGGATCGTCGACGTGTTCCCCTCTCACCAGCAGCAGCAGGTCCGGGTGCAGCTGGCCTCGACCATCCAGGCGATCCTGACCCAGCAGCTCGTGCCGCTCGCGAGTGGCAAGGGACGGGTACCGGCGGTCGAGGTAATGATCGCCACTTCCGGTATCCGCAACCTGATCCGCGAATCGAAGAATCACCAGATCACCACCGCATGCAGGCCGGAGGCAAAGCACGGCATGCAGACGATGGACCAGGCGCTGGCCGATCTGGTCCGCCGCAACCTCGTTTCTTACGCAGTGGCGGTGGAGCGATGCATGAATCTCGAAGACTTCCAGCGGCTAGCCGGCCGAATGGCCTAGGAGGACCGTCGCACATGGCGAGCACATTTACCTACAAAGTCAAAGACAAGTCCGGGCAAACTGCATGACGGCGAAATGCAGGCTTCTTCCCAGTCGGCCGTAGCCAAAGCGCTCCGCGAGCGAGGCTTCATGCCCGTTTCTGTCGAAGAGAAGAAGTCTTCGACGCTCCAAAAGGAGATCCGGATTCCCGGTCTGTCCGGGCGGGTCAAGGTCAAGGAGGTCTCGATCTTCAGCCGGCAGTTCGCCACGATGATCAACTCGGGCCTCTCGTTGCTGAGGTCCTTGACGATCCTGGCCGAGCAGACGCCCAACCGGGCTTTCAAGACGTCATCAACGGAGTCAAAGCGGACGTCGAAAAGGGTTCTTCGCTTTCCCAAGCCCTGGAGAAGCATCCCAAGGTGTTCGGCAGGCTCTACACGTCGATGGTCAAGTCCGGTGAAGTGGGCGGGGTATCTGGACGAAACGCTGGAACGCCTGGCGTTGACTCTGGAAGCCCAGGTGGAACTCCGCCAGCAAGTGAAGTCCGCCATGATGTACCCGGTGGCCGTCTTTGGTCTGGTGATCTTCATCGTCATCGCCATGTTGCATCTTCGTGGTTCCGATGTTCGAGTCCATGTTTGCCGATTTCGGGGCCGAGCTGCCCCTGCCGACCCGGATGCTCATGAGCATTTCCGAGATCTTCCTGACCTACTGGTATGTGGCCCTGGCAGTCACCGTGGCCACTGATCGTCGGCTTCAAGCGCTGGATATCCACCGACAAGGGCCGCAGCCGGTTTGATGCCATCAAGCTCAAGCTGCCGATCTTCGGCAACCTGGTTCACAAGACTGCGCTGGCCCGGTTCTCCCATACGTTGGCGGCTCTCACCCGAACCGGTGTACCAATCCTGATGTCGATGGACATCGTCGCCGAGACCTCAGGCAACGCCGTCGTCGCCCGGGCCGTGCATGGCGTGCAAGCGTCGGTCAAAGAGGGCGAGTCGATCGCCGAGCCGCTCGCCAATCATCCGGTGTTTCCCCCCATGGTCGTGCAGATGATGGCGGTCGGGGAGGAGACCGGTGCGCTGGACACGATGCTCGAGAAGGTCGGAGACTTCTACGACCGCGAGGTCAAAACCATGGTGGAGGGTCTCACCAGCCTGATCGAGCCACTCTCTGGTAGTGGTGCTGGGTGCCACCGTGGGCGGCATGTTGCTGGCGCTCTACTTGCCCATATTCAACGTCATCACCCTGATCGAATAGCGACCAGCCCGAAGAACTAGTCGTTGTGGCTCGGACAGATAGTCCCTTCCGGATGGATTGGGACTCAACTCCGAGCCACTCAAACGCCGATAACTATCAAGGAGGGCCGAAGGCCGGCTCTTCCAAAAGGAGGAATCACCATGATTGGTCTGGATTCGAAGCCGACTCGGAAACGAGGAAGGCTTTACCTTGGTCGAGTTGATGGTGGTCGTATTGATCATTGCCATTCTTGTGGCGATCGCCATCCCGACCTTCCTCGGTGCTCGTGACAGCGCCCAGGACCGGGCCGCCCAGAGCGACCTGCGCAATGCCCTGACCGCCGAGAAGGTGTTCTACGTAGACAACGAGAACTACAGCGACAACGTCGCCGGCGAGCTGGCTGCCATTGAGCCGAGCATCGACTGGGCCAGCGTCACCGTGACCCTCAACGCAGCGGACGACCAGGATGTCTGCCTGGAGCTGACTTCGGCCAGCGGTACCGTGTTCGTACTCAAGGACGTCGCGTCGGGCGCCAACGGTGGTACTCCGGGTACGTTCTACGGCACCGTCAACTGTGCGGGTGCGGTAGCGACTACTGCGGACGCCGGCTGGTAGACAAACCCATCTATCGAGACCTCGAGAGGGCGGCCTGTAGGCCGCCCTCTCGGCTATGTCCGAGAACTCCGACACCGACGAAGGCTATCGTGATTTGCTCGAGGAGAGGAGCTATGACCGCCTACTTCGCCACCGTCGCGGCCTGTTCGGTCTGTGATCGGGTCGTTTCTCAATGTGGTTGCCTATCGGGTGCCGCTCGGCCGGTCGGTCGTCTCGCCTCCCTCGGCCTGCCCGGAGTGTGGCATCGCGATCCGGTGGCGCGACAACATTCCGGTCTTGTCTTGGCTGTTGCTCCGTGGGCGGTGTCGCGATTGCGGGACCCGTATCTCGCGCGTAGATATCCGGTCGTCGAGGCGGCCACCGGGCTGCTTGTTCGCCGGGACATATCTGGTGATCGGCCCGGTTTGGACGCTCCCCGCTTATCTGCTCTTTGCGGCACCACGATGGTTCTGGTCCTCACCGACCTCGATCACAAGCGAATCCCCAATCGCATTCTCTATCCGGCCACGGTGGCCGGCGTCCTGCTGCTCACCGCGCGGAGCGGCCGCCGAGGAACTTGTCGGACGTGCCGCGGGCGCTGGCCGGGGGAGGCATCTACTTCGGTCTGCTCCTGTATCGCACTGGCCGCCCGGGGCGGGTTCGGGATGGGGGACGTCAAGCTGGCCTTCCTGCTCGGATCTTTCCTGGCCTTCCAGTCCTGGAATACGTCTGTGGTCCGGGAGTCTTTCTGGCTTTCCTCATCGGTGGACTCGTTTCTTTGCTCCTGCTGGTGACCCGGAGGAAGGGGCGGAAGGACGCGATTCCTTTCGGGCCGCCGCTCATCTCGGGAGCCTGGGTTGCCATAGCGTGGGGCCAACGAACTCGTCACGTGGTATCTAGGCCAATAGGTCCGCGGGCCCTCTGGTGCTTGCGACTGTTCGGGTGCATTGTTACGCTCTTGTAATCACATCGTATGTAATTCAGGTGTGGTCGTGGTCGAGCTGGGCCACGCGGGGGATCGGTCACATCGGCCGGTCCAGGGCGGAGACAACATGGCGATCAACGTCGGGTTGGACATAGGCACGAGCGCTGTTCGTGCGGCAGTCGTACAGACGGGCAAAGGGGTGCCCGTCTTACAACGTTATGGCCAGGTCGCGCTGCCCGAAGGTGCCGTGATCGCCGGCGAGATCGTCGAAGAAGCAATTGTCCGCGATGCCCTCACCCAGCTATGGAAGACCGCCAAACTCCCCAAGAAACGGGTGGTCGTCGGCATAGCCAATCAACGGGTGATCGTCCGCCGGGTAGACCTTCCTTATATGGCCGAGGACGAACTCGCTCAGGCTCTTCCGTTCCAGGCCCAGGAATACATCCCGATTCCGATCGACGAGGCGATTCTCGACTTCGTCCCGCTCGAAGGAGTTTGCGACCCCGAATGGTGAGCCGATGCTGTCGGTGCTCGTGGTCGCCGCCCACAGGACATGGCCGCTGACATTTTGCGGGTGGTCGGGATGCCGGCATCAAGGTAATGGCGATCGATCTGCAGGCGTTTGCACTGAGCCGGGCGGTGCTGGGGGCCGACTTCGATCTCGACTCCGGCACGCAGGCCATCGTCAATATCGGCGCCGGATTGACCCAGGTGATCCTGATGAAAGGCGGGACCATCAGGTTCCTCCGGATCCTGACGATTGGCGGCGCCTCTTTCACCTCGGCATTGGCCGATCGCATGCCAATGGAGCCGGAGCAGGCGGAACAGTACAAGCGCCGTACCGGAGTCGCGATTGATTCGGCACCGGAAGGGACCGAAGGCGAGGAGCTGGCCAGATTGGTGCTCACCGAAGAGGCAGACATCCTCATCGAAGAGATCCGGGGTTCGGTCGACTACTACCTGAGCCAATCGGGAGGGGACACTCTTGATCGTCTCTTCGTGGCGGGCAACGGTGCCCGCCTACCAAACCTGGCCAACCGCTTGGGCCGGTCCTTGGGCGTGGGAGTGGAGCCGGTCCGGGTACTCGATGAGGAGAAGATGCAAGTCGGAAAGCTGCGGGCTCAGCGATGTGGAACTGGCACAGGCTCAACCGGTGCTTCCGGTACCGGTCGGGACTGGCGATGTGGGGCGAACTCTGATGCGGACGATCAACCTGCTCCCTCCGGAAGCCGCCCAACGAGCCACCGCCCGGCGCAAGACGGCCGGTTTTGTTGCTCTCGGGGTCGTCTACTTGGCGCTGCTGGCCCTGGCCGCTCTGTGGTGGCAGGGCAAAGCAACCGATGCCGAAGACGACCTCGACGCCCAGGTGGCGGCCAACACCCGGATCGAAGCGGAAATCGCCTCGCTCAGCGATGTCCGGGCACTCCGCAGCACCTACGAGAACAGTGTCGAGCGGCTCGGCAACGCCCTGGCCAACGACGTCGCCTGGGGTCGCCTGCTCAACGACCTGGCCCGGATCATCCCCGATCGGTTGTGGGTCACGAGCATGACCGGCACCGTGCAAGAAGATGAGGAGAACCCGTTCCTGCTCGGGCAGGTCTCCGTGACCGGAGTCGCCTTCGATTACCCGGACGCCTCTTCCTGGCTGCGGGTGCTCGACGCCGAGGAATGGCCGGCCCTGGGTGGTGGATGGGTCTCCTCCACCAGCCGGTCGACCATCGGTGAGTCGCCGGTCGTCAATTTCACGTCGGTCGCCTCGCTGCTGGATGCCGCCCGTTCCAGCCGGGTCGAAGAACGAACCCCCGAGGTGCCCTCATGAAGCGAACCGGATTGATCCTCGGGGTACTGGCCGTCCTGCTGGTAACGGCCCTCTGGTGGTTCTTCGTGATCATCTCACCGACCAATACGAAGATCGCCGATACTCAGGACCAGCTGCAATCGGCCGAGGACAACGAAGTTCTGCTGCTCACCCAGCTGTGCTCGTCTCAAGAAGATCCAGGAGAACGAACTCACCTACCGGTCGGCGATCGGGGCACTCGATGCGGCCATCCCGCCGACTCCGCAAATGCCGGCGCTCATCGACGCGCTGACAGAGCTGGCCAACGACTCGGGCGTCGAATGGGAGAGTGGCACCTATGGAAACCCGGTCGAAGTGGAGGGTGAGGATTACTTCGAGATCCCGGTGAACCTGACCGTGCGAGGTCAGTTCTTTGAAGTATTGGGGTATCTCTACGGGATAGCCGACCTCGAACGGATTGTTCGCATCGATGCAGTGAGCCTTTCACCCGACTGAAGACGACGAGGGCTTCACTGTCGAAGACGTGTCGATTTCGGCGGTGACCTTCACGACCGGAAATGTTGTGCTTCCCGGTGCGCCCGAGGAACCACCGAAACGACCACAACCACAACTCCCGGGGACGGTGAGTGATGCGGACGAGAAACAGCGGAACGGCCGCGGCGGTCGCCATCCTGCTCATCGGGGTGGCCGTTGCCGCGGCCTGGATGGTGGTTGCGCCCACGGTCTTTGGTAGGACGACCCGGTGCTCGATGGCCCCCTGGCCGAAGCGGCAGTGGCGGCCCCGACCGCCGCCGAATTCATCGAAGGTGTCAAGGTTCTCAGCTCCTTTCAGGTGTCCCAGCCTCGCGACCCATTCCGACCGCTGATCACCGAAGACTCGTCGACGGGCGATACCGGCAACGGGACCGACAACGGATTCGATCCGACGGGAATCCGAGTGACGCTCGTCGAGATCCGTGACGTCAGCGGAGTGCTGCGAGCGACCGTCAAGGTGGACGGGACCGACTACGACGTGGGGGTGGGCGACACCTTTGCCACCAACTTCAAGGTGGTCAGCCTGGATCCCACCAGCGGGGTATTTCCTTTACGGTGACAATGCTTTCGAGCTGTCCGAGGGTCAAGAGATACTGAAGTAGCGACTTGCTACTTCGCATCTGACACTCGAAACTCCTCCTCATGTTGCGTTTTCTCACCGCCGGCGAGTCGCACGGTCCGGGTCTGGTCACCATTGTCGAAGGGCTTGCCCGCCGGAATCGAAATCGAGGCAGAGGGCCTGGCCGCCCAATTGGCGCGGCGGCGGTTGGGGTTCGGCCGGGGCCGACGCATGCAGATCGAGAAAGATGAGTTGGAGATACTCGCGGGGGTACGTCACGGTCGGACCCTGGGGAGCCCACTGGCCAGTCGTCATTCGCAATACGGAGTGGGCCGCGGTGGTCCGAGGAGATGTCACCGGAAGCCGGTGCAACCCAAGCGGCTCATGACCACGCCTCGCCCAGGTCACGCCGATCTGGCCGGGATGCTCAAATACGACACCCATGACGCTCGCAACATCCTCGAGCGAGCCTCGGCCCGGGAGACTGCGGCGCGCACCGTGGCCGGCTACGCGGCCCGGCAACTTCTCCGACGGGTGGGGATCTCCGTGCTCAGCCACGTGGTCGCCATCGGGTCGATCGAGGTACCGCCCGGCACCACTCCCGGCCTTGACGATCTCGAGACCATCGACCAGTCGCCGGTACGGGCCTTCGCCAAATCCGCGGGATCCGCCATGATCGACGCCGTCGAACAAGCCAAAACCGATCGGGATACGCTCGGCGGGGTGGTCGAGGTGCTCGCTTTTGGATCCCCTCCGGGACTGGGCAGTCATGTGCATTGGGATCGTCGTCTGGACACCCAGTTGGCGGGAGCGATGATGTCGATTCCAGGAATCAAGGCCGTGGAGATTGGGGACGGGTTCGCTTCGGCATCCCGGCGCGGCTCCGATGCCCACGACGAGATCGGTTACGAAGACGGGAGATTTGTCCGGGCGACAGACCGGGCGGGAGGCCTGGAGGGAGGGATCACCACCGGGCAAACGCTCCGAGTTCGGGCCTCTATGAAGCCCATCTCGACGCTGATGCGGGCCCTGCGCAGTGTTGATGTTGCCACCAAAGAGCCGGCCGAAGCTTTCCGCGAACGATCGGACGTATGCGCCGTGCCCGCCGCCGGGGTGGTGGCCGAACAGATGATGGCGTACGTGCTGGGCGGGGAGGTGCTGGCTAAGTTCGGGGGAGACACCATCGACGACGTCGTAGTCGCCTCCGAGGCGTACCGAGCACGATTGTCATCATTCTGATGAGAATCCTGTGGCTCATCGGTTTGATGGGATCCGGGAAGACCGTCGTGGGCAAACTCGTTTCCCGCCGGACCGGCCTTCCGCTGATCGACACCGACGAACGCCTGGCCGCGGAACATGGGCAAACGATCACCTCCCTCTGGGATTCGTTGGGGGAGGAAGCCTTCCGCGAGTTGGAGGTTGCGCAGATCGCCGCGATCGTGGCGTCAGGTCGGGATTGTGTTGTGGCCACCGGGGGAGGAGCCGTCGTGAGACCGGAGAACGTCACCGCGATGCGTGACAACGGCGTCGTGGTCTGGTTGACGGCCCTACCGGAAGTGTTGTCGACTCGGATTGGCAACGGACTGACGCGACCGCTGCTGTCCGGCCGCCCGATAGAGCGTCGCCTCGCGGCACTGCTGACCGACCGGCATCCCCACTATGCAGCCGCCGCTCATCGGACTGTCGATACGTCTGACAAGAACCCAGACGAAGTAGCCCGGGAGGTCATCCTGTTGTGGAACGCTTCCTGATCGGAGACATGTCGGAGGTTTCGATTCTGCGCGGATTGTCCGCCGACGATCTGTTACCCGACCGTCCGGAACGGGAGAAGGTTGCTGTGTTTGTGCAACCGGGGGCGGCGGCGGTGGCGGCGCCGCTGCTGGAGCGAATTCCGGACATCGAGGCCCACCAGATGACTTTGCCCGACCGGGATGCCGCCAAGACCTTGGCTGTAGTCGGGGCCGCCTACCAGTGGTTGGCAGACATAGGTATCGGGCGGCACGACACCATTGTCGGCGTGGGGGGCGGCGCTACCACGGACGTGGTCGGGTTTGTTGCTGCTACCTACCTGCGGGGTGTCGAACTGGTGCAAGTGCCTACCACTCTGCTCGGAGCGGTGGACGCCTCGATTGGGGGCAAAACGGGAATCAACCTGGGAGGAAAGAATCTGGTTGGAGCCTTTTATCACCCCGCGCGAATCGCCATCGATCTCGATGTGATGGAACGATTGCCGGACGAGCTGAAACGTGAAGGCCTGGCGGAAGCTCTCAAGGCGGGCCTGATTGCCGACCCGGAGCTCTTCACGCTCATCGAAAAGGTCGGTCTAGATGCGGATCTCGAAGTGGTTGTACCCCGGTCGGTGGCCGTGAAAGTCGCCGTGGTCAACGAGGATTTTCGGGAGACCGGTCTGAGGGCCATCCTCAATTACGGGCATACGATCGGCCACGCCGTGGAGATCGTCGCCGGTCTTCCGCACGGTCATGCGGTGGCCGTCGGGATGGCAGCCGCCGGCCGGATCGCCGAAGAGTTGGTGGGGTTCCAATCCGCCGACCGCCAGCAGGGTGCCATTGCGGGGTTGGGCCTTCCGGTGCGGGTTTCCCGACAGGAACGGGCGGCGGTACACGAAGTCCTGGCCCGGGACAAGAAGCGCGATGCGTCAGGAATCCGGATGGTGTTGTTGCGATCGATTGGAGACCCGGTCGTGCTCTCTGTGTCCACCCCGGTCATTGACGCAGGATTGGCCAGTATCGGCATCGTGTAAAGGGCGATACACTCCTGGCTGCCGAAAGGAACCACCGAATGATTTCTACCAATGAAGCACGTCCCGGGATGGCCCTTGATCTTCCGGAGGGCCTCTTCAACATCGTGGACTACCAGCACGTAAAACCCGGCAAAGGTAAGGCCTTTGTGCGAATGAAGCTGAAGAACCTCGACACCGGGGCGGTTGTCGATCGAACCTTTCGCGCCGGCGAGTCGGTTGAACAAGCGGTAATCGATCGTCGCGACCACCAGTTCCTTTATCGGGATGACATGGGCTTTCACTTCATGGATCTCGAGACCTTCGGTCAGTTCGCCATCCTTGCCGAGGATGTTGGGGACACCGCCCAGTATCTGGTCGACGGAATGACCGCGCTGCTGCACATGTACCAGGGCCGTGCCATCGCCGTTGAGTTGCCCGCCTCCGTTGAACTGGAGGTGACCAAGGCGGAACCTGGTGTAAAGGGCGATCGGGTCTCCGGCGCCACCAAACCGGTGACGGTATCAACGGGCTTGGTCGTCCAGGCTCCGCTGTTTGTGGATGAGGGAGACGTGATCAAGGTCGATACGCGTAGCGGCGAGTACTTGACTCGCGTGTAGAAGTGCCCCCGAACCCACGCCCGGAGCCCGCGCGATCTGGCTCTCACAGCCCTTTACGAAGCCGACCAGCGCGCTCGGCGAGAACCCGAATTGGATCCAGCGTTTCCGGCCAAGACAAATCGTCTCGTGCGGGGAGTGGCGGATCACCTCGAAGATCTCGATGCTGCCATCGACGAGGTTTCCACCCGGTGGCGCGTGGCCCGCATGCCGCCCGTCGACCGGGCGATTCTGCGCCTGGGACTCTATGAGCTGCGTTTCGAGCCCAACACGCCGATGGCAGTAGTTGTGTCCGAAGCCGTCCGATTGGCCAAGGTGTACTCAACGGAACGGAGCGGAGCTTTCGTGAATGGGATCCTCTCCAAACTGGCCGTTGTGGAACGGCCCACCGAGGCCCCCGAATTGGGAAACATCGCGACGCCCTGACCGTGTGCTACGCTCTCGCCAACGTCCTTTAAGACCGGTCCCGTGAGGCCGGGAAGGAGCCAAGAAATGCACAGATCAGCTGGATACGCCGCCCGATGGGCGGCCTTTTTTGTGGGCAATCGGGGGGATGAAAGGTGACCCAAGTAATGGAATCGGAGGAGATCGACAGGGCGCTGCGGAGGGTCGCGCACGAGATTCTGGAGCGTAACAAAGGCGCTGAGGGCGTGATGCTGGTCGGGATTCACACCCGGGGGGTGCCCCTGGCCGAACGGCTCAGCCAGGCCATCGATGAGTACGAGAACGTCAACGTACCCGTCGGGACGCTGGACATCGGTCTCTATCGTGATGATCTCGACAGCCGGCCGACCACCGAACTGGGGGCGACCTCCTTGCCGGAGAATCCCACCGGCCGCGTCGTGGTGCTGGTCGACGATGTCCTCTACACCGGTCGTACCATCCGCGCGGCACTCGATGCACTCGCGGATCTGGGGCGTCCGCAAGCGGTGCAGCTGGCGGTTCTAGTCGATCGCGGGCACCGACAGCTGCCGATCCGCGCCGATTTCGTCGGCAAGAACCTGCCGACCTCCTCGACCGAGCGCGTGACCGTGCGGCTGACCGAAACCGACGGGCAGGACGGAATCTGGATCGAGGAGACAGCATGAAACACTTTCTTCTGACCGACGATGTGCCTCGGGAAGACCTCGAGTCTCTCCTGGACCTATCTGATGAGTTTGTGGAGGTTCTCGGCAGACCCGATTCCCAAGGTCCCAGCCTTGCGGGGCAAGACGGTGGCGATGCTGTTCTTTGAGGCCTCCACCCGGACCCGGATCTCTTTCGAACGGGCGGCGAAAGCGCTGTCGGCCGACACCATGAGTTTCTCTCCGTCAACCTCCTCGCTCAGCAAGGGCGAGAGCCTCAAGGACACCGCTTTGACGATCAAAGCGATGGGAGCCGATGCTCTCGTGGTTCGTCACAGGTTCACGGGGGCCCAGTGGCGGATCGCCGATTGGACGGGCTTACCGGTGCTCAACGCCGGTGACGGTGCGCATCAGCATCCGACCCAGGCACTGCTCGATGCACTCACCATCCGTCAGCAGTTCGGAACTCTGGACGGCCTGAGGATCGCGATTGTCGGAGACATCCGACACTCGCGGGTGGCACGTTCGGACATCTCGACTTTCAGCACCCTGGGAGCGGAAGTGACTCTGGTAGCGCCGTCGACTTTGCTGCCTGTCGATCTGGAAGGATGGCCGGTCAAAGTGACCGGTTCGATCGACGACGTACTGGACGTAGACGTGGTGTACTTGCTCCGTATCCAGGCCGAGCGGGGAGGTACTTCGGTATTTCCCTCGCTGCCGGAGTATGTGAGCAGATTTGGGATGACCCGCGAGCGGTTTGCCCGTCTGGGGGAGAGTTCGATCGTCATGCACCCGGGCCCGATGAATCGGGGCGTTGAGATCGCCCCCGAGGTCGCCGATCACCCGCGGGCCAGAATTCTTGAACAAGTCTCCAACGGAGTGGCAGTGCGGATGGCGGTCCTGTTCAGGTTGCTGGGAGGGGAGGTCCACGATGAATGAAACTCTGTTCACCAACGGACGGATTGTGACGGCCGACGGCCTGATCAAAAAGGACCTGCTCGTCAGGGACGGAAGGGTCGCGGAGATTGGAGACGGACTGGCCACTGCCGGAGACACTCTTGACTGCATGGGATCTCTGATCGGCCCCGGATTGGTCGACATCCATGTCCACTTCCGGGAGCCCGGGCAAGAATGGAAAGAAGATATTGGTAGCGGATCGGCTGCGGCCGCGGCCGGGGGGTTCACCGCCGTGGTAACGATGCCCAACACGGATCCGCCGATCGATGCCGGTCATTTGGCCAGGTTCGTGATCGACCGTGGTCGGGAAGAAGGGCTGGTGGAGGTAGTCCCCGCCGGTGCCATCACCACGGGCCGGGCCGGCCAGACACTGGCGCACCTCGATGAACTGTGGTCGGCGGGCGTCAGGATCTTCTCCGACGACGGGGATTCGGTCGAAGATGCTGGATTGCTCCGGCGGGCCATGGAATACCTAGCCGAGATCGGCGGGATCGTCGCTCAGCATCCAGAAGATCGGGGCCTCACCGCCAGGGGGGCATATGCACGAGGGGAGTGTGTCCTCCCGCCTCGGGATGGCGGGCCTGCCGGCCATCGGCGAAGAGACGGTGGTAGCCCGGGACTTGGCCCTGGTGAAGCTCACCGGCGTTCGCTACCACGTTCAGCACGTCTCGACCGCCGGCACGGTCGAGTTGATCAGGCGAGCGAAAGCCGAAGGGTTGCCGGTGACGGCCGAAGCGACCCCTCACCATTTGATGCTTGACCATTCTGAGGTCGAAAGGATGAACCCGGACGCCAAGATGTATCCACCGCTCCGCGGGCCTGACGATGTCCGGGCCGTTCGACAGGCTTTGGTTGACGGCACCATCGATGTGGTCGCTACCGACCATGCCCCACACGCAGCTCACGAGAAGGACGTGCCTTTTGAAGACGCTCCGCGGGGCATCGTAGGTCTCGAGACGGCCGCGGCAGTGACCAATACCGCCGTCGATCTTGACCCGATGGAATTCTTCTTGCGAATGTCCGTCGGTCCTGCGCAGATCGCCGGATTCGTCGACCAGGGCCGGTGGACCGAGGTGGGGTGTCCGGCCAATCTGATGGTATTCGACCCCAAATCCACCTGGACGCCGGAGGTTTTCGTGTCCCGGGCTGAGAATTCCCCGTTTGTCGGCCGCTCGTTGCGGGGCCGGGTGGTGGCGACGATGTATCAGGGCCGGGTTACCTTCAGAGACGGAAAGGTCCAGCGTTGAGCGAGGGCCGAAGACCGACCGGTCGCGGGACCGTGGTCGACCTGCCAGAGTTGGAGACATGAACGACCTGTCGGTGGAGCTAGGACCGATGTCGCTGAGATCCCCGCTGGTGGCCGCCGCCGGCACGGTCGGTTCGGTGGTCGACTTCGCCGGAATGTCCGGGTTCGACGTATACGGTGCCGCCGTCGCCAAGTCGGTGAGTGAAACACCTTGGTCCGGGAATCCTGCGCCCCGCCTGGCGACCGCCGGATCAGGGATGCTGAACGCGATCGGAATCCAGAATTCGGGGATCGAAAAATGGGTGGAAGAGATCGGCCCTCAGCTGCCCGGTTTGTCCGTTCCCGTGTGGGGTTCGGTGGTGGGCAAGACCGCCGAGGAGTTCGCGGCGGTTGCCAAGCGGATGGGATCGACCGGCGTTGCGGCGATTGAAATCAATTTATCGTGCCCCAACTTGGCGGGGGAGTCCGTTTGGGCTCTCGATGCGGATGCCACGCTGGAGGTCGTTGAGGCTGTGCGGGCGGCAACGGACAAACCTATTGGAGCCAAGTTGTCTCCCAACGCCCAGGACATCGTGGCCGTCGCCCGTGCGGCCCTCGCCGGCGGTGCCGATTGGTTGGTATTGACCAACACGATCAGCGGAGCGGCGATCGACATCGAAACGAGAAGACCCCGGCTCACCCGCACGACCGGCGGATACTCCGGACCTCCTCTGAAACCTATCGCTCTCCGGTGTGTGTTGGAGGTTCGGGCGGCGTTCCCTAGGGCGGCCATTGTCGGATGCGGGGGAGTGCGCAGCGGAGCCGACGTCGTTGAGTACCTCCTAGCAGGGGCTTCCGCGGTCGCGATCGGCACCGCCCATTTCGAACGACCGCGCATAGGGCGGACGATTCTGAAAGATTTGCAGGCCTACTGCCGGCGCAAGGGGGTCGAAAGGATTGCCGACTTGACCGGAGCTATGGAGGCATGGTGAACGAGAGGAACCCCATCCTCGTGGCCCTTGATCTGAGCACCGCCGAAGAGGCCGTCCGTCTGGCCAAGGTCCTGGTTTCCCGTGTGGGGGGTTTCAAGGTGGGTCTTGAGCTTCTGATGGGGCCCGGTCCGGCCGTGGTTGCGGCTCTGGCAGCCCTAGGAAAGCCGGTTCTTGCCGACGCCAAGCTGCACGACATACCAACGACGGTCGCCCGGGCGGCCCGGCAGTTGGGGCGCTTGGGCGCCCGGTGGGTAACGGTGCACGCGGCCGGGGGGAGCAGAATGCTGCAAGCGGCCAATGCGGGCCTAGAACAGGGAGCGGGCGGCCGTCCGGCCGGGCTGCTGGCGGTGACGGTCTTGACCAGCCTGGCGGGTGACGAACTCGGGGAGACCGGCGTGGCGGATTCCCCCGGGCGGCAAACGGCCCGGCTCGCGAAGTTGGCCGCGGCCGAGGGCTGTGAAGGAGTTATTTGCTCACCAGCCGAACTGGGAGTAATCGCTCAGGTAACTCCCGACTTGTTAAAAGCGACGCCGGGCATTCGACCGACTGGAGCTGCCATCGACGATCAACGACGCACGGCAACTCCCCTCGAAGCTGTGGAACGAGGAGCGGATTATCTGGTCATCGGCCGTCCGATTGTGCGTGATCCCGATCCGAGAAGCGCAGCCCAAGCGATTCTGGACGGGTTGGTTTGAGCGGGCCACCAGGTTGGTAGAGTGCGGATACACCTGATATTGGAGGCGTATGGCACCGCCGGAACTGTCCCAAGAGCAACGCGCTGCGGCCCTGGCCAAAGCAGCCGAAGCCAGAAGAGTTCGAGCTGAGCTCAAACACTTGTTGAAGACCGGTTCGATCAGTTTCCCGGAGCTGCTCGAACGAGCTGACGGGGACCCCGTCGTGGCCGGTATGAAGGTCTATGCCGTCCTGGCCTCGCTGCCGGGGAACGGCAAAGTGAAGGCCAAAAGGCTGATGGAGAGCCACGCCATCGCGGATAGCCGCCGACTGCGCGGACTTGGGCAGCGCCAACGTGCCGCACTCCTCGAAGAGTTCTCCTGATCGAGCCGCCCGCGGGCGGCTCATCGTGGTATCCGGTCCTTCGGGCGTCGGCAAATCGACCGTAGTCAGTGCCCTGGCGGAACGTCACGCGTTCTTCTTCTCGATCTCGGCAACTACCCGGGCCGCCCGACCCGGCGAAACCGACGGAGTCGAATACTTCTTTCTCGATCCGGATGCCTTCGAGCGGATGCGGGAGAGGGGCGAGCTACTCGAGTGGGCCGAATACAGCACGCACCTCTATGGAACCCCACGAACGCCCGTTCTGGAGCGGGTTGCCGCAGGAGACGACGTCCTACTCGATATCGAGGTGATGGGGGCCATGCAAGTCAAAGGTTCCTACCCGGAGGCGATCACGCTGTTCTTGACCCCGCCGACGGTCGCAGAACTCGAACGGCGGTTGCGGAACAGGGGCGATACGTCAGCCGCCGACATCGATCGGCGGCTGGCCATAGCCCAATGGCAACTGGAAGTGGCCGAGGAACGGTTCGACCATATTGTGGTCAACGATTCTGTAGAGGCTGCGGTGGAACGCATCCTGCGTATACTGGAGGCCCCTTCAACGAAAGCTGATGATGATTCACCCCCCCATTGAGGACGTCCTGGAGCAAACAGGCGGCCGTTTCGACCTGGTGGTCGTTGCTGCCAGACGCGCCCGGCAGATCAACGCCTACTTCAATCAATTAGGCGAAGGTATCGGCCACTACGTTCCGCCCCAGGTTCACTCGCTGAGTCACAAGCCGCTTACGATCGCCTTGGAAGAAATCGCTGAGGGCAAGGTGGCGGTCGAACGCAACGAAGAGTAGACCGGTGCTCAACAGGCGCCGGATCCTGGTTGGAGTAACGGGGGGCGTAGCTGCCTTCAAAGCCGTCTATCTGGTCCGTCGGTTGACAGAAAAGGGAGCCGACGTCCGGGTGATGATGACCGCCTCAGCTCGTGAGTTCGTCGGCACCCAGAGCTTTGCGGCAGTCACCGGCCGGCATGTGTCGATCGAACTCTTCGGCTCGGAGTCGGTCAGTCCCCACACCGAACTGGCTCAATGGGCCGAAGCGGTGGTTGTGGCACCTGCCACCGCCAACACGCTGGCAAAATCCGCTCACGGTCTCGCCGACGATTTGGTATCCGCCACCCTGCTGGCAACCACTGCACCCGTTCTTTTTGCCCCGGCCATGCATACCGAGATGTGGGAGAACGCCGCCACGCAGCGGAACATTTCCAGGTTGCGCGAGGACGGTCATGCCATTGTGGGCCCGGGCGCCGGCGCCCTGGCCGGTGGCGATACCGGTCCGGGGCGAATGGTTGAACCGGATGAGATCGTCGCAGAACTCGAACGAATCATGACGGGCCGGTTGACCGGATTCCGCGTACTGGTGACAGCCGGAGGGACCAGAGAGCCGATCGACCCCGTCCGGTACCTAGGAAACCGCTCTTCCGGCAAGATGGGCTTTGCGATTGCATACGCGGCGGCCGCCTGTGGAGCGGACGTGACTCTCGTGTCGAGCGCCGGACTCGCCGCCCCTCACGGCGTCGCTCTCGTCGAGGTCGAAACCGCCGAGGAGATGGCCGGAGCGGTCGGCAGGCTGGCGCCCACAGTAGACGCCGTCGTGATGGCCGCCGCGGTAGCCGATTTCCGGCCCATCGGACCGGCGACCACCAAGATCCGCAGATCAGCTGGTGTACCCCGGATCGATCTGGAACCTACTCCAGACATACTGGCCGGGCTGGCCGCCATGGATTCGCCCCCTTTCCTGGTCGGGTTCGCGGCAGAAACTGGGTCTCTGGCCGGAGCCATCGAAAAGGCACGCTCGAAAGGGGTCGACGTACTCGTCGCCAACGATGTGGCCGCGGCCGGGTCTGGTTTTGGTTCCGACACCAACCAGGTGGCGTTGATAGACCCGCGCGGATCCGTCGACCAATGGCCGTTGCTCACCAAAACGGAAGTAGCACAGCGGCTGTGCGACTACCTGGCCGATCACCTTGGTGACCGTTGAATGGATGGTTGGTCCGTATAATCGCTCGCATGCGTGACTGGTATTTCACCTCGGAATCGGTCACCGAAGGCCATCCCGACAAGATCGCGGATCGGATTTCGGATGGCATCTTGGACGCAGTCCTGGCCGGCGATCCGCACGGTCGGGTCGCTTGCGAGGTATTGCTGACCAACAACACGGTCATCGTGGCCGGCGAGATAACAACCTCCGCCTCGGTCGACCTAGAAGGAGCCACCCGACAGGCTATCCGGGAGACGGGTTATGACGATCCGAGCGCCCCGTTTGCCGCAGACACCTGTGACATAGACGTGATCGTGAAGAGGCAGAGCCCCGACATCGCTGGGGGTGTCTTCGAGTCATTGGAAGTTCGGGCGGGTTCGACCGATCCCCTCGACGCCCTCGGAGCCGGAGACCAGGGGATCATGTTCGGGTATGCGGTCGATGAGACTCCCGAACGGATGCCGTTGTCAATCCAGCTTGCTCATCGTCTGGCCGAACAGCTCGCCACTGTGCGGAAGGACGGAACCCTCGGGTATCTGGGTCCCGACGGCAAGACTCAGGTCACGGTGCAATATCGGGGAAGCAAACCGGTTGGGTTACATCGGGTGCTTATTTCCACGCAGCATGCAGAAGACTTCAACACCGCCGAACTGAAGTCTGATCTGCAAAGGCACGTCCTGGAGCCCGTTCTGGGCCACTCGCCGGGCGGACTCGAGTTCATAGTCAATCCCTCGGGCCGGTTTGTGGTTGGAGGACCAGTGGGCGATACCGGACTGACAGGGCGCAAGGTCATCGTCGACACCTACGGGGGTGCAGCCCGCCACGGTGGGGGATGCTTCTCCGGCAAGGACCCGACCAAAGTGGATCGCTCCGCGGCCTACGCCGCCCGCCATGCTGCCCGCAACCTGGTGGCAGCCGGTTTGCTCACCCGGTGTGAGCTTCAGCTCTCGTACGCCATCGGGAGAGCAAAACCCTTTTCGATATTCCTGGAGACGTTTGGAACGGAAACCGTTCCGGTAGACCGGCTCGAGGCCCTGGTTTCCGAGTATTTCGATTTCCGGCCGTTGGCCATCATCAATCGTCACGCGCTGCGGCGGCCGATCTACAAGGAGACCTCCGCGTACGGTCATTTTGGTCGTCCGCAGTTCTCCTGGGAGGCAGAGGACGTCGCGGCAACACTCGCCGACGCCGCTGCGAGCTTCTGAACCTCCCGCGGGTGGCCCGAGTGGTGCCCGACGTGCCAACTTTCGCGGTTGATGGAGGTTTCCGCTATGCCGTGACCGAGGGCCAATCGGTATCCGTGGGCTCAGTGGTGCGGATCCCTTTGGGCGGGCGCAAGGTCCGGGGCTTTGTGGTCAACCTCGAGTCGGGTACCCATGAGGGGCTCAAGGCGCTTCGGGGGGTGTCGGGCGACCTGCCCGTCTTCGACGAAAAGCTGCTCGAGACTCTGCGGTGGGCGGCTCTCCACTATGTCACCCCGCTGGCCGGGATGCTCGCCAAATCGGCGCCGCCCAATCTCCCCAGACGGGGCCAGCCAAGTTCGCGGCCCCCGGTTCCGGGCACACCCAACGGTCCTCTTCGTGACCTGGCCACCGCTGCGGCCCGCGGAGGTCGAAGCCCGGCTACCTACCTCCTGGCTCCCACCGATTGGATCGATCACCTGGCCGCGACGATCGGCCCGGTGGCTGCCGCCGACCGGTCATCGGTGGTGGTGGCGGCGACTGCCGTGGAGGCTCATGCGATCGCAAGCAGCCTCACCGAGACTTTCGGTGAGAGGGTCGTGACCGCCAGCCCTGACCTGTCCGACCGCGACTTGACCAGCGTCTGGCAGCACGCGGCCACTGAGCCCGGCGCGATCCTGGTCGGAACGCACCGGGTGGCGTTCTGGCCGGTAGCCGAGCTCGGTCTGGCGGTGATTGTCGAGGAGGGTCGGCGAGGCATGAAAGACCGCCAGACACCCACGGTGCATGCCCGCGAGATTCTCAAAACACGCACACGGATCGAACGTTTCGGCCTGCTGTACATCGGGAGGGTCCCCAGCACTGAGGTCCTGGGCGCCGGGACAGAGATCGTGCGTGCTCCCGGCCGGGTTCGTTGCTGGCAACTCGTCGAGGTGGTCGATCGCGGCGAGGAGCCACCGGGCGCGGGGATACTCACAGATCGAGTTCGGTCGGCGCTGCGCAATGCCGTCGCCAAGCAGGAGAGTGTCTTCCTCTTTTCCCATCGTCACGGCTACGCACCGGCGGCGCGGTGTGGGCGGTGCCGAGAGCTTCGACGGTGTCCCGGTTGTGGGTCCCGACCGGATCAGGGAGCCACCTGCGCCCGGTGCGGGGCTGCCCTGGGACCCTGTCTGTCTTGCGGGGGAGCCCGATTCGAGCCCCTCGGAGCCGGCGTCGGGCGGATAGCGGAGGAGACCCGTCGGGTCGTCGGAGCGGAGGCGGTCGGTGGCATCGATGAACAGCGATCGGTCACAGTGGGAACCGAGCGGGATCTGGTTCGAGCCGGGACCAAGGACCTGGCGATCGTCGTCGACGCCGACGGCTTGATCTTGGGGACCAACTACCGGGCCGCCGAGGAAGCTCTTCGGGTTCTGGTCCGGGTCGCCGGGTTGGTGCCCTTTGGCCGGGGCAAGCGGCTCATGGTGCAGACTTCGCAACCGGGCCACCCGGTGATCACTGCTCTGCGGAGGGGTGACCCTCTCGATTTCATCAAGTCGCAACTGGCGCAAAGGACAGAACTCGGATTCCCGCCCGTGGGCGAGCTAATCGTTGTTGAGGTCCGGAACGCCGGACCGGACAGCGGCCATCACATCGAGGAAGCGGTTGGCGACGACGCTACGGTGTTCGGCCCGGCATCAGCGGCCAGTGGCCTGCGGTGGCTGATCCAGGGCAACCGGCTCACGGAGGTGCGGAACCGGCTCCGGGTGGCCGTTCAGCGACTGCGGGATTCGGGAGCGACCGTCCGGATTGATGTAGACCCGTTGGATCTGTGAGACCTTTGGAACCCCCCTACTAAACTCGGAAATTCCGGAGGTAGCCGTGGCCATTTTCCCAATTCGCACGTTCGGCGACCCGGTGCTTCGCTCCCGGGCCGAGCGGGTCGACGTGATCGATGAGACGATTACGCGTCTCGTTGAGGACATGTTGGAGACGATGTACGAAGCCCCCGGCGTCGGTTTGGCGGCGCCCCAAATCGGCGTTTCCCGGCAGATCGTGGTTTTTGACGCCGGGGATGGGCCGCACGTATTGATCAACCCTGAACTCGTAGAGACTTCCGGTGAGTGGGAGTTCGAAGAGGGCTGCCTGTCCGTGCCCGGCCGGTTCTGGCCGATTTCCCGGTCGGGTTTTGCCCGAGCTCGCGGGTCGAACCTCGAGGGCCGTCAGGTTGAGTACGCGGGCGACGAGCTTCTCGGGCGGGTTCTTCAGCACGAGATCGACCATCTCCAAGGGAAGCTCCTGATTGAGCGATTGGAGTCAAAGCTTCGCAAACAGGCGCTGCGCGATTTGCGCGACGAAGCCCTTGGTTTTGGAGCGGACGATTGATTTCCTCAGTGTTCCTGGGGACCCCGGCGGCCAGTGTTCCCTCACTCCGGGCGGTGGCCTCGATCACGAACCTAAAACTTGTGGTGACTCGACCCGACAAACCCCGAGGGCGTTCAGGGCGCGCCCGGCCCTCACCGATCAAGGAAGCCGCCACTGAGCTGGATATCCCGGTGGTCCAGCCTTTCAAACGGGAGGAGCTTGAAGAGTTGCTGACCGAGGCGGCTCCTTTCGATGTCGGTGTAGTGGTTGCTTTCGGAATGATTCTGCGCCCGGCGGCGCTCGCCGTCGCCCGCACGGGTTTCGTCAACGTGCACTTTTCCGTGTTGCCGCGTTGGCGGGGGGCTGCGCCCATCGAAAGAGCAATTCTCGCCGGTGACACTCACACCGGGGCAACTCTGATGGTTGTGGACGAAGGACTTGATACGGGCCCCGTGCTGGCGGTGGCGAACACGGCGATCGGCCCCCAGGAAACTGCCGGAGAGCTCACTGCTCGAATCGCTCACTTGGGAGCGGAATTGCTTTCCGGGAACCTGATCCCCTACGAGGAGGGGAGCTTGGTCGCCCATCCTCAGGTTTCCGCCCATGCCACCTACGCGGCGCGGATCAGCACCGCCGAGGCAGTTGTGTCGGCCGCCTGGCCGGCGGCAGAGATTCTCCGCGTGGTGCGGGCCTATTCGCCTCGTCCCGGTGCCCGGTTCGCGGAAGGGACTCTGAAGGTGTGGGAGGCGATACCAGCCAAAGTCGACGCACTGCCCGCCGGATTGCTGGACTTCGATGGGCACCGGCTCTTGATGGGAACCGGAGACGATCCGATAGAGCTAATCGAAATCCAACCCGGCGGCGGGAAACGCATGAGTGGATCCGCCTGGGCGCGAGGCCGGCAGGGAGATCTCGGACGGATGACATGAAGCCGGGTGTTGCCCCGCGGGCGGCCGCGAGAACAATCGTGTCCCGAGTGCTCAGGTCCGGTGCCTACTCCAATCTCGTCGTGCGGAACGAAACCCGTCATCTTCCGGCCGGCGATGCGCGTCTTGGCCAGACGACTTGCCTATGACACCCTCCGCAACCTCCTCAGGATCGACCGCACGATCAGCTCGGTCAGTGCCCGGGGGCTCTCATCGATCGACGATGGAGTGCTCGACACGCTCCGCGTCGGTGTCAACGAACTCCTCTTCGCCGCGACCGCCGATCATGCCGCGGTTGATTCCGCCGTCGAAGTCGCCCGGTCCATCCAGCGGAGTGCGACCGGCTTCTGCAACGCCGTCCTCCGTGCCGTGATCCGGGAGGGAGAACCGGATCTGCCCCCCGGTGATGACGGATCGGCCCTCCGGTTGGGACAGCCCCTGTGGGTGTATCAGCTGATGGTGGAGACCTGGGGTCGGCCTGAGGCCGAAGCCTTTTTCGACAAGTCGCAATCGGAGGCCGCTCGCACTGCCCGCTTGCGTTACGGCCAAGCATCCGACGACGCCGCTCAGGTGGCCGGAATCAACGGAGTCTACGAACTACCTCCCGACACCCCCCTCCCGGAGAACATGATGATCCAGGATGGAGCTTCTGTGGCGGTGGGCCTGGCGTTGGATGCGCAGCCGGGTGAGCGGGTTCTGGATCTGGCCGCGGCTCCGGGCGGAAAGACCCTCCAGATTCTTGATCAGATGCATGGCCGCGGCCTGGTAGTGGCCGCAGATGGTCATCCCCGGAGGGTCCGCTCGGCTGCCCGCCGGTCACAGGACACACCGGTCCGCTGGTGCGTAGCGGATGGTCGCCAAGCCCCCTTTCGGTCGGATTCGTTTGATCGAGTGTTGGTCGATGCGCCTTGCACCGGTCTGGGGACGTTGCGACGGCGCCCGGAGGTTCGCTACCGGATCGAAGAAGCCGATGTCCTTGCCTTGGCTTCCCTGCAAGAGCGGATGCTGGTGGAAGCTTTGCGAGTGGTGAAGCCGGGCGGGCGGGTTGTATATTCCGTTTGTACCGTGACCCCTCAGGAGACCGTCGGGGTTGTCGAGGGTCTGACGACCGAACCGGTGGTGACATTGCCCGGCCGGGCGTGGAACGATGGTTGGTTGCTCGGCCCCCATCTCACCGGAACCGATGGCATGTTCATCACGAGTATCAAGGGATAACCGGTTTACACTCGCCCGATGAAACCCGCACGGATCGCACCATCTCTACTCGCGGCAGATTTTGCTCACCTGGCTGAAGATGTACAGAGGATCGAGAACGAAGTCGAGATGTTGCATCTTGATGTGATGGACGGCCATTTCGTTCCCAACATCAGTTTTGGGATGCCGGTGATCGCCTCCCTGCGCGCCGCCACTTCTGTCTACTTCGACTGTCATCTGATGACTACCAATCCCGACGCCTACCTCGAGGAACTGAAGGAGGCAGGTGCCGATCTGGTCACGATGCACATCGAAGTAGTCCCCAATCCCGACCAGGGTGGCGGCCCGGGCAAGAGAAATTGGCCTCGATTTCGGACTGGTACTCAACCCGCCCACTCCTTTCGCGGGGGTGGAGCCCTTCGTGGAGTTGGCCGATGTGCTCCTCATCATGTCGGTTCACGCCGGTTTCGGCGGCCAGGCCTTCATTCGGAGGTTCTGCCAAAACTGGAGACCGCCAGAAAGTTTGTTGACTCGCACGGACTTCCGGTCGATATACAAGTCGACGGCGGAATCACAGCCGAGACCGCTCCGTTGGCCAGGGAGGCCGGCGCAGACGTCTTCGTGGCCGGAACGGCGATCTTTCGAGATCCCGATCCGGTCGGCGCTGTGCACCGCTTGAGGAACGCAATCGAATCCGTGGAGTGAAATGCCAGAACGAATCCTGGTTGCAGACGACGACCCGGACATCCTTCAGTTCGTCAGGGTGAACCTGGAACTCGAAGGTTTTGAGGTCGACGTTGCCCACGACGGGAAAGAGGCCATGGCCAAGGTGATGGCCTCCCCGCCCGATCTGGTGCTGCTCGACGTGATGATGCCCGAGATGGACGGTCTCACTGCGTTGCGGCGATTGCGCATGCATCCGGCCGCTACGAACACCTCGGTCATTTTGCTCACCGCCAAGACCCTTCCCGAAGACCGGGTCCGGGGATTGGAGCTGGGGGCGGACGATTATGTCACCAAGCCGTTCGACGTAGATGAACTCATGGCCCGGGTCAAGGCCGTTCTGCGGCGCACCCAGGCGATGCGTGACGTTTCGCCGTTAACCGGTCTGCCCGGCAACTTCCGGATCTCTTCGGAGCTGGAAGACCGGGATTGCCGAGGGCGGTCACTTTGCCGTGGTTCACGCCGATCTCGACAATTTCAAAGCATTCAACGATCACTACGGATTCATGCGCGGCGACCTGGTGATCAAGTTCACCGCGCACGCCATGCTCGAGGCAGCCGCCGAGATCGGAGACCCAACGCACGTTTGTCGGCCATGTCGGCGGCGACGACTTCGTCGCCACCGTCAACACCGACCTAGTGGAGGAGTACTGCAAGGCAGTCATCCGGATCTTCGACGACGGCATCCTCGATCTGTATGACACCGCCGACGCGCTGCGCGGCTATATCGAGGTGAGCGACCGCCGGGGAGAACAGCACGCCTTCCCCATCGTTTCCTTCTCCCTGGGAGTGGCCACCAACCTGAGCCGGCACATCACCACCCAATGGGAGGCGTCGGCCATCGCCGTCGAGATGAAAGAGTTCGCCAAACAGCGAGCCGGTTCCAGCTACGAGATCGACCGCCGCACACCTGAACCTCCCCCATGACGAGCGCAGCTCGTTGGGAGGGGGCGGTTGGCGACCCGCCATCTGCGACGTCTGAGTAGGGTAGAATCGCCTGCACAGCCCACCTTCAGGGCAGGGTGAAATTCCCGACCGGCGGTGAAAGCCCGCGACCCCCGTCAGGGGTGGATCCGGTGATATCCCGGAGCCGACGGTAAGAGTCCGGATGGGAGAAGGCGGGTGGCTGCTTGCCGCGCCGCGTGCCCTCCCATCAGAGAGGACGAGATGGAGCGCGTGCAGGAAATCGATGGCCGTCGGCCATTGCGGCTGCCGGTCGTCACCTCCCCCACCCCAACCCGCGGGTCGGGGCAGTGGTGGTGCACCGGCGATGGCCGGATCGTCGGCACGGGCGGTCACGCCGGTCCCGGGCATCCGCACGCCGAGGTTCTGGCGCTCGCCGAGGCAGGAAGGCGGCGCCGGGGAGCGACGCTCTTCGTGACATTGGAACCTTGTGCCCATCACGGACGAACACCGCCGTGCACCGATGCGATCATGGCCGCCGGGGTGGCCGAAGTGGTTGCGGCGGTGGAAGACCCGGACCCGCAGCGTAGCCGGCCGAGGGTTTGAGGCGCTTCGTCGGGCGGGTATCGAGGTCGCCATCGGCGTCGGTGCCGGATGCCGCTCGGCACTCGATCCGGGATATTTCCACCACCGGGCCACCGGCCGGCCCCGCGTAACGCTGAAGGTGGCGATGACTCTGGACGGACAAGACGGCCGCCGCCGACGGGACTTCTCAGTGGATCACATCGGCGGAAGCCCGCCGGGACGGCCATCGACTGCGAGCGGATAGCGACGCGGTGATGGTGGGGGCCGGAACGGTGCTGGCCGACGACCCTGCTCTGACGGTGCGACTCGAAGGTCATCGCGGGCCGCAACCGCTTCCCGTGGTCATCGCCGGCCGCCGCGACGCTTCCGGACTCCTATCGAGTCTTGAGCAGCCGGCCCTGGTCTTTTCTCCGGAGCCGCTGGACCTGCCTGCCGAGGTCGTCGTGGTACCCGATCCGACCGGGGAGCGGGTGGACCTCGCCGAAGCGAATCGAGATTCTCGGGAGCCGGGGGGTCGTCGATCTCCTGGTCGAGGGCGGCACCAGCTCTGGCCACCAGTCTGCGGGTCGAGGGTCTCGATCGACCGCGGCGTGATCTACGTGGGGGCGGTCCTGGCCGGCGGCGTCGGCCGGGGCGTTTTCGAAGGTGTCTTTGCCACCATCGGCGATCTGCAAGCCGATCAGATTCACCGGAATTGAACGGATCGGTCCCGATATCAGGATCGAGTTCGAAGGAGCTGATTGATGTTCACCGGCATAGTTGAGGAAAAGGGGACGGGTCGGTGCCGTGGACCCCGGCGACCAAGCCGTCAGGATCGTCATCGACGGTCCGATGGTGGCCGCCGGTCTGCCGAATCGGAGATTCGATTGCGGTCAATGGCGTCTGTTTGACGGTGGTCGAGACGACCGGCACCGGGTTTTGCCGCCGATGTTGTCAAGGAAACTCTCGATCGCACCAATCTCGGGGAACTCCAGCCCGGATCGGACGTGGATCTCGAGCGCCCGATGCCCGCCTCCGGCCGATTTGACGGCCATATCGTGCAAGGACACGTTGATGGCGTTGGACGGGTCGAACGGTTCGCCAACGAAGGCGAAAGCGTCCGGATGACGATCAGGGACCCGGCCGACCTTCGGCCGCTACATCG
This sequence comes from uncultured Actinomycetota bacterium, assembly GCA_963823915.1. Taxonomy (GTDB): domain Bacteria; phylum Actinomycetota; class Acidimicrobiia; order Spongiisociales; family UBA4744; genus UBA4744. The sequence goes on from CAWGNJ010000003.1 coordinate 864,284, forward strand.
TCGAGAAAGGCTCAATCACCGTGGACGGCGTGAGCCTGACCGTGGCCGGATTGAGCGCGGACGGGTTTGAAGTCGCCCTGATACCCCACACGCTGGCGGTGACTGTGCTCGGCGAACGGCGGCCGGGGGATCTCGTCAATCTCGAGGCGGACGTGATCGCCAAATATGTTGAACGATTGCTTGGGGGAACGGCGCTGATGTTTGCCCCGATCGAAGAAGCGATCGCCGCGTTCGCGAGCGGCGAATTCCTCGTGGTGGTCGACGATGCCGACCGGGAGAACGAAGGCGACCTGATCATCGCCGCCGAACATGCCACCCCGGCCCGGGTGGGGTTCATGGTTCGTCACACGAGCGGTCTGATCTGCTTGCCGGCGCTCGGTGAACGGCTCGATGAGCTGCAGATCCCGTTGATGGTGGCCAACAACACCGATGCTCGGCGTACAGCGTTCACCGTTTCCATCGACTATGGTCCCGGAACCACCACAGGAATCTCTGCGGCGGATCGGGCGGCGACCATCGCGTGCCCTGATCGACAGCTCCTCGGCGCCGGAGCATTTCACCAGACCGGGCCACGTATTCCCGCTTCGCTATCAACCGGGCGGAGTGCTGCGGCGCGCCGGTCATACCGAAGCTGCCGTCGACCTGGCGGTGCTCGGTGCGGCTCTATCCCGCCGGCGTGCTGGCGGAGATCGTCACCGACGACGGGGAGATCGCCCGATTGTCCGACCTCGAAGCGGTTCGCCAAAGAGCACGACCTCCTGATGATCTCTATTGCCGACCTGATCGCCTACCGGCACCAGCAGGAGAACCTGGTCAGGCGGGTCAGCGAAGCCCGGGTACCTACTGCGCATGGGAGTTTCCGGGCCATTGGCTACGAGTCGCTCATCGACGGTCGAGAACACATCGCAATGGTGATGGGCGACGTCTCCGGCGACGAGGGGGTGCTGGTCCGAGTCCACTCCGAATGCTTGACCGGTGACGTCTTCGCGAGCCTGCGTTGCGATTGCGGGGTTCAACTCGAGGAGGCGATTCGCAAAGTTGGCGAGGCAGGCGCAGGGGTAGTTCTCTATCTGCGCGGCCATGAGGGTCGGGGGATCGGACTCGGGCACAAACTGGCCGCCTATGCATTGCAGGATCTTGGCCGGGACACGGTGCAGGCCAATGAAGACCTCGGCTTGCCCGTCGATGCTCGGGACTACGGGGTCGGCGCTCAGATTCTCGCGGATCTCGGCGTCACGACTATGCGGCTGATGACCAACAACCCCACCAAGCGGGCCGGCATCGAAGGGTACGGGCTGGCCATAGTCGACACCGTACCGCTTGCTGGTGACCCCCAACGACGAGAACCGGCAGCTACCTCGAAACCAAGGCCCGCAAACTGGGTCACACCCTCGATCTTGGAGATCCGATGGAGACACGTGAGATCTTCGGCTCCCTGGATGGCGAGCGGACTCAGAATCGGACTCGTAGTGGCCGTCTTCAATCGGGTGATCACCGACGGATTGCTGGCCGGCGCGTTGAGCGCCCTCGACGAGGCAGGAGTTGACGGAAACGACTGTCGTGCGGGTTCCCGGAGCGCTCGAGATCCCCCTGGTCGCCCAACGCCTGGCCGAGGACGGTCAACACGCGGTGGTGGCCATCGGCGCGGTGATCGAGGGTGAGACGGATCACTACAGGTATGTCGTCGAGCGAAACCTCGAGCGGCATCAGCCGGGTGGCACTGGATACCGGGGTCCCGGTGGCCAATGCCGTGCTGACCGTGCGGGAGTTCAGCACGCTCGCGGATCGAAGCCTGCCCGGCCACGCCAACAAAGGTTACGAGGCCGCCCAGGCTGCCATCACCACCGCGAATGTCCTCCGAGCGCTGACGCCGCGTTGACAGCGCTCCCACCCCCCGTATACTGCGCTTCGCACAACTGAGCACAAGAGGAGGCCCGCTGCTCCCACCCGACCACCGAGTAGGTGCGCCGAGGTCACCGTCACGCAGCACGCCTTGGCTTGCTGCGTTTTTGACGTCTCTGTATGAGGAGGAGGCTATCGCCGAGTTACGCGTGAATGGCTACATCCGGGCGCCTGAAGTCCGAGTAGTAGCGCCGGATGGCAGTCAGGTCGGGATCAAGAAAATACGGGAAGCTCTCTGGCTGGCGGATCAGCTGGGTCTGGACCTCGTAGAGGTAGCCCCGGACGCCAACCCGCCTGTGTGCCGTTTGATGGACTACGGCAAGTACAAGTACGAGATGTCCGTCAAAGCCCGGGAAGCACGCAAGAAGCAGACCCGAACAGTCATCAAAGAGGTGAAGTTCAAGCCGAAAATCGGCGAGCACGACTACCTCATCAAGCAACGCCGAACCATCGAGTTCCTCGAAGAGGGCGACAAGGTCAAGGTGACCATCTGGTTCCGGGGCCGGGAAGCCCAGCGCCCCGAGCTGGGATTGCGCATATTGGACCGGTTGGCAGAAGAAGTGGCTGAGGTGGGCGTCATAGAGCAGTCGCCGTCCCAAGAAGGCCGCAACATGACCATGGTTCTGGGTCCGGTGCGGCGGGAGAAGCCGCCTCGAGCACCCAAGGAGGAAACGGAAAGGCCGGTCGTTGTCGAAGAGGCAGCTAGGGAGTCGGATCCTGTTACCGAACCGGTCCCGGCCGCCGAAGAAGCAGAACCCGAAACCGAGGTGACGGAGCCTGCTCAGACTGCAGACGAGTCACCGGTGGAATCGAAAAAGATTGAAGAACCCGAAAGCCCCGCCGCGGAAGCTGAGTCTGAAGCCGATGCGGAGAAGAACGAAGAAAAGTAGAAGGAGCGGCTCATGCCAAAAATGAAGACCCATAAGGGCGCCGCCAAGCGGTTCAAAGTGACCGGCTCTGGCAAAGTCAGGCGCGCCCAAGCCGGTCGTGGCCACCTGAAACTGGCCAAGAGCCGCAAGCGTTTCCGGACGCTCAAAGGGGATGCCCCGCTTACCAAGGGCGATGAGAAAAACGTCAAGCGAATGATCGGTCGCTGAGGCGAACCGCACAGGAGGAAGTCTCATGGCCAGAGTCAAGCGCGCGAGTACACGCGAAGAAGAAGCGCCGGAAGGTTCTGGACGCGCCAGCGGCTACAAGGGCGCCAGGAGCCGCCGGTATCGCGCCGCCAACGAGCAGGTCATGCATGCGATGCAGGATGCCTACCGCGACCGGCGGGCCCGCAAGGGCGAGTTCCGCAAGCTGTGGATCACCCGCATCAATGCGGCCGCCCGCCAGAACGGCACCACCTACTCGCGGCTGATGGCCGGTCTCAAGGCCGCCGAGATCGAGGTGGACCGCAAGATGCTGGCCGACATGGCCGTCAACGACCCGGATGCGTTCGGCGAGTTGGTCGAAGGCGCATCGGGGGGCCTCGACGGCTGATCGAGCCGAGTGTCGCTTCGCCGCGCAACCCGAGGGTCGCTGCGGGCGATCCGGCTCCATCGCAAGCGACGGCGAGCGCTGAGACCGGCTCGCACGCTGCTCGAAGGCCCCCATCTCCTGGCCGAGGCCGTCGCGCCGGTGCGCCGATCCGGACCGTCTTCGGTCTCGAGAACGACGAGCGCGGCTCGAGGCGGCGGCGACGGCTGGGTGCCGAGTGGGTGCCGGTGACCGGGGCGTGCTCAGGAAGACTCGCCGGCACCAGCGAGCCCCAGAGCCCGGTGGCCGTCGTGGCGATCCCCGACGATGCGCTCCCGGACGATCGGCGCATCGCTGGTGGTCGCATGGGGGGTGAGCGATCCCGGGCAACACCGGAACGCTGATCCGGACGGCGGCCGCCTTCGGGATGGGGTTCGCTGGCGGGCCCGGAACGGCCGACCTCTGGTCGCCCAAGGTGCTGCGGGTCGGCGGCCGGGGGCCACTCGGATGACCGCCGTCGGCGGCGCCGCCGATCTGGCGCGCACTGCAGGGCGCTGAGGGTCCTGGTGGCCACCGTCGGTGGCCGGGGGGGCGATCCGCCCGAGCGTCTGGCCGGGACCTCGCCGACGTGCCCTGCTGATCGGCGGGGAGGCTCACGGCTTGCCGGCCGAAGTCGTCGCGGCGGCCGATCTCCGGATCACCATCCCCATGCCGGGGGGCACCGAGAGCCTGAACGCGGCCATGGCCGGGGCGATCCTCGCCTATCGAACTGGCAGCCGGAGCCACCAGAAGCCGCGCTTCCGACGCCGGACTAACCTCCCGGCTCATGGAACAATTCGACCAACTCCGCGACATCCAGCCGCACGGCGCTCGATCGTCTGGGCTCCGTCGACGACCTCGAGGACGTCGCTGCGCTCGAAGTCGGAAGTCGTCGGCCAGGGGTCTGCCGATCATGGAGGCCCGCCGCGGTCTCAGGACTGTCCCCCGGAGGACGCAAGGACCTCGGGCGGGCCATCAACGAGGTCAAGACGGCGATCGACGCAGCTCGAGGCCAGGCGGGCCGAACTGGCCGAGCGGCCGACGAGGACGCGTCTTGCGGAGAGCACCTCGACATCACCCTGCCGGGCCGGGCGCCCGCCCGGGGCACCCATCATCTGGTGACGCCAGGTCTGGGACGAGATCGTCGACATCTTCCTGGCGCTCGGGTACTCGGTGGCCGACGGGCCCGAAGTCGAGACCGCCTCACTACAACTTCGATGCCCTCAACACCCCCACGACGCACCCGTCCCGCTTCGAGTCCGACACGCTGTACGTGGATTACGGCGACGACCCCGAGGGCGTGCTGCTGCGGACCCAGACCAGTCCGGTGCAGGCCCGGTACATGGAACAGCACGACCCGCCGGTCTACATCGTGTCGCCCGGGCGCACCTATCGGCCGCGACACGATGGATGCCACCCACACGCCGGTCTTCCACCAGATGGAGGGCCTGGCGGTGGACGACGACATCACCTTCGCCGACCTCAAGGGCACCCTGGCGTACTTCGCCAACGAGTTCTTCGGATCGGGACGCCAGGTCCGCTTCCAGCCGCACTTCTTCCCGTTCACCGAGCCTTCCGCCGAGATGCACTTCTCGTGCTTCACCTGTGACGGGTCGGGGTGCCGCACCTGCGCCGGACCGGCTGGATCGAACTGCTGGGGTGCGGGGTCGTCGACCCCAACGTCCTCGCAGCGGCCGGATACGACTCGACGCAGTACTCCGGGTTCGCCTTCGGCATGGGGATCGATCGCCTGGCGATGATCCGCTACGGCATCCCAGATCAAGCACTTCTTCGATCCCGACCTCCGGGTACTGGGGCAGTTCCGATGAAGGTCTCGATGCGCTGGCTGAGCGAGTTCGTCGATCTGCCGACGGACGACCCCGAGGAGTTGGCCGAGGTCTTCAGCAGCCTCGGTCACGAGGTTGAGGGGTACGAGGTGCTCGACCTCGCAGTTCTCCGGGGTGATCGTCGGCCGGGTCGAAGAGGTCGCCCCCCATCCCAACGCCGACAAACTCAGGCTGTGTCGGGTGACCACCGGTGGTGCCCCACAAGACATCGTTTGTGGGGCATGGAACTTCGAGGCCGGTGCCGTCGTGCCGGTTTCGGTGCCCGGGGCGGTGCTGGCCGGGGGGCTTGGAAGTGGGCGTGCGGGCACTGCGCGGAATCGAGTCCCACGGGATGATCTGCTCGGCCGCCGAACTCGGTCTCGGCGACGACCATGACGGGATCATGGTGCTCGACCCGGACAGTCGAAATTGGCACCGAGTTCGCCGATCTAGTGCCCTTGCCGGACGTGGTCTTTGATCTGTCGATCACTCCCAACCGACCCGACGCCATGTCGCTGCTCGGTATCGCTCGCGACCTTGGGGCGTACTACCGGATTCCGGTGCGGGTCCCTGAAGCTTCGGCTGGATGAAGCAGGGCCACAGTCTCGGTGAAGGTCACCTCGAGGACCCGCACGGTTGTCCCCGATACGTCGGACCGGGAGGTCCGGGACGTCACGCGTGGCGCCGAGTCCGTTGTGGATGCGACTGCGCCTCCGGTCGGCCGGGGTGCGTCCGATCAACAACATCGTCGACATCACCAACTACGTGCTGCTGGAAACCGGCCAACCCCTGCACGGCTTTGATCTGGATCGAGGTCGTCCGGCGAAGAGATCATCGTCCGGCGGGCTACTGCCGGGCGAGAGCCTGAGAACTCTGGACGGTGTCGACCGGGACTTGTCCGAGTGGGACCTGGTAATTGCCGACGCCGGGCCGGCGTGGTGGCCTTTGCCGGAGTCATGGGTGGGGAAACCAGCGAGGTCGTCGACGGCACCACGCGGGTGCTGATCGAAGCTGCCCATTTCGATGCGCCCAGCGTGATGTTCACCGCCAAACGTCACGAGCTTGCGCACCGAGGCATCCTCTCGATTCGAGCGGGGTGTAGATCCCAACTTGTCGGGCCGGGCAGCCGCGCGGGCTGCGGCCATGATGGTTGAGTTGGCCGGGGGACAAGCGGTGTCCGGGTGCCAGGACAATTATCCCGACCCATTGAACCCTGGTCCGTCGATTTGCCGCTGGGAGAGATACCCCGGTTGCTGGGTATCGGCCTCGACCGCGATACGGTTGTCGAATTGCTGGCCTGGATCGGTTTCGAGAGCGCCGGACAGGACCCCTTGGCCGTGACGGTCCCCACCTTCCGGCCCGACGTACGGCGACCGGCCGATCTGGTTGAAGAGGTGGCCCGTATCCACGGGTACGACAAGATCCCCGAGACGCTGCCGCTCGGCCCGGGCGGGGGTTTGACCGAGGCTCAGCTGGCCGAGCGGCGGTTGCGGGGCCTCATGACCGGGTTGGGGTACTCGGAGGCGCAATCCTGGTCGTTTGTCGGAGCGAAGATCTCGATCACCTCGGTTTGGGTGCAGACGATCTGCGCCGGCAAGGCTATCGCCGTCAAGAACCCGCTCCGCGATCTGGAACCGTTGCTGCGCACGACCTTGCTTCCCGGATTACTCAAATCGGCCCGCTTCAATACCTCCTACGGAGCCGATCGGGTCGCCCTCTTCGAAATCGGGAAAGTGTTCCTGGCCGAGCCGTCTCCGCTCGATGCCCGGATCCCCCATCAACCCGACCGACTGGCGTTCGTGGCAATCGGTGAGTTCGGTCCCCGCCAGGTTGTCTAGATCGCCCATCGGGTCGCCGATGTGTACACCGCTACCGCTACCTGGCGGGCTTTGGTCGAGTCCCTGGGATTGCCCAACGCCGATCGCTGCGACAAGGCTCCCCGGATGGATACCATCCCGGCCGGGCCGCCGAGGTTTTCGTTGACGGAGCGATCGTCGGAGCGCTCGGGGAACTGCACCCTTCGGTCGTGCGCGTCCTTTGGACTCGAGGGCAGGGTGGCGGCGGGGGAGATCGCGCTCGAGCCTCTGGTTGCGCCCCGGCGTTGGTGGGCCTTCCGGGAACCGAGCACCTATCCGCCCGTGGTGTTTGACCTGGCGTTCGATCTCGACAAGGCGGGCCGTCCCGGCGCTGGCGTTGGTAGAAGGCCATATCCGACAGCGCCGGCGATTGGTTGGAGTCCGCTCAGGTTTTTGACGAGTTCTCGGGTTCACAAATGGAGCCAGGGCCGCAAGAGTGTCGCCGTCCAACTGTGGTTCCGGGCACCCGATCACACACTGACCAACGAGGAAGTCGCTCCGCAAGCGTGACCGCATCATCAAGCCGCGTCGAGGATCTCCTCGACGCTCGCCTACGTGGAGGAGCTTGAGAATGGACCTGTTGCGAATCGCCGATCTCAATCCCGAACAGCTGTGCCGAGATTCTCTCCCGGGCTGCCGCTGTGAAAGCCCGCGCCACAGGAAGTAGCCGGCCGTTTGGCAGGGAAACACGTCGGGCCTCTTCTTCATGAAGCCGTCGACCCGCACCCGGGTTTCCACCGAAACCGCCACTGTTGATCTGGGGGCTTATCCGGTCGTGCTGGGTCAACAGGAAGTTGGATTGGGGAAGCGGGAAGCCGTCAACGATGTCGCCCGGGTCCTAGATCGGTACCTGGACGTTCTGGCCATGCGCGTTTTTGACCACTCGGATCTGGTAGCCGTGGCCGCCAACGCCGACGCCCCGGTCATCAACCTGCTCTCTGACGAAGAGCATCCCTGTCAAGCCCTCGCCGACCTGCAGACAATCGCCGAAACCCGGCCGCTGCCGGGTACGACGCTGGCCTACCTGGGTGACGGCAACAACGTTTGTCACTCGTTGATGGTCGGCGCCAGCCATGAGCGGAATGACTGTGAGAGTCGCGACCCCCCAGGGCTACGAGCCGCAACGAGCAATACCTGGAAGCGGCTCGCGCCCACGGCGACGTCATGGTCACCGACAACCCGGTGGAGGCCGTCCAGGGAGCTCATGTCGTGTATACGGACGTCTGGGCATCGATGGGTCAGGAAGAGGAAGCTGAGGCCCGGGCGCGGCGGTTCTACCCGTTCCAGGTCAACGGGCCGCTGTTTGCGATGGCCGATCCGGAAGCCATCTTCCTGCACTGTCTGCCGGCCCATCGGGGTGACGAAGTCACCGACGAAGTGATGGACCACCCGCGTTCGCGGGTCTACGACCAGGCCGAGAACCGCATGCACAGCTTCAAGGGCCTCCTGGTCTACCTTTTCGAGTGAGCATCTGCCACGCAGCTCGAAGGGCACGTCGAGAAGGCCGCCCGATCGCTTCTGGGCATGCGACTCCGCACCGAGTTCGGGGGCCGGGTAACCGAGGTGCTCCTGACCGAAGTCGAAGCCTATGGTGGCTCCGATGATGCGGCCAGTCATGCGTACAGGGCTTGACTGAACGGAACGGCGTCGATGTTCGGCCCTCCCGGAACGCTGTACGTATATCGATCCTATGGGGTGCACTGGTGCGCCAACGTGGCGAGCCGGGCCGGAAGGAACCGGCCGGGCGGTCCTCCTCACGGGCGGGGAACCGTTGGAAGGCAAGGCGGTGATGCAGCAACGGCGGGGCCGGATCGACCAATTGACCGATGGACCGGGCAAACTCGCCCAGGCGTTGGGTATCGACGGCTCGCACGACGGTACTCGAGCCTGCTCGACCGGGCCGGTCCGGCTGCTTCCCCGAATGTCGATGTCCCCAGCATCGTCGCTACCCCCCGGGTTGGCATTTCCAAGGCCAAAGAGCGGCCCTGGCGGTTTGTTTTGGTTCGGTAGCAGCGGTTCCGACGCACGTATTCTTCCTTCGAGCAAGCGTCTGCGGAGCAGTCGATTGATCCCGGGGTTGTGCAGTGCTACGCCGGGTGGCCGTCACTCAAAGAAGCAGCCGCTCGCTCAGGGATGCCGATCCCGGACACTCGGCGAGAAGTGCGATGTGGCGCCCGATCTGGTGATACCGAGCGACATCGAACCGGCAGTCCGTCGCTTGCAGCGAGGTGAGAGGCCCGCGAGGAGACGCCTCTTGGATGGTCCTGCCGAGGCGGGATTACCCAACAGAGATATCTCGGAATCAGAAGCGCTCCAGTATCCAGTCGGCGATCGTCTTGGGAACCACGGCGCCATCGTCTCCTCGATGAGCCCATATTCTGAAACGGCGCCCGTCGTCGCGTTCTGGAACAGGTGATTGAGTCCGGCGAGTTCCGGCAATTCTGAACCGCACCTCGAAGTTCCCATCCAGGTCACTCCCCGAATTGCTCGTTCGTGTCCGGGATTTGGCGGTCTGGGACGGTTGGAGCACCGGTGATCGGGCAGTTTGCCGGCTAGGCATGATTCTGGGAGTAACTGCGGTAGAAACCTTCGAAAAAAGTAGCCGATGCGTCGTTGGTGTCCGCGAAGACGGTCCGCCAATGCTGAACGATATCGGGGATGCGGTCTGGCTGCGATGTCAGGTGCGCCGACGCGACGCAGTTGATCGCGCGCTCAGCATTGCCAAAGATGTGGCCCTGTTCACCCTGGTTGCAGACAATTTCGTAGAGAGCTTCGAGCGACCGGAATCTTTCGAAATAGGGCAATCCAACATCGCGGATCAATCTGTCGATTTCCGGAAGCGCCTTGTCCACATCACGGCCGCTCCTGATACTCCAGCGCGAAGGCTCTGCCTGCCCCGCCAGTTCACCCAATGTCATGCCGATCGACGATTTGCGGTTCAGCCCCTCTTCGTCCCGGTTCACGGCATAGCGGTTGACGAACGTCTCCAGCGCGTCGAAACGTACATTGGCGGCCGGCATAACGACGAACCGGTCGTCGTATTTCGACAGCGGGAAGTGCAGCCCCTGCCATCCGGATGCACACGGTCTGACGAAGGCATAGGACCGCCCTCGCCTTTTGAAACCGCTATCCGCCAAGGCTTTGGCGACAGCACCCAGAAACTGCTGCGAGAGTTCCTTGAACAGATACGGTTCAGCCGTTTCCCCGCGCCCTCCGAAGACTTTGGCCATGATACCCATGTCAGGAAACAGGATCTGGCAATCAGCGCTATCTCTCCGTTTACCAAAAAGCGACGCCACGGCTAGCGCACAATCACGCCGACACAAGCCTCACCGACCCACTCTGCGGCGAGAGATATCCGGCAGGGAGGATGTTGGGGTGCGCTGATCGTAGGCGATGGCGGTCATCCTCTGTCGGGTTCTACGGTTAGTCAGGTTCCCGGGGTTCGGCTTGGTTCACGAACCGGCTGACACCGCAGGGTTGTCTTTTGAATGACTCGCCGGTCGGCCCTGGGGACGGCACTTACCGGTCGGGCGGGAGACCGTCACCGGTCCTGTTAACGCCAGGCCCGGTGGTCTCTGAGTCCACCCTCCCGGCAAGTGCGTGCCACCCCTGTCCGTCTGGTGAGGAGGGATGGCATATGACCATCGTAGGAGCAAACCCGGATGCCGTGATTGGTGGGGTTGACACCCACGCCGAGGTGCACGTGGCAGCTGTGGTCAATCATGTTGGTGGGGTGTTGGGCGTCGAGTCGTTCCCCACCACCCAGAATGGGTATCGACGGTTGGTGTCGTGGCTCGCCTCGCACGGTGAGCTGACCCTGGTCGGGGTGGAGGGCACCGGCTCCTATGGGGTGGGTGTGGCCCGCTATCTGGCTCGGGCCGGCATCGATGTCGTCGAGGTTGACCGCCCCAACCGCCAAACCCGGCATCGCAAGGGCAAGTCAGACCCGGTCGACACGGTGGCGGCGGCTCGAGCGCCGCTGTCAGGTCAGGCGTCAGGCTTGCCGAAGACCTGGGACGGGAACGTTGAAGCGATCCGGGTGTTGATGATCGCCCGCCGCTCAGCGGTCGATACTCGTATCGAAACACTGAACCAGCTGCGTCATGTCGTGGTCACGGCCACACGGGAGATCCGAGCCAAGTTCACCGGGCTGACCGCTATTTCGCTAACCAACAAGGCATCGGCACTCAAACCCCGGCACGGCGATGAGGATCAGGTTCGGCATACCACCCTGGCGACGATCCGTACTCTCCTTGACAAACATACGAGCTTCAACATGTCGGGCATCCCAGGTATTGGCTCGTCACGCTACGTGTCGGTGCCTCAGGCGCCGCTCACGGATTCGCCCACAATTGGACCGTGCCGGTAGCTGGGGCACCCGGGGCCGGGTCCTGTTTCCAGACCACTCCTGACCGTCTGGTAGCGTCGTCGGGATTCGACTCGGCAGCTTCGATCACCTCGACTCCTACCCCGATTTGACCGAGCTCGGACAGGGCGTGTTCGAGCGGGAACCCAACGACGGAGGGAATCACTGAGCCGGGCTCCGGTCCGGCCACGGCCAGCCGTACGGTGCTCCCCGCTTGGGCCGGGAAGCCGGCCGACGGGTTTTGGCCGAAGACGGTGCCGGGGGAGAGGGCTCCACCGTCCTGGTATTCGACCTTTACCTCGAAACCGGCCGCATTCAAAGCAGTCACCGCCGTGCCCAGATCTTTGCCGATCACGTCGGGCAACTCGCCCGATCCGACGGCCACGATGCCAGAAGGGTTGTGGATCGGGCAGATGACGTTGGGGGCGTCGCTGTTCGGAACCTGGATACGGTGGACGTGCTCGCGGGGGCAGAAGGGACCGGCCAAAAACCCGGTCGACGTGTCGACTTCAACAGCCACCTGGCCGGACGTGTCGGCCTCGCCGAATAACCCATAGGGAGTGCCCGACAGAGCTCCTGAGGCGAAGCGGGACCAGATCTGCGCTGGCCACGATCCCCCCAGTGATCGTGTAGGGCGTCGTCGGGGGCTCCATCGTGACCTGTCCCTCGGGGAATCCAACCCAGACAGCCGCCGCCAACTCCGGCGTGTAGCCCACGAACCAGGCGTCGTGGTGGACCTGCGACTGTCCCCGTCTTGCCGGCAATCGGTCGGCCGATCTTGGCCTGCTGCCCGGTGCCACGTTTCACGACCTCGGTCAACGCCCCGGTGAAAGTGCTGCGCTACGTCACGGCTGAATGCCTCAGTGACCACCGGGACCGCTTCATAGATGTTGATGCCGTCGTGCGTCTCGATCGACAGTCACCAGAATCGGATCAACGTGAATGCCCTCTGCCGCAAAGGTGCCGTAGGCGGAGGCCATATCCAGGGGAGGAGACCTCCTGGGCACCGAGGGCAATGGAGTGGAAGGGTTGCAGGCTGGAGCGGATACCGGAAGCCTGGAGCGACCTCCACGACGGCCTCGGGACCGATCAGGTCGACGACCTGGGCGTAGACCACGTTGACCGAAAACACCGTGGCCTCGAGCAGGGAGAGGTCGGGGAAGTTGGCATTGTTGTAGTTGTCGACCGTCCACGGACCGGAGTCGGTGTCGACGGTGATCGAACTGCCGCCTTCGAAGATACTCTCAAGGGTCAAGCCTTCTTCGAGGGCAGAAGCCAGGACAAATGGTTTAAAGGCCGAGCCTGGCTGACGCGAGCCCTGCGTCGCGAGGTTGAACCGTGCTACCGGATCATCAGTGTCGTAGAAGTCCCGACCTCCAACCAGAGCGAGCACGTGGCCCGTCCTCGGATCGACGGCGGACACAGCCGCATAGGGTACCTCGTCCTCGATCACCGAGGCAACGGCCAACTCAGCAGACTCCTGAACCAGGGGATCCACGGTCGTGTAGATGCGCAGGCCTCCCCGAAAGAGAGCGTTGTAACGATCGGTGGCGGTTTCCCCCAGTGAGGGGTCGTCGAGGAGGCGCCGCTTGACTTCCTCGGTGAAGTAAGGGAAGCGTGAGACTTCGGCCGGGCGACGTGGTTGAAGGAGTAGTGCCTCCTGGTCCGCTTGTTCGGCCTCCGCCTGCTCGATCCAGCCAAGCCGGGCCATTCGCTCGAGCACCACCCGGCGGCGGGCCAGGGCGGCATCCGGATTGCGATAGGGGTCGGGTCAGCGCCGGGAGATTGGATGAGGCCGGCCAGCAAAGCCGATTCTCCCAGAGTGAGGTCGGCGGCGGCCTTCCCGAAGTAGTGCGTGGCTGCAGTTCCCACGCCGTAGGCGCCGTCACCAAGGTAGACGGTGTTGACGTAGCGTTTCGAGGATATCCTCCTTGGAGAGGCCCTCTTCCAGGCGTAGGGCCAGCGCCGCCTCGGTGATCTTGCGGTCCAAGGTCGCTTCGGGGGTCAACACCACGTTCTTGAGGTACTGCTGGGTGATAGTCGACCCGCCCTCAGCAATGGTGCCGGCTTGCAGGTCGGCGATGAGTGCCCGGGCCAGCGCCTGCAAATCGACCCCGGCGTGAGCCCAGTACCGCTCGTCTTCAATGGCGACGACGGCGTCAATCAGATGGCGGGGGAGTTCGTCGTAGGTCACCAGGGCTCCGGTCTTCTTCGGCATGCCATTCGGCGAGGACCGAACCGTCGGAGGCGTAAACAACAGAAGTCAATCCCCGGTGGCCCAAGACCGGGATCTTCAAGAGGTTGGATTTGACAGGCGGTGGCGAGCAAACCAAGTCCCGCGACCAGCCAGAGCCAGCGTTTCATGCCCCGAAATCTCCTGGGGGGAGAGTACCGGTCGTCCGGTTGGTAGTGGTGCCTTTCGGAGCAGAGCTACGAGCGGCCGCTCAGCGGCGAGCTACGAGCGGCGAGCAGTGGGCGATCAAGCTCGGCCAAGCGATTTGGCTTGATGCTTGCTGCTCGATGCTTTTCACTAACCTGCCGTTCATGTCGCCTGTAGAACAACTCGAGGTTCTGCTCCACGGCGTAGACCAGGTCGTTCCACCTGAGCAGAATTGGCCGGGCGGCTTGGGGAAGGGAATGCCGCTGCACGTCAAACTCGGTCTTGATCCCACCGCACCGGCCGTCACGCTCGGCTGGGCGGTGGTCCTCCGCAAGCTTCGACAGTTTCAGGGACTCGGCCACCAAGGCAGTCTTGATCGTCGGAGATTTCACCGCGCAAGTTGGCGATCCCTCCGAGCGAGACTCTCAACGAAACCGTCTGTCCGCCGAAGAGGTACGTGGTTACGCCGAGGCGGTACTCGACGGATTCAAGAAGGTGCTCATCTGGGACGAGTCCGTACTGGAAGTCCGCTACAACTCTGAGTGGCTGGCCAAGCTCGACATGGCAGATGTGCTCGAGCTGACCTCAAAAG
>CAWGNJ010000004.1:0-212766 GCA_963823915.1 uncultured Actinomycetota bacterium
TCGGCTCGGTACGTGTGCACGACAACGCTCCCGGAAGTGAGCGATATGCGTGTTCGTTCTCGTACGGCGTCGCCAATCCTGCGTTGGTGAGTTCGCCGGACCTACGAAGGAAGCGCAGCGATGGGGACCCTTGAGTGACTTTGGGCCTGGAAGGGCACGACCGACTGACTCAATCAGCATTGTGACGGGCCAGGATGGGCCTTTCGGCCCTATTGGCACTCTCAGTGTCGGCACATGCTGACAGGGGATTCAGGCGATGCTGGAGGGGTTCGATGTTTTTTCGTGCGTCCGGCCGACTGAGCGGGCCGCGACAACGTGACGATCCGCGGCGGGCGTCACAGACCGGAAAGGATGACAGACCGCCTCAACACCGGGACGCAGGCGCCAGCTGTGACATGGTCTCGCTGGTCGTCCGCCGGCTGGTCACCGGCCTTCACGATCCACGCAAGCGGAGTTCGGTTCGACGCTCCCATCGTGCGGTTCCCACTGGTCCTGATTCAACCTCGCGGCTGGTCACCGGCCTTCACGATCCGCGCAAGCGGAGTTCGGGTCGACGCTCCCATCGTGCGGTTCCCACTGGTCGTAATTGGACCTCACGGCTGGTCACCGGCCTTCACGGCCCGCGCAAGCGGAGTTCGGTTCGACGCTCCCATCGTGCGGTTCCCACTGGTCGTAATTGGACCCTCACGGCTGGTCACCGGCCTTCACGACCCGCGCAAGCGGAGTTCGGTTCGACGCTCCCATCGTGCGATGCCCACTGGTCCTGATTGGACCTCGCGGCTGGTCACCGGCCTTCACGGCCCGCGCAAGCGGAGTTCGGTTCGACGCTCCCATCGTGCGATGCCCACTGGTCGTAATTGGACCTCGCGCCTGGTCACCGGCCTTCTGCTCGCGGCCGGTGTGGCCGTGCTGGTGATCGGCGTCAGCATCCGCATGGCCGACCTGAGTCTCGACACGGTCCTCAGCAACTCTATGCAGCCGACCCTCTCGGCCGGCGACGTGGCAGTCACGCAGGTCGTTCCGACCGACTCGGTTCGCGCGGGCGACGTGATCGCATTCGTGGCGCCGGGCAGCGGCCGAATACTGATCCACCGCGTCGCGTCGCTGGAGGGCGGCGTGATCACCACGCGGGGCGACGCCAACTCGGTCGATGACCCCTGGCGCATCACTCTCAACGGCCCGACCGCGCACCGACTCGTCGCGGTCGTGCCCTACGTCGGGTGGTTGACCGAACTTCAGCAGCCGGCACTCCTGCTCGCGGGAGTGCTGGTAGCGCTGATCATCCTGCTCGAGTTGAGAAAGGAGGTTGGCAAGCGGCGGGCGAAAACCCTGGCTCAACACCAAATGTGACCCGGCGGGCGCGTCCCGCCTGGCAACTCCAATCTTTGAAAGGCTAGGAAGGCAATCATGAATCTACGCAAAACCGCCGTGCTCCTCATGGCGTTCGGCCTCACACTCGGCCTCATAGGAACTGGCTTAGGTGCCAGCTTCACCGATGAGGTCACGGCCACTGAGAACATCTCGGTTGGCACCTTCGGGTGCGAGATTGACCTCATAGGCGACGGACATCCCCCGAGGCTCGTCGATCACCTACAACGCGCCCGAGATCACCAGCTCGGCTGCGGGCAATGCCCCGTTCACGTTCACCGTCACGAACGTCGGCTCAATCCCTCAGCAGTTGACGATCATGGACGCGACGGGGCCAGACGGCAAGTTCTCGGCCATGCCCTTGACGCCGGCCAGCCCGGTAGTGCTGGGTGCCAGTGGAGCCCAGGTCTTCGATACCGGTATCGAGTGGACTGAGCTCGACAACGCCGACCTCGGCACCACCGGGTCAATCACCTGGACGGTGGCCTGCGCAGAGGTGCCGCCGCCGCCGCAGCCGGTGACCTACGTTTCCAGCGTGCTCAACTTCTCAGGTACCGGCTGGGGCGGCTGGTCCTGCGGTGCCGGCGAGACCATCGTCTCCGCGACCTGGCAGGACCTCAGCGGAGGCGCTGTTGACCTCATCGTCGGCCTAGCGAAGCCCGGCGTGACCACGGACGGATCGACCTACCCGTACTACCCGCACTACAACTTCACACCGCCCGAGGAAGGCGCGGTGGCCCACAACATCAGCGGCACCGGGGGCCAGGCGACGCTCACGCTCGTGTGCCAGCCCTGACGGAGCGCCTTGCGTGAGTTGACGGCGCTGCAAGAAGCAGTGTCCAGCAACCAGGTGCCCGGGTGGCTTTGCCACCCGGGCACCTCTGGCCAAGCCAACAGACATAGCAAACTAGGGAACAAGCTGTCGACGTGTCTCCAGTTTCCCGCAAACACGGCGTCCGCTCCGATAAGCGCCTGCCAGTTGGGACAAAGGGTGCGAGCCGTAACGGTGACCTAGGTGTGGCGGCTGGGTGTAGCTGATCGAGTGCATGACGGATCCGTCGGGCCTCTGGTCGACGGGGGTGAAGGGGAGCCCGGCGAACACTTCGATGAGGGCCGCTCGTTCATGGGGGCCTGGGCCGGCTGCTCTGATCGCGTCGATAGCAAGGTCGACCGCCTCGATGTCGAGTGGCAGACTGTCGCCGCTTTGCTTCGCATATGCCGTAGGTGCACGAGATCGGCGAGGAGGTCATCCTCCTCAACATCCCCAATCCGAATTCCACCGACGTTTCAGACTGTTACGGAATATGCCCTGGCGAGTGGCGCCGGTCGTGTAGTCAGCATGGGTATCGGTCCTCCGACACGAACGTTTACCCCACGCGAGAGCATCTCCACCCAGACTCGGCCTTCGGGGTGGTAGGAGAGGTTCACCCCTAGTTCTCCGTTGAGTTCCGCGGGGCAATCAGCAGGACCATCGGGGCGGTGGGTGGGTCGATCCGTTCTGTGGTCTCGGCAATCTGGGTGAGCTGCCAATCGGTGAGTGCCTAACTGTCCGCCCGCCACGCCACCCGCCCCACACATCCGATGGGGGTTGACCCCTGCCGACACAGCCGGACGTGACCCACTTCTCGAACCCAGCTGCGGGGGCTCCGTGGTCGCCATCATCGGGCACCCACGCACCACCCATGGAGCTTTCGGTCCACTTGTCGATCTCCGTGTCGATGGCTCGCTCCCGCAAGCCTATGGAGCGGCTATCGGCGATCGGTTGCTCAGCCGCCGGCGCGCCCTTCGATCTCGGCGATGAACCGCTCCCGCTCTTCTAGGAGCCCGTCGATCCGGCGATAGGTGCCGAGCTGGAAATCCTGGTCCCGGGCAATCCGCTCGAGCTGTCGCGCCGGCTCGTCGAACGCCGACTTCGGGCTTCCGTCATCGCCGGTCGCGGCTGGATTGTTCCACGCGGCAGGCTCGACCTCGGGCAAGGCTGGTTGCACACCTTGTGGGCCTTCGCCGGCAACGCCGATCATGTCGCCCCACTCGCTGGCGTCGGGCCTCACCACGTAGCCGGGAATCCCCAGGGTCTGCTCCATTCCCCCCGATTGGATGCGTATCGGATGGTCCACGCTCGCTTCCAGGGCTGCAATCTCCTGACGGGTCCGTTCCGCATCGTCGAAATACCGGCCGTGCGAGTCACGGGTGTTCCACTCCTGCACTGCCTGCTGGTATTCGGCCTCGCTGGAGAAGAGCTCCCGTTGGGGTTGGTAGTTGCCTGCCTCCAGGTTGTTCATGTGACTCCTCAATCTTGCCAGCCGGCGCTCCTGTTCCCCAACGTACCCGATGTCGGTCAACTCGCTTGTGTGGCGTTCGTGCAGATTGACCAGACGCTGCTCGGCATCGGCAATCGCGGCGTTGCGGACGCAGGCATCGTCGCGCAATCGCCAATCGGCGAGTGCCTCGTCGTAGCTCGAGTAAGTCTTGCCGTCATAGGTGTACGGGTCGGGCCGGCGATTGAGGCGGGCGATCTCGGCGCTGATCTCGCCGCGGGCCGCTTCGTATTGCTGCTGGCGCTCCCAGAGGTCGGCAATACCGGCCGCGGCCCGGTATTCGGGGAGCTGCTCCCAGGTGCTCCATCGTCGGGCTTCCTTCTCGAGCTCATTCATTCGCTCGACGACCCATTCCTTTTGCTTGCTGAGGTTCTCGACCGCGGCGGACGGCATCGCGGTAGGCCGCGGCTTCTTCAGCGGTGAGCGTCACCAGCCCCGCCGGTGTCTCGACTTGATCCAGCGGGACGGGGAGCTCAACCGCCCTACCTCCGTTCGCCGCTGCAAGGTCCGCTCGGATGTCATCCGGTGAGCGGTTCCGATCCCACCCCCACCGGACGATGTCGTCGATCTGCCGGTCAGTGAGCCTAGGTTCCTCCGGAGGCGCGGTCGGCAGATCTTCATCGGCCGGTGCACCGCCAACATGTTCCGATGGGGGCGCCTCATCGGACGGTAGCTCTCCTCCCTCCTCGGCAGGGGGCTCGTCCGGTGGCGGGGGGAATTCAGCAGGGGACGGTGTGGGCGGCTCCTCGCCGGTCGGCGGCACCTTGTTGGTGGGCGGCGGACGCCCCGGCACCATCTCGGGCGGCGCACCCGGCGTCACAATCGGCTCCAACTCGATCGGAATGGGCTCGTCCGGTGGCGGGGACGCAGACGGCTGCCCGTACGGGTCGACCTCTACCGCCACGCTCACCTGTCCGTCCGGCCCCCGGACGATCGGCCCAACAGAGCGGATGACGCCGTGCGTTCCGATCTCGTCGGTCCGGATCGGATCCTCACGTTCCACCGAGATGTTCGGAACCGATTGCTGGTCTTTGGGGATGGGCACCACGCCACCTGCTCCACTGCGGATGGCCGCTTCTGCATCGGCGCCGGTCACGTACACGGTCGTCGTCGGACCGGTAGGCTCCCAACTCGCAGCGGCCGCCCCGGCACCGCCACCCGAACCGCCGAGAGCCTGCCTGATCTCGGCCGCCGCCTCCCCCCAAGTGATCAGCCCTATTGCCGCAGCGGCAATAAGACCCACGACGGCCTGCTCGGCTGCCTTCTGCGGAGTCAGCGGCTCGCCTCCATCAACCCCATCCCCCTCGGCATCAACTGAAGGAAGGAGTGAGCCATCGCCGGCACCTTCATCACCTTGGCCGGTGTCAGAAACCGGAGCGTCGCCTTGACCACTCACGTCGTCGACGGCATCGGCCTGCTCGGGCAGGGCCGCGAGCTTCGCATCGATCTCGGCGAGCAGGTCCTTGGCCGCCAGTTCCTGCTCCACGGCAACACCAGGGGCAGACAGGATGTACGGGCCGCGCAAGGCGAAGATAGTCGTTGTCACCCACGGGTCCTCGTCACCATGCGTCGTGTACCGCTGAACGGCAGCTTGGCCGAGGCCCCCGATCGACGTCCCGTATTGCGAGGCCGTCAACATAACGCCTGCAGCCTCATCCGCATCCCCGTAGGCAAAGACGTACACGGAGAGGAAAGTGCCGGCCTCTGTTAGCGTGCCGCGCTGACCGTTGCAGGCCGGGACGCCTTCGAGGATCGTCGTCTCGATCGCCAGACCCTCATCGGTCGGGAAAAGCTGACACAACTCGTCAGAGGTCAGGATGTGTTCATCGGCAAGCGCCAACCGGGCGGCCGATTGGGCGGCTACGAGACCGGGACTCAACGGCGCCTCGACAAGCTCACATAACTGTGAATGATCGAGCTCCCGCGTCACCGCCACTGCCGGGGACGCCGCCCCGGTAATGAGTGCTGGGCCCACCAAAACGGCAACAAGCGCCGCTACGCCGGCTCCAGCGAGAGCCTCCTTCTTGGCGTTCTGCAGGGGACCCTTGCGACCAGCCACAAGGCCGATGCCGAGGCAGGCGCTGAACCAAGCAATCGTCTGGCCGACTCGGAGTGTCCCGGTGCGAGCGGCGATGCCCGCCCCTTGCATGAGTACGATTCCCATGCCCCACAACGCAATACCGATCGGGCTGCGAGTTGCGTAGAAGCCGCGCTCGCCGGAACTCACCTTGAGGGAAGAGCCTTGCGCAAATCCGAGTCCGAGACCGACCGCGATAGCGATGGCCGTAGCGACCCCGGGAGTCGTCACTCCGGTGACTCTGGCCATCTCCGTAATCGCAATCACACTCACTACGGCTTTGGTGACGTCAAACCCGACGCGAATACGGCTGCGCTTGCGCGTGAAGATGACGGCGACGGTCAGCGAGGCCACTGTCAGGGCGATCGAACCGATCGCAATCGCTCGTGCCGCTCCCTCTCCCACCGTTTGCCTCTCCGGTTGCAGAGGGCCTCAAACCAGGCCGTTCAAGAATGCTACCCCGCACCACGGTGGGTTGTCCGATGGTCTGTCTTGGGCAAGGTGCGGTCAGGGATGTCGATCTTGGGGAGGGAATGTCCGGTGAGCGGCTTGGATTCCATGTCCTGGACCACCCAATTGGCCACGGATGAGGCATTGGCTTGCGCGGTCGTCTCGACTGCCCGCCTTGAGTCCGGCGACAACGCCGTGGGCGGTTGGAGCCGAGGGCAAGGAATGTGAGGCATGTGCAGCCAGGAGCTCCGTGAACGGCCCTAATTGACCGGTCTCCATATGACGGCGATCGAACGCTTCGCGGAGCACTCGCTAACTGTCACCGGCCATAGCCAACTTGCCTGACGGGCGCCTCGTGGGGTTAATGCCATCGAAGGGGGCTGAGAGGATGCGTTCCCTCGATTCCCTTCAACTCGGCGATTACGGGCCGATTCGAGGTCCCGACCTCTCGCCCCCAATTCGTGGATGGCCTACGCGATCCTATCCCGAACGATCCGGACTCTTCAGTTCCTGGTGGTGCGTCGGAGGTCAGTCACCGGTCGATTCTTGATCGAGAACCCCGTGACGGGTCGCCCAGATGATGGCTTCTGTCCGGTTTCGGACACCGATCCGCACGTACAGGTCGTGGAGCATCCGGAACATCTCGCGCTCCGAGTAGCCGACGCTCTCGGCGAGGACGGAGACGAGTTCTCCTCGGGCGAGATGCCGCAGCCAGTCCGCTTCTCTGGGCTCTACCCAGGCTTCCGGTTTCGGCGTGTCCGGGATGCGCGCAGCCATGGCCCGGACCAGAGTTTCCGGCACTGCTGTCCGGGCTTGGAGAGCAACTTCGATGACCGTCTTGAACGCTTCCGCCGGTTCGTCGTCGCCGAGGACCCCGGTGGCTCCTACGCGAACCGCCGCGGCGAAGCTGCTCACGGTCAACTCCGGGACCACCGCCACCACCGGTATGTGTGGGTGAGCCTCTTTCAAGTGGCGGATGTCGTCCAGGACCGTCATTTCTGACACAGCGACGATCACCGCAATACCGTCACGACCCGGTTTCCACGACGACAACTGGGTCAGCTCGGTCGGGATGAGGTCCGAATCGGCAAGTATCGATGACACTCCGCGCCGCCAGGTGGGCGTGCTCCCGGCGACTGCGACTTTTCTCGTCATGCTTTCAGCGTAATGGTTTGCCCCTCGGTGTTGCTTTCTGGTCGCGGCGATGGGACGCAAATCTCAGAAGGTGGCAGTCGGCAGCCAAGCCGGGGGCAGCGCCACGCCCCAAACATGGCGCCGGATTGACACTGTGCGTCATGGACCGGGCGGCCATGTTGGGCTCATGATGCGGTCAAGCCAAGCGGTCACAAAGACTGCGGAATGCGAAAGGAGCAGGAATGGCTGAGGAAGGCACAGTAGCTCGCGTCAAGCGGAGCATGACTGCATTGCTGAAGGGTACGGGCGGAATCGTGGGTGGCGCTGCCGACGTGGCCAAGGACGCCACGGTGACAACGCTGAAGGACGCCGGCGAGGTGGCCACGACGGTCACCGGAACCGCGTCTCGACATCGTCGACGGTGCGCTGTCGGCTGTTGACGAGGTTGGCACCGGACTCGTCCGCACGATAAAGGGCGTCGTTGTCGGCATTGTCCAGGGTGTTGGCGAGATTGCCACTGTCACCGTGGGTGTGCTGTCGGACACAGTCCGGGCTGCCCTCAAAGGGACGGGTGCCATCGGCGCAGATGTCACCAGAACCGCCGGTGGCATAGCGGAAGGGTTGATCACGGCTACCAAGGATACGGGGGTCGGTCTGGCCGAAGGCGCAGTAACGCTCGGTAGGTCCACGGTGGCAGGGGTCAAGGATCTGGGCGGCGACCTGGTGGGTACCGCGGCAAGCACAGTATCTGGGGCAATCGCCGGAGCCGGCGAAATCGGTGGCGACGCACTGACGGTCGTCAAGAACACGGCCCGGGGCCTGGTTCAAGGCGCCGGGGCTGTAGAAGCTGACATCGTCAAAGTGACGAGAGGGGCCATCGCGGGTGCCATCTCGGGTGCGAAGGATCTCGGCCTCAGCGTCGAAGATGCAGCTTCGGCCGCCGCAACGGGAGCGTTCGAGGCAGCCGAAGAGATCGGGGAATCGGCCGTTCATGCGGTCAGAGATATTGCAGCCAGCGGAGTCAACGGCGTCACGGCCGTGATCGCTGGGCAAAGCGACAACAGTTAGTCGCGGAGCAACAGTCGGGCCTGACGCCAAACGGCGTCAGGCCCGAAGTCGGCGAAGTTCTAGCATGGGTTTGGCAGCACAGAAGAAGCGAAGGAGTAGGTGTGAAAGTCGGCTTTGCCGTTAACAAGATTGAAACCGAAGAATCGGTGTATACCACCACGCGGCTCGGTCAGGCATTGACAAACAAGGGTCACGAGGCTTGGACATTGGGGGTCGGCGATCTCGCCTATGACCCTGATGAAAGCATCCGAGCACGAGCCGTCCGACCGTCAAAGACTCGCTACACGACTCCTCAGGCGTATCTGCGTGATCTTCAATCGAAAAAGGCTCGTACCGAGCGGATCACAGTCGATGATCTGGACGTTCTGATGCTGAGGAACGATCCGTCGACCGAGAAAGGCTCAAGGGAATGGGCCAAGACCGCGGCGATCGACTTCGGTCGAATGGCGATGCGCCGCGGCGTGATCGTGCTCAACGATCCAGTTGGTTTGGCCAAGGCCGCCAACAAGATGTACTTCCAGAAGCTTCCCGGAAGAAGTTCGCCCGCATACGCTCATCACCGCGCAACCGTGACGAAATCAAAGCGTTCGCTCGGGACATGGGCGGCATATAGTGCTCAAACCGCTCCAGGGTTCTGGAGGCGAGGGCGTGTTCTTGGTCCGTCCGGACGACATGGCGAACATTAACCAAATGATCGAGGCAGTAAGCCGCGACGGGTATGTAATCGCTCAGGAGTACTTGACCGGGGCTGAAGAAGGTGACACCCGGCTCTTCGTTATGAACGGTCAACCTCTGCGCCACAAAGGCAGGTATGCGGCTTTCCGGCGCATCCGTCGTGGCGGACGACATGCGATCGAACGTGCATGCCGGCGGTGTGATCGGCAAGGCGACGATTGATGCTGACGCCTTGCGACTCGCGGAGATCGTTCGCCCCAAGTTGGTCCAGGACGGCATGTTTCTGGTCGGCCTGGACATCGTCGGCGACAAACTCATGGAGATCAACGTCTTCAGCCCGGGCGGTTTGGGCAGCGCCCAGAAGCAGGAAGGCGTGAATTTCACCGAGGCGGTGGTTCACGCGCTCGAACAGAAGACGGAGTACGCCCGGTATTACCGACGCACTTTCGTTAATCAAGAAATGGCGACACTCTGATGGAGAAGGAAATGGAAAACGCGCGACGGCCTGGACGATTCGGCGGGGTGGAATGCCGATCATTGCTACAGCTATACATGCGGGGCACGATGTTCGGCCGGAAGTAACCGACCTCTTCGAGATAACGGAAGAGGACCGCCTTCGAGAAGAAGACCCTTTCACGGATCGTTGGATCTCAGTCGCGGACAATCGGCTTGCGGTTCAGAGGTCGCGGTTCGAAGTCGATCTCAACCGGCCACGCCCGAAGGCCGTCTATCTCGACTCCCGAGGACGCTTTTGATCTGAAGGTGTGGAAGGACGGTCCTTCCGATGCGATCGTGCAGCGATCCCTCGGAATCTATGACGACTTCTACGAGGAATTCCGCGGCTTTGTGCGATGACGTTGAAGCCCCCACGGGCAGTTTGTGGTGCTCGACCTCCACTCTTACAACCACCGTCGCAATGGTCCGGATGCTCCGGTGGACGATCCCGAGAAGAACCCGGAGATCAACGTCGGGACCGGCTCAATGGACCGGGACCGGTGGGAGGGACTCGTGGATCACTTCATCAAGGACGTGGCCGCGTCGCCTTTCGACGGCGGGCATCTCGACGTGCGGGAGAACGTTCGTTTCCAGGGCGGGCACTTGGCCCGCTGGGTGCATGAGAACTACCCCACCTCCGGATGCGCACTCGCCATCGAGGTCAAGAAGGTCTTCATGGACGAGTGGACCGGTCAAGAGGATGAAGCGGCGATGGTGAGCATGCTGGAAGTGCTTCGAGCGACGGTACCGGGTTTGCTCGAAGAGGTTGGCCGGCTGACGCCGACCGAATCAGGGGTCGGTCGAGATCGACGAGGTTGAGGCCCCGGCGTACTCGCTCGATCCGGTAGTGGGTGTCGGGAACGTCGAGATAAGACGGTCGTAACACAGGTGGTACCAAGACCTGTCGCCGGAGCAGCTCCTCGATGGTCGGTGTGTGTTCCGCGGCCATCTTGCCGACGAAGAGCGATTCGAGCCGACCCCCTTTCTTGATGAAATCTGTCACCTCCAGGAGTCCCCTCAGGTACACGGCGTCTTTCACGAGTCCGCCGCCGCGATGGACCCGCATGGCGATGAGGTACGCCGCCCTCGCCGTGAAGCCGTGATCATCGCGGAGCGCTGCGAAAGTATCCATGAAGGTCGCGCCGTCGATCACCGACCGGGCGGCCAACACCCGGCCCGCCAGGGTCCGGAGCCGGCCGGGGGTGAGGCCCCCAACCAGGTATTCGGCGAACACCGCCAAACCTTCCTGCAGAGCGTCGTGATTGGCAAGTCCACCGGCGAGCAACCGGAAGGGTTGGGCTCGGCCGTTCCAGTACGTGACCACGTGGGTCCCCACCTCGTGCTGGATGAGAGGCTCCACGCGCTGGACCGGGAAACTCATGCCGGATCCGACCATGAGATCACCCGCAGATACCATCAATGACACGATGTCCTCGCGGACAACGACCCGGCCCGTCATGGCCGGGTTGACCATTCTGTACCTTTGGAATTCTGACTCCGCTCTCGCCACGAAAGTGGCTGTGTCAATCTTGCGGCCCCGATTCCCGACAGACCGGCCCGCCAAAGAACGGGCAAGCGAGGTGGCCAAGTCAACGAGTTGTGAGTCCACGTTCCCGTATAAGGCGATGCCGGTCGGCAAGAAGCTAGAACGTTCCCGCTCCCCGATCAAGGTGAGTTTCAGGTCGAGCTCGCGTTGTTTTTCGCGAAAGATGTGCTCGAGCGTGGGATCTTCAATCCGCTCCACTTTGGCTTGGTACACGGTTCGCTTGAGCAAGGCGGGGTCGATGGTGCGCGGCCGATACCGGAAGCGGGGTGGTTTCTGGTACCGGGATCTTTGGAAGGCACGGAAGGCTTGCTCAGCATTGGTAGGAGTCACCATCAGGAGGAGATCGAACGACTCGGCGACAGAACTCAGGGTTTGATCTACTTGCACGACTGCCCGCACAAAGGTACGGCGACCCAGCGCCTGGTAGTGGAGCGGTCGGTGGACTGTCTCAGACCGGGCGAACTCGAATGCCGTTCGCCTCAACACGGTGTCCATCTGGCGAGCGAGAGACTTCTGCATCAGCGGGAACTCCTCTCCGGTTGTGTCATCCCGGTGGATCGGAGCCACCTCAATTCCCACATATCGAGCGGAGAGTTCTCGGGCCCGTTGCCGAGTGAGTACCACGGGCAACCCGGGTGGGGAGAGCCGGCCACCCGGTTGCAGGGATACTTGCGCACTGCGTTTGAGGATCTGGATCTTGGCGAGAGCATCTGACAGCCGTTCGACGGTTGAAGAGTCGAGCCACTGTTTGTCGGCGATCACCTTGAACGATGCCATCCGGGCGTGGGGGACATCGATGGCGCTCTCCTTCGCCTCCCATACTTCGATGATCAAGAAGCCGCCAAAGACTGAGGAAAGCACACTGGCCAGGCGTTCGACCAGTCGGCCGGTCCAGGCGTGTGCCCGAACTCGGGTGGGGGCGATGAGGTATGAGGCCTCGCCGGTAATCAGCCCGGCAATTCCCGGATCGATCCCCGTTTTGGGTGGCCGGTACAGGATGAGGAAGGGAAGTTGCCGGTCGATGTGGAGACGTCCGCCGGGAGGGAGAGTCCTGCGGACCCGCTGGCCTTTGGCGAGCCGGTCCGCAATCTCCTCGATCAACTGATCGGTCAAACGATCGTGTCCGGCGGTAGCCATCGGCGTCCTCTACGTACGGTTGTCGAGGAGTGTAGAGATATGTCTCACGAGCACGGGCGACTCGCATGCGACTGAGATCGTGGAAGAGACCGACAGAAACTTCGAGTTCCTTCCGTCACTGCGGGGCCGGACGGCTTCGGCGGACATTGCATATGCTCTAGTCACAGCTCCTGACAGCCGGATCTAGGTGAGCCCGACGGAGGACCGGCCACATGCACCACCTGTCGGAGACCCGTAGCACCCACACAGTCGGCTACGCCTCAGGGTCGGCGGCGTCCTCCTCGGCCTGACGTTCGGCGATCTCCGACATGAGTTCCATGTGCGCTCGGTCGCCCTCCATGCCGACCCTTCTGGTACCAAGGTCTTCTAGGACGTCGGCGTAGCCGTACAGGATCAGAGTGTCGTGCTCGTGGATACGAGTGTGGCCCCGAGGAGCTCCGAGAAAGGTGCCGTCTGCGCGTCGAATCCCGAGCACGACCACGCCCTCGGCAGGGAGGTGGAGATCTGCCAGGCCATGCTCGGCCACCCAGCTGTCCGCCTCAACCCCAAGCTCGGCCACGGCGTAGTTACTCGCCAGGTCGAGGAGTTGGACGTAGTCCCGCAGCTCGAGCTTGGTGAACCGCCGCAGCGCCCGGCTGATTATCTTGGAAAGCAGCCGATCGACAGTCCGGCTTCGGGCCGCCACCAAGATGAGGATCAGGCCCCCGGCCAGTGTGCCCACCCTCATCAGCGCATCCCCGGGGTCGCCCTGCCCGGCGAATCCGATAACCAAGGTGGCGATGATCGTGATCAACCCAGCGTTGCCGAGCAGCATGAGGGTCAGGACGATGCGGCGGCGCATCGGGTGGTTGACAATGAGCTCTGACTCGGTCGTCGTGAAGCCGACCCCGGTAAGGGCGGAGCGTGCTTGGAAGTGCGCGACCTCAGCGGACACACCAGTGGCAGTGAGTGCGATAGTCCCTACCCGATTCACGATCAGGGTTACGGTGACCACAATCAGCAATGTCGCGACAGCGATCATTTCACGAGTTCCCGGCCATAGCCCACAGCATTGTCCGCAGGGTAGATGGGTTCCTTTGATTCACGCCTCAGAAACCTCTGGTGCGTTGTCGACAGGTTGTCATCACACCGAGAAGGAAGCATGGAGGGTCTAGAGCGGCCTGGCCACCGGGTTGACGACTAGCCGGATCGCCCGCCATGTTCCATACCGCTCGTGGGCCAACATGACCGGGGTTGGCCGGCTCATAATCCAGTGTCCGGTGGTTGTGTCGGTGGCGCATTTTTCTGGTCCTGGGCCGGACTGATCGTGAATCCGGCTGTCAGGAGTTGCGTGTAGGGCACATGCCGCTTTCCGCCCTGGGTACTCTCTAGCTCCAAGGTGGCCGGATGAAGCTCGACCACCTTGCCGGTCTCCTCCCCGAATTGCAGTTGCATGCCCGCGTCCAAGAATCGTGCAACATATCTTCCGGCACTTATCTCTCGCGCAGCGGGACGTCCTCCCAACCCGACCAAAAGGGCGCCCGATAGGGCCACTCCGAAGCCGGCCAACCCGACCACGATCAACAACACGGTGGTGTCGACCCCCAACTGGGCGAGAGCCAATAGGATCGCCGCGCCCAATACTGTCCAGCGGGCTATCGAACCGGCTCGCCGGGCGGTTCGGCCGGACGCTCGTTCGAGCCCGAACATCAGCAATCGGGAGGCGGCGACCGCCACCGCGTACCCGGCGAAGAGGATGAGGCCTGCGGCGAGCAGCCTTGGCATGTAGTCGAGGAGCTGGCGGGGGACATCTTCGAGGGTCTCGGGCCAGACGAGCGCTACTGCCAGGAGCACTCCGACGAGGCTGAGGAACCAGAACGCAAACAGCCCGGCGATTCCGGCTATCGGCCTGGTTGCATCGCCGCCGGGTGTTTTGAGCAAGCGTCGGCGAATCAGCCAACCGGCCGCGGCCCCGAGGACCAATCCACCGGCCACGAAGGCAAGCGCCAGGAGCCACCGTTCAGTCGTCATCTTCCTCCGTCATGGCATCGAACACTCTCCAACCTAGCGAGAACAGGTCGGCCGCCACCGACCACGTGGCTGTGTCTCTGGATCGTTTCTCGACGGTCAGTCTGATGCGGTCTGCGAAGCCGGCGTGAGGGGTGACGACCTTGGCCAGCAAGTCACGAGCTTCGCGGTCGAGGCCGGTCAGGGTGTCGAGTTCGGTCAGACAACGCTCGCATGAGCTCACATGCCGGGTGAGATCATCTCGCATTCCTCCAGCCCATCTCAAGAGGGCGCGACGGTGGGGGTGACGGCTCACGACTCCTCCCGCCATTCGCGCAGTTCATCCATCAGCTCTTTCCGGGCGCGAAACAACCTGGTTTTGACCGTTGAGAGCGGCACCCCGAGAACCTCGGTGATGTCCTCATAACTCAGCCCTTCCAGCTCGCGGAGGGTAACAATCGCGCGACTGACGCTATCCAGCTCGAACAAGGCATCCTCGAAAGCTGCCATCAAGGCCCGATCCATTGCCTCCGTCTCAGCAGAGGGGGCGGCGCGATCCGGCATTGCCAGGGGGTCGACAGGCGTGTCCCGTAGCCGGCGCAGCTCTGACACTGCTGCGTTGTGAACGATGCGCAGCAACCAGGTGCGGAGCTGGGATTCACCCCGAAAGTGGTCCAGGCCGAGCCAGGCCTTGATGAGGGACTCCTGAACGACGTCCTCGGCTAGGACGGGGTTGCGCACCACCGCCACCGCTACGCGGTACATGGCAGCTGCGTGGTCTCGGTAGAGGGTTTCGAGATCGAGGTTGTGTTCATGTCCTGGCTCTGTTTGCGGTTCCATGGCGGCCGTCGAGTTATGGACGACAGTCGGGTCTTCGAGGTCGCGCGAGATTGCTGCGAACCAGACCGTGAGACGCTCACCCAGCGCGGTGGCGAGTCGGATGATTGCCGTGGCGGGATCGGTTTGGCGGAGAGAGTGGAGCACCGGAGAGTTAGCCTCGACTGCGTTTCGACGGGCGCACGCGAACTTCAGGCGCCAGGTCTACCAACCCTAGGTCGATCCAGAAGCCGTACGACAAGTGATCCTCGATGGCAACCCGGGTGGCAACCGGGTCCCCGAATGCCTCGACCGTGATCAGCGCCTGGTTGCCGGTCACCCGCAGATCGACCAACTGCACCCTCAGCGGGGACAACCGGGCGTCGAGGGCGCGACGTAGGGCCGCTACCGAGATTGTGGTTTCGCCAGCGGGTCCATCCTGTACGCGCATGAGGGCACGATAGAAGATCCGACGCGACTTATCGCCTCGACCGGGCGTCTGTCCAGTGAGGTCAACGACACAAGGAGATGTGGGTTATGGCAGACGTAGCAGTACAGGACGTAGCAGTGAAGAAAGAGCGGGTGCTCGAGGGTTTCGTGTTGGAAACCGAGAAAGGGATCACCACCGTGGCCGACGTCGTGGTGGCCAAGATGGCCGGTATCGCGGCGCGTGAGGTGGAAGGCGTCCACGAACTCGGAAAAACGTTCCGGCGGTTGCTGGGTCGGGTCAGCCCGGGCGAATCGTTGAGCCAAGGTGTCAATGTTGAGGTCGGCAAACGGGAAACGGCCATCGATCTCGTGATCGTCATCGACTACGGCTACTCAATTCCGGCGGTGGCTCAAGACCTGCGGGAGAACGTCATCACCAAGGTCGAAACGGGCACCGGTCTGGTGGTCAAGGAAGTGAACATCGAGGTCTCCGATCTTTTCGTTCCCACCGGCGAGACCGAGCCCACCTCCGCCTCCCGGGTCGAATGATCAGGACCATCGTTCTGCGAGTCCTCGGCCTCCTGGTGGTCGCCGCCCTCGGGTTGGCGGCCACCAGTCTGGTCGCTTTCGGGTTGGAGCGCCGGGTGCCGTGGCTATCCGACGGCATTCGCTCCTTCGCCGATTGGGTACACACCCCCCCATTGAAGGGTGCGGCAGTTCTGGCCGGCACCGGGTTGGTGGTGGTTGCCATTGCGGTCGTCATCGTGGTGGCTGCCCGCCGCATCCGCGGAGTTCGGAATCTTGACAAGACGGCGGCCGGATCCACCGTCATTGACATGGAATCCGTGGGAGACGCACTTGAGCTGTCGCTTCGCCGCATCGACCCGAAGATGCAGGTGACCTCCCGCCGGAGCAGGCTTCATGTTGCCGCTCCGCCGGGTTCCGGAGATCGGTTCGAAGTGGCCGACGAGGCCAGCGGTCTCGTTCGTGAGGCACTCGAGCAGATGGGACTGTCGGACACGCCGTTCACAGTGAGTGTCCGACAGGTTCCCGAAACGAGGGTGACATGAGAGCCGTGCAGCGGATCTCCGCGCTCCTCGGTTGGCTGGCCATCCTCGCCACCGGACTGTTGTTGATCGCCGAAGCAACCGGCATCGCCGGAGGACGATGGAGACACACCGTCGGGGACGTAGCCGAGTGGATAGACCGGTCGAACTTGGCGAGGTGGACGGCGGCGCTGCTCGGAGTCCTGATCGGACTGGTAGCTCTCGCCGTGCTGATTGCCCAATTCATCCCCGCGCAACTCACCGGACGTTCCTCCGTGGTAGATCGAGGCACAGCCGGATCGACCCGGGTCACTGCCGCAGCTATTCGGCGTGCGGTCAGTCAACGCCTGCGTGACCTTCCCGGCGTGGTCGCTGCCTCTCCCATCGCTCATCGGCGACGCCTAGACATGAGAGTCGAGATCGGTCAAGGAGCCAACGCCGATGCCGTTACCCGGTCGGTACGGGCACAACTCGACGAAGAGTTCTGGGGATCCCTCGGAACCGAGGAGATCCCCGTCGACGTGCACCTCACCTACGTACCCGTCGCTGCGCGAACTGAGCAGGAGACAGCATGAACGCAAAGACCTACGGAATGATCATCGGAATCACCCTGGCCGTGATCTGGCACTGGCTCGGCGGGACGGCGGTACTCTGGTCCGTGCTACTCGGCCTGATGGGCTTCCTCATCGGGTGGGTACTCGAGAACCCGCAGAGCCTGATCAAGGGCCTCCAGCGCCTCGAACGCTGACATCAGCACCCGACCTGTAGGAAGGATTCGCTTTGTTGCGAAGCGGAACCCCGGCGCCGGAAGCGGCTCGGCGAAGATGCGGCCCAACGCTGTCACAAGATGATATTCAACTTGCAGTGCTCGACCTATGAGGATTCGGGACACAACGCAGCTCACACGACAAGACTGAACTCCTCTGCAGCGGAACCCGCGGGGTGAGGGTTCGAGTCTGTCCTCCGCGGCCCTAGGGAATGCGGCTGGTTCCCGGATCCCGCTGTATGCGCTGCTGGCCTTACGCCGCGACGGAGTACGACCTGGCGAGTGGCGCCGGGCGTGTAGTTAGTTCCGATATCCCCCCTCCGACACCAACAAACCCCCAGTTCAACGGGGGTTTTCTTATTCTCTTCCAGAGGGTTTGAATTTGTTGTGTCTGTGGGGTCGAAACTCTTTGTCATGGTGCCGGGTTGATGGGATCGCCTGGGTTCCAGGCTCCGAACCCTCCTATCGGGTCGGGTGGGCAGAGGTCATAGAGTTCCTGGAAATCCAGATTGGACGTTACCGAGAGCGGGTAGTCGTCGTGCTCGAAGTTACCTTGGAGGGCGATGAGTTCTTCCAGGGTCGGATACCTCTCGTAGACGTACCCGTACTCAGCGGCGCAGTCCCGCCAAGCGAGCTGGTAGGAATAGACCTCCTCCCACATGGCCCTCGTTCTGGGTACCGATTTGGGGAAGTGAAGACCCTCGTAACAGGCTATTGCGGTGGCCATCCCCATCTGTCGTCGTTCAGTGGGGAGCAGGTAGAGGTTGAACCCCTCCCGCTCGTCGACTCCGTCTCCGAATCCGTGGTCGATGACGCACTGGGTCTTCAGGCGATCCAGCCAACCCAAATCGAGGTCGAATCGTTCCTGAGGGGTGATATCGGAGAAGTCGGCGTACCCCTCCATGGGTGGCAACAGGAATGGTCGACCCTGGCTGTCGACCGGCCCGAAATACTCGCCGTGTAGATCATCGAACAGACCCAACCGGCGGGCACGTTCCTCGATTGTTAGGTCCTCAAGATTGGTGGTCGACGGAGACTCGGAAATCGTTGTGGAACCTTCTGGCGAGGTCGTGGTGGACGGTGAATTGGTTGCGGTCACCTCGCTTGATCCCGACCCGCATGCTGCCAGCACCAGGACGCCAGCCACCAACACCGCTTTGGCCATTGACGGCGGGTGACTTCTCCAGAGTCCAGATTCCACGGGCACTTCTCTCCAAAGCTACATCGGCTGGAGACACTCTCCGGCAAACAACCTGAAGCGATATCCTTATCCGGTCGCGGGCTAGCGCCCGCCGACACAGGTACGAAGGCGACCGTCCGACCCTCCTAGGTCTCCCAATCCTCAAGCCGCCACTCCGGGTGGTCGTCTCTTGACGAGAGTCCTCCGACACTGAGAAAACCCCAGGCCAGATGCCCACGGATGACCGCGGGTAGGCGGTTCAGTAGCGACCAACAGGCGGTCATACACCCAGGTCTCCCAGCCGTTCTCCGCCAAGGACGTGCGCCCAATCGGCGCGCCGCTCGACGCCTTCGGCAAGTGTGGTGATCACTTGGCCTGGCGGCGGATATGCGCTTCCTCCGCCCAGCCCTCGAGGACTCCGTCGGGGTCGGTGACTCGGGCCCAGGCACCCTCCTCGCTCACCAACAGGTACCAGGTACCCGGTTGCAGGCTGCCCACTACGGCTGTGGTGTCGCGCAGACCACGCACCTCGACGGGGTCGAGAACGTAGACCCATTCGGCGGCGGTTGTCAGCGGTTCGGGTGGCGGGGGTTTGGGTTGTGGGGTGGGGGCGTGCGCGATGACGTTGGCGGTGGTGGCCGGTGGGGGTGGGGTTGTGTCGACCGGTTGGCCGCATCGGGTGCAGTAGGCGGCCTCGGGATCGAGGGGGTGGTCGCATTCCGAGCAGGCCGCTGCTCGGGGCGTGCCGCATTGGGCGCAGAAGGCGGCGTCGGCGGCGAGTGTTGTGCTGCAGTTGGCACAGGCGCGCACGCTGGGGTCGGCCTGAGCTCGGGCAGCGGCGTGGGTCCTGATGGCGTCGATGAGGTCCCAGAAGCGGGGTTCCCGGGGGGAGGTGTCGGCGAGATCCTCGAGGAGGTCGAGGGCGTCCTGGTAGCGGCCTGCTTCTTGGAGGACCCGGGAGGTGATGATCCACAGCGCCGGTGCTACCTGGCCCCGCTCGGCGAACCAGCGCACCGCGGCGAGCAGGTGGAGGAGGGCGTCGAAACGGCGGCCCTCGTCCCACAGAGCGGTGCCGAGGTGGGAGCGCAAGGTGACGTTGTCGGGTTCGTGGGCGAGGCCCAGCTCGAGCAGTTCGATGGCGGGCGCGAATTCGCCACCTTTCAAGAGCTCGAATGCCCCCAAAAAGGCCAGGGCGGCAACTGCTCGATCGAAGAGCGGCCCCTTGGGGTCATCCGGGCCGGCGTCGATGCGGTACCGGGAGACATCGATGGCCATCGCCGCCGGGTCGACGATACCCTGCTCGAATAGGGCCGCGGTCTCGTCCGACACCGGGAGCGGGACGCTGGGCAGTCCGGCTTTGTGTTGCAGAGGCTCGGAGGGTTGGATCCACACCGTCATAGCGTCGGGTTGTAGTCGAGCAACATCCGACGGGTGGCGTCGACGAACTCTGTCTCTGTCATACGCAGCTGCTGCAGGATCCGGGCGGACTCCCGGGGATTGTTACGGATCGCGGTCGATGCCTGCACCAGGGCCGGGTTGGCCATCGGCTGACCAGATCGAGCTGCGATGTAAGCAGCCCGATCCGCGGCCTTGGCCAGAGATTTGGCGTCTGTGTACTTGGCGGCGGCTTTGAGTTGCTCGTCGAGCAGCGGACGCATCTCACGGGAGGAGATCCGGGTCGGGTCGGCCGGCCAGTTGTCGACTTTGTCAAGGGGGATTTGCCCATAGCGGGACCCAGTAGCTGCCTCGTCGAAAGTCCTGACAGCCTCCAACTCGTTCTGGTCGATGATGGCCTGACCCGACGTGGAGTAGCGGGAGACGCTGCCGTCGGCGCGGGGCGTGTACACCTGGGTGGAGCCCTGGATGCTCTGCCGGGAATTCGTATATCCCCTCGGGTAGGCGTCGCCCGGCCCGGCCCCGGACCCGAACCCCGAGTAGGAGTCCATGTCCATGTCCTTTGCGGTCAGGCGCCGCGCCGCCGCCGCCGGGTTGTCGCGACCCTGCCGCTGCAGATCAGCCACCGCTTCCTGGAGCGAGACGTCGTTCTGGCGGGCGTACCTCACGGCGGGGTCGGTGGGGTCGTTCAACGCCAGCTCCGCATTGCGTTTTTGCATCCGAGTGAACTCTCTCTGCATGTCGGCGGCCGCGTCCGCCGGATTGTCGAACCCGTGGCGCCGTTGCCACATAGCCACGTCGCCATCGCTGAACGAGGTGACGATGGTGCGATCGGCGTCGGTCATCACCGACCGGCCCGGTCCCACCGAGCCGCTGTTGCCCACCATCACCTTTTTGGGACGCACGCCGTGCCGGGCGGCGAAGTCGTCGATGCTGTCCACGGCGCCTCTGCGGATGGCACCCTCGGTGATCTCGTCGTGGACCGCCACGAGCCGGTTGGCCGTGGCATTGTCGAGGCCCCCGGCCGCTTCCAGCCTGCCCGCGCGTTTCATGCCGTCGCCCTGGAAGATCTGCCGCCGGGCCAGGTCTTCGCTGCCGTCCAGAGCGGTATCGATGGTTCGTCGCACGTCGGCCAGATCGGGTTCGAGGTTCGCCGCCACTGCCCGAGCGGTGTCCCGAGCTGCGTCGGTGGCATCGAGGGCCCGGTCGGCAACGCGGACAGTGTCGGCGGCGGCGTCGGCGGCGTCCAGGGCCCGGTCGGCCACTCTGGCCGCATCAACGAGATCATCGGCGACCGCCAGGGCGCGGCCGGCCCCGGCGGTGGCCAGGGTGAGACCGACGTCGACTAGTCCCATTCCCAGCGAAGTCAGCCGCTGCCCCAGGGTCCGCTCCCCGTCGATCGCGTCGGAGAAGTCCTGTATCGGGGTGAGCATCTTCACGAACCCCACCGGGTCGTTCACGGCCGCTTGGGCAATCGCGCCCCCAACCCGAGAGACCCCGGAGGCGGCGTCGCTGACGCTCTCGGCGGCGTCCCCGAAGGCACCACCGGCAGCTGCTCCGGCGACGTCGTAAATCGTTTCGGCGGCGGTCTCGCCGAGGACCCGCCAATTCTCCCAAGTGGTCGCCTCGTCATACGCCACGTCGAGCCCTTGACGGGTCGCGATCCCTGCGTCCCGGACCAGATCGGGGATGCTCTCCACTTCGGTCAATATGCCGGCTTTGGTGTCGTCACTGACGCTGTCCCACCATTCGTCGAGTGCCGCCTGCTGCTCCGCCTCCGCCGCCTCCAGACGCTCGCCCGCCGCCTGGCGTCGCTCGTCCCAGGTCTCGTTGGCTGCGATCCGCGCCCGCCCCGCCCGGATCTCCTCCAGCATCTCGGCGTCCCGTTCCCGGGACCGCCCGGTCAAGTCACCGAACCGCGCCGCCGCCGCCTCGTCGCTGTCGCGCTCGGCAATGATGGAGTCGACACGGTCCTGCTGGGCCTGCCGCTCCGCCACCAGGTCCCGGTTCCAGTCGTCCAGCAGGGCCGGCGCCTCAGACGGGTCTACCCAGTGGCCGTCGCCACCATCCCACGGCCAGAACACCATCCCGGTCCCCGGGTCGACCTCGAGCGGCTGCTGGTCGTATGGGTCGATGAACGGTCCCGTTGGCGCCTGGGGCGGCACCGCACTGGATCCGCCTCCGAGTCCACCCAGGATCTCGGCGATCTGGCCAGAGGCTTCGGCCATAGTGATGGCGCCGATCGCAGCGGCGGCGATCAGTCCGGCAACTGCCTGCGCTGCTGCTTCCTCGGGTTCGATGGGTGGGTCGGAGCTCGTCCCGGACTCCGGGCCTGTTACGGTCGTAGCCTCCGTAGTTACGCTGACGGGCTGCGTGTCGGTCGTAGTCGTCGTGGTGGGACCGGGGGGAGTCGGCTCCGCACTTGCCGAGAGGTCTTCGATGTTGACGACCGTCTCGATCATCGGTTCGATGATCTCCTCGATGAGCGTGACCGGGCGGCGATAGCCATCCGGCCCCTTATCGCCCAGATCAAACCCAAGGTTGTCACCGACGCCGTAGAGAAGGAATGGACCCGAGACCGCGATGACCCGGTCGTCGACGCCGCCGACACTCCACCAGCCGCCGGTCAGCCCGAACTCAGCCAGGCTTCCCACGTTGTACGTGGTGGTCGGGTCGTCCAGGACGGAGCCGTTCTCCGCCCAGTCCTGGTACCACGCCTGCCGCGGCTTCGATTTCGATCTCGAACTGGTTGCGAGCGTCGGCGGGGGATGCAAAAAGGAATACCGCGATGACGTGATCCAGAGCTGTGTAGTCGTAGAAACCTTGAGAGGCGCAGCCGGCAATCGCCGAGTCGATGGGCGCCAGTGTCAGCTCGAAAAAGAATCCGTTATCGAGGCCGGGGGAGGGGGACCGGTCCGTCGGCGTTAGCGAACAGATCTCCTCGTCGGTGAGGCTGACCTCCTGGGCCGCAGCCGGTGTCACGGTGCCTGCGATCGCCGCCACGCTGGGAAGCATGAGGGCGGTGACGGCCGCCGCTACGCCGGCGCCGGCCAGGGTTCGTTTCATGGGGCCGGTGCGGCCAACCATGAGGCCGATGCCCAAACAGGCGCTAAACCAGGCGAGCGTCTGGCCGAGGCGCACGGTGCCGGTGCGTGACGCCAGTCCAGCAACCTGCATAGTGACGATCCCAGCACCCCACAGTACGACACCCAAGGGGCTGCGTCTGGCGTAAAGACCGCGCTCCTCGCGGTTGATCTTGAGTGTCAACCCCTGGGCGAAACCGAGGGCGAGACCGGCCAGGACTGCGACGATGAACGCCACGGTTGTCGTGTTGATCCTCGTTACGGCCGCCATGACGATGATGGCAGCAATCCCGATTGCGGCTCGGGTCAAGTCGAAACCGGGCCGGATCTTGCTCTTCTTGCGAGCGAAGATCACGGCGAACGTCAGTGACGCAACGGTGAGCACGATCGATCCGATCGTTACCGCTCGCGCCAACCCTTCCCCCAAGGGCGACCTCCTCCCGCGACTTCCGGAGAGCCGTTACCGGTGACGCCTCCACACTACATGGTGCCTGTGCGCCGGGAGACCGCAGCGAGGGGACGACCTTGCCGCCTTGCATCGCAGCGTGACGCGTCTCCCGATCCACCCGTTGTGGTGGGGACAGACAGGCAGACCTCTAGCGAGCGACCATCACCGTCAGCTCGGAGAACCCGGATCCCGAGGGATTCTCGTGCCCTTCGAGGAGGATGCGCACCGACCGTCCGATGACGTCGGGCTCGACGAGGACGTTGGGGTCCGGTGTCCCCGGCAATTCGACACGCTCCTCGTAGATAATCTCGTCTGAATCGTCGATGATCTGGATCGTCACGGCGGCGAAGCCGTGATCCGTGCGGCGACGGACGGTGGCATGATCCGCGTTGGAGACTATCGCCACGGCGCCGATGAACTCGTCCCGGGTTCCCGTCCACTCGAACGTGGAGAACGGGCCGTCGCCGCTCGACGAGATCCACGACGTGGTCACGTCGCCATCGACCGACTTGGCTGCGGCGTACGAGCCACATAGGCGGGACGACGCCGTCACGGTGCCTTCCCCGGTCGCGTCGTGGTTGGCGACAGGAAGCGTGGTCGTTGTTGTGCTCGTCGTGGTGGCGGCTGTGGTCGTGGTCGCAACTGTGGTTGTTGTAGGTATGGTCGTGCTCGTCGTCAATTCCCCCTCTGCCGTCAGAATGGCGTCGGAGTCTCCGGTGACATCCGAGCCTATGGGCCTGACGAACGGCTCACCGGTGGCGGTGTCCTGCAACACGAACCGGGTGAGGGGTTCGTCGCACGGCTCGATTTGAACGACGGCCGCTGGATCGAATCCCGGCCAAGCCACTCCGACATAGGTTGGCGTCACCACGGCGACCGGGAGGCTCAAAGGACTGCCCGACTCGCACCGCACCCGAGGTTCACCGGTCGCCGCCACGAGGACGGCCATTCCCTGCTGCAATATTGCCTGTCGAGGAACGGGGCTTCCTTCGTCGAGAACGTGCGTTGTTACCCGTACGTCCTGAGTGAGGATCATCGAAGTCAGGCCGGCGACGAAATCCATAACCTCCTCAGGCTCGATTCCCTGTACCTCCGCCCAGGCCTGCGAGACGGCCGGTTCCCCAGTGAGGTGACGTCGGAGAATGTCGGTGTCACAAACCGAGATCCCGCGTGCGCTTCCATAGTTGAGCTCATCCGACCCCTTCACGTGAGCCACCTCAGCGGCATCCGCCAACGTAAGGGTGGAGGGCGGTCCCGGTGCCTCGGGTGTGGATATCGAAGCGAGCAGGTTTGGTGTGAAGGCGTGCTCGACCACGCCGACGGGCTCTAGGTAGACCTCGTTCGGCGGGAACGTCAGGGGATTCTTGGAGCCCTGGATGGCAATCCACCCGCCGACTCCACCGACCAGCACGACCACGGCGAGGGCCGCTGGAAGCCAGCTTCGGTCTCTCTTTCCCGAGGGAGGAGGCGGCCCGGGCGGTGCAGGAGGGGGCGGTTCCGGTGACAGGGGGGGAGGCAGTGGGGCGACGGGAACCGCCAGGGGAGTTCCGCAGGTGACGCAAAAACGGTCGGCGGCGCTCACCGCCTCCCTGCAATTCGGGCACCTCAGCTCCACCGGCCACTCCCCATCTTCCAACCGTACCAGCGGCGCAGCAGCCGGGTGGCTTCGAGGCGGAGAGGGCCCAGCGATCGTGACGGACTCGACCCCGTGGGTATGACAAGGGTCCGACGACTCTATCCAGGCGACTCGATATACGGATCAAACGGCGCGCAGCTAGGCCTCCCAGGGGTCGCGTGTACTTGGGGTTGAAGTCGCTCCTCCGACACAAACAAACCTCCAGGTCACAGGCTTGGACGTTGTTTCTTGGCCGGTGGGTACCTGGACGTTTCGGGGTAGATGGGTGCCCAAATGGGTGCCAAAACCGCCGTCAACGTGTTTGACATACATCTGAGAGGGACGGCGGGTTCTCCTAGCAGGCCGTTTGGCTTGGGCGTACACTGACCAGGGGAAGGACCGTTGACCATCTGGCGTACTAACGGCGGGCACTCCGTCCCCAGGTCGCGGACGACTTGGGAAACGGCAACCCCGCCGCGCCAAGTTCCGCTCTTGGCGGTCGGGATAGTAGGACTGTTGATCGTTTCGCTCTTCCCGATCTCTGTGTATGCCCAAAACCCCGCCGAACCTCCGCTACCGGTCGGAACGACCCAGGTGATCGAGGGGCTCCGGTGTCCGGAGACGCTCGCCAATCTCACGTTGACCGAGAAGGAGCACTCGGGCCTATTCCCGATCGATGTGGTCTATCACCCCCGGGCGGATTCAACCGACGAGTTCGCCTTCGCATGCAATTACCAAGGTGATTTTGCCGGGGGTCTGATGGGCACGGCCGAGATCTCGGTGTATTGGACCACCGACCCCTACCGGTCCAAGCCGTACGGCCCGGCCAAACCACCCTGTGATCATTCCGGCACATTCGACCTCTCCATGCAAGAAGCTTTGTTTCCCAATATTCCCGGGTCCGCCTTCGGGGGTGGCTGGATCGTGAGCGAAACGACCGCATCGGCCGTCATCATCTCTGTATTCGGAGAGCCGTACCTGGAACCGTCCGGAGTGCTGGGCCAGCAGCTGTTGACGCACGTGCAGGACGTGGCGGCGAGTTGCGACCCGGGACCCGAGTGTCTCTTCACGGGAGCGGTGACCGACGCGGGCGCTCGCCCGGGCACTTCGACACGAGGCGGACCCGACCCACTGCAAGGCGTGCGGGTGGCGCTGGTCCGGACCTCCGATGACTTGGAGCTGAAGGTGGTGGCGACGGACGCCAACGGCACGTACCGCTTCTCTTCGTCGGAAGTGACCTTTCCGAGCGACTTCGACGGCCGATACGATCCACTGGCCATGCGTCTGCGGCTGCAGGAAGCCGCTCACGATCCTCCCCGATTCGAGGTGATCGTGCCCATCGACGGGGCTCTCGAAGCCACGTCTTTGCTGAGTGATGAGTTCGGTTTCGATGCCGAATGTGAAGATGGTCTTGTTGAGCGTGACTTCGCGTTGGGCGCTATCCCCGAGGATTTCTTGGGGGAAGTCCCCCAGAAAGACTTCTGGCCCGACTTGGGCGAGATCTACGACCGGGTGTGGCGGGCCTGGGAGCTAGCCGACTCGATTGGTCAGCCTCTCGACTACGGGCTGCCGCTCGACATCATTGGTTTCTGTAGCAGCTTGGGGAAGTGCGAGGGAAAACGAAAAACGGCCTTTTGGACCACAACCAATAGCCCGGATCGTGATCCGTTCATCGCTTTCGGCGACGACACCTCTCAGTTGGCGGATGGCAATTG
Source organism: uncultured Actinomycetota bacterium (assembly GCA_963823915.1). Taxonomy (GTDB): domain Bacteria; phylum Actinomycetota; class Acidimicrobiia; order Spongiisociales; family UBA4744; genus UBA4744. The sequence continues at coordinate 26,748 of CAWGNJ010000004.1, forward strand.
GCCGGACAACCGCGAATACCACGAGTTCGGACACCACTTCATGGCAGACGGGTTTGGTGATGCGATGCCCAGATCGCCCGGCGACGAGAACCACGCCGGCTACTACGTCAACCCTTCGTCCACCGATTCCTGGAGGGAGGGATGGGCGGAGTTCTATTCGATGATGGTGGCCAAGCACGTCGACCAGGAGATAAGGCCTGAGCTCTATCGGGTCGAGGGCGTTTACCTGAACCTCGAGTTCGACTACCGGCCTTGGATGGCCATGGGCACGGCCGAGGAACTGGCCGTGGCGGGATTGCTCCTCGATCTCGAAGACGGACCGGATGATTATGCGACCGGGCGTCAGCTTGCGGATCTGCGGATTGCCTGGCATGAGATCACCACCGACCAGAACGGGCGGCTCCTGATCGGCGGCGCCGTTAACGACAGCCCGACCGACTACAGCGAGCAGACCATGGTCGCTGCCACCTTCCACGACCCAGACGGCCGTCTGCTCCATACGGGATGGGTCGCCACGATTCCCTGGGATCTGCCGTTCGCCGGCGGCGAGGGTTTCTTCTCGCTCATGCTGCCCGAAGACCTGGAATGGGACTCTCTGGAGATTACCGCCATCGAAGGCAGGCCCGGTGACGTCCTCACCGACGACGACCCGGTTGACCTGACCCTCGACGAAATCTGGCAAACCATTGTTTCCTTCACCAGCCAGCAACAGGCGGGTAACGGATACGTGTTCGACGTCGTCGACCTCTACACGGCCTTCCGCCAACGCTACGGCGGAAGGGATGCAGATGGCAACGGTATGGACGACATCGAGCAGCTGTTCATCGCCCATGGTTTGTTTGCCGACACGGATGGTGACCGCAGCTTCCTGCATGGCAACGAGGTCGGGCGCACGGATCATGCCGCGCTGATGGTGCCGGGCCTGGGGGAACTGCTCCCCGGATGGATCCCGCGCCGCACCTGCCACCCTTGGCGGGCAGCCTCATCGACGTCGACACCGGCCCGGTCGCGGCGGGCGTCGTGGTGCAGGTTTCGCCACCGCCGCCGCTCGAGTACACCGGGTATAGCTATGTCACCTACCCGGACGATGACGGGAAAGTGCACGTGGCCGTTCCGCCAGCAGACATAGGGGGGACGGTAGGACTCACCGCTATCGCCGACGGCTACCGACCGACGGCGGTCGGCACCCTCGAGGTCGATCGATACTGGCAGGAAGTCGAAGCCGCCGCAGGGTGAAGCGCCGGTGGCCTTCGAAGTGACCTTCGAACCGGGCGCGGTTGGCCCCGGGGGAGACGCCCCCGTGTGGCCGTGGGTTCTGACCGTGGCCGGAGCGGGCCTTGTCTTCGGCGGCGGCCTGGCGTTTTGGCGGCGCAGGATGGGGCGCCGTGCGCCCGGCTAATCCTGTCTCGTGTCCGCAGGGACATGGTCCCCTTGCGGCTGATCAGCGGTACTGCACGGTCTGCGGGGTCTGTGTGCGTTGCCCGGATGGCCATCCCGTCGACAGAGAAACAAGGTCCTCAGTACTTGCCCGACGGTGTGGTTCACCGCTTCAGAGGAGTCCCATCGGGGCACCTTCGGCGGTGCGGGTCCCCTCCGACCCACCCGCAGCCGGCGGGTCTGGGCGGCGACCTGGGGGTCTGCTGCTCGGCTTGGTGCTTGCCCTAGGGGCGGGCATGGTCGCGGCGGGTATCACATTTCTGGGCGGCGGTGAGCCGACCGGCTTCTCGATAGATGCGCCGCCAACTGGTCAAACGGTGGTGTTGGTAGCCGAGGGCACAGCTCAGTTGACCGGGGGACACGAGCAGCTCCCCACCAATCCGGTCCCACAACGACTGGATCGGTCGACCCGCCGACCCCATCCACCGGCGGCGGTCCGGCCTCCTCCATCGCCCCGCAGGAAGAGGACCAACGTTTCCTCATCCTGGTCGATGGCTTGTACGGCTACATCGATCGCTCGGGGCGAGTGGTGATCACCCCGCAGTACCTCTCTGCCGACGACTATTCCGAAGGTCTTGCACCGGTGCTGCTGGGAGATGCGTGGGGCTATATCGACATCTCCGGCCGGTTGGCTATCGAACCGCACTTCGCCTCTGCCCTGAGATTCTCGGAGGGCCTGGCACTGGCCTCGGAAGGAGATGACATCTTTGGTTACATCGACACGAGCGGCGAGTTCGTGATCAGACCCCAATACCTTCGTGCCGGACGATTCGCTGAGGGTCTGGCGGCCGTGCAAAGCCGCGAGAACCACTTATTCGGCTACATCGACACGGAGGGTCGTGTTGCCATTTCGGCCGAATGGGGGTGGGTCGGGCATTTCTCGGAGGGCCTTGCCCCGGTTGAGATCGAGGGGCTGTACGGCTACATCGATCGGACCGGCACCGTGGCGATACCTCCTCGCTTCGCCACCGCCGGCTCCTTCTCGGCCGGTCTGGCACCGGTGGTTGCGGAGGGTCGCGGCGGGTTCATTGACACGCTGGGCGAGGTAGTGCTCCTGACCGACTACCCGCTGGTCGGGGCTTTCTCCGAAGGCCTGGCGATGGTTCAGACGGCCGAGGGCCTTTTCGGCTACATCGACACCAGTGGGTCGCTGGTGGTAGCACCGAGATTTGACTCGGCCTGGGAGTTCGCCGGGGGCCTTGCTCCGGTGGTGTTGGGTGAGCACATCGGATACATCGACCACACCGGCGAACTCGTGTGGTCCTCCGCCTGATCCGAATTCGGGTGTTTCCCTCCTACCTGCAGACCGGGAAGAGCATCTTGATTGGGAAGAGCAGGCAAAGGATGATCGCCGAGGATCTTTGTTCGCTTTCGAGTTGATCGGGCGCACTGCCTGACCGTTCCGACTTCCCGGCGGTCGATTCACCGGCCGGCATGTTCCTCGAACCAGGCGATGAAAGCGGGCGTCTCCTTTTCGAGCGCCGCATCACCGGGCCGGTGGTGGCGGCCGCCGAGGGTGAGCTCCGGTTCGTGGGTTCCGGCGGCTTCTACCTCATCGGGCCGTTGGACGAGCGTTAGGACCTGGTGATGTTGGTCCGCCATTAGAGCGGGGCGGCCTTCATGCGTATGGCGCAGAATGATGAATACCTGGCAGGGTTAGGGCATCGGGAGCAGCTTTGGAGGACTCACGGCTGCTCCCGATCGTCGAAGCCGATCAGCTCTGACGACACTGAGTCGTTGGTCACTCTGTCGGGTGCCCCACCGGGATGAGATAGAGCGGCTCATGGTCGCCGGGGAGACCCAGAACCTCATGTACCTGGTCGTCGTGGAATGCGCCGATCGGCACCGCGGCGAGTTCCAAGGAGACCGCCTGCAACAAGAGGTTCTGGGCGGCATGCCCGACCTCCACCTGCACGTACCGCTCGGCTCGATCTCCGTACTTCTGCTCGGTGCGGGAGTACACGGCCGACAGCACGAAAACCGCCCCCGCTTGTTCAACGGAATCCTGCGAAAGCGCCGCTTCTGAAAGCTTGCTCCGCAAGTCAACCTCGCCGAGAACCTCGAGTTGATGACGATCCGGGTCGTAGCGGTAGTGTCCGTCGCCGGTGACCAGATACAGCTCCAGCGGGTATAGGCCGCCTGCCGAGGGTGCCGTGCGGCCACCGGCCAAAGATGTAATCCCCTGCGTCGCCCACAAGAGCTGAGAGAGGTCGGCCAGGTCGAGGGGGGCCGGTTGGTACTCGCGAACCGATCGACGTCGGGACAACGCGTCTGTCAGAGAACCGGCGCCGGTCACTACCGGCGCCGGCAGATCGATTCGTTCTGTCACCACCGTATCTCCTGAATCTGGTACGTCGGAACCCTCGTCGGGAGCGATACAGCCACAGATCTGCATGACGATGACCAATACCGCGCACCATCGCATGGGACACTCCTCAATCCATGGTGGCCCAATGAGACGCCGGCGGCTAGAGGCGGAGGACACATTGCGGTCCTCGTGAGGACTGACTGGCGCCAGGGGTCGGCGGCGCCTACTGCGCCACTTGGCCGTGGTAGCGGAGGCGAGCGGGGCGATACGCTGGAGGCATGCCGCGTTGGCTCTGTGTGGTCCTGGGTGGACTCCTGAACCATTGAGTTCTGCGGGAGAAACCCCGTCGAACCACATTCAACGCGCTTAGTTGATCCCGGGGGATATCGGTTGACAGCGCGATTCACACGACGAGGCTGAACTTGTCGGAGGGAGCGCAGCCTGGGGCCAAAGTACGAATCCGCCCTCCGACACCATTGCCGACCACAGGCTGCCGGGGCGGTGAGGGCGCGCTGCGGGAGGGTGTTTTTGCACTTTCGCGACCCGCGGTGACAGATGGCGACCGGCGGAAGCTCGAAGCCTGGCACCGATTCGCTCAATTGGCGTCCGAACCGGATCCAACATCCGTATCGCTGCACATTCCGTATACCTATTGAGATTTGATAGGAGCACACAATGCACTTCCCGCAAGTGACCGGTTCCAACCTCGAGCGGCGCCGTTTCACCCTCCCGGGTGATCTGGAAGGTGACCTCAACCTTTTGTTCCTGGCGTTTTGGCAGCGGCATCAATCCCTCGTCGACTCGTGGATGCCTTTGGCGAATCGTTTGCAAGAACAACGGAAAGATCTGGTGGCGTACGAACTGCCGGTGATCCAATCCCGCAGCAGGGTCTCGCAATGGTTTATCGACGGTGGCATGAGAGCCGGCATCCCCGACCGCCGGATCCGCGAGCTCACGATCACGCTCTACCTGGACAAGCCGCCGTTCCTCGATGCGCTGGACATATCCGACGACCGCACGATTCAGGTCCTGTTGGTCGATCGATCTGGACGGGTCGTATGGCGAACCGCCGGCGCTTGGGACCAGGAGCGCGAAGCCGATTTGGTTTCCTTCCTCGATCAGCAGATCGCCCACCGGAGCTGATCCGGGAACACCCCTCACCCTGTATTTGTTTCTTTTAATGGATAGCCGGGCGGCTGATGTGAAGGCCGACCGGTGGATCTAAGAAAGGCAAGCATGAAGAACACGATCAAACTTGGAAAACTGGCCGGAGTCACCGTTGAGTTGAACTGGACCGTGCTGGTAATCGCAGCCCTTGTCACCCTCTCCGTGGCGGGCGGGATACTTCCGGCCGCGGCCCCCGGCTATAGACAACCCAGTACGTTGTGGGCGGAGTGGCGGCAGCTTTGGCATTGTTGGCCAGCATCCTTGTTCACGAATTGGGACATGCCGTCGTGGCGCAACGCAACGGAGTGAAGGTCGAACGTATCAGCCTTTGGGCATTGGGCGGGGTCGCCCAACTCGAGGGCGAAGCTGAGACCGCCCGGGCTGAGTTTCTGATCGCCGGGATCGGTCCGGCTATCAGCCTGGTGCTCGGACTGGCTTTGATCTATCCGGCTTCGGTGCTCGGTGGACTGTTCGGGGCCGTGCTCGGCTGGCTGGCCGGCATCAACATCATCCTGGCGGTCTTCAACCTCATTCCCGGGGCTCCCCTCGATGGGGGCCGGTCTGTTGCACGCCTGGTTGTGGAAGCGCCACGGCGCCGTTCTCGGGCTACGGCAACGGCGACGAAGGCCGGGCGGTTGGTTGGCACGGGCCTCATCGTCCTGGGAATCGTCCAGTTCGTGGCCGGAGGCGCCGGGGGCCTCTGGACGGCACTGATCGGCTGGTTCCTCCGAGGGGCGGCCACGGCTGAGGGCAGCTACAGCACCATCCGCTCGGAGTTGCAGGGCGTCCGAGTGAAAGACGTGATGACTCCGGCCGGGCCGCCGGAAGGAGATTGGATGTCGGTGGCAACGTTCATAGATCGCCGGGCGATTGCCGACCACCGGTCCGGTCTATTTCTTGACCGGGATCGAGGGAACGCCGAGCCGGCTGGTTACGTTGCAGGCTCTGGCTGCCGTGCCGATCGATGAGCGATACACACTATCCGTGCGATCGGTAGCTCAGGAGCTCGGCGAACTGCCTGCGGTGCAGGCCGAGGAACCGGCCTCGGACCTTCTCACAAAACTGAGCCCGGGAGATGCTCACAATCGTATGGGATGGTTCGGTCCCGGTAGGTACGGTCAATGCCGCCCAATTGGGCACCGCCTTGGAGCAGGCGCGTCTCCTTTCGAACCTGCGAGGCGAGACGCCGGCCGCTGCCTGACCGAAGTATCAATGCATCAACCAGTCGTTCAGCGTTGGTCCTCCTCGGTCCAGGGCAGCGTTACCTTTCGCGCCGGAGCAGAACTCGGAGCTCATCCCGCTCGAATGCACTAGAGAGACCAGACATAGTCCTAGTTGGGGGTCGCAAGCCAACTATCAAACGGTGCGGACCGACTCTCACCACTCGCACTCGGAGGGATTCAACGCAATCGATCGGCCAACGCCGACCGGGCCGCGTGGTAGCCCGACATTCCGTGCACGCCCGGACCCGGGGGAGTGGCTGATGAGCAGAGGTAGAGACCCGCTCCGATTCGGTAGGGGTGGAGGGCCAGCCGGGGGCGGAGGAGCATGCGGAGGCGGTCGGTCCGTCCGCCGGCGATATCTCCACCAACCAGGTTGGGGTTCCACTCCTCGAGTTCGGTCGGACTCATAGTGTGCCGCGCAAGGATCAGTTCACGGAAGCCCGGCGCAAAGCGTTCAATCTGTTGCTCGATAGCCTCGGTCATGTCCACCGGGAACCGACCGGCCCGTGGCAGTAAACCCACAACACGTGTTTGCCGTCGGGAGCGCGGTCCGGGTCGATCACCGAAGGCTGAGCGGCGATCACGAAAGGACGGTCGGGAGACACGCCGTTCCAGACCTGCCTCTCCGCGTCGGCGATCTCCTCAAACGTTCCTCCTACGTGCACCGTTCCCGCCCGGCGGCACTCATCTGCGGTCCAGGGGACCGGGCCCTCGAGTGCGAAATCGACTTTGAAGGACCCGGGGCCGTGGGGATAGCGCCGAAATGCCCGGCGGATCCGGGCCGGCATCCTGTCTCCGGCGATGGCAGCTGCGGCCCTGGGCCCGGTGTTGAGCAGCACCGTTTCGGTCGGGGGAATGGTGTCCAAGTTGTCGATCGTGTGATCAGTTTCAATCGAACCGCCCAGGTCGTCCACGACGGCGGCCAGGGCGTGGACGATCGACTGTGATCCACCCCGGGCTACCGGCCAGCCGGTCACATGGGCCAGCGCGGCTAGGACGAGCGCCACGGCCGTGTTGCCAGACTTGTCGAGCGGCATCGGTGTGTGGGCGGCTAACCCGGCGAGCAGCGCCCGTCCCTCCTCGGTGTGGAGCCTCTTTGCGGCCGTGGCGGCCGGGAGCAGACCGCGGAGGCCCAATCCGGCCAGAGCGAGCGGATGGTCGGGGATGCGGAATACCGGACCGAACACTGCACTTTCGATCACATCCCACCGACGGGCCAGACCGCCCACCACCTGCCGGTACAAGGGTCCGTCCGCTCCCAGCCGGTCGGCGGTGCCGGTGATCGAGTGGTGCAGGGTCACGGCCAGACCGCCGTCGAGTGGATGGGCCAGCGGGATTTCCGGGCGCAACCACTCGAGTCCATACCGGTCGAGGGAAAGGGATCTGAACAATGGCGAGGCAGCTCCGAGTGGGTGGACGGCGGCGCCCAGATCATGACGGAACCCGGGAACGGTGACCTCCCCGGTCGCCGATGCGCCGCCGATGGCGCGAAGCTTTCGACGACCCTTCACCAAGGAGTAGGCAGAGTAACCTTCTCTGATGCAGCTTGCAGCCTTCTCCCTCAGGCGGAACCGGTATGTCCCCCTGTCGGCCCTGCAATAATCGCTGTTCATATGGAGATAGCGTTTCTCGTCTCTGCCTTTGGGTTTGGCTTGCTCGCCAGGCTGGGTGGACTTCCGCCGCTGGTGGGGTATTTGGTGGCCGGCTTTGTGCTCCACGCGTTCGGGTACGCCGCAACCGAGGCAATCGACTTGATCTCCGAAGTGGGGATTCTGCTGCTCCTCTTCGGGATCGGCCTCAAGTTGCGTTTGGGCACTCTGGTCCGGCCGGCGGTTTGGGTTACCACCACGGTGGTCGCGGCCGCCGCTACCGTGCTCATCGGTGGACTGCTGCTCGGGGTCGGCGTGCTTGGTGTGCCTCTGTTGCGGGATCTCGATCCCGGTCAGGCCCTCATAGTCGGGTTCGCCTTCTCCTTCTCGAGCACCGTCTTTGCAGTGAAAGCTCTGGAGCGGACCAACGAGTCGGGGTCGCTGGCCGGTCGCCTGGCGGTAGGCGTGCTCATCCTGCAGGACATCTTCGCGGTAGCCTTCCTCGTCGCAGCCGGCGGGGGATGGCCTTCCCCTTATGCGGTGCTGCTGGTGCCGGGTTTCTTCCTTCTCCGCCCCCTCGTCGGTTGGCTGCTCGATCGAACCGACCACAGTGAGATGGTCGGTACTGCTCGGATTCACGCTGGCCCTTGGTGTCGGGGCCGGAGCATTCGGTCTGTTAGGGCTCAAAGCCGACCTCGGGGCGCTGGTGGCCGGGCTGATCCTGGCGCGGCATCCTCGGGCGGGCGAAATGGCGGACCGCTTGTTGGGTTTCAAAGACTTGTTCCTGATTGGATTCTTCCTATCCATTGGCTTGCAGGGAACTCCATCCCCGGCCGCCTGGATCGTTGGGGTGGTGCTGGTCGCCCTGGTGCCGGTGAAGAGCGCCGCGTTCTTCTGGGCGTTCACCCGCTTCCGGCTACGGCCTCGCACTGCCCTGCATACTTCGCTGACTCTCTCTACCTACAGCGAATTCGGACTGATTGTCGGAACGGCCGCCCTCGCGTCGGGTCTGCTCGACCAAGATTGGGTCTCGACGCTCGCGATAGCTGTGGCCACCTCATTCGTGCTGGCCTCGGCCGCCAACTCAGTCCGCTACCGGTTGTATGACCGATGGTCGTCTTCGCTCGGCTCGTTCGTGCGGCATCCACCGGCACCGGAGGACGCGGTGATCGATTGCGGCGATGCTCGGGTGCTCATCTTCGGTATGGGGCGGGTCGGCGCCGGCGCGTACGACGAGATGGTGGTCCGGCGGGGTTCCTTGGTGGTGGGAGTGGATCGGCGTCAAGAGACGGTGGACCGTCACCGCGCCGAAGGGCGGATTTCTGTCCGGGGTGACGCCCTCGACCGGGACTTCTGGGAGAGGGTTCGGTTCCGCCCCGACGTCGACCTGGTCATTGCTGCGATGAGTAACCATGCCGCCAATCTCGAATGTGTCAAGCGGGTTCGCGAGTTCTTGCCGGCGGCCCGCATCGCGGCTGCAGCCACTTTCCCGGACCAGGTTGCGGAGCTCCAGGAGGCTGGAGTCGACGTGGCCCGGAATCTCTACGAGGAGGCCGGTCAGGCGCTGGCCGACGACGCGGTCAGTGTCGTCTTCGGCGACTAGCCGCATCGGTTGTTGGGTCGGCATGCAGCCCCGGGACATGCGGCTCCGGTTGGCTGCCGATACCGATCTGGGTCGCCGGTATTCGCCCCGTCCGGCGTCGAGCCCTCCTTCGGCCAACATCGCGGACTCAATCCAGAATCGCTGTCGGTTCCGAACAAGGTGTGATGGTTTGTTATTCGGACTCTTTCGCTGCTTGGCGCAGTGACCATGACGGTCACCATTGTTCTCGGTTTCCTATCAGGTGGCTTCATGGATGAGGGCTCAGCAATCTGGGCCCTTTCCTGGGGCAAAGTGACGTTGATCGACCTCTACGTCGGCCTTGTCTTCTTTGGCCTCTGGGTATCCGTAAGAGAACGTCGGCTATCAGTGGTGGTCATATGGTGGTTGGGTTTGGTCGTCTTCGGAAACCTCGCTGCCGCCCTGTACATTGTTTTCGCTTCGTTCACCGTCTTCAAGCGTTCGTGAGCTGCTGACTGGAGAGCGGGTCCATCCCAATTCCGCGATCATCCCCGAGGCCGAGGTCGGCTCTTGAACGCCCTCGCGGCGGTTGCGGCCGTCATACATCATGTCCACAGCTGAGATCCGCGCCGAACTGAGAGATCTGGTGTCGGCCGGATAGCAATCGCCGACGGGGTGGTGCCCCCACTGTTGTTCGTCGTGGCCAACGCCCTGTGGGGGGTGACGATCGCAACATTGGTAGGGATCGGTTCTGCGGTGATGATCACAGTCTGGCGTCTTGTCCGAGGACGACCGGATCCGGTTTGCCGTGGCCGGGCTGCTCGGGATCGCCCTCGCGGCAACCTTGGCCCTCAGGTCGGATTCGGCCGGCGACTTCTTCCTTCCCGGGATTATCAGCAGTTCGGCCACCGCCGTTGTGATCGTTTTGTCGATTGCGAGCGCGCAGGCCCTTCGTGGCCTGGACCAGTCGGCTGACACGGGGTTGGCCGCTCGGGTGGTATTGGCATCCGAACGTCAGACCTGCATACTCCCGGACCAGTTGGATTTGGGCGGGGTTCTTCGCATTTCGAGCGCTGGTCCAGTGGCGCTTCTACCTCGGTGGGGACACGGCGGCTCTCGGTTTGGCAAGGGTCGTTCTGGGATGGCCGGCGCTGCTGGTCCTTCTGGTTTTCACCTATGTGTTAGGTCGTCGCTGGCTGGTGGAGCTTCGGGGACCCTCGGTAGAGGAGTACCAGACCGGCTCGAAGCAACCTTGGGAAGGTCAGACCAGGGGGTTCTGAAGCGAACGGCCCGGACAACGCTGGTTTGAGAGCGTGCCGAAACACTGACTCTGTCGAGACGGAGTTCGCGACGTTCCCATCGGCCGGACACGGGCTGCATAAGGCTGTGGTCTTCACCGGCCAGGTAAACGATTCTATGCCCTGTGCGGTGTGTAGGGCATGAAGGTGATTGGAGTCTTGGTGAACGAACCGGATGCGGGCGATAGGGCGCTGCCTTTTCGAGAAGCCTTCCCTGTGTTCTACCGCCGGGAATACCCGAAGATGGTGGCGATCGCTGCCGCGGTTTCCCGTCGTCGGCCAATCGCGGAGGATCTCGCCCAGGAGGCGATGCTGAGAGCCCATAGGCGTTGGGATCGAATCTCCACCTATGATCGTCCAGGCGCATGGGTAAGGCGCGTCACGATCAACCTGTCGCTGAGCGCCACGAAGCGCGCTTCCGCCGAGGCGCGCGAGACTGGTCCGCCTCGCCGAGCTCCCGACGCTTCCAGAGCCCGATGTTGCCGACGATCTGGTTTGGAGGGCCGTGGCAAAGCTCCCCGGAAAGCAGCGTGCTGCGATAGCACTCCACTACCTGGAGGATCGGCCCATCAACGAGATTGCTGAGATCCTCGATATCTCTCATGCCACGGCCCGAGTCCACCTGCACCGCGGCCGCCAGGCACTAGCCAAGACCCTTGGCCCCAAGGAGGCGTCCGCATGAGCGAGCACGACATACATACCGCGTTCGACCATCTGAAGAGGGATGCCACGACGAGCGTCAAGACCGAAGAACGCCTCAAACAGATAGTCGAGCGACCCCGCCGCCGGTGGCAATCAACGGTCGCCGTCCTGACCGGAGCCGCCGTCGTGGCACTTGTCGTCGGTGTCGGCATCCTGGCTGTGCCGTCGGGTAACGACTCGGACCCGGTCCAGCCGGCAAGGGGCGGGTCGACGACCAGCTCGGTCGACAGCACCACTCTCCCAACAACGACGCTACCGAGTCAGACGGGCCTGCCCGATCTCGGCGTCGGCACGGTTGTGATCGCCAATCCCGGCGCTGCAACGACGGCCGCTGACGGCATTGTGGTGATCGGCGCTGAAACAGCGGTCGGTGACGGGACCGGTGGCCTGGTCGTGCTGCGCAACGAAACGATCTTGCGTCTCGCCGCCGATGGCACGGAGACCGAACTCCTAGGCGCGGCGAGTCTGATCGACGAGTTCGGACTGGTGTCGCTGTGGCTACATGACGTGACTCCTTTGGACGGCACAATGCGTGCTGTGGTCACCGTCCTGTACGGCCAGGAGTACCCGGATGTCTACGAGGAGATTTGGTTTCTCGATCTCGATAGCGGGTCAATCGAGTCCGTGTACCAGATAGTGGCGGTCGAGAGCCACATAACAAGGGTCTCTGCTGCGAACGGCAGGATGGTTGTGAGTATCTCGTTTGAGGGCGGCACCTATTTCGAGTATCTCGACACCACAGGTCAGCGAATCGAGGTGATCGGTCCCTACGCCGACTCTCCCATTGGTTCCCCGGAGTTCCCTGAACTCATCGACCAAGCTGTCCTGTCGCCCGATGGCTCCACGTTCGCATACGTCGAGGTTGGAGACATCCAGACCTTCCAGGAGGGCTACCTGTACGCCAATCTGGTGATCTGGGACCTCCTCAGCGGCACTGAAGTCTGGAGGCTCGAGATCGAACTTCGCAACGGCATCTGGCCCGGCCGCATGGACTACGACGGCGTGGTGGTGGTTCTCGGCCGCTACGCGCCCCGGGCGCGATGAGTCCCTGGCCCCGCTGCGAGTGGCTTCACTGCAAACCGGAACAATCACCGAACTCAGCACCCCCGGGCCACCCAGCCTGATCAAGTGAATCAGCTGAGGAGCTGCTCAGTGAGCTCAGGGGCGACGCAGCTCGTATCCAATCGGCACCCGGGTACCGATACGCTTCTTCGCATGCGCCGGTTCGGCCGGAGCCTTGTTCTGATTGCAGCACTCCTGTTGTCTGGTGCATGCGCCGTTCCCTCTTCCGATCTGCAACAGGGCCCTTATCCCGAATCCACACCAGACGAAATCACAACGAGATTGAAGCAGGGGTTCGAGCTGATGGAACGGCATGGGGTGTTGGTCTTGGTAGACAGAGAGGATTGCCGCCTGATCGAGTACCGCAACGGGACGTTCTCACCGCACAGCGCCAAATGGTGCTTCGACTACGCCCGAGCCGCCGAGCCGGAGCCGTTCATTGAGAGGGCGACGGATGATTTCAACCAACTGGTGTCGTCGCTCGACGTTGGGAGAGCCAGATTCAGCGAAGTCATCGAGGTCGGGTACTCCTCGGATGGGAAGCTGACCCGAGCGACCTTCAAGTTCGTTTACAACTTTGGGACGGAGCTCTTGGTGTTCGATCCCGGGTACCGGCTTCCGGCTGACGAGGCGGGCGAGCGGTGGCATCAGGTCGTCAACGCCGATTGGTACTTGGAAAAGGTCGATTGGAACTAGGTACGTGGTGGCCGGGGGATCAATACCGGCGTGCGGTTGGTGTACTGCTGGTACTCCTCTTCGTCACCCCAGCGCTTCTCGGCCCGGGCCTCGAGCATCGGGATGCCGCTCACCCGGGTGAGCAACAGCACGACGAACACCGGCGAGATCAGGGTGATCCACCGCCAGCCCGACAGCACCGGCAGCGCCATGATGGCGATACCGGTCCAGAGCACGATCTCACCGAAGTAGTTCGGGTGTCGCGACCACGCCCAGAGGCCTGAAGTGATGAACCGGCCGTCGTTCGCCGGGTCCTTTCTGAAGACCGATTTCTGCCGATCGGCCACGGACTCGATCGCGAATCCGACAACCCAAACGACGATGCCGACGATCGCCACCCATCCGATCGGCTCTCGTTCGGCGCCGGTGATGATCGCCAGCGCGGCGGCCAAGGTGAGCAGCACCCACAGCCCCTGCAATGTCCAGGTCATGAAGAACCGCAGCGGATCCGTCTTGATGCGGTCGAAGCGTCCGTCCCGTCCGTCGCGCCGTACCCGGCGGAACAGGAAGGAGCCGAGCCGGAGAGCCCACACCCCCACCATCGCCGCCACGATCACGGCCCGGGCGTCGAGATCGTCGCTGAGCACCAGAGCGACAGCCGTGACCGTGAGATAGGTGGCGCTGCCGGTGAGGTCGAAGTAGTGCTCGGTCTTGGCCCGGTTGGAGGGCACGAACACCACCCAGTTGATGGCGTAGGCGAGCAGACCGCACACCGCGAACACCGCGATGGAGCCCACCTTCGAGCTGCCGTCGCTTCCGGCGAGCACGACGAGCGCACCGATCAGCAGGGCGGCGACGATGCCGATGAAGCGAGTTCCGGTTTTGGTCAGTCATGGCGGTAATCCTAGACCTGCAGTCAGCGGAGCCTGAGGGCTCTGGCCGGTCGCAGCCCGGCTCTCGGCAGCGTCGACGATGCCGCGGGCCATCTGCGCGAAGATGACTCGATGGAATGGGGTGAGGGCGAGCCAGTACAGGCGACCAAACAGCCCGCGGGGATAAAAAGATGCTTTCTGACGGAGGCGCCTACCCGTTGGGACCGTTTCGACTTCGAACTCCAGCCAGGCATCACCCGGAAGCTTCATTTCGGCGTGGAGTTGAAGGAAACGACCGGGGTCGATGGACGAAACCCGCCAGAAATCGACTGCTTCGCCGATTCGCAGGTCTTCGGGGTGTCTTCTGCCTCTACGGAGTCCGACTCCGCCGATCAGACTGTCCACGATTCCGCGCAGCTTCCAGGCCCAGTTCCACGAGTAATAGCCAACGTTGCCCCCGATCCCGGTGAATGCCCAGAAGACATCGGAGGACGGTGCAGATGTGTCAACGGTGCGTTCGTCGTGGTTTTCCGCGGCACCAGCCCACTCCGGGTCGGTGGGAAGCGGTTCCGCGGGGGAGGCGGTGGCATCCGACCAGCGGGTAGCTATCTGAGAGCCTTCAGAGGTGCGCAGGGCCATAGAAACGGAATCCCGATACCCGGTCAGGCTCCCGGCAAGAGTTTCGGCGATCGTGTTATCGGCAACGGTCACCTCGTTCTTCAGGCTCGCAACGAGTGGTTTGGCCACACCCGCCGGAAGGGGAGTCACGAGGCCGATCCAATGCTTGGAGAGCCCCGGACTGAGAACCGGCACCGGGATTATCACCCGGCGGGGCAGACCGGCGACCTCCGCATAGACTCTCATCATGTCTTCGTAGGTGAGTTGGTCCGGGCCACCGATTTCCCATATGTGGGATTCGCCTTCTGGGTCCTCGATGGCCGCTATGAGGATCTTGAGTACATCTGTGATGGCTATCGGTTGGCATCGGGTTCGAACCCAGGTCGGGGTGACCATGACGGGCAGGACCTCGGTGAGGTGTCTCATCATCTCGAATGAGACGGACCCGGAGCCAATGATGACGGCAGCCCGCAGCTCGGTGACCGCGACGGGGCCGGAGGCGAGGGTGCGGCCGACCTCATGTCTGCTGCTCAGGTGCTTGGACAGCTCGTCGCCGGCGCCCAGCCCGCCGAGGTACACGATCCGGTCGAGCTCGGCGTCGGCGGCGGCGTCCGCAAAATTCTGAGCCGCCTGGCGGTCGCGTACGTCGAAGTCGGCTGCGTCTCCACCCATCGAGTGAATGAGGTAGAAGGCCGCATTGCATCCTTCCATCGCCCGGTCGAGACTCGGGCGATCGAAGGCATCGGCGCGAACGACTTCGATGTCGTCGAACCACGGTTGTCCGGACAGTTTGGCCGGGTTTCGGCTCATGCAACGAACCGAGTGGCCTTCGGCTAGCAGGGCCGGGACCAGCCTTCCGCCGATATAGCCGGATGCCCCGGTAACGAGAACCTTCATGAACGTCCCTTCCGTAGGCTCGTGATAGACATAGTGACCGTCACCATCCCCTGGTGCCTTCGCCGCCCTTGAAAGGGCCCACGATATTGGCGGTGATCCAGCCGCCATAGAACCGGCCTGGCTGCGGCATCACGAGTTCGGTCCCGAGGAAGCAGCTCTCCATGAGGCCCGGGTAGAAAGAGACGAAACCTGCGAGCCCTTCGTAGCCGGCCAGCGGTTGCGGGTAGCTCCAGGCGGCGGCCGGCGCCGTCATTTCGCCAACCCGGACATTCCAATACTCGGCTCTGCCCTTCCACTCGCAAGTGGTGCTTCGAGGGTTCCGCTCCAGCACCTCAGGAGCGACGGCTTCGTACGGTACGTAGATGTTGGGCGGGTGGCTGGTTTCAAGAACTCGTAGGGCCTGTGAACTGTCAACGATGGTCTCTCCGTTGAAGATAATCCTCACCGGGCGGGGTTCAACCTCGACGCGTGGGGGTCTCGGATAATCCCAGACTGACTCCTGGCCGGACGTATTGAGTTTCATGCAGGCGGATCTCCTGGGAGTTGAGCGCTTGACAGCAGCGCCAGCGCTGGGGTCACTTCTTCTTCGAGGCCGGCACCCTACACAGATGTAGCAATCTTCCTAGATTGAGTCAGATGGATGACAGACTCCGCTTCCAGCGGGAACAACTTGGCCGCATGCGGGGAATGACCCGCTACTACCACGAGCGCTTTTTCTCAGATGTGCGCCTGGCCGTGATCACTGTGCTGGCGCTGCTCGTCCTGGGGTGGTGGGAGGTGGAGGAAGCGTTCTTGCTGGTTCCGGTCGTGGCGCTCTGGGGAGCCACCATGACTGCGTTTGACGCTTCCTATCTGCTATTCGCCCGCCATTACTCGGCTCGTCTGGAATCCGACATCAACAACGCCGTCGGAGAAGGGACGCTCCTCGCTGCCCGCGTCGAGGACACCTACTTGTTTCCACTCGGCCAGCGCAAAGTCGTTGTCCTGGCGTTCGGCCCGGGCTTCACCTGGTTCGGGTTCATGACCCTCTTCATAACCGCCATCGGATTGGCCGCTTTCGTGCTTGGCCTGACGCTGAGTCTGCCCGTGCTGAGCGATCACGGTTCGTGGTGGACTGTCTCCTATCTCGCCTTTCTCGGCATCGCAACGCTCGGAGCACTGGGAGTCGGCCTTTGGTGGTTCGTGGGTGGCGAGGGCGAGCGACGCCTCACCTCGGTGCTCGACACGTAAGACGGGACCCTCGGCTCTGCGCCGAATGCGGTCGAGTCGCGCACGAAAACGGCGCCGCCGCGGTCGACCAACGCCATCAACCGGTTCTTACGGCCTCGGCCGGCTCGATCCGCGCCGCCGCGCATCGCCGGATACAGGCCGGCAATTCCTCCGACGGCGAGCGCGGCACCGATGCTCCCGAGGAGACCGGTGATGGGGACGGCCAGCGTGAGACCACGGTTTACGGCAAACGCAACGGTAATCCCGGCGCCGAGCAAGACCCCCACGAGTCCGCCGGCGGCCGCCAGGATGGTGGACTCGAAGAGGAACTGGGCGCGAATGTGGGCTCGGGTGGCGCCCAGCGCTCGGCGTACTCCGATTTCCATTCGTCGTTCGAGCACCGACATCACCATGATGTTGGCGATCGCGACTCCCCCCACCAGCAGTGCCACTGCGCCGAGCCCGACCAAAAGCCCGGTGAGGGCCTCTTCAGCCGCTTGCCGGGCGGCCAGTGCATCCGAAGGTCGGGTGATCTCCACCTGGTCAGGGCTCTCGGGACTGATGGTGGCAGGAAGCACGTCGACCACATCGTCGATCGAATCCGGGTTGACCCGCAGATAGATCGAGGTAGGTGCCGCCGGAGTGTCGAACAGCTGCTCGGCGATCGTTGCCCCAATGAAAGCCCCGCGCTCGAGGTCGGGGTGGAGGGGGAGTTCGTCGGCGATTCCGATGACGGTGAACCAGTTCTCACCCAGATACACCCTGCGGTCGCGGCTCGAGGCTGCGGATTCCGAGCCGTTCGGCGGCCACGTTGCCCAAGACGATCACCGGAAGCCGGTCGGCGGCGTCATCGAGGAACCGTCCCGTGCGGATCTCGCCGCCGACGACCTCCAGCAAGCTGTGCTGGGCGGCGAACACGCCGATGCCGCTGGTCTGCAGGGCGGGCACCAGATCAGAGCGCCGCACTGCCGTATCCACGAGCGTGGTCGCTGAATAGCGCCTGACCGGTCCGACCCGACCCGCCATCTCGGCGGCCCCGTCGGGGAAACCATCCGACTGGCCGAGCACTCCCGGCCCTTCCGTCACTCGCAGGAGGTTCGTCCCCAGGCTGTCCAGGGCAGCCAGCAGGTCGCTGCGTCCCGAGGCAGAGATGCCCAGCACGGCGACGATAGCCGCAATGCCAATGGCGATCCCGGCCGCGGTCAGCACCGACCGTCCGCGCCGTTTGAGAATTCCCTGGTAGCCGAGGCCGATGATGTCGCCCAGGCGAAGCTTGCTCTTCATCCGGAACGCTCCCCGGCGATGCACCCGTCGAGGAGGGAGACCTCCCGTCCGAACCGATTGGCGACTTCCCGGTCGTGAGTGATCACGACCACGGTGGTGCCGGCCTCGTTCAGACTGAGCAGCACATCGATGATTGCGGCGCCCGTTTTGGAGTCGAGATTGCCGGTGGGTTCGTCGGCGAATACCACGGCCGGGTTGCCGAGAATGGCCCGGGCAATAGCGACACGCTGGCGTTCACCACCCGAGAGCTGGGTCGGCAAATGATCAATCCGGCCGGCCAGGCCGACCCTCTCCAGTGCGTCGGCGGCTCGTATCCGCCGATCCCGTCCGGCCACACCACGATACAAGAGCCCCTGGGCGACATTGTCGAGGGCGGTGGTACCAGACAGCAGGAAGAAGTCTTGAAACACGAAGCCGATGAGGTTGGCCCGTAGTCCCGAGAGCTGTTTATCGGACATACGACCAACGTCGTTGCCGTCCAATCGCACCGATCCCTCGGTCGGGCGATCGAGCGCTCCCATGATGTGCAGCAGCGTCGATTTCCCGGAGCCAGAAGGGCCGATTACGGCGAGGGAGTCGCCGGTCTCAGCCGACAGGTCGACGCCGGCGAGGGCGTCGACCCGCGGTGGGCCGGGGTAGGACTTGGAGACCCCTTCGAGCTCGATGAGACTCATCGCGGTACCGCGACGAGATCGCCTTCCCGGACGTCACCAGTTATCGCTACCAACCCATCGGCGAATTTGCCGAGCTCAACGGCCACGAGCCCGTTCGTGTCGCCTTCTACCACTTCGACGGCATAGCCGCCTTCGGCGAGTGCCAGCACTGCCTCCACCGGGACCAGGAGCACGTCGAGGACTTGTTCGGAGACGACCTCAACGTCCACCACCGCCTGCTCGAAAGCGGCAGCCTCGGCGGGTCGATCGAAGGCAATGGTCATTTCGAGGGTCTGGCGTCCCGTCAGGGGGTCCGTCACGGCGACGTTGGAGATGGACTCGACGGTGCCCGGTGTCTCGGTGTCATCCGGCAACACGATGACCACCGCATCGCCTTCGCCCACGAGATCCTGCTGGTCGATTTCGAGCAGCACGGCGATCTCCCGAGTGGTACTGGAGGTCTCGAAGACTGGCGTTCCCGGTCCGACGGTGGCTCCCACCTGGGTGAGCAGGCGACCCACCCGAACAGATCCGCTTTCAAAAACGATCCGACCGAGGTCAATGGTGCCGTTGTCTTCAAGGCCAACGTCGGCCTGCCACTCCTCCACGATGTTCGCGGTTTCAGCCGTGAACTCCTGATCGATCGCCATCTCATCGTTGGGATCGAACCCGAGAGCCGCCAGGTTGCGTTCGAGCTGTTCGACGTCGGGCCCATCGTCGACCCCGTCCAGAAGAGGCCGCCACGCCGGCCGATCGCCGTAGAACAGGAAGACCGGTGCTCCGTTGAGTTCGAGCAGCGGCTCACCCCGCCCAATACTCGCCCCCTCTTCCGGCAGCCAGGTGACCACCCCGCCGGTGGCCACGTAGACGATCGACGGGTTCCGGTAACGGAGGTTTCCTTCGAGAACCTCCACGTCGATGAGGTCGCCTCTGGTGAGCGGGGTGGTAATGAGCGCTGGCTTCTCAACCGGCTCGGCTTCTTCTTGCTCCTCGACGAGGCGGTTGATCCCGTAGAACCCGCCGGCCCCGACCGCCCCCAACAGGGCGATGGCCGCGATCCATCCGAGCGTTCGCTTCAAGGATCAGCCTCCCATACCGGGGAAGGCGGCGAGGTCTTGACATGCTTCCATGGCATCCGGGAACTCCGGGTCGACGAACGCCTGCGCCATCTCGGTCATCGGGAACGGTATTTCGCTGCCCGTGAAGGTCGGCAACGGATCCGGCCACAGGTCGACCCCGTTGTCGCGCATGCAGACCGAGAACTCGTTGAGCTGATCGGTGAGGCTGGCGATGAGTTCGGGGTCGAGTTGCAGCTCCACGCCTTCGCCGGCCTCGGCGAAGATCGTCCGGCACGACGCCAGCGCAGTCTGAAACTCTGGGTCGAGCATGTCGAATTCTTCGGCCATCGAAGCAGAGATTACCGGTTGTCCCTCGGCGTCAAACGTGATGTCGGGCAGGTCGATACCGCGGTCGCGCATACATGCGGTGAAGTCGAGCGTCACCTCCTCGAGGGTCGGCGGGGCGGTCGTGGCCGTAGTGTCGACCACCGTGGGCGAGGTTGGCTCGAGCGTGGCGATGGTATCGGTCGGGCCATCTGCCGAATCGGAGCTACAGGATGCCAACAGCAATGCCACGATCACCAAACCCAGCACCCAGATCATTCGTCTCATCGTTCCTACCTCGTTCAGTAGCACGGAGGATAGCGACAGGCTGGGAATCAGACTTCCGCCGGTGTCGCGGTGGCCCCGACAGATGTCCCCACGCAGAGTAAGGTCTGGCCCCATGCGGGAGGACTCTTTGTGACCGTTTGGATCGCTCTTGTGGCGGTCGTGGCCGGGTACCTGTTCGGCGCGGTGTCGTTCACCCGGATTCTCGGCCGGTGGGTTTTGCCCGGTGATGATCTGAGCGGGGTGGAGGTCCAACTCGGTGAGGGAACCCTCCGTTTCGGTCGGACCAGCGCATCACTGATCTCGCTCAAACGTGGGCCCGGTTATGGATGTCTGACCGGTTTGCTCGACATGGCCAAGGCAGCCCTTCCGGTTCTAGCCTTCAAACTGGCCTTCCCGGACCATGATTACGAGTTCCTCGTCGCCGCCGCAGCGGTGATCGGCCACAACTACCCGATCTTCTACCGATTCCGGGGCGGGGCCGGGATGTCTCCCTTCCTCGGCGGTCTAGCGGTTCTCGATTGGTTGGCGGTCCCGGTGGTGACTCTCCTGGGCAGTCTGAGCGGTCTCATACTGCGGAACGTGGTCATCGCCTACATCTTCGGCATTGTCTGGCTGTTCCCCTGGTTCTGGTGGCGGGGGTCGGGATGGGAGGCGTTCGCCTATGCCGTCGTCGTCAACGTGGCGGTGTGGCCGACGATCTGGCCGGTGATGCGGGACCTGACCCGGATGCAGAAGTCGGGCGAAATCGATCGAAAAGAGGCAATGAGGCTGCTGACCAGCGGGCATCCATCGCTCAATCGAGACCGGTACCTATCGGAGGACGCCGGGGGAGCCGACGACGTCTCACCCGGCTAGCCGGCGTCCTCAATGGTCACCATCCCGGTGTAGCCGTCCACCACCACGGTGGCCCCGTCGGGCAGGCGAGTTGCTCCCGGCACCGAGACGACACAGGGGATACGGTATTCACGGGCAACGATGCTGCTGTGCGAGAGGATCCCGCCTGATTCGGCGATGACGGCGCCCGCCCGGGCAAACAAGGGTGTCCAACCGACGTCACTGAAGGGGATGGCGATGACATCACCGGACTTGACCCGGGGTGAGTCCTCGATTCCCCTGACGACCCGCAGGGTGCCCCGGTGGCGTCCCCGCGCGGTGGCCACCCCGGCGAGTTGGTCGACCTCGAGCGGCCCGCGTCTGGCCGGGACGAAGTCATCACCGAAGATCATGTCGGGCATCTCGATGTCGGCTAATTCCGTCATCTCCGCCTTGCGAAGCGATACCAGTTCGCTTGGCGAAGCTGGGTGAGAACCATTCATCAGCGCGGACCGGACCTCGTCGAGCTGCAGGTACATCACGTCGTCGGGGGAGTCGATCATTTGGCGTTCGACCAGGCGCCGCCCGATCTCCAGAAAGGTCGGTCTGAATAGTCCGTACCCGTGGGTGTAGACGAAGCTGACGTGCTCGCGGTGATCCACGAACGTGCTGGATCGGCTTTGGAGGAAATTCACCCGTTGTCGTGCAACTCGCCCGAGATCCCGGGCAGCTTCTCGCCAAGGTCGAGTCTGGTAGGCGCCGGTCACCTCGGCGTGATCGAGAGCCATCCGCAGCACCGCGTCCGGCTGTTCGATCCACGGTGGAACCGAGAAGTCGTTGCCGCTGTCGGACAAATGGCCGAACTCATCGAGGAAGCTCTGGACGGCCGGCTCCAGGTCATCTGGAAGGGCTCGGTAACCATCCCGGCGAATCGCCTCGACCGCGGCAGGTCCCGCGCCGGCAATGCGCTTGCCGAGCCGGTCGAGTGCCCTGTTCGGGTTGTAGGGGTTGGCCGGATCGCCGAGTTCCAGGTCGAGTTCGTCCGGGTCGATCCCCAGGTTGCTCAGTGATCGCCGCAGCCATGCCACATAGAGATTGGCCAGC
The DNA here is from genome assembly GCA_963823915.1 of uncultured Actinomycetota bacterium. Lineage (GTDB taxonomy): Bacteria > Actinomycetota > Acidimicrobiia > Spongiisociales > UBA4744 > UBA4744. The sequence goes on from CAWGNJ010000004.1 coordinate 48,890, forward strand.
AGCGGCGTGACGATGTTGGCATAGGCGGCGCGGGTGGTGACCGACGCCAACTCGTCGACGTGGGCCAACAGACCGGAATCGCTGAGCGCTTCGAGGTTGGTCCCGTCGATGGTGGCGTACTGGTCCCGGAGTGCATCGATTTCCGGGCGGACCGTTCTTCCGTAGCGGGTCTTTCCGATCAGGGTTGCCAGCATGCGGGGAAGGTGGCGCATGGTGGCCAGCGAAGGCCGGAACTTCGGCTTGGTCTCCGACGGGAGTCCCAACAGCATCTCGAGTCCATCGCGCGGCATCCCCAGGAGTTCGAAGATTTCACCGATGGTCCCCATGTTGAAGTACGACCGGTAGGCGAAGGACTTGGCGAGCTGCTGGGGTTGAAGGTCGTTGGGGCCGATCAGCTCTGCGAACAACATGATCCACGCCTGGTTGACGACCGGAACGTTCACCGACCACACGAGCGGCTTGATCATTCCGGGCATGACCTCCTGCGAGATCCGATTGGAGTAAACGGTGACGTCGTCCAAGCCCGTGATGGGTCTCACTTGAACCCACCAAATGTGTGTTCCGTCCCACACCCACTCGAGGTCGACCGGCGCTTCGAACTGGTCGGCGATCCGGATGGTCTCGGCCGCGATCTGACCGGCCAGCCGATCGTTGAGCACAGCGGTCTCATCGGGTTTGGTGCTCCAGGCCCCCCACCGTTCGATCCAGCGTTCCGGTGTAACGCCTTCTCCGACGAGGGCATCGCCCCGTCCCGCCACCGCCTCGATGACGACTTCGTTCAGCCCGGTCATCGGATTGCGTGAGAACGCTACGCCAGAGATCCTCGGTGAGACCATCCGCTGGACCATCACCGCCATGGCAACGGGCTGGCGATCTCCCGTCCTTTTTCGATAGGCGGTAGCCGTGGAGCTGCTCGCCGAGTCGCGCACGACCCGAATGGCGTCCGCGACCCCTGTTGGTCCCCGTACGTCGAGGACGGTTGCGAACTGGCCGGCATAAGAGGATTCGAATCCGTCTTCGACTGCGGCCGACGACCGGACTGCCCATGGCCCGTCATCTGGTAGCCAGGATTCAATCGAGAGGGGTTTTTCGGGCTGTTCGGAGGCGCGGATCACCCAGGTCTCGGGAACCCGGAGTCGGTTCTTCAGCAGCCACAGAACGTGGGCGGCCTTGCCGCCGACGGCGGCATCCGCCACAGTCCGATCGGTCAGAAGCTCTGCCTCCATTGTTCCTCTGCCCCTCTATGCTCATCTACCACGCTGAGTGGTTCCGTACATATCGTACGGCACGAGAGCAGGGGATGGATGATGTCTGAAAAGGTAGCGGTACTTCTGTGCGGGTACGGCGAAGTCGAGCATTATGACGAGTTCGCCGAGTACAACGAGCGGTCGTTTCGCCTGTTGGTATCGAAATCGATCAAGTTTCCCGACTTCTCCATCCCCTGGTTGTCCCGCCGTCTCGAGCGGCAGCAGCGCAAGGAATGGCATGCCGCCAAGCACTATCACTCACCCCACAATGAGATCTTCGAACGGCAACGGGCGGGAATCGAGCAATCCCTCAAGGAAACTTACGGAGATGACGTTGCCGTGTTCAAGGCCTACAACTTCGTCGACCCATTCCTGCCCGAACAAGTGCTTGCCGAGGTTCGAGAGCAGGGATACGAGCGGATCGTCGTCTACCCCTGGTTGGTAGTGGACTCGGTGTTCACCAGCGGCCTGGCCCTGCAACAGATTAATGAGGCACTCAACCCCGATGGTGCTTGGGTGAAAGACATCCGGTACCTCCCCTCCTTCTGGGAACGCTCCGATTTCCAGGAGCTACTGGGTAGGCACATCGAAGAAGGCATCGCTCCGCTACTCGACCGCTACGTTCCCAGCCAGGTGGGCGTCGTTCTGTGCCTGCACGGGTGTCCTCTCGAAACCAAGGGAATGGAGACCGGCGTGCGGGAGAGCACCGCTCTCTACTACGCCATACAGGGGAGGCTCATCAGCCGGTTCCCTCTGATCAGCCCGGGTTGGATGAACCATCCGGTTCCTGGCAAGTGGACGACTCCCGATGTTGATCAAGCCGCCTCCAACCTCATCGGCTTGGGAGCGCGGGCGATCGTGTTTGCGCCGATCGGTTTCGTCACCGAAAACCACGAGACCCAACTCGATATCGGCTACACCATCGACAGGATCAGAGATCAGGTGGAGACCGCCCATCTCGCCACCCTCAACGAAGACCCGGCCCTGCTCAGCATGGGCGCCGGGTGGATTCACCCGTTGATCGATGAATTGCGCGCTGGATAGAACGACGGACGGGTGGCGGCCAACATAGACAGGCTTGCCGACGGCTACACCATCCAAGATGCGATCGACTTCATCGGGCCTGAACCTGCGGCGGGCAAGGTCGCCCCCTCGTGGCAGATGGCGTTAATTGCTTGCCTTTCGAGCGACTGCAGCAAGGAGAGACCTTCGAGTGGGAAGGGGACCTACCAGCCGGGAACTACCACACCGTGTGCGTCCACTTACGCAATACGGGCGACTGGCGTACCTGGTCCGGTGGCGGGTTCACTGTGTTTGACTGATCGAGCTACCCGGCAACTTGCCACGTCCATGCGTACCAGGCGATCAGTCCGTTGAACACCAAGCTCACAACGATCAAGAAATTGTCGTACCACCCGACGTAGGGCAGTCCGACGAGGTTGAAGAGCGCCAGGAAACCCGCGGCCGACGATGCTTATCCACCGGATGGCGGGATAGTTCACCGTCACGGAGAGGACGATCATGACGATCGGAATCAGCATTACCCCTGCGGCCAGCAGCCACATCGGTTGCGTTACCGGTTGACCGTCCATTTCTCCGGCAACAAAGTCGCCGGCAAACAGGCGCAGGACATCCCCGAGAAGGTAGGTCAGCATCAGGGCTACCCACAGTCCCGCAGGAGTGATCCTCACATCAACCATGATTCCTTCGCCCTCTTTCTAGTTTCCGCTCGAACGGTGATTACGATTTTTCCGCGGGTGTGTCCCTCTCCGTAGTGTTCGAGAGCTTCGGCGGTATCGGCCAACGGATACGTTCTATCGATTACCGGCGAGACCTTTCCGGCTTCTATGAGGTCCGTGAGGACAATGAGATCCTCGCTGCTCCCGGTCGCGGCCATGGGACGAAGCCTCTGCGGTACGAAAAGCGATACCACCAGCGCTTGGAGAGCGCGGCCAGATAGCCTCCGATCAAGTTGCCGCGGCCCTTGTTGCTGTTGGGTATGAAGGTACCTTTGCGGGTGAGGGCTCGCCGATAGTCCGATAGGGACCGGTTTCCTACGTTGTCGAATATCAGGTCGTAGCGCGGCCCATTGGCGGCGAAGTCTTCCTGGGTGTAGTCGATCACGTGGTCGGCGCCGATCGAGCGGACGAGGGCTACGTTGGTCGGGCCGCACACGCCGGTCACTTCTGCGCCTAGAGCTTTGGCGATCTGCACGGCGAACGTGCCGACCCCTCCGGACGCCCCGTTGATCAGCACCTTTTGCCCGGATTCGACCCGCCCCGTATCGCGCGGAGTGCCTGCAAGGCAGTGACGCCGACCACCGGCACGGCCGCCGCTTGCTCGAACGTGAGGTTGGACGGCTTCCGGGCCAGGGCGACGGCCGGCACACAGGCGTACTCGGCGAAGCCTCCCCGGCTGAGTTCGGTGTAGACCTCATCGCCGGGCTCGAACGTCGTCACGTTCTCACCAAGGGCTTCGATCCGTCCGGCGATGGCAAGCCCGAGAACCCCGTTCTTGGGTCTTCGCAAACCCGTCATCGGGCGGAGGATGTAGGGCTTGCCCCGGAGTAGGTCCCAGTCGCCCGGATTGACGGCCCCTGCCAACACCCGTACGAGAACTTCGCCTTCTTTGACTACAGGCCGTTCGATGTCGCGGAGCTGCAGGCCGGCCGGCGTTCCGTACTCGTGGTAGACGATTGCTCGCATGGCGGTCTCCCCATCGGTCCCGATTGTGGCGGCACAACCGCCACACGTCACCCAAGCTCCAGGACCGCGCTGGCCGCCACCAGAGCCAAAGGTCCCAAAACACTTGCCCTTGTCCCCTGTCGGCGGTGGGTTCCTGACCCCGACTCACATGTCGGTAACGAGAACTACCTTGCCCGCGTGTCCGCCCCTCTCGAGCAACTCGTGCGCCCGGACTGCTTCCAACAAATGAATGCGTTCCGCCACCGCCGGTCTGAGCTGACCTGCGGCCAGCGAGTCGAGAAGCTCCGTCAGAGTCTGCATCCGTGCAGATGTCGCGAGGTTCGGGGTCGTCAAGGCCTTCTTGCCGTCCGGAATGAGCTTGAGCAGAGCGAGCGTCAGCAGGGTGAGTGGAATGACCTTCATGCCTGCCTTGGACGTGGCGGCCACCCCGAACCACACCAATCGCCCCCGCTTGCGCAAAGCTCGGTAGGAACGCCAGAGTTGCCGGGCACCACCAATGGGATCGAATACCGCGTCCACCCCATCGCCGGTGACACCACGGATGCGCTCGACAAAATCCTCGGTGCGGTAGTCAATGGGTGTCGCTCCGAACTTGGAAACGAGTTCGTGGTTGTGTTTGGAAGCCGTACCGAACATCTCCAGTCCGGCCAGCCGGCCCAGATCGAGCAAAGCGGTCCCGACTCCTCCTGCCGCGCCTTGGATCAGTACACGGTCTCCGCTCTGCACGCCGGCGGTTTGGATCGCCAGGTCGGCAGTGAGGTAGTTGACCACGAGGCAGACGGCCTCAGCCGAATCGACCTCCGCGGGGACGGGCACCAAATCGCCGGCCGGCAGGCAGATGAACTCGGTGTACCCGCCGCCGCCCAACGAGAAAGTGCCGCCGGCCACCCTCTGGCCCGGCTCGAGGGTTGATACTCCCTCGCCCAGCTTGTCCACAATGCCGACTACGTCTTCCCCCAGAGTGAACGGTACGCGCGGAACTCCGGGGAGCAAACCGGAGCGTCGATGCATGAGATCGTATGCGGAAACTCCGGCGGCCAGCACCCTCAAACGCACCTGACCGGCCTCGGGCTCGGGGAGATCCTCTTCGACCACCCGCAGCACCTCGGGCCCTCCGTGCTGCGACACGACCACCCGGTGATGCTTCATGCCGGTGCCCTACCTTGAACGACCGGGGACAATCGTTGGCGTTTGACCTTGCTTCTCCTCTTGGGCGTCCCGTCAACCATGAACGGCACGAGCCGACCGAGCTAGGGCCACTAGACCATTTTGTGAGAGCCATGGATGCCTCCCCGATTGCCGCTCCTCGTCAACACAAGCGGACTTTGGGACAACGAATCGGGGCCATCCGACCCTATCGACCCTCGCGGTCGACAGGCAGTGTTGGTTCGGGAAGGGGCTCACAGGTTTCGCCTCTTCCCTTGACAATCGGTCCAGCCTCGGGAGAGTCATGAACCCAGCCACCAACGGCAACCCTACGGCCATCCAAACAACCAGCATTTCCAAGACCTTCGGTGATTTGAAAGCGGTGGACGGCATAGACCTGTCTGTCGATCAGGGTGAGCTGTTTTCGCTGCTCGGCCCCAACGGTGCCGGGAAGACCACCACGATCAAGATGTTGTGTTGTTTGCTCAAACCCACCAGTGGCACCGCCACGGTCATGGGTTATGACACACAACAAGATCCGCTGTCGGTCAAGCAGGCCATCGCCGTCTCGCCGCAAGAGACGGCTATCGCCGAACGTCTCAATGCCTGGGAGAACATGAGCCTGATGGCCGGTCTCCACGGGTTCGACAAACAAGAAACGAGAACAAGATCTGCCGAGCTGCTCGAAATGATGGGCCTTACCGAAAGGGCTAAGGATGGTGTCAAGAAGTTCTCCGGGGGCATGAAGCGAAGACTCAGCATCGCCATGGCCCTCGTCTCCGATCCTCAAGTGTTGTTCCTCGACGAGCCGACCCTCGGCCTCGACCCACAATCGAGAAGGGCGATCTGGGAGTACATCGAAGGGTTGAAAGGCGAGAAGACGATTCTGCTCACTACTCACTACCTCGAAGAAGCCGATGCACTGGCCGACCGGGTGGCCATCATCGACGAGGGCAAGATCGCGGCGTTGGGAACACCCGGTCAGCTAAAGGACGGCATATCCGGATCGCAGGTGACGGTGGTCGAAGCGCCGAATCTGACCGATGAGGCCATCGAAGCTCTGCGGCGGATCTACCCGACCGTTCGAGAGATTGAGGGAGGGGTGGAGATCGAGGCCCAAGAGGCGGGTGTCTATGAGATCCAGGATGTCCTGCGGCCCCTCGGAATTGCTATTCAATCCACATACAAAAAGCAGGTCACGTTGGACGATGTGTTCCTGCATCTCACCGGAAAGCAGTTGAGACAATGAGGTCCCTGGAGCTGGCCAAGAGAAACTTCAAGGAAGTGTGGCGGGATCCACTGTCGCTGGGAATCACAATCGGACTGCCCGTGCTGATATTGCTGGTTCTGCAGTTGTTCGGGTCGGTTGACGAGTTCTTTTCCCCCACGGTGCTGACCCCGGGAATCGTCCTCTTTGGCTTTGTGATGCTGATGTTCAGCGCCGCAATGACGCTTTCCCGTGACCGGGAGAGTGCGCTGTTCTCGCGGTTGTTGACGGCCCCGCTTCGCTCGAGCGACTTCGTGGCCGCCTACTCGCTGCCCTACGTTCCGGTGGCGATCATCCTGGGCGTACTGCTCTTCGCCATCGGGGCGATCCTGGGGCTCGAGGTCGCGGGAAGTGTCGCCCTGGTATTCCTGATCTTGTTGGTCATGGCGTTTTTCTACATAGGGTTGGGAATGATCATGGGGTCGCTGCTTCCGCTGGCGCCTCTTTCCGGTGCCTATGCAGTGGTTCTCCTTTTGACCATTTTTGGGGGAGCCTGGATGGACTTAGAGGCCATAGGAGGCGTGTTCCAGAGTGTCGGGAACGCTCTTCCCTTCGCACATGCCCTTGATGCCACTCGAGATGTCATGGTCAACGGAGCCGGGTTTGCTGCGATCGCGACGGACTTCTACTGGGTTCTCGGATACACCCTGGTGGTTGTCGTCCTGGCCCTGGTCTTCTTCCGACGCAGAATGGTGGAGTAACGGGCCGGATATCAAGCCCCCGATCTCATCTCAGGTGACCGTCAGGGATTTGCCTCTCGACGGAAACAGGATCCGTCGTGAGTCGAACAGCACCACCGCAAAGAGCCCCAAGCCGCCGAAGAGGATGATCCACCGCAGGTAACGGCGTTCGAAAGATGAGGAGTTGGAAACGGCTTCCTCACTGATCGGGGTGCTCTCGACTCGGTCGCCCGCCAAAGCACTGATCGTACCGGTGTCAACGCTGGGAGTCGGTGTAGTGGTTTCGGGTGAAATCACCGTTGGGCCCGAGCCGGAACCGGCGATCTGCTCAGCGTCGTCATCGTCGGCCGCGCCGCTGTGGGCGTTCTCATGACAGCCGACACATTCGAAGCCGCCCGAGTGGGCCACCTCATGGCAGCCTGTGCAATCGGCGTAGACATCTTCGCCGTGCGGTACCCCGTGACAAGCGGTGCAGTCGGTCCGGTCGTTGTGGGGTGCGTGACAAGCGGCGCATTCGGCATCGGGAGCAGTGGAGCGGTGGACCGAGCTGTGACAGGCGCTGCAGTCGGTGCGGTCGTTGTGGGGTGTGTGGCAGGAGGCGCATTCGGTGTCGGCCGGTCCCGCATTGTGGGTGGAGACGTGGCAGGTCGTGCAGTCGGTGCGGTCGTTGTGGGGTGTGTGGCAGGAAACGCATTCGGCATCGACGGTGGAGGGGAGGTGGATGTCGGTGTGGCAGGCGGTGCAGTCGGTGCGGTCGTTGTGGGGTGTGTGGCAGGCGGTGCACTCGGTGTCGGCCGGTCCGGCGACGTGGGTGGTGTGACAACTCGTGCAGTCGACCCGGCCGTTGTGAGAGATGTGGCAGGCGAGGCATTCGGCATCGGGGCCGGTCGGTGTGTGGGTTGTCGTGTGGCAGGCGGTGCAGTCGGTGCGGTCGTTGTGGGGGGTGTGGCAGGCGGCGCATTCGGTGTCTGCGGCGGTGGGGACGTGCACCGGCGCATGGCAGGCGGTGCAGTCGGTGCGGTCGTTGTGGGGGGTGTGGCAGGCGGCGCATTCGGTGTCGGCGGCGGTGGGTAGGTGGATGCCGGTGTGGCAGGCGGTGCAATCGACCCGGTCGTTGTGGGGTGTGTGGCAGGTGGCGCATTCGGTGTCGGCGGCGGTGGGGACGTGCACCGGCGCATGGCAGGCGGTGCAGTCGGTACGGGCATTGTGGGGTCCATGGCAGGTTGCGCAGGCGGCATCGGCCGCTGTCGGTAGGTGGGTATCGGAGTGACAGCTAGTGCAGTCTGTCCGGGCGTTGTGCTGTTCGTGACAGGTGACACATTCGGCATCGGCCGGTCCGGGGTCCTGCGGGGGGCGGAGCAACAATTGGGTGCCGGGCAGTGGGCCCAACTGGTCGGCGGCAACGGTCGTCTGACCGAGCACGATGACCGAAAGGCCGGCTATCAGGATGGCGAAAAGTGTGAGCCGCCGATGCATTTCTCAATCTCCCCAGCGTTGATCAGCACCGGCATAGCCGGATGCGGCAAGGAGATTGGCCTTCCAAGCCGTTCAGCTGACCAGGACGCGCAATCATTGCTTCGATTCCGCGACCACACCTTCCAACCCGCCGACATCCTACCAAGTCGACGCGACGTCGGAAAGCGTTCCGGCTTTCTTTGTGACCTTGTGCTCTACTTCATTTGCGGGCCACGGCCGTATGGTGCATGGAGTTCGAGCGCTTCGATCAGGATCGGTAGGGAATGATGGCCAAGGGGGCTGAGGAAAGACCGCCGGGGTGGGCCTCCCGCCACGGTGTCGCTCTCGGCGGGTGGTCGGTCATCTTGATACTGTTGGCGGTCAGTGCTGCTCCCTTGATCGCTCCGGGACAGCCCATTGACACCACCCCAGGCGAGTTCTCGAGCGATCGGGCGATCGAGCACGTGGCCAGCATTGCTCAGGAGGCCCATCCGATCGGTAGCCCGGCGATAGTTCGGGTGCGCAGCTATCTGGTGGCGGAATTGACTGCTCTCGGCTTGGATCCCGAACTGCAGACGGTCACCGTCGCGGACTACTTCGGAGACCCGGGAGGCACCGTAGAGATAGTCAACGTGATGGCTCGGATACCCGGCCGGGAATCCACCGGAGCAATCGCCCTGGTAGGCCATTACGACTCGGTTCCGACCACAACGGGAGCCAACGATGACTCGGCCGCGATCGGAGCCATTCTGGAGACCGGCCGGGCATTGCTCGCCGGACCGAGCCTTCGCAATGACGTCATCCTGCTATTCACCGATGGCGAGGAACCCGCCCCTCGCTACGGGTCGACGGCTTTTGTTGCCGAGCACGCTTGGGCGGCCGAGGTGGCTTTCATTGTCAACTTCGAGGCCGTGGGCGGATCGGGTCCATCGATGGTGATCGAGACCAACGGATCCGAAAGTCTGTTGGTCGAAGGACTGGCGAAAGCGACCGAGCACCCGGTGGCCTTTTCCTTCCTGCCCGAAACGGTGGAACTCATTGGCGGGGTCGGGACCGATTTCGATCCGTTTCTGGCGGAAGGCGTCCCCGGATTTCACCTGGCCTATCTGCGTGGATCGCCCATCTATCACACGTTCAGCGACTCGCTAGCGCGGGTGAGCCTGGCCAGTCTCTATCACCACGGATCGTACGCGCTTGGCCTCTCCCGCCACTTCGGGGAAGCCGACCTCCTCGAGCTGGCGCCGCCCGAGAAAGCTGTGTATTTCACGGTCGGGAGGTGGGTGCAAGTTCATTACGCGGCGGGTTGGGTGGTGCCCCTGGCGATGTTGGTTGTGGCGCTCTTTGGAGTCTCGGTGGTCCGCCGGGTCAACCGGGGCGAGTCGTCACTTCGAGCTCTGCTGGCGGGGGTATTGGTTGTGACGATCCGCATCCTGGCAGCGGTTGTTGTCGCCACTCTGGCGTGGAAGGTTTTGACCAGCGTCCGCCGGTCACCCGGCGTCCTCGAGGGTTACCTCTACCTGCTGGCCCTGCTGGCACTATCTGCCGGGATTTGGTTGACCATCCTCCGGGCCTCTTCGAGAAGGAAGACCAAAGTCGATATGGCGGGCGGCATAGTGCTGAGTTGGGTGATCCTGGCGGTCATAGCCAGCTTCTGGGCCCCACGAATGGGTTACCTGTTCGCTTGGCCGGCATTGGTGGGTTCTCTGGTTCTGGTATTCCCGCCGGCCCAGGGATGGACCCGTCTTGGCTCATTGGGCTTGCTTGGCTTGCCCACCCTGGTTTTGCTCGTCCCGGCCATCGACACCTTTTTCCAAATGGCTCTACCCAGGCCCGGAAATCTTGACTCGGAGATGGTCGAGGTGATCGCCGTGGTGATATTCCTGGCTGCTCTTTCGGCTGCCCTTATTGCCGCTTGTCATCAACGTTCGTCGAACACCGTGATGACGCCCGAATAGCTGGACACCCAGACGCGGCGGGTAGCGGCGTCAAACGTGATCCCAATTGGGTGATGGGCGACGCTGAGGGTTTGCAGCACCGACATGTCGGTGGTGGCCACCTTGGCGATCGTGTCCGAGTTGTAGTTGACAACATAGAGGGCCGTGCCGTCACCGGAGATGGTCATGCTGCGAGGAGCGTTTCCGGTAGACACACGGGCAACAATCTCGCCGGTCTGGAGGTCGATTTTGGCGATCCGGCCTTCTCCGTTCAAGGTCACGTAGAGGAAACGGCCGGTGGGATCCATGACCAGGTGGCGAGGGCCGGAACCGACGCCCTCCAGCCAGGAGACCGACAGGCTCTCGAGATCCAGAACCGCGATGCGGGTTGACCCCATCACAGCCACGTAGGCGGTGCTCGAGTCGGGCTCGACGGCAATTCCCCGGGGGTGGCGCCCGGCTTCGACCCGGGCCAGTTCCTCGCCGGTTTCGACTTCGATCACGCTGACGTCGAAGCTGCACCAGTTGGCTACCAACAGATACCGGTCATCGGGGGTGACGGTCAGGTATTTTGGTACGGCTCCGACCGGGATGATCTGGTCGATCTCCAAGGTTTGGGTATCGATCCGATAGACGAAGCTCTCGTCCCATCCCGCCAATCCGCAGCCGTCGCCGCCCGGACGGGAGAATCCTGGTCCGTACATCTCGTAGTTGGATACGAAACCGTAAGCACCGTCACTGGTAAAGGCCGCCTCAACCGGCGCCCCGCGGTATTCGCCTTCGAGGCCGAAGTCGTTGAGCTCGACTGTATCGGAGATGGTTTTGACCAGCTCGAAGGTTCGGTTGTAAACCGTCACGGTGTGGCGGTACATCATGTTCTGGGCGAAGAACAGGCCGGTCCCGGAATGGACGATCGACTTGGGAGATAGCTCTCCGGTGATGGTGGCCACCTGCTCCAACGAAAGTGTGTCCGCCGGGGGCGGCGGAATCGGTGGTTTGGTGGTGGTGGTCGTGCTGGTAGTGGAAGTGGTCGGAGGTTCAGACGTGGTGGTGGGCGGAGTGGTAGTGGAAGTCGGCGCGGTCGTGCCGGCAGACGTCGGCGGGGCAGGTGACTCGGCTTCGACGGCGGTGCAGGCGCCGAGGAGCAAGAACCCGGCTACGAGGACGGAGCGGAAGGGCGTTCTGATAATGCAGGCAGCGTAGACGGGCGACGGCGCCTTGTCGGGAACCAACCTCAGGTCGTGGCCTGATCGCCCGGCCCGATAGTCGTCGATTCAAACAGGCACAAAGTAGACGTCGGTCGGCTTGAGCTTGCTGTTCCGCAAGAAGCGGGGTTGGACTTCCATCCCGATCCACTCGATCGAAGCCTCATCAGGATCGACTCCCATGAGCCGACTGAGGAACAGGGTGTCGACTCCTTCGTACTCGATCATGGCCAGGACATAGGGAGTCTCCGGGAGAAACTCCTCGGATCCGAAGTGGCACACCGTGAAGGCGTGGATCCGGGCCCGATTCTCCGTGATGTCGATCCAGTCTGTTTCCGATCCCGAATACATGTCGTGGCCCCGTGGGGTCGCGTAGGTGTACCCCGATTCCGGGTCTCGGCTGGCCAGGAGTCTCCGATTGGTTGCCCCCGCAAACCAGGGACTGTCCTGACCATATGAGTGGAGATAGGTGATCGAGTAGCCCTGTTCAATCTGGATGGGAGCCAGGCGTTTCAAAAAGGCCAACGAGTCGGGGTCGGAATCGATGGGGAACGGGATGCCGTGCACGGTGAACCCGCCCAGGGTTTCTTCCCGTCGATCGGGGAGCTTCGCCATCTCAGGCCTCCTTCCGAAGAACGCTGACCGTCACGTAGGTGCCCGTGCCGGCATGGGAGTGGATCGCTCCCTGTCGAGCGCCAGGAACCTGAAGGGTCGGGTCGCCAAAGTGTTTGTCGACGGTGCCCTGCAATTGCCAGATGGCGAACACCCCCTGCATGAGCCCGGTCGCGCCGACCGGGTGGCCGCAGCCGATCAGGCCCCCGGAAGGGTTGACCGGAAGGAGAGGACTGTCTTCCAGATCGAGTCCGTAGTCGATGCCCGGCATAAACGTCTTGCCGGACGCGGCGAACGGTCCACCCTCCCCGTAGCGGCACAAGCCCAGATCTTCGTATGTCTGGATCTCGCTGGAGGTGTAGGCGTCGTGCAATTCCACGAAATCGAGATCGATGAGAGGATCAACAATCCCCGCCCGGCGATACGCCAGATTGCCGGCTGCCCGACCTGCTCGGAACGAGTGGATTCCGGGGTAGCGAGCGCCTCGATCCCATAGTTGTTTGTAGTACGCCCGGGTTTCCTCAGAGTTTCGCTCGAGCTCAGTGGCGTAGTCGCGCATGAAGGTGTCGTAGTCGACGTGAGGCCGGTCGGACATCCGCATGGCATCGGTCCCGCGTCCGATCCCGGCCACCTCAACGAGAGGACGAGGGATGGATGCACCTTCCTTTTCCAGACGCGCGAGCCCTTCTTCGGAGGCGAAAATCACCGAGGCCGCCCCGTCCGACATGACGCAAATGTCGAGCCGGGTGAGTGGCCAGGCGACCATCGGCGATGAACGGACGTCTTCAACTGAATAGCGGTTGCGTTTCTGGGCGTACGGGTTGTGGTAGGCGTTGAGGTGGTTCTTGACGGAAACGTGGGCCATCTGTTCGACGGTCGTCCCATACTCTTTCATGTGCCGGGTGACCATCATGGCGTAGTAGCCCGAATAGAAGCCCCCAACGGGATAGTCCCAGGACACATCGGACGCCAAAGCTATGAATTCGTTGCCCTTCCAGGTCTCAACGTGGCTCATCGTCTCGAATCCGTAGGCAACACAAACATCCATGTCTCCCGACGCAACGGATTTCCATGCTTCCTGGAAACACAGGCCACCGGTTGCGCCGCCGCCCTCCACCCGGTGGCCGGGTTTGGGCAGCAAACCCAGGTAGTCCTGGGCCATGATTCCGGCCATCAACTGGCGGGAGAAATGGTCCGAGAAATAGGATGCCACTGAGCCGTCCACCGTCGCGGTGAAGGTGGGCATGTCGAGGCCCAGGTCGGCGATGGCGTAGTCGTAGGACTCCTTGATGATGGCCTGGAACGTCTTGTCGGGCCGCGCTTTCGCGAACTTGGAGACGCCTCCCGAGATGGCATAGACCGGTCGCATTCCGCTGATCCTCTCCGCCGGCAGTTGCCACCATGCTACGCGGTCCTACCGGCCGGATCGGTAGGGTCTCAGCATGATCAGCGCCGGAATCCTTCTCTTCCGCCGGACCGACAAGTCCGTCGAGGTATTGCTTGCGCACCCCGGTGGTCCCTTCTGGGCAAAACGAGATGCGGGAGCCTGGAGCATTCCCAAAGGTGAGGTCAATCAAGGCGAAGATCTGCTGGAGGTTGCCCGGCGAGAGTTCGAGGAGGAGGTGGGGACCCTCATCTTGGAAGGCGTCCCGCAACCTTTGGGCTTTGTGGCCCTAAGGTCCGGCAAGGTGGTGCACGCCTGGGCCTGTGAGGGTGATATGGACCCGGCCCGGCAGCGGTCCAACACATTTGTGATCGAGTGGCCGCCCCGCACCGGTCAGACGGGGGAGTTCCCGGAAGTTGACCGGGTCGAATGGTTCAAGCCGGAGACCGCCCGCCGCAAGCTCAACGTGGCTCAGGCCGCGTTCATCGACCGATTGATCAGGCTGCTCGACGATCAGACGTGATGAATCCGGTCGCCGGGTATGGGACACTGTTATCGAATGCTCAATCGGCTGGCACTCTGGTGGATCCGTCTAACCGGATGGAGGATCGAAGGGGGTCTCCCTGCGGACCCCAAGTTCGTCGCCGTGGGCGCCCCTCACACCAGCAATTGGGATTTCGTGGTCATGCTGGGGGTGATGGCTTCGTTCGGAGTGAAGCCTTCCTTCATGGGCAAGGACAGCCTCTTCAAAGGTCCCTTCGGGTTTGTGATGCGTCGGCTGGGGGGGATCTCAATCCGGCGAGGGGTTCGCGAGAGCGTCGTCGAGCAAATGGGAGCGGCCTTTGCCGCGGCGGATTCGTTGGTCCTAGTGATTGCTCCCGCGGGGACCCGGCATCGTTCCGATCATTGGAAATCGGGTTTCTACCATATTGCCCGCCGGGCGGCCGTTCCGATCGTCCCGGCCAAGATCAACTACCGGGACAAGCTGGTCACCTTCGGAGTCCCGGTATTGCCGGGCGGCGACGTGAGCGTCGACATGGGCGATTTGCGCCGGTTTTTCGCCGACGGATACGGCAAGTTCCCGGACCAGGCGTCCGATCCGCGATTGGCTGAGGAGGAACCAGAAGGGGGCGCTCGCCGAGGAGCCTTAAGTCTCCAGGCGTGACTCCACGACCTGCTGGACCTCATCTGCCAGGGCCCGACCCTGTTCGAGCAAGCTGGTGGCCGCGGACCACGCGTTACCCGCCCATCTTTCGTCGGCCAGAGAACCCAGGTTGATACGAACGTTGAGGGCAGCCCCCTCGGCTGCGGCTAGTGCACAAGCGCCGGCCACTCCCGCGTCGGTAACCGCGTTGGGATTGCCGTCCCGGGCGACGGTCAGGGCCAGTTGCAGGGCTTCGACGGAGCGTTCCAGGACCTCGAGCGGAACCCGGGTGGCCTGCTGGTTGGCCAGTTCCATTGCTTCGGCCCGAGCGATCATTTCCACATCCGACTTCTTGGGGAGCCGCATGGAGGCCAGCACCTGATTGAAGGCGTCCGTGTCCCGGTCCACGGCATGAAGAAACCAATCTTTGAGGTCTTGGGCTTGCCGCCCGAGACCCTCCATGGCGTCGCGCGAATCTTCCATGCCTTTCTTGGCGAAAGTCAGGGCCGCGATCATCGAGGACAGACCTGCCGACAACGATCCGCACAGCGCAGCCACACTTCCGCCTCCCGGGGCGGGGGAGCCGGTCGCAAGCTCGTCGATGAAGTCGCTCACGGTTCGCGCCACCAGACCGGTCGGAGTTCCCACGTACCGGTATTCGATGACCTTGGCTTGCGGGTCGAAGGGTGCCAGATCGTCCAAGCCGAGAGATAGCACCGCCGCGTGGATCCGTTCGGACTCAGGGACGCCGGTGGTTGCCCCTTGCCCCGCCAGATAGTGATCGCCTGCCGCCAAAAGCGCCGCCCGGGGGACGAGCCCGACTAATTCGCTGCCCGTGACTCGCAGACCGCGCAGGTTGGCCTCCCGGCGAGCCGCGTCAAACACCTGATGGATCGAGGTGACTTTGAAGTTGGTCAGGTTGAAAGAGAGTTGGGCCCGGCCGTACTCTTCGATGTACCAACCGACCCCCCGCAACTCCTTGAACTCTCCGGGCTCGCGCAAGGCCGTTCCTTCGGGGTCGCGGAGGATCTGACCGGAATCGTCCCGGCGGGGACGGCCCGTTTCCCGCAGAACCCCGGCAATTTCGTTGGCCAAGCGCCGGTCGCGGGTATTGAGATTGATGTTGTAGGCGATCAGGAATTCCCGGGCTCCGATCGCGGTAGCTCCGGTGCGGGCCTTGAACCCGGCGGGTCCAAAATCGGGGGCATCTTCCCGGTCGGCCAAACCTTCGTACTCGCCTCGCCGGACGGCGGCCAAGGAGCGACGGTTTTCATTGCGGGCCGCAGCTTCGTAAAGAAACACGGGGATCGCGAGTTCCTCGCCGACCCGCTGCCCGAGCCGCCGGGCCAGTTCGACGCACTCTTCCATCGTCACATCCTGCAAAGGGACAAACGGGCAAACGTCGGTAGCGCCCATGCGAGGATGCTCACCATGGTGGCTCGTCATGTCGATGAGCGTGGCGGCCATCCTCATGGCGCGAAAGGCTGCCTCTTCAACAGCCTCCGGAGTGCCCACGAACGTGACCACGGTGCGATTGGTGGCCGACCCCGGGTCGACGTCGAGCAAGACGGCTCCCTCCACGGCCTCGATTTCGCGGGTGATGGCGTCGATGACAGATTGGTCACGACCCTCACTGAAGTTGGGCACGCATTCGATCAATCTCACGGGACCTCCGGGTGTGACCGAACGCAGACTACCGGACCGGTTGCGGACCGGTTGGGGGCCGGAGGCGACCAGAATGGGTGCGAGCCGGAAGGACCTATGGCCGCCCGCAGACTGGTAATCGCACTCCTCTTTGTGCTGTTTCTACTCGTCCCGATTGCGTGTACGACGGCGACCGAACCCCCGGGTCCCACCGTCAACCCAATCTCGGTGACTTCCACGGTTCCGCCGCCCACGACCAATCCGCCGACGACCACGACCAGCACCACCCTGCCCCCGGTGCCGGACGTTCTGCCGGAACCTTTGCCCGATCCGCCGGCTCCCCAACCAGGCCAGGATCCTCCGGCCGGGCAAACCGGCGTTGCGGTGATTGCCGCGGGCGGGACCGAGCTGTGGGCCGACCGGTCCGACCAGCCTTTCGTCCGTGCTCACGAGGGGCTGGTGTTTGCCGTGGAAGGTCGCGAGGGCGACTGGTTCTCGTTGCGGACCATGTGCGATACCCAAGCGTGGGCCAAGGCCGCCGGCCTCGACTTCACTCCCCAGACGGCGCCGATCACGGTGGGCGAGGGAACCAATTTCAGCGACACCGTGGTGGTCCTCGATCCCGGACACGGCGGCGCCAATCATGGGGCCCGCGGGTCAACCGGGCTCCGGGAGGAGATAGTGAACCTCGACATCGCCCGCCGGGCGCGCGATCTCCTCGAGCAGCCCCATACCGTCGACTGGGAAACCGGGATTGTCTATCCAGGTCAGAACATCCCACCGGTAGGCCGGGTGTGGGTCACCCGCACCGAGGGGCCGGTCGGGGCCGACTACGAAGCCGGTCTTCTGTTCCGAGCTCAGCTGGCGGGAAGCGCCGGCGCTCATGCCCTCATCTCTATCCACAACAATGCTTCTCCCGATGGCCCGTTCGAAGGCCCGGGCAGCGAGATCTTCTACATGTTCAAAGATCCCGATTCGCGCCGGTTGGGAGGCTTGCTCATCGAAGAGATGCGGAGATCGTTTGCTCAATTCGACATTGCCTGGATGGGTGACAAAGACGCCGGAGCCAAGTACCGGCTCCAGGAAGACGGCGAAACCGACTACTACGGCATCCTCCGCAGAGCCCAAGTGCCGTCAGTGATCGCCGAAGGCGGGTTCATCTCGAGCCCGGAGGAGGAAGCCCTGCTCGCCACACCGGAATTCCGCCAAGCCTACGCAGATGCCATCTATCGGGCCCTGGTTCGTTTTGCCACCACCGACGATCCGGGATCAGGTTTCACCACGCCGTACCTGCGGACCACACCGGTCGGCAGTGGAGATGCCCGACCCACCTGCCAGGTGCCTGCTCAACCCTGAGCCCTGGCCAGGAACCGGAGGCGGTCGACGATAACCCGGGTGTGGGTCCCCCCGGCGATTATGTCTTCTCCCTCATAGGCCCGTAGGTCGAATTCGACTCGGTTGCCCTCGACCGCCCGGATTTCGGCAACGGCGTTTACTTCAGCCCCAACCAGCGTCGGGGCGGTGTGATCCACGGAAACATTGATGCCGACACTCGTCAGGGCGGCCGGGAGCCCCTCCAGAGCATTGACTGCGGCTGCTTCCAACCAGGCGACGACCCGAGGAGTGGCTAGCACGGGGACATCGCCGCTGCCCAATCGGATGGCTGTGTCGTCTTCGGTCACCTGAGCCGCATAGGTGCCGCGGGTTCCCGTCCTGGCTGTGCTCATTGCCTCAGATCACCCGGCCCTGTTCGAAAAAAGTCTGCAACGGTTCGCGTCCCGCCACTACGTGGGTGGTGAGGTGTTCCCATTCCCCGTATCGCTCCTCGCATCGGGAGCTGCAAAAACTCGAGCGGGGCTTGGGGTACCTCCGTCCCACAAACAGCGATGGTGAAGACGTTTGAGCCAGGCGGGTCGTACAGCGCAATGGGGTGTTCGACGATGAGCTTGGAGACGTCGCGTACCGATCCCGATTCGGGTTGGTCTGCGCAATATCGTGCAAAGTGGGGTAGTATGCCATAGGTACCTTCGTCCCGCTGCACGTTAACGACGGGATCCGATTGGTCGGGCGCATTGGTCGCCACCAACCGGGCGCCGGACAATCCAATGGTGATGATCCGACATACTCGACACCTACTTGATTCGGAAGCCGTCATGTTCGTTGGCCATGAACCCAAGCCGCCACCGTGCCGATGTGGATGTCTTCTTGAAGGTAGGCCTCCTGGCTGGCCGCGGCCGACCCACGCAGAGCCTTGCCGCCCCGCGCCTCTCGCATGGCCGTGATGCGTTGTTGCCAGACGCCGAAGTTCTCCGGGCGAAGGTCGATCCAGCCCTTTCGAGCCCACGCGTCGCGACTCCGCGCTGCCCATCGCCACGGTCCGGGCTCCGGCCACTTCGGGGATCCGCACAAACGGTCCCCGGATCAGGTTCCGGCCGTCGGCCGTGAGGATCGGAAGACCCAGTGAAGTGATGGTGTCGCGCAAAGAGGGGCGGTCCTCGAGAACGCTGCTGATCGTCTCGGAGATCTCCGACGGTGCGGAGGCCAGCACCTTGGGGAGGGTTTGATACGCAAGCTTCAGCAGTTCGGCTTCCCACAGCAGCTTGGAGAGCTCGGGTGGCCCAAGCTGGCCGAGGGCGACGCTGTGGGTTCCCGTCTCGACCTCGAGCCGTTCCAAGTTTTCGACTCGCACCGGAACGGAGGATTCCGGCTCGATAGGACGACCCCAGCAGCGACGCGTCGACCGCGGCGATGATGTCCCGACCGGTGTTCCCGCCCGTGATTTCCTGCATGCAGGTGTGGGCGACTTCTTCCGGTGTCACGTATTCCATTTGGCCGATCGAGGTTATGGCCTCGAACTCACCTTTGGTGAAGACTCCGTTTTCTCCGGTGTCGACCACCGGTAGCTGGAGATCGGAGAGGCGCTCGAAGGCAGACGTCGGTACCCGGAGTTCCAAGAGACCATCCAGGGGAACGGTCCGGGCGGCGTAGAGGCGAACGGGTTCGCCATGCTCGAGGACCGTCCGGTATTCAACAGCCGAGAAACCGATCAATGCGGCGGGTTTCACCTCTTTGACAACCGGTTCGCCGTGCGTACGAGCGAGAAGGAACAGCAATCCGGTATGGGCGAAGGCGACCGAAGCCTTGGTCATGAGCTGGGCCGAAGGCCGGTCCTCACTATGGGTATAGGGGATGTTGAGGCCCATGCCGCCGGTCCCGGTCGTTCCCACCTTCAGGTACAACCGGGTACCAGCCTCGTGCATCGCCCGGCTGAGGATCATCACGTGCCGGATTAGTTGCGGCACGGCCTGAGAAAGAATCAGCGCCTCGACATCATGCTGGGTCTTGGCTCGCAACTCCGCCGGATCGGCATCGACCGGTATCTCCGAGATGGTTTGCTTGGCGATGAGGGAAGTTGTGTAGACGTTCTGGTAGCTGATAGCCGTAGCGGTGTTGATGCAATCGACGATCACATCCGGGCGATACTGGAGGATGAGGCGAGCCAGGCTGGATTGTCGGTACGCCTCATCGATCGGTCCGAGAAGGTCGGCAAAGATCCCCTCCCGGGCCTCCGGGTCTTCCAGCAGTTCGTCCCGATGCCGGCGGGAAAAGGCTTCACGCAGGAAGACATCGCCCCACTCACCGATGATCTCGGTGGGGGAATCCGGGAACACGCTGCGGAGGTCCTCGACCGCCCGATTGGCGCCCTCCTCGACGAGGTCTCCAATGACCACTCTGGCGGGCTGGAGGTCGCTGATGATTCGGCGTGCGACCTGGGTGCCTACCAGGCCCGCTCCGCCCAACAGCAGGAAGGTTTCATCTCGCACGTTTTCAACCTACCCGGTCTGGAAGGACACGGCAGGTCGATTGACCGGAACGACTCGGACCCTACAATCCCGTTCCATGAGTGATGACCCTGCCTACAAAAGCAGTCCTTCGTACACCCAGCACTTGGGGCGGAGCCGTCAATATCTGCGCGACATCATCCTGGGTGTGAACGACGGGCTCGTCTCGATGTTCCTGCTGGTGGCCGGCGTCGTCGGGGGCGGCATGGCGACCAGGAACGTTCTGCTCACCGGGATTGCCGGCGCCATCGCGGGGGCCGTCTCGATGGCCGCCGGGGAGTACATCGCTACCAAGTCGCAGGAAGAAGTCTTCGAAGGCGAACTGGCCCTCGAACGGGAACACATTCGTGATTTCCGCGAAGACGAACTACACGAATTGGGCGACCTTCTCAACGACATAGGTCTCAAAGGTCCTCTTCGCGATGAGGTGGTGTCCCATTTCGGGGCAGATGACGAAGCCTTGCTGAAGGTGATGACTGCTTTGGAGTTCGGGGTGGTCGAGACCGAGCGGCGATCTCCCTATCTGGCGATGTTCATTTCGGGCGGGCTGTTCTTGTTGGGAGCCCTGCCCTCCGTGCTCCCGTTTGCATTTGTGACTAGCGCCCCCCAGGGGTTGGTGATTGCCACGATCGGGGCGGTGATTGGTTTGCTGATCGTCGGCGCCGTCAAGACCTGGGCCACCAGGGGTGATCCGCTCCGGGCCGCTCTCGAGAACCTGCTGGTAGCGGCCGGCGGCGGGGGTCTGGCCTACGGGGTCGGTTTGCTATTCGATCGTGTGGTCAACGGGGGTTAGTTCGCTCGCTGGCCCGGATCCGGTCCGCCAGACCGAACCTTGGCACCCGGGCGTCGACGAACGCCCCGGTCGCCTCGGCGAAACCCGTTGGATCTTCCGGGGTGATGATCATCGGGTCACCTTCGACCATCACCCGAAAACGGAAGGGCGTAAGCCTTTCGACCGTCACCTCTTCGAGCGGCCACGAACCCAACCGGTTCGGACCGGCCCAGATCCTCAACCGTTCATTCTCGATTTGGATATGGATCGGCAGACCGGAGGCTGGATCTCCTTGATTCTGGATACGGGCTTCGAATTCGGCGATATCGTCCCCCAAGCCACTCCATCCTAACGGCCTCCGCGACAACTCGGACCGCCGGCTGGCCGCCTCAACTATTCGGGTTTCAGAATTGCCGGGCGAGCGCCGATACAACGGTGAAGCGCAAGCGTGAAGGAGCCTGACAGTCGTGTTCACCTTCCAATGCACCCGATGCAGGAAGAAGCCGGCGATCATCACCCGGGGACGGCGTGTGTTCCTATGCGCGGATTGCGCCACCGGGTCACTGTGGTACGACATGGTCGGATCCCTAATGGACCCGGATGCGAACGGCGGGACGCCGACCGACGTATTGTCTCCCACGGTTGATGAGGAAGAACCCGAGGATTTGTCCGAGGGACCGGTCGACCCTTGGGCGGTCACCGCCTAGTTATCCGGCGTATCGGGTCCGGCGACCCTCTCTCATAGGCCCTAAGTCCCTGCCCGAAGACGACCCGCCGAGGGACAATATGAACAAACGGTGCACAGTGATTGGATTGGCATGTTTGAGGTTCTTGAAGCAAGCGATCTGGCTCCCGATGTCAGGTATCTGAGGATCAAAGCGCCCAAAATCGCACTGCGGAGAAAACCCGGCCAGTTCGTCATCGTCCGGGCGACGCTCGGACGGAGAGCGGATTCCCCTCACCATCGCCGACGCCGACCCCGAGGAGGGCTGGATCGCGCTCATCTGTCAGGGGATCGGCAAGACCACGCGGCAGTTGAATACGGTGGTGGCCGGCGACCACATCCCCGACGTGGCCGGACCGCTGGGCATGCCATCGCAGATCGAGCCGGTACGGCAACGTGGTCGCCATCGGTGGCGGCGTCGGGACGGCGATCGCCTATCCGACCGCGGCCGCCCTGCAAGAAGGCGGGCAACCAGGTGATCGCCATCATCGGCGGCCGGAGCCGCGAGCACGTCATCCTCGAAGAAGAGATGCGGGCGGTCTGCGACGAGGTCTACCCGACTACCGACGACGGTTCGTACGGGTTACCACGGTTTCGTCACCGGCAAACTCGGGACCTCATCGACTGCGGGCCACCGATCGATCTGGTCCTGGCCATCGGGCCGAGTCCCGATGATGAAGGCCGTGGCCGAGGTGACCCGACCGCACGGCATCAAGACGATCGTCAGCCTCAACCCGATCATGGTGGACGGCACCGGCATGTGCGGCGGTTGCCGGGTCGAGGTCGGCGGCGAGACGAAGTTCGCCTGCGTGGACGGCCCCGAGTTCGACGCCCACCTCGTGGACTTCGATCTGCTGAGCAGGCGGAACCTGGCCTATCGAGGTTTCGAGCGAGCGCAGCCTGGAAGAGTGCGGAAGCAGCTCACGGAGATGCGGCCGGGGTGTCGAGCATGAACGAACTGACCGCCCGAGAACGCATGAAGATGGACCGGGTCGCGATGCCCGAGCAGGATCCTGCGGCGCGCGGCGCCGGAACTTCACGAGGTCAATCTCGGGCTCACCGCGGAGCTGGCCATCGACGAGGCTCAGCGCTGCCTGCTGTGCCAGATCCGGCCTGTGTCGATGGCTGCCCGGTCAACATCCAGATCCTCGATTTCATCGACTGTCGCCGAAGGCGAGTTCGACCAGGCGGCGAAAGTGATCAAGCAGGACAACTCGCTGCCGGCCATCTGCGGGCGGGTCTGCCCGCAGGAAGAGCAGTGCGAAGGCGGCTTGCGTGCTCGATCGCAAAGACAAGGCGATCGCCATCGGCGACCTGGAGCGGTTCGTCGCCGACTACGAGCGGGAGAACGATCTCATGACCGTGGCCGCTGCCCGCCCGGCGCACCGGCAAGCGGGTCGCCATCGTGGGCAGCGGACCCGCCGGCCTGGCCTGCGCGACCGACCTGGCCAGGCTGGGCCACGAGGTGACGGTCTTCGAGGCCCTCCACGAGCTCGGCGGCGTGCTGGTCTACGGCATCCCCGAGTTCCGGCTGCCCAAGGAGATCGTCCGGAACGGAGATCGCTCAGCTCGAGGAGCTGGGCGTCGAGTTCGAGACCAACGCGTCATCGGGATGATCGACACGATCGACGAGCTGCTCGAGGAGGAGGGATTCGACGCCGTCTTCCTCGGCGTCGGCGCCGGCCTGCCCCGGTTCCTCAAGATCCCCGGCGAGAACCTGATCGGCGTCTACTCGGCCAACGAGTTCCTCACCCGGGTCAACCTGATGAAGGCCTACCTGCCCGATGCCGACACGCCGGTGCTCGACTTCAGCGGTCAAGAAGGTGGCCGTGTTCGGCGGCGGCAACACCGCCATGGACGCGGTCCGGACCGCCTCCGGCTGGGAGCCGGAAGGCGGCGATCATCTACCGCCGGTCGGAAGAGGAGATGCCGGCCCGCAGCGAAGAGGTCCACCACGCCCGGGAGGAAGGCGTCCAGTTCGACATCCTGGCCACGCCGCTCGAGTTCACCGGCGACGACGACGGCTTCCTGCAAGCGGTGCGCTTGCAGCGGATGGAACTGGGCGAACCCGATGAGAGCGGCCGGCGCCGGCCGGTTCCCGTTCGAGGGCAGCGAGTGACGAGGAGGTCGACATGGCCGTCGTGGCCATCGGCAACAGCCCAACCCGCTGCTTCCCAAGACGCTCCGGATCTCGATGCAGACCCGCTGGGGGACGGTCGTGGCCGACGAGGAGACCGGCCGGACCACCAAAGCCGGCGTGTTCGCCGGAGGCGACATCGTGACCGGCGGGGCGACGGTGATCCTGGCCATGGGGGCCGGCCGGACCGCGGCTGCCTCGATCGACGAATACTTGCGGACCGGTATCTGGGAGACTTCCCGAGGAACCCCCCGAGGGTCCGCTCGGGTAGCCGCCGATCCCGCACGCCGGTAACGTCTGTCTGTGTATCGACGGGGCGGCATGGCGGCAATTCTCGCGGGTGTGGCGCTGGCCACCCTCTTCATGATCTGGCCGCTTCAATACCAGACCGGATGGGTGCGATCGCGGGGGGAAGTGACCAAGGTCTACGTGGATTGTGGGGAGCCTTGGGCGATCCTGGTGAACGGGAGTTCGGCGACGAAGTTCGCACGCCCTGGATCCAGCGAACAATGTGTTCGCAAGGCGCGGACCCGGCCGTTGAACATACCGTGTTCTCAGTTGCCTTTGCTGGGTGTGGGGATCGCCGGAGTGTTGCGCGGGCCGTACAACCGGATCCCGTTGCTGACATCCTGCGACCGCTGCCCAAACTGGGGTTCTGGCGGAGACGTCGATCGGAGCCTGAGCCACCCTTGATCGGCGACTACTGGCGAGGGTGATCCTTGACCGCCTCGGCGTTCCACACTGCGGTCGAGATCAGGAAGAGGGCAAAAGCCACGATGAAGACAGGTCCCACTCTGACGATGGTCAGCAATCCGACACGGTCGGCCAGGGCCGTCCCAAAGAGGGCGCCAAACGGCAGGGTTCCCCAGGCGATGGCCCGGGCCGTGGCCGTCACCCGTCCGAGAAGGTGATCGGGGGTGTACAACTGCCGCATCGTGGTCATGGACACGTTCACCCACACGAGACCCATGAAGGCTGACCACCAGGATTGCGGCCACAGACAACAGGCCGGTGGCAAACGTAATCGAGAAAAGCCCTGTGCCAAACATCGTCAGTCCGGCGATGAAGGCCCGGCCGATGCCAATGATCCGGATCACCCTGGCCGCGGTGAACGCACCTATCAAGCCTCCGACGCCCATGCCAACCACGAATAGCCCGAGCTGGGCAGGGTCGTCGGTGCCGAGGATCTTGGCTCCGATCAGGACGAGGGCGGCTTCGATGAATCCGGTGACGAAATTGCCAAGGGAACCGGCCAGCGTCGTCAAGGCGAATGCGGGTGTCTCGCCATAGGTGGAGCCACCCTTCCCGTACGTCGGTCAGGAATCGGCCTTCGGGCGGGAGCCGGCGATCAACGGGACCGCGGATGTAGAGGAACGAAACCGCCGAGACGATGAAGGTGAGTGCGTTAAAACTAAACGCCGCGGGAAACCCGAGAGAAGCGACCAGCAAGCCGCCGGTGAGAGGACCGAGCAGGAACGCCAGTTGCTGGGAGAGAGACAGGCGGCTGTTGGCGGTGGCCAGCAGACGGGGAGCGACAACCGCCGGCAGGAACGCTTGCAGTCCCGCATTGAACGAGGCGGCCAGGCTCCCCACGAGGAAGGAGAAGGGAAGCAGCATCCAGACCTGGAATCCGGCGCTGGCCGAAAAAACCGCCAGGAGAATGAAGGCGGTCGCGCGCAGCAGGTCTCCGACGATGAGGATCGGCCGGAGCCGGAATCGATCGAGGAGAACACCGCCGAGAAAGCCGAAACAGCAGGGTGGGGATGTTCTCGGCAGCCGAAATCAACCCGAAGTCGAACGCCCGTTCAGTCAACTCTTTGAGGAACAGGGGGATGGTCAAATAGGCGACGTAGTCGCCGAAGAGGGACACCGTCTGACCGACCCACAACGCGGTGAATCCGCTCTCGAGACTGATTTCCCTGTGCTTACCCCGTTGTCCCATGGCGCCAACACCATACTCTCGGATGTTGGCGATCCCGTGGCGGTGGTAGCCTCACGGAGTCGAGAATCGAGAGAGTCGAGAACGTGAGCAATGTGAACGAACTGCCCCAGATGGCCGGAGAGCTCGTCGAGCTCTCGAAGGAATACCTTCGCCAGGAGACCCTCGAACCTGCCAAGCGGCTAGGCAAAGTCGCCGGAATGAGCGTGGGTGCCGGGTTGCTGATTGCGATCGGGGTGATCCTTCTAGCAACTGCGGGGATGCGGTTCTTGATCGAAGTCTTCCCGGAAGGCGGGTTGTGGACCGCTCTGGCGCTGTTTTCGTCGGCACTGGTCTCGGCCGGCATCGCCGGCATCATCGTATGGAGGGCAACACGCTGATGGTCGAAAGAGCAGACATCGAAGCCAAGGCGCGGGAAATCGAGCAGGCACTCGTGGAAACCAAGGAAAGTGCCCAGGAAAAGGCGGTAATCGTCGCGGTGGCGGTCGTGGTCGTCATCCTGGTCGCGTTTCTCCTCGGCCGGAGACGCGGCAAGCAAGGCTCGGCGATTGTTGAGGTCTTCAACGTCTAACGGGACCCGTCAGTTGCCGGGGCCCGCCGGCGGCGTGAACCGAATCGTCACCGCGTCTCCGGGACGGAGCTTCTTCTTGTAGACCCGGGTTCTGGCCGGTTTGGACGACCGCCACCACGCTAGGAACAGCATGGCCGCACCGAGCGCGATGAGATTCGCATCACCCGTGCGCAAGCCCCGGAAGCTGTTGGCAAGCCCTCGCTGTAGAAGGTTCATGCAAAGCAGGATAGGCGACTTAGAGTAGGGGCACATGCGCAATGAAAAGTTCGTAAGAGCAGTTGTCTGGCTGGTCGTCATTGGAATGGTCATGACTTTGGCGGTCGGTATCGGGTCCCTGCTGCTCGCATGAAAGTCATCCTTCGGCACCCCAAGCGGGAGATTGTCGTTGAAGGTCCTGGTCTGGTGCGGGATTTGCTCGCCTCCCTCGACATAGTGCCGGAATCCGTATTGGTGATCCGCGGGAATGAGTTGCTCACCCGGAGCGACAAGATTGAGGCCGACGACACCATCGAGTTGCGACCGGTGATTTCCGGCGGGACCTAACCGATGAACTGTCGTGTCTGCAAACAGCGGGCGGCCGTCGAGGTGCGGCGCCACAATGCCGCCTTCTGTCCTGGTCATTTCATCGAGCACGTGCAGCGACAAGTGGCGCGGACCATCGGGGACTACGCGATGTTTGAGCCGGAAGACCGCCTGTTGCTCGGGGTGTCCGGAGGCAAGGACAGTCTGGCGCTGTGGGACATTCTGACCGAGCTCGGCTACCAGGTTGACGGCGTGTATCTGCATCTCGGGATTGGTGACTACAGCTCGGAGAGCCTGCAACTGACCGAGGAGTTTGCCGCCGAGCGGGACTTGATTTTGCAGGTCGTAGACCTCCCCAGCGAATACGGGTTCTCGATTCCCCAGGCGGCGGCCTCCCAGGGCCGCAGCGCCTGTTCGGTTTGTGGGCTCTCGAAGCGGTATCTCCTGAACCAAGCCGCCGCCGGTTACGACGTGCTGGTCATGGGCCACAATCTGGATGATGAGGCAGCAACACTATTTGGCAACGTTCTCAAGTGGGACACGGAGTATCTGGGTCGCCAGGCGCCCGTCTTGAGTGCCGTCGCAGGCTTGGCTCGCAAGGTCAAGCCGCTGATTCGGGTGGCGGAACGCGAGACGGCCGCCTATGCGATCCTGCGCGGGATTGAGTACGAGATCGAGGAGTGCCCGATGGTGGCGGGCAACACGGTCAATCGGCTCAAGGAGCGTCTGAATCTTCTCGAGCAACAGTCGCCGGGCGTCAAGCAGAAATTCCTGTTCGGATTCTTTGATCGCGGCGCCGAACACTTTGAGAAAGGTCAACAACCGGAATTGGGGTCCTGTCGATTGTGCGGGCAGCCAACCACCGGAGATGTCTGTGCCTTCTGTCGAGTACGCGGCCCGGGCGACCACCCCGAGAGAGAGGACGACCCATGAGTGAGCCGTTCGGGCCGGGCGAAGACTGTCTGCTCATAGATCCCAAGGGCCGTTATTACCTGATCCATCTGGTGGCAGGAGCCGACTTCCACTCCCATCTAGGGCGCCTGCCCCATGCCGAAATCATCGGTGTCCCGGAGGGCAGCACGGTTCGCTCCGAAAAGGGGAGCCGCCTGATCGTGTTACGTCCCCGGTTCTTCGATTTCATCCTCAAGATGAAACGGGGAGCCCAGGTCGTCTATCCAAAGAGACATCGGTCCCATCCTCATCTACGGGGACATCTCCCCCGGGTTCGCTGGGTGCTGGAGGCCGGCACCGGCTCCGGAGCGCTGACGATGGCATTGGTGCGGGCCGTCGGCCCGGAGGGCAGGTGATCAGCGTCGAACGTCGCGCAGATCACGCCGAGCATGCTCGCCAGGCCATCGAACGTTTCTTCGGTGGTCTGCCCGCCAATCTCGACCTGCGGGTGGGAAACGTCGAGGACATGGTGGCCGATGTGCAACCGGATCGGATCGTGCTGGATCTACCCCAACCGTGGGACGTCGTGGATGCGGCGGTCGAGTCCTTGCAAGGCGGCGGGGTGTTCTGTGCTTACGTTCCGACCGTGCCCCAGATGCAGCAAACGGTGGAGACGCTCTGCGCCAGTCAGGCCTTTGTTGAGCTCATGTCGTTCGAAGCGTTCTTGCGGACGTGGAACGTCGACGGCCGCTCGGTGCGACCCAACCACCGCATGATCGGCCATACCGGTTTCATCACCATCGCCAGAAAGGTGTCCGCCGACGGCGGGCAAGAGTCATCGCCGAGTTATCAGCAACCAACCTCGCGGCCTCACGAGCCTTGCACTAGGAAAGGGAAGCCCCGAAACCTGAAACTGACTGAAACCTGTCTCTTACGGCTCGATGAAGATGCACTCGCCGGGGCACTCCTCGGCCGACTCGATGGTGATGTCGTCCTGGCCGTCGGGAACGACGGCGAGACCTGCCGCGCCCTCGGCGTTACCCTCCGCCGTGGCGAAGATCTTGGCGCCTTCGCGTACGTAGGCGAGGCCGTCGTCCAGCATGACGAAGACATCGGGGGCGATCTCTTCGCAGAGGCCGTCACCCGTGCAGAGGTCCTGATCGATCCAAACCTTCATGGTCTCAACTGCTCCAATGGGGGAGCGGATGCTGATTGTTACCGACCGGGTGCGTACACTCAAGCGCATCCGACAGTGGATCCGGACGAAGGACCCGGGCTCGTATACTGATCGTCCCTCGCCGGGCGCCTCGGCGGGCCCTGACGTCGACATGCGAGGTGGCCATGGCCGAATCCGAGGCCACGGCACAAGAACTCCGCAGCACCATCACGATGCTCGAAGAAGAGATCGCCATCCTGCGGCGACGACTCCAGGACGCCCCGCGCCGGGTGCGGATCCTCGAGGAACGGCTGCCGAAACCAAGGGCCGGCTGGCACAGGCCGTGTCCCAGAACGACAAGCTGTCGGCTGCTCTCGAGGAGACCCGCGAGCAACTCGGCGTCCTGCGCGACGAGGTCGAGAAAGCTGACGGCTCCGCCCAATCCCTTCGGCGTCGTCCACGGCGTCAACAGCGACGGCACCCTGGATGTGACGTCCGCCGGGCGCAAGCTGCGGGTGAATGCCGCGCCCTGCATCGAAGTCAAGGAACTGGAGGTGGGCCAGGAGGTCCTCCTCAACGAGGCGATGAACGTGATCGACGTCCGGGCCTTCGAAGTCACCGGCGAGGTCGTGGCAGTCAAGGAGATCCTCGACGACGCCCGGATCGTGGTCTTGGCCCGCGGCGACGAGGAGCGAGTCGTCGAACTGTCGGGGCCGATGCGCGAGACCTATCTGCGGGTGGGCGATCACGTGCGGATCGACGCCAAGACCGGCGTTGGTCCCACGAACGCATGCATGCGGCCCGAGGTCGAGGAACTGGTGCTCGAGGAGGTGCCCGACATCTCCTACGAGGAAATCGGCGGTCTGCGCGAGCAGATCGAGACCATCC
Organism: uncultured Actinomycetota bacterium; assembly: GCA_963823915.1. Classification (GTDB taxonomy): domain Bacteria; phylum Actinomycetota; class Acidimicrobiia; order Spongiisociales; family UBA4744; genus UBA4744. The sequence continues at coordinate 78,755 of CAWGNJ010000004.1, forward strand.
GCGACGCCGTCGAATTGCCGTACGTGCACAAGGCGCTCTTCGAGGACTACGGCCTCGCCGCTCCCAAGGGCGTGCTCCTGTACGGACCTCCCGGATGCGGCAAGACCCTCATCGCCAAAGCGGTCGCCAACAGCCTGGCCAAGGCCGTCGCCGACCGGACGGGCAGCGAAGGCGCAGTCCTACTTCCTGAACATCAAGGGACCCGAACTGCTCAACAAGTACGTGGGGGAGACTGAGCGCCAGATCCGACTTATCTTTCGCCCGCGCCAAGGAGAAGTCCGAAGAGGGTGTGCCGGTCATCGTGTTCTTCGACGAGATGGACTCCTTGTTCCGAACCCGCGGAACCGGGAATCTCGTCCGATGTCGAATCGACGATCGTTCCGCAGTTGCTGTCCGAACTCGACGGCGTCGAAGGCCTCAAGAACGTCATCGTGATCGGAGCCAGCAACCGCGAGGACCTGATCGATCCCGCCATCCTGCGCCCGGGCCGTCTCGATGTGAAGATCAAGATCGAGCCGCCCCGACGCCGAGGCTGCCCGGCAGATCTTCGCCATCTACCTGAGCGGAGACGTACCCCTCGATGACGCCGAGCTGGCAGCAGCCGGGGGCCGGCCGAACATGATCGACAAGATGATCGACAGCCACCGTGAGCTGATGTACTCGACGGATCCCGAGAACCGATTTCCTCGAAGTCACCTATGCCAACGGAGACAAGGAGGTCCTCTATTTCAAGGACTTCTCCAGCGGGGCGATGATCGAAAACATCGTGCGGCGCGGGAAGAAGGAGGCCATCAAGCGAGAGATCAGCGGAGGAGCCCACGGCTTGCAGACCAGGACCTCCTGGCCGCCATCAAGCAGGAGTTCTGCCGAGCACGAGGATCTCCCCAACACGACCAATCCCGACGACTGGGCGAGGATCCGCGGCAAGAAGGGCGAGCGAATCGTCTACGTGCGGACGCTGATCGAAGGCGAAGCAGAAGGCAAATCCATCGAAGCCATCACTACCGGCCAGTACCTGTGACGTGACCGGTCCACAAGGTATGCGGGACCGAGACCGAGTTCGGCATCACGGTCCGCAACCAGGCAGACTTCAATCCGGCCATTGCATCGGGTCTGGTCATCAACTCCTACGCGGGACATCGGGCGCGAGTGCAGTGGTCTTTTGAGGAGGAGTCCCCGGGCCGCGACGCCAGGGGTTTCGGAGTCGAAGCGGACGGTCGTCTCCGAATTCGAGAGCAGCGCTGGTCAACGTCGTGCTCTCCAACGGCGCCCGCCTCTACGTCGACCACGCCCACCCGGAGTACTCGACTCCCGAGTGTTTCGATCCGCTGGAAGCGGCCCTCCACGACAAGGCGGGGGAGGTGGTCATGGCCCGGGCAGGGGCCTCGGCGACGCGCCTTCTCGAGAATGGGCGAGCGGATGGGGATGTACAAGAACAACAGCGACGGAAAGGGCAATTCGTACGGAGCCCACGAGAACTACCTGCTCTCGCGCGACCTGCCCTTTGCCGACGTCATCCAGTTCTTCACGACCTTTCTCGTCACCAGGCAGATCTTCACCGGAGCCGGCAAAGTCGGATCCGAGAACGGTCGTCCCGCCGTGCCGTTCCAGCTGACCCAACGCGCCGACTTCTTCGAGGAGCGGGTGGGTCTGGAAACGACCCTCAAACGTCCGATCATCAATACCCGAGACGAACCGCATGGAGATCCGTCCAAGTATCGACGCCTCCACGTGATCATGGGCGACGCCAACCTCTCCGAGGTGCAGACCTTCCTCAAACTGGGTACGGCGGCTTTGTTCCTGGCTGCCCTCGAAGACGGATTCCTCTCCGACCCGGTATCGCTCGACGACCCCGTAGAAGCCGCCTGGCGGGTCAGCCATGATCTCGGTTTGGAAAGGTCGTTGCTGCTCGAGAACGGTGGAACCGCAACTGCTCTCGAACTCCAGTGGCAATACTTCGAATGGCTCACCAAGTACGTCGAATCTGCCGGGATGGGTCCCGTTTTCGACCGCGTGCTTGGAAACCTGGGAGGGCGTCCTGACAGATCTCGGAGAGGACCCTGTTCGCCTGGCCGACCGGCTTGACTGGGCGGCCAAATTGCGCATCCTCGAGGCTTATCGGGAACGTGACGGCCTCGACTGGGCTCACCCGAAGCTCGCAGCTCTAGACCTGCAGTATCACGACATCGACCCGGAACGCGGCCTGTACTACCACCTGGTTGGTCGGGGAGAGATCGAACGGCTGTTCACCGATGCCGAGATCGAAGAAGCGGTTGGTGAGCCACCCGAGCGGACCCGAGCCTATTTCCGGGGCAGGTGCGTATCCCGATTTGCCCGATCATTGGTGGCCGCCAACTGGGACTCGTTGGTCTTCGAAGTGGGGGAAGATACGTTGAAGCGGGTGCCTATGATGGAACCCCTGCGGGGAACTAAAGAACGTGTTGATCGCCTTGCTTGAGCGAGTCGCCGATGCGGCCGAATTGGTCCGGGCACTAGGAGGTAGCAATGGCGGAACAGGACCGGAAGAAGGTCTCGCGGAAGGAAACTGAAACCGAGTCCGAGACCGTACAACCTGCCACGAGCGAAGACGGCTGCCGAAACGACCGAAAAGATCGATGAACTACTCGACGAGATCGACGAAGTCCTCGAAGAGAACGCCGAGGAATTCGTGAAGAACTACATCCAGAAGGGTGGCGAATGAGCTCTGAGCGTTTCACCGGCGGGTTGCCGGCCGGGGCTCCGTCGCCGGGGACCAGCTTTACAGACCTCCTGCGGTCCCTTGACCTGGCGCCTGAGTGGAAACCGGGCGGCGGGGAAGCGTCGGTGAAGGCTCCAGAAGGGCACAACCGTCCTGGCTCTACAGTATGCCGACGGGGTCGTGATGGTCGGCGACCGGCAAGCTACGGAAGGCCATTTGGTTGCCCACCGGCGGATCCAGAAGGTCTTTCAGGCGGACCAGCTACTCGGCTGTCGCCATCTCGGGCACCGCCGGCTTGGCGGTCGAAATGGTGCGCCTGTTCCAGACAGAACTCGAGCATTACGAGAAGCTCGAAGGAACCCGGCTGAGTCTCGACGGCAAGGCGAACTATCTGGCCCGGATGGTCCGCTCGCAACTACCGATGGTCTTCCAAGGGCTGGTCGTCGTTCCGTTGTTCGCCGGTTTTGATGAGGCGTCCTCGCTGGGCCGTTTGTACACCTTCGACGTGGTCGGCGGCAGGTACGAGGAGGATGACTTTGGTGCGACGGGATCGGGAGGGCGAGATGCCAAGTCCTTCCTACGGGGCGCCTATCGCCCGGGTCTCGACGAGCCGGCGGCGCTCGATGTGGCTTTGCGGGCGCTGATCGCCGCTTCTGAGGAAGACACCGCGCACGGGCGGTCCCGATATTCCGCGAGGCATCTTCCCAACGTGGTGACTGTGACAGCCTCCGGCTACCGCGAGGTCCCCGAGGAGGAGGTGGCGACAATCTCCGCCGCGGCGATGGAGGCCGTGCGATGAGCATGCCTTTCTACGTTCCGCCTGAGCAGTTGGTCAAGGATCGGGCCGAATACGCCCGCAAGGGTATCGCCCGGGGGCGTTCGATCGTCGCGATCGAGTACGTCGACGGATTGCTGTTGCTGGCCGAGAATCCCAGCCGAACGCTGTACAAGATCAGCGAGATCTACGATCGGATCGCCTTTGCCGGGGTCGGCAAGTACAACGAGTTCGAAGCTCTGCGGGTGGCGGGGATCCGTCACGCCGACCTCAAGGGGTATCTCTACGGCCGACCCGACGTTGCCGCCAAGGGCCTGGCCAACGCCTTCTCCCAGACCCTTGGCAACATCTTCACGCACGAGATCAAACCATACGAAGTCGAGGTCCTGGTCACCGAGGTGGGTGCCAATGACGAGGACAATCGCCTGTTCAAGGTCACCTACGACGGAACACTCTACGAAGAACACCGCCTTCTGCGCCATCGGTGGTCAGGCGGAAATCTTGACGGCGTCCTTGGCGGAACGGTACGAGGAGCCGCGCCGCTCTTCCGGCCACTATTCAAATGGTGGCAACCGCCTTCGCTGGAAGTGGAGCAACGAGAGATCGATGGTTGGGAAGCAGCCGTGCTCGACAGCAACCGGGAACGGCGCACCTTCCACCGCCTGTCTCAGGAGGAAATCGCCGAGGCGCTCGGCTGAGTTCGGTGGGTCGAGCTTAGGACCAGCCCGTCAGGACCCGGGCGTAGGCGAAGGTCACGGCCAAGACGGCGGCCACCAGCCACCACACCCAAGAACGGACATTGCTGATCGATGGTCCGAGGCCCAGCGGTTCCACATCGGCGACAATCGCGTCGGTGTCCGCCGCCAGCAGATCAGACGGCGCCTCGTCCAGGCGGTCGGGAGCAATCCAGATCTCGGTCACGGCCATTGCTCCGATGTTGAGTCGATAGGGGCCAAGCGCCTCTCCGCGCAGGTGGGCTTCGATTCCCTCAGAGTCGAGCCGGGCTCGAATCAGGTTTGCCTCGTTGGCGTCGCTGACCCGGGTGAGAAGGATAAAACTCGAATTCATCTGGCCATTGTGAGGCCTCTCCGGACTTAAGGCGGCCAAGATCCCGGCCCGGGTACCCTGACGCGGTGCAGCGCAGAATCTTCGGAATCGAAAACGAGTACGGGGTGACCTGCACTCTGCGCGGCCAGCGGCGTCTCAGTCCGGATGAGGTCGCCCGATACCTGTTCCGACGAGTCGTGAGTTGGGGCCGCTCCTCCAATGTGTTCCTCGAGAATGGCGCCCGTCTCTACCTGGACGTGGGGAGTCATCCCGAATACGCCACTCCAGAATGTGACAGCGTCTACGACGTGGTCGCCCACGACAAGGCCGGGGAGCGCATCCTGGAGGGTTTGGTGACCTCGGCGGAGGAACGTCTCACTGAAGAGGGCATCCGCGGTGAGATCTTCCTCTTCAAGAACAACACCGACTCAGCGGGCAATTCCTACGGATGTCATGAGAACTACCTCGTCGGAAGGCACGGCGACTTCCAGAAGGTCGTCGACACGCTGATACCGTTCTTGGTTACTCGCCAGATCTTCACCGGGGCGGGAAAACTGTTGCAGACTGCTCGGGGGACCGTCTACAGCATCGCCCAGCGAGCGGAACACATCTGGGAGGGGGTCTCGTCGGCGACCACTCGCAGCAGGCCGATCATCAACACTCGCGATGAGCCTCATGCCGACGCCGAACGATACCGCCGTCTCCATGTGATCGCTGGTGACTCGAATATGTCTGAGTACGCCACCTTCGTGAAGATAGGCACCGTCGCAGCTTTGCTGCAGATGCTCGAGGATGATGTTGTGTTTCGGGACCTCAGCCTGGAGAATCCCATCCGGGCCATTCGCGAGATCAGTCACGACCCAACGTGTCGTCGCAAGATCCGGCTGGCCAACGGGAGGGAACTGTCGGCTCTCGACATTCAATGGGAGTACCTCGACCGGGCAATCCGCTACAGCCGCAACCCGGGTTTCCCGGCTCCCGTGCAGCAAGCCGTGGAGATGTGGGAGCACCTGCTGACAGGATTGGAGAAGGATCCCGATGACTCTCGAGCGGGAGGTCGATTGGGTAGCCAAGTTCCGCCTCATCGAACGCTATCGAATGAGAGGGGGCCTTCCGCTCTCCGACCCGAAGGTTGCTCTCTTGGATCTCTCCTATCACGATGTCAACACCGAACGGGGTCTGTTCTACTTGTTGCAGCGCAAGGGTCTCGTCGACCGGGTCGTGACGGATGAGGCGATTGCCGACGCCGCCGAGCGGCCGCCCCAGACCACCCGGGCACGTTTGCGAGGCGAGTTCATCAAGGCAGCCAAGGCGAAGAAGCGTGACTTCACCGTGGACTGGGTGCACCTGAAACTCAACGATCAAGCCCAGCGCACGGTGCTGTGTAAAGACCCCTTCAAAGCCACCGACGAACGAGTCGAGAAGTTGATCAATAGTCTTTAGTTTCTCGTTTCTCGTCAAGCGCGAACGAGGAACGAGGAACGCTCTTCATGGTCCTTCCCGCTTGAACCTGCTCCCCATACACTTACTCCTGCAATGAAACGAGTTATCGAACGTCTTCTCAATCTTCTGGCTTTCCTGCTCACGGCCGGCCGACCGGTTTCCGCCGACGAGATCCGCATGACGGTGGCGGGCTACGACCAGGACAACGATGAGGCATTCCGCCGGATGTTCGAACGCGACAAAGATCTGCTGCGCAATATGGGAATCCCCCTCGAATTGGCCCCTACCGACGTTTGGGAGGTGGAGTTCGGTTACGTGGTGCCTCGCGACGAGTATGAGTTGCCCGACCCAGGTCTGACCGATGAGGAAAGGGCAGCTTTGTGGCTGTCCGCCCAGGTTGTCCGCTTGGGTGGACAACCCTCTGGACCCGAGGCCCTGTTGAAGCTGGGCGGTGGAGCAATGTCGGGCGCCGGGGAACCGCTGGCCGCCGACCTCGGTGAATCGGCAGCTTCGCTGGTGGTGGCGTTCCAAAGCATCTCCGAGCGGCGCTTGCTCAGTTTCGACTACCGGGGGCGACGCCGCCGGGTCCAACCCTACGGGCTGCTCCATCAACGCGGCCATTGGTATCTGGCCGCCTCCGAGGGCGGCGAGACCCGGGCCTACCGGGTGGATCGTGGGTCTGATTTCTCCGTAGAGGGCCCTCCGCAAGCCTTCGAACGCCCGGCCGGTTTTCGGATACGTGACGCCCTGCCATCTCTCCCGTGGCAGGCGGGCGACGAGGATCTGGAGGCAGTGGTTCTGTTCGATGCCGAAGTCGCCTGGTGGGCCAGGCGGCAGCTTGCCGAACCCGCCGTCGAGCAACCAGACGGCAGTCTCGAGGCCCGGATCCGGGTAGCCAACCCGGCGGCCTTCATCGGGTGGCTGCTGGCTTTCGAAGAGCACGCCGAGATCATCGGACCGGAGGAGCTGCGTTCCCAGTTGCTGCAATTGGTAGGGGAATCGAACGATGAGTAGGACCGCGCAACGCCTGGTTCGCATCCTGTCGATGGTCCCCTGGGTGATTGCCAACCAGGGGGCCGGGGTCGATGAGGTGTGCCGGCGGTTCGGGTACACCGAGCGGGAACTTCTCGAGGATCTCAATCTGGTTTTTGTTTGTGGGTTGCCCGGCTATGGACCCGGCGACCTGATGGTGGCCTACGTCGAGAACGACGAAGTGATCGTCGACATGGCTGAATACTTCTCCAAGCCCCTCCGTTTGACCCCGGCTGAAGCTCTGGGTTTGCTTGCCTCAGGCTCGGCGCTGATCAGCACCTCCCAAGCCCCGGAAGCGCTGGAGAGGGCCGTCGACAAACTGGCGGCGGCTCTCGGCTTCGACGCTGATGAAGCGATCGTGGTCGATCTGGCCGGCGAGTCCGCCCTGGTCCAGCTTCTCCGCCAGGGAGTGACCGAAACGCGGGTGATGGCACTGACGTACACCTCGCTTGGCAAAGGCGAGACCCGAGAGCGGCTCGTCGAACCATGGTCCGTCTTCTCGACCCTCGGCAACTGGTATCTATCCGGGTTCTGCCGAACGGCCGGCGGCGAGCGGGTCTTTCGGGTCGACCGTATCCAAGAGGCCCGACCGACCGACGAAACCTTCATTCCCCCGTCCGACCCGCCGCCTCCGGAAGTCCGGTACACGCCCTCGGAGGACGACGTACGGGCCACCATCCGGTTGGGCGAGCGGGCCCGATGGGTGGCCGAGTACTACCCGGTCGAGGTCCTGTCGGATTCGGGTTCTGAAATGCTGATCGAATTCTCCGCCGCGGATCCGTCCGTAGCGGCCAGGTTGCTCCTGCGATTGGGAGCCGATGCGCAACTCGTCGCCGGTCCCGAAACCAAGACGGCCCTGGCCGCTCTGCGGGACCGTATCCTCGCTCGATACCAGGAGCGCTAGCCCGAACTAGTGCGCACGGACTATTTGTAGATAGTCCCTTCAGGCGATGGCCCCTCCGGCCGATAAACCGTGTGTACGAAGCGGTTAGCGGAGAACCCGAATGACCACCATCAAGACGACATGTGAACGGTGCGGAGACATTGAGCTCGAGCCCGGCGATCTATCCCTCGAACTGGATCCGACCCAGGAATCCGGCAGCTACCTGTTCACCTGCCCGAGTTGCATCGGCTTGCAACGCCGACCCGCCAACCCCCGAGTCGTCAATGTGCTGCTCGCCACTGGCGTCAGCTTCGAAGTAGTAACTCCCTCACCGATCGAGAATCCGATCACTGAAGCCGAAATCGACGCTTTCGCCCACCGGCTCGACAGTGAAGAGGACCTTCTCCGGTTGCTCACCTACTGAGAACCAGCCTGCTCGGAGAGCAGTTCGAACCGCCGTCTTCCCTCGCCAATGGCCGTCTGACCGTGTGGTGACGATCCCTATCCCGTTAGCATGCCGCCTGCGCCATGTTCGACTCTATTAGCTTCACCGAACTCATCACCATCCTGTTGATCGCGCTCGTCGTGTTTGGTCCTCAGAAGCTCCCCGATCTGGCCCGCCAGGCCGGTAAGTGGGCGCGAGAGATCCGCCGGACGGCCTCCGAGTTTCGTCGCGGACTCGACAAGGAAGTTGGTGACCTCAAGGAGCCTTTCAAAGAGGTGAAGGCCGACTTCGACAAAGCCAAGGACGAGCTGCAAGCAGCCGGCGACGAGGTCAAGAAGTCCGTCGAGTGGGTTGGCCCACCCCCGGTGGTGGGCCCCTCTCCCGAGGAGGCCGTGGCGGACCAGCCGCCCGAAGGGCCGGAAACGCCGGAGGGGCCGAAGTGACTGAAGAGCGGCGCCAGCCGATTCTCGAGCACCTCGAAGAGCTTCGGTGGCGTTTGGTCAAAGGCGCGGCGGCCTTGCTGGTCGGCGCGGTTATTGCCTTCTTCTTTCGAGACTGGCTGTTCGAGCTGCTCGAGAGCCCGTACCGCAAAGCGATAGATGACAGCGATGCCCTGGCCCAATTCCAGGTAACCGAAGGGTTCTCGGTGGCAATGCGTCTCGCCCTGTTCGGAGGTGTGCTGCTGGCCAGCCCGGTACTGCTCTACCAGATCTGGGCATTCGTGAACCCTGCCCTGACGAACCGCGAACGAAAGTGGACCGTGCCCATCGCGTCGGCCCTGGCGGTGCTGTTCACCGGCGGTGTGGTATTCGGGTATCTCATCCTGCCGCGGGGTTTGGAGTTTCTGCTTGGGATCCAGGGGGGTCTCGACCCCATCATCGGGGTCGGGAGCTACATCTCGTTGACCCTTCGATTCCTACTGGTTTTTGGCCTCGCATTTGAGTTCCCGGTGTTCCTTTTTGCGGCGGCAGCCGCCGGGCTTCTGTCATCGCAACAGCTGGCGCAGGGACGGCGCTGGGCAGTGCTGGCCATCGTGGTAGTCGGGGCCGTGGTAACTCCGACCGGTGACCCTCTTACCTTGTTGGCCCTCTCGGTTCCGCTTTACCTGTTGTACGAGGTAACGATCTGGCTGGTCAAACTCATTTTGCGGAAATGAGCTTGACGGCCTTCTTCGCGAACCTGCCGTTCCGTCCTGACCCTTTCCAGCAACATGCTGCCGAGGCCATCGAATCCGGCGCCTCGGTCGTAGTGGCCGCGCCGACCGGCTCGGGCAAGACTCTGGTGGCCGAAGTCGCAGTTCACCTGGCCCTGGAAAGGGGTCGGCGGGCGTTCTACACAACCCCCCTCAAGGCTCTTTCCAACCAGAAGTTCTCGGACTTCAGAGAGGCATACGGCCCCGATCGGGTCGGGTTGCTCACCGGTGACAATTCCATCAACGGCTCCGCGCCGATCGTGGTGATGACGACCGAAGTGCTGCGCAACATGATCTACACGGATCCGGCGGCTCTTGATGCCCTCGACACGGTGATCCTCGATGAAGTGCACTATCTGCAGGACCGCTTCCGGGGGGCAGTCTGGGAGGAAGTCATCATCCATGCCCCACCGCACATACAACTGGTCTGCCTGTCGGCCACGGTCTCGAACGCCGATGAGTTCACGGATTGGGTGCGGGCCAGGCGCGGTCCGACGGCACTCGTCCTCGAGGAAACCCGCCCGGTCCCCTTGGAGAGCCTGTACGCCGTCAAGGACCGGTTTGCGGAAGACAAGCTGGTCATCGAACCGATGCTGGTCCGGCACAAGAGTCGGATGGAGCCCAACCCGGACATCGTCAGGATGCTGGCCCGCAAGCGCAGCCGGCGCCGCTACGCAACCCCACGGCGTGGTGAGGTGATTTCTGCTCTGGCCGCCGCGGAGATGCTCCCGGCCATCTATTTCATCTTTAGCAGGGCGGGATGCGAGGATGCCGCCGGACGGCTGGCCGAGAGCGGGATGAAGCTCACCACGCCGGACGAACGGTTGGCCATCCGCCGGCAGGCCGAACTGCGGACGGGCCATCTCGATAGCCAGGATCTCGCGGTGCTCGGCTACGACCGTTGGCTCTCCCAACTGCAGGCAGGAGTTGGAGCCCACCACGCCGGTTTGGTGCCGGCGTTCAAGGAGACGGTCGAGGATCTCTTCCTGGAAGGGCTGATCAAGGTGGTATTCGCCACCGAAACACTTTCGCTGGGCATAAATATGCCCGCCAAGTCTGTCGTGCTCGAGAACCTGTCACGTTTCACCGGTGAGACCCATGAAGTACTCCGTCCGGGTGACTACACGCAGTTGACCGGCCGGGCCGGTCGGCGGGGAATCGACAACCGGGGCTACGGAGTCGTGCTCTACTCGAGGTTCCTTGAATTCGATAGGGTGGCCGGGATTGCTTCGGCCGGATCCCACGCCCTCCGATCCAGCTTTCGTCCTACCTACAACATGGCGGCCAACCTGGTTGCCAACTATCCCCAGGCTGATGCCGAGCGCCTCCTCAACGCTTCATACGGCCAATACCAGCGCCGCCGCACCACCTCTTCATTGCGTCGCGCTCTGGCCAAACAAAGCAAACGCCTGACCGACTTGCAGAACGACGCCCAATGCGAACGTGGGGATGTTCAGGAATATCTCCAGGTCGTCCGCAGCTCTCCGGGCACCGGTCACAAGAAGGTGATTGGGGCCTTCATGCGCACCCTGCAACCCGGTCACGTCCTGGAGATTCCCGGCGGCAAACGATCGGGTAGATATGTGGTTGTCAAACAATGGCGGGGGGGTGAGCCGTACCGGGTAGTCGTCGTATCGGCCAAGGGGGCGGTGGCCCAGTTCAAGGCGGGCGATTTGAGTCCCGGCACGGCCCGCATCGGTGTCTTGCCGCTTCCCAAGCCGTACCAACCCGGCGATTCTCGCTATCAACAGGCGGTAGCCGAAGCTTTGCGTGACTTTCGGCCAACGGGGTCCGAACGGGTGTTGCCCCGGCAACCGGACCAGACGAACGACCATCCGGTGGCGTCGTGTCCGGATCGTGCCGACCATGTCAAAGCGGCCCGAATGGCCACCCGCGCCGCCAAGGAAATCTCCAGACTGAACCATCAACTTGTTCTCGAAGGTGAAGGTTTGGTCGGGGAGTTTCACGCCATCCTCGACCTTCTCGAAGAATGGGGTTACATCGATGGCTGGAGCTTGACCGCGACCGGCGACGGATTGCGGTTGATCTATAACGAGCTCGATCTGCTCTTGGCCGACGCGATCGCCGGCGGTTGTTTCCTGGGTCTCGATCCTGCCGAAACTGCCGCGTTCGCTTCGTGCTTCGTGTTCGAACCGAGAGGCGAACAGGTCGAAGGTCGCTTGCCAACCGCCCAGCTCGAAGAGAGGTGGGGAGGTCTCATGGATCGCTCCAACAAACTCCGCATGGCCGAGCGCGGTCGAAGATTGCCGGAGACCCGGGAACCGAATCCTGGATTTGTCGACCTGGCCTTTGCTTGGGCCCACGGAACGGATCTCGACACACTGCTCGGTGAAGACGACCTGGCTGCCGGTGATTTTGTCAGGACCTGTCGGCAGTTACTCGATCTCCTGCGCCAGGTACGCGATGCCGAACCCGCCCTCCGCGAGCAAACCAGCGTGGCATTACGTATGCTCGATCGCGGAGTGGTGGCGGCCGGAGGTCTGATATGAACGACTGGTTGGTCGTGGCGAATCCCTACGCCGGCAAACGGCAGGAAATCGCGGAACGGACCCGCCAGGCGCTGGCTGCCCGTCGGATTGACGCTGAGATTGTCACTCCGTACGGCGAAGCCGAAGTCCGTCAGTGCATTGATGAGGCAGTCGCCGGCGGTTGCAGCCGGGTCGTGGCGGCCGGAGGCGACGGAACGATCAATCTGGTCGTCGGGGCGCTGATGCAACATCGCTGGGAGCATCCGCCAACTCTGGGCGTGCTTCCCGCCGGATCAGGGTCTGATTTCGTCAGGACATTTGGGATCTCCCAACGCCTCGAGGATGCCGCCCGTCACTTGGAAGGTGGACAGGTCTACCTGTCTGATGTCGGGGTTTTGCGGGGCAGTTGGGGAGAGCGTCACTTCATCAACGTGGCCGATGCCGGGGTGCTGGCCGCCCTGGTCCAGCGAGCCGAACGACTGCCCCGCTGGTTGGGTTCGGCTCGCTACCACGTGGCTCTGCCGCTGGTGTATCCAACCTTCCCGGCCGCGGAGATCCACCTGGTGGCGGGCCGTCGAACCTACGAAGGTCCTGCCTTGTTGGTGGTGTTCGGGAACGCCCAGTTCTTCGGGGGCGGTTGGAATATCGCGCCGCGGGCGACGGTTACCGATGGCCTGTTTGACATGCAAGTGTTCAACGCCCCGAAACGAGACATTCCCCGGCTATGGTGGCGCGCCAAGAACGGTGATCACCTCAATGACAAGAGGGTCCGAAGATTCACTGCTGGCCGCTTCACCCTGGAGACTGATCCGCAGTGGCCGGTAGAGGCCGATGGCGAGTTCTTCGGCTCCGGCCGGGTAGAAGGCGAGATTCTGCCGGGGGCCATCAACATAAAGATCTAGGAGATAGCTGGGAGGAGCGAACCAGCCGCCGGGAGGGTATATACTCCCGCCGCTTTTTGAACCGGAGGAGACATGGCCCGCAAGGATGAGGCACTCGGAGAGTCGGACGTCATTGTCGAAGACGAAGACGACGAAGTCGACGAGGTTGTCGATGACATCGAAGACCTCGAGGAAGTCGAGGAGCTCGACACTGATGAGGTCCTCGACGTTGACGTCGAAGAGGACGAAGTTGTGGACGTCAAGGACGAAGACGGCGACAGCGCCGACGACGAAACCGACGAAGCGCTTGACGAGCTCGAGGCCGAAGAACTCGAACTCCTCGCGGAGGAAGCCGCCCAATCCTTGATGGTCGACGAAGCCGCCGAATTGCGAGAAATCCGCCGGGCGGAACTTGCTTTGAATGTCGGAGCGCAAGAGGCTCGAGTCGACGAATTCGTTTGTTCATCTTGCTTCCTGGTCAAACGGACCAGCCAGCTCGCCAACAAACGGAAACTCATCTGCCGCGACTGCGAATAGCGCGGCGGTTATCCAAAGGAGGCCGTCGGAGCCATGCGCGGCGCTCAGGTAACGGTTGTGGTGCCAACCTACAACGAGCGGGAAAACCTGGAGGCGTTGGTGGGGGCCGTGCTGGCGCACGGGTTCCACGTCCTGGTGGTCGATGATCGATCTCCCGACGGGACCGGTCGCCTGGCCGATCAGATCGCTGATACCAATGAGCTGGTGAGTGTCCTGCACCGGACCGTCAAGCAGGGTCTCGGGCCTGCCTACGCCGAGGGATTTGAGCACGCCCTGGCCGGCGGCGCCGAGATCGTTTGCGAATTCGACGCCGATTTTTCTCATGATCCGGCTGATCTGCCCCGGCTGGTGGAGGCCGTGGCTTCGGGCGAGGCCGATCTGGCGATTGGGAGCCGGTATGTGAAAGGCGGTGCGACACCGGATTGGCCTCTTTTTCGCCGCCTTTTGTCGCGCGGCGGAAACTTCTATGCACGACTCATGCTCGACCTGGATGTCAGAGATTCGACCGCGGGTTTTCGGGCTTTTCGCGCCGGGGCGCTGGCCGGGTTGGAGGCCCACACCTGTCAGGCTTCCGGATATGGTTTTCAGGTGGAGATGACCTGGCGGGCCGCGACTCAGGGGTTGCGGATCGTTGAGATTCCCATTGTGTTTCGCGACCGGGTCTACGGTGAGTCGAAGATGAAAGGCAAGATCGTTATCGAGGCGATGTGGCTGGTCACCAAGTGGGGCGCACGTCGGATCCTTCGGCGAAGTCAGGTCGCGGCGTGATTGTGACCGCCCGCCTCGCGGAGTCGAGTGATCATGCCGAGTTGGTTCGGCTCTACGGATTGCTGGCGGCGGAGATGCGTAAGTACCACAGAATGTGGGGAATGGCCGACGGGCTACCCGAACCCGTCGCAGAGGCTGTGAAACAGGAGCTGGCGAATCCCGACACAACCATCTACCTGGGCACGATCGACGATGTCACTCTGGGGTTCATACTGGCCCGCTCTGAGCCATTGCTTCCAGCCGCCGCGGGTGAACGAATTGGCTCTATCCGGCTGGTCTTCACCGAACCGGAAGCCCGAGAAGTTGGGGTCGCCGAAGCGATGCTGAACGCAATCCTGGAGCATTTGCGAGCAGAAGGTCACCGACTCTTTGATGCCCATGTCTTGCCCGGCCACCGGTTGGTGAAGAACTTCTTCGAGTCGGGAGGCTTTGCGGCCCGGTCGATTGTCATGCACCATCGTGATTGAGGAAAACGGACCGAGACGGCCGACCCCGGCAGTGGGGGTGGCGGTCATCCGCGACGGGGATTTGCTCCTGGTGCGGCGGGGGCGGGGGGCCAATGCCGGGTTGTGGGCGATACCGGGTGGCAAGGTTGACTACGGCGAATCTTTACGGGCGGCGGCGGTGCGCGAGGTGCATGAGGAGACGGGCCTCGAAGTCGAACTGGGTGAAGTCGTCTGGGTGGGCGACGCCCTCGGTCCCGGCGATCCGCCCGCCTGGCATTACACCCTGGTCGATTACCGGGCCCGGGTCATCGGTGGAAACCTCCAGGCAGCCGACGACGCCCGGGAAGCGGCGTGGGTGCCCCTGGACCTGGTGCTCGACCTTCCTTTGACACCGACCATGCCCGATCTGATGGCGGTGCTGCTCGACGACTCGCCAAGGAGCGGAAATGATCCAAACGGGTGAGATAACCGAACTCCTCCAGACCCTCATCCGGAATCAGTGTGTCAACGACGGGACCCCGGAAAGCGGCCAGGAGGAACGTTCGGTAGCCACGCTGGCCGACTACCTCGGACGCCCGGGCGTCAAGTTCGCACCACGACCCGGGCGGACCTCAATCCTCTACGATCTCCCGCCGACCGACCGCTCAATGCCCAAACTGCTCTTGATGGGACACACCGATGTGGTGCCGGTCAACGAATCCGGTTGGCTTCACGACCCTTTCGGCGGTGAAATCATCGACGGGTCTGTCTGGGGTCGGGGCGCGGTCGACATGCTCAATCAAACCGCTGCCATGGCCGCCGTGTTCAAGAGGTATCTCGACGGTTCGAAAAAGGTGCCCGCCGGCGGCCTGGCCTTCCTGGCCGTAGCCGACGAAGAAGCCGGCGGGAGGTGGGGCGCCCATTTCCTGACGGAACAACACTGGGATGAGGTTGCCTGCGACTACCTGCTTACCGAGATCGCCTACCCGCCAATCCCCACCACCTCTGGGGTGGCCTATCCGGTCAGTGTCGGGGAGAAGGGACCGTTCTGGCGACGAGTCTCAACCGCCGGTACCCCCGGTCACGCCAGCCAGCCATACGGGACGGACAACGCGCTGATCCCGATCGCCCGGGCGCTGGCCAACCTGGCCGATAGTCCTTCCCCGGTCGTGATTACCCCGGAGTGGCGGACCTTTGTACAGGGTCTCGACCTGCCGGGCGACGAGGCGGCGGCCCTGGTCGATCCGGACCGAATCGACGACGCCATCGAGGCCTTGTTCCCGGACCGGCCCGGGTTTGCCCGCTATGTGCACGCCTGCACGCATATGACGGTGGCCCCAACCGTGATGCGGGCCGGATCCAAAACCAACACCATCCCGGACTCGGCCCACGCCGAGGTCGACGTGCGGGTTCTGCCCGGTCAGGACGCCGTTACCGTCGACGAGCATCTGCGGAAGGCCACCGGGCCTGATTTCGAACGGCTGGAGATCGCGCCCATGGCCGACTTCCCGGCCACCGCCACGCCGCCGGTTGGGCCGTTGTGGGACACCATCAGTACGGCTATCGAGAGTCTGACCGGTTCGCGTCGAATTCTTCCTACCTTGATGCCGGCAACTACCGACGCTCGCTTCTTCCGGGCGCGGGGCACCCAGGCATATGGCGTGGGGTTGTTTGACCTGGGGGTCGAATTCGACGATTTCCTGGGCATGTTTCACGGCAACAACGAACGGGTCAGCCTGGAGTCGCTGAGCCTTACTGCGGCGGTCATCGCCCGGACTATCGAGGGATTAGGAGACTCCGAATCGGTCTAGCCGTCGGCTAGGCAGCGCACCACGAGCCCGGATCGAGGCTTCGGGACGAAGAAGGTGCTTTTCTGGGGGAACCGCAAACCAGCTTCGGTGGCCGCGCTGATCGCTTCTTCCGAGACGGTTGCCATCAACGCCACGGCCCCTTCGGATTGGGCCGCTCCGGCCGCGAGGGCCTCTTGCGGATCGGCGAAGTACGAAGCGTCGCTCTCGGTCACGTCGAGGAGCTCATACAGCAACTCCCGGGCCACTGCCGGGCTGGCCTGCCGCCACGGCCCGGGGAGCCCGGAGAGTCGCGTGGCCGGGGGGTGAGTCTCATAGGGCTCTGGTGGTGCCCGGCTCCCGGGACCAGCACGATTGAGCCAGGTTCAAGAGGAGCTGTGGCCGCGCTTGGTTCGATCTCGAATCGATCGGTGAGCCGGGACGGCTGCACCGCCGCCTGAGGGAACACCCGGTGGGTGGGACCGATGGTGAGGCCGCTGCCCTGGGCGGGGACCAGGAAGGCCATGATCGAATCCCACGGGCCGGTTCCCGACTGGGCTGCCTGATATTCGAGGCCGGTCGTATAGCGATGATGTCCGTCGGCGATCGCCACCGGATGGGAACCAACAACCGCGGAAATGGCGGCAATCGACTCCGGATCGACGATGTCGAACAGGCTGTGGTGGACGCCTTCAACCTCGAACGACAACCTGGCAGGACCCGGGGCCTCCAGCAGGAGTGCGAAGTCGGGAGATGACGTGAGGGCGATGATGAGATCGAGATTGGCGCCGGTGGCGGTCAGTACCGCCAGTCGATCCGCTTTGGTCTTGGGCATCGTCTCTTCATGAGGCAGTATCCGGCCTCCCAGGGGCAGCAAAGCCAAAGCTCCGATCACCCCCGCCGCTACCTGCTGAGCGCCGGTCTCGTCCGTATATTCGATCCGGTAGAGGTAAAACCGCGGATCCGGGTCGGTCCGCAGGCTCCCATCGAGTCGCCAGCTCTTTAGGAGGCGAGCTGCTTCGTTGTAGGTAGCATCGCCCGGACCGGCGAGTAGCAACTTGACAAGGTTGTGGTCTGAGCTCTCCCGGTAGCGGAGCTCGTCGGCGGCGTTGATCACGTCGTACGGTGGACAGGTCGCCAGAGAAATATCGGCAACGAGGTCCGGGTCAAAAAGCGAGCCACGAAACGGTGCGAACAACATGATTGAATCAGTTGTAGCGGGACTGTCCGGGATCGGCAACGTCGTATGCGATCTCGATGGGGTGGTCTATCTCCAGGGACGGCCGGTGCCCGGCGCCGGAAAGGCATTGAGCAAGCTGGACCAGTTGGGTCACAGGGTTGTATTCGTCACCAACAACTCGACTCGCCCGGTGGGAGATGTCGCCGCCAAGATCCAAAAGCTGACCGGGTATCCGGCCCGAACCGGCCAGGTGATTAGCTCGGCCGACGCCGCGGTGACGATGCTGGGAGCCGGCGCCGGGCCGGTCCTGGTGGTGGGAGGCGACGGCATCACGGAGGCCCTGGCGCAAGCCAATGTGACCGAGACCGACGATCCCCGGCTCGCCGCGGCAGTGATCGTCGGGCTCGACCTGGCCCTGTCGTACGACCTTCTCCGCGACGCCGTGGTGGCGATCAGGAGGGGCGCTCGGTTTGTGGCCACCAACACGGACGCGACTTTCCCAACTCCCGATGGTCTCTGGCCGGGGGCCGGGACCATGGTGGGCGCGGTCCGGATCGGCGCCGGGGTCGATCCGGAAATCGCCGGCAAACCCCACGCGGCGATCAGGTCGCTGATTCGCGCCGGACTGGCCCCAGGACCGGTTTGGGTAGTGGGGGACCGGCCCGAGACCGACCTGGCCATGGCCAAGATTGAAGGCTGGAATTCGGTATTGGTGCTGACCGGAGTAGTCGAGCGGGTCGACCAAGTGCCGGACGAATACCGACCGGATCTGATTCTCCAGTCGATAGCCGATCTACCCGAAGCTCTGGAGACCTGACCGCTGCCGGGCGAGTCTCCGGCGGTGAGCATCGACCCTGCGGAGCAATGGTCCGCGGAGGACGAAAGCGACCGCGGCGCCGAACAAGAACCCTCCGACATGAGCTTGCCAGGCGATTCCGGTGGCATCGCCAATGAGGGCAAACTGGCCGGCAAACCAAAGGATCAGGAAGATGGCGGCCGGCAAAGCCACAGGAATGAAGAAAAAGATCGGAAACACCGAAACGACCCGGGCCCGCGGAAAGAGCACCAGATAGGCTCCCATCACCCCTGATATCGCCCCCGAGGCGCCGACCAGCGGAGTGACCTCTCCGGGGTTGGTCAGGACAAAGGCGGCTGTGGCCGCCACTCCCGAGGCCAAATAGAGGAACAGGTATCCGGCGGATCCAAAGGCATCCTCGACGTTGTTGCCGAAGATCCACAGACTCCAGAGATTGCCGAGCAAGTGAGCAAGATTGGCGTGGAGGAACATCGAGATGAGGGCGCTGGCGAGAAGGTTCTTTTCGGGGAAGAACGGAAAACCGACATCGGCGGAGCTACAAGCAGATAAGTCGGCGCCGTCGAGCGGGGAGAGGGTGGTCAGCTCACAAGGGATGGCCGCGTACTCGAACAGGAAATCGCTGAATTCGGACTCAATGCTTGGCTGCACCGCAAAGAACACGTAGGCGGCGGCGACGACGATCAGCCAGGTGATGACTGGTCGAGTCAGAGACGGGTTGGCATCGCGGATCGGTATCAAAGACTGGTTCCTGTCGCCGTTGCGGTGATAATAGGGAAATGGATACCAAGGAACTGAAAGAAGCGATCGCGGTCCTGGCCGAACTCGATCCCGCGGAGGTGCCGGAGGCGGCCGATCAAATCGCCGAGGCCCTGGCCGCCGAACTGGAAGAGTCGGACGAACCGGAAGAGAACCCGACCGGCTGAGTGCCGCGGGTCCTCCGGTTCATGCCCCAATCGCCCCGCCGCCGGCTTGATCTCGAATTGGTGCGACGGAACCTAGTGCCCAGCCGAACTGCCGCCCAAACGGCGTTGGCCGCCGGCCGGGTGACCGTGGCCGGCATTCCCCGGCCGAAACCCTCGACGTTGGTCGACAGTTCCATGGCCATCGGAATCAATCGTCCACCCGACCGTTTCGTCTCGCGGGGAGGCGAAAAACTGGCCGGCGCCTTGCAAACGTTTGGGGTGACGATCCGCAACCGTCGGGCTCTCGACGCCGGGGCTTCGACCGGCGGTTTCACCGATTGCCTACTGCAAGCGGGGGCGGCCTCGGTGGCGGCCCTCGATGTGGGATACGGGCAGCTCGACTGGTCACTGCGCACCGATCCCCGGGTGGCAGTCCATGACCGACGCAATCTTCGGTATGTCGAAGTCGATGACCTGGACGGACCCTTTGAAGTGATCGTCGGCGACCTGTCCTTCATTTCGATCTGCACGGTGGCAGCCAAACTGGTCGAGCTCGTCACTCCGGAAGGCGATCTGGTTCTTCTCGTCAAGCCACAGTTTGAGGTTGGAAAAGGACAGGTTGGCAAAGGGGGCATCGTGCGCGACCCTGAGAAGCACCGGGCGGCGCTGCAGCGAGTTGTTGAATGCTTGGCCGCCGAAGGTTTTGGTACCCGCGGCGTGGCTGTTTCGCCCATAGAAGGTGCCAAAGGAAACCGGGAGTTCTTTGTGTGGGCTCGGAAAGGAGCTACAACAGTGCAGGACGAAGACCTCAACAGGGTGGTGGAACGGTGAATGTTGAAACAATCGCCGTCGTTGTGCACGATGCTCGTCCTGCTGCGGTAGAAGTCGCAGAGAATCTGGCCGAGATCGCCGGGAAGCGGGGGATGGAGGTTGTGGCAGTCTCCAGCGATGGGACCGCGGCCGGCGATGTGGTGTTGGCCATCGGTGGCGATGGCACCGTGCTGCGGGCCGCCCGGGCGGCGTTGCGGTCCAATCTGCCGTTGCTGGGCATCAATGTGGGGCGGAAAGGATTCCTGGCAGACATCGAACCGGGACGGCTGCAGGACGCCGTCGAGGCACTACAGGCGGGTTCATGGCAGGAGTCGCCGCGCATGACGATCGAAGCCTTGGTTAACGACCGGGATCCGGTGACGGGGATCAATGACGTGGTGATCGAGAAGGTATTGAGTCAGCGATTGATCTCCATCGAAGTTGCCGTCGACGGCGAGCGTTTCCTCAACTACCACGCCGATGGCCTGATTCTGGCAACTCCGACCGGGTCAACGGCCTACAACCTGTCGGCCGGCGGCCCCTTGGTGGCCCCAGAGCTCGAAGCGGTGGTTCTTTCGCCGGTGGCACCTCATTCGTTGTTCTCAAAAAGCCTCGTTCTTCACCCCGATACGGTGATCCGCTGCACAGTGGTCCAGGACCGGTCGGCCGGCGTCAGCGTCGACGGATACGATCTCGGTCAGGTTGGTCCCGGCGATGAGATCGTGGTTCGGCGCGGACCCGGAACGGTCCGGTTCATCGACATCTCCGGAAGGTCCTTTCCGGCCCGGATCAAAGAGAAGTTTCATCTCACCGAAGATCTGCGTTTCCACGGGAGCACCTGAGCGGTGCTTGATGAACTGATTGTCGAAAACTTGGGCATCATCGAGAAGGCCCAGGTGAAACCGGGCTCCGGTCTGGTGGCCTTTACCGGTGAGACCGGAGCAGGAAAAACGATGCTGCTGGGCGCCCTCAGGTTGTTGGTCGGCGGCCCCGCGCGCAGCGACATCATCGGCCCCTACGGCGATGAAGCCCGCGTCGATGGAAGGTTCGTTCGAAAGGACGGTGAAGAGTTGGTGGTGGCCCGCACCGTCACGGCCGGGCGAAGTCGTGCCTACCTCAACGGCAGCATGGCGACGGCCGGGGCACTGGAGAAGCTGGGTTCCGGGATGGTCGAGATGGTCGCCCAGCACGAGAAACACGGTCTGGGACGGCCCAACGAGGTGCGCGCTTTGATCGATCGGGCGCTTCCGAAAACCGGGGCGGAGCTTCTCGGCGAGTACCGGCTCGCCTGGGACGTTCTGGCCGGACTCCGTGCGGAACGAGATCGCTTGGGTGGGGATCGGCGGGCGCTGGAGCGGGAACTCGATCTGGTCGGGTACCAGGCAGACGAGATTCGGGCGGCCGGCTTTGTGCCCGGAGAAGACGAACTGCTCGCCACCGCGGCGGTCCGCATGCGCCACGCCGAAGAACTGGCGACCCGTCTGGGCGAGGCCCGACGGCGCGATCGAAAAAGCGTCCGACGAGGTGGGTGGAGCAGCTTTCCAACTCCAGAAAGCTGCCGACCTCGATCGAACCCTGAGGAGCCTGACGGACCAATCCGCGAACGTCCTGGCCGGCCTGGCCGAACTGACCAGTGACTTGCGGGTGGCATTCGAATTGGTCGGGACCGACCCGGAGACCGCCGAGGCCACCGAGCGTCGTCTGGCCCAGCTCGGGGATCTTCGGCGCAAATATGGCGACTCGCTCGATGAAGTGCTCGAGTTCGGAGAAGGAGCCGGGCGGCGACGCGACGAATTGGCTGCTCTGCTGGCCGGAGCCGAGCAACTTGAGCTCAAGCTGAACCAAGCCGAACAAACGGTGGCTTCGATAGGCGCTCGGGTGCGGGATGTCCGCCAGAGGACCGCCGACCTAATCGCCGGTGAAGCCGAGCAACATCTTCGCGAACTGGGGATTCCTGCGCCGATTGTCCGACTGATCGTCGAGCCGGCTGATCCCGGACCAGCCGGAGCAGACGTCGGCCGCCTGCTGTTTGCGTCAGACGACCGCCTTGATCCGGCGCCGGTAGGCAGGGTCGCCTCAGGAGGAGAACTCAGCCGGCTCGTGCTCGCCCTGCGCTTGGCGTCCGGGTCGGGGAGCGTCCCCATCGTGGCCTTCGATGAGATCGATGCCGGAGTGGGGGGGAAGACGGCACTCGAATTAGGACGAAAATTGGCTTCCCTGGCTCGGGACCGCCAGGTGCTGTGCGTTACGCATCTCCCGCAAGTTGCGGCGTTTGCCGATCGACATTTCGTCATCACTCGAACGGGCACCACCGTGCAAGGTGGAGCTTGTCGAGCAGGACGGGCGCCTCGAAGAACTATCGCGGATGCTGGCCGGGCTTCCCGACAGCCGGCAGGGCCGCGATCATGCCGACGAGTTGATCACCCTGGCTGCCCGGCGAACGGGCCAATAACGGGTACTCGGCGCAACCGGGGCCGACTGCTACCATGACCTCCCGTGGCGAAGTATGTGTTCGTAACGGGCGGTGTGGTCTCCAGTCTCGGGAAGGGGATCACGGCTTCATCTCTCGGCAGACTCCTCAAAGCACGTGGCTTGAAGGTCGTCAATCAGAAGCTCGACCCGTACATCAATGTCGATCCCGGAACCATGAACCCTTTCCAGCACGGTGAGGTCTTTGTTACCGACGATGGTGGGGAAACCGACCTCGACCTCGGCCACTACGAGCGATTCACCGGAGAGAACCTTCGGCGCGACTCCAACGTGACCACGGGTTCGGTGTACCAGACGGTCATCCAAAAAGAACGTCGGGGCGACTATCTCGGCGACACCGTCCAGGTGATTCCCCACGTCACCAATGAGATCAAGTCCCGCATCCGGCGGCTGGGAGCCCACGAAGATGTCGACGTCGTCATCACCGAAGTGGGAGGCACCGTCGGCGACATCGAGAGCCTGCCCTTCCTGGAAGCGATCCGGCAGATCCGCAAGGACGTCGGACGGGCCAATACGGCCTACGTCCACGTCACCCTGGTCCCTTACATCGCCTCGAGCGAGGAGATGAAGACCAAGCCGACCCAGCACTCCGTCGCCGAACTGCGCAGCAGGGGCATTCACCCCGACGTGATCGTCGTCCGGTCCGACCGTCCCGTCGACGAGTCTGCGGTCCGCAAGATCAGCCTGTTCTGCGATGTCGACGCCGATGCCGTCATCAACGCCACGGACGTCGACGACGTCTACGCGGTGCCCCTGATGTTGCACCGGGGCGGGCTGGACGACGTCATCAGCCGGATCCTGGAACTGGAAACCGATCGCCCGATCTGGCCGGACTGGGAGGCAATGGTCGAACGAGCCCGGCTGGCCACCCGCCGCGTCACGATCGGTCTGGTCGGCAAGTATGTCGATCTGCCCGACGCCTACCTGTCGGTGGTGGAGGCCCTTCGCCACGGTGCTCTCGCCAACGACGTGAAGGCCGACTTGCGCTGGATTCCCAGCGATGACATGGACGGGCTGCTGGCCGCCTAGCATCTTGCAGGGTCTCGACGGAATCGTCGTACCCGGCGGGTTCGGGATACGCGGCATCGAGGGAAAGATCGCAGCCGCCCGGCATGCCCGGGAGAACCGGGATTCCGTTCCTGGGTCTCTGCCTTGGTCTGCAATGCGCGGTCATCGAATTCTCCCGGTCACAGCTCGGACTCGCCGGAGCCAACAGCGCAGAGTTCGACCCGACCACCCCCCACCCCGTGATCGACCTGATGGAGAGCCAGCAAGAAGTCGCCGATATGGGCGGCACCATGCGGTTGGGCATCTACGCCGCCAAACTCAAAGAAGGTTCGCTCGCCCGCGACCTCTACGGAGAAGAATTGATCTACGAGCGGCACCGGCATCGGTACGAGGTCAACAACCGGTATCGGAAAGACCTCGAAGCGGCGGGCCTGAGGTTGTCCGGCACTTCTCCGGACGACAACTTGGTCGAGATCATCGAGATTGCCCGTCACATCCGTTCTTCATTGCCAGCCAGTTCCATCCGGAATTCAAATCCCGACCCGACGATCCCCACCCGCTCTTTGCCGGGTTCATGGAGGCGGCTGCCGCGCACCGCCGGGAACGTCCGGCTGAGGAGGACCGCGCTGTCGGAACGCACTGCGGTCGGCGACCTGCCCAATCGGTGACGGACGGTCTCCGTCTACTCGGAGAGCGGACCATTGCCAGCGGGTCATTCCTGAAGCTTGTCCGGAGCCACTACCTGGCCGAAGGGAGGCCGGTCGGCCGCAACGCGAAATCATCCATCATCCCGGGGCGGTGGCGGTGGTGCCGCGTGATCGACGGTGATGTCGTCCTCATCTCCCAGCATCGGGTAGCCATCGGCGAAGACATGTTGGAGATCCCGGCCGGGAAATGCGACGAACCAGGTGAGAGAGCCGGAAACTACCGCGCAGGCGGGAGTGCGAGGAAGAGATCGGCTTCCGACCCGGGAAACTCACTCTCCTCACGGAGCTTCTACACGACCCCCGGGTTCACCGACGAGCTCATCTGGTTATATCTCGCCGAGGAGCTCACCCGGTCCCGTCGCGCCCGGTGGGTCATCGAAGAGGAAGAGGCAGAGTTGGTGCGCATGCCGATCCGAGGAAGCTTTGCGAATGGTTCGAGAAGGTCAGATCGGGACGCCAAAACCGTAATCGGTCTTCTGGCGCTTGAGAAGGAGTGGACGGCGTGATCATCGGTGTTCCAAGAGAAATCAAACCAGCGGAATTCCGCGTAGCAATCACCCCTGTTGGGGTCCGTGAACTTGTCGACCACGGCCACGAGGTGATCATCGAAACCGAAGCCGGAGAAGGATCGACGATCCACGACGAGGAGTATCAGACGCAGGGAGCCGTCATTGTCCCGTCCGCCGACGAGGTCTTCGGTGGCGCTGACCTCGTCTTGAAAGTCAAGGAGCCGCAGGCTGTCGAGGTGCCAAAACTCCGATCCGGCCAAGTTCTCTTCACCTACCTGCACTTGGCCGCGTATCCGGAGTTGGCCAAAGGTCTGTTGACACGAGACATCGTCGGCATCGCCTACGAGACCGTACAACTCCCGGATCACAGTCTGCCTCTGCTGGCGCCGATGTCCGAGGTGGCCGGTCGCATGGCTACCCAAGCCGGGGCCTATTACCTCGAAAAGGCTCACCGGGGGAGGGGGATCTTGCTGGGAGGGGTGCCGGGAGTCATGCCGGCCAAAGTCGTGGTGATTGGAGCGGGCATCGCCGGCACCAATTCCGCGCTGATGGCGATGGGGATGCAGGCGACGGTCGTGGCCCTCGACAACGACATTGCCAAGCTGCGCAACCTGGATCTGCTTTTTGGCGGCAGGATCCTCACCCTCACGTCGAATCGGCTGACCATCGAAGAGCAGGTATGCGATGCCGATCTGGTCATCGGTTCGGTCCTGGTTCCGGGTGCCAGCGCCCCGAAGCTGGTGACCCGGGACATGGTGCGAGCGATGAAGCGGGGAGCGGTGTTGGTCGACATTGCCATCGATCAGGGCGGTTGTTTCGAAACCAGCCGGGAAACCACCCACGAGGATCCGGTGTACGTGATCGACGACGTGGTGCACTATGCGGTTGGCAACATCCCCGGAGCTGTGCCCCACACATCCACCTACGCGCTCACCAACGCGACCCTGCCTTACTTGCTCACCATCGCCGATGAAGGCCCCCAAGCTGCGGTGGCCAACCATCCGGAGCTGCTGCCGGGGGTGAACGTGGTCGGTGACGCGGTGGTAAACCGGGCTGTGGCCGAAAGCGTTGGTCTGCCGTTCGAGGAGCCGACGACGGCACTGGCGTCCTTTGGCGGATGACCACATCGCTGACCCTGGGGGTCGAGGAGTTCCTGGCCTCGCTGCGCGCTGAGCGGGACTGGCCGCCAATACCATCGCCGCCTATCGGCGAGACCTGTTGGACTATGTGGACTATCTGGGTGAAGCTGAGCCATCGGCCGGACGGGCAGTCGCCTACGTCGCTCACCTCCATTCGTCCGCCCTGAAGCCCGCAACGATCGCCCGCAAGATCGCGGCGATGAGGGGTTTGCACCGGTTTCTGGTTGCCGAGCAGCTGGCCACCGAAGACCCAACAGTTCTGCTCGACAGTCCCCGGTTGGGGGCTGCGTTGCCCAAAGCACTGACGGTTGATGAGGTCGAACGGTTGTTGGCAGTTACGGTCGGCGAGACTCCACTGCGGGCGCGCGATCCGGGCCCTGTTGGAGTTCATGTACGCCACCGGGGTGCGGGTCACCGAAACTGTCAGCCTCGATCTGGCCGGCGTCGACCTCGAAGACCGGACTGCTCTGGTAACGGGTAAGGGCAGCAAACAGAGGCTGGTGCCCATCGGCCGGCCGGCGGTCGAGGCGATCCGGACCTATCTGCCGCACCGCCTGACATTGAAGGGTGACCGGCTCGACAACGGGGCAGTGTTCCTCAACGCCCGCGGGGGGCGCCTCTCCCGGCAGGGCGTCTGGGGCATCGTCCGCCGAACGGCCGCCCTGGCGGGTATCGATCAGAGCAAAGTCTCACCCCACGTGCTGCGCCACTCGGCCGCCACACACATGGTCGAGGGAGGGGCGGACCTGAGAACTGTCCAAGAAATGCTCGGTCACGCTAATATCACCACCACACAGGTGTACACACGGGTATCGCCCCAGCATCTTATAGAGGTGTACATCACGTCCCACCCACGGAGCAGGTGAGCACAACGATGGACTTTGACGGCGCTCGTGCAGCCCTGAAGGAAGAGCGCGAAAAACTGGTTCGCCAACTCGAAGAGCTTGGGGCAACCGAAAGCGGTGATCTCCGCTCGGATCTCGAGTTCAGCGACGGATTCGCCGACGCCGGCGCGGCCACCGCGGAGCGCACCGAGGTGCTGGGACTCGTCGAAACCCTGAAGGGACAAGTGGAATCCGTCGACAAGGCTCTCATCAAGCTCGACACCGGAACATATGGGTTCTGCGACAACTGTGGTCAACCGATTCCGGCGGCACGGTTGGAGGCACGACCGACCTCGGTGCTGTGCGTGGACTGCAAGAAACAGCGGAGATAACGGCCGTTGACGTCTCACCGGTAATCGGATCCTCGATCCGATCATCTTCATCGTCTTGCTGATAGTGGCGGTGATCCTGCACGAGGTGTCACATGGATTGGTGGCCCGCCGACTGGGCGACCGGACCGCCGAGGCCGCCGGGCGGTTGACCCTGAACCCCATCCGTCATATCGATCCTTTCGGGTCCGTGTTGTTGCCGGCGATGCTGGCTCTGAGTGGGGCGCCGGTGTTTGGGTGGGCCAAACCGGTCCCGGTCAACCCGCGAGCTTTTCAACGTCCGACGGAAGGCATGGCTCTGACGGCCCTGGCCGGGCCGATTACCAACCTGGCGGTGGCCTTGTTGGCCGGAAGGGTCCTGTTGCCGGCCACCTCCGGCTTCCTGGCTGAACTGGTCTGGGCATTCGGCTACATCAACGTCGTGCTGGCAATCTTCAACCTCTTGCCGATACCGCCGCTCGACGGCAGCCGGATGGTCCCCTTGTTTTTGGGTGATCGTGGCCGGGCCGCCTACGCGCGGATTGAGCCGTACGGGTTCCTGATTCTGTTCGCGGCCTTGTTCATCATCCCGGGCGCGACCCGATGGTTGCGGGTGCCGATCACGACGGTTTCTGAGTGGTTGGGATTGCTCTGATGGAGTTGGGTAGCTGGGCTCATCTGGTGGGCAGGTTCTTCGCAGTCGTGACGGCGGAGCCGTTGACCGAAGACGAGCGACGGGAAGTTGAAGAGTGGTTCGACCTTCCCGGCGAGGCGACCGTCTACTGGGAACAGTCGGTCGCCGATCAGCGTCACGGACTCGAGACCGCCCGGATGATTGCCGCAGCCCGGCGGGCCCGGCGGGACCTGGTCCGGGCGGGGCTGCTGCATGACATCGGCAAACGGCATTCCAATTTGGGCGTGATCGGTAGGTCACTGGCAAGTCTTCTCGCCAAGCTCCGGTTGCCGGTGCGGGGATCCTGGCGGAGTTACCTCGAGCATGGGCCGCTGGGGGCCGACGAGTTGGCTCGCTTCGGTTCCGAACTGCTCGTCACCGAGTTCACCCGGCATCATCATCGGGGGAGACCGTCCACCATCACCGAGGACGACTGGAAGCTATTGAAGAGCGCAGATCGATAATGCTGCGTTACCGCGGGGACAGCCAATACCATACGGCGACCGCCACCGGATGACTCCTTATGAGCTACGAAGTCAAGACCGCCGTTTTTGAGGGTCCGCTCGACCTATTGCTCCAGCTGATCACCCGTCGGCAAGTGGAGATCACCAAGCTCAGCTTGATCGATTTGGTTGCCGAGTACCTATCGTTCCTGGACGAAATGCGAGACCTCGACATGGAGGTCACGAGCGAATTCCTGCTGATCGCTTCGACGCTGGTGCAGCTCAAGGCCCGTCATCTCCTTCCCGATGACACGGCCGTCGATCTCGACGAAGAGCTGGAGTTGATGGAAGAGCGTGATCGGCTCCTTGCCCGCCTCCTGGCTTGCGTGACCTTCAAAGACGTAGCCGCCGTACTGACGCACCGCTGGCAGGATGCCAATCGTTACGTGCCTCGGACCTCCGGCATGGACCAACCGGTGCGACCGAAACCGCCGGAAGTGACCATACCCGTCGATCCTCTCGGCTTGGTTTCCATCGCGGCTCGGGTTCTGGCCGGCCCCGACCGCGAGCCCGATCTCGACCATCTCGACCTGGAACTGCCTTCAGTGGAAGCCGCCCTGCAAGACCTGCGGGTCAGAATCGAAGAACTGGCTGAGACCAGTTTTGAAGATATGGTCGCTCACACCGATCGCAGGGTCGAGGTGGTTGCCTACTTTCTGGCTCTGCTCGAGCTGGCCAGGTGGGGGCTGGTCGAAATCGCCCAGCGCGACTGGTTGGCCGACATCGAGATTCGGCGGTCGCACGGTGAGAACCCGGCCAATCTGACGAGTGAGTGGAGCCAAACATCGTGAACAACCGAAGCATCTTGGAAGCCATTCTGTTTGTCGCCGAAGCGCCGGTTCCGGTGGAAGAGCTGGCTGAAGTGTTGGAGATCTCCGTTGAAGCAGCCGAAGCAGAGTTGGAGGCTCTAGCCGCCGACCTGACCGATCGTCACAGCGGCATAGTCTTGCGTCGGATCGGGGGAGGGTGGCGTTGCTACAGCCATCCTGAAGCCTTCCCGTATCTGGAACGGTTCGCCTCCACCGCCACCGCCAGCCGGTTGTCGAGCGCGGCGCTCGAAGTACTGGCCGTTGTGGCCTACCGCCAACCGGTGTCCCGCAACCAGATCGCGGAGATTCGCGGTGTCGACTCGGACTCCGCCATTCGCACCCTGGAGAGGAGAGGACTCATCGAAGAACGGGGCCGACTTCCCCTGCCCGGGACCCCCACCATTTACGGCACCACCAGCCTCTTCCTCGAGAAACTCGGCTTGCAGTCCATGGCCGATCTGCCGCCGCTGGCCGACCACGTCCCACCGGCCACGGTGGTCGAGACACTCGAGGAGACCTTTCGGACAGACGCGTGACCGAACTGGCCCGGCTCCAGAAACTGATCGCCCACTCCGGGATCACCTCGAGGCGGGGAGCCGAGGAGTTGATCAAAGCCGGGCGGGTGACCGTCGACGGTGCCCCCGCTCATCTGGGACAGAAGGTGGTTCCGGAAACAGCGATGATTGAAATTGACGGTGTACGACTGCCTATTCGACCCGGTTTGGTCTACTACCTCGTCAACAAGCCGGCCGGCGTGGTGAGTACGGCCGCGGATCCCCAGGGGCGCCCGACGGTTACCGGATTGGTTCCCGGCGAGCCGCGCGTCTACCCGGTCGGTCGCCTGGACGCCGATTCTGAAGGTTTGATACTGCTCACCAACGATGGAGATCTCACGAATCTCCTCACTCACCCGCGCTACGGCGTTGCCAAGACGTACTCGGTCCTGGTGAAAGGGGTGCCGTCCCCCGACGAGGTGCACCGCCTGGAGCTAGGGATCGAGCTCGACGATGGTCCGGCCGCCGCGCAATCGGCCCGGCTGGTCGATACGTCTCGCAGCCAGGCGAGGTTGGAGGTGATCATGGGAGAGGGACGCAAACGGGAAGTGCGGCGCATGTGCGATGCCATCGGGTACCCGGTCGTCCATTTGTTCCGGACGGCGATCGGTTCGCTCACAGACCCCGGCCTCAAAAGCGGATCGTCGCGCCTGCTCACGATCACCGAAGTCCGGTCCCTGTACTCGACGGCCGCGGACTCATGAACGCCTGCCAGACTGCCTTGTGATGGATGCAGCAAACAGATTCCCCCCGAAACTCCCGATCCGTCCGCGGGGACCGACCGAGGGGACTGTGCGCCTTCCCGGATCGAAAAGCTTCACCAATCGGGCTCTGATCTGCGCAACCTTGGCCGACGGCCCCAGCGCCCTGGTCGGCGCCCTCGACGCCGGCGACACCCGGGCGATGATGGGTTGCCTGTCTCAATTGGGCGGTTCGTTCGAGGTGGCCGGCGACCGGATCATCGTGCACGGGACGGGCGGCCGGTTGCAGGCCCCCGACGCGACGTTGGACGCCGGCGCGTCGGGCACTACGGCCAGGTTTCTCACCGCCGTCGCTGCTTTGGCAGACGGGTCCTCGGTCATCGACGGTACCGCCAGAATGAGGCAGCGTCCGATCGGGGAACTAGTGGCAGCCCTGAGCGAGCTCGGGGCCCGGATCGAAACCCGAGGACCCGATGGGTGTCCGCCGGTTTGGGTCGGTGGGGGTGGACTACCCGGCGGTCACGCGACGATCGATGCCGGCCGGTCCAGCCAGTTTGTCTCGGCGATTGCCTTGGCCGCCCCCTACGCCTCGGCCGATACCTCGCTGGAGTTCCTCGACGGTGTACTGGTATCGCGGCCCTATGTGGCTAGCACCATCGAGGTGATGCACTCATTCGGGATCAACGCCGAGCTGACCGACCGGGGGCTGTGGATCGAGCGCGGCAACTACCAGTCTCTTGTCTATTCGATAGAACCGGACGCGTCGGCTGCCGCCTACCCGTTGGTGGCCGCGGCGATCACCAAGGGTTCGGTGCGACTGGCAGGGATTACCCCCGATTCCACCCAAGCGGATCTGGCCATTGTCGATGTGCTGTCCGCGATGGGGTGCCAGACGGAGTGGAGTGGGTCACATCTGTCGCTGACCGGGCCCGCCCGCGGTCTGCGCGGGGTCGATCTCGATATGGGAGAAATGCCCGACGCAGTCCCGGCGGTGGCGGTGGCGGCTTTGTTCGCCACGGGAGCCACCCGGCTCACCAACATCGCCAACCTCCGCCTGAAGGAATCGGACCGTTTGGCTGCGCTCGAGACCGAACTGCGCAAGCTGGGCGCGGAGGCCGAAGCCGGTCCGGACTGGCTGGTCGTGCGGCCCGGTCCCCAAAGAAGCGCCCGGATCGACACCTACGACGACCACCGAATGGCCATGGCCCTCTCGCTGGCCGGGCTGATGATTCCCGGTGTGATAGTGAATGACCCCGGTTGTGTGGTCAAGACCTGGCCGACGTTCTTCGATGATCTCGAGCAGCTGTGGCCGACTGCCGGTACTGTGGTCAACCGCAGACTCGAGGACCGAATGGCACGGACAGTTGTGGCGATCGACGGACCCGGAGGAGCAGGCAAGACCACCGTTAGTCGGGGAGTGGCTGATCGGCTCCGCCTACCTCATCTGGATACCGGAGCCTCATACCGGGCCGCCGCTCTCGCCGCGTTGCGAGGTGGTGTCGACTGGGACGACGGCGATGCCGTTACCGAAGCCGTGCGCGCCGCCAACTTCGGGTATCGCGACGGGTCCATGCTGTTGGACGGCCAAGATATCAATGAGGCCATTCGTGGTCCGGAGGTGACTTCGCTCGCCAGTCAAGTCTCGGCTATTCCTGGAGTGCGACGAGTGCTGGTTGCCTGGCAACGTGAGTGGGTGGAGACGGAGGGCGGTTCGGCAGTTGTCGAGGGTCGCGATATCGGGACAGTGGTGTTCCCGAACGCGGCCCTGAAGGTTTTTCTCACCGCCCGCCCTGAGGTACGGGCTGCGCGTCGGGCGTCCGAGCTGCCGGCCGGAGCGGATCTGGTGGCCGAGATCAGCCGCGAGCTGGAACGGCGCGACCGGCGCGATTCCACCCGTGCGGATTCACCCTTGCAAGCGGCGGCCGGCGCCGTTGAGGTCGATACCTCTGATCTCACGATTGAGGAAGTCATTGCCCAGATCGTGGGATTGGTCAAAGCCCTGGCTGACTAAGGGCGGACCAACTGCAACGCCTCGGTGGCGGTCCAATCGCGGTCGTTCTCCAACAATCCAGGACGTCCCGGTTTCCGAGCTGTGAACGCCCCCTCGACCGCGGCCTGGAGGGCACCGAGAAAGCCCCGCAATTGGCGGGGGAGGGGGAAGTATTCCTCCTCATCGGTCACGCTGAACAGCTCGAATCCTGCCGAGGGTTCGATCCGGTCGATGACTTCCTGGACCAGATGATCGGGGGCCGAAGCGCCGGCGGTGAGCCCGACTATGCGGGCGCCCGTGAGCCACTCATCGCGAATCGCGCCGGCGTTGTCGATCCGATAAGCCGGGGTTTTCGCTTCCTCGGCCACTCGAACCAGGGCCTGAGTATTGGACGAGTTCTCGGACCCGACCACCAGGATCAGATCTGCCCGCTCGGAAAGCTGTTGCACGGCCTCTTGGCGGTTCGTCGTTGCGTAGCACAGGTCGCTTTTGCGGGCAGTCCACAAGTCGGGATAACGTTCTCCGGCTTCGTTGAGCACCGCTCGCCACTCGTGCAAACCCAGCGTTGTCTGTGCAAGCAGCGCCACCTTGGCCGGGTCGTCTGGATTGAATTCCGCCAAACCCGTCTCCGGTTGCACGAGAGCTATTGACTCGGGAGCCTCGGCGACAGTGCCGATAGCTTCGTCGTGACCCTGATGCCCGACGTAGATGATGTCGAAACCCTGGTTCGCCATGCGCTTCACCTCGTGATGCACCTTGGTCACGAGCGGACACACCGCGTCGATGACCACTCCAGCCCGATGGGCGGCCCCTTCCACGACTGCGGGCGAGGAGCCGTGTGCAGAAAGCATCACCGGCGCTCCCAAGGGTACGTCATCGATGTCATCGACGAACACGACCCCCACCTGCTCGAACGCCTGTACCACCCATTGGTTGTGAACGATCTGGTGGTAGCAATACACCGGGGGATCGAAGACGCGCACCATCCAGGTGAGCGCCTTGATGGCCATCTCGACACCGGCGCAAAACCCCCGCGGCTCGGCCAGCAGAACTTTCTCGGGCATACGGACATGGTAGGAGGATTTGGTACTTCTCCTTCGACTTAGGAAGCGCAGAACTTAGGCTGGGGGCGTGCAGATCCCGATCGTTCCCATCGACTCATGAGCCGCCTCCCCGTGGTCGCCGTGCTGGGCCGTCCCAACGTGGGCAAGTCAACGCTTGTCAATCGCGTACTGGGTCGTCGAGCCGCGGTCGTTCAAGAGCGTCCGGGGGTCACCCGGGACCGCCGCGAATTTCGGGCCGACTGGGCGGGTCGTGACTTCATCCTGATCGACACCGGAGGATGGGAACTGGCTCCCGGTGAGGAGTTGACCGCGGGCATCTCGGCCCAAGCCGAAGCTGCTCTGGCCGGTGCCGACGTCGTTCTGTTTGTTGTGGATGCCACGGTCGGATTGTCCGAAGAAGACGGAGCGGTGGCGACCATGCTGCGTGACACGGCCGCGGCCGTCATCCTGGTCGCCAACAAGGTCGACGACGCCGCGACCGAGATGGACATCACCCAGCTCTGGAAGACCGGCCTCGGTGACCCGGTTCCGGTCAGCGCAGTGCACGGGCGGGGAGTGGGCGATTTGCTCGATCGTCTGGTGGACGTCCTGCCCGAAGCGGAAGAGACCTACGAAGACGAGCTTCGCAACCTGGCCATCATCGGCCGTCCCAACGTCGGGAAGTCGACGTTGCTCAACAGATTGATCGGCGAGGATCGAGTTCTGGTGTCACCAACGCCGGGGACCACCAGGGATCCCATCGATGTGGAAGTCGCCGTCGGCGAAGAAACGTTCCGCGTAGTCGACACTGCGGGCATACGGCGAGCTCCCAGGATCAAGGACAGTGCCGACTTCTACTCGGTGATCCGCGCCCGGCAGGCACTCGACGAGGCGGACGTCGCCTTGCTGTTGGTTGACGCGACCGACGGAGTCACTCAGCAGGATCAGCGGATTGCTGAGGAGGCGGCCACCGCCGGGGCAGGATTGATCATCCTGCTCAACAAGTGGGACCTGCCGGACCTCGAACAACGCGAGTCGACGACGTTCGGTGTCGGTGATCGGTTGGGTTTTGTCGGTTGGGCGCCGGTGCTTCGCATCTCGGCGTTGACCGGAGCCAGGCTGCAGCGACTTCCTGCTGCTCTGCAAGTTGTCCTCGAGAACCGTGCTCGTCGGGTTCCGACCGGCCAACTCAATCGGCTGATTCGCTCCTGGCAGGCGTCGCATCCGCCCCCGGTTCGCAAAGGTCGCCGACCGAAGATCCTCTACGCCGTTCAGGCCGGGATCAACCCGCCGACCATCATTGTCTTCGTGTCCGGTGGAGAGCTGGGAGATGACTATCTGCGTTATCTGGAGAACCGACTGAGGGCGGAAATGGCATTCGAAGGGACGCCGATCCATTTGATGACCCGCGCCAAGGAGAGAAGGGCCAGACATGGCTGAGGAGCGTCGGGCCCGGATTCGATCGGCAGATGAACGGTCTCGACTAGGAGGCCCGGCCAAGTACCGGGAGCGACTGGCCGACAGCGGAAAACTGTTTGTTCGGGATCGGATTGAATTGCTGTGCGATGAGGGCTCTTTTGTGGAGGACGGGCTGCTCGCGAATGCCAACGCGGATGGTCTGGCGGCCGATGGGGTAGTTACCGGCCGGGGTTTGGTCGACCGGCGGCCGGTGTGGGTGATCGCCAACGACCCGACGGTCAAAGCCGGTAGCTGGGGTGCCCGGACCGTCGAGAAGATCATCCGGGCGCTCGAGTCTGCCTATGACGAGATGCTGCCGGTCTTTTATCTGGTCGACTCGGCCGGCGCCCGGATCACCGATCAGGTTGAGTTGTTCCCCGGCCGTCGCGGAGCGGGGCGCATCTTCTACAACCAGGTGCGTCTCTCCGGCCGGGTTCCTCAGGTCTGCTGTCTGTTTGGTCCTTCCGCGGCGGGCGGCGCCTACATCCCGGCGTTTTGCGACGTCGTGGTCATGGTCGAGGGGCGGGCCTCTATGTACCTCGGATCCCCCCGGATGGCGGAGATGGTGGTAGGGGAGATAACCACTCTCGAGGAAATGGGTGGAGCGCGGATGCACTGCACGGTCAGCGGGTGCGGCGACGCCCTGGTGGGAAGTGACGAAGATGCCATTTCGTGGGCTCGGGCCTACTTCTCATACGTCGCCGATCACACGAAGGTCTTCCCCCATCACTTCGAATCGGTTGGTCCGGACATGAGCGATGACATCGCCGGAATCATTCCGGATGACCCCCGCCACCTTTACGACATGAAGAGGTTCATCCGGGCATTGGTCGACGGGGGAAGCGTTTTTGAGATCAAGGAACTGTGGGCCCCGGAACTGATAACTACCTTCGCTCGAATTGAGGGTCGGCCGGTCGGCATCGTCGCCTCCAATCCCCAGCACTTGGGCGGTGTGCTGTTTGTCGACTCCGCCGACAAGGCGGCCCGGTTCATCTGGTTGTGTGACGCTTTCAACGTGCCCCTGATTTTCCTGGCCGACGTGCCGGGTTTCATGATTGGTTCCCAGGTCGAACGGCAGGGAATCATCAGGGCAGGAGCCAAGATGCTGACCGCGGTGGCCGAAGCGACCGTGGCCCGGATCAGCGTGATCGTCCGCAAGGCGTACGGAGCGGGGTTGTACGCATTCGCCGGGCCCGGATTGCGTCCTGATGCCACACTGGCACTTCCCACTGCCGAGATCGCCGTGATGGGCCCCGAGGCGGCGGTCAATGCCGTGTACTACAACACGATCCAGGAGATGGCAGCCGACGAACGGGAGGCGTTCGTAGCCGCCAAACGTGAGGAGTACAGCGAAGACGTCGACCTTCTGCGGCTGGCCTCGGACGTCGTCGTCGATGCGGTTGTTCAACCCCAGGACCTTCGACAAGAGCTCGCAACTCGTCTCAATTACCTTGCCGACAAACGGAGGCATTTTTCTGACCGTCGCCACGGAGTTCCACCGGTGTGAACGAGCCACTACCGGAGAAGCGGCCACTGTTCTTCTGGTTCATGGTCATCGCCGTGGGCATCTACCTGGCCATCCGATTGGTCGAGGGTGGTTTGTGTGTCACCGCCTGGTTCGGTTGGGGGACTTGCCCCTGGAGCGGGTGAGCTCCGGGAGGAGGCGGTAGGCGGCGGCTCGGTTATCATCCTCACTCACGGGCTGTGGCGCAGCTTGGTTAGCGCGCTTGACTGGGGGTCAAGAGGTCGGGAGTTCAAATCTCCCCAGCCCGACCACCAGAAACCCCTGTATTTAGGGGCTGTCGCATGAATGGGGGGTTCTCGCGTTCTGTGGGGGTTTCGACGATCATGCGCGCATGGTGAATGTGCGTTGTGTGGATCGGGATCAGTTGTTGTTGATGCCGCCGTCGTTGTCTGATTGGTTGCCGCCTGGGCACCTGGCCTGGTTGATTGTTGATGTGGTCGCCGAGCTGGACCTATCGGGCTTTTATCGGTCGTTGCGTGCCGATGGCCGGGGCGGTGGCTCTTATGACCCGGAGGTGATGCTCGGCGTTTTGTTGTATGCCTATTGCGTGGGAGAACGCTCAAGCCGCCGTATCGAGCAACGTCTCTGTGACGATGTCGCGTTTCGGGTGATCGCTGCGAATCAGCAGCCGGATCACGCCACGTTGGCGCGGTTCCGACGCCGTCACCAGGACGCCATCGCCGGCGTGTTCACCCAGGTGGTGGCGCTATGCATCGCCGAAGGTCTGGTCCGGGCCGGTGTGGTGGCAATCGACGGCACCAAGATTGAAGCCGATGTGTCGGCTGGGTCGTCGTTGACTCGGCGCCAGATTGTCGATGAGATCTTGGAAGAGGCCGAAGCGATCGACGCTGCCGAAGATCTCGAGTATGGGGCTCGGCGCGGCGATGAGCTTCCCGACCGGTGGGTGGATCGCCACGACCGTCGGGCCCGGTTGCGTGAAGCGCTGCGTCAACTCGACGCCGATGGCCCGTCCGATGCCGAGTCGTATCAGGTGGCGCGGGAAGCGAGGGAAGCCGAATTGGGTCACAAGCTCTCGGGTCGCCCGGCAGACCCGGACTCGAAATGGGCCAGCCCGACTCGGACCCGCAAGATCAATGTCACGGACCCTGATAGCCGGACAATCAAAGACGGTCACCGGTTCGTCCAGGGATACAACGCGCAGGCAGCTGTAACCGCCGATCAGATCGTGGTCGCTGCTGAGGTGACGAACGCCGCTCGGGACTCTGTCGTCTTCGCAATGATGGTCGCCGCCACCCAGCACAACCTTGCTGGCAACGGCGGGAACCCAGTAGCGACGTTTGTTGCCGATACCGGCTACTGGAGTATCGATAACGCCACGCTCGATATCGATGCCGATGTGTTGATCACCCCCATGCCCGTGACCGGGGGCGTTACCGACCCGAATGATCCCCGGATCGCTCGACGCGCAGGAGTCATCGAACGCCTTGACCGTGCCGAGATCACGGTCACCGCAGCCGCCGTAGAGATGGGAGTGTCAACCACCACGGTCCGTAAGTGGCTCGCCAACCACCGCGGCGGCCGTCCCGACCCGGTCGCGGTGCGCCGGGCCATGGTCGAACGCCTCGCCACTGAACACGGAGCGGCTGCCTACGCCAAACGCAAGACCACCGTCGAGACGGTCTTCGGGAACGTCAAAGCCAACCTCAAGTTCCGGAGATTCTCACGCAGAGGACTCGACGCCACATCGAGTGAATGGCGCCTCATCTGCGCTGCCCACAACCTGCTCAAAATCCACCGGCACCAGCTCGCAGCCACCTGAACCTCAAACCCGGATCGGCGCGCCCCAACCCGACATAACGAAACCCCCGCACCTGGGGCCATCTATGCGACAGCCCCTATTTACAGGGGTTGGGTTTCAGCGAGAGAGTTCGTGCACGTTCGAAACGGCGCGAGTCCGCAGACATGTTGCATCGAGACGGTCGGCGGTAGCCTCATCCAAGCCCTCAAACAGGTGCCCTTAGGTGTCAAGGGTGACCTGAATCGATGAGTGTCCCAACCGGAGCTGGATGACTTTTGGGTGCCCCCGTGGGCAATCAGCATGGCGGCGTGGGTGTGCCGGAGGTCGTGCCTCAAGTTCATCGAGTCCATCCTCGCCGACCTACAAGACGCCTAAGCCGAAGCATCCACAGACACGAGCGCATAGCGGCACCTGTCGCGCTCGTCGCGCATGTCCTCGCCCTGCGACTGGGCGAGCCGAGCCGATTGCCGACTATCGAGTGGGTGCGATCGGATGGCGACCGATGAACTCGGTTAGCGCGCGTGCCACCTGTTGAGGATGTGTTACAGCCAAGTTGTGGTCCGCGCCCTCGACCAGAACCTCCGCTGGCCGGCTCAGCCAGTCCATCATCAGCCAACGGACCTGTGAGAACCACGGACCACTCTTGTCGCCGCCTACATATAGCTTCGGTTGGTAGATCCGGCTGGCCCTTTCGGCGCTGAAGTCCCAAGAGAGCAGTGCAGGGAGGTCAGTCCCGAAGAACGTGTCTGCGTCGCGTTCGACCTGCTGTACAGAGCCAGGAAGGTTCCGTTCGAGTTCGTCTTTCCAGTCGGAACCCATGAGACGGGTGAGGAAACTATCCAGAGCAAAGCTGGCTCCCCGGGTTTGATGGAGCCGGATCAGTTCATGGTTGGCTGCGATGAACTCTTCGGCGCTCGGGATGTGAACCGGTGGTGGTTCGACCACCGTCAGAGTGTGGACACGGGAAGCACCGATCACCGCCAACTCCAGGGCTACGGCAGCGCTGTAAGAAACACCCACAACATGAGCAGACCCGATCGAAAGAGCATCAAGCAAGTCAAGGCAGTCGCTGGCATCACGCAAGATCGAGCCGGGTCCCTCGACACGGCTGCTACCCCCATATCCGCGACGGTGGTAGATAATCACCTGATATTCGTCAGCCAGGGAAAGCCGATCGGCTATTGGCATGAATTCGTCGGCCGTCAGGGCGGTCTGGATCAACACAACCGGCTCACCTGAACCCCTAACCGAGACCTCTAGGTCAAGGTCACCAAGTGCAACAAGTTTCATGAGGACCTCAGCGTCAGAACCGACCTCGGCGGCGCCCAACCTTTGCGAACGACCACTCGGACCCTAGGCGGGCGGCTCGATATCGGCACTACGTGCGCTCCTGTCTCGGCCGGCGGCGAGCACCCACCGTGGCGACCGTTGTAGTGCCGGACGTCCGGTCAGGGTTCGATGCGGTGGACGGATGACACGCGGTCGATGCTTCGGTCGTAGGAGATGATGTCGTGTATCCCGGAGGCCTCGGCCGATGCCACTAGGTAGGCCTCTGCGAAGTCGATCCGATGGGTTTCGTACACCTCGAGCGCACGGAGGAGGAGGGCCGGATCCAGCGTCCGGATGGGAGGGAACGCGATCACCGAGCGCACCAACCGGGCCACCTCGTCGACGGGTACCTCATAGAACGACTCGAGTACGTAGACGACCTCGGCCACGATGAGGTCGGGGAGGAGCAACTCGTCGGCTGCCGCCAGGAAGGCGGTGGCACGTGCTGCTTGGTCGGGAGGATCGCCGGTCAGATGCCTGATCAGGATGTTGGTGTCGACGAAGGCCGTCACCGGCGCGCCTCGGCACGGGTCCGCCTCGTGTCCCGACGCACTTCATCCCAGGCCATACCTCGCTTGGCGGCCGGTACGTCGACCGTGCCCGCCAGGTCGATGAGGTTGGCTGTCTTGGCGAGCAGGGCACGGTGCTGTTCCACCCTGAACACGATCTGATCACCTTCGGTGATGCCGAGCGCTTCCCGGACTTCTTTGGGGATCGTGATCTGGCCCTTCGAGGTGACCTTGGCTGCGAGATCCATTTGGATAGCTCCTTACTATGCAGGCGAGGTAAGAATATCATGCGTACCCGTCGATTACCAGAGACCGGCGAACGTCACCCGGGCGGAGGTAAGTACAGCCAAGGATTCACAGCCGAGGATCCAAGAGTCCGCGAAAAGTCCGCGGGAGAATGAAAAGCACTGCAAGACGATGAAAGTCAATGAGCAGCAAAAGCCCAGGTCAGAGGCCAGATCGGGCCGATTCACCAGGTCGTCAAGACCCCCTGATCCCGTCTGGGGGTCAAGAGGTCGGGAGTTCAAATCTCCCCAGCCCGACCAAGGTTTCCGCGACTT
Organism: uncultured Actinomycetota bacterium; assembly: GCA_963823915.1. GTDB lineage: Bacteria > Actinomycetota > Acidimicrobiia > Spongiisociales > UBA4744 > UBA4744. The sequence goes on from CAWGNJ010000004.1 coordinate 119,324, forward strand.
CCTGCCTTCGCCTGCGGGTACCGTGGTCGTGTGAACAATCCCGACATGATCTGGTGGATGGTGGTGGGGTGGTTGCCGGCCGTGTTGTTGTGGTCATTCGGTGACGATCTGTTTACGACCCTGGGCGGCGTTGTTTGGCTCGGTTTCATGTATTGGGTTTTCTGGCAGAGAAGCCAGAGTCGTTAGGCGTTCATTGGTGCTCAGGATTGGACCGTTCTGCGCCGATACCTATTGGTGACATGCAACGTCGCAAATCGCTTGTCCGCAAGTGGACCACTGGCGGAGCTCTTTTCGGGGCGCTCTTTCCCGCGGCCGGATGGCTGCTCGCCGGAGGCGGGCACTCATTCGATGAAATCGCCGCGGCCCACACGGCTCAGTCCGTCATGTGGATCGTCGATCTCGCTCCAATTGTGCTCGGGATCGCCGGCAGATTGATCGGTATTGAGTACGCCAAAGTCGACGCGGCCTGGCGGGCTACCGACGACAAGGTGAAGGAACGAACGGCCGAGTTGAGCGAGGCGAACCAGCGGCTCGAGGGTTTGATGCGCTCCAAGGATCAGTTTGTGGCAACAGTCAGTCACGAGGTGCGAAATCCGCTCACCGTTGTTCTGGGATTCGCCGACGAGTTGCGCGACGCCCTCTGAGCTCAGGGCGACCTCGAGTACGGCGAACTGGCCGAACTGATCGGTGACCAAAGCCGGGAAATCAACAACATCATCGAAGATCTGCTGGTGGCCGCCCGGGCCGAAGTTGGAACGATGACCATTGTCCCCGAGTTGATCGATCTTGGCACGGAGGTACGGACGGTCGTGCGCGGTTGTGTGTGCGCCAAAGACGTGCGCGATTCCATCGAACTCGACCTCGAGACCTGTCCGGTTCAGGCGGATCCATCGCGGGTCCGCCAGATCATCCGGAACCTGCTCACCAACGCCATCCGCTATGGCGGCGAGAGGATGTTCGTGGTCGTCCGGTGCGATCGAGGGCGCGGCCTCAGTCTGCGTCTGCGACAACGGTGCAGGTATTCGGGAAGAGGAACGAGCGACGATTTTTGAGGCCTATCAACAAGGACACACCGATACTCCCGTCTCCGGTTCAGTCGGTCTCGGGCTCGAATGTCTCGCGGCAACTCGCACGGCTGATGGGCGGCGACCTCACCTATCGCTATGAGGACGGCGTCAGCACCTTTGCTCTCACCCTGCCATCAGCGGAATCCATCGGTGAGGCGACCTCGCCGACCGCCACCGCCCTTGCTTCCTGAACCGGCTTGTCGCAGACATTCTGGAAACAACTGGCAGGCGCATGTTGGAGCCTGGCATAGCTAGGGCTATCCTTCCGAACGTTCTTGAGAGGGCTGCCGCCGCATCCAGCGGATGGGGTCACACGGGACGGGAAATCGGAAGAAACATGGAGGGTTGCACTGTGAGAACATCACGGAAGCTCTCGAAGTGGCGCTGGCTGGCCATTGTTGCCGTATTGGCAATGATCGCCGCAGCGTGCGCGGAGGGGACCACTGATACTACGGCCGGAGAGACCACCACTACAACGGCGGCTCCTTCGGACGGTGGTACCACCACTACCGCAGCACCCACTGTCGAGGGTTTTACCTACAAGATCGGCATCTTTAGCGACTTGACGACCGACAACTTCTGGGCCTATCTGGGTCCGGAGGCGGATGTATACAACGGGTACGTCCTGGGCAGCAGCCACCCGGCGCTGTTCACGCTGGCATATCCAAACATCCTGATGGTCCCCAGCCTTGCTGAAGGTGCGCCCAACGAGGCCACCGGCTCAGGAAGCTCTTGGGTTGTCGAGCAGACGATTCGTCAGGGTGTCAAATGGTCGGACGGTGAAGAAGTCACCGCCAACGACCTGGCGTTCACCTTCGACGTGATGAAAGAATTCTCGCTCGGCGGTAACTGGCCCGGCTACTTCTCGCTGCAGGCAGAGGCAGTGGAAGATGACCCGGCCACCGAAGACGACGACGAGTCCGCCCCTGCCCGCGAGGGTGTGGCGAGCGTGACCGCGGTAGACGACTACACCGTCAGGGTTGAGTTCTCCGAGAAGCCGGGTTTGGCGATCTGGAACAACGGGGTTGGCTTGGCGCCGTTCATGCCTGAGCACTTCTGGGCCGACATGGTCGAGGAAGCTCGCGGCAGTGACGATCCGTCCGCCACGTTGTACGCCTTCAGCGGCGAGGGTGAGCCTTCAGCTGGACAGATGATCTACTCGGGTCGTGAGCCGGGCGCCTTCGCCCAGAACACGATGAATGTCGACGACTACTACGCCGGCACCGAGTACACGTTCTACGCCGATGGATCATTCCGTCAGAAGAGCGCAGGTCAGGGCTTTGATGAGGTGTACAACGGTTCCGGTGAGGGCGAAGTCGCCACTCAGTGGACCGCCGGCCCGTACGCCAGTGACGTGCTCTACTCGATCTACTCCGACCAGAACGCGGCCATCCTCGCTCTGCGCAACGGTGAGATCGACTTCATCCTCAGCTCCCTGGGTCTCCAGGCGGGTCTGAAGGACCAGATCACGTCCGCTCCGGACTTGAACCTGATCGCCAACGCATCGAACGGATTCCGCTACCTGTCGTTCAACATGCGCAAGTCGCCGATGTCGGAACAGTGCGTTCCGCCGGGCGATGGCCTGCATGGTCGACAAGGAATTCATGCAAACCCTGTTGCAGGGTGCGGCCATCCCGGCCTACAGCCTGGTGCCGTCCGGCAACGCCTTCTGGGCCAACCCGGATGTTGAGGAACTCTGCAAGGGCTTGGGCGGAGAAGAGCGCTTCACCGAAGCAGTGAAGATCCTGACGGATGGCGGCTTCACCTGGACCGTGGCTCCCGAATGGGATGCCGACAACCAGGAGCTCCTCGATGGTACCGGCACGGGCCTCAAAGACCCGAGCGGAACCACCGTCCCCGAGCTCGAGCTGCTCGCCCCCGGACCCGGTTACGACCCGCTGCGTTCGACCTACTCGGTGTGGATCGCAGAGTGGGCCTCGAACCTGGGTATTCCGGTCAAGGCCAACCCGACCGGCTTCAGCGTGATCGTCGACAAGGCGTTTGCGCTGGGTGAAGAGGCTCTTGCCTGGGATATGTACATCCTCGGTTGGGGTCTTGGTGATGCCTCCCTGCCGACCTTCCACGAGTCGTTCTTCGCCTCGTACCAGGACTCGGCTGAGGGTGGCTTCAACACCCCCGGTTACGCCAACGATCGTGTCGACGAGCTGGCTGCCGAGCTGCTTGCCGCCACCGATGTGAATACCGCCAAGGCTGCGGTCCAGGAAATGGACCGGATCATCGTCGAGGAAGCCCCCTACGTGGTGCTGTTCCAGACGCCGATCTTGGAGGCCTACCGCACGACTCTGGTATTCCCGTTCACCGATACGCTGGACGGAATTCAGAATCTGAGTGGTCTGCCGGCCGACATCAAGGCAGTTGACTGAGCAAACATCTCAGTTGAGACGATGATGGGGAGGGCTTCGGCCCTCCCCATCATGCGTCTCTAGGGCTCTTTTGCTAACCTGCCTCGACCGGCTTCCTGGCATCGGGAGGGCTTTGCATGCTGAAGTACATCGGCAAGAGAACACTGCAGAACGTGCTGGTGTTCGTAGTTTTCCTGACTGCCACCTTCTTCCTCATGCAGGCCCAACCGGGCGATATCAGCCAGCAGTACCTTTCCAACCCCAAAATCACCCCCGAGGTCCGCGAAGCAGTTCCGCGAACAATTGGGTTTGACCGGATCTTTGTTTTCCCAATACGTCACCTATATGAAGAACTTCTTCACAGGCAACCTCGGGATCTCGTTCTCCGAATACCCCCGAGAGGTCACCTCAATCATCGGCGAGCGGCTACCGAGGACCCTGGCCCTCTTCCTCTTCGCCACCCTGCTGTCCTTCTGGTTGGGATTCAAGGCGGGCAAGCTCATCGCCTGGCGTCGGGGGACCAAGCTGGAGACTGCCATGACCACCACCGGAGTGTTTTTCCAGACGGTGTTCTACCCGTGGTTCGCCCTGATGATGATCTGGGCATTTGCGTTTGGACTGGGGTGGTTCCCGATCGGCAAATTCCTTACCGTTGATAAGTGGTTCGACGCGCCGCCCGGTGTGGAGGCCAACGGCGTCTTCAACCGGATGCTGATCACGGCATTGATCGTCGGTTTGGTCCTGGTAGCGGTGGAGATCATCGGGCGGCGGAGTCACGACCGCAAGCGAGGTAGGCAATTGATTTGGGCGGGCCGCATCCTCCTGATCGGTGGTCTGCTGATCTGGTGGACCACCGTCTGGAGCGAGCAGGTACCATTTGCGCTCGATATCGGCTGGCATCTTCTGCTCCCCACCATCACCCTGAGCCTCATCGGGTATGGAGCGACCATGTTGTTGACCAGAGCGTCGATGCTCGAAACCTTGCGGGAGGATTTCATTCTCACCGCCCGGGCCAAAGGCGTGCCCGACAAGGTCATTCGCGACAAGCACGCTGCCCGGAACGCCCTCTTGCCCGTCACTACGTCACTGGTTCTCAGCCTGGCTTTTCTGATCGGCGGCGGGGTCATCACCGAAACTGTCTTCTCCTGGCCGGGCATGGGAGCCACCCTGCTCTCGGCTGCCATCCAGGAGGACATTCCCCTCACTATCGGCGCCTTTGCCTTCATTGCCGTGCTTGTGCTCACAGCTCATTTGATCATCGACATCATGTACATGTACTTGGATCCCCGGATCCGGGTGTAGGGAGAGGAGTGCCAGTGACCGACCGCCTCATCGATCCCGACCCGGCCGTTGTCCCGGACATCGCCGACGTTGTTGCCGAACCACTCTGGCGGGTGCGGCTCCGGTTGTTCTGGCGGGGGTTTCGCAAAGGTTGGTCGAGTTTCGCGGAGAACAAGATCGGCCTGATCGGCCTGGCCGTCATCGTCTTGTTCGGCATCATGGCCTTGGCTCAGCCGGTCCTGATCGGAACTGTGTGGGAGCCTTCGGTGTACGACCCCGTCGTCGGTTACGACGCGGTGGTAATCAACAAGACGATCGTTCCGGACAATGAAGTAACCGATCCCAACACCCAGGTCGACCTGTTTTCTGCCCGTTTGATCAACCCGCTCCTGAAAGTCGGGGACACATTGGACGTGACCGTCCAACCGGCCCCTCCGTCTGCGAAACATTTGCTCGGCACCGACTCGCTCGGGCGGGATGTGCTTTCGCAGTTGATGTTCAGCAGTCGGGCGGCGTTCATGTTGGGCATAATCGCCGCTATCGTCACCGTGTTTATTGCAACCTCGGTAGGAGCGGTTTCGGCCTTCTTTGGTGGAGTGATCGACACCCTGTTCATGCGACTCGCCGACCTGGTGATCCTGATGCCGTTTCTGCCGATCCTTATCGTGCTGAGCGCCATCATCGACTTCCAGTTGTTTCACCTGGCTTTGGTGATCGGGGTTCTGGGCGGGTTCGGGGGTACCGCCATCATCCTCAAGTCGCAGGCGTTGTCGGTTTCGGTGAAGCCGTTCATCGATGCGGCGCGGGTTGCCGGGGGTGGTCGGATGCACCTCATCTTCCGGCACATCATCCCCAACGTGCTGCCGCTGAGCTTCCTCTACATGATGTTCACGGTCACCGAGGCCATCGCGCCGAGGCGACGCTCTCGTTCCTGGGCCTGCTCAACATCGACATGAGCTGGGGAATCATGATCTACCAAGCCCGTATGCAGGGCTACCTGCTCAACCCGGATTTCTGGTGGCTGATCGTGCCGCCCGGCTTGGCGGTCTCCATGCTGGCTGGAGCCTTCTTCCTGGTGGGAAGGGCGATGGACGAGGTGATCAATCCCCGAGTGCGGAGACGGTAGGAACCCATGACGGCAACGTCCTTTGAACAGAGCAGCGGCGCGGTGAGCGGTGGGCCGGTCCTCGAGGTCGATGGCCTCACCATGCACTACCAGACCAAAGAGGGAGGGGTTTCGGCGGTCCAGGATGTCTCCTTCACCCTCGCCCAGGGCGAGGCCCTGGGATTGGTCGGCGAGTCCGGGTGTGGCAAGACCTCGGTTGCCATGACGCTGATCCGCCTGCTGGCCGACAATGCGAGAATCAAGGAGGGCGGGTGCTACTCGCCGGCGTCGACATGGCGAAGCTTTCAGAAGAGGAGATGCGCAAGCACCGCTGGGCCGACATCTCCATGGTGTTCCAGGGCGCCATGAACGCCTGGAATCCGGTCTACCGAATCGGCGATCAGATCGTGAGGCGCTGGACCACCACTTCCCCGAGATGACCGAACCGGAAGGGCGGGAACGGATCGCTGAGTTGTTCGAACTGGTCGGTTTGACCCCCGGCATGATGGACCGGTACCCGCACGAGTTCTCCGGCGGAATGCGACAGCGGGCCACCATCGCCATGGCGCTGTCGTGCAACCCCCAGCTGATCATCGCCGACGAACCGACCACCGCCCTCGACGTGATCGTCCAGGACCAGATCCTCAAGGAGCTCAAGAAGATCCAGCCCGAGTTGGGGATGTCGATCATCTACATCTCCCACGACATCGCCGTGATCGCCGAGGTCACCGATCACATCGGCGTCATGTACGCCGGCAAGATGGTGGAACGGGTCCGACCGAGGAGATCTTCCCCCGGCCCCGCCATCCCTACGCCTGGCTGCTGCTGTCGTCGACGCCCGCGTCAAGGGCCCGCGCCGCAAGCTGGCGCCACTGGTGGGCGAGCCGCCCAACCTGATGGATCCGCCCAGCGGATGCCGTTTCCACCCCCGGTGCCCGTTTGCCACCGACATCTGCGCGAAAGAGGAGCCCCCCAACGAGGACTTCGGCGCCGGGCCATCAGGTGGCGTGCTGGCATTGGGAGGAAGTCCCCGAACTGGGAAGGCTCGAAGCATGACACAACCGCCTCGTCAAAGTCGAGGGCTCAAGAAGCTCTACCCCGTGCAGCAGGGCCTGTTCCGCAAGGCCACCGACTTCATCCACGCCGTCGACGACGTCAGCTTCGAGATCGCCCCCGGGGAGAGCCTGGGTCTGGTCGGCGAGTCGGGGTGCGGCAAGACCACCACCGGCCGGATGCTGGTGAAGCTCGCTGAGGCGACCGATGGACGGATCCTGCTCCAGGACGACGGCAAGATGATCGACGTCGCCAACATCGCCGGGAGTACATGAAGAAGTTCCGACGCCGGGTGCAGATGATCTTCCAGGACCCCTACGAGTCGATGAATCCCCGGCGCACCATGTTCGACACGGTCTCGGAACCCCTCAAGTCCAGGGCATCGGGACGATCCCGGAGCGTGAGGAGCGGGTTGCCGAACTGCTGGAATTGGTCGGGCTCATACCCGCCGCGACCTTCATGTTCCGCTTCCCCCACGAGTTGTCGGGAGGGCAACGGCAGCGAGTGGCCATCGCCCGGGCCCTGGTGATCGACCCGGCTTTCGTCGTGGCCGACGAGCCGACCTCGATGCTGGACGTGAGCATTCGCATCTCGATCATGGAGCTGATGCTGAAGTCTGGCCGAGCGAGTTCGACGTCTCCTATCTCTACATCACCCACGACCTCGCGGTCGCTCGCTACATGTGCGACCGCATCGCGGTGATGTACCTCGGCAAGATCGTCGAAATGGGTCCGAACCGAGGAGCTGCTCGCGAATCCCCATGCATCCCTACACCCGAGCGCTGCTGTCGGCGGTGCCGGTGCCGGACCCGACCTACGTGCGACCACAGGTCGAGATCAAGGGCGGCATCACCAAGGCGATCAACCCGCTGCCGGAGTGCCGCTTCATCGATCGGTGCCCGTGGGTGCAGGATATCTGCCGGACGAGCGATCACCCCTCCCTGGAAGACAAAGGGGGCGGACACATGGTCGCTTGTTATGTCGTGGAGAAGGAGTCGGCCTGACCACCGACGCTGGTCTCTATACCATCCCCAATCTGATCTCCGCCCTCCGGCTGGCCGGTGTCGGAGTCTTCTGGTGGCTGCTGTTCGGAAAAGACGATCCGGTGGCGGCCGGCCTCCTCATCCTGGTAATCGGCTGGACGGATTGGCTGGACGGCGTACTGGCCCGCAAGCTGAACCAGGTCTCGGAGATTGGCAAGTTCCTCGACCCTTTGGCCGACCGGCTGGCCATCGCAGCTGCGTTGATCGGCGGAATGATCGCGGACGTTATTCCCATGTGGCTGGGCGTTGCTCTGATCGCCCGCGAAGCCGCCATAGCCCTGGGCGCCCTGGTGTTGGGGTTGCGCCTCAAAGAGAAGCTCGATGTTCGATACCTGGGAAAGGTCGCCACGTTCATTCTCTACGGGGCGATTCCGGCTTTCTATCTGGCTGCCGGGGGAGTGGCGGGTGACGTGTTCCTGTACCTGGGGTGGGTGTTCGGGGTCATCGGCCTCATTCTCTACTACTGGGTGGCCGTCCTCTATGCCGTCGACATCAGGGATCGGTTGCGTCACGGGTGAGGTACGGCGGCGGTAATCTTGGTGGTCAACCAAGAGAGGAAGTGTTCGGATGAACGTGCCCGACGATAGGCGATACACGGAAGAGCACGAATGGGTGTTGGTCGGCGAAAACGGGAAAGTGCGGATGGGCATCACAGACTTCGCCCAGGATGCGCTGGGGGATGTTGTGTACATCGAGCTTTCGGCCGCCGGCAAGACAGTCTCCAAAGGTGACCCCATTGCCGAGGTCGAGTCAACCAAATCAGTAGCCGATGTCTACGCACCGGTCGCCGGGACGGTTGTGGCTGCCAACGAAGCGCTATCGACCGAGCCGGAGCTGGTCAACAGCGACCCCTACGGCGGTGGTTGGTTCGTTGAGATTGAAGTGAGCGACGACACCGGCCTGGACGCCCTCTTGGACCCGGACACTTACCGCACGCTGATCTCTTAGTACCGACCCAATCGAAAGGGGCACTACGATGTCCCCGATGGAGTGCCCGAACTGCCAACTTGAGATCGAAAGCGACGTTGTCGTCTGCCCATCGTGTGGCGCTGCCTTGGAGCACGAAGCAACCGTGACGTTCGTACCTGTTTCGCCATCCGCCCACCCGGCCTTGTCGCCGGAAGAAGCCGGTCAAGTGGCGGGGGTGACCGGGTTTGCGCTGGTGGTGGAGCGCGGCCCCGCGCCGGCATGGCTTGGTTGATAAAGGAAGGCGTTACCACCGCTGGAAGGCATCCTGACAGCGACATCTTCTTCGATGACATCACAGTCTCTCGTCATCATTGCCGGTTCCTCAGCGACGATGTGTCGCTCCAAGTCGAAGATTCGGGTCGACCAACGGAACCTACGTCAACGGCGAGAGGGTGGACCGCAGCGAATTGAGCCCGGGTGATGAAGTCATCGTTGGCAAGTTCCATCTCATAGTGGCGCTCGGCAATGATTGACGGGGTGTCGATCGGCGAGGTCATCAACCTCCTCAAGGAAGAGTTTCCCGACGTCGAGTGTGTCAAAAGTCAGGTTCCTGGAGAGCCAGGGATTGATCGACCCGCATCGCAGCCCCTCGGGGTACCGGCAGTTTTTCGAGGACGACATCAAGCGGTTGCGTTTCATACTGCAGCAACAGCGCGATCATTTCCTGCCCCTCAAGGTCATCAAGTCGAAGTTGACAATGTGGGAGCGAGGGGAAGAGAACGTGATGCCGGCTCCGTCGGGACCACCTCCCGAGAAGCTGTTTGCTCCATCGACGACGCCACTCGGATTGGATGAAGTCGCTCGTTCCAGCGGACTCACCCGCCGTCAGGTCGCGGAGTTGATCGACCACGGTATCTTGCGTCCGGAAGGTGAAGAAGGGGCGGAGACCTTCAGCCAGCAGGAGCTGGCCGTGGCTCGCGAGGCACAGCGACTGCTGGCCTATGGTCTCGAGCCTCGTCACCTCCGCTCGGTACGCATATCGACCGAACGTGACGGTGCCCTTTCGATCAACTCACGGCGCCGTTGCTGCGCAACCGCAGCCCCGATGCCCGGCACCGGGCCGGAGAGATCTTGGCCGGATGTGCCGACGCCATCGGCAAGATGCGAGTTGCCATCCTCACCGAGGAGCTCCGCAGGCTGTTGGAGTCATAGGTGCTCCGCTTCAGGTTACGCCGATTGGCCGTGTTCTTCTGGCTGCTGCCGCTCGTTCTGAGCGCAGTCATGTCCGGTCGGGGCGGCTCTCGACGTATGGGCGGCAGCTGGACTGCCGCCGATGCCCGTCGAAGGGTTCTTCACCGGCTCACCACCCGAAGTCACCGCCCAGACCTGGATTCTGTACGACGCCACTTACGAGCAGGTCTTGGCCGAACAGGACGCCGACCAACGCACGACTATGGCATCCACCACCAAGATGATGACGGCCTTGGTCGCGTTTCGAGAACGGCTCCCTGTTCGAGCGGGTGACGATCAGCGAGGAAGCCCCGGAGATAGGCGAAGCAGAGATCGATCTCGTGGCCGGCGAGGTGTGGACCGTCGAGCAGCTGCTCTACGCCATGGTGCCTCGAGTCCGCCAACGACGCTGCTCTGGCAGTGGCCGAGCACGTCGGCGGGACCGTTGAAGGGTTCGTCAAACTCATGAACGAGAAGGCGATCCAGTTGGGGTTTGGAGAACACCGAGTTTCGCCGAATCCGCACGGCCTCGATTCGAGAGAACCATTTCAGCTCGGCTCGCGATCTCGTGACGTTGGCTCAGGCGATGATGGCCGTAGAGGAGCTGGCTGAGATTGCTGGAACCCGCGAAGCAGTGTGCCTTCGACCCCGGAGGGCGAGGAGCGGGTGGCCCGCACCGTCAATCGGTTTGCTGTACGACTATCGGGGTGCGAACGGGGTCAAGACCGGCTTCACCGACGATGCCGGCTGGACGCTGGTGGCGTCGGCCGAGCGTGACGGGCGAGTCTTTACGCGGTGGTGATGGGTTCGGCCAGCGTTGAAGACCGGTTTCGCCGATGCTGCTGCGCTGCTCGACTACGGATTCAGTGAGTTTGGAGTGGTCGAAGTCATCGTTGCCGGGGTCGACTATGCGAGGCGACGGCTGCCGGGTGATCGCCGAGGAGGCCGTTGCCACCGAGACGTTTTCAATTTTCTCCAACCGGGAAGACGCCGGTCACGATTGTGTTGACGCCTGCCTTCACCGGCGACGAGGCGGTGGTAATGGCCACGCTGGAGGATGTCAGAACTGGGCCGGGTGCCTCTCGAGGTTTCGGCTGCTCCACGGCCTTCCGGAATCTGGCCGACGCCTTCTGCCTGGGCAAGCAACTACTGGGATTGGTTGTTTGGCAATGACTGATCCGCGGATCGGCCGGGTGGGGAGATGACCGCCAACAACTCGCCATTCGTTGAAGTCATCACCGCGGAAGCACTGGCCTCCCGAACCGAGAATTGGGCGTCGCAGCTGACCGAGGATTATCGGGACCGCCAACCCGTGTTCGTGGGCGTGCTGCCACGGTTCGCTCGCCGTTTCTCAGCGATTGGTCCGGGAAGTCAGACACGCCTTTGGATGTGGATTTCCTGGCCTTGAGCCGGTTTGGAGAAGGGCGGCAAGGTGCGGATCGCCATGGACACCGAGACCTCGCTCAGAAGGGCGCGACGTGGTGGTCGTCGAGGACATTGTCGACACCGGCTTGACCCTTTCATATCTACGCCGGCTGCTCGAGACGAGAGACGTTGCCAGCCTGGCGACGGTTACCCTCATTCGACAAGGCCCCGCGGCGGATCGTTGAGGTGCCGCTCGAGTACCGGGGGTTTGAAGTCGGCGACGAGTTCCTTCTCGGGTACGGACTGGATTGGGAGGGCAAGTACCGGAACCTGACGTTCGGTATGGGTGGTTCTCGATCTGGCGACGCTGCAGTCCGACCCCGGCGTCGCTCGGGGAGCAGGTGTTCCGAGCCCACGGTGATAATCTGGGCGCATGAGCGACCCAAACGGTCATGAAACCGAAGGGATCCTGATGGAGCTGATCGGGGTTCGGATCGAACTGCCGACCAACCAGCCCATCGTGCTGCTGCGGGAAGCCGAAGGCTCTCGATATCTGCCTATCTGGATCGGAGCGGTGGAAGCGACCGCCATCGCCTATGCGCTCGGAAGGGGTTGTTCCGCAGCGTCCGCTGACGCACGACCTCCTCAAGACTGGTCTCCGAATCGTTGGGGGCCAGCGTCGCCCGGGTAGTGGTGACCGAGTTGCGCGACAGCGTTTACTACGCGGATCTCGTACTGGCGACCGAGGCCGACGAGGTCACGGTGTCATCCCGTCCGTCCGATGCCATTGCCCTGGCCGCCCGGATGGGGGCGCCGTTGTTCGCCACGCTGCAGGTCCTCGAGGACGCCGGCATCGAGATCCGAGACGAAGACGAAGAAGCCGAAATAGAGAAGTTCCGGGAGTTCCTCGATGACATCAACTCCCGAAGACTTCGAGGTTGGCGAGTCGCCAAGCTGATGAAGGGCATCACCAGGATACGGGTCGCAACCGCCATCCTGGGAAGCGTGCGTCCTCGCCGGGACCGCCGGGTTCATGATCATCGAGAAGGCATCCGCTGCTGGATTCCTTCTTCATGACGATGATCACCATTTCTACGGTCGGGTACTCGAAGTCTTCCCGCTCTCGGAGACGGGGGAATTGTTCACGGTGGCCTGATCGTGGTCGGCGTCGGTACGCTCTTCTACACTGCCGGTGCGGCCATCGAAGCCGCCTTCGAGAACCTCAGCGGTCGGCGGGGACTAACCAGGATGACACGGACGATCGAACAACTCAGCGATCACTACATCATCTGCGGGTTCGGCCGGGTGGGCAGCGCCACCTGGGAGCTGATGGTGGAGCGCGGGCGCAGAGGTCCTGGTCGTCGAAGGTGACCCGAGTGCTGCCCAGGTGGCCAGAGACGCCGGGGCGCTCGTCTTGGAGAAGGACGCGACCCACAACGAGACTTTGGTGGAGGCCGGAATCGACCGGGCCAGGTCGCTCATTGCCTGCGTCACGGCCGATTCCGACAACCTCGTCATCGTGCTGTCCGCCAAGGCTCTGCGGCCGGACCTGCTGGTGATTGCCCGGGCCGCCGAGAGCGAATCGGAACGCAAGCTGTACCTCGCCGGAGCGGATCGGGTGGTGGCCCCCCAGCGGGTCGGGGCCCACCGGCTGGCCTCGATGGCCTTCCAGCCGGAGCTGGCCGACTTCGTCGATCTCGTCTTGCAGGGCAATCATGTCGAGTTCCGAGTGCAGCAGATGCAGATCCACGAGGACTGCACCCTGGCCGGCATGTCGTTGCGCGAGGCCGGGATCCGGCAGCGATCGGGGGCCATGATCCTGGCAGTCGAGGACGAATCGCGGCGCCTGTACCTCAATCCCGATCCCGATCTCGTCATCACCCCCGGTCAGGTGATGGTCGGAATCGGGCACCAACGATCAGATCGACAAGCTATCGGTGCTCATGACCGGGGTCGCCTGAAACCGCTCTGCAAAGTTATCCACAGATACTGTTGACAACTCCGCGTCGATTTCGGTAGGTTGTGGCTCCGTAATTACGAACGTGTAAGCTACGACGGCTAAAAGAGGAGCGCGGCGTGACCGACAGTGGATATCGAGCCCCGCAGGTGTGCAACCTGGTCGGGATCACGTACCGGCAGCTCGACTATTGGGCCCGGACCGACCTGCTGCAGCCCTCCATCCAGAGCGCCCAGGGATCGGGCTCACAACGGCGGTATTCGTTCACGGATGTGGTCCAACTCAAGGTCATCAAGCGACTGCTCGATGCCGGCATGAGCCTCAAGAAGATCCGGCAGGCGATGGAGATTCTGGTGGGCCAACTGCAGAGCGATCAGCCTCTCGTCGATGTCACGCTTCTTTCCGACGGACAGACCATCTATGCCGCCCATAGCGCCGACGAGGTCGTCGATGTGTTCCGGCGTGGACAAGGTGTGTTCGGGATCGCCGTCGGTCCGGTGCAAGCCGAATTGGAAGGTCAGATCCACCAGCTGTTCCCCGAGCTGGACGAAACCGGTGCGGCGACCACGGTCGCGGCCGGAGAGGTTGGCGCGAACTGACCACCCGGGACGTATTTGAGCCTGAGCCGGCAGACACCACCGAGTTTGCCCACAACAGCGAGCGGCAGTTCGCCCGCCTTCTCGATTTCTACGGGATTGAGTGGGACCTACGAACCTCGCTCCTTCCCCCTCGCCTGGGACGAAGACGGCAAGGCCGCCCGGTTCTTCACCCCGGACTTCTATCTACCGGGTGACGATCTGTTCATCGAGATAACCACCATGAATCAGAAACTCGTCACCAAGAAGAACCGGAAAGTGCGCCGTTTGAAGGAGCTGTACCCGGACGTCAACTGCAAGGTGTTCTATCAGCGGGACTACCTGCATCTTCTGGTCAAGTATGGTTTGGAAGAACCGGATCACATGGATGAGGTTCCCGCCCCAACCAGGATCCCAGGGCCGCCGCAGGTAACCAGAATCGCCGATGACTCCGCGGACGGTCAAGCAACCGGTTAACGGTCGTTTGGTCCACTGGACCTGCCATTCTCCCCAGGGGCGTGCCCCTCAACCGCGTCTAGTCTGCGGTTGAGATGAGTGTTGAGAGGAGTGACCCTGATGGCCCAATCCCCCCTCTATGACCAGCATGTTCGCTTCGGGGCCAGGTTCGTTGACTTTGCAGGCTGGGAGATGCCCGTTCAATACGAAAGCGTCCTGGCCGAACACGAGGCCGTTCGGACGTCGGCCGGGGTCTTCGACGTGTCCCATCTCGGCCGGTTCCGTCTGGCGGGACCGGGCAGTACCGAACTGCTCCGTTCGTTGTTGTGCAACGATATCGCTGCCATTGAGCCCGGCCGGGCTCAATACACGATGGCCCTCAACGAATCCGGCGGTGTTGAGGACGACATCATCGTCTGGAGATGGGAAGTCGATCGGTACTGGGTGATTCCCAACGGAGCGAACGATGATCGGATCCGGGCTTCGTTCTTGGCGGCCGCAGACAAAACCGTCCGCATTGAAGATCTCCGAGAGGACACCGTGCTCATCGCGGTCCAAGGACCGGACGCTCCGGCCGCCATCGAGGCGGTGCTGGGCAAACGACCGGGAAGGTTTCGTTTGTTCGAGGCCGAATTCGCCGGTTACCCCGTGTGGGTGGCCGGCACGGGATATACGGGTGAGCGGGGCGGGGAGATTGCCGCCCCGGCGGCGGCCGCCGCCGGGCTGTTGGGCGCCTTCCTGGAAGCCGGGGTGGTTCCGGCCGGACTCGGGTCCCGCGACACGCTGCGGTTGGAAATGGGATACCCGCTGTGGGGTCAGGACTTGGATCCGGAGACTTCTCCGCTCGAAGCCGGCCTGGGTTGGGTGGTCGACTGGGATCATGATTTTGTCGGCAAAACGGCCCTGGACAACCAGAGGGACCGAGGTCTTGACAAACTACTAGTCGGATTTGTTATGGAAGGCCGCCAGATTGCCCGGCACGGATACCCGCTGCGAGCGGGCGAATCCACCGGTTTCGTTACCAGCGGTAATTTCAGCCCCACCCTCAAGCGGGGCATCGGCCTGGGCTACCTGCACCCACCACCGCCACCAGACCTTCAAGTAGAGGTCGAGGTGCGGGGCGCCTGGTTGCCAGTGGAGCGACACGACCCACCGTTCTTGGGAAGGACCTGACGTGGATTTCACCCCTCATACAGATGCTGACGTGGCAGAGATGCTCGAGGCAGTCGGCCTGCAGACACTAGGAGAGCTGTTTGCGCATTTCCCGGCCGGCGCCCTGCTCGACCATGAGCCGGGCCTGCCCGAACCGGTGTCCGAACTCGAGCTCATGCAGATCGTGAACTCGTTGGGCAAACTCAACAGCTCTGATCTCGTTTGTTTCGCCGGCGGGGGCTACTACGACCACTATCTGCCACCGGTGGTGACGGCACTGACGATGCGGCCCGAGTTCGTCACCTCCTACACGCCCTATCAACCGGAGGTCTCCCAAGGGGTGCTGCAGGCGCTGTTCGAGTTTCAGTCGATGGTGTGCGAGATCACCGGGATGGACGTCGCCAACGCCTCCCTCTACGACGGCGCCACGGCGGCGTGGAAGCGGTGAATCTGGCTGTCGCGGCCACAGGTCGCAACGCCGTCTGGGTGTCGAGGGGCGTTGCCCCCCGTACCCGCGAGGCGATCGCCACCTTCGCCGCGGCACGCGGCATCGAGATTGTCGAACATCGAGTTGGTGGACGGAAGGACCGTCTGGGACGAGGCGGCCGAACCGGCCCCGGCGGCCGTCATCGTGGCCCAACCCAACTACCTGGGAGTCATCGAGGACTACGACCGGGCGGTGGCGGTGGCTCACTCGGTCGGCGCTCTAGCCGTCGCCTCCGTGGATCCGATGACGCTGGGTTTGATCCGGAATCCCGGGGCGGCCGGATTCGACATCACCTTGGCGGAAGGACAGCCGCTCGGCAACCCGCTGTCTTTCGGAGGTCCGGTAGTCGGGTTGTTTGCGACCACCGCGGCCCACGTGCGCCGCATGCCCGGGCGTCTGGTCGGCAAGACGGTCGATCGCGACAACAACACCGCATACGTGCTCACACTGCGGGCCCGCGAGCAGGACATCCGTCGGGCCAAGGCATCGTCGAACATCTGCACCAACCAGTCGCTCAATGCTCTCGCCTCCGCCATTCACCTCGCCTGGCTCGGACCCCAAGGCCTGCGGGAGGCGGGAGACCAATCGGCCCAGAAAGCTCACTACCTGGCCGAACGAGCTCCGTGAGCTTCCCGGTGTCGATCTGGTGAACGGCTCTGCCTTTGTGCGTGAGTTCGCAATCATCTTGCCGGCCGAACCTCAGAAAGTTGTCGCCGGCATGGCCGATCGGGGATATCTGGCGGGGATTTCGCTGAGCGCAGACTATCCAGAGTTCCGGCATGCACTGCTGGTGGCCGTGACCGAGAAGCGAACGAGGGCCGAACTCGACGGCTACGTCGCCGCGACTGAAGGAGGTGCTGGCAGATGTCTGAACCCGGAGGCCGTGCATCATCGGCGCCTCTCGTGGGAGGCGACGCCGAACCCACCTTGTCGAGTTTTCCAGCCCCGGTCGGCGGGCTTGGTCGTTCCCGGCGCTCGACGTGCCCCACCGGCACCTCGACTTTCCCGAAGCCTCGGTCCAAGTGCCGCGGTCTTCCGGAAGTTGGAGAGCACGACCTGGTGATGCACTTCACCCGTCTGGCTCATCGCAATTTCGCCGTTGATCTCGGTGCCTACCCGCTCGGGTCGTGCACGATGAAGTACAACCCGAAGGTATGCGACTGGGCGGGCGCTCATCCGGGTTTCGCCGGACTCCACCCCACTACGCCGGCCGATCGGGTACAGGGTGCGCTCGAGGTGCTGCTGGAGACCGAACGGATCCTATGCGACCTCACCGGAATGGCCCGCGCCACTTTCCAGCCTCCCGCCGGGGCTGCCGGGGAGTTGACCGGGTTGATGATCATGCGAGCCCACCACCAGGCCAACGGTGATCCCCGGACCAAGATCCTGATTCCGGACTCGGCCCATGGCACCAATCCCGCCTCGGTCACCCTGGCCGGCTATCGAGGCCGTCGAGGTGCCATCCAACGAGCGAGGCATGGTCTGACTGTCGGCCGCTCCGCGAGGCGCTCGACGATCAAGTGGCCGGTCTGATGCTCACCAATCCCGAACACGCTGGGGCTATTCGAGGAGGAAATCCTCGAGATCGCCGAGGCGGTCCATGAGGTCGGCGGACTGCTGTACTACGACGGTGCCAACCTCAACGCCATCATGGGCATCGCCCGGCCGGGGGACATGGGGTTCGACATCGTCCACTCAAACCTCCACAAGACCTTCGCTACCCCGCACGGCGGCGGGGGACCGGGTTCCGGGCCGGTGGCAGTGTGCGGCAATCTGGTGCGCTATCTGCCGGGCCCGCTTCCGGTTCGGCAAGAAGACGGGCACATCGGCTGGGAGACGCCGGCGGCCAGCATCGGCCGGGTACACGGCCACCACGGCAACTTCCTGGTGGTGCTTGCGGGCACTCGTCTACATGCGCGCACTCGGAGGCGACGGATTGCGCCGGGTGGCGGAGCGGGCAGTTCTCAACGCCCGCTATCTGGAGCATCTGCTGGGAGAACGGTACGACTTGCCGTATCCGAGCACCTGCATGCACGAGTTCGTCACATCGGCCAAATCGATCAAGAAGGACACCGGGGTCCGGGCGATGGACATCGCCAAAGCCCTCATGGACCACGGCTACCACGCCCCGACGGTCTATTTCCCTCTGATCGTCGATGAGGCGCTGATGATCGAGCCGACGGAGACCCAATCGCGGGAGACCATCGAAGCCCTGGCGGCAGCTTTGGTCGAGATAGCCGAACTGGCCTACGAAGATGCCGGCGCGGTGAAGGATGCGCCGCTGCGCACGCCCGTGCACCGGCCGGATGACGCCCTGGCGGCACGGAATTTGCAGGTCACCTGGGCGCCCAAGGGAGAAGGATGAACATGGTCAAGACGACTGAAGAAACCGGGGTTTCCGCCACCGGCGAACACCAGGTGAGAAGACACTGGTCCGGTGACCAAACGCCCTGGGCGACCGTGCTGATCGTGCACGGAGGTGGCGAGCACAGCGGCCGGTATGACCATGTTGCCACCCAGATGGTCGAAGAAGGGCTGGACGTTCACAGTTTCGACTGGGTCGGTCATGGGAAGTCGGGTGGAGAGCGGTGGCACATCGATGGTTACCAGACGTACCACGATGATCTCGCCGAGAGAGTTGGAGCAACCCGCACGGCCGGCCGACCGCTGGTGCTGTACGGGCACTCCATGGGCGGGCTCATCGCGCTCGGGTACTGCTTGACCGAGAAGCAAGCCCCCGATCTGCTGGTGGCGACGTCGCCCTGGTTGGTGACCGCCGCCCCCGGCCTACTAAAGGCCGTCGTGCCGTTGGTCGCCAAGATCGCTCCCCGGTTGCGGTTGGACGGGGGACTCAACGGCGAGCAGCTGGCTCGTGATCCAGCGGTGGGGGAGGCCTACTTCGCTGATGATCTCATCGAGACCAAGATCACCGCGGCCTGGGGCGCCGCCAGTCTGCGCGAGCAGGCCCGCGTCCGCGCCGGATTGAGCAACCTGTCCTTGCCGGCCTTGGTGATTCACGGCGGGCGCCGACACTATCGCCCGCCCCCATGCGAGTGCGCCCATTGGGGATCTCCCCAATGCCGAACGCCGCCTTTTTCCGGCGCTACGTCACGAAACCCACAACGAGCCGGAAGGACCGCAGGTCGTCGCCGCGGTGATTGAATGGCTCCGCAAGCAGGTGGACGGCTAGAGGCCGGCCATTTCGTAGCCCGGGCGAATCCGCTCGGTGAGCAATTGCTCCTTGCTCGGCAGGGAGCAGAAGGCCGCCATCATGGCGGTTTCCGTCGCCTCTTGTAGATCTCGAGCTGTGAATTGATGATGATCGACCACAAGTGCGAACTCTTGGGACATCGAGGTTCTGCTCATCAATCGGTTGTCGGTGCTGAGGGTGATCGCGAACCCCGCCCGGTGCAACGCCCCCACCGGATGATCACCCGGGTCGGAGAAGGAGCCGGTATGGAGGTTGGACGTCAAGCACACCTCGAGCGGCACGTGATGGTCGCGAACGTATGATGCCAATCGTCCTAGAGAAACAATCTCGCCATCCTCGACCAGGCAGTCGTCGATGATGTGGATTCCGTGGCCGATTCGGTGAGCGCCGCAGCGCTGCAAGGCCCTCCAGATGCTGTCGGGACCGTCCGCTTCACCGGCGTGGATGGTGAGCGACATTGACGCCTCCCGGACATAGCGGCAGGCGGGGAGGTGGTCGTCGGCCGGAAAACCCCGCTCGGGACCGGCCAGGTCGAACCCCACCACCCCTCTCGGTTCCATTTCCACGACCAATTTGGCGATCTCGAGGGAGTCGGTGGCGTCGCGCATGGCGTCGAGGATCAGGCCGGTTTGCAGGCCGGTCTCTCTCTCGCCCGAGCGGAGACCGACCAAGCGCGGCATCAACGACCTGCCGGTGGGAAAGACCACCGGTGGTGCACAAACTCGGCGCGAAGCGGATCTCGCGTAGACCACACCGTCGGCGGCGAGATCAATTGCCGACTCGTACGCCACCCTCTCGATGGCATCCGCGGTCTGCATAACACCGACCGTGTGGCGGAACGATTCGAGGTAGTGCTCGAGCGAACCGGACTCGCCCTGGTCGAACCAATCGGCCAGGGTGATTGGATCGGTGGTGGGCAGATCGCGATACCCATTCTTGGCAGCAAGCTCGAGGATCGTGTCAACTCGGAGGGAGCCGTCGAGATGTTCGTGGAGGAGAACCTTGGGCAACCGGCCGTACTGCATCGGGACAGGCTATCCGAGAAATCCGGCGGCGCGGCGGCGATCAGTTGTGGTTGGTTGCACCCCGCCGTCCAACCACCAACGACGTTCGATCAAACGTTCCCCGAAGAGGGTCACCTGCATCGTTTCCCCGGGGACAAAACCCTTGCCCTCGTAGAAACTCTCCGCCGCCTGGTTGCCGAGCACCACGTCGGCCGTTATGGGAAGGGATAGATTCAGGGATCGGATCCAATGGAGTAGCAATCCGGCGGCACCTCGTCGACGGTGAGAAGGGTGCGTGCAGATGGCACTGACCACTATCTGGTCGTCTTCGATAAAGGTGTCGGCAAAGGCGACCACCGAGTCGCTCTCCATCGCCAGATAGATGGGATGGTCTTCCCAGCGCTGACGGAGGGCCTCCGGCGAGTAGGACGCTTCGATCCAGGAAGACACCGTCTGAGCTTTGAGCAATCCCGCGTATGCGGCCCGCCACGATCCTTCGGCAATGGCGGCAACCTCAACGAGGTCGGAAGGCTCGGCCCGGCGGATGATCACCCATATCAACCTAGTCTCCTCCGGCCCGGTGCGGATTGGGCAGCGAAGGTGTCCGATGACCGATAGATGCACTATCGTCGTGGCCATGCCCAGTTTTGACGTCGTTTCAGAAGTTGACATGCAGGAAGTCCGCAACGCCGTGGATCAGACCTCTCGAGAGGTGCGAACCCGGTACGACTTCAAGGGAACCGAAACCGAAGTGCGCCTGACCGAAGACAGTCTTGTGCTCGAGTCTTCGTCGGAGGGCCGCCTCGAAGCCGCCGAGGTCGTGTTGAAGGAAAAACTGGTGCGCCGGAAGGTGTCTCTCAAGTCGCTATCGGGAGGAACCCCCCAGGAGATAGGTGGGGCGCGATTCCGGGCCATCTTCTCCCTCAATCAGGGAATTGATCAGGACTCGGCTCGGGAATTGACCAAGCTGGTACGCGACATGAAATTGAAGGTCCAGGCGCAGGTGCACGGAGATCGGGTGCGGATCAGCGGGAAGAAGCGCGACGAGCTTCAAACCGTGATTGCCGAATTCAAAGGGCTCGACTACAAGCTTCCTCTGCAATACATCAATTTTCGCGACTAGCTCGTGGCAAGATGGGTTTATGAGCGACAACCTCACCGGCAAGTTGCTGGTTGCCGTTCCGCACATGCTCGACCCGAACTTCGCCCGGACGGTCGTCCTGGTTTGCGAGCACAACGAACATGGTGCGCTCGGTTTGATCATCAACCGACCGACCGAGGCCGCGGTGGTCAGCTACCTGCCGGATTGGATTCATCTGGTCGTCGAACCGGCAGTGGTATTCGAGGGCGGACCCGTACAACGCGAGGTGGCCGTCGGCCTGGCGGCTAGTGGTCGGGACCAACCACCCGCGGCGGGTTTCACGGCCGTCGGCCCGGGGGTAGGGCTGTTCGATCTTGAAACCGACCCCGACGATGCCACCAGCGTGGAGGGAATCCGAGTGTTTAGCGGCTACGCCGGGTGGGAACCCGGCCAACTCGAGGCGGAGATCGGCGAAGGAGGTTGGTTTGTCGTTCCCCGGGAAACCGGGGATGGATTCGATGAAGAACCCGCTTTGCTGTGGGGCACGGTGCTGGCCAGACAGGGGGGGCGGCTAGCCGTATATGCCACATTCCCGCCGGATCCCGCTCTGAACTGACCTGTCCCGGTATCCTCCTCCCGTGTCAACCACGGTGCCCCGCCTTCGCAAGTCGCTCAAGACGAAAGCCCCCAACCTGGCGGTGGAGCGACGCATGTGGGAACTCGGCTACGAGGTGGTCGTCGGAGTCGACGAAGTCGGCCGGGGAGCGTGGGCCGGGCCAATCAGCGTCGGAGCGGCCGTTGTGCCGGCCAACTCGCGGGTCTACAAGATCCGTGACTCCAAGATGCTCACCGAAAAAGAACGCGAGGCCCTGTTCGATCGTGTCGCCGACTGGTGTCTGGCCTGGTCGGTCGGGCATGCCAGCCACGTCGAGTGTGATGAGCTGGGGATGTCGGCCGCCCAGCGATTGGCCGCCCGGCGCGCCATCGCTGGTCTGGGAAGAAGACCGGATCGGGTCCTGCTCGACGGCAATTGGGACTTCATTGGAGGCGGCAACACGACCAAGATCGTCAAGGGAGACGCCACGACCTTGTCGATATCTGCCGCGTCGGTCCTGGCCAAAGTGACCCGTGATCGCATCATGCGGGCCGAGGCTGAGCACTACCCGGCGTTCAACTTCGAAGGAAACAAGGGGTACCCCTGTCCGATCCACAAAGCGGCCTTGCAAGCATGGGGACCAACTACGTTGCACCGCCGCTCCTGGGCGTTTATGGATGGGTTGATCTGGCCCGGTGTGCACCGGCTCCATCGACTCGATCCCCAGGGAACCCTGTTCGATTGATATCCGCCATATCCGGCCACCCGGCCGGTACGCTCCGCCGGTATGCGGTTGCAACGCCTTTTCCCATTGGTCCTGGCCGGAGTCCTGGTGTTTCCAGCCGCCACTGAGGGCGCCTTCGCTCAAACCGAAATCGATCGGGCTGCCGAGGCGGTCGATCAGGCCGCGGCCGAACGGCGCCAGGCTCAGCACGTAGTCGACGCCTGGGCCGCCGGAACGCGGCACGGCTTTGGACCGGGTGATGGCGGCGTCTTTCGCTCTGCAGGCAACCAACATGCAGCTCGAAGAGGCATCCTTTCGAGTGTTCCAATTGCGAGACGAGATCCTCAACGCCGAGACCCACCTCCGCAACCTCCGGGCGGCGGCGGAAACCCGGGTGGTGAGACACGTATATGAACGGTGCCGCCGGTGGCCTGTTCTCGATTTGGTCCGCTTCGAACTTCGAACAAAGCGCCCTGCTGGAGGAAACTGCGGCCTCAGCGAGGCGAGCGGATACGCTCGAGCTGGCGGACCTGGCGGCCGAGCGGGATCGCCTCAGTGGCCTACAAAGCGGTTACAAGCACGCTCGGGAGCAGCTATCCGTGCTCCGCGGCAAACAGTCTTGACCAAAGCCACGCGCTCGAGGCGTTGTTCCTCGCGGTAGATGACCGATTCGGAGAATCCTTGGCCGGATTAGAGGAGGCCGACGCCGGGTACTTGCTGGCGATCGGTGAGTTGGAGATGGCCGAGCGTCGCCGGGCCGCCCGGGCCGGGGTCGAACCCTGGCGTTCGCTGGTCGAGCAGTATTTCCCGCAGGAATCGGTCGAAGAGGCACTGCTCGTCATGGCCTGTGAAAGCGGGGGAAACGCCGACGCGGTACACCCGGAATCGGACGCTTCGGGGCTCTTTCAATTCCTGGCCGGAACCTGGGCGTTCTCGAGCGTCAAGGCAGGTTTCCAGGGTGCCAGCCGGTTCGATGCGGAGGCCAACGTTGCCTCTGCTGCCTGGTTGGTCGAATACTCGATTCGATCTGGTCATCCCGCCGGAGCCTGGGGCCATTGGGTGTGCCAGCCGTAGGGAGGTGGCTATTCGTTGGCGGCGTGTACGCCTCGCTTGGCTTTGCGGAGGTTCTTCCAGCGGGTAGCGAGATCGCCGCCCTCGATGTCTTCGAAGTCGAATTCCTCTTCCTCCGGGTCGTCGCCATCGCTGGCGGCCGCCTCGACGGCCTCGGGCGACCTTTTTGCTGAGGCTTGGGCGGCTTCGGCCTCGTGCAGTCGGTGCAGTTCCTCGAGAAGACGTGCGGGGTCTTCATCATCTTCGTCGGAACCGTCCTCAACGGGCAACCAGGTCGGTCCGGCGTCGTCGGGAGTCTCGCCATCGGCCAAAACCGGCTCAGCCTCAGCCTCGGATTCTGGTTCTGGTTCTGGTTCCTCGGCCACGACCTCCTCGGTCTCGGGCTCCGGAGTCGTCACTTCAGGTGCTTCCACCTCGATCGGTGGGCCCTCGACGACCTCAGAGAGGAGTTCAGTGGCGGCCATTGCGACTTCGGGAAGGTCGGTGGTGACGAAGGCTATGAGACCCCGTTGGGTGAGCTCGGCCACCTTCTTGGCGGCAGCAAACTCGAAGATTTTGAGATGCCGGGCGATATCGTTGATGGTGGTTGACGAACCCGTGGCAGCCAGCAGAGCCCAGTCGCGGCGCCCGAGCAAGACCTCTTCGGCTTCCTCCAGCCGGGGAGCCATCCGAAATGGTTCGGAAGCGGAGGGAATGACCTCGAATATGCGGGTCCAGGCATCGGCGCGGGCACCGGCTTGACTGATCATGTCTTCGACGTCGAATGAGTAGGGGATTTCGCGGCGGCTACGGATGTCAAGATCAAAGCGGAATTGACCCTCATCGACCCGGAGCAGGCGGCTGAGTACTTCGACGATCATTTGCTCGAGGAACCGGCCAAAGGCTTCCGGGTTGTTCTCGAGAAGGTCGGTGAGGTCGACGATCCGCCGGTCATCCACCGAACCCACGTAGTCCGCCCGATACTCCATGTGGAGGAGATCATCGATCGGATCGTCTTCGTCTCGGTTCGTGGCGAAAGCAACTCGGCCGTCGACGATGAAGATCCGCCCTGTAGGGGAGGCGTTCTCGATGCGGATAAGTCCCGATTTCCCAGAGGAAGCGATCAGCCGAAGTACGTCCGGCAACGCCACCGTATCCAGGCTTCCGTTCAACATCGTCACTGTGCAGCTTTCCTTGATTGAACGACGTCTCTGGATTTCTATCGGCCCCGAATCGCTTCACCTAAAGCAGGTCGGTGCGCCAATTTGGATCCTTGGGCGGGACGTGAATCAGCGTAGAATCGCCGCATGGCAATGAATTTCATCGCCGGTTACGTTCTCGGACAGCGGAGCGCCGGGCGGGCGGCAGGGATGGCGTCGGCCGCTTCCACGTTTGCATCGTCTCCGACCGCCAAGATCCACGCACTTGACGACCGGATTGATCGCCTGATGCTCGTGGTGGAAAGTATGTGGTCGCTGTTGGAAGAGAGTGGCTACACGGTCGAGCAGCTGATGGAAAAAATCGCCGCGCTCGATGGCAGCGACGGCGAGATGGACGGACAGGTCTCCACTTCGGCCGGCCGGTGCGAGGATTGCGGAGCGATGCTCGGGCGGGGCCTCTCGATCTGTCAGTTTTGCGGCCATCCCACCGGGATAGTCGACCCCTTTGGTCAGGTCTAGTGGTGTCAACGTCGGTCTGGGTGTGCACCGTAGGCCGACGATCAATCAAACCTCGAAAGGGTGCTTATGAGTAATAAGGTGCGAACGGCGGTCGTCACCGGGGCTAGTTCGGGGATTGGTGAAGCCACCGCCCGGCGACTGGTGGCTGACGGCTTGGCGGTGGTGATGGGAGCCAGACGGCTCGAAAGGCTGGAGGCGATCGCGATCGAGACGGGCGCCCGGGCCCTGCCGCTCGACGTGACCGACCCCGACTCGGTGATCGCCTTCTGCGATGCCGTGGACACCTGTGACGTCCTGGTCAACAACGCGGGCGGAGCGTTGGGCGTGGATTCGATCGCTGAAGCAAGCGACGAGCGTTGGCAGCGAATGTATGACGTCAATGTGATGGGCACGATGCGCATGACCCGGGAACTGCTGCCCAAACTGGTGGCGAGTGGGAACGGGCATGTGGTGGTGATCGGCTCGGTAGCTTCGACTGATACCTATATCGGAGGTAGCGGGTACAACGCTGCCAAATTCGGCGTCCGGGCCTTCCGCGAGGTTCTCCGCAAAGAGATGCTTGGCCAACCGCTCCGCGTTACACAAATCGATCCGGGGATGGTTGAGACCGAATTCAGCCTTGTCCGATTGGAGGGCGATTCGAGGGCAGCTTCCCGTGTGTACGAAGGACTTACGCCCTTGACCGCGGCGGATATCGCCGATTGTGTTGCGTGGGCGGTGTCCCGTCCGCCCCACGTCAGCATCGATGAGATAGTGGTGCTGGCGCGGGATCAGTCAACGGCCACTACGGTGTTTCGGCGCCCGTCTGGTTCCTAGGCGGGGACGGGGGAGCTCGAGAACAACCGGCGGAACCAGATGATCGAATAGGCGATCGCGATGCCGGTCATGACCACGGAGGCGGCTGTCTTGGAGACCACGAACAGTGAGACGGGCAGCTCAAAGAGCATCCATGTGGTAACGGCGGCGTTGCCGAGCATCGCCATGGCCCAGAGGAGCGAGATTCTCATGAAGAACTGGCGCACAAAGGGGTTGGCGAAGAAGTCGGGAGAGAACGGGAGGAAGTCCCGAGCCAAACGCTGAACAAGTGGCTGCTTGGTGCTCATCGACGCCAGAAAGGCGAAACCGAGTAGGGCTGTTCCCAGGCTGGGTTGCAGGAAGTAGATGAAGACACTGCCGGTGGCCATGGCCAGGGCGGTACGGAAAGTCAGGGTTACGGCACTGAGGAGAACCAATCCCGGGAATCCGCTCCTTCCGCACAATCCGACGAGCAATGGCGAGATACGACCAGCTCAAGGCGGCGATGAGAGCGCCCCACATCCCGATGCCCCATAACGCCAGGTAGAAGATGGCCAAGGGGGCGAGGGTGCCTTCAATGATCGCAGGCAAACTCTGCCTGGCCAGGGAGCGCAACCTGGGAGTTTGGTAGGTGTGGGCGGGCATCTCTACTTCAGGTATCGGGAAAACCGATGGGAAAACTTGAATCGGAATTTGCCGCTCAGCGACAACTCAATTCAGTTACCGGCCCACCTTAACCAGATTGCGCGAATATGCAAGGGTGCGAATACATTTTTGAACCCGGGCCGGGCAGCCGTCAACGGTCCGCAAAAGGGGCCTTAGCCTTCCAGCACGTAGCACGGCCCCTGGAAGTCGTAGTTGGCGGCCAGATCCGAGGCAAAGAAATCCGTGATCTTCTCCATGGCCGAGATCCCACCATTTCCGAGGCTGGCACCCAATCCACCTTGAGCGTCGAACAATTCCTTGTCCGGTTTGTAGATCGCCGTGGCTCTGGTCACCGTCGCATTGGCATCACCACTGAAGAGGTTCGAGGGGGACAAGCCGCCGTAGCTCAGCGAACCGATTCCTTGGGCGGCGGCGACCACTCCGGCTGGAGTCAGATCGCCCAGCTCGGCCGCGTATTCAAGCACCCTCTTGGCGACGGAGAACTCGAGATAACCCTCGACCATCCCGGCGGCCGGATACCGGTTCGGGTACTTCTCCCTGAGAACGGAGACAACCTCATCCATGCCCTGGACATCGGCGCCCAGTGGCGCCATCAGGGCCGACATGTACATGTTCTCGGCGATGTATTCGCCCAGGGCGGTCCCCAGCAAGCGGTCGCTAAAACTGGGCATGGCGACCGACCATTGCCCCGTGTAGCCCAATTGCAGGGCTGTCCCAACCACGGTGGTCATGGTGAGGGGATCAGCCGCCACCCACGTGAAGTCGGCCCCGCTCTGAGACACGCCGGAGGCGACGGGCAGGAGGTCGGCGCCGGGGATGATCGCCCCGCCGCCGTTGTAGACGACCTGCAAGCCCAAGTTCTCGGCGGCATAGAGGGCGCCGGCATAGGAATCGAGGCCATAGTCGCCCGGGACGGTCGCAATGGCCAGGGTCGGCTTGGTTCCGGTGCGTTTCTCGAAATCGGCAGCCAGCCAGCTGATCGAGTTCATTGCCTCCATGCAATAGTTGGACCCCGTCTCGAGAAGGTTGGCGCCGAGAGTGGGATCGGACCATCCCGAGTACCAGGTCACCGGGACCGCCAGGTGGTTGTTGGCCACGAGATCGGGAAGTATGGCCAGAGTGTGCGGCGAACCCGTCGAATGGGCGATCATGACCACCTGGTCGGCCAATGCGGCGTACTTCTCGACGTGCAGGGTCGGGCTGTAGCCCGTGTTCTCAATGAGCAATTCGACCTGACGGCCGGCGATGCCGCCTTCTTCGTTGACTTTCGACCAGAAAGCCACCTGGGCATCGAGCACGTCAATCACCGTGCCGGAGAAGTAGCCGGTGAGGTCGGCCAGAAGCCCGATGTAGATGGTGTCGTCGGTCACTGTCACGCCATCAGTCTTGATGGGGATGGGGGCGGTGGTGTTGACCACCAGGGCGCCCGTGGTGGATGTCGTTGAGGACGGTGGCAGGGTTGTGTTGGGTGCATCGGATCCGCCGGTCGTGCACGCGGTCGTCACCAGCGCCAGAGTTACCAGGACCAGGAAGGCGGAGCGTAGGGAACGACGAAGCTTGGTCATGGTCCGACCTCGAATTCAATACGACGGTTCTGTTCGGCACTGGCCTCCTGATCCGGGAATAGCTCGCCGTAGGAGAGGGCCACGAGACGGTAGGACGGCACGCCCCTGGTCAGGAGATAGTTGAGCACAGCCCCGGCCCGCTGGCGGGCCAACGCCTCGTTGGTTTCGCTGCTGCCGGCCGCGTCGGTGTGTCCGGCAATGATCACCTGCAGGCCGGGTTGCGATTGGATGATGAGCGCCACCTGATCAAGCACGACCTGGCCTTCTTCGCTCAAGTCAGAGGATCCCAGGGCGAACTCCACCGGAGTCGCCGCCAGCAGTGACTGCAACTCGCTGCGGAGGATGCCACCGTCACCCCGCAACTTCAGACGGCTGGAAACCTGATCGATCCCGTCAACCGAGAGAACAGCCGTTTCCGCCATGTCAACAAATGCGAAGAAGCCCGAGCCGAGGGTTTCCAGTGGCACAGTCCCGTCCAGGACCGCTCTGCGGCCATCGACCGTGGCCTTCACGGTCACGATGCCGGCCCCGGAGAGAGCCGTCGCGGCGGCCGCCTCGAGTTGTTCCGGGGGAAGGGCGGGTCCGATCGGCAGGTCCGCGTCGACGGTGAGACGGTTGTCGAGCTTGTCGATGCCATCGATGGCCATCACGGCCGCCACCGCTTGGGTGCGTGCCTCTTCGGTAGGCACCGCTCCCATCAGCACGGCCAAGCCGCTTTGAATTTCGAAAGAGGTGTAGGCGAACTCATCGGCAGCCAAAGCGGCGGCCAGGGCCGAGATGAGGTCGGCCGAGCCGGTGAGGGTCCCGATCTCTAGCCGGTTGTCCAACTGGGCCACTCCGGGCACTGCCAGGACGGCCAAGGCGGCAACGCTGAGCGACTCTTCGTTGGCCACGGTTCCGCTGACCGTTGCCATGTCTCCATTCACCAGGACGGTGAGATCACCAAAACCGGCCGCGAGGAGGGCGGCCTGAATCTGGTCCTCCAGGGTCACGACTTCATCGGTAGTCGGGACCGTCACTTGATTGTCAACCTGGCGGATGCCGTCGACGCTCAAGGCGACTGCCGACACCTGGTTGACGATGATCTCCGACTCGGCCGAACCGGTCAGAGTGACGGTCTCGCCATTGACTGTCGCCGTCACTGTGCCGAAGCCAGCGTTGTTGAGTGCTGCTTGCACGTCAGGTGTTGGGGAGAACAGGGAGTCGAGCAAACCAAGTTGCCATACGGCCAGGCCGGCCAGCAGGGCGATGGTGACCACCATCGGCACCAACCCGATCCGGAAACGACTGCGGCGCCGACGCGATGAGCCGGTCCGGTGACCAAGCGAACTGGAGGAGCGAAGGGCGTCGATGTCGTCGGGAGGGTCGGTGGTCAACCAACGGTTGGGCGCATCCGACCCAACCGGAGGTTGCGGTTTTTGGTTGGGCTGTGCCTTGGCCTGCCCGTTGGCCTCCGCTTTGGCGGCGGGGGTTGGCGTTTGCGGGGCAGGTTGATCGGGCTGTTGTTCTCCCTGGGAGGAAGCCCGAGACTGGTCGAGCGGGCCGGTCATGCCCTGTTCTCTTTCACGCTATAGCTCCCGCTGGCGGTCACGTTTACGTGCCCGTCCCAGGTACTACGGCCTCCCATGCTCTATTTCGGTCGAGATGCGAAGTTCCTTGAGCCTTGAGACCGCATCGGTGGGGGAGTTGTGCCCAAATCGCCGGGTAGCCTGATCTGAGAGATGGAGGAAAGACCTTGGAGCCGGGAGAGAACGAAGAACTTGAACAGGTGAGCCGGGAGCTTCGCGAGCGAGTCGGCGGTGAGTTCCGATTGGCCGCGGAGGAGGACGAGTACTGGGCAATGAAGCAGGCTCGCCGCGCAGCCAGTCTCTCCGAATTCGCCTACGATGCCATGAGCCGGGGAGACCGGGTGGAGATCTGGGCCGGCGAGTCCCGATTGCGTGGCTACGTGCAGCACACTCGGACTGATCTCCTTACCCTGCGGGCCAATTCCAACGTCGATGTGAACCTCAGCGCGCCGATCGTGTTGCGGGTCATCGAACCGGCGGCCGCGCCCGGAGCAGGAGCATCGCCACAGGGGCCTGAGTCGTTTGCTGCGCGGATGGCCGAACTGGAACAGACCGAGGAGATCTGCGAATTCATCACGCCGTTCTCCAAAGAAACTGTGATTGGCAGGGTGGCCATTCGAGCTCGAGACCACCTCGTTGTTGAGGATTCCGGGCGCCAGGAGTGGATCATTCCCCTCATGTGGCTGATGGCTGTGGTCAATCGATGACTGCGCCACAAAACTGACCGCTGTCAGTGAGTGGGGGCTTCTAGTCGCCGTCCACTGGCGCTGACGCCCAACACCATTTAGAATAGCTAAGGTTGGCTAGGGTGGCTAAAGGGGATGGGGGCGATGGCTGGGATCATCGAGACGACCACGCAACGTAGTGTGGGGTCTGTCGACGGGACGCCGACGGTCAAGCGCAGCTTGATGAGCAGGCTCAGCCTGGGGCATGTGATCATGATCGTGGCCGGATTGGCCGCGTTTCTGCTGGTCTTCTCCCTCCTGCGTAGCCGCGATGAAACATTCCAGGTGGCGACCGCCATTGAGGAGCTGCGAGCGGGCACCGCCGTCACTGACGAAGCCTTCGCATTCGCGAGTTTCGGCGTCACTGATCGAGCAACTCTCGGAACGCTTCTCAGTCCGCAGCAGGTAGAGCAAGCGGTCGCCGAAGGATGGGTCGTCACACGAACGATTCCGGCCGGGGACCCGGTACGAATGAGCGATTTCCGGACCGATGCCGACCCGTCTGAACTCAGGGCAATGAGCATCCCCATCGATCAGGGACATGCGGTCGCGGGAGCGCTACAACCCGGCGACCTGATCGATGTGATTGTGGTTCGAAACGGCATAGCCTCGTACGTAACCACCGGGGTGGAGATCCTTGATGTGGCAGGAGCGGATAGCCAGTTTGGGGGCGGCTTCAGCGTGACTGTGGCTGTGGACGGGACGTCGAGCTTGCGTCTGGCTTCGGCGTTGCGAGATGGAAGCATCGACTTGGTACGGGCAACCGGCGCGGCCGAGGTGAATCCTCAGAGTCTTTTCGATCCCCTGCAGGAAGACCCGAATTTGCCCGATCCGGGCAACGGGTGAACAGTGCCAGATCGAGAACCCGCAATCGTGATGGCGCACTCACCGCGCTCCTGGGCACGCGTACTCAAGCAACACGTGATTGATCACGGCGGAGGCCGGGTCGTGGCTTCGATAATGACCGCCGACGACGCCTTGACTGAAGGCTATGACGTCTTCGTCGCCGACGACACGACCTCGTTTCTCTCCGCCGGTTTTGTTGCCGATCTGCAAAGACGATCTGTTGCAGTGGTGGGCGTATTTGACCCGGATGAAGCCGAGGGAAGCGGCAAACAGCGACTCCTGGATCTGCAGGTTGACGATGTGATTGAAGCAGACGCTTCTCCGGCGGAATTTCTTCGGGCTTTGGCCCGGTGCGCGGCAGGCTCGCTTGGAGACAATGGCGACGGATTCTCAGCTCTCGTGGCCGATCTTGCGGAGCCCGACATGGGCCGGCGGGACCCCTTCGACGGACCGGTGGGTGGACCGCATCGGGGTCGGTTGATTGTCGTAGCCGGTGCTTCCGGGGGAGTCGGGACAACAGAGGTTGCCATCGGGCTGTCAACCGTGTTGGCAGCCCGGAGCCAAGGAACGGTTCTCCTCGACGCCGATGACGTCGGCCCCTCCGTAGCTCAGCGCCTCAATCTTGAAGTCCATCCAAACCTTCGGACTGCAATAGACATGATCCACAATCGATCCGGCACGCTTGAAAACTCCCTGATAGAGATGCCGGCCGGCGGTTTCGAGGTGCTCGGAGGTCTGGCGAATCGGAGGGACTGGTTCGAATTGAGGCCGGTGGATGTTTCGGAGACAGTTCTCGAATTGGCCCGGATGCGAGAGTACATCATCGTCAACGTTTCCTCGAGGCTCGAGGATCTCCCGGCCGTGGGCGGTCCGGCCCGCTACGGGGTCACCCGTTCGATGTTGGCTTTGGCCGACGTAGTCGTTCTGGTGGCAGCCCCGACACCGGTTGGAGTAGCCCGAGTGCTCGACTGGATAGCGGAAGCGCAATCTCTGATCGAGGCGACACCCCTCTTTGTCGTGTTCAACGCATTCAACGGTGGGACGTTCAAGGCGGCGGAGGTCGACGCTGAGTTGCGACACGTGTACCAGCCCAGGTCAGTTCTGTTCGTACCGCATGACAAAGGCCTTGCACATGCAACTTGGCAGGGTGTGCTCCCGGGCCGGGGACCGTTTCTCAAGGGGATGGAGACTCTTGCAATGACGGCGGCGCCATCGCCTCGGGCAACACGCAAACACCGGAGGACTCGATGACAGTCGAGTCCGCGACCAGCGCCTACGAAAGCATCAGAACCCAGGCCCTCGTGGGTCTGGAGCATGAGAAGCTCGATCCGCGTGAAGACGAGCGGGCCGTCTGGCAGCTGGTGACCGGGATCGTTGCCGACTACCAGTCTCAAGCCCACTCGGGCAACGCTCCGGCGCTTCGTGACACGGGCGAGATGATTCGGCGAGTAGTCCGGTCCATCTCTGGATACGGAGCGTTGAGTCAACTGCTCGAGGACCCAACCGTCGAAGAGATCTTCATCGAAGGGCCCAATGTCACCTACATCGACGGTTCAGGCCGATTGCAGGTATTGACTATGCCCACTACGGCTCAGGAGAACCGCCAGACGATCAATCGGCTCTTGGCCGACACGGATCGTCACATCGACACTGCCAATCCGATCGTCCAGGCACGAGTGTTGGACGACACGGCGCGCCTCACCGCAGTGATCAGGCCGATTGCCGACCATGTATCCGCCACTATCCGCAAGTACACCATGCGCAAGGAGACCCTGGCGCATTTGGTTGAGCTGGGTTCTCTATCGCCGGCCGCCGCTGGGTTCCTGTGGGCGGTTGCCCAAACCGGGGCATCCGTCCTGGTATCCGGGCAACCCGGTGCCGGCAAGACATCTGTGCTTTCGGCCCTGATGGCGGCAGCACCCCCGACCCATTGCGTTCGGTGTATCGAAGAGGTACGCGAACTCCATGTGCCGTTGAGTCCGCACAGCTCTTACTACGAAGCTCGCGCCCCTGGACTTGACGGGAGTGGCGAGGTTTCGGTGCGTACTCTGGTGAAGGCCGTATTGGCGATGCGGGCCGACCGGATCGTGGTCGGTGAGGTCCGGGGCGCGGAAGCATTTGAGCTGACGAGAGCTTCAAACGCAGGTTGTGGCTTCTCTTGCACGGTACACGCCAACTCGGCCCGTGAGGCGCTCAACGCGATCGTGAATACCGCGTTGATGGCGGGCGAGAATGTGACCGAACCGGTGGTGCGCAAGGTCTTTGCCAACACCATCGACTTTGTAGTCCATCTGGATCGGGATCCGAT
The DNA here is from genome assembly GCA_963823915.1 of uncultured Actinomycetota bacterium. GTDB lineage: Bacteria > Actinomycetota > Acidimicrobiia > Spongiisociales > UBA4744 > UBA4744. The sequence continues at coordinate 153,183 of CAWGNJ010000004.1, forward strand.
TACGAGAGGCCGCGACGGTATCAGGCGGCAGATCCTCGAGATCCTGGCAGTGGCGCCTTCCCTCACAGGAGATGATTTCACCACAGACCACATCTTCAGACGGGAAGTGCTGGGGGCTCCGCTGCGCTGGACCGGCCTACTTCCCCCGTCGGCGACCGTCGATCTCATCGATCGGGTCCTGGCGGGTAGTGGCCACACCCTCCATTCAATCTGCGAAGGGCGGACGACCCCACTGTGAGGCTGCTAGCTGCGCTCTTGGCCGGAACCTTCGTCTATCTGGCAGTCGGATACATAACCGGGTTCGCCCCCAAGTTGCGGTGGCGAATCGATAAGGGGACCTCTGGAATCAGTGACCGACAGGTCTGGTTGATGCAGGCGGGCGCGCAACTGTCCCCCAACCAGTTCTTACTATGGTCGCTTCTGCTGGGGGTGTTCGCCTTTCTGGTCGGTATGGCCCTCACCGGTGTCCCCTGGGTCTCGTTGCCCCCTGCACTGGCGATGGGTGTGCTGCCTCGCTGGTACTTCGCGCGAAGGCGGATCCGCAGGTTGAGCGAGGTTCACGAGGCTTGGCCGGACGGGCTTCGGCACATCGTGGCGTCTCTGAGAACGGGAATGAGCTTGGCCACCGCCCTGGAGGAACTTGCCCGCACAGGGCCGATGCCCCTGCGTATTGCCTTCTCCCGATTTCCTGCTCTGTCGAGAACCCTCGGTGTTGATGCTTCGCTGGCTCTGATCAGAGAGGAGCTGGCCGATCCCACTTCAGATCGAGTGATTGAAATCCTGCTGGTCGCCTACGAGCGAGGCGGATCGATAGTCCCGGAGGTACTCACCGACTTGTCTGATGCGACCACTCGAGACCTTCGAACTGTCGAGGAGATCCGCACCAACGCTCTCGAGCAGCGGATCAACGGCCGCATAGTGTTCGTGGTTCCGTGGTTGGTGCTCCTGCTGTTGACATCGAGACCGGGTCCATTTCGAGACTTCTATGCGTCTGCGGCGGGAGTGATTGTGGTCGTGGCGGGTGCGCTGATCAGCGTGTTTGGGGCTTGGTTGGTCGCTCGTTTGAGTCGTGACACCATTGAACCTCGCGTCCTTGGTTCTTCGGCGGCCGGAGCAACCAACGCGGGAGCCCTGTCATGAGCGACATGGTACGGGTCTTGGCCGCGGCTGCGTTCACCGGATTCGCCGTGGCGGCGGGGGTCAGTGTCTTGATGCGTCCCACAGTTCGGTTGAGCGGTAGGTTGCGTCAATATACGACAGTCTCCCGCAGCGCTTTGGGTAGCAGCATGTCCCTGCTGCGTTGGGGAACCGGCGAAGGGACCATCAGCAGAACGGCACTTGGCCGGCTTGTGGGTCCCCTGCTCTCCGAGGTCTCTCGTAGGGTCGGTCGATTCGTCGAGGCGACCTCGGAGGAGCAATTGGCTGTCAAAATCCGCCAAGCAGGGTTGTTCACCGGCACCCGTGAGTCTCAACGGGTTCAGGAGTATCGAATGCGGCAGTTCGCTACGGCCGTCGCCGGAGCCGTGGGAGCCGGGGCAATGGGATTGCTGCTTGCCCGACCCACGCTGATGGTTCTAATCCTGGCAGTGACCGGGTTTGTCGGCGGCGCCGCTTTCTGGCGGAGTCGGATCGACCGGGCGATTGAGGTTCGCAGGACTCGGATGGAGATAGAGCTCTACACCATCAATCAGCAGTTGGCGCTCCGGGTCCGTATTGGGGGCGGAGTCATATCCGCCGTTCGGCAGATCGTCAATCGTGGACGGGGCGCCGTGATCGATGAGCTTCGAGAGGGAATGCGCTTGATTCAGGGAGGCATGCCCGCCTCGAAGGCCTTCTGGCGCCTGGCGGATCTGACTCCGGAACCCCACGCCGCCCGCATGTACCAGCTCCTGTCCAGTTCGGAGGAGCGAGGGTCCGATCTGGCGGAAGCACTACTGGCCATGAGCGAAGAAATCCGTGAGGATCGCCGCGAAGCCCTGCGAAGGCTGGCCACGAAGCGAAGGGCGGCCATGTTGATCCCGATCGTGGGGCTCATGGCGCCAATCATGATCCTCTTTGTTGGAGCGCCGCTTCCGTGGATTGTGTTCAGAGGATTGGGCGGCTGAAACCGAAAGCAGCATCAAATCGAGACGGAGAAATGGAGAAAGGGGTTGGGATGGCAGTCAAAGTGAGGAACCTGAGCATGCGGGTCTGCAACGCATTGGTGAGGGTGAAGGAGGGCGAAGACGGATTCCAGACCGCCGAGGCCATAGCGATCGCCGCAGTCGGAATCATCGTTCTGGCAGCCATTCTGGCGGTTCTTCAGGTACTCGGCGTTGACGTGATCAACTGGCTTCGCGACCAATTCGGGATACCCGCCAGCGGTTGAGCGGTGATGACCTTCATGCCCGGTGAGGACGAATCGGGGTTCACCTCCCTTCAGTTCGCCGTCATGGCCTTCTTCACGATGGTGGTGTTTGCCGCGGTGGTGAATCTGGTGGCCATGCAATATCAACTCGGAGCGGTGAGAGTGGCAACCGACGAGGGCGCCCGGCACGGCGCGGCCGCTGGCCACTCGGAGGCTGATTGTGAGCTGTTGGCGGACTCGATTCTCCGCGGTGATGAGTCCGGGCTTCTGCGCGGCCAGCTTGGCGAAGGAATCGACGTTGATTGTGCGGTATCCGGCCCGGAAATGGTGGCGACGGCCGTTGGAGCCTCACGATGGTGGATCGGCGGACTCCCCGACCTGAGTTTCACGGTGGAAGGACGCGCGGTTCTGGAAACTTTCTCCGAGGCGCCATGAAGGTCTCTGTCTCCTCTTCCGAGAGCGGCTTCGCGGCCGCCGAGTGGGTGGTGGCGTTGGGGTTGATCGTGCTGCCGATGGTGATGATTGTGGGGTCCATCGCACCCTGGCTTGCGCGCCAGACGATGGGGCGAGAGATCAGTCAGGAAGCCGCGCGGAGCGTCGTTTTGGCCGCCGATTGGGAAACCGGCGGCTTCGCGGCAAGTACCGTGGCCGAAGCCATAGTCGCCAACTACGGCTTGACCGCCGAGGACTGGGATCTCGTATCGATTCGGACGGAACCCGATGGCGCTGTCTTCGGCCGGGGGGCCGACGTCGTTGTCGAAGTGAGGGTTCGAGTTCCAGCTCTGACGATCCCGGGCGTCGGATCAGTAGCTGAGGTCTGGTGGCACACAACGCATGTAGAGCACGTCGACGATTTCCGGAGCTTCCCGTGAACCTGTTTGCCCGTTTGGAACACGACGATGGCTTCACCAGCGTCACCTTCATGCTCATGTTGTTGATTCTCGTCGTTGCCGTCGGGGCGCTATCTGTTGACCTGTGGCACCTGGTGGCGGAACACCGGGAGGTAGCGGGCGTTGTTGACGGTGCCGCGATATCCGCGGCCGGCGCGGTCGACACGGAGGCGCTCCGAAGTGACCCGCCCATCGTTCGGCTGCAACCAGATCAGGCACTGGGGAGAGCATGCAGCTACCTGCAGGCGAACGGCGGCGTCGGCATCTGTCCGGGTCCCGAGGCGGAAATCGTCGTTGATCTAGACGCCGTTTCGGTCACGATGCGCCGTGAAGTCAACCTCACCCTGCTCAAAATATTCACGGGACTGGACCCGGACGTGGATACGTCGGCGATTGAAGTTGGCGCCTCTTCAACCGCCAGAATTGCTTCTCGGTGAGGCGACTGTGTTGAGGGTTGAATCACGATCACCCACCCGGCTGATCGCCGGAGGCCTGATTGCCGTCGCCCTAGTGACGGCCCTCGTGATCTCACTAATTGGTGGGGATGCGGATGAGCAGATCCTGTCTGAGGCGCCGACGGCAACCAGTCCGACGTCGAGCTCTTCGACCGTTGCTGTGACCCCCGCCCCTCTGGAAACGAGCTCGGCGCCCGTTTCCAGGTTCTCGTCCGACCATGTGCAGTTGGCTGGGGAAGCCGTCCTCGGCGCCTGGGGCAGGTTTGTCGGGTCGGGTGATTTGATGGATCTGGATGGCCATTTCCACCCGCTCAGCCCTCAACGCCCCCTTCTGGAAGAGAATGTCGTGAAGATTCCCCCGGAAGGACCACCCCATACCTTCGTCATGTCGGATCCCCGAATCGAGCCGCTGGCTGAAGGTTTTGCCGCAATGCAGGGTTTGGTTACGACGACCCGTGCTGATCGAGTCCTCGAGGAATCAGAGTGGCGATTGGTCCTTGCCTGGTCGAAAGAAGCCGGCTCCTGGCTGGTGTGGACGCTGGAAGATCTGGGTTGACCTCACCAGCTATCTGCCAACACTGGCTTCAACAACGGATCGACCACTCTCTCGCGAACTTCTCGTCGCAGCGGTTGGGGTCGGGGTTGGTAGGCCTGACCGTCGGGTCTGATGAAGACCAGATCCCCGTTAGGGCTCCCTTCGATTGTCCATCCTGACTCGTGGACCAGGCGGTGGTGGTAGCCGCACAGGGTGGCGAGGTTGTCGAGGTCGGTCGGGCCACCCTGGGACCAATGAACCAAATGATGAGCTTGGGTCCAGCGGGTGCGTTCGCAACGGGAAAGCGGCATCCTCGATCACGATTTCGGATCTGGCGGTTGAGCCAAGCTGGAATCGTCCGGCTGGTGCGGCCAATACCGACCGGGAGACCGTTCGTTCCGTCCAAGACGGTTTGCAGCCGGGAGTCACAGGAGAGGCGGCGGGCAGTATCGGCGCTGATCGTTGGGCCGGTTTCGATCTCGCCGACTCCGTCGCCGGTGGTGAGCGTTTCGACGTCGACATGGACAACCACGTTGGCCCGATCCGGGTCGGGATCGGTGGCCAACGCGATCGAGGCGATCTCGACCAAGGCGTCGGCCAGGCGCACGTCCGGATCCTCGAACACCTGGTGTTCGGCGTTTTGGGGTACTTGGTTGGCGACCCGGTCGAGTGCCTTTTCGACCGCGGCGCCTTCAGCGCCCGGGATGCGGCCGTGAAGGTTGAGCCATTGGCGGTCCTGGTCCCACCACTTGCGGAGTGACCGTTTGGTGCGATCCTTTTCGGATCCTTCTGGTGCCCGCAGACGGCGAGCGAGAGTGTGAACCTGAGACGCGGAAAGCCCCTGAGCCTCATCGGCCAGGGCGGCCTCGTCGTCGGGTCCGGCGAAACGGGTCAACGAACGAACCTTGTCCCAGGACAACCGGCCTTCACCAAAGGCGTCCGCAATGGTGGGAAGCGTCTCGAGACTCTCACCGACTGAGACGAGCTGCGCAGCCGTGCCGTGGCCGACCCCCAACTGAGCGGCCAACCAAGCCGCCATCGACGTTGCCCCGTCTTCCTTCCAGGACTCCGCGCGGTCGTGAGCGGCGATCACCTCAACCAAAGTGCGACGAATGGCACACTCGCGGCGTGTAGCTGCAAGACAACGTCCGAACGTTCGCCGGCCGGTTGGTCGTCAAACCGCTCCCTGTCCACAACTTCCCCTTTCATCGCCTGGGGAAGTGAATTCAAACCCTACGACCCCGGTGTGACAGAAAACCCTCTGGCCGGGCAACGGCTTATGTACCGGTTCTCCGCCCGGACGAGACGATCACTTCGGCGGACATGTTTGCCGACATCCTCCATCTCAATGGGGCCGGTGTGGCGGAATTCACCAGCCAGGTCGTTGAAGACCTGTCAAACCTCCTTGAGGAGGGTTCGCTCACCGGGCTGGCGGCGAAGACGCCGTAGACACTGAAGACAGAAACCCCTTGGGCGAGGCCCTAACGGGCCCGCCGGCGCTAGGCTGCCCGCCGTGGTTGCCGCTATCCCGTCCGGAATTGTCTCGTTCCTCTTTACCGACGTCGAAGGTTCGACGCGGCTCTGGGAGGCTGGCGCCGACGAAATGGGGGAGAGCCTCACCCTCCATGATCAGATCATGCGCAACGCCGTGGCAGAACAACGGGGACACGTGTTCTCGACCGCGGGGGACGCGTTCGCAGTCGCTTTCGGGTCTGTTGACGAGGCACTCACGGCGGCGGTCAACATCCAACTGCGGTTGCTGAGTGCCTCTTGGTCGGGTCCTCAGATCAAAGTCAGGATGGGACTACACACGGGGGAGGCTCAAGAGCGCGACGGGGACTATTTCGGACCGGTACTGAACCGGGCGGCCCGGATCATGTCGGCCGGACACGGGGGCCAGATCCTGTTGTCTTCGGTCACCGCCGAAAAGGCAGAGCTCGACGATGTCGTTTCGTTCAACGATCTCGGCGCCCATCATCTGAAGGATCTCGAAGAGCCCGAGCACGTTTTCGAGATCCGCCACCCCGACCTTCCGGTCGTCGACAGCGCGGATCCGAACGGTTGATATCCGCCGCCACAACCTGCCCGACTACCTCACCTCATTCGTCGGTCGGGCTGATCAGCTTGCTGAATTGAACAGGTTGGTAGCGGATAACCGTCTGGTCGCCCTGACCGGCGTGGGCGGCACCGGGAAGACGCGGTTGGCCGTGGAAGCCGCCCAAACCTTTGCCGAAGATCTGCCCGACGGAGCGTGGCTGGTTGAGCTGGCACCGGTTACCAACCCCGCCTACATCATGACGACCATCGGGGAGATTTGGGGACTGCGGCCGGGGGAGGGCGCCACCATCGAGGATGTCGTCAGTCGCTATTTGTGGTCGCGCGAACTGCTGGTCGTCATCGACAACTGCGAACACCTGCTCGACGGCGCCGCGGCGGCCGTTAAGTTCCTGCTGGACTCCTGTCCCAAGCTCCGGATTGTTGCTACCTCGCGAGAATCCTTGGGTATTTCCGGAGAAGCCTTGCTACGGGTCCCATCGCTGGGTCTGCCGGATTCGTCGCACCAACTGCGGGAGTCGGAGGCGGCGCTGCTGTTCTTGGATCGAGCTCGGATGGTTCGACCCAACTTCGATCCGGACGATGAGGAACTGGTCGATATCGGGCGCATCTGCACGCGCATCGACGGGATTCCGCTCGGACTGGAACTCGCCGCCGCCCGGTTGCGGAGCATGTCGACGGCCGATCTGGCCGATCGTCTCGACGATTCGTTTCGGATTCTCTCCGGATCTGCCAAGACGGCGTTGCCCCGCCAACGCACCCTCCACGCCACCATTGACTGGTCCTACGACCTGCTCAAGCCTCCGGAACAGGCGATGTTCCGCCGGCTCTCGGTCTTCACCGGCGGGTTCGATCTGCCGGCGGCCGACGCGGTCTGCGCCGGTGGTGAGGTCGAAGATTGGGAGGTCCTCGATCACATCGACTCTCTGATCGACAAGTCACTGGTCATCCCGGCCCACGAGGCCGAAGGAGGGACCCGGTACCGGTTGTTGGAGCCGGTCCGCCAGTACGCCCAGGAGCGGCTGAGTGATTCCGGCGAGTCGGAAATGATCCGGAAGGCGCACGCCACCTACTACGGCGAGCTGGCCGGCGGGGCGAGCCCTTTCCTCAACGGACCCGATCAGAATCGGTGGATCAGAAGGCTCGACGAGGACTATGACAATATCCGCCGCGGCCTTTGCCACTCTGCTCGAGACGAACGGTTTCGAGGAATACCTGGAAATGGCTTTCAACCTCTCCAGGTATTGGATGCAAAAGGGCATGCAGATGGAGGGTATCGATATCGGCCTCGCCGGTCTGGAGGGGGCGCCGGACGGAACCGATCCGAACCGGTTGGTGAAGGTTTGGCATACAATCGCCAGATTCGGCGCCGAGCTCACCAGACCGGAGGGTATCGACTATGCCCGGGCCGGGCTGGCCGTTGCCCAAACCATGAACGATCCCTACGCGTTAGGTCAGATGGAGCTGGCGCTCGGCACGTGTATCCGCCATGCCACGACGGATCCCGAGTATCTCGAGCATCTGCTGGAAGGCCGGCGACTACTCGAGGCTCATCCCGAACCCTCCTGGTCGGATCCAGTTTGGGAACGAGGCGTCCTGAATCTCTTGTTGGCCGCCTATTTGCCTGCGGAGGACACCCGGCTCCGTGAACATCTCCACACCGCCATCGAGGTGTTCGAGAAGTACGGTGACCAGGCTTTGCTCGCGGCCACGCTGGCCGACAGTGCCGGTTTGTACGGAGAAGGAGATCGGGAAGAAGACGAATGGGTGCTGGCCAATGTTCGTCGGGCCTGTGAGATCTTCTCCGAAATCGATTCTCCTAACTGGTATGGCCATTCCCTCTACTACATGGGGATCTTGCTCCGCCACGAAGGCGAGTTCGCCGAAGCGATTGAGCACCTCAACATGGGAGCGCATCGATTAGAGGACGTCGGCGATGTGAATTGCTGGGCCGGGGCCAATCGAGCTCTGGCGAGGTGCGAAACCCCCCTCGGCTACATGGATTCAGCGAGGGCTCGGCTGGTTGCCGTCATCGACCGCATGCCGGTTCTACCCATGCAGGACATAGCCAAGCCTCGTACCCTGGACGCCGCAGTCGAGCTGTTTCTCGCCGCGGAGAGCTTCGACCGGGCAGGAATCACGCTGGGAGCCGCCCTGGCCGCGGAGCTGCCCGCCGATTACTCCAAGGTACGGGACCCCGACCTGCAGGCAGTCCGAGACACGCTTCATCGAGCGGTAGGTGAAGCAGAAGCGGAACGGCTGATCGCAAAAGGTCGGGCGATGAGCATCGACGAATCTCTTGGGCTGGCGCGCGGCTGGTTGGCGTCCGGCTGATATCGGAGTTCTGTCTCCCGGTCAGTCCAAGATATTGATCGTTTGGGTCATGAGACGGAATGGTCTGCCGGGGTTGTCCATCTGATTGACCGTGCCGGCCAGGTAGACGCCCCGCCCCGGGTCGTGGAAGGCAAACGAGCCCGTCGACCCGGAGTGTCCGATCAGTTCCGGCGGGGTCACGAAGGGAGACATCCAACGCGGCAGCTTGTAACGCATCAGACCGCTGCCGTACTGGATGGGAAAGAAAACTCGGTTCCACTGCCGCATCATGTACCCGAGTTGATCGTCGGTCAGGAGTTCTCCGCCGAAGAAACCCCGTAGGAAACGCAGGCTCTCGGCCAGGGTCGAGACCACGCCCCCATCCGGCGCAAACGACGACATGGCCAACGGAATCTCGACGGGCCGGGTCTTGAAGTACATCGCGGCCGGCGGTCGCTGCACCTTCGAATGGTCAAAGACGTAGGTGCTGGCCAGCTCGAGCGGCGCAAAGATCAAGTTGTGGAAGTTGTCGGCCACCGACTGGTCGGTGACCGATTCGATGATCGCTCCCAGCAAGGCGTAGTTGGTGTCGCTGTCGTACCGCGGCGCCCGCCACCGGCTCCGGGGGCAAACTCCGGGCGGAGTCCCCGGACGATATCCATGATGGTCTCGATACTCAGCGCCCGGTCGCGACCTTCCTTGAGTTCTTCCTCCAGGCTCTTGCCGCTCTTGGTCTTGCCTCCGAAATAGTCGGCCAGCCCACTCGTCTGGTCAAGGAGCCGCGCCACCGTGATTCGATCGCTGTGGTTGGTGCCATCGGTGATATGGATGTCCTTGACCAGCTTGGCGCTCAGGTAGACGGAGATGGGAGAGTCGAGGTTAATTTGCCCGAACCGGGCCAGCGTCATGATCACGGTGGCCGTAAACATCTTGGTGATGCTCGCCAGGTAGAAAGGCGTGCCGGGGGTCATCGCCGTGAGCCCGGCGGGGTCAGCATGGCCGGCAGCAGCTGCCGCATCAATGCAGCCGTCCGTTGACTGGACTCCCACGACGATGTTGTGGACCCGTCCCTTGGCTATTTGGCGGTCGATCAGATGCTGGAGCCGTTTTTCGACATCTTGATGGGGCATGAGACCCGACCCTACTGCATTGGCATCGGCGCATCTCGACGGCAGGGAGCCCCCCGTCGAGGAGGGCTCTCCGGTTGGGTTGGCGAGGCCGGACTACGCCGCCGGGCGGGCGATCACCGGCTCCAGCTCGGTCACCGGGGCCTCGTCCAAGCGCCCTTCGATGTGGATCTTGGGCAGCCACCGCAACCAGCGGGGGAGATACCAGTTGCGCTCGCCGAGCAGCGCCATCGAAGCGGGCACCAATACGGAGCGGACGATGGTCGCATCCAGAATCACTGCGATGCCCAGGCCAAAGCCCATCTGCTGGAACATGACCAGGTCGCCGGCCGCGAATCCGCCAAACACCGCCACCATGATCAGCGCGGCGCCGGTGATGATCCCTCCAGTTGAGCCGAGACCGTAGGCGACTGAACCGCGGTTGTCGCCGGTCACGTCGTAGCGCTCCTTGATGCGAGTCAAAAGGAAGATGTGGTAATCCATCGACAACCCGAACAGCACGGCGAACAAGAACAGCGGCACCCAGGCTTCGATCACGTTGGAAGTTTGGAAGCCGAGCAGGTCAGCCCCGATTCCCTCTTGGAACACCAGAACCAGCAGTCCGTAAGCAGCCCCCACCGAGAGCAGGTTGAGAATGATCGCCTTGAGCGGCACAACGATCGAACGAAACACAATCATGAGCAAGAGGAAGCTGAGACCCAGCACGAACGCGAAGATGATCGGAGTGCGGTCGTTGAGCACGTCCACGTAGTCGGCACTCTGGGCGGCCACTCCGGTCACCAGCACCTCGGCCGGCGTGCCGGCAAAGGCGGCAGGGATCACGCTGTGGCGCAGCGTCTCCAGCTCGACGGTGGCCGCATCCGAGGCCGGATCGAGTTTGGTGACGGCTTCGATGACCGCCAAGCTGCCGTCCTGACTGAATTCAACAGTGGTTTCTCCGAAGGTGGGATTGGTTGTGAGGTAATCGGTCACTTCGCCGATGCCGTCCTGAATGGATGACAGACCGACGTCGGTCGCAGACACCACGATGGGGGTGGTGAAGGCACCGGCGTCGAATTGCTCGGTGACGACCTCGAAGGCGTGCAGCGAATTGCTATCTTCCGGCAGTGATCCGATGAAGTTGCTCCCGGTGGAAATGTTGAGGTACGGAGCTGCCAGCGCCAGCAGCAATCCGCCTGCCAAGACCACGCTGACCAGAGGACGGGCGGTGACGACGCGGGTCACCCAGTGCCAGAAGCGGCCTCCGCCTTCGGTGTAGTGGGAGCGAGAAGTGAAAGGCACTCGCAGACGGTTGACCTTGTCACCCAGCAAGCCGAGCACGGCCGGCAGCAGGGTGAGAGCAGCCAGCAAAGCGGCGAAGACGGCCAGGATGGCGCCCACGCCCATGCTGCGCATGACGGTTTCCGGCATGTACAGCAGTCCGGCGAGGGCGATCACCACCGTCAAGCCGGAGAAGAAGACCGCTCGGGTCGCGGAGTCTCCCGCTCTAACGACAGCCTCGCGGACCGGGTGACCCTTGGCGCGTTCCTCACGGAACCGTTGGACGATGAACAGGGTGTAGTCGATGCCGACTGCCAACCCGATCATGGTGATCATGTTGATGACGAAGAAGGACAGGTCAAAGGCTTGGCCGATGATCGCTGTGAGTCCGGCCGCAACGACGATGGACACGATCGCCAACACCAACGGAATCCCCGCGGCTACCAACGAACCGAACACGAGAAAGAGGATCACCAGGGCAATTGAAAGCCCATAAGTTTCGCCCTTGATCAGAGTCTCTTCTGAGATCCGTTCAAACTCAACATTGACGCTTCCTTCCCCGAAGGCGGTCACCCGGAGAGCAGATGCGGCATCGGCTTCTTCCACCAGCGCGATCACAGGCTCTGACTCGGCCATGGCGTCTCCCGGATCACCGGCCAGGGCCACCGCGATCAACGCCGTGTGCCCGTCTTCCGATGTCATCGCCGGGATGCCGTCCCGATACGACACCGCTGACCCGACGGTCTCTGCGGCCCGCAAGTCGCCGATCAATTTGTCAACGGTCTCCGCAAAAACAGGATCATCAGTGGTGAACGTTTCCGATTCGACCACAACGAATTTCGCGGGCCGGATCGGCTTCCTGGTTGAAGTGTTCAGCGATCAGATCGTCGGCCTGTGATGACTCGGTGGCGACGGCCAGATCGCCCTGATCCGTGAGGACCTCGCCGATCCCCATGGCGAAATAGCCGGCGACGATGAGGACCATCAGCCAGACCGTGATGAACCGCCAGGGGTGGGCGGCGGCTGCTCGGGCCAGCCGACCGGCAAAACTGCGTTTGTTGGGCATTACGTACCTTTCTCGACAGTGTTGACAAGGTACGGCCACCCGAGTGCCGGCAACAGCCGGCCCACCACCCCTATTTGCGGTGGGTCACCGCAAGGCGAACTGGGGGGTTAACCCCCAGATCGGGGACGGGCGCAGGGCCGGCGAGCGGAGCAGGGGCTGAACCCGCGGCGACGCAGAGGGTGGTCTCAACGCAAAAAGCGGGGGTCTTACGACCCCCGCTTTTGTTGGATGGCTCACTCAGTCGTCGTCGTCGTGATCATCGTCATCGTCGTCGTCGTGACGGGCGTGATCGTCCTCGTCATCCTCGTCGTCATCGTGATCGTTTTTGGAGCGGTGGTCATCGTCGGTGTCATCGTCATCACCGTCAGTTTCGACCTCGATCTTGGTTTTGATCGCACCGTCTTCGAGTTCGGCTTCAAATTCGACTTCCGTTTCTTCAGAGCGGAATTTGATCTCAATTTCGGAGTCCCCGTCATCGTCACTCTCGTCTTCGACGGAGTAGCGCCAGGTGGTTTCCACGTCGACTACCGCGAGTCGACCATCGGCAACGGCCAGCCACACGGTTCCGGCCGGTCCGGCATCGAAGGCCATCGCCCCGGTTGGGGATGCCGATGCCATCGGGGTGGGAGGCGCCGTAGTGCTGGTGCTGCTGGTCGGGTTCGCGGACGTGGTACTCGTGGTGCTCGTGGTACTGGTCGTACTCGTGGAGCTCGTGGTGGTGGTCGTCGTCGGACGGTCCGACGCATCTCCGGGGTTGGTCAGTGCTTGGATCTCCTGGGCGTTCGTGAAACCATCGCCATCCGAATCGAGACCCGCGATGCCGTTGAAATTGAAATTGCTTGATCGGAGGACCGACCCGTACGAATTGAGAGCAGGAGTACTCGTGTGACACGTTGAGCAACTGTCGAGCCGAGTCCCGGCGGTAGCCGGATATGCCTGGGTGAAGTCGTCGAGGATGGGGTTGGAGGCCGAAGCGCTTTCGCTGAGGGCAAATACACCGATTGCCGCCAACAGTAGGGTGGCAACTGCCAGAAAACGTCTCACGAGTGGTCCCTTCTTCTGAAGTAGGACCCCAGAGTGACGGGGCTAACGTTGTCGGCACCTCTCCTGGGAGTTAAGGGCACCCTAAGCCTGCGGTTTCGCTCCGACGCGAGAAGGCCTCTACCGTGGGAACGTGAGCAGATATCGCTACGTCCTGAAGCTGCTGGCAGCCGTCTTGCCTGCCGTACTGCGGCAAGCACTTCACCGGCTCACCCGGGGTCCGTTGGTGGCTTCCTGGGCCTGGTCAGTCGAACTGCGGATGGTGGCGATACGGGCCTTTTTGGTCGCTTCGGCCAGCGGAGGTGATCGTTCGCATCGACGGGCCCTCGAGGCCAGCCTTGATCCGCAGCTGCCGCGCTCGCTGCGGCAGGTGATGAGGGTTGAACCGGCCGAGATGGGTGAAATACCGGGGGAGTGGATCAGGCGTCTTCACGCTCGTCAGGACGACCCCACCATCCTCTACCTGCACGGGGGCGGGTATCTGGCCGGCAGCCCGGCCACGCACCGCCGATTCATTGCTCGCCTTACCTGGATCACCAGGGCAACTGCCTTTGTCCCCGACTATCGGCTGGCCCCCCAGCACAAATTCCCGGCAGCGGTAGACGATGCGGAAGCGGCCTATGTCGGATTGCTCGAAACAGGTATTGAGCCGCATCGACTAATCGTCGCCGGGGACTCGGCCGGAGGTGGCCTGACTTGCGCCCTCCTTCAGCGCCTCCGCGACCACGGCCGGCCACAACCGGCCGGGGTGGTCCTGTTCTCGCCGTACACCGACCTGGAGCACACCGCTCCGTCTATCAGGAAGAACGCTGCGACGGACTACCTACCTCTCGGTCCGATCATGGCCAATACGTTCTATTTGGGTGACGCCGATCCTCGGCATCCGGAAGCGTCGCCCATGTACGGCGCCTACGGGGGGCTCTCCCCAATGCTGGTATTCGCGGGCGGCAGGGAGATGATCCTCGACGATGCCCGCAGGCTCGTCGACAAGGCAACGGCGGATGGAGCCGACGCGACTCTCCGGGTCGAAGAAGACATGTTCCATGTCTGGCCGGCACTTCTGCCGAATCACGAGGCGACCCGCCGTACTCTGGCGGCGGTGGCAGAATTTGTGGCCGCCTGTACCCGCCCCTGAGAACCCAAACCCGGCATTCCTTCGTACTGTCACAGGTATCGGCGGCTTCCCCATATCATTCACACCTTGTGGTGCAGGGATCCGCCAACAAATCAGAGGGAGATCACAATGAGGGAACCAATCCGGGGTGAGAGAGGCGCCGCCCGCGGCGCTGTACTGGCGGCAGTCGCCGTATTGGTGCTGGCGGTCGGGGGCGGGTTGTATTTCTTCTTGTCCGGAGACGAACCGGACGCCGTTGATCTGGAGTCGGCCGCGGCAGTGATATCGACCACCGCACCGTCGGAAGATCTGCCTCCGGACTCGGGTGAAATCGCCGACTCCGGCGAAGGAGCCGGGATCGACGGCACCTGGACGGTGGACACGTCCATAGGCTCATTTTCCTTCGAGGAGGCGACGAGTTCCTTCGTTGGGTTCCGGGTGGCCGAAGAACTGGCATCGATCGGAGCCACTGAAGCAGTGGGCCGCACACCCGAGGTGAGTGGTTCTATCGAGATCGAAGGCACGACTCTCGTCAGCGGTAGTTTTGTTGCCGACTTCACGGCCATCGTCAGCAACGACAGCCGGCGCGACAGCAAGATCCGGGGAGCGCTCGACACCAGCCAGTTCCCCACCGGAACCTTTGTCCTGACGGAACCGGTCGACTTCAGGGCGATTCCGGCCGATGGAGAGTCGGCGTCGGTCGTGGCAAAGGGCGAGTTGACCGTTCACGGCATCACCAACACCATCGAAATCCCTCTCGAGGCGCGACTGGTCGACGAAGTCGTCGTGGTGGTCGGGTCCGTCGACATCGTCTTCGCCGACTATGACGTGGAGGCCCCCTCGGCCGTCATCGTCTTGTCGGTGGAAGACCACGGTCTGATCGAATTGCAGTTGTTCTTCACCCGCTAACTCCTAACCTGTTTGAATGCCGGGATGCGTGATTGGTCCTCCCTGCCCAAAGTCGAACTGCACCTGCACCTGGAGGGGGCCATTCCGATTCCGACCCTGTGGGAGTTGATCGAACGCCACGGCGGCGACGACACGATCAAGACTCCTGCGCAGTTGATCGACTGGTTCACTTACAAGGACTTCGCGCACTTCATGGAGACGTGGGTGTGGATGATTGCTTTCCTGCGCAACTACGAAGACTTCACTTGCGCGGCCGAGGCGGTGGCTCGGCATCTGGCCGCCCAGAACATCGTCTATGCCGAGACGTTCTTTTCTCCCAGCGACTTTCGACATCACAATCTCGATCCGCAAAAACTGGCCATCGCTATTCGGGCCGGTCTCGACCGTGTTCCAGAAGTGGAAATCCCTCTGATCGTCGATCTGGTCCGCGACCGGGGTCCCGAAGGTACCGCCCGTACTCTGGCGGCGATCACCGAGGTGGCTGAGGAAGCCCGAATCATCGGAATTGGGATCGGCGGCTACGAGGCCGAGAACCCGCCGGAGCTCTTCGCGGACGTCTACCGCACCGCGCAAGCTTCAGGATTCCGGCTCACGGCCCACGCCGGTGAGGCCGCCGGACCCGAAAGCGTCTGGGGAGCGATCAAGGCACTGGGAGCTGAGCGGATCGGGCACGGGGTAAGAGCTGCCGAGGATCCGGCCCTGGTCGAATACCTGGTCGAACATCAGCTTCCGCTGGAGGTTTGTCCGACGTCCAATATCCGTACCGCGGTCGTCTCCGACTGGGAAACCCACCCGGCCCGGTCACTCATCGAGGCGGGGGTGATGGTCACCATCAATACCGATGACCCGGCTTTGTTTCATTCCTCGCTGGCGGGGGAGTACCGGGTGCTGGAAGACCGGTTTGGTTTCGGGGAGGAGACCATAAGGCGAGTCTCGCTGGCCGCAGTTGATGCTTCGTGGGCACCGGCGCAGACCAAGGCGGATCTCGCGGGCCGCATCAACGAGTGGTGGGACGCAGCGGAATAAACCTGCTTACAATCCCGCCATGCCCTACATCACTCTCTCAACCGATTTTGGCAACCGGCAAGGAAGCCAGGCCGTACTGCACGGGGTGATCTACCGGATCGCTCCCGATGCAGTGGTCACGGACCTCACCCACCAAATATCACCGCAAGACATCCGCGAAACGAACTTTGTGGTCGATAGCAATGTCTTCTTCTTCCCGTCCGGTTCGATTCACGTGATCGTGGTTGATCCCGGGGTCGGCACCGAACGGAAGGCCATCGCCGCCCGGATCGGCGAACACTTCTTCGTGGCCCCCGACAACGGCGTGCTCAGCGCCTGCCTGGCTCGTGCGGAACGGGAAGGGTGGTCGACCCAGTTCGTTGATCTCGACAAACCCGAATACTGGCTGCCCAACCTGACCAGCACCTTCCACGGCCGGGATCTTTTCTCTCCGGTGGGCGGTCATCTGGCGGCCGGAGTGCCCCTCGAGGCGTTGGGGACTCTCATGGATGACCCGGTGACGATCCCGCTCTGGGGAGCTGAACGCCACGCGGATGACAGCGTCGAAGGAGAGGTCATCTACATCGATGACTTCGGCAACGCGATCTGTTCGATACTTCCCGAGGAGATCGCCCACCTGCCGGTGCCGAACGGAGTGGAGGTGGAGCTGTGTGGGGCCACGATCGACGGCCTGGTCAACACTTTCGGAGACTCTGAATACGGGACGGACACTCTGATCGCCCTGTGGGACTCAAGCGGGTACCTGCTGGTCTCCGAGAACAACGGCACCGGTGGAAAGGTCATACAACCCCAACCCCAGGATCGAGTCGTGGTGCGGGCAGTCCGCTAGAGGCGGCCGGCTTCGATGATCCGTTGCAGGAACTGCTGGGTGCGGGCCTCTTTCGGGTCGCGGAAAATCTGGGCAGGTGGGCCGTGCTCCAAGATCACACCGGCATCGAGAAAGCAGACCCGATCGGCTACGTCGCGTGCGAAGCCCATCTCATGAGTGGCGATCACCATGGTCATGCCTTCGGCTTTCAGGTCCCGGATGATGTTGAGCACCTCGGCGATCAGCTCCGGGTCGAGGGCGGAAGTGACCTCATCGAGCAGGATCAGCTCCGGATCGATCGCCAGGGAGCGGATGATGGCGACTCGCTGTTGCTGACCTCCGGAGAGGCGATCGGGGTATTCGTTGATCTTGTCACCAAGATCGAATCGGTCCAATAGCTGGCGAGCTCGATCTTCGGCCGCGGACTTGTCGAGGCCGTGCACCTTGCGGGGGCTGAGCGTGATGTTGTCCAAAACGCTCATATGGGGGAAGAGATTGAAGGCTTGAAACACGATCCCCATTCGCTGGCGGACCTGGTTGGGGTTGACCCCCGGGGCGGTGATCTCCTCTCCGTCGAGGAAGATCTGTCCATCGTCGAGCGGATACAGCAGATTCACGCACTTGAGCAGTGTGGACTTTCCTGACCCGGAGGCGCCGATCAGACACACGACGTCATGGTGGGCAACCGCCAGGTCAACGTCCTGGAGTACCAATTTGCCCTCGAAGGCCTTCCGGGCGTTGCGGAGTTCGAGTTTCGGGGTGTTCATCCGCCCACCGCCTGTTTGCGTTTGCGATCCCGATCCGTGTACCAATCCGTGAACCGTGCCACCGGGACAGATACCAGGAGGAAAAGGACGGCGGCTACCACGTAGCTGGTGTAGTTGAAGGTGGAGGCGGTGTAGATTTGCGCTTCCCGCACGCCTTCCCGCACCCCGAGCACAAAGACGAGGGCCACATCCTTCTGGAGGCTGACAAAGCCATTGAGCAGGGCAGGGATCACGTTGCGAATGGCTTGGGGAACCAGGACGTACCGGAGGGTCTGCACTTGAGTCAATCCGAGAGATTGGGCCGACATGCGCTGGCTCTCTCGCACCGACTCGATTCCGGCCCGGTACACCTCAGCCGTGTAGGCGCTGTAGCTGATCACCAGAGCGGTAAGACCCCAGAAGAGCTCACTATTGGGAACCCCCGGCAGTTGCAGGGCCGGGACTCCGAACCCCAGCAACAGAATCAGCAGGATGATCGGAACACCCCGAATGAGATCGATGTAGGTGATGGCCAACACCCGCAACGGAAAGAAAGCCGGGCCCCGCAGGGCCCTGATCATTGCCACCATCAAGGCGATTATCAGGATCAGCACCTCGGCGAGGAGAAACATCTTGATATCGAGCCAGAATCCGGCCCAGACGATCGGCCAGGCGTCCTGGAAGTTGGACCAGTCGAAGAACTGCTTCTGAACCGCCGGCCAGGCTTCGGAGGTGAGCACCACCCAGGCGAAGAGGCCGAGGACGATGACGGTGGAAGCTGCGGCGATCAGGGCTCCGCGAGCGCCTTCTTCGCGGAAGGTAGAACGGGGCCGGGATCCGAACAAGCCCGGACCCCGGCCAAAGCGATCGACGGAGGTCTTCTCCGTCACATTCGCCCCTTCCTGTTCAGCTATTCAGAGATGACGGTCACGCCGATGCCTTGCTCGAGCCAATCGGCAATCAACCCATCAATCGTGCCGTCGGCCCAGAGGGCGTTGAGGGCTTCATTCACACATTCCACCAGAGGGTTGCCCTCCGCGAAGAGCAGGCCGTACTCGTCGGGAGCGGCGGCCTCAGCATCGAAACTGGCGGCTACCACTGAACCCGGCACTTGCTCGGAACCGGTGATGTAGAAGGCGGCGCCGAGATCGACCACCAGACCTTCGATCTGCCCGGCGTTCATGGCGGACACAACGTCAAAGTTCTCGTCGTAGACGTTGGGCTGGGTAGTGGGCTGAATGACGTTTTCGATGAACTCGACGCTGGTGGTGCCGATGGCGGCCCCAAGTTTGGCGTCCTTGAGCTCGGCCAGGGTGGTGGCGTTTTGCAGGGGAGACCCGTCCAAAACGACCAAGGCCTGGGACGTTACGTAGTACGGAACGCTGAAATCGACCACCTCATCGCGCTTGGCGGTAATCGAATACTGCTGCATGTTGAAGTCCCAGTCCTTCGGTCCGGCCACGACCGCCTCGTCAAATCCGGTCCGCGCCCACTCAACCTGATCGGCCGAAAAGCCCAAGTAGTCGGCAATCTCATAGGCCAGCGCACCTTCAAAACCGGATTGAGCCGTCGGGTCATCGTTAAACCCGCCATCGGCGTCGGTGACCCACGGCGGGAAAACGGTCAAACCGGTGGCGATGGTCAAGGTCCCCGGAGTCACCAGATTGAGGTTCTCGACCGTACAAGCGGCCAACTCTGTGGTGGATGTGGTTGCTTCGGTCGTGGTCGTCTCCGCGGCGGTCGTCGTCGTCTCCGCGTCGTCGGCGCAGGCCGCAGCCAGCATCGCCAGGGCGACCAAGATGACGAGGAATCTGCCGAATCGGCTGTGTCGTGTAGTCATGTGTTCTCCATAGTGGCTCGACCGACGCGAGCATAGCTGCGCGGGCGGCGACTACGGGACCAGTTAGGGGATCACAGCCAGCGCCTCTTCGAGCTCGATGGTCGGCACATCGCGCAGCGAGTTATGCAGCAGCGTCCCATCGAATCGGCGTAGCTCCCTGATGAGGTGGGTTACGTAGACCTGGGGGAGTTGGAAGAAGGCGGCGGCATGACCTGGAGCCAGGTTGGCGGCGGTCCTCCGCATCCACGGGTCGTTGATACCAATGTCGCGGGTTTTGGCCCAGAGCCAGCCGCCCAGGGTGCCAACGGCGAGACCGATGACCCAACCGGAGATGCCGCCGAGTAGTAGCCCCGCCAAGCCTCCCCACCAGGAGCCGGTCACCGCTGCCTGGAGAGGTGAGGTATCTCGAGTTTGCAGGATTCGGGTCCGACCCTTCGGCGTGCGCGTCACGATCGCCGCGTCGGTCATTTCCACAGACCGTTTCCGTCCGAGGCGGGTGGCGGCCAGCAATGCTTCACGGGCCTTCAGTTCGTCATCAAAATCGATGGCCAGCACGTCGGGCGCTTCGCCCTGGGCGTCCTGGGTTGGTTGATATTGGAATCCATTTTCGAAGGTCATGGTCCCTCCTCTTCTTGCCTCTCATATGGTTCCAGATGTTTCTAGAAACCGTATGAGACACAGATAAGAACGTGATGAGACTGCCGGAACATTCCCGGAGCCCTTCACGCAGTCTGGGATATCGGAGCGATCACCAGTTCGCCCACGTTCTCCTTGAGGATGGCTTGGGCCTCGAGGGGAATGCCCGCATCGGTGATGAGCGTGTTGGCCTCGTCTAGCCGAGCAATCGAGCTGATACCGATGAGTCCCCACTTGGTGTGATCGGCCGTTACCACCAGGCTCCGGCCGGCTGCAATGAGAGCGCGGTTGGTTTCGGCTTCTAGGAGGTTGGGGGTGGTCTGGAGGGTTCCAACACCGTTTCGGCGGCGAGGAGCACCCGAAAACTGAGCAGGCCCGGGGTCGCAAACGAAACGGCATCGGTCGCGACTTCGATCACCATATTCCCGTCCGGGCTCTTCAACTCGATAGTCGGCTGCATGGATCGGTCCTCCAATGAACTGCAGGATCGTAGCGCCGCCCAACGAACCCAAAACCCGTGACCGATAAATCAGCTGCGACGTTATCCTCGCAAGTCCGGATTGCTCGACGGTGCTGCCCGCCTCCGGACGTCTGCTTCGCAGTGGGAGAGAGGAAACCAACAATGAATGGACCCATCGTGCGCGTCGAAAACGTCGTGAAGACGTTCGGGGAAACGGTGCGCGCCCTCGACGATGTCAGTCTCGAGTTCGAGCCGGGGATCGTATACGGCCTGCTGGGTCCCAATGGTGCCGGCAAGACCACGCTGATTCGAGTCCTCACCACCCTCCTGAAAGCCGACTCGGGATATGCCGAAGTAGCGGGGATCGATGTTCGCAAAGACCCCGTGGCCGCCCGCAATCACATCGGTCTGGCCGGTCAGTTCGCGGCCGTCGACGACTATTTGACGGGGCGCGAGAACGTGGAAATGGTCGGGCGCCTCTACAACCTCTCGACGGCAGACGCCAAGAGTCGAGCCGACGACTTGCTGAAGAGGATCCATCTCGACGAGGCCGCCGATCGGACCGTTCGCACCTACTCGGGAGGCATGCGTCGACGTCTCGACCTGGCCGCGTCGTTGGTGGGGAGACCACAGGTTCTCTTCCTCGATGAGCCGACCACCGGGATCGACCCGCAAAGCCGCCTTGATCTCTGGGATCTGATTCGGGATCTCATCGCCGGAGGCACAACGGTCTTGTTGACCACCCAGTATCTCGACGAGGCCGACCAACTCGCCAATCGGATCGGAGTGATCGATCGGGGCAAGCTCATCGCCCAAGGTACGGGCGACGAGCTGAAAGACAAGATGGGCGGATCTGTCGTCGAGCTGCACGTTGCCGAGCACGACCGGGCCCGAGCCCTCGAAGCCCTGCAAACGGTATCGAGCGAAGCGACCTTCGAGTCGGGGCACCAGAGCATCCGCCTCCCGGCCGCGGACGGATCCCAAACGCTGCTGGCAGTGGTGCGGAGACTGGACGAAACCGGCATCACCACCCAGAACGTCGCTTTGCACAAACCGACCTTGGACGACGTCTTCCTGACGTTGACCGGGCGCGGCGCCGCTGAAGCGGAGGCGGAACGAGCGGAGACTAAGAAGTCGGGACGCCGAGGGCGGCGCGAAAGGAGCGAAGCCTGATGGCGACCGCAGTGGGGACGACCCGTCAAACCAGGATCAGTCCACGTCATGCCGTAAAGGACATCGTGGTCATTACCAAGCGAAATCTGCTTCGCAATATCCGGCTGCCCCAACTTCTGATTTTTGCAACCGTCCAGCCGGTGATGTTCCTTCTGCTTTTCAACTATGTATTCGGAGGGGCCATCGGTGGGGCTATTCCTCCCATCGCCCAAGGCGAATACATCAATTGGCTCTTGCCGGGTTTGCTGATCCAGGTGGCGGCGTTCGGCGCCGGCCAAACGGCGCTGGGCTTGACCGAAGACCTTTCCAAGGGAGTGATCGATCGATTCCGATCTCTCCCGATGGCCCGCTCTGCGGTGCTGGCCGGGAGGACCCTCTCCGACGTCATCCGCAACGGATTCGTGATCGGCTTGATGGTGGCAATGGGATTCCTGATGGGATTCCGCTACCAGACCAACTTTTTCGCCTTTCTGGGTGGGTTGGCGGTGGCGATGGTGTTCTCGTACTCGCTTTCGTGGATCATGGCCACGATCGGGTTGGCCGTGAAGAACCCCGAAGCCGCCCAATCGGCAGTGTTCCTGCCGGTGTTCCCGCTGGTGTTTGCCAGCTCGGTGTTCGTGCCCACCCAGACCATGCCGGAGTGGTTGCGGGCGTTCGCAGAGAACCAGCCGATCACAGTGACCGTGAACGCACTGCGGGGTTTGATGCTCGGCAAGGACGCCTTGGTCGATTACCAGCCGGGGATGAGCGCTAACCAACTGGCCCAGGCGGTAGCCGAAGCCCCCAGCGTTGAAGGTCAGGTGTTGTTGTCGCTCGGTTGGGCGTTGGCCATCATGATCATCTTTGTGCCCCTCGCGATCCGCGTGTACCGCAAAACAGTCAGCTGAGTCTCCCGTCTGGCTACTGTCTTGACGTCGAGAGAAGGCGAGACGTGGGAACGGAGCCTCTGTACGCCGCGGTAGAAGCCGGTGGCACCAAATGGAGGGTGGCTATCGGCCGATCGCCGGAGCTAGTTGCCGACACGACCATCGCCACTACCGACCCTGACACGACGATCTCTGCCTGTATCGACTTCATTCGAGCTTCCGCCTCTCGGATTGCCGGGATTGGCATCGCTTCGTTCGGTCCCCTCGATCTCCAACCCGAGTCGGAAACCTATGGATTCATCACCGACACTCCGAAACCGGGTTGGAGCCATACCAGCATCAAGACCCGTCTCGAACAGGCCCTGGGCGTGTCCGCCGTCATTGATATTGACGTTGGCGGGGCGGCCCTCGGCGAGTGGCGCTGGGGAGCGGGATGCGGCCTCGAGGCCCTCGTGTATGTCACCGTCGGGACGGGGATCGGGGGCGCGGTTCTACACGCCGGTCGCACCTTTCACGAACAAGGCCATCCGGAAATGGGCCACATCAGCGTGGCACGCGAACTGGGGACGAATTCGCTGGAAGTTGTCCGTTTCACCAGACCTGTCTTGAAGGTATGGCCGCGGGGCCGGCCATCACGACACGCTGGGGGAGACCCGGACCGGAACTG
This sequence comes from uncultured Actinomycetota bacterium, assembly GCA_963823915.1. Taxonomy (GTDB): domain Bacteria; phylum Actinomycetota; class Acidimicrobiia; order Spongiisociales; family UBA4744; genus UBA4744. The sequence continues at coordinate 176,517 of CAWGNJ010000004.1, forward strand.
AGCGACCGCCGCGAAGTCTGGGATCTGGAGGCACGCTACCTGGCTCAAGCTGTGCAAACGTACTCCTACGTCCTTGCTCCGCAGCGGATCATTCTGGGAGGGGGCGTCATGCAGCAGCCCGGGTTGCTCGAATTGGTTCGGGAGCGGATAGCCGATCGCGCAGCCGGATACGGTCCGATCCCGGCCGACTTTCAAGACTTCATCGTCGCCCCAGAATTTGGCCAGGATGCCGGACTGATCGGAGCCATCGCGCTGGCTCGACACCACTTCGAGGGGAGCTGAAAAAGCGTGACACGTGAGTCGGTTTTCGAAACCGTATGCGAGGGAGTGGTTTTCACAGATGTCGATTGGGAAGAGGTCATCGACGCAGAATTCCATTCCTGTACCTTCGTCGGTGCCGATCTTCATGAGGCCCTGGCCCGCAATACACGTTTTGTAGATTGCCGATTCGAAGGGAGCGATCTGAGTCTCTGGAGGCCCACAGATTCCTCGCTAGGAGGATCGCGAGTTCAAAGATTGCCGGATGCTCGGAATCGATTGGACATTGGCAACTTGGCCGCCCGTATCGCTCCACGACCCGAACCAGTTCCTTCGCTGCGACCTGAGCATGGGCACGTTCGCCAATCTCGACCTCGGTCCGGTGGTCTTCGAGGAGTGCCGGTTGCGGGAGGTGAGCTTCCGGGAGGCCCGTATGCTCGGCGCCCGGCTCGATGGCTCCGACTGCCTGGGTGCCGACTTCCAAAGCGCGGACTTGCGGGAAGCCGGTCTGATGAACGTCGATGGACTTTGGTCGACCCGCGCACAACCGAGCTGGCCGGGGCAACGGTGGACGCGGCCACGGGCGTCGCGATTCTCGAGATGCTCGGTATCAAACTGGGGGAGGAGTTCGCCGGGGAGCTTCCGGGTCCGGTTTGAGCGACTCAATAACCTCCCCCAGAGTAGGGGCGGCTTCGGCGTCCTTGAAGGCCGCCATACGCCAATAGATGTCGGCGGCCGCCTCGTGAAAGCCGTCCGGAAGCCCGGCCGAAGCAAAAGTAGCGGCGATCTCTTCCATCTCCGGTGCGAACCGCCACGCCTTCAGCCCACTGCGCGCCACGCGTTCTGACCGTTCGACGAGTTCGGGTATGGATGTGGCCCACTCGTCGAGCAGGTTCGTCGTGACGCCTTCGGCGTCGGCCAAGGCACGAATCGCCAAAAGAAGGGCGGTGGTGCCCTTGGTCCAAGCCGCGAAACAGACTTTCACGGCCGACGCTGAGCCCGCTTGATCGTCTACCCGGCGGGCATCCACCACCGTATTCTCGAACAAAGAGGCAACTTCGGGTGCCGCCGGACCGGAGAGGTACAACCGGGTTGTCCCGGCGGTCTGCGCGGGAGGTCCGACGATCCCGCCATCGACAAAGGTGATCCCACAGGTGCTGAGGTTTTCTCCGATCCGTCGAGCGGTGCTCGGCGAAACGGCGTTGGCATCGAGGTACACGCCGCGAAACCCCGACCGGCCGACGGAAGTGGCGACGTCTCCGGCGGCAGCAGGTGGACAGACCGAGACAACCACCTGGGCATCATGGAGCGCAGCTGCCAACGACGTTTCTTCGATCAGGTTGGCAGCCTGAGCACGATTCCGGGTGGCCGGTCCCCGTCCGTCGCTCACCCACTTGACCAGGTGACCGGCACCAACCAGGGCCGCCCCGATGGAGGAACCCATAGCCCCTGGATGGAGAAGCACGATTGTTTGCATGTCCTCAGTCTGGCACCCGGCCCGGTAGTTCGCCCCTAAAGCGGGATCGAATCTACGATGATCGCCATGAACGAACAACGGATGGACAGCTATCGACGTTCCGGATCAATCCGGCAAGACATTTGTGGTCACCGGAGCCAATTCCGGTATTGGGCTCGAGGCCGCCCGGGTTCTGGCGGACCAAGGAGCCCGTTTGGTACTGGCGGTGCGGCGCCCGGCAGCCGGGGAAGAAGCAGCCGACCTGATCCGCGGCGAAACCCCCCAGCCGATGTTCGGGTCGAAGAATGTGACCTTGGCGATCTGGCGTCGGTCGAGCGTTGCGCCGCTCGCATACGCGAGAAGGTCGGTCCGATCGACGTCCTGATCAACAACGCCGGGATCATGGCCGTCCCCTACGGGACTACGAAGGACGGCCATGAACGACAGATCGGGACCAATCATCTTGGCCATTTGCCCTGACCGGACATCTGCTTGCCGCAAATGCTGGAGTCGGAGAGTGCCCGGGTGGTCACGGTTGCGAGCGATGCTCACCGCCTGGGAACGATTGACCCGGCGAACCTCAATGGAGATAGATATCGCCGCTGGGGAGCCTACGGGAGATCAAAACTGGCCAATCTTCTGTTCGCCTACGAACTCGATCGGAGGGCACGCAAGACCGGAACTCCACTCAAGAGCGTTGCCTGTCATCCCGGATATGCCGCCACCGATCTCCAGGGGCGGGCTGCTCGCGAGCAGGGCAAATCCGACCGAATCTGGAGGTTGGGCCACTTTTTTGCCCAAAGCGCCGCAGATGGAGCGCTCCCGACCCTGCGGGCGGCCACCGATCCGGAGGTGGAGGGGGGTCTTACTACGGCCCGGCCAAGAGACGGGGCGGTCCGGCCGTGGTCGTACGGTCCAGCGCCCGCAGCCATGACACGAATGTCGCCGGGAGCCTCTGGGAAGTGTCCGAACGGCTGACCGGGGTGCGATTCCGCTTCTGAGGGCCGCCTTCTAGCCTGGGGCCATGCCAATCGAGGATTGCGAACGTCTGACCGACGGGCTGCTGCTGCAACCGGTCAACGCCCTGAGCAGCCTGGCGTTCGTACTGGTCGGAATCGGAGTCGGGGCGGTAGTTTCCCGCCGGATCGGCAGACAGCATCGAGGCTGGAGCTTTGGCGTTGTTCTGATCCTGGTGGGCCTGGGCAGTGTCGCTTTCCACGGACCCGGAGGCTCACCGGCCGATTGGGCACATGACGCCTCGATTACCGCCCTGTTGTTTCTAGTGATCGCCGTCGAGCTTGGCGATCGATTGAGATGGGAAAGCCGTCAAGAGTTGATTGTCTGGGGGACGGCAACCGCGGTAATCACCGGGGTCGAGGCGCTGTGGCCGCCGATGGCCGATGTCGTGAATGCCGTCCTGGCGGGGTTGGCCGTCATTGTGATTGTCGGAGCCCGATGGGGATCGCCAATTGCCCGGGTGCGGCCGGGAGTCGCTGTCGGCCTCGTTCTTCTAGCAGTGGGCGCACTGGTCATGGTCCTGAGCCGCTCCGGTGGGCCCTGGTGCGATCCGGATTCGTTCCTCCAGGGTCATGCCGCCTGGCATGGGTTGGCGGCGTTGGGCCTCGGTTCCTATGCCATTTCCGTGTCGGTCGCCGCGTCCGGGTGAGGCCCGGTGTCCCGGGCCCACTCTTGGCCGGTCGCCAACGCCACACACTTGTAGGCGCCGTCGTAGATGCCGATGCTCTTGTTCTTGACGATTGCAGTCGCAGAACAGCTCGAGCAAGTCGCGCTCGTGGGCCAGCAGGTCGATAGCTTGCAGGGTACGTGGGATCGACCGCATTTCGATCGTGCCGTCGCCGAGTTCCGCACCCCGGATCGCCCCCCAGGCCTCGTGGCCTCCGACCCGTTCGTTGAAGATCTTCGGAACGGGATAGAAGGCCAGCTCGCTGGGTTTGGTGATCAGGACATCGACGACCCGCATCAGATAGTTGGTCGAGTAGACCGCGTGATAGATGTTGTCGTAGAGGAACACGTGCAGACCGGCGGCCGGGCCGGCTCTGCATCTCGTCGGCAAGTGCCTGGGTATCTTCCCAGGTGAAGTGTGGTAGATGAGCCTCGTCGGCAAACGCTGCCCAGTTGCTTGCGAAGCCACTTCCAGTTGTCCTGGTGGTCGCCGAGGTTCACAAACAGGGCGACCTCGTCGCGTTGGATCATCGGGATGCAGTGTTCGATGATCGCTTTGAACAGCTCCCGCTGGGCGCCGGCGCCGCCCATGGTGAGGAGGAAGCGCCGCGGCTCGACCGTCGTGCATGCGCTCGCAGGCGGCTGCCGGCAGTCCACCTCGATGTTCTCCACGAGTTCATGATCCACATGGTGGCCGACATAGTGCAACGCATCGGGCGGAACCGGATTGAGGATCTCGTCCATCTTCGTCGAAGCCGCGCATGGTGCGAAACCCGTAGTAGCCGGAAGGCGATTGCACGCCGTGCTTGGCGCCTTCGGTCAACTGGAAGGCCATCGGCCAGTTGTCGAACATCATGTCGACGACGTTGGTCATGCCCCCGGCCACCGCGCCCATGCAGTTCCACATGTGGGCGGTGAGGATGGGCATATCGGAGGGAAGCGCCTGGTGCATGGTTCCGAACAGCTCGCTCATCCGGTAGTCTTGACGTTGGTCTTGAGAAACCGCCACGGCCAGCCCGCGGTCCAGTTGTTGAGGAGACCAGGACAGACCGGGCAGAGTGTCGTTGCCGGTGGTGACGGATTCCCACACGTGCTTGTTGAATATTTTGCTGCGCTGGGAAAGCCGGGAGAATCGGCTGTACCGGGTGTTGCACCAGTTGATGACGTCGGTGGTGATCCCTGGGATGGCCAGCAGATCGAGCCATAGCGGTGTGAAGCCCATGGCCCGGGCAGCCGAGGCGCCGGCCATGGCGATCCGGTAGTGGCCAAATCCCATCCGCACTGTGCCCAGCACCACCCCGGAGTCGGGTTGAATCGGATCGCCGCCTCCGTCGCGGACGATATTTTTCAGCCCGAAGATCGCACCAAGGTATTCGTTGTCGACCAGGCTCAGGTCGTAGTGTTCGTCCGGGATCGAACCGGAATTTGCTGACGAACATCTGCTGCCATTCGGCAGCCTTCGCGAGCGTCCGCCGGACGAAGCGGATTGCCGTAGAGCGTGAACTCTCGGTCATGTTTGCTCATCACCGAGTAGGTGGCGATCATGGAGTGTATCCGGGCTCATGGGTCCATCGTCCACTCCCGGGAAGGCAGCCTCCTATGATCCAGGTCATGAAGTATCCAGCCCGTTTGCTCAGCAGCGAAGAGGAAGTTGTGGCGGCCTTCCGCCCACACTGGATGGCCGTCGTCCTTACCGACCCTCATCTCGGTGCTCTCGGTCGCTGCCATCATCACGGTGGCGTCACGATGGAGACGCCGGAGGTTTGGTACGTGTCGGAGGAGTGTATCGTCCTCTGGTTGATCATCGCCCTTCCTCAGTGGATCAAGTGGTGGTTCACCCACTACGTGGTCACCAATCGAACGGATCATTGTGCGGCGCGGATTCGTTGCCCGGCAAGGCAAGGAAATACCTCTCGAGGTGATAAACGACGTGGCGTTCTCGCAGACGGTGATCGAGCGTATGCTGCATTCCGGGGACCTGCTGATCGAATCCGCCGGTGAACAAGGGCCAGAGCCGGTATACCGACATACCGGACCCGGAAGGAGTCCAGTTCTGATCTACAAGATGCGGGAATCCAGGACCCTGAACCTTCAGGGTCAGCCAGCCGCGGTCGAACAGCTCGACATGCTCGCCAAGCTGCACCGCGATGGCGTATTCACCGATGAGGAACTGGCGGAGAAGAAACAGAAACTGCTCGATGAAATCTAGGCGACCGGGGGTCGCCCATCGCCATCCCGCTTTGCATTATCTGGCCGGGATCCGCCGGTTCTGGAGTTCGTTCGACAACGAGTTCGTTGTTGCCGGGGCGGAACCGCAGCGCACTGACCATATTCTCGACATCGGCGCTGGAATGGGCCCGGCGGTCATCCCGGCATTGTCCCGGGTGCCAGACGGGAAGGTGACCGCGGTCGAACCCAGCCGCTTGATGCGCTCGGTCCTGCGGTTTCGCAAGTTGTTCAATCGGGACGGGAGACGACTGGCAGTCCGCCCCGGTAGCGCCGAGGCGCTGCCGGTCCAGTCGGAGTCTGTCGACCTCGCCTGGTCGGTGAACACGTCCACCATTGGGCGGACCTCGAGCGGGGGGCCGCTGAGGTGTTTCGGGTGCTACGAACGGGTGGCAAAGTCATCCTGGTTGACGGCGACTTCGCCCATCCGAACCACGACTACCAATGTTCGGGACGTGAGGACCATGATGACCTCATAATCGACCTCAAAGTCGTTCGAGAAACACTGGAGGCCGCGGGTTTTGTCGAGATTTACTCGAAAGAACGGTTCATCGAGCAGACGCCGGTGAAGATGACGATCGCTTCCAAGGCCAAGAACAAAAAAACGTTTGACCCTCACGTTACGTGAGGGTTTACCATCCTCTGGATGTTCACCGTTGGCGAAGTATCCGAAGCGGCCGGCGTAACCGTGCGCACTCTGCACCACTACGACGAGATCGGATTGCTCAGGCCTTCCGAGCGGACGGCGGCCGGGTATCGGCAGTACGACAACCAGGACCTCGAGCGGTTGCAGGAGATCCTTTTCTACCGTGAGTTGGGCCTCGATCTCAAGACCATCGTCGGCTTGGTCGAAACCCCGGCTCACAACCGCTCCCAGATTCTCGGACAGCAACGCCGGTTATTGGGGAAAGAGATCGTTCGGCTCCAGGCGATGGCAACCGCTATTGATAGAGCCATACAGGCAAACGAGGAAGGACGCACCATGAACAAAGAAGAGATGTTCGGGGTCTTTGGGGATTTCGATCCCGCCGAGCATGAGGAGGAAGCTCGCGAGCGGTGGGGTGGGACTGAGGCCTACGCCGAGTCCACCAAGAGGACCGCCGGCTACACCAAGGACGACTGGAAACGATTGGGCGGAGAGTCGGGCCAGATCAATCAACGTCTCGCAGATCTGTTCGCCGCGGGAGTGCCGGCCACCGCCGACGAGTCGATGGCCGCCGCGGAGGAGCACCGGCTACACATCGATCGTTGGTACTACCCGTGCTCGTACGAGATTCACGTCGGCTTGGGCGACATGTATGTCATGGACCCACGGTTTACGAAGTTCTGGGATGCGTACCAGCCGGGACTGGCCGTTTTTGCTCGCGACGCCTTTCGAGCCAACGCCGAACAGCCTCGATAGCGTCTACTCGAACCCCGCCATCAGGTCGCGGAAAGCCGCCAGTCCTTGCCCCAGGGAGTCGGCCAGGGTGGCCAGCTCCGTTTCGGCCACGTCGACCCCAATCGGGATCGTGAGGCGAACCGGTACTTCGGTGGAGATGGGTATGACCTCATTGATGGTGAACGGGATCTCGAGGTCGACGGGCACATCGAGTTTCACGGGCACCGTGACGTCGAGCGGAATCTGTGTATCGAACGGTCCGGCAATGCTGATGGTGGTCTCGACCACCTGGTCGATGGGGAAGGTGGTCTTGATGGGAACCATCAGGGTGCGGTCGAGAACCACTTCCGCCTCGATAGGGATCTCCTCGTCGATACGGACTTCGAACTCGATCGTCGAGGATCGAAACGAATCGAGACCGGCCACGGCTTGCTCGAGACCGCTTCCCACTTCTGGAGCCAGCTGGGTGAGCTGGTCCTGGAGCGCCGTGACCTGGGAAGCGAACAATCCGGCACCGATCTCCACCCGGGCCAGGTCGTCGGCGTTCTGATCAATTCGCGACTCCATCGGCCCAACGCGTGCCAGCAGAACGATGTTGACGATCAAGGAGGCAACCAACAAGGCCCCGATGCCCATGACGACGGCTGCGATGTTCTTGCTGACGAGGTCCTTCATGATGCTCCTTGGTCGTGCCGGACGAACACTGGGTTCAGGGTTTGTTTAGGCGGCCGTTAGGGCTGCGTAGCAACCGTAGCCCACGATGAGATGGTCCAACCAAAGGAGAAGGACCATGCGATCACGTTTGATCGTTGTTATTGCACTGGCGATGCTGCTGGCTCTGGCAGCACCCGCCATTGCGGACGGAGACGGAGACGGTTCCGAGCTACGCACCTACGAGGTGACCCTGTGGAACAAGGCGGCCGGCCAGCCGATCTCGCCGCCCGTGGTGGTGACACACGACCGGGACATCCGGTTCTGGCAGAAAGGGTCTGATGCCTCGGCCGGTCTGATCGCTATTGCTGAGAATGGAGACCCAACGGTGGCGGTCGGGATGCTCGAAGGGCTCGACGGGGTGACGGACGTTGTCAATGTCGGGCAGCCTCTGACCCGTCGGGGGACCACCTTTGGAGACTTCACTGATTCGGTGACTATCACCATTCAGGCCAAACCCGGCGACCGCTTGTCTTTCGCGGGCATGCTGATCTGCAGCAACGACGGCTTCACAGGTGTCGACTCGCTGCGGCTGCCCAGCAACCACCGAGCCCGGGTGACCTACGCTCGTGGTTATGACGCCGGTTCCGAGATCAACAGCGAGCGGAGCGAAGACATTGTTGACGCTTGCTCGCTCCTCGGTCCGGTCACACTGGATGGCGACGACAACGAGAACGAGAACGATGCCGTCGATGCCGACGGTGTCATCTCCAGCCATCGGGGCATCGTCGGAGAGTCGGACCTCCTGACCGCCCACAACTGGAGAACCGGAGTAGTTCGGGTGAAAGTGAAGATGATCAACGGTTAGACAATCGCGGAACTCGAAAACGGTGCGCCGGCCAACGGATGACCGGCGCACCGTCCGCGTCATGAAGTGGCTGGGTCGGGCTCAACCTCGATTGAATCGGATTCTGCGTTCTCCCGCCGAGCCAAAACCAGGAAAGGCAAAGCCAGCACCCAGACGGCGCCCGAAACGACGTAAGAAGCTGAGTAGCCGCCGACGTCGGCTACCCGGCCCAGTGCCGGTTGCGCGACAACGCCTCCGGCCGACCCCATGAGTGCATCGAATGAGAGAACTGTGGCCCGCTGTTCGGACGGAATGAGTCCGTTCAGATAGGCCTGGCGAATCGGGGCGGAAGCCGCAAACGTCAAAGCCCACAGGACCAGAAGGAAAATGGCGAGCCAGAAACTCGAGGTCCAACCGATCAGGGCCAGCATGGCGACACTGATGGCAGAGGCAAGAATCAGCACATGGGTACGGCGGGCGAAGAGTTTCCTCACCCGGGGCACGATCAGACCACCGACGATCTGAGCACCCGCCAGAATGGCGGCCGCCAGACCTGCAACGCCATAGGCGTTGGGGTCGCCGTACAACTCGAGCAGGTAGGGCTGCATCGCATAGAACGCATAGAAGCCCACGCCCACGGTGAACGGGGCTGCCAGCATCACCCAGCGAATGGGCGGTCTGCGCCATCCGGCATCGATCGAGGCCCTTAGAACGGTCTTGACTTCTGCGATCGGGCCGGTTCCCTTGGTTGGGGTGAAGCCGACATCCCGCATGAGAAGAACGCGACGAGCAAAGTCACGCCGAGAATGACTGCCCGCACGATGTAGGGGACCCCCAGATTGGTTGCCTGAGCGATGAACCCACCGGCTACCGACCCGGTCAACATGGCGGCGCCGGCCACTGTCTGGCCCTTGGCGAACACCGATTCGAGGTTGCCGTCGTATTTGGTGAAGTTGAGAGCGTCAACCAGCCATGCTTCGACTGCCCCGGAGAAGAACGTGAAGCCGAGGCCGATGAACATCGAAGCGAGCGCCCAGCCCCAAAAAGCAGCACCCGTTTGCCACATATAGAGATAGAGGAGAGTGGACACCAGCAGCGTGGCGGCCCCCAGCAAATACGAGACCCGCCGTCCCCGCACATCTGCGATCACCCCGGTTGGCACTTCAAATATGACCTGTCCGGCTGCGAAGAAAGCGTTGGCCGCGAACGCTTGTGTGTTGCTCAGCCCTGCGTCGAGAAGGAAAAGAGTGTTGATTCCCCATATGAAAGATGCAGCCAGGGTGGACAACAGGGTTAGCAGCAAATAGGTGCGCTGGACGCGGCGGGCTCCGTCAGTCATGGGGGACGACCCTACACCTGGTGCCCCCACTAAGAAGCTCCCGTGTGATCGTAGTTTTTGCGCTTGACTGGGGTTATGCGGACTATTTCAGTTGAGGAACGGCGACGCCGTCTTGGGCGGCGCCATCATCTGGCCCGCTCAGCCGGGGGAGTGGAGGTCATCGCCGCCGACCTGGTCGGACTGCATTCGAGCGATCCCGTCACGGTCTATCTGTCCGCCTGGGCTCGCCTCGACGGACTCACCGTCGCCGACGTCGACACCGCCCTTTACCGGGACCGATCCCTGGTGCGTATGCTCGGCATGCGCCGCACGTTGTTTGTGGTTCCCATCGACGTGGCGATCGCCATGAACTCGGGTTGCACCCGCGCCTACGCTCCGGCCCAGCGACGTCGGCTCCTGGGTTTGATCGAGGACCAATTGGCCGAAGGCGATGGTGACACCTGGCTTGGTGAAGTTCTCGACAAGACGGTCGCCGCCCTTCGCTCCCGAGGGGAAGCCACTGCCAGAGAGTTGGTTGCGGACGTACCGGAACTGGCCAGGAAGTTCACCTACGGACAGGGAACGTACGGTCTCTCCACCCGGGTGCTTTTCCTCCTCGCAACAACAGGCACGATTGTTCGAACCAAACCGCTGGGAACATTCAAATCCGGTCAATACCGCTGGACAACGCTGGAGAATTGGCTGCCGGACGGACTCCCCGTCATCGATCAAGCGACAGCCCAGCAGTTGCTGGTGGAGCGTTGGTTGCGTTCTTTCGGTCCCGGTTCTTTGCAGGACCTCAAATGGTGGACGGGTTGGACGGTGAGGGACACCAGGGCGGCTCTGGAGGCCGTCGAGGCGGTTGAGGTCGAGTTGGACCAAGGAGTGGGGTACGTTCTCGCCAACGATCTTGAGGCCGACGCAGAAGTGGGGGAGTGGGTGGCCCTCCTCCCGGGATTGGATCCGACCACCATGGGGTGGAAGGAACGCGACTGGTATCTGGGTGGGTATGAACGGGATCTGTTCGATTCGAATGGCAACGCCGGCCCCACCGTTTGGTGGGATGGAAGAATCGTGGGCGGCTGGGGCCAGCGCTCGGACGGCCAAGTCGTTTTCGAGCTGCTCGAACAGGTGCCGGCCAGGGTCGTCAAGAAGATCACCGCCGAATCAAACCGCTTAACAGACTGGTTCGATGGGGTGGTTGCGAGGTCGCGCTTTCCAGCGCCGCTTGAGAAGCGCTTGCGGGGTTAGCGCCCCCGTTTCCACCATTTGCGAGGCGGACGATGCTCATCAAGAGCCGCCTCGGCGAGTGTGTTCAACTCTTCTGTTTCCATGGACCGGGCTTCCACGCGCAGCAGGATTTCATCGCGGGCACTGGCATCTTCTGGTGTCAGCCAGTCCTCTTCGATTCGACTGAGGAGCGCCCGCGTGAGGACAAGATCGAAGCCATTCAGCGCGGTTTGGGCTTCCTGCAGACGCCGATGATTCGCCTCGACCTTGCGGGTCTTCCACCGTTGGGCGGCATCGAGGTGGACCCGGGCCGCCGCGGCAAGATCGGTGTTCAGCAGGTCGAGTAGGCGGGCAGTGTCCGGCTGCGCATCCAGCTTGAGGAGGCCGGGGTAGTCGTCCCGGACGGCCAGAGCTCGGATCCGGCTGGTTAGTTGCTGGGCAGTCTCGAAGTCGGCGTGTTCCATGTTCGTAGCAGGCTAATGGTTGTCTGGGCCAAGGACCGCCCGGTCAGCTTCACGGTTTGGCGATCATCGCCCAGAATGCGACCAGCACCAGTCCCATCGAGGAGAGCATTCCCAGGGTGATTCGAGTGGTCAAGGCGGCCGCATCGCCGCCGGTTACCAGTCGGCGTTGAAACCGGCCGGTCCACAAAAGCGAGATCCCGGCGCCGGCGAACACGCCAAACATCCCGACGTGGAGCCACCCCTGGTCCATCCCCCAGTTGCCCTCAGTCATGAGCCATCCGCCGGCGAGTAACACCACGACAGCTGCCGGGAGGGCGAGGCGCCGCTCGATCCAAAGCGTCGTCTCTGACTGGGTCTTGACGACCTCGTCATCTCGAGTGGCCAGCGCCCGCTGCCACAGGAGGAGCATTGCCAATGACCCTCCCAGCCAGATGACAACTCCCAGGACGTGCACAGTGAAAAGAACTTGATACAGGGTCATGGCACGCATGATACGCAGGATTTCGCGGCACATCCGAGGTGGATGCCGGGAGGTTATCTCTCCGCTGCCTGCCACACGGTGGGGCCGTCATGAGACAGACCCGCCAGCAAGACAAGTCCGTCGCGAAGGAAGATTGAGCTTGTCTCAACCCCCGGCTCGGCATCGAGTTGGTGCCAGGTGTCGCCGTCCCACAACCAGGGGGTATCCCGTGGTTGGTAGAAGTCTTGTGGGTGTTGGACGATTGCCCCGATCCGGTCACCGTCCAGGGCAATCTCGACAATCTTGTCGTCAACCAGCAACCCGGGCGGGGCCGGAGTCGATTCCCAACTCAGACCATCGGTGGTGATCATTAGAGATGCATGGGGAGATGCCGTCGCCGCTACCACCCGGTCCAGGTCGCCGGCACAGGCGGTGAAGCCTTTGGGGGTGTCCGATCCGGGAACGATGGGTGCCGAGCCGGCCCAGGTTGCCCCGTCGACGGAGCTCCACGCCCGAGCAGATGAGAAGAAGCCTGCTCCTCGCTGTCCGAGGACCCAAATCCGGTCGACTCCCGCACAGACGGCACCTATGGAGGATTGGTCTGTCTCCTCAAGCCTGAGGTGATCCCAGACCTCAAGGTCCGGGCTCCACCACACCACTAGGCGGTTTCCGTCGGCCCGGGTGTCCGCACCGACCACCACTGCCACTTGGTCGGTTGCCGCCGCCGAAAACAACTCGACACCGTTCGGAGCACCTTCCAGAGCTTGGGGATCACCCAAGCCCACCTCAGTGATTGGGAAGACCTGGTTGAGAACATTTCCGCGGCGGTCCTTGGACGTCCCAAGAGCGACGGCTGCGAATTCCAGTTGGACAACTGATTGGATCCTCGTAGCGCTGTCCCAGGCCGTCGCGCCGATCTCCTCCCAGGACGTGTCTTGATGCGAAAACAGGTGCGTGCGAACCAAATCCGGCTCAGTTTGCGACCACCGAGGTCCGTGTTCGACCACCCGCGAATAGATGGTGTCGTCGGCAGAACCGACGAACAGCGGCACCACCGGTTGCTGATAGGCGATCAGGTCGGCATCCGACCAGTTGGCGACTCCGTCCCCGAATGCCCAGAGATCACCCGGAAACCCACCGTCGGTCACTACCAGGGTTCGAGGAACGCCAGATTTGGCGACCATAGGAAACTCTCCGGTTGTCGACTGGGCGCTGGCGTAGCGCTGGGAGCTGGGATCGATTCCGATCTTCTCCTCGACCGTCCACGAATTCGTATCCGTCGTCGACCAGGCTTCTACCGACCCGTTGAGGGCGGCGACGACCGCGAACAGCTTCTCTTCCGAGCGGGTGAGATGCCGCACGTCGATGAGCCGGCCATTCAAATAGGAATCGGCAGGACGTTCGAGCCCGATCAGCCGGGCGGTCAATGATTCTTGCCTCTGGGGAACGGCGACCTCCCACAGACGCGGCTTACCGGAAACGGCCTCGCCGCCGCCAATCAGGAAACCTCCATCCGTGGCAATCCCCGTCATCGCGTAGGCAAACCCCTCGTCGGTGCCGGTAGGAAGATCCAAGTCCCACGAGTAGAGCTGGTCGGCAGTCCCGTCAAATAGGGATGCGGTTTGCCGGATGCGGACACGTTGCCCGATGCCCGGCTCGGCGATCTCCAAGAGATAGCCGCTCGGACCCGGGATCGATTCGACCACCCCTGCCAGAGGGAGAACGTCTACCCGGCTCCAGATTGACCCCTCTACGGAGATGTAGAGAGCGGGGCGCGGGTCCTCAGAGGTGGGGTTGGTCAGTCCGTATGCAACGAATCCGGAGTCGGTCGAGACAACCTCCAAGAACTCTACGGGTTCACTGAAGTCCACCTGGAGTGGATCACTCCCACGTGGAACCCGCACTATCAAGCCGGTCTGCTGGGATGTGTCGTAGCCGACCAGAACGGTGACCTCACCGTTGTTCGCAACAGCCGTGAACCGCCCCTCCAGGTTGGTGGGTATCGAAATCGACGTCCAGCTGAGACCCTGCGGACTCAACCAGGCCATCGGTTTCTCGACGAGCCCCTCCTTCTGTGCGCCGGCAGCCATGAACCCGATGGGGTGGGCCGATATGTCTCGATACCACCCATCCAGTTCTGTCGATCCCGTTCGCATGACTACCTGGCGGGACCACCTGACAGCGTCCGGGCGAAATGTCCCAGATGCCTCCTCGACGGCCGGCAGGGTGGTGGTCGTCGTCGAAGCCGCGCTCGTGGTTGATGTCGCGGCGGTCGAGGAGGTGGGGGGAACGGTGACGCTCGTGCAACCTGCCAACACCACAACAGCGAAGACGGCAAGCGGGGAGCGGGCAAGAGAAACCATCAGGACGATATCGACGTCTGGCGAACTATCCTTGAGGTGAGAAGGCCGATGCCAGCGGGGTAGGGAAGGGGAGCTGCTCATCGGCCGCCCACTCGAGAACGGCACGGTTCTGTGGCATCTGCGGATCTGCGCTCCAGTAGACGCACGGTTGTGGACGGCCGGGCGTTGGAACCGTTACCGTGCTGACAACGTGAAGACCTCAGCCAAGATCGCCTTCATCGGCTCCCATTCGGTCAGGAAGACCAATGCAGTGCATTCCTTTGCCGGAGCGGTGGGTCGTAGCGGTCGTAGCGTCGAGGTCGGGCGAGAGGTCATCCGGTTCAATCCCCTCGGCCTCAACGAAGGCGCTACTCCTGAAGCGCAATTGTGGGTGATCATGGCTCAAATTCAACAAGAACTGGAGCTCCGCAAGGGAGCGGAGGTGCTGGTAACCGACCGAGCGGTGATCGACAACTTCGCCTACTACCTCCGCACCACCGGGGGAGAAGACCCCTTCGACGTCACCCCCCTGGTGCGAAGGTGGTGTGAAACCTATGACCTCTACGTGAGGTTGAAGCCGGATGTTCCGCTGCGAGTCGATGGGGTCCGAAGCACCAGTGACAGGTTCCGGACCGAGATCGAGAGGATCCTGAATACGATCCTCCCGCGGTACATTCCAGATGACCGTCTCGTTACTCTCCAGGCATCCGAAATCACCGAAGCGTTCGACTGGACGGCCCTCCTCGTGCGTCTAGTCGGCGGATTGGAACCCGAAGATCACCCGGTCGCCCAATCAGTGACGTTGCATCCCACGTTGTGGGATTAGGCGGGTAAATGGATGGCGAACTTGCACCATTGACCGCCCCGTTTGGCGGATTCGAGAACGTCATAGTTGAGTTTCTTGCCGAATATGACTTCCCACGGCTTGGCGTTGAATGATGGGCAGAACTCGCAGAAAGTTGAGGGCACCGGTAGGTCGTCGTGAGCCATCGACTCCTTCACGACCGGACAATGGCAAACCCGGTATTGCTTGGCCGCTAGATCGGTGGCCTCGAGGTACTCGATGGATTGATGGGGGATCTTGATTTCGACGATCGTGTTGCCGTGCCGGACACCTTGTCCGATCTCCGGGTTTGCCTTCACGAACTCGAGCACGTCGTCGTTGATCATCTGAGTGAAATAGGGAGTATGGTCGTCCCGGTGCTTGGTCAGCCTCTCGAGGTGGGTCCGACCCCGGTCCTCCAGGAAGGCATCGATGTCCTGCAGTTCCACAAATCGTTGTTTCATCCCCAGGTAGTGGGCGTCGGGAAGATCGCGCAGTCCCGATCGCAGAATACGTTTTATGGTGGCCGGATCCGCCAGGGTTTCCAGCCGGGGAAACACCACAGAGTTGACGCGGGTCCAGGTCAGGGGAATGGTTCCTATCGGAGGAAGCGTGATCCCCTCGAAGATGGTCGCCCGAGCCTCTTCACCAAGCTCCTCGTCTACCGCTCGGTATAGGTTCCCGAGAATCTCATATCCGTCGAGGAGTTCGAGGATCCCTATTTGGAGGTCGTGGTTTCCGATCATTTCGGCATACAAGTAGATGCCGACGAAGCGGTCCCGCTGATTGAGGCCCTCGGCGATCATCTGCGTGGCGAAAGGCGGAACGTGGTCTCTGGTTGCTTCATCGACCGGCAACGGGTCCGATAGCGTCGCCAGATAGCGTTCGAGCGATTCGACACCGGCCTCCCATTCCCGGACCCGGTCTTCGACCGGCTCATATTCGGCAACGTGATCCCGGAACTGTTCATTGTTCATGCCGTGTCCAAGGCTAGGCCTCGTTGGAATGGGTGTGGCACATCAACGGTGGGGGAGCGGCGGATCACCACACGATGTCGGATGCGAGCCCAACGCAGAATCTCCTGCAGTACTCGAGGTCCTCGACCCGCAGGGTTGCGGCGTTCTCTTGCTTCTCCTGGTACCTTCGCAGGATGTCGGTCGAATCGGTCTGAAGGAAGTCCTGAGGGCTCCGGATTCCCAGGTCCCGCAGGAACCGGGCAAACGCTGGGCCGACGCCGTTGATTCGAACAAGGTTGACGAGTTCCAGCGCCGCGGTCAGCTGCTCTTCCGTCAGGCCGGTCTGCTCGATGAGTTCCGCTCGTTCAGATCGAGTTGGACACCGCTCGTACAAGTCCTTCGTGGCTCCGACACCGACATTGCGCAGACGATCCAGCTCCGCTTCCGAGAAGGCTTCCAGGTTGACGAGGGATAGTGGTTTTGACCGGTAGGAGTTGACTTCCCTGTTCAACAGGGTCAGGTACTCCTCGCTGACCGACAGGGCTTCGCGCCAGTTCCGGGTAGCGAGCCTTGTTCTTCAGAAGCCGACTGAGCTCGGCCAGATGGACAACTCCGTCCTTCTTCAACCTGGGCACGAGTGCCGAGATATGGTCCGCCAAAACGCGCCTGCTCGGCAGGAGTTCCACGGTCTTGATGGTCTCTTCGAATGCGTCGAGACTGATGGCCGCCAGGTCAATCGAGTACATGGCTGGGCTACGGCAGACGGGACGAAATGAGTCGAGCAATCTCGAGGATGTCCTCGTCGGGAATCGTGCCGGAGATGCGAGACACACTGGCCGTCCAGTCGTTTTGGAGGAACTGGACTTTCCCGTCGCGGACCCACGCATCTTCGCCCAGGTCGTCGATGGTCTCGCCGCTACGGGAAGCGCTTCCCTCCTCGGCAAAGAAGACCTCACCGTCATAGACCTGGATGAGAAAACTCGTGAAGGCGTCGACCTTCTGGTAGAGACAGGTGATGGGGTCGGGCTCACCATCGATTCCGTCGGATGGAGCGACCGAGACTGTGCCCCCGAGCCACTGCTCAGCTTCGCCGGCGCTGATCAAGGAGCAGCGGTCGAGATTCCGATCTCCCAAACCCAGGACATCGTCTCCCCCTCCACCGCCACATGCCGAGACCACCAAAGCAACCGTCAGCGCCGCGCTTAGGGCAGCAGCTCTGCGCATCATCAGGTACCTCTAGACGTGATGGTTCGACACTACACGCCGACCTCGACGCCTCCGGATGGTTTTTGATCAGCGACACAGCCTGTTGTTCAGCGTGAGCAGGTGGGGTAGCTCTGGCTCATCGGGAACGAAATCGGCCCTTGGCTATGCGTCGCGCTCTGCCAGCCTCTTGATCTCGAGCATCATCTTGCGGCCCATCACGAAAGTGATCGCCTCAAGCGGGAAGCGTCCAAACGCGAGGCGGCTCTTCCAATCCGGGGTGTAGTCGTAGCGGCCCCTGGTCAGGAGCCGGCTGCCGCCATCGGGGCCAGGGTTGACGACGAACTGCCAGGTTGACACTCCCTCGGCACCGATATCGGCGGGTGACCCGAAAAGGACCAGGGCGTTCGGAGGATCCACGATCTCTATTCGCAACGGCGGTGCGTCCTGATACAGGTAAATGCCTTCGCCCACCGCCGGATGCTGGTGTTCGGGAAGGATCTCCGTGGTGTTAGTGATCTTGCATCCGGCCAGGTTCTCCAGCGTCTGGTAGGTGTAGAAACCGCCGCGGCCCTGTCCGATTTGAGCGATCCAGGGCCATACAACCTCAGGCGTTGCATCGACGGCGATTCCCAGGGTGTACGACCACTTGGGCTCAGGCACCAATTCATCACCCGGGAGCGAATCACTTGTCTCTGTTCCCACCGTGCCCCACCGCAGCCGTCTCCGCCCGATGAATGGGGTGGCGACCAGGTTCCACACAATGAGGGCGGCGCCCTCAAGCGCAGCCAGAACACCGACACCGGGGGAGGGGGCTGTGCGACGTCCAAGCCTCCTGTTGTCCGAGTCCCTTCCGGCCGCCATGTGGTCCTCCCTTGATGTCCTTCGATCATCTTGCCGCAACGTGGGAATGTCTCCCAGGGGCCGGAGGTCCCATTGCTCGGCGGTAGAGGGCATCACCTCCGCGATTCGAGTCGGGTACGCAGCCTCGCCTCGCGCTAGCCGCCGGACGAAACCTCGTTCAGGGCTGCGGCTTGGCGGACCAGAGCCTCCAGAGCTTGCTCGTCCAGCTCCTCGCCTTCGAGGAAGTCGATGGCCCGGCGGACCTGGCCGCCCAGGCTGGAGTTGAACAGCCGGGAAGGATCGTTCAGCGACGCTCCCTTGGCGAAGGTGAGTTTCACCTTGTTCTTGTAGACCTCACCGGTGCAGATGATCCCGGCGAGCGACCACACGGGGACGCCCAGCGGGTTCGATGGCTTTCTCCACTTCACGTCCTCGGTTGCCGCCGGGACGGTCTTCTTGATCAGGTCACGGAGCCGGGAGAGGAGCTCGCCTCTCCAGTCACCCAGATCATCGATTTTGGAGTCGATGAGCGCAGCGGCAGATTCGACTCCCTCGGCTCGGCTCTTCTCCATCGATCCGTGCGTCCTCTCGCGTCGAATCTCTTTCCACCATCACACAGCAGGGGATTGTACAAGTGTCGAACAGCTAGACAACTTTACATAACGAGGATTATGGGTCATAACCTAGGAGAGGGTCGTATTGCCCTACCGGTTCCGGACAACCAGTTTTGCCAGCAACTGCTCGGTAACGGCCGTGATCTCTTCAACGGACTGCTCGAATACCTCGGCATTGACACGTGACGGCTGTCGAAATCCGCTGACCTTGCGGACGTACTGCAAGGCCGCCGCGCGCGTATCTCCTCGCCGGTGGCCGGCGATTCGGCGTTTCGAAGGGTCTTGATGCTTCTACACATGGGCGCAAACCTAGCCTCGGTGGCAAGAAACATTCGCGCAGACCTCTTCTGCCCCGGATAGGCTGGCCCACGGTGACGGCCACCAATACGTCAATTGACAGAAAGGTTGGTGTGACCTGGCGGTCGGGCTGCGGAGGCACGGGGGTGTTGAGTCGGATTCGGCTATCGACGCTGTTGGACGAGGAAACAGAGAGTTGGCGTCTGTAGCGAACAGTGCGCCGGCGGGAATGTCTTCTTCTTCCTGGACGTTGCACCTGTGGTTGGCAAGGATACTCCCCGGGGTATACTCGGGTTCTTGACACAGAAACGGAGACACACCAATGGCAACTGTGGAATTGACACAAGAGAACTTCGAAAAGACGGTCCTTGAGCACGACACCGTCTTTGTGGACTTCTGGGCAGAGTGGTGCGGTCCGTGCCGGTCCTTTGCCCCGACCTACGAAGCCGCCTCGGAGAAGCACGGCGACATCGTCTTCGGCAAAGTCGACACAGAGCTTCAGCAGGAACTGGCGGGCTACTTCCAGATCCGTTCGATCCCGACCTTGATGGTCTTTCGTGAGAACGTGATCCTTTTCTCACAGCCCGGGGCTCTTCCCGCTCCGATGCTCGACGACTTGATCACTCAGGTGAAAGCGGTCGACATGGAAGACGTTCACCGGCAGATCGCCGAGCACGCTGACGACGATCATGAAGGCCACGAGCACGAGGGGCACGACCACGAGTCCCATGATCACGAGGATGCCAACCACTGAGGCGAGGCGTCACACGCTGTGAAGTTCAGGTACCGCGTGGCTCGATCCAAAGACCTCTGAGAGGCTGGGCGCTGGCGTAGAGCCATTCATAGGCCTCCCGGTAGTCCGGTTCCGTGCCTTGTTGCCCGGCCCGGCTCAGATCAGCGTCGACGTCTTCGAGGGCTGCCTGGAGACCGTACAGGTGCCCCTGCAACGTCTCGAGATCCATACGCGAGATGATCAACTCGTCCGAACCCAATCCGTGGCTGACGGCCAGTTTCCGCGCCATATGGGCCTGCTGGCGACATCCTTGCTTGCAGTAGATGCGGCGCCGGCCGGGTCCCCCCTGCTTGGGTAACTCACGCCCGCACCAACCACAACGGGGCTTGTTTGCATGTTTCGTCATGTGACGAATAGTACCCAGAAGGCACCGGACGGACGGGAAATCCGCCCTGAGAATGGAGGCGGGATCAGTCGGTCGAGGTGTTCTCTTGCGATCCTCATTCGCCTGCGGGACTTGCACAGAGGTCTTCGAAGGCGTGGCGCTACAAGTCCCCCGCGCACTCCCCTACCCCACCGCGGCGGGGCTTGCTCCGGCGGAGGAGGGCCGTGTACCCGACCAACCCGATCAGCGTGAAAGCAAACCACTGTAGGGCGTACGCCAAGTGCGATCCCTCGGAGAGCTCACCAGCGGGTACCGGAACCGGCAAGGATCCAGCTTGACCCGGAACCTGACTGACGAGTTCGAGATACACGGGAGCGAGCGTATGAGGAGACTGCTGTTGGATACGGGGAATGTCTACCCAGTACATCCGCTCCAGATCACCATCAGATGGGTCGCGGGGGCCGAGAGAAGGGGCCACTTGCGACCCGCGGATGGTGCCGGTCACCTGCGTGCGTTCCGCCGGAGGCAGAGCCGACCCGACCGGGGGTTGGTCGAATTCCAGGGGCACCCAGCCTCGATTGACCAAAACGGTAACGCCGTCCTCAGTCACGAGCGGTGTTACCACGTGGAAACCGGCCTCACCGTTGTTGGTGCACGAACGAATCAGTATCTCACCGTCAATGTCATAGGATCCGGCGGCCACCACCGGCCGGTACTCCGCTTCCTCCGGCAGTGTGTCGGCGAGAATCTCGCCCAAACCTTCTGGGGGCAAAGACATCCGGGCGGAGATGGTGGCGTTGAGGGCGCGCCGTTCTGCCAACCGGTCAAGCTGCCAAACGCCCAATCTCAGGAAGACTCCGGCAATCAACAGAACGACGAGATGAGCGACGATCCAGCGGGGTGTGAGGTATTTCTGCAGCATGTCAAACACGCATTATGCCCGCCCGAGCCCGGATGGCCCTCAGGCGACGGCCTCGTTCTCGATCCCCGCAAGATTGCGGGCGAACTCCAGGGCATCGACACCGTCCGGGCCCGCGAGGGCGGCAGGCCTGGCGGTCCATTCGACGACCGATTCCGGACTGAGACCATCGTGTTCGACGAGAAGGTCGGCGAGGTCATCGGTCCAAAACCACGGCATGAGCTACCTCCGGAAAGAGTGGGCGGGAGAGGAACACCCTTACCGTACCCCCTTTGTCAAGTGGCCCTGACCAGGAGAAACGCGAGCTCGTCGGCGCGCTAGCCAGATCCTGCCAGGGACGTTCCGCCGGTGCGCCGAGGATCCGCCGCCGCTTCCAGTTCGCCCCGCGAACCCCCATAGGCAGCGCCCACACCACCAAAAAACATGTCGATCTCTTTGAAACGGCGGTTGGGGTAATCCAGTTGATCGATGGGGAGGGAGCCTTCGTAGGCCACCTGCCATTTGTCGTCTTCATTGAGCTCCACATGGACTCGCGGTTCGGCGATTGCGTCTGCCAGGGACATGCCAAGTTCCGTGAAATTGAGCACTGTCTCGAGGATGGCCGTTGTGATGCGGGCGGCCCCAGGAGAACCAACAGAAAGGATGCGACCATCTTCGTGGCGGGCAATCGTTGGTGCCATGTTGGAGGTGAGCCTCGTGCCCGGGGCCAGCGCATGAAATCCTCGTCGATTGAGCTCGATTTCGCCGAGACAGTTGTTCAACCAAATCCCGGTGCCGGGCGGCATTACCCCTGAACCGTATCCTGACGAGATGGTCACCGAGCAGGCGCCCCCGCTCGAATCCACCGTGGAGGTATGCACGGTGGATGGAGAATTCGAGAGGGCGTCGATATCTCCGCCTTCCGCGGAAGACAGCAGTCGCAGGGCATCGCGAGAAAGGTCGTCGCTGAAGTCGAGCTGATCTCTTCTGAACCCCAAGACGGCTATCTGGGAGCGGATCAACCGGTCGTAGTCGGCCGGGGACCAGCCCTCTTTTGGATACCCATTCATCAACATGAGCATGGCGGTCAGTGTGATACCGCCGATTGCTGGGGGCGGGTTGGTGACGATGTGCCATCCATCAACGACCGCCTCGAGGGGCCGGCGAATGAGCGGTCGGTACTCGGCTAGATCTTCGGCGGTGAGCAAGCCTCCATTGGCCTCCATATCGCAAGCAATCAGGCGAGCGATTTCCCCCTCGTAGAAGGCTGCCCGCGGTCCCTGGTCGGCAATGGCCCGCATGGTTTCCGCCCGATGGGCGACTCTGATCAAGCCCCCTTGTTGGATCGGCGAACCGTCGTCATGATGAAGCGCGGTCCGGCTTGGGCCCTGCCACCCAAACACGGCGTCGTGGCTGTAGCGGAGATAGTCAGCAGACGGCTGCGAAAGTGGAAACCCATCCCGGGCAATCTCGTAGGCCGGCTCGACGAGCAACGGCCAGGGAATCCGACCGTATCGAGCCGAAGCCAGACCGAGCGCGGCCAGCGCTCCCGGTGTACCCACCGAACCGTATCCGATAGTCGTGGTGATGCCGCCGCCGTATTCCATGGTCACATCGAAGACTCCGCGGCCAAAACGGTCCTGCGGAAGTCCTCGTCCCGGCATTTCCACGTAGCCGTCGATCGTCACCGGGTCTGAGCCGGGCACCCAGATCGTGACGAAACCGCCTCCGCCCAGTGCACAGACGCCCGGTTCGGTGAGCACTGAGACGAGGGCGGCAGCTACCGCTCCATCGACAGCGTTGCCACCCTCCTCGGCGATTCGGGCGGACGCCTCGGCGGCCATTTGGGAGCTGGAAGCGGTGGCGATCCTCGACATGAGTGCGCCAGCGTAGCCGGAATGGGCTATTGCCCATGCGCCCGACGATGCCCCGCCTACGTGACCTCAGCGCAGGGTTCGACTGTGGACCGTGTTGCGACCCGCTCGGCGACGATCTCCAGCCGGCTCCGGCGACCGTCTCCGGTTGACCAGAACCGCCTTTGCACGCTCCCTACTACCCACACCCGCCGGCCGACTTCCAGGGTCAGGACCTCGTCGGACGGATCCCACAGGGTTACCGGGAGCACATCCACACGGTGCCGGGGCACCTCGGTGCGGGTCGTGATCAAATACCTGGCCAGCCGGGCGCCCGATTCGAAGACTCTGAGCTCGGGCGGTGCGGCGAGTCGGCCCGAGAGGACTATGAGATCCAGATCCATGGCTCCTCCATTTCTTGGCGGGGAGGAGCGGAAGACATAAAAAAGGTACGGCATCGGTGTGACAGTTTCCGACGTTGGTCTTGCGATGCCGGGCTCTAGTCCGACGTAGAGTGAGACTGATGGGGAAGAACCAAGCTGTCAAGATTGCCGACAACCTCTACGCGATCGACGCCTGGATGGAAGAGGGCCCGGAACGACTGGCCTGCTATCTCTTCGATACACCGGAAAGGGTCCTGGTGGAAGTCGGACCCTCAGCCACGCTGCACCATCTCACTGCCGCCTTGGACGGCCTGGGGATCGATGATATGGCCGCGATCGTGGTTACCCACATCCACATCGATCATGCCGGCGGAGCCGGACATCTGGCGCGGCGTTACCCAAAGGCGCGGATCGGTGTGCACAGCCGTGGGGCCCGTCACTGGTGGCTAACCCGATCGCCTTTGGGCGTCGGCGGTGGGAGTGTTCGGCGAAGAGTGGCTCACCGAAACCTGGGGCACGATGGAGCCCATCGCCGAGGATCGCTTGATTGTGCTGGACGAGGGTGACCGCATTCCTCTGGGCGGGGGCCGCTTCCTCGACGTCATGCACACCCCCGGGCATGCCAAACACCACATCGTGTTTCACGATGATGAATCCGGTGGGATGTTTGTCGGGGATTCGGTGGGCTTGTGCTATCCGCACGGTCATTTCGTTCAACCCGTTACGCCGCCCCCGGACTTCGACGCTCGCTTGGTCGTTGAGCAGATGCATCGGATGCTCGAGCGCCAACCCAGCTTTCTGGGTTTTGCACACTTCGGTCCCGAACCACGGGTCGAAGAGACTCTGGCAAGCGCCGAGCAGAGGATCTGGGACTGGGTCGGGGTGGTGGAGTCGACCGCTCATCTCAGTGACGAGGCGGCCACCGATGAACTCAAGAGGTGGAGCCGCCGCCACTATCTCGACCTCGGCTTCGCCGACGAAGACATCCGCCGCTATGAGGCAAAGACTTTCTGGCCGATGCAAGTCGCCGGGATCAGACGATGGTTGGAGATCCGGGAGAGCTGATCGGTAGGTCCGGGGAAATGGTGACGGACAGGCACCGGAGCGGCAGGGTGCGGGAACAGATCGTCTCAGAGACTCTCTGCCCATATACATACACGGGCATCCCCAGCTCCAACTCGGTCGTCAAGAAATCCATATCGTGAAGCTCGACTCGAACACATCCATGCGAGGCCGGATAGGGCGGGACGCTGAACGACCCGTGGATGGCGTAACCGCCCCGGAAGTAGAAAGGTCGGTATAGGCCTCCCAGATAGGAGATTCGCCAGCCGTCGACTCGTTTGTAGAACTGGTAGTCACCTTCCGGAGTCCGGGCTCGTACGGGCGATCCGCTCGAACCCCGATACGTGCCGCCGTTTCCGGATGAGATCGGCAAAACTGCTTTGACCTCGATGCATCCTTGACAAATAGAGGATCTGCTTGCCAATGATCCACTTCGACGCGTTGGGTCGTCGTCCAGGTCGGGCAATTCGGTCTCGAGTCGAGCAGGTCCCAGTGCTCGGCGCGGAAGACTCCATCACGGTCGAGTTCGTGGAGTTTCTGAAAGGCGTACACGGCGCCGAGGGTGGCTTGGCTGAAAGTGCCATCGGTTGCCCCGGGCCGAAACCCGGCCTCGATAAGCGCTCCTGGAGCCTCTCCACCCATGGTCCGCTGTCGCCAAGAGCAATCGCGTTGGGAGGATCCCACGCTTCTCCGGGACCAAACAGATTGGGATCGTCGACGTCGATCTCGTAGGCCGCGACCGGGCGCCAGGGAGCCGACGAAAAGGCTAAGGCTGGCCAGGCCGGTAACGGCCATCCGGCGTATGGCCATCGGCATGGTGTGAACTCCGTTCTCCCGGGGCGTACACCCTACATCGGCTGTTCGCGGAAGTGCCTAAGCCCTAGTTGGATTCCCCGGCGAGAATCTCGGCACTCAATTGATCCAGTCCCGCAAAGGCCGCATCAGCGCTTTCGATGGCGTCCATCAACCTGCGAGCCGTAGCCGAATCGCCCAGCGAGACCGCGGCCCGGGCGGCTACGTACCATTGCCGCAAATCCTCCTCAAAGGGTTCTTTGGTGATACGTTTTGGCTCGGTGACCGCCCACGCGGCGGCCGGGTCGCCCTCGTCGATGAGAAAAGCCCCGTAGACCACCCTTCCTTCCTTGAGAGCGGCGGGGCTGGACCCAAGTCTGAGAAGCTCATGCCAGGTTTTGTGCACGTCCTCGGGCTTGCCGAGTGCTCGCAGGGCGTCCATCTCGACGGCCATGTGGGTGGTGTCGCCGGCTAGACGTCTGAAAGTGCGCAGCTCCCGCAGGGCCTCCTGCCACAGTCCGGCCCGGTAGGCGGACAGGCCGAGCAATTCGCGGATGGCCGCGGCCCGCGACGACAGATCCTTGGCCTCCACCAGCTTGTCTCTCGCCAAACGGTATCGGCCGTCGGCAAACGCATCGGCTGCCGAATTCAGCAGATTGAGGGTCGGGGTGAGTCGATCCTTGCGGGTCACCCTGGTGATCTCTTCGCGCAGCCATTTGGGCAGATTCTCGGCGCCGCCCTCGACATGGAGGGCCCCCCGCCGCTCCGGATGCTCACTGTGCTGGTCGTGGCGCTTGGTCCCGTGCTCGCCTCGCTTCCGGTTCTGGTCTCGTTGGCCCGGGCCACCGCCTTTGGTGGGTTCGGCTGCCCACGACCGCCGGAAGGGGGCTTGCGCCGCCCGTCCCCGCTCCGACCTTTCCCCTGATGATCTGGCACGTTGTCCTTTCCGTTTCTCTTCCACAGTCTCGCAGCTTCGCCAAGGGCTGGCGCCGCGAAAAGAGGGCCGCCTCGGTCTTCCCGAAACGGCCCTTTCTCACGTTATTGTCCGGCGGTGACCTACTCTCCCAGGGGATTGCTCCCCAAGTACCATCGGCGCTGGCGGGCTTAACTTCCGTGTTCGGAATGGGAACGGGTGGTTCCCCGCCGCTATCGCCACCGGAACACCGGTAAGTACTCGGCTTCTCGAGCACTCCATAGCGAACACGTATGCGGTATGTGGATTCAAGTCCAAGCCCTCGGCCGATTAGTACCGGTCAGCTGAACACATTGCTGTGCTTACACTTCCGGCCTATCAACCTGGTCTTCTACCAGGGGCCTTACCCGGTTAATCCGGTGGGAGGTCTCATCTTGAGGTGGGCTTCGCACTTAGATGCCTTCAGCGCTTATCCCTTCCGCACGTAGCTAACCAGCCATGCTCTTGGCGGAACAACTGGCACACCAGCGGTGCGTCCATCCCGGTCCTCTCGTACTAGGGACAGCTCCTCTCAAACCTCCTGCGCCTGCGACGGATAGGGACCGAACTGTCTCACGACGTTCTAAACCCAGCTCGCGTGCCGCTTTAACGGGCGAACAGCCCGACCCTTGGGACCTGCTCCAGCCCCAGGATGCGACGAGCCGACATCGAGGTGCCAAACACCCCCGTCGATATGGACTCTTGGGGGGTATAAGCCTGTTATCCCCGGGGTACCTTTTAGCCGATGAACCACGGCGCTTCCACACGCCACCGTGGGTTCACTAAGCCCTACTTTCGTACCTGCTCGACTTGTAGGTCTCGCAGTCAAGCTCCCTTATGCCTTTACACTCAACGCCTGATTGCCGACCAGGCTGAGGGAACCTTTGGGCGCCTCCGTTACGCTTTAGGAGGCCACCGCCCCAGTCAAACTGCCCACCAGACACTGTTCCTGATCCGGATAACGGTCGAGGTTAGAAGCCCGCTATGTGAAGGGTGGTATTTCAAGGGTGGCTCCACGCCAGCTGGCGACGCCGCTTCACAGCCTCCCACCTATCCTACACATACAGTCCAGACTCCAATACCAAGCTGCAGTAAAGCTCCCGGGGTCTTTCCGTCCTGCCGCGGGTAGGCAGCATCTTTACTGCACACTGCAATTTCGCCGAGTCCCTGGTTGAGACAGCGCCCAAGTCGTTACGCCATTCGTGCAGGTCGGAACTTACCCGACAAGGAATTTCGCTACCTTAGGACCGTTATAGTTACGGCCGCCGTTTACTGGGGCTTGGGTTCGGAGCTTCGCCTACGGCTAACCCCTCCCCTTAACCTTCCAGCACCGGGCAGGCGTCAGACCGTATACGTCGTCTTGCGACTTTGCAGAGTCCTGTGTTTTTGGTAAACAGTCGCTTGGGCCGATTACTGCGGCCCCCTCGGGCTTCGGACGCGAAGTCCTCACCCTACCAGGGCGCCCCTTCTCCCGAAGTTACGGGGCCATTTTGCCGAGTTCCTTAACCAGGGTTCTCTCGCTCGCCTTGGTATTCTCTACCTGCCCACCTGTGTCGGTTTGGGGTACGGGCACCTGCTGCACTCGCTAGAGGTTTTTCTTGGCAGCATGGGTTCAGCCAGCTTCGCCTCATACGGCTTCGCCATCGCACCTCAGGCTTCGTGGAGCCGGATTTGCCTAGGTCCGCCCTACGGGCTTACCCCGGGTCAACCAACGCCCGGGTCCGCTTACCCTTCCATGTCTCCCCATTGCTGGCCTAATACCAGTGGGGTCGGTAGGCCCCGAAGGGCTTTCCTTAGCACACTAGGTTCGGCCTTGACGTCGGTGGTACAGGAATATTAACCTGTTGTCCATCGACTACGCCTTTCGGCCTCGCCTTAGGTCCCGACTAACCCTGGGCGGACGAACCTTCCCCAGGAAACCTTGGGCTTTCGGCGGAGGGGATTCTCACCCCTCTTATCGCTACTCATGCCGGCATTCTCACTTCGACAGCCTCCACGACTGGCTTACGCCGCCGCTTCAACGGCTGCTGGAACGCTCCCCTACCACTCCCGCGCCTGGACCCAGTCCCGAAGGATACGCCGAGCTATGACGAATCCCGCAGCTTCGGTACTATGACTTGAGCCCCGTTACATTTTCGGCGCGGAATCACTCGACCAGTGAGCTGTTACGCACTCTTTAAAGGATGGCTGCTTCTAAGCCAACCTCCTGGCTGTCTGGGCGACTCCACATCCTTTCCCACTTAGTCACAATTTAGGGACCTTAGCTGGCGGTCTGGGCTGTTTCCCTTTCGACCACGAAGCTTATCCCCCGCAGTCTGACTGCCGCGCTATAGACCATGAGATTCGGAGTTTGACTGGGGTCGGTAAGCTTGTAGGCCCCCTAGCCCAATCAGTGCTCTACCCCCATGGCGAAACACCCGAGGCTAGCCCTAAAGCTATTTCGGGGAGAACCAGCTATCGCCGAGTTCGCTTGGCCTTTCACCCCTATCCACAGGTCATCCGCAGTTTTCAACCTAATGGTTCGGGCCTCCACGAGGTCTTACCCTCGCTTCACCCTGCCCATGGATAGATCACTCGGTTTCGGGTCTACTGACATGCGACTAGACGCCCTATTCAGACTCGCTTTCGCTGCGGCTCCGGCTCTACGCCTTAACCTCGCCACGTACCGATAACTCGCCGGCTCATTCTTCAAAAGGCACGCAGTCAGGACTCCCGAAGGATCCCTCCGACTGCTTGTAGGCACACGGTTTCAGGTTCTATTTCACTCCCCTCACCGGGGTGCTTTTCACCTTTCCCTCACGGTACTTGTTCACTATCGGTCGCTAGGTAGTATTTAGCCTTACGAGGTGGTCCTCGCAGATTCACACGGGATTTCACGTGCCCCGTGCTACTTGGGAACTCCACCAGGAGGTTCAGTGCGATTTCGCTTACAGGGCTATCACCCTCTGTGGCCCGGCTTTCCAGCCGGTTCGGCTAACACCTGACTTTGTAACTCCTTGACGGCTGCCGGTGCACCGTCAGGCAGGTCCCACGACCCCAGCATGGCAACGCCACCGGGCTATCACACCATGCTGGTTTAGGCTCTTCCCGTTTCGCTCGCCACTACTAAGGGAATCGCGGTTGCTTTCTTTTCCTCGGGGTACTGAGATGTTTCAATTCCCCCGGTTACCTCTACCGGCCCTATGTATTCAGACCGGAGTGACTGGGCATTACCCCAGTCGGGTTTCCCCATTCGGACATCCCCGGATCAAAGCTTGCTTGACAGCTCCCCGAGGCTTTTCGCAGCCTGCCACGTCCTTCATCGGCTCCTAGCGCCAAGGCATCCACCGTGTGCCCTTAGTAGCTTACATGCAGAGATTCCAAGACGTTACGTGCTCGCTATGCAGTTCTCAAGAAGCCTTCGCTTGTCTGCAAACGCCGACAAGAATGGAGTTCGGCATCGCCAAACTCCAGCCGGGGGGTTTGACGCACGTATATACGTCGCGCCCTCCGTTTCGAGAGCGGAGTTTCCGAAGGAAATCCGACCTGATCGCCTCATGCCATCAGGCCGACTCCCTCACGACTGAACAGTGTGCCCGATCGTCATCCGACCGCCCGGAGAGCAAGCTCATCCGGGCGACTTTCCAAGCCGATTGATTAACCGTAGATCAACTCAGAGCGCAATCGGTAAGCCGGCTGCTATTAGACAAGTTCCTGTAGCGGAACCGGCGTCGTTTGCTCCTTAGAAAGGAGGTGATCCAGCCGCACGTTCCCGTACGGCTACCTTGTTACGACTTCATCCCAATCGCCGACCCCACCTTCGGCAGCTCCCTCCCAAAAGGGTTGGGCCACTGACTTCGGGTGTTGCCGACTTTCGTGATGTGACGGGCGGTGTGTACAAGGCCCGAGAACGTATTCACCGCGGCTTTGCTGATCCGCGATTACTAGCGACTCCGGCTTCATGGAGTCGAGTTGCAGACTCCAATCCGAACTGAGGCCGGCTTTAAGGGATTGGCTCACCCTCGCGGGATCGCAGCCCGTTGTACCGCCCATTGTAGCATGCGTGCAGCCCTGGACATAAGGGGCATGATGACTTGACGTCGTCCCCGCCTTCCTCCGAGTTGTCCCCGGCAGTCTCCTATGAGTCCCCGGCATTATCCGCTGGCAACATAGGACAGGGGTTGCGCTCGTTGCGGGACTTAACCCAACATCTCACGACACGAGCTGACGACAGCCATGCACCACCTGTCATGGACGCCTAGAAGCACACCGTGTCTCCACGGTTTTTCCCATGATGTCAAGTCCAGGTAAGGTTCTTCGGGTTGCATCGAATTAAGCCGCATGCTCCGCCGCTTGTGCGGGGCCCCGTCAATTCCTTTGAGTTTTAGCCTTGCGGCCGTACTCCCCAGGCGGGGTACTTAATGCGTTAGCTACGGCACGGCAGACGTCGATAAGTCCGCCACACCTAGTGCCCAACGTTTACGGCGTGGACTACCAGGGTATCTAATCCTGTTTGCTCCCCACGCTTTCGCTCCTCAGCGTCGGTATCGGCCCAGAGAGCCGCCTTCGCTACTGGTGTTCCTCCCGATATCTGCGCATTTCACCGCTACACCGGGAATTCCACTCTCCTCTACCGAACCCTAGCCACAGCAGTTTCGACCGGCGTCCCGGGGTTGAGCCCCGGGGTTTCACGACCGACTTGTTGAGCCGCCTACGAGCTCTTTACGCCCAATAAATCCGGACAACGCTTGCCCCCTACGTATTACCGCGGCTGCTGGCACGTAGTTGGCCGGGGCTTCTTCTGGAGGTACCGTCAATTTCGTCCCTCCTGAAAGAGGTTTACGACCCGAAAGCCTTCATCCCTCACGCGGCGTCGCTGTCTCAGGCTTTCGCCCATTGGACAAGATTCCCTGCTGCTGCCTCCCGTAGGAGTCTGGGCCGTGTCTCAGTCCCAGTGTGGCTGATCGTCCTCTCAGACCAGCTACCCGTCGTTGCCTTGGTGAGCCGTTACCTCACCAACTAGCTGATAGGCCGCGAGCCCATCCCGAAGCAGCGGAGGCATTTCCTCATCGGACCATGCGATCCGAGAGGGTATTCGGTATTAATCCGGGTTTCCCCGGGCTATCCCGGTCTTCGGGGCAGGTTACTCACGTGTTACTCACCCGTTCGCCACTCCGTCATACCCAGTGGTTACCCACCGAAGGTCCTCGTTCGACTTGCATGCATTAGGCACGCCGCCAGCGTTCGTCCTGAGCCAGGATCAAACTCTCCAACGAACATTCATGTCGGCCCGATTCTTGCGAACAGGTTTCCAATCCTGTCAGAGAGTGCATTTTCCTTAACGCTCCGGCCCTCGTGAGAGGGTCGAAGCACCTGGAGTACGTTCCACCCCTTCAGTCCCGAAGGACCTGCGGGGCGAACCGCTACTGGCTTTTGGCACACTGTTTAGTTGTCAAGGAGCCCGAACGGGTCTCGCCGGTCGGCGAGTGCGGCAGTTGACTGTAGCACCCCGCAAGACAAGTGTCACATCGGGGTGCCGGCACCATCAAAACCCGGCGAACAGACCACCGGGGTAGCTCACTGTAATGACTATGGTGCACTTGTCAAGCATCCGGCCAGCTTACCCGCCGGGCGGGCAATGGGCCTCCCTCAATGTATCACCGAACGGGTGATCAATGTCAGAGATTTTTCAACAAATCATGCGACCGGGGGGCTTGACGATGCACTGGATGGACCGCCTGGTCGTGGCCGGAAGCCGCAGCGAACGCATCTATCCCCGTCTCTTCCCCGGGGGCTGGGGCGATGACTCCGTTCTCGACGACTACCGGGAACCCGTTCGATCCTTGAGCCCATCGGAACCTGTAGACCTCGACTGGGTGCCGGCACCGAGCCGGGCCGGATTCTTGACCTGGGAGGCATCGTTCCCGAGTCCCGCACTTTTTCTACCCGAAGCCGCTCGGGTTGCCCATCTTCTCATGGTCTCACCCGTCCCTCAGCCCAGTCGGATCGTCCTGCTGATGGCAGCTCTGAACGATCACGGTTTCTCCACTCGTTTTGCCCTCGCCCGTCACCTGGCCCGTTTGGGCATCGCCTCGGTCTTGCTGGAGAACCCGTTCTACGGGAAACGCCGAACCAACCTGCACAAGCAAGCCACCCGGACGGTGCTGGACTTGCTCGTCATGGGCAAAGCCGCAACGCTCGAAGGAGTCTCGGTACTCGATGTGCTGCGCCGCAGCAGCGACGCTCGCCTCGGTGTCAGTGGGTACAGCATGGGAGGCAACATCGCGGCTTTGGTCGGCTCGGTCAACCCTTTCCCCATTGCGCTGGCTCCTCTGGCGCCTCCCCACTCCCCCGCTCCTGTTTTTGCCCAGGGAGTGCTGAGCAGAACGGTGAAGTGGGGCTCCTTGGGCGGTCCTCACCGTCGCGAAGATCTCGGCAAGGTTCTCAGTTCCGCTTCGGCTCTCCATTTCCCGGCTCCGCCCCACGCGGCCTACGCGGTGCTGGCGGCCCCTGAAGCGACGGATACATTCCGCGCCAAACCACCCGGGACCTCAACCGCCATTGGCGGGGATCGGAACTCCGCTGGTTACCGGGGGGTCATGCCAGCTTTGGATGTTCGGCAAGGCGCAACTCGCGGCCGCGGTACAAGCAGCGTTTCTGCGACTGGAGCATGCGACGGCCTGAAGGCAGGGCGCCTTCAGCGCCGTACTTCGTACTCGGTACTTCGTATTTCGACGGCCGTCCGCTATCCGCTGTCCGCGGTCAGCTTGACGAACCGGCGTTTGCCGACTTGAACGGTCGACCCGTCCAAGATCGACTTAGGGAGCGTCTCGTCGCGGTGGGATCCCCGTCTATCTTCACGGCTCCCTGGGTAATCAGTCGACGCCGCCTCGCTGGAGCTCTTCACCAGACCGGCGTCTCGCAGGACGGAGGAAGAAAAACCGGGTCATCGTCGGCAGAGCGAACTCCGGAACGTCATCGGGAACCTCGCCGCGTTTGAAGACTTGATCGAAAGCTTCTTCGGCTTCCTCGGCGGCTCCCGTCTCCCAGTAAAGACCGACGATCTCCCGGCCCAAGCGACGCTTGGTCTCTCCGGGGTGAAGTGAACCATCGCCCAGTCCGGCGAGGATGCTGTGAACTTCCACCTCGGGAAGATCGGTGGCCAGTTCGAAGTATTGGGCCATCAGATGGTCGGGGATGCTCATGATCTTGCCAAACATCTCGGCGGGCTCGTCGTCGACGGCGATGTAGTTGCCCAGCGATTGGGACATCTTCTTTTCGCCGTCGGTGCCGACCAGCAGCGGCATGGTCAATACCATCTGACCCCGTTGGCCGGATCGCTCCTGCAACACCCGGCCCATCATGTTGTTCCACAGTTGGTCGGATCCGCCCAGCTCGATATCCGATTCGACCGCTACCGAATCCATCCCCTGCAAGAGCGGGTACATGAACTCCATCAGCGAGATGGGCTGATTCCCGGTGAAGCGCTTCTGGAAGTCGCCCCGCTCGAGCATCTGGGCCACCGTGACTTTTGAGTCAGCTCGAGCACATCTGCCATGTCGAGTTTGGCCAGCCACTCAGAGTTGTAGCGGACTTCCAGTACGGACTCGTCCCAGATGAGCACCTTCTTGAATCCGTCGAGTACCGCCTCGGCGTAACCACGTACCTCTTCGGCGGACAGACGGTTTCGTTGAGAGTCTCGCTCGGAGGGATCGCCAACTTGCGCGGTGAAGTCTCCGACGATCAAGACTGCTTGGTGGCCGAACTCCTGAAACTGTCGAAGCTTGCGGAGACCACCGCCCAACCGAGCGTGACGGCCGGTGCGGTTGGATCAAGACCGAGTTTGACGCGGAGCGGCTTCCCTTCCCCCAGCCGTTCGGCCAGTTCGTCGGGGGGAACGACCTGGTCTACGCCGCGGAGCAGAACCTCGAGTTGTTCTACGGGTGACATGAACGGCAGGTTAGTGAAAAGCATCAAGCACAAGCATCAAGCCAAACGTTGGCGACCTTGATCGCCGATGCTCGCCGCTCTAGCTCCCGCGTAGCTCGCCGCTCGTAGATCTCCTCCGAAAGGCACCACTACCAACCGGACCACCGGTACCCTCCTCCCAGGAGATTTCGGGGCATGAAACGCTGGCTCTGGCTGGTCGCGGGACTCGGTTTGCTCGCCACCGCCTGTCAAATCCAACCTCTTGAAGATCCCGGTCTTGGCGACCGGGGATTGACGTCTGTCGTCTACGCCTCCGACGGTTCGGTCCTGGCCGAGTGGCATGCCGAAGAAGACCGGGCGCTGGTTACCTACGAGGAACTCCCCCGCCATCTGATCGATGCCGTCGTGGCCATCGAAGACGAGCGTTACTGGGCCACGCCGGGGTCGATTTGCAGGCGCTGGCCCGGGCCCTCATCGCCAACCTCGAAGCCGGCACGATTGCCCAGGGCGGGTCGACCATCACCCAGCAGTACCTCAAGAACGTCGTGCTGACGCCGGAAGTGACCTCGACCGCAAAATCACTGAGGCGGCGCTGGCCTACGCCTGGAAGAGGGCCTGTCCAAAGAGGAAATCCTCGAGCGCTACGTGAATACGGTCTACCTGGGGACGGCGCCTACGGCGTGGGTACTGCCGCCACGCACTATTTCGGCAAGGCCACCCGCCGATCTCACCCTGGGTGAATCGGCATTGCTGGCCGGGCTCATCCAATCGCCCGGTGCTCAACCGACCCCTATCGCAACCCGGATGCAGCCCTGTCCCGCCGCCGGGTGGTGCTCGAGCGGATGGTCCGCCTTGGCTGGATCGAGCAGGCGGAGGCCGAACAAGCGGACCAGGAGGCACTGTGCTCCAACCGCGCGACCCGGCCGAGGTCTCCGCTTCCCGTACTTCACCGAAGAGGTCAAGCGGCGGCTCCTCGACGACCCCGCTTGGGGAAACCGCCACCGACGCTACAACCTCTCTTCCGCGGCGGCCTGCGCATCTACACCACCGTCGATCCCCTGGTCCAGGAGTCTGCCGAGTTGGCCGTTGCCTCGGTCATCGAGGACGAGGCCCCCTATGCGCTGTGTCCGTCGTCGACCCCCGGACGGGCCACGTGCTGGCCGTGGTCGGCGGCCGCGACTTCTACGACGAGCAACGACCCCGTCGCACGGTTCAACCTCGCAACGCAGGGCGCTCCGGCAGCCCGGGTCGTCCTTCAAGCCGTTCGTGCTGGCCGCCGCCCTCGAAGCGGGCTTGACCCTCGAAGACATCTTTGCGGGTGGCAGCCGAGACCATCGTGCCCGAGTACGGTCCCTGGACGGTCGACAACTACAACGAGCCACGTTCCCGGACCTCACCCTGCGGGAGGCCACGGTGTTTTCGGTCAACACGGTGTATGCCGACTTGATCGGATCGGTCCCCAGCCGGTGGTGGATGTCGCCACGGCGCCGGGATCTCATCCACCTCGAACCGTTCCCCTCGCTGGCGCTCGGCGCCCAGGAGGTCTCGCTGCTGGACATGGCCTCTGCCTACGGCACCTTTGCCGCCGGAGGCATCCACGTCGAACCTATTCTCATCACCCCGATCGAGACGCCGACGGCAACAACGTCTACGAAGCGGTCCCCGCC
The DNA here is from genome assembly GCA_963823915.1 of uncultured Actinomycetota bacterium. Classification (GTDB taxonomy): domain Bacteria; phylum Actinomycetota; class Acidimicrobiia; order Spongiisociales; family UBA4744; genus UBA4744. The sequence goes on from CAWGNJ010000004.1 coordinate 212,202, forward strand.
GTCACCGAAGCGTCTGCCGCCGTCGCCGCAGTGTGACCGCGGCCCTCACCGAGGCCGTGAGACGCGGCACCGGCCAGCAAGCCAAGATCGGGCGGCCCACCGCCGGCAAGACGGGTACCACCGAGGCTCACCACGATGCCTGGTACGTCGGCTACACCGAGGAGATGGTGGCGGCGGTGTGGGTCGGTTTCCCCGAAGGCCACGACCGCTGGAGGCCCCCTCCACCCCCTACACGATCACCGGCGGCACCTGGCCTGCCCAGATCTGGTCCCGGTTCGCGTCCGGAGCTCTGTCCGGCACTCCCTACGGCGTTCTTGGCCGAGGCCGACACCTCCGGTCAGGTAGCGGTTGAGGTCGACACGTCGACCGGCTTTTTGGCCGGTCCCTTCTGCCCCTGCCAGCACGTCCACCGTATCCAGGTGCCGACGGCGACGCCCCAACGTCATCTGCCCCATCCACAATCCTTCCGGCATCGTGGCCGTCGGATCGGGCGAACCGCCCACGTGATCGGCAAAGATCTCGGGACCGCCGTGACTGCTTTCAATGCGGCCGGTTTCGAGGTAAA
>CAWGNJ010000005.1:0-259303 GCA_963823915.1 uncultured Actinomycetota bacterium
ACGGATCAGAAGGTTGGGGGTTCGAGTCCCTCCGGGCGTGCCGAGAAAGCCCTTGCGTGACCGGGGAGGTCGTTTGTTGCGGCGTCTGTGGCCGGGCCTGCCAGGACGCTCGCTGCAACCGAACGGCTCGTTGATCCACTCGCCATGCCGCTTTCGGGCACCACCGGGCGATGACGATATGGTCCGCCGCATCTTCCCCTATCAGCACCCGCTCTTCGATTATCAGTTCTCGCCGAGCTGACGCACTGCATACCCCTCCGCGGTCGGGAGAAGGTGCCAAGGTGAGCTGGTTACGGCAATGTCGGGTTCCAGCAGCAGCGCGGCCTTGAGCGCCAACCCGGTTTGGTTGTGAAGTACCTGGCCGAGTCTGGTCGGCACGATGAACTCGGGCAAAATGATATTGATGATTGCGCCCGGCCCTGCCTCGTCGCGCAGCGAGCGAACGTAATTGACAACCGGCCTCACAGTCCCTCGGTATGGGTTGGGGAGAATCTCGAGCGAGACTTCGGGCATTTCTTGCTCCCACTGGCGTTGGAGGGCTGCCGTGTCCTTATCGTCGACATCGGCATGAATGACGTGCAGCTCAGTGGGCATAGTGGTCTGCGCATATGAAACGGCGCGTAGGGAGGGTTGGGTGAGGTCGCCGATGGGAACCACCGCGATCCTGGTCCTGACATTCGCCATCAGCGGTTCGTCCTCATGGCGGAGGGAATCAGGCACGTAGACGAGGTCGGTTACCGTCAGGCCACGTTCGAAAACGAGGCCGGCTTTCAGCAAGAACCCGCGGCGGTGAGCGACCCACGTCCACCAATGAAGACTTCGCGGAAGTTCCGGCACGACGACCGTCATGAAACCCGTCGGGTGGTTGACCCGCTCATCGCGCAGATAGGCCCGGAGTGGGCGCAGCAGGCCTCTCCCTTTGCGGGGAGTGATCACCGTGAGCGGGTATTCCGGGTACAAGGACCTCCAACTCAGCCCGAACTCATCGTTTCTGCTCTCCTCGACGTGCACGCACTTGATCTCAACCGGATTGAGGAGTTTCGCATATTGGATTGCTCGATGGGTGGCCGGCCAGGTGCGGGACACCAGAACGTAGGCTCGGATGAGCTTCTCGATCGGAGGGCGCGGCTCCTGAACCCTGAGCTGGTCGGCGACCCAAAGGTAGTGGGCACGGATCCTCCACATCAGTGCCACGATTAGGGGGACGCCGATGACAACCAGCCAAGCCCCTCTGGTGAACTTGACCCAGGTGACAACGGCCAGGACTACGCCGGTGGTAGCGGCTCCCACCCCGTTCACGATCATGGACCGGCGCCAACCCTCCTCACGGGACCGCCACCAGCGCAGGACCATGGAGCTTTGGCTGAGCGTGAAGCTGGTGAACACCCCAACGACGTACAGTTGGATCAGACGGGTCAGTTCCGCCTGGAATCCGATGAGCAGGATGATGGCCAATGCGGAGAGCACCAGGATCCCGTTCGAGTACACAAGGCGGTCGCCTCGGTTTCGCATTTGGCGGGGCATGAGCCGATCCTTCGAGAGGATGGCCGACAGACGAGGAAAGTCTTGATACGCGGTGTTGGCGGCGAGGATCAGAATGCCGACAGTGCTGAACTGCAGAACGTAGAAGAGAGGGCCGCCAGAGAAAGCAGCTCGACCGACCTGGGAAATGACACTTCCCACCTGATCAACTGTCGCTTCCGTGGCTTGCACGTTGAACAAACGTGCGAGGACGGTGATGCCCAGGAACATGGTGATCGACATCCCGGCCATGATCGCCAGTGTCGTCGAAGCGTTGCGGGCCTTGGGGGCTCGGAACGCCGGAACGCCGTCTGCAATCGCTTCGATCCCGGTCAGCGCCGTCGACCCCGAGGCAAACGCTCGCAACACGAGAAACAGACTCAGGCCGGAAACCTCGGCTGCGATCGCGGCTTCGGCAGTCTCGGCTTGCGGACATGCCCCCCCAAGACAACGGGCAAAGCCCACGATCAACATGAGCATAACCACGGTGAAGAAAGCGTACGTTGGGGTGGCAAAAAGCCGGCTGGTTTCCCGCACGCCACGGAGGTTGGCGAAGGAAAGCAACACAATGAAGCCCGCGGCCATGACCACCCTCCACTCGAGAGCCGCGGGATACGCGGATGTGATCGCGGCGACACCGGCAGCCACCGACACGGCAACCGTCAGCACGTAGTCGGTCAGCAGTGCCGCCGCGGCGACCATGGCCGGGGCCAAGCCGAGATTGTCGCGGGTCACCAGGAACGCTCCGCCACCCTGGGGATAGGCCCGAACGGTCTGCCGATAGGATGTCACGACGATGGCCACCAGAGCTGATATGGCCAGCGCAATCGGGATCATTCGCGAGAGAGCCGCGGTACCAGCCAGGACGAGGACCAGCATGATCTCCTCAGTCGCATACGCCACCGAGGACAGCGGGTCCGAGGCGAATAGCGGCAGGGCAAACCGCTTCGGCAGAAGCTGATCGAGCTCTTCCTCCGAGGCGAGCGGACGTCCCAGCACCAGGTACCGCAACACATGCAAGCGCCGCCGCCGTCGCGGCCTCCCCCCCAGTGCTGGTTTCGGTATCACCGATCGGACCTCACCAGTGCGTCGGGAAGTGCCGAGACCAGAGGAGCGCTGCCCGGCACCCGCTCTCCGTTCGGTTGGGGTTGGGGGGTCACGGTCGGGTCTTGATGTCGGCGACGCGGGGCGGTTCGGTGATCGGTTTGTCGGGCAGCGGAATCCGCACCGTGAAGATGCTGGTGGCTTAGGTCGCCGTCACCAACCCCAGGATCGACACCGTCGGATAGCATCACACTTCGTTGGAAGCTGCCAGATCGGCTCGCGGTCAACAAACCTGCGCCGCTCGCTGACCTCGTCGGCGGTGGCCCTTCTGTTCCTGATCTGCAGAACAATTGTCCTCCAGGTCGATGGTCAGATCCTGCCAACCACCGTTCACGTTCTCCGACATCCGGCTCCCGTACCATTCTTCATCGTCCCGAGCGCTCGAGCCGGGCGGTCACCCGTCGGCGCTGTCGATCGCGAGGACGACCTCGACCTCGGCCTCCAGACGAACAAGCTCAGCGTAGCTGTCGGTCATATCAGGGATTTCCTCGGGCGACGTAGGGCACTCAAACAATGCATGCTCTGCGACGCGCAACCACTCCGTCACGGTGTTGTCGATGGCCGGATCGGGCGTGGGAAACAGCTGGCCTCGAGATGAGCGCAGATTGCCTAAAACGTGGTTACAGGTGGAATGATCGGGTGGTTGCCCCAATACCGATATCGCGTGGACGTCATCCACAATCCCCTCCCAGGCGGGTTGCCACTCCGCAACCGACGGACGACTCGTACCACCGCACCCTGTCAGGAACAACAACAGGAGCGTCGCGAACACTATGCAAACCCGTGGTCCCTGACGATTCAACACCCGCAAAGCGTAGCTGGTGAAGAGTCCATTTCGGAACATGAGGGCGCCGCTATGCCCATATCAGCAGGGGAGGTAAAGACGCCGGTTCGGCTCTCGTTATTGAGCTGCGCGATCGCGCAGCGACAAGGGGTTCAACCGCCGACCGGGCATCTAGTCACCTTCGGGATTACAAGTCGGCGGACTAACCGCCTGTGACATCTCCGACCCGACCGACCCGTCCGCCGAGTTGAGCCAAGGGAGCCGAGGCCATACCTTGGCCATCCTGCGGTTTCTGGACGGGAGAACTGCGGCTAGTGCGATTCCGGTGCAATGGGCGCCGCCAGCCGTTCGACCAGTCGTTCCAGGGCTTCGTCACCCGCGAAAACCGTAATGGCGTCCCCGGTCCTAAGGACCGTGGATCCCGAAGGGACCAACTGGGTGGGACCCCGATGGATGGACACCAGGAGACAACCTTCCGGCCAGGGGACCTCGCTGACCGGCCGACCGTCGGCAACCGAACCGGTCGCGATCATCAGCTCGGAGAAGGCGGCCCCGGTTTGGGTACGGGCGTGGATCCGGTCGGGCAGGGCTTGGGCTCGGGCCGCGGCGCTCAAGGCCGAGTGGTAGGCGGACACGACATCTTCGCGCCGGAACATTCCGACCAGATGGTCGGGATGTGCGGCCTCGACGACCGGCAAGCGTCCGACCCCTAAAGCAGCCATTCGTTCCAAGGCCTCGGAGACCCGGGTCTCAGGATTCACAGTGGCCAGGTTTGGGGTCATCGCCTTGGCAGCCGAAACCTGGTCGGAGGGACCACCCGCCCGGACGATGTCGCTCTCGGCGACCAAGCCGACAAGGTGGCCGTCCGCTACGACCGGAACCCCGTGCAAACGGTGGCGTTGCAGGATGCCCTGGACCTCACCGAGCGAAGTGTCCGGATCGACGGTGATGACTACCTCGCTGACCACGTCGCCCACCTTGACGGTGTCGAGAAGATCGGTGACTCCGGCATGGACCGGATGGATTCCCATCCGGGCCAGCGGGGCGGTGTACGCGCTTTCGGGTCGTACCCATCCGGCCAGAATGGTGCTCATAGCGGTGGCGATCATCAAAGGCAGAACCAGGCCATAGTCCCCGGTGATCTCGAACACAATCAGGATGGAGGTAAGGGGCGCCCGAGCAACTGCCGAGAAGGTGGCCGCCATTCCGACTAGTGCGAAGGCACCCGGCTGGACCTCCGACCAACCCCATAGACGGTCGAAAAGAACGCGCGGTGCCTGCCCCCGTGGTTGCACCGATGAACAGACTCGGCATGAAGATTCCCCCGGACCCCCGTCCTCCCAGCGTGGCAGCCGTGGCGATCGCCTTGAGCACGGCCAGGATTCCGAGAGTCCACCACGCCAGGTCGACTTCGTTACGCAAGATGCTCTCGACAAAGTCTTGGCCGCTCCCGAGCACCTCAGGACGGAGGAATCCGAGAAGGGCGACTCCGAAGGCGAGGAGAAGGGGCCGCGTCCAGGTCGGCAACCGCCCCGGCTTGATCTCAAACCAGTCCAGCGCCACAAGGAAAAGCCAGGCGGCCGCCACTGCTATCAGGCCCAAAAGGGCGTAGAGCAGCAGCTGACGAGGATCGTCGAGAGCATAGGGCGACACAATGAATGTAAGGGCTTCACCGATCACGCTGTGGCTGACCACCGCTCCGGCTACGGAGGCGATCACGATCGTGTGAACATGTCGCAGTGCAAACTCCTGAAGGATCACCTCCATCGCAAAGAACATCCCGGCGATGGGAGCATTAAAAGTGGCGCTGATCCCCGCTCCCGCCCCGGCCGCTACCAGCACCCGAACGTCGTTCTCGGACAGGTGAGCCAGACGGGCCACCCAGGCGCCAATCGCCGACCCGATTTGGGCGATCGAGCCTTCCCGACCGGCGGAGCCTCCACTGCCAATGGTGAGGGCGGTTGCCACGGTCTTGAGTGCTATCACCCGGGCTCGCACCCGCCCGCCTCGCAACGCGATAGCGGCGATGATCTGCGGGACGCCGTGCCCGGATACCTCGGGAGCTAACCAGGAGGTCAGGCGCCACGAGAGCCACACGCCGGCCGGCAGCACGATGAACGGCCAGGCCCGGCCGAGCGTCAGAGAATCGCCGAAGTCCTGGGCGGCCGACGACACAATTTCGATCGCCTTGATGAGCACCACCGCCCCGAGCCCGGCCCCGACCCCCACCAATCCGGCCAGGATCATGAGTCTGGGTGTCTCGCCTAGACGCAACCGCCGCAACCAACTACTCACAAGAGACATACGGGCAGAGGGTAGACCCGACCCGATCATGCTCCGCTCGTCATCGGCCATCTGTTTTCCCCCCAGCCAACTACTGCGCGCTATGCGTGAGCCGCCGCCGAAGCCACAATCTCTCCTCCGCGTCGCTTGTCAGCGCTCTGATTGGGAGCCAAGTTGGGAGCCATTCGCGGTGAACTCGTGTGTACGGCTGCTGGACGCCGGTGGAAGTGAAGGCCTTGCGTTTGGGGCTCTGTGGACGCCTGTGGACACGGCTTGGAGATCTATGGCTCGGAAGGTAGGGAGTTCGAGTCTCTCCGGGCGTGGCACGAGACCCCCGCCCGGGCGGGGGTCTCAAAGCCTCGACTGTCGGCTACCACCTAACCGTTCAAAATCTCACCTGCGTAGGTGACCACGCCTTTGGCGAAGTCCACGACCGATAAGCAGCAAGAGTTGATTGCCTGGGCGCTGTACCAGTATGAGAAGGCCGGCCTCGATCTGCCCGTTCTGCAGATCCACCCTCACAGTGACAAGACAGCGTGCAAGGGAAACCGCGGGCTGTTCGGTTCCGGGTCCACTCCCTGGAAGATCATGCTGTGCGCAGATGACCGTGTGGTCTTCCTTCACGAGATGGGCCACGTCTGGTCCGAGCACACACTGACCGAATCGGAACGATCCGAGTACGTGACCCAGCGGGGAATGGAATCGTGGAATGACCCCGAGACGCCCACAGCGCCAGCATCGGGCGGGTAGCTTTCAGTTATCTCAGGGCTATTGGAGTTGCGATGCGAGCCGTGGACGTCATCATCAAGAAACGTGAGAAAAGGGAGCTCACGAAAGAGGAGATCGACTTCCTCATCGAGGGATTTACCGACGGGCAAGTCTCGGATTACCAGATGTCCGCGTGGGCGATGGCGGTTCTCCTGAACGACATGACGGATGAGGAAACCACGCATCTGACCATGGCATTAGCTCGATCCGGTGAAATGCTGGATCTCAGCGCCATCGCACCAATAGTCGTGGACAAGCATTCCTCCGGTGGTGTCGGGGACAAGACCACGCTGGTCGTGGAACCGATCGTCTCAGCTTGTGGTCTGCCCGTCGGGAAAATGTCGGGCCGCGGTATGGGATTCAGTGGCGGCACGCTTGACAAGATGGATTCCATCCCCGGGTTTCGCACCGATTTGACGATCAAGGAGTTCCTCGAGCAACTACGCACACAGGGCATCGTCCTGATCGGACAGACTGCCGAGATCGCCCCAGCAGACGGAAAGCTCTACGCCCTCCGGGACGTTTCGGGAACCGTCGAATCAATCCCACTTCTGGCGTCTTCCATCATGAGCAAGAAGATTGCCGCCGGGGCGCGGGCGCTCGTGTTGGACGTGAAGGTGGGTCTGGGAGCCTTCAAACCTGAGTTGGCAGATGGCCGCAGGCTCGCCGAGCTGATGGTGGCGATCGCCAAACTGACCGGGAGGCGGGCCATCGCCTTGCTCTCAGACATGAATCAACCCCTCGGTCGCACTGCCGGCAATGTGTTGGAGGTACGCGAAGCGATCGAGACGCTGCACGGCGCCGGACCGGCCGATTTCCGAGAGCACTGCCTGACCATTGCCACCCACATGCTCAGCCTTGGGGGCGTCGCGGCCGACGAGCAGGACGCCCGGCAGAAGGCGCTGACCGTCCTGGACGGAGGACAGGCTTGGGAACGCTTTCGGACTCTGGTGGGGACCCAAGGCGGTGACGTCACCTTTATCGACCAGCCCGAACTGCTCGCCAACGCACCGTTGGTGGAAACGTCGCCTGCACCTCAAAGCGGCTACCTCGCAGGAATCCATGCTCGCGAAGTCGGGGAGACCGTAGTGGAGCTGGGTGGCGGACACGCGAAGAAGACCGATACGATCGATCACTCGGTGGGCGTCGAAGTCCTCCACAAGGTGGGGGATCAAGTGGAAGAGGGCGAGCCTCTATTCACCATCCATGCCAACAGCGCGGAGAAACTGGACCAGGCCAGGGACCGGGTCCTCTCCGCCCATTCCTGGTCCGACGAAGCAGTGGAACCCTTGCCGTTGTTCCACGGGATCATCCGATAGCCGCCAAGCCTGATTGCCTCGCGGATGGGTGGCGGAGTCACCATCCCGGGCGGTCCGACCGTGCCGCCCGAGCCTGCAGTTCCGTCGTCGATTCGACCAGATCGGTTCTCTTCGATAGATCGCCGTCGGCAATAGCACCCGCCGTGTCGATCATGTCGTCGACCGGACGGAAACCTCGCCGCAGCAACAGCCACGCGACAGTTATTCCCGCCAGCGCTGCCAACAAGCTGACGGCGAGTGAGATTGCGACCATCCGTAGGGTCGTGGAGTCCACCGAATCCAGGGATTGGGCCAACATGTCATATCCATCGGGACTTCCGTGTACCAGGGCGCGAACCGACCCTGCGTCCCCGACGGTTCCGAGAGTGAGAAACGTTCCGGCAGTGCCGGCCAAGTCCGCTGACGTCAGAGCACTCACGTCGGGCAGCGGCTCGGGTTCGTCGGCGTAACCGGCGGGCTGCTCGAACACGATCTCACCACTTCCGGCCCTGGTGCCGTGAGCATGAGCGGGCGACCCAACTCCAGACAACCAACCTCCCGGACGGATAGCGGATCGTTGGCTGCGGCGGGGTTCTTCTCCTTCCCGCTCCGAGTTCCATAGTCTGGGATGTCGTTGGGTCGCGCTGCCACGTAGCGATATCGATAGGCTTCGTGCGTGCGACGATTCGTTGGATCTTTCGTGATCACCCTGCTCATGGCCGGGTGCCTTGAGAACGACGGTCTGGAGTTGTGGCCGATCGTGAGCGCCTCAATCGCCCCAGACGGAGGATCCGTGGAGATCACGGCCTTCGCTCGACCGGACCCCAACTGTCGTGAATTTGATCACATCGCCACGAAGGTGAAGGGTGACAATCTGGTGATCTCGCTGTATTACCGGCGCACCAGCGAATTCTGCAACATTCCATGCCCGTTGGGCGGTGATGACGCCTACGTGGCCCAGCTTGATCCTCCTGTGTCGTCGGCTTTGACCCCAAAAGAAGACCCGGCTACCCCTGAGCACTGTTCGGAGCAGTTCATCAACCCCTAAGCGATCGGGTTGATTGAGCAATCCGTTGTCAAGGTGTCAGGCCCGCAAGGCCTTTCCGTGACTGACGACTGATTTGGATGTGCGTCCGCCCGGCTACCGGGGCAACCACATGGAGGCAGTGGTGCTGCCTGGTCCGCTGGCGACGATTTCCACGTCTCCATCGTGGGCTCTCACCAGGCCACGCGCAATCGACAAACCCAAGCCGTTGCCCGGGGAGTCCTCGGATTTTGCGAAGCGGCCGAACACTTCTTTGAGCGGAGCAGGGTCGATGCCGGGGTCCGTATCGATCACCTATGGCCAGATGCCGCGCTGTTCTGTCGCACGCCGGCAGCGGCGCACGGCGACCACGTGTGCGGCGGTCCGTAGGGTGGGGCGCGACAACACTGAGTCCGCTTGCACCCTGGACCACGCCTCTTGATAGTCGTCGAGCTGGTCGAGTAGCGCAGCGCGAGTCGTGACCATCGCGTCCGTTGCGTGCAGCATCGTGGTGCGGAGACGGTCCTGCACCTCGGTCTCGGCCCAACGCTCGTTGGCGAGGTTCTGGACCCACTCGAAGTATGAGACCACCACACCTCCGGAGGCGCTGAGGACGTCGGGCACCACAGGAATCCCCCGATCGCTGAGAATGTCGTCTGCCTCGGGTGTGGTTGGCCCGTTGGCCGCCTCGATAACGACCTTGGCCTCGATTTGCGCCGCATTCTCGCCGGTGATCTGGGTCTCCATCGCCGCTGGGATCAAGACATCGCAGGGAACCTCGAGCACCTCTCGATGGTGGAGCGATTGGGTGCCCGGCATTCCGGCTACTGAGCCGGTCTCATCTTTGTGACGCTCGACCTGGGCCAACTCCAGCCCGTTCGGATCGTGAGTCCCGCCCTTGCTGTCACTGACGGCGATGATTCGTGTGCCCGCCTTGGTGAATATCCGAGCTGCATTGCGACCGGCGTTCCCAAAGCCCTGAATGGCTACCTGCATACCCGACAAGTCCGGGAGGTTCGGTAGGGCGCCTAGGGAGAGGAGATGCTCGAGTACATAGAACAAACCCTGGGCAGTGGCAGTCTCGCGTCCCACCGAGCCTCCCAGGTCGAGTGGCTTGCCGGTGACCACCGGGAGGTTGTTCCGGCCGGGATGCATCATTGAATAGGTGTCGTATACCCAGGCCATCGTTTGGGAATCGGTGTAGAGGTCCGGGGCGGGAATATCCGTGTGCGGCCCGAGATCATCGCCGAGTGCGGCGATGAAACGTCGAGTAATCCGTCGCTTCTCGTTCTCGGAGAGATTCTTGGGATCGCAGCGGACTCCGCCCTTTGCGCCCCCGAAGGGGATGTCCGTCACCGCGCACTTCCACGTCATCCAGGTTGCGAGCGCTCTGACCTCGTTCTCATCGACGTCCGGATGAAAGCGGAAGCCTCCCTTACCGGGGCCCCGCACGGTGTCGTGGATCACCCGATACCCGGTGAAGTTGTGCACAAAGCCGTCGTCCAGGACCACCGGCAGCGACACTTTGATAGTCCGCTCCGGCTCGAACAACATTTCGGCCATCCCTCGCCAACCCTCGAGGGGGTGCACAAAGGGAACGGCCCGATCGAACTGGCGGCGGGCGATCCGAGACAGATCAAGATCTTCGCTATGCGGACGCATCTGATTCCGTTCCCGTTCATATCCATCTTCCTGGTTTTGCCGCTCCGATGGAATAGGCCGAAGGACCCTGCTCAGGTTCGGTCTAGGGCCAAAGCGCAAGACGCCCCAAGAAACCGAAGCCGAGGGCGGTGTTGGTGTTGGCTGAGCGACGCCTCCGCTAGCGGGGCAGCCACATGGAGGCAGTGGTGCCGGCCGGTCCGCTGGCGACGATGTCCACGTCGCCGCCGTGGGCTCTCACCAGGCCACGGGCGATCGACAAACCCAGGCCGCTCCCTGGGGAGTCCTCGGACTTCACGAAACGGCCGAACACTTCTTCGATTTGAGCAGGGTCGATGCCGGGGCCGGTGTCGATCACTTCGGTCGTGATCCGGTCGTCGTCCACCGTCACGTTGATGGTCACTCGACCTCCGCCGGGCATAGCCCGGATCGAGTTCACGACCAGGTTGGTGAGCGCCTGTCGGATCCGTACCGGATCCATCTCCGACATGGGAATCTCGGTCGGTGCCTCGACCGTGACATCGATCCCGGAGGTCAAGGCACTTGGTCGATACGAGGCAGCCACCTCTTCGACCACTTTCATCAGATCGGCCTGCTCGGTTTGCAGCGGAAGCTTTCCGGCCTCCGACAGGGTTATGACCCGGAGGTCCTCGATCAATCTCTCCAGCACTTCGACTTCGTCGAGCAGGGATTCCATGTGCTCGGGACCGCCGTCGTGGACGCCATCGATGACGGCCTCGATCTCGCCCCGAATAACCGCCAACGGAGTCCGCAGCTCGTGGCCGAGATCGGACATCAATCGACGCCGTTGTTCATCGGCCTCCTCGAGCCGCTCGGCCATTGAGTTGAACGAAGAGCCGACCGTCCGCATGGCCGGCGAGGAGCGTACGTCTACCCGGGCGCTGTAATCGCCGTCGGCCAACCGCCCGGCGGCGCCGGTGAGGCTACGCAAGGGACGCCAGGTGCGACGCACCACCGTTCGCAGAAGAAGGCCTCCGGCCACCAGAACCATCAAGGTCACCGCAACGATGCCGAGCCGTCCCGTAGAGGCCACGCCAGTGACTGCGGTGGCGATGAGCGCCCCGATCAGCGCCGCGACCACCGCCAGGAAGGCGATAAACATCAAGACGCCCTTGAACATGCGACGCCCAAACCCTGACCAGGCTTCATATCCCCGGCCGCTCTTCGGGGGCCAGTGTTCGCCTTCCGGCCACCACTGCGGGCCACCGGGCATCCGCCTATTCATCGGCATACTTGTACCCCACTCCGTACACCGTCAGCAGGTATTTGGGATGCGCCGGATCGGGTTCCAGCTTGCGGCGCAGATTCTTCACGTGGGCGTCGATAGCCCGTTCGTACGACTCGAACGAAACCCCATGCAGGGCGTCGAGGAGTTGGGACCGCGTGAAGACCCGGCCGGGGGAGCGGGCGAAGTGCAGAAGCAACTCGAATTCGGTTGGTGTCAGATCGATCTCTCGGCCGTCTACGACCACGACCCGTTTCTCGTGTCGATCTCGAGGTCGCCGGCCCGCACCAGATCAGGTGCTTCTACCGACGCGTCAACCCGGCGGAGCACCGCCCGGACCCGGGCGACCAGTTCTTTCGGGCTGAACGGCTTGACCAGGTAGTCATCTGCACCCAACTCCAAGCCGACAATCCGGTCGGCTTCTTCGGCCCGGGCCGTCAACATGATGATCGGGACATCCGAGGACCGTCTCAGGGCCCTGGTCACGTCGAGGCCGTCTATCCCTGGCAGACCCAGATCCAGCACGATCATGTCCGGCTGCTCCGTTCGTGCCATTGCCAACGCTCCCGGGCCATCGGCGGCCGTGACCACGCGGAAGCCCGCCTGCTGCAGGTAATCGCGCAGCAGGCGGGTGATCTTCAGCTCATCGTCAACGACCAGGACTGTCTTCATGGGTCACAGTTTGGTCGCTTCAGTTCTCAACTGGAGGGGTGTGATCGTCTACTTCCTGGCGGGCATGGGCCATCCGGTGCCATTCCTCGAAGCGGTCATCCGCCCGATCGGCCTCGTCGTCCTCCGACGCTGAGTGATGGCCGGACCACCTCGAGCGGCCTCCGCCGCACCACGCCTCACGGCGCGGGTCGGACCAGTTCCTGCTTCGCCGAGCGGACCCGGCGAACAGTTTGGCTATCAGGCCGAACAGCATGAAGAACAGAACGACCTTGAACATGAAGCCCAGCACCACAAACGGTGCAGCCAGCACGCTGCCGATTGCTGCGGTTCCACCGAACAGGGCAGCTCCCAACATGAGGCCGATACCTAACAGGAGCAGCACTCCGAACGGACTACGACGCATGATCATCGATTCCTTTCTCGATTCGATGACCAGAGGATCCCGCCGGATTGTGGAGAACTTGTGAACGCGGTGCGGAGACCTGGTGACGGAGTTGAGGAGTCAGTCCTGACGAGTTGATCTGATCAGTCGGCGGGTTTGCACTCTGGCGGCCCCACCCAGATGATTTTGCCGCTCTCAACGCCAGCCTGAATCCGGCAGTTGAAAAGGCCAATCTGAGCGGCCTGATCGTAAGACAAGGTTACGACGCCGTCTGAAACCTCTATCTCTGTTACGACACCTTCCGGGGTAAAGTGATCGTCGTCCTTCGGAACCATCGCGTCGGCCATCTCGGCGCCAGATGGCCGAGCGTCTTCGGAGAAGAGAGAGCACACGACGGCTGCGTCGTGGGAGTTTATGGCCTCGGCCATTGCGCGGACGACGTCGGCCGGATCATCGGACTCAATCGGAGGGCCCTCACAAGTCGTCTCGAAACGGGCGGTCAACACAAGGCCTGGGGACGGGGTGCCGCTTGATGGGAAGCAATCGGCAACGAAACTACCGGTGGTTAGTCGCACTGAAACCGCGTTCGTCGCGCCGGGTTCAGTGAGCGCGTTGAGAACCCCTCCTTCGAAGTCGACAAGGTCCTTCGTCCAAGGATTGTCGTCGGCGGTATTCCAGATATCGGTTACAGCGACTCCGGCGGAGAGTTTTCCGAGGGCAAAACCCAGCCAGTCGTCGGATTCGTTCAGGATGTTGACGTGAACCACGTCACCGGTCACCAGGTTGAGCGAATCCTGATTTGACGAACAGGAATGACCGTCGAAGACGAGCGTGGTCGTAACAGTCGGATTCCTCGTCCAGCGAGGTGGCTCGCCAGAGGCGCTCGGGGGTTCGAGCCGACCGGCGAGGATGTCCGTCTTAATTTCTTCGAGTCGCGATATCTGGATCGGGGAGAGTCCGCCTTCCGTTGAGTAGTCGACGGCACCCGTTTCCAATCCGAGTTCGAGTCTTCCTGGGGGGAGTTCGTCAGCAAGGTAGCTTCTGACTGCTTCGTAAACTGCCCGGTCCGAACGTTTCCACATCGAAGTGAGGAAGTGGTCCCGATAAGCCGCCGGTGCCTGCCGTTGCTCATCGATCTCCGAACCGATGACCCATAGATGATGTCCTAGCTCTTCGGTCAGCTCATCTGCGGCATCAGGAAGCGACTTGCTCGCTTCACCGGCAGAGTGGTGGATCACATCGACACCAGATCGATACATGTTCTCGGCAGTTATCCGGGCAAGATCCACATCGACATAACCACCCCTAGTCGGATCGTGATAGGGGCCCAGGTAGACGGCGTCAACCTCGACGTCCTGGTTGATCGAGCGTGCTCCGGCGGTGTAGGCGGCGCGGCGCGCCTCAGTCGTGTCCCACTGGGCTCCACCGATGAATCCGATCCGGCCGGTTTCGGATTGGAGGGCGGCAGCCGCTCCCATGAGATAGGCACCGCCCTCCCGGACGAAAGCGAAGCTGGTGACGTTCTCGGACGATGCAGATCCATTGAGAATGACAAAGCGGGTGTCCGGGTAGTCCTTGGCGACCTGGCTCGCGGCGAATCCGCGGTCGAAAATCCCGGAGATGATCAAACCGTAACCCGCCTCGGCCAAGTCCCGCATGTCCTCCTGAGGATCGATAAGGGAAACCACTGTTGCTTCTCGGAAGGGGAGTTCGCGCTGCGCTTGTTCCCAGCCATCCAGGATCAGGTTCTGCGCACTCCCGCTGTCCGTCCCCTCGTAGACGAGAGCTACCTTCGGGCCCTGGGGGCGGGTTGCCCACAGCACGCCTCCGATCACGGCCACCAGGATGGCAACGGCGGCCACCATGCCCCTCGTCCTCCATCGGGCGGTCCGCTCCAGTCGCTCCTGCGCGACCAGACGATCTCTTTCCCTGTCCTCTTCATCCTGACGCCTGGCCAATCCCGCATCGAGAAACTCACGCTCCCTGTCAGTGAGGGTGATGACGCTGTCCCGGCTCCAGCGTTGTGCCTCATCCAAACGGCCGCCTCCATAGAGGTAGTCGTGATCGTGCCCGGAGGCATTCCACCGATTGGCCGCCATCGCCAAATCTCGATGCCGCAGGAGGTCTTCGCGGTTTTGCTCGATCCAGCCCTTGAGCCGCTCCCATTCGCGAAGCAACGCTTCGTGGGCTACTTCGACGGTTGGAGCGCCCGAAACCTGGTCTCGATCCAGCGACAGAAGCCGGTGGCGGGTGAAGACTTCGATCACCTTCTGCATGGTGACCACATCGACGTCGAGAGCCACCAGCTCCGAGGCATGGACACGTCGCCTGGTCCATTCGTCGTTCTCGGCGATGGTGACCAGGCGCAAGAAGAGTTGCTGCGCCACTTCTCGTTCCGAGTCATCAAGCTGTTCGAAGAGTTCATCCGCTTTCCGGGTCAGCGAGCCCCGGACACCGCCCATCGATCGATAGGTATCGATTGTCAGCACGTCATCAACCCGCCGGTCGAAGAGCTCGGTCAGCGTGTACTGGAACATCGGCAACGCTCCGGGTTGGCCGATGACGTCGGTGATGAGTTCGGCCAGGAGGGCCGGTTCGAGAGTGACGCCGGTGCGGCGGGCCGGTTGGAGAGCCGCATCCTCCAACTCATCGGAGGTGAGGGGTACGACGTTCACGATTCCCGCCCCCATCCGGGTGCCAAATTCGGCGTGTTCGAGAGGGCGACCGTAGAAGTCGGCTCTCAGAGGGACAACCACGGTCACGCGTCCGTAAGCCTCATCGACGGCACCGACCAACTGGTCGAGGAACCGGTTTCGAACGTCCTGGTCTTCAGCGAGCGTGAACAGCTCTTCGAACTGGTCGATCACGAGCAACAATCGCGATGACTCAGTGGGCAAGACCCGAAGGGCGGCTCGCAGGAGACCCGACCCGTCCTCGGCCCGGAGCGGTTCCGCCAGACTGTCCGGGGCGTCGATCGTGGAGCGCAGCAGTGCAGCCTCGAGTTCGATGAACGGATCAGAGCCGGGCAACATATGGGCCACCAACCACTGGTCCGATCCGGACACGGCACCCTTGCGGATTGCTGGGATCAGGCCGGCCAGTACGGCGCTCGACTTGCCAGATCCGCTCGGGCCTACCAAGGCGATCAACCGGTCACCTTCGGAAAGACGGCGGACTACCTCGGCGATCAACCGGTCCCGCCCGAAGAAGTCGCCGGCATCGTCCTCGGAAAACGGTCGCAGACCACGGAAGGGGTTCACGACTAACCCGGGTGTTGCCACTCTCACGGGTTTCGGTCTCCGCAATTGAAGGCGTGAATCGTGGAGCAGGATTTGCTCCTCGAGCCGGCACAGTTCCGGTGAAGGATCGATGCCCAACTCCTCACCGACCGACCGGCGGAACCTTTCGAAAGTGCGGAGGGCATCGGCCGATCGTCCGGCGCGATAGAGGGCCAGCATCAGCTGACCGACCGGGCGCTCCCGCAGTGGGTGCTGTTGGTGGAGCGGTTCCAGTTCGCCGATCAGCTCACCTGATTTCCCGGCTCGCAGATCCGCTTCAACTGCATCCTCGATAGCCCCCAACCGGAGTTCAGTGAGGCGAGTGATCTCAGTTTGAGCGAAGTTGTCGTAGGCGAACTCCTGGAGGGCCGATCCCCGCCACTCGGCCAGCGCGTCCCGCAAGATGCCGGAGGCCGCCACAGCGTCGTCTTTGATAAGGGAGCGCGCTCTGTCGACTTCCTTTTCGAACCGGTACGCGTCGATCGAATCTGGTTCGACGTGGAGGAGATAGCCGTGGTCTTTGGTCACTAAGACCTGGGGATGAGCGTCTTTGCTGCGGTTGGGCTCGAGAATCGCTCGCAAACGAGAGACATAGACCCACAAGGCATTCTCTTTGCCTTCGGCTTCCTCTCCCCATAGTTCCTCGAGGATGTGGTCGGTCGTCACGACCCGGTTGGCGTGGAGGAGGAGTA
The DNA here is from genome assembly GCA_963823915.1 of uncultured Actinomycetota bacterium. GTDB lineage: Bacteria > Actinomycetota > Acidimicrobiia > Spongiisociales > UBA4744 > UBA4744. The sequence goes on from CAWGNJ010000005.1 coordinate 16,712, forward strand.
GGGCGAGCAGGGATCGCTGTTTGTGAGGACCGACATCGAGAGGTTCGCCATCCCGGAGAACCTCAAGAGGCCCGAGGATGCGGAACTCCACTGGGGAACCTCCTGCTTTTTCCAGGCTACGCATCTCAGCACCCTTCCGAGTCGTGATCAGCTGACCAAACAGACCTTTCAAGCTCCTTAAACGCCTTTCCTGGCAGCCAAGGAGGACGACGGGAGGAGGCAGGGTGCGGATCGGACGCTGCGTGTATGAAGTACGCAGCCCGCCTCCTCCTCCCGGTCCTGATATCGCTCGGTCTCCAGTCAGGCGTCGTCTCGCAGGTCGTCCAGACCGAAACTGCGCCGTCTTCCTATGTGGCAGTCGATCGGCCCGTGCTGGTCATCGTGGAACCCATCCCCTTGGAAAATTCGACCACCGGTGGAACCGATCAACAGCAGGAACTCTTGGCCTGGGCTCTGGAGCAGTACGAGACTGCCGGGCTCGAGTTGCCGGTCCTGCAGATCCACCTGCACAGCGACCCGGCGGCGTGCAAAGGGAATCAGGGACTGTTCAGCTCAGGTTCCACCCCTTGGAAGATCACGCTGTGCACGGAAGAACGCATGGTGTACCTCCACGAGATCGGCCATTCCTGGTCCGAGTTGAATCTGACCGAGGCGGAACGGGCCGAGTATGTCGAGCAGCGGGGCATGGAATCGTGGAACGATCCGGAAACACCCTGGCGTGCCCGGGGGAGCGAAGACGCCGCCAACACTCTGGCCTGGGGTCTAGTGGATGATCCGATCTCCGAAATGATCCCGGGTGGGCCGTTGGCTCAGAAGAACGATGCGTTCCGGCTGCTGACCGGGAGCGACTCCCCGAGGATCGTCACCGGGTAGGAGGGATTGGTCAAGGCGGCTGCATCTCCCAAGGTTGTTCAATCCCTGCTCACTAGGCTCGAAACGTGATTGATGAAGAGAACAACCTGTTCGCAGCACTCCGATCTCTGCAGCTACCGGCGGGCGATTACGCCGTCTTCGGCAGCGGGCCTCTCATTGTCCGGGGGATCATTGAGGCCGACAACGATCTCGACGTTTTGAGTCGCGGGGCGGCCTGGGCGAGAGCAACCGAGTTGGGCGAGCTCATCTATCTCCCGGATCATGACGTTGAGGTGGCGAGTTTCTTCGGAGGAGCGATCACCATTGGCACGAAGTGGGCGATCGGCGACTTCGATCCTGACGAGCTCATCGATTCGGCGGAGATCATCGAGGGTTTGCCGTTCGTTCGTCTCGAATATGTGATTCGCTACAAGACGATCGCGGGTCGACCGAAGGATCTCGCTCACCTGCGTCTCCTGGAAGCGGCTCTTCCGGGCACCGCCCCCACGGGCTAGTCGCCCCGGTACCGTCCCACGCCGATCGGCGCCGGATCAAGCTCCGGTCATACAACCTGCCGCTGTCAGCTCACTTGAGGCTGAATGGTGGGTACCGATCGGTCAGCAACAAGAACGCGTACGCCTCCACGCGCAGACCCCATCGGGCAACCCCGACCACGTAGTCGAAGAGAGCTTGGGGGTACCGGCCGGTGAAGAGGATGGCAAACCAGGCAATGATCCCCGCGAGAATGGCGACGACCGCGAGAATGGCCAGCACGATGTAGTGCGGAATGGCCAGCAGCCACTTCACCAACGGCAGCCACCGGTTGAGGTCTTGCTCGACATCCGGGTAGTCGAGCTCGAGATGCACCGACTGCTCGTCAGTTGTCGACGGGTACTGATCGGTCAGCAAAAAGACGTATGCCCCCACCCTGGCGCCGAAGCGTGTCAGTTCCCGGGCGAAGTCAAACCACCACCGCGGGTACTTCATGCGGAACACGATCATCAGCATTGTCGCTACGAAGATCCCGCCGGTGATACCCAAGCCCGTCCTCTCGACCTGTTCGCCGGCCTCGATCGCGGTTTCGTTTCCGGTGGCGGTGAGCAAGGACAGAATGATGACGATCGGGATCATCCAGATCAACCGGAAGAAAGTCGTGAACCGATCGAGTTTCTCGGGGTAGTCGACGTCCAAACGGGCGACGTAAGACTCGGACGGGGTGACCACGGTTTTCCTCCTGTTGCTTTGGCAGAGCCAACCCTACGCCGGTGCGAGGCAGGTGGTTTCGTCCGCGGAAGCGCTCGCCCATCACGGGGTGAACCTCATCGGCCTTTCTTGGCCGTTCCGGCGTCAACCTCGGCATCGATCTCTCCCGTGCCAGTGTGCGACGACGAGATTGCTCGGGCGGAAGTGCCCCTATTGCGGCCCGTAGTGCCCCTCGTAGGGGAGGTTGTGACTTCTCAGTTCGGCCGTAGTAGCTCGCAGCTCTGGGATCGATCGGCGAGCAGCGTCCAACACCCGTTCCTCGGGTTGGCCGCTATCGAGCCAAATGAGCGGGGTCTTGCCACCGAGATCCGGATTGGGACGGACGATCCAATCGGAGATGACCGCCCCCGTCACATCGTTGCGAAGCAGCAGTGCCACGATGTCTGCGACGTCTTGGCGGACGTGGTGATGCTCGAATTGGTACGCGGGGTACACCTCTTCGGACAACCGGGCGCCGATGCGGAGAACGTCGTTCGCGACCGAGCAGACAATCGTCGGTACAATCCAAATCTTCAGTGGCTTCGTATCTTGTCCAAAACGGACCGACGAGAACGATTCCGGTATGTGGTTCGGTGGTGGCTTCTTCGTTCACGATAGAACTCTATCCATCGGACAATGTGATGCTGGGTGATGTTTCGGCAATTGGGGGATGGGACGCATACGGGTTTCTTCTCAATCTTCGTCCTCGGTTGGCTCCAGCAAGCGTTTCAAGCGGCGGTAATCGGCTTCGATTGAATCCCGGATCACCCTGACAACCAGAGGTTTGACCAACCTGCGGATCCCTCGCGGATGTCCGACCAGGTCAACCGTGATCCGGCAACGCGAGTCACCCAGCGGATCGACGGTTCGAGTAACGGTGATCGGGAAGGTGGCGCCTTCGCGTGACTCAGTAGTGATTGATCGTCCCGGATCGATGGCGGTGATCTCGTAGCGGGTGACCCTGTCCTTGTAGTCGGCTACCTGGTTGTACGTGGAACCCACGCTGATGGGTGGAGCCGAGATCCAGTCGGTCGATCTGATGCCACTCTGCCATTCGAAATTTTTGGAAAAGTCGTTCACGTAGGTCAACGCCTCTTCCGCCGGGACATTGACTTCAGTCCGGATAGTCACTTTGATCATCGGCCACCTCGAGAGCAGCGTAATCGGTCTTTTGGGTCCGAAATCAACCAGCCTCAGCCGACTCTCGCCGTGCCGCCAGGAGCGCGCCGACGATGACCAGTACCACCCCAATCACCGCGATGACCGTTACCCGGTCGTCGCGGAACACGACGCCGAGGACGAGAGCCACCACCGGGATCACGTAGGTGATGAAAGACGATCGGGTCGATCCCACCCGGCTCACCAGTGACCCGATGATGAAGAAGGCCAGCCCGGTTCCGATCGCTCCGGCGGCGGCGACGGCCAGGAATGAATCCCAAGCGAACGTCGATCGGGTGAGTCCCAGGATGCCGAGCGGAGCCGTCCAGATCGTGGCGTACGCCAGCATTTGGGCATTGACCGCCAGCGATCCGTATTGCTGATTGATCGGGGCGGCGATATTGATGGCGAGCCCGTAGAGGATGGTGGCGAGCAGTACCAAAACCACTCCGAGCGCCTCCGACGAATCACCCGCCCCGGACGAGAGACTGATTGCCCCGACGCCGACGAATCCCAAGACCAGCCCGACCAACAGTGCTCCCCGAGGGAGCTTGCGAAGGAAGATGGTGGTGATAACCGCGGCGAAGATCGGTATAGCCCCGTTGAGCATCCCCGCCACCGCCGAGTTGATGTACTGCTGGGCGATCGGGAACAGGGTGAACGGGATCGCCACCCAGGCAAAGGACAGGGCTATCAATCGGGGCCGGTCGTAGGCCTCAATGTGGCGGCGTGCCTTGGGCGCCAATCGCGAGCACCAATGCGCCCAGGCCGACCCGCATCCAGGTGATCAGACCCGGGTGGAAAGCTTCTAGACCGATGTCCATCAGCAGGAACGACGAACCCCAGATCGAGCCGATCGGAGACAAACAGCACCCAATCGAGAGGCGTGAAAGCCTCCCGGTTCGTGCCGGCGCTCGTGCTGAGGATGCGAGATCCCAAGTGATCGCTCCTGTGTCGAAGTCGTCAGCCTGAAGTCGCCGCGAGGATTGAACACCGGGCGGAAACAGCTAACGGAGGATCCGGTCGAACTCGACGTCCTCGGCGGCCAGGACGTAGGCCACTGCCGGCAGGTGCCGGGTTTGTTCGATCAGAGAGCGGAGATGGGCGGCGAAACGTCTCGATGTCGCCGATCGGGCGAGGAAGACCGATGAAGGTCAGGTCGGCTGCCGTCGAGGTTGAGCTGATGACGTCGAGCGGGGGGCGTTGATCGACGATCACGTCGACCTCGGCTTGCATCCGGGTGGCGGAGATCAGCTCGGCAAGGTTGGCTCGGGCTCCGGCGGCGCCTTCCTGCGTCCTTGACGATCATCCGGACATGCAGGCCAACATTGCTCCAGGTGAGACTGCTGGAGATGAGGTGGCCGAGGGTGACCATCAGGCTCCCGTTCCCCGCATGCTCTGCCACCAGACGTCGATGTGGCGGCGCCGCCCGAAGAGGCGGTCTTCGTCGGCCCTGACGATCACCACGTTGCGGTTGGCCCGGTAGAAACTGGCGATCATCTGCGCGTACTCGATCGGGTCGTTGGTGGTTTCGCCATCCCCGAGCAGCACGGTGTTGGGTACCAGGTAACCCAGTCCGTATGCCTCGACCAGGGTGGCCGCTCCTTCGTAAGGGGTGGCGGCCGACACCACTCGCACGAGCGCATCGACATTGCGTTCTTCGAGGTGGTCCCGAATGGTGGCGGCCAGGCTTGTTCTTGCGTTCGGTGGTGGCTGCCGAGTCGGGCAGGATGGTGGCGACGCTGAGGATGCCCTCGGTCGTGCGAGATGGTGTTGGCCAGGTCGATCAGGTACCAGCGTTTCTCCGGATTCCCGGCCAGCACCAGGAAGTGGGGTCGCCAGCTCGCGGCTTCGACTTGGCCGCGCAGGTTGAAGAGCCCCCAGCGAATCATGGCTTGCCACATGCCTTGGCGGACGTCGCCCCACGTGCTTCGCAGCCCGCGCCGCTTCAGCCACAGGTAGACGCCGATGACGATCGCCGCCGCAAACAGCGGTGGCCGGGGCATCGATCAGGAACATGACCGCCGACACACCCGATGGCTCCGAGCAACGAGAAGCCCCAATGCACCTTGAACGTCGGTCGGAACGACGGGCTGCGGAGCAGCCGCTCCACCGCCGAGACGATGTTGACGACGGCATAGGTGGCCAGGAAGAACATCGTCAGGATCGGGGCGATGACGTTCGAGATCGCCCGAGCGCGACGCGGTGAGGGCCAGGCCGAGGGTGACGAACGTGCCGATCCGGGGTTCGTCGTGTTCGGTCCGTTCCCCGCGCCCGAGAAAGCGAAGCGGCTCTGGGGAGGATGTCGTCGCGGGCAATAGCCTGCAGGATTCGGGGGGCACCGAGGATGCTGCCCAGCGCGCTCGACAGGGTCGCTCCCCACACGCCGATCAGGATGGCATCGCCCCACACGGCGATGTTCCGCATGATCAGGGGGTCCGCGACCAGTTGTGCAGCGGTCGCCCGCTGCGAGAGGAACAACGGGGATGGCCATGTAGATGACGTAGCTCGACGCCGATCGCCGCCAGCGTGCCCCGGGGGATCGACCGGCGAGGATCGGCGAGGTCGCCCGACATGTTGACGCCGGCCATGATGCCGGTGACCGCCGGGAAGAAGACGGCGAAGACTTGCCAGAACGGCGACCGGTTCAAAGCGTGGCGGCGGCTTCGACGGTGGCGCGAGTGGTCCGAAGAAGAACGACAGCAGCGACAAGCGCGATGCCGGCCATGATGAAGTACTGGGCGCGGATCGCGACCCGGGCTGAGACCAGCGCAACCGCGGTCACCAGGACCGTAGTGACCGAGCGCCAGCGATGCGCTCGTCGAGGACCGGGAACACGCGGGCGACGCTCTCGGCGAATCCGATCGTGTAGAGCGCGACCGACAGGGCTTGGGCAAGGTAGAGCGGGATGCCGATGGCGCCGCCGATCTCGACGCCCAGCGCCCGGCTGATCATGTAGTAGGCCCCGCCCGCCCTGACCGCGCTGATCGGTGGCGATCTGGGCGATGGAGAGGCCGGTCAGAAAGGTGATGGCCGTGGCGATCGTGACGATGATCAGCGATCCGGTCAGCCCGGCCTGGCCGACGACCCAGCCGAACCGGAGGTACATGATGACGCCGAGGATGGTCAGGATCGACGGTGTGAAGACCCCACCGAACGTGCCGAGGCCCGTTGCACCAACTTGGTTCCGGCCGGTTGTGTTGCCCAAGAAAGGGAATCCTTAGTGACGGCGACGTCGTCTCTTGCCGAGTTGGATCGGGCGGCGATTGTACAGATATCGCCAACCTGAGCTGGTTATCCGACCCAATCATCATCGGCACGGTCCGCCCGTCCAATGGGTGCGAGGGTGTGCTTTAGCCCTCGGTCATGGCCGCCTTTTCGGCTTCCGGTACCGAGACCCGGGCGATGCGCTTGGAGAAGTAGTAGATCCGCTTGAGAGCGGCGATGACATCGATCTCGAATCGGTAGTGGGCTATCCGGTCGGGGGCGTCCGCCATCAGGCGGGTCGGCTTCGTGAGCTGCCGCCGAGCGCTCCATGCTGTTGATCTGTTTCTTCATGTTTCCGACTCGCCGTGCCGCATCGGCGTTCTTCTGGGTGAGGGCCATCATCGCCAGGTCGAGCGACTCGGCCACAGCCGCGTGCAATTCGGTCAACACCGTCCGTGGTTGCCGGACTCACGGTGAGGCCTTCCTCCATGCGGGTCAGTCCGAGGCTCACCAGATTGGTTTCGATGAGATCGCCGATGGATTCGAGGTCATTGGTGGCTTCCATCAAGTCGATGAGCTCCCGGGTGCTCTCCCGGTTAGGCGTGTCTGGCTGATCTGACCGAGATAGCCGATGATATGGCCCTGGAGAGCGTCGACTTCATCGTCCTGGGCTTCGATTCCAGGAGGGTCCAGCGGTCCCCGGTCAACACGCCGGGGCAGGATCTCTCCGAGCATGACCCGCACCCGGTCGGCCATGCGGAGCAGTTCGAGACGGGCCCGATCGAGTGCCAGGGTGGGCGTGCGGAGCAGTTCTCTATCGAGATACCTGGCGGTGACCAGCTGTTCGATATCTTCCGGCCGATCCTTGACGAGTCGCTCGACCAGCCGGGCGAAAATGGGTATGAACCCGATCACCAGGAAGGCATTGATCGTGTTGAAGATCGTGTGGGCATTGGCGATCTTCGCGGCCGACTCCACCTCCGATCGATTCGAACGAGATTCGCCAGTACGCCGATCGAGCGGTATCCAGATCAGGACGCCGCCCACATTGAAGAGGGTGTGAGCGACACTGGCCCGCGATGGCCTCCCGGGGCTTGCCGATTGCGGCGAGGAGGGCCGTTGCCGAGGTACCGATGTTGGCGCCGAGAATCAGGGCGATCCCGGAGTCAAGGGTGATCAAGCCCTGCTGGGCGAGCACGATGACGATCCCGGTGGTGGCCGCCGACGATTGGATGAGTGCTGTGAATCCGGCGCCCACAGCAATACCCAGGAATGGGTTCTCCAACCGGGCCATGGCATCAATGAAGGCATCCGCCGAACGGAGCGGGGCCATAGCGTCACCCATGATGTCATGCCGAAAAACACGAGACCCAGACCCATCACGGCCGTCCCTTGGCTTGACGGGCCCCGTTCTTCGAGATGAACGACACCGCGAAGCCGACGACCACCGCCAGAGCGCGTAGCTGGTGACTTTGAAGGCAATGAGTTGGGCGGTGACCGTCGATCCGATGTTGGCACCAAGGATGACGGCGAGGGTTTGCTCGAACGACATCAGTCCGGAGGTGACGAATCCCACCAGCAGCACGGTGGTCACCGAGGAGGACTGGACCAGCGCGGTGATACCGGCTCCGGTAACCAGACCGCCAATCGTCTCGAAGTCATGCGGAGCAAGATTCCCCGCAATCGTCCTCCGGCAACCAACTCTCAACGACTCGGTCATCCGATCCATACCCAGCAGGAAGATGGCGAGACCCGCCCAAGAGGCCGACCACCAGCAGGAAGACATCGATGCTTTCGGCACTCTCAGCCTGGATGGCGGCCTGGACGACGGTTTCGGTCAATGTGTCCCTTCCCTGGGCAGGGTTCGACCATTGTGGCCGAAACGCCGAAGGGCCGAACTGCTCGGCTTAAGCGACCCGGACGCCTACCGGAGTGTGACTGGTACTCCGTAGCGGGGCCCGCTCGGCGATTGGTGAAGCGAGAGCCCGACGTACCCTCTCGTCGGAGATGGCCGAGGCATATACATCCTCCACCATCTCCGCCAGTGAGATGTTGTCTGCCGGTGCGGAGGTCCATTCCACCGGGTCGCCGGGCTCGATCGTGCCCGGGATCCAGGACCCGGCAGTAGAAACCGGGCCGGTCCGGGCATCGCGAAATCGGCTGATCCAGTCGGCACCCCCATCCGGGCGGCGAAAGTGGCGCAGGGGATACGAGGGGCCGTTACTTCTAGCAGCGACGTCGTCGACTAGCAGTCGGTCTCCGACCCGGATCACTTCGGGTGCCCGGAGATCGTCAGGTTCTCTCCAAAGGTTCCCGGTTCGAGACGAGCGACCCAGCTGTTGTTCCCACCAGGTGTAATCTTCGCCGAGTACACGTATGCCGCTTGATCGGGTCCACCGTGATGCTTGGTGTTCACCACCGCGTCACTCTCGACGCCCGTTTTCTCGAGGGCGATTTGATCTACCGGGGTTTTTTGGATGCCCGACAGGACGGAGCGGGCACCGAGATCGAAGGTTTGGGCAGAGCCCACCTGGACGGAGACAACATGCATCCGGACACGATAACCCCTGCCAATCATTAGGACGACAGATCTCACTCCAGGCGTCATCGGATTCATCGACCGTGTAGTTTCCCCGTCTGGAGAGGGAGGACAACATGCGGGCGCGGATCGGCACGCTCTTCCATTCGGCATTCTTGCGTCGCGTCATGTGGCATGTTCGGCGAGTCGCCAAGCAGATCGATCGCCGATTCTTCCTGGCCCTTTTCGCCGGACTTGGCGGTGGTCGTTTCTCTGGCCGCTATCGCCATCACGCTGGTTGAGAAGGAGTTGACGTTCCAGGCGTTCGGTGAGTCCTTCTACTGGGGTATCACCACGGTCCTCGGTCAGGGCGACGCCTCATACGTCACCAGCCCGTTTGGTTGGGTAGTTGGCTGGCTGCTGGCCCTGTTCGGGATTGGGATTCTGGCCACTATTACCGGAGCCCTGGTTGGGTTCGTCATCGATTTCCTGTTGAAGGAGGGACAAGGCATGGGAGCAGCTGGACACAAAGGCCATATTGTCGTGTGCGGATGGAACTCCACCGCTCGCGACTTGATCGACGAACTCCGATCGGACGAATATGACGCTGACGTGGTGGTCGTCCACGAAGCCGATCGCAACCCGGCGGGCGACGACGCCTATTTCGTTCGGGGGGACACCACCAACGCCGAAGACCTCAAACGAGCGGGTATCGAAGAGGCTGTCGCAGCCATCATCTGCCCTACCGACTCGTCTAACGAGGCGGACATGCGCTCCATCCTCACAGTTCTGGCCATCGAGGATCTGGCGCCAAAGGTGCGAACGGTGGTGGAAGTGAACAACCCCAAGCACGTTTCTCACTTGCGGCGGGCCAATGTGGACGAAGTGTTGGTTAGCTCACGTTTGGCCGCTCATCTGCTGGCCCGGACGGCCATGTACCCAGGCTTGTCCGAAGTGGTGGCAGACATGGTGGCCGGGGGCGAGGGCTCCGAGCTCTACCGGGTCGAACTGCCCGATGACTACCTCGGGGTTTCGATCGACGAGTTGTCGGCGCGGATGCGGCGCGATCACCAGGCAACTGTGCTGGCCGTGAGCCGCAATGGATCATCGTTCGTCAACCCACCGGCTGATTTCCGTCTCGAGCCGGGAGACGATGCGGTGGTGGTGGCGGAATCGCTGGGGACGCTCTCGCCGCTCGAGATCACAGTTGCGGAGGATGAAGGGGTTGTCATCGACCTGGACGAACGGCAACCCAGCCCTCAGGTCTAGATTCGGGTTGATGAGCTTCCCGCGCTACGAATGGCAACCAACATCGGAGGAGATCGCTGAGAGAGCAGGTCTCCACCCTGATCAGATCGAGCGGTTCGATCACAACACCTCTCCCTTCCCCACCGGATTGGGCTGCCGATATCGCGCTGGAAGGGAGCCGGACACTCAACGAGTACCCGGCCGCCAGCTATGTCAAGCTTCGCCGGGCAGTGGCCGCGGCTACCGGTCTCGATCCCGACCAGGTGGCTCCGGGAGCCGGGGCCGACGAGCTGATCCTGCTGGCCGCCCGGGCGTTCCTGGCGCCGGCTCACAACGCGGTCATGGCGAACCCCACCTATCCGCTCTTTCGAATCGCCACCGCTCAGGTCCGTGGCAACCCGGTGAGTATCGAGGCCGAGCCTCCGGACTTCCAGTTCCCTCTCGACGCGGTGATCGATGCGGCTCGCGACGCGGAGTTGGTGTGGCTGTGTGTCCCTTCCAACCCGATCGGCAACCGTCCTCGTGACGAGGAGATCGCGGCCGTGGTCGCGGCAACGGACGGTATGGTCGTACTTGACGCTGCCTACGCCGAATTCGCTGGTGATGATTGGGCGGAGTGGGTCGACCGCTACCACAACCTGCTGGTCTTGCACACCATGTCAAAGGCCTATGGACTGGCGGGCGCCCGGGTCGGCTATGCACTCGGGCATCCCGACCTGATCGGCAGGATCGATGGGGTGCGGCCCCCGGGCAGCATTTCGACCCTGTCGGTCGACCTGGCGGTAGCCGCTCTGGCCGCTCCCGATCGGATGAGGTCGGTGGTGGGCACGATCACCGAAGAACGGGCTCGTTTGGCCGATCCTCTGCAGGACCTGGGTCTGCGGGTGCTCCCTTCTGTGACCAACTTCTTGTTGTGCGAAGTTGGACCCGAAGCCCACCGGGTCGCGGAGGCGTTGATCAACAAGGGTCTTGTCCCAAGGGACTATCCGCCAGGGGGCCCGCTGGGCGGCTATCTACGTTTCACAGTCCGATCGGCGCAGGCCAACGATCGGTTGGTAGCAGCCGTCCGAGAGATCCTGGGATAGCTCAGCTATCGGCAGTTTCGGGGCTGACGCCGGCCATCATCAACCCGATTTCCTCGCGGGTGATGGTTTCCGGGTCGACGATCCCCATGATCTGGCCCTCATAGATGACCGCGATGCGATCGGATAGGCCGAATACCTCGTCGAGGTCTTCGGAGATGACCAGGATGGCGGTGCCTGCTTCCCGCTGGCCGACCAGCCGCTTGTGGATGTACTCGGCGGCGCCGATGTCCACACCGCGGGTGGGCTGAGAGGCCAGCAGTACCTTGGGGGTTCCCGAGATCTCCCGAGCCAGGATCACCTTCTGGATGTTCCCGCCGGACAGGCTGCGAGCGGTGGTCTCCAGCGTCGGCGTCTTGACCGCATACTCCTTGACCAGTTGCGCAGAGTGTTCCTTGATCGCTCCGAAGTCGAAGAGGCCCCTCTTGACGAACCGTTGATCCTTGTGATCGACCAGCAGAAGGTTCTCCGAGATGGTGAACTCGCCGATACAGCCGTTCTTCATGCGTCCTTCGGGCACATAGGAGAGACCGGCTTGGCGGATATCGAGCGGGCGGTTTGCCGGCGACGTCGACGTCGTCGATGTAGATCGATCCGCTGATGGGTTCCCGGAGGCCTCCGATGGTCTCGGCCATTTCCCGTTGCCCGTTGCCGGATACTCCGGCGATACCGAGGATCTCTCCGGCCCGGACCTCCAGGTTGAGACCGCGCACCGCTTCGTCGCCGCGATCGCCGAGCACGGTCAGGTTCTCGATGCGGAGCCGCGCCGGGCCCGTCTCGACTGCCGGCTTGTCCGGGGCCAGCTTCACTTCACGCCCAACCATCATCCGGGCCAAGCTCTCCCGGGTGGCACCCTCAACTGGGACCTCTCCGGTTTTGCGACCTTGTCTGAGCACGGAGATGCGATCGCTCAGAGCCAGCACCTCGTGCAGCTTGTGCGAGATGAAGATCAACCCCTTGCCATCGTCGGTCATCTGCCGAAGGGTCACGAACAACTGGTCCACTTCCTGGGGGGTGAGCACGGCGGTCGGCTCGTCGAGGATCAGTAGCTCGGCGTTGCGGTAGAGCGCCTTGATGATCTCCACCCGCTGTTTCTGCCCGACCGACAACTGCCACACGGTGGCAGTTGGGTCGATCTGCAGGCCATAGCGGTCGCCCAGTTCCACGATCCGTTCGGAAACGGCGTCGAGATCGGTGCGGAAGCCCCGATTGGAGGGCAAACCCAAGGCCACGTTCTCGGCGACCGTCAGGCTCTCCACCATCATGAAGTGCTGGTGGATCATCCCGATGTTGTGGTCGATGGCATCGGTCGGGCTCTGGATCTCAATCGGAGATCCGTTGAGGAGAACCTCGCCCTCGTCCTGGCGGTAGAGCCCGTAGAGGATCTTCATCAACGTGCTCTTGCCCGCCCCGTTCTCGCCGAGCAGCGTGTGGACCTCGCCGGCTCTCAGGTCGAAATCGACCTGATCATTGGCGAGGACACCCGGGAAGCGCTTGGTGATCCCCCGCATTTCGAGCATCGGAACGTCGCTCACACTGCCACCTCATGGTTGTGAGCCGGGGCGAGCACATATCGCTCGCCCCGGTCAAGTGTCACGACTGAGGCCGCGGTACGAAGTACGAAGTACGAAGTACGATTGCCGCCGACGCAACTGATCCTCACAACTCCTCCTAGCTCCCCGTGCTTATCGACCCATCGATGATGCCGGCGATGGTCTCCTCAGCCAGCGTCTTGACGTCGGCCGGAAGGTCGTAGGCGTCGTTGTACTCGATGACCTCACCACCGTTGGCCAAATCGATCACGAACTGCTCACCACCGAGTGTCCCGGCCTGGACCTTGGCGATGATTTCGCGCAGCACGACTTCCCAGTGATACACCTGCGAGGCGACCACGATTTCGGGGGCCAGGCTGGTCTGATTGGCTTGCGTTCCGAACCAGAGGATCCCCTGATCCTTCGCGACTCCGACCGCTCCCACCACCATCTGGGCAGTTCCGGACATGACATCGGCTCCGTTGGCCGAAATCGCCTGGGCTGCTTCCGATGCCAATGCCATGTCACTGAAGGAGTCGATGTAGTTCACCAGCACGTTGGCGTCCGGGTTCTGGGCCAGCACCCCGGCCTTGTATCCATCGACGTACAGCTTGGCGTCGCCGACCTCGACTGGTCCGACGATGCCGATAGTTCCGCTCTGACTAAGAGCCGCGCCCATGACACCCATCACATAGCCACCCTCATCGGAGGCTGCTTCGTAGGCGAACACATTGGACAGACCCTTGGTGTCGGCCGCAGTACCCCAGGCGAACGAAGTGTCGGGGAAATCAGGGGCGATCTCCTCGAGAGAACCGCCGTACTGGGATCCATGGGCGATCACCAGATCAACTCCGGAGTCCGCGTAGGCACGGATGGCGCCGGCCGCGTCGTCGATGTTGAAGGTACCGTCGGTGATCTGAATGTCGCTGTCCGCCAGGCCCATTTCGCCCTTGATGACGTTCACCGCATCGACGATCGACTGGGTGAAGGCCAGGTCGTTGGCGGCCGAGGGTGCCACGATGGCGATTTTGAACGCCTCGGCGGCAGCCGCGGTTGTAGTGGTTTCCTCGGAGCCTGCGGTTGTGGTGGTTTCTTCGGAGTCTGCGGTTGTGGTGGTTTCGGCGTCATCACCGCAGGCTGCGGCGACGAGAGCGAATGCCAGCACGACAATCAGCCACGTCATTCTGTACTTTTTCAAAGTTCCTCCTTCAATTGGGACCGTACGGTCCTGCGTACATCGACACACAACCTTTGCGGCGTTCCGTCGGCCAGAGTGTCACGCTCGCTTCGTCCTCCGCCTCGACGCATCTCGTCGATGCGCCTTCGTTGTGCGTCCTTGCGAGCGCACCATCTGCCTCGACGTCGACACCACGAACGTTGCGTGACAATGCACAATTCATTCTCCTCGGGAATAGGGCTTAGTAAGGGCCGCCGGTGCCTTGAAGCGGCGGGCAACAATGACCAGAGCCAAGATCGTGAGAATGGCCGGGGCCATGGCGGCGAAGTTGGACAGGTCGGGCGGGATGATTGCCAGGGTCTTGAGTTGCAGCACGATGGCATTGACAAACCCGTAGAGCAGCGATCCCAGCATCACACCGACCGGACGCCAGGCGCCGAAGTAGACCAGGGCGATGGCGATGAACCCTTGAGCATTGGTGAGGTTCTGCTGGAAGATGCCGAGGTCGATGGCCAACGCGGCGCCGGCCACGCCGGCCAGGGTGCCTCCGATAATCACGGTGGCGTAGCGGATTCGGTTGACGCTCACTCCGAGACTGTCCGCGGCTTCCGGGTTCTCGCCGACCGCTCGGATGTTCATCCCGAAGGTCGTCTTGTTGATGATGTACATACTCACTGGGACGGCGAGGAAGGCGAGGTACACGACGACGCTGTGCTGGAAAAGGAGCTCTCCGACGACCGGGATATCGCTAAGGACGGGGATATTGAGTTTGGGGAACTTGGTGATGGGGAGGGGGGTGCCGACCAGCTTTTGGAACAGCAGGTCACTCATCCCCAGACCGAAGAGGTAGATGCCAATACCACTGATCCCTTGCTCGGCTTTCAGGGTGACGGAGATGATCGCGGAAACCACTCCGAGCAGGAGACCGACGATGATTCCGATCAGCAATCCCAGCCACACGCTGCCGGTCTCCAGCACGGCGTAGTAACCGCCGAAGGCTCCGAGCAACATGATCCCGTCGACACCGAGGTTCAGCACACCGCTGCGCTGTCCGAAAGTCTCGCCGAGGGAGGCGAACAGCAACGGCACTGCCAAACGGATGCCGGAGGCAGCGGTGGCAACGAGCACGGCGGTAGTGAAGAAGTCACTCACGACGTGTCCTCCGCATCAGGTACGGGCGGATCGAGCGGGCGGCTCTTCTGACGGGGTAGCCAGCGGCTCAGGCACGTCGACTCGGACGTCCCTGGCCAGCATGCGCTTGCGGTAGCGATCGGTCGCTACCACGAAGACCACTACCAGACCGTTCAGGGCGAGGATCAAGGCCGAAGGCACCTGCGCAGCCCGCTGGAGGGCAAGGCCACCCACCAGGAGGCCACCAAACAGGAAAGATGCCGGGATAGTCCAGATCGGGTGGAGCCCGCCGAAGAGAGCGGCAACGATGCCGTTGAAACCGGCGCTCCCTGTGAACCCGGCGGTTGATCCGTCGGTGACCATCCGGTGGCTCTCGCTCCCGAACACCAATACCGCTCCGGCCAACCCGGCCATTGCCCCGCTCAGAGTTAGGGCCAGAACAATGGTCCTTTTGACCGGGATGCCGGCGTATTTCGAGGCATCCGGGTTGAGCCCGACGGCTCGTATCCGGTAACCCAGCGGCGTTCGCCACAGGAGGATATAGGCGGCGATCGCCACCAGCACGGCGATCAGCGGACCGATGTGGAAGCGACCGTCACCAAAGAGCAGCGGCAGGTCGGCTCCCTCCTGGAGGCGTTCGGTTTGGGGGATCCGCGTCCCTCTTTCGATCTCTCCCGGGTCGATGAGTGGACCACGAAGAAGGTAGTTCATCAACTGCACGGCAACCACGTTGAGCATGATGGTGCTGAGGATCTCGTTGACTCCGAAATATGCCTTTAGTGCGCCCGGCACTGCCCCCCAGATGGCCCCACCGATGAGGCCGGCAACAAGGACCGCGGGCAGCATGATCCAGGCCGAGAGATCGGGCAGACCCAAGGCGACGATGGTGGCCAGCAAGCCGCCTGCCACCATCTGGCCCTCACCACCGATGTTGATGACGTTGGCGCGGAAAGCGATGGTGATACCGACGCCGACAAACAACAGAGGGGTGGCTTTGAGCGCTGTAGAGACCACGGCGTCTTTGCTGCCGAAGGCGCCGTTGAACAGCTCGCGGAAGCTTTCCAGGGGGTTGGCGCCGAGAGCAAGGAGCATGATGGCCCCGATGAGCAACGCCGCCAGAACCGCGCCGACGGGAATCAGGAAAGCGAGATACCTGGATGATGCCCGACGCTTGCCCACTGCTCTCGTCACAACGATGCGTCTCCCTCCGGCCGACGCCGGCCCCGAACCGACGCCATGTCGGTAGCGTCGTCGCTCGCTAACAAAATGTCAACTTGTCGCGCAATCTCGTTTTCAGTCATTTCTGATCGCATTCAAGTAGTTGTAGATCGTGATGCGACTGACACCCATCATGGCCGCGACGTCCTCTATGGCTTTCCTCAACTGGAAGGCGCCTCGCTCGTCGAGCATCCGCACTGCCGCTTGCTTGTCCGCTCGAGATAGATCAACGAGTTTCCCGCCCAACTCCTCCTGAATGTGGCTGACCAACCGGTCGAGTGCGCCGGTGAGTGATTCCAGGCGGATACCACCGATCACTTCACCCTCCCAAGCAAGAGGAACGTCACCTGGTTGGAGGTCGGTCGGTTCCAGGACGTCGGCCCCCACCAGAGCCAGAAGTGGCTGGATGGCGACCACGACCGGATGGTTCGACACGTCGGTCATGCTTCGTCCCGTTCGAGCTGTAGAGACACCCTGGTGGCGCCTTCCCGGTAGGCCATGGCCAGCATGGCCTGCAGAGCGGATATCACCGTGGCCGGATCACCATGAATCGACGTACCGAACGGGCCCATCTCGGGTTCGAAACCACGCTCGCGAACGGCTTCGATCGCCGCCAGCACGTGTGGCCCAGGGGCGCCCTCCTCAAACGGTTCGATCATGAACTCGGCTCGACAGGACACTCCTTGCTCCTCCATCGATTATCAGAAGACTTTACCTTCCGTGGACCGGCCGCCGATCCGGGTGCCACCAGCTCAAGGCCGTCTTGACAGATTGTTAAGCTGGCTTGAAGATGACAGAACAGGACCAGAGCCCTACGGTTGCTCAAAGTCGGCATTTTGAGAGGGTGTGAAATGGCGCTGACGACACCGGAAACCAGTTCGTTTGTGGTGAATGGTCGACAGGTTTCGGTCTCGGCCGATCACCCACATCTGCTGGCCGCCCTGCGCGAGGAACTGGGAATTACCTCTCCCAAGGACGGATGTTCGCCCTCCGGTCAATGTGGAGCCTGCACTGTGCTCCTCGACGGCAAGGCCATCCAGAGCTGTCTGGTCGGTATGGAGAAGGCCGAAGGCAAGACGGTCACCACCCTGGAAGGGTTCGACCAAGAGGATCGGGATCAATTGGCCAAAGCCTTTGCAGCCGCGGGCGCCTTGCAGTGCGGCTTCTGTACGCCCGGCATCCTGGTGCGGACCAAGGCGCTCCTCGACCAGAAGGGCAGCGACCTGACACTGGCCACGGCAGCCGGGCGTTTGGGCGCCCACCTGTGCCGGTGCACCGGCTACACCAAGATCTTTGAAGCGATCGAGATGCTGCGCGACGGAACGATTCCCGACCTCGAACCACTCGGCGGGCTCGGCTCGGGAGGCGCGAAGTATGAAGCGGTGGAATTAGCCCTCGGGGACCGCGGCTACGTCGATGACATGCGGGTCGAGGGGATGCTGCATGCCGCCCTGCGCTTGGCCGACCACGCCCGCGCCGACGTGATCAGCATCGACACTTCAGCGGCGCTGGCGATGGATGGTGTGGTAGCCGTCTACACCGCAGCTGACGTTCCGGGCGATCTCAAAGTGGGGATCATCCACACCGATTGGCCGGTGTTCATTCCTGAAGGCGGGCGCACCTCATACCTGGGTGACGTCATCGCTGTGGTGGTGGCCGACTCGGTTGCCCACGCCCGGGCGGCGACCGAAAAGGTCGAAGTCGACTACACCGTTCACCCGCCGTTTGTCGATCCCGATTCGGCTCTCACTTCGGACGAGGATGCCGTGTGGGGGTTGGACGGCAATGTTCTCTCGCGGTCCGTCTACGCCCGCGGGGACGTTGATGCCGCGCTGGCCGCCTCGGCCTTCACCGTCGAGGAGACCTTCTGATACGCAGCGGGTCGAACACGCTTTTCTCGAACCGGAATCGACGCTGGTCGTACCCCAGAGCGATGGTCCTCTCATGGTGTACTCGGGTAGCCAGGGAATCTGGGACGACCGCAATCAGATTGCCGCCGTGCTGGATATCTCTATCGACGATGTCGTTGTTGAATTGGTTTCCAACGGCGGAGCGTTTGGCGGCAAGGAAGACATGTCGAACCAGGCCCAGACCGCCCTCGCCGCCCACCTGTTGGGTATACCCGTCAAGTGCACGCTCACTCGTGAGCAGTCGTTGCTGATCCACGCCAAGCGGCACCCGATCCGGATCGAGGCAACGGCCGGATGCGACGCCGACGGCAAGCTCACCGCGTTGCGGGCCCGCATGGTCGGCGACAGCGGACCGTATGGCTCGGTGGGAATGAAGGTGCTGGAACGAGCGGCCGGTCACGCCAGCGGTCCCTACGTCTTCCCCAATATCGACGTCGAGGCGATCGCCGTCCGTACCAACAACCCCGTCTGCGGCGCCTTTCGCGGGTTCGGGGCCAATCAGGCGCAGTTCGCCACCGAGGGCCTGCTCGAACGCCTGGCCGAGCAGGTGGGGATCAGCAGCTGGGAGATGAGATCCCGCAACGTGGTGGGACCGGGCGATGTTTGGGGTCCCGGCCAGATCATGGACGACGGCAGTCGGGGAGCTCGATCTGTGTCTGGACGCGATCAAGGATTCTTACGACGAGGCCCGGGCGGCCGGCAAGGCGGTCGGGCTGGGGATGGGGATCAAGAACTCCGGGCTCGGCAACGGGTTCAAGGAGATTTCCGGAGCCGTCGTCCGGTTTGAGGAAGACGGCACCGTCGAGGTGCGCCACTGCTGGACGGAGATGGGTCAGGGAATCCACACGGTCGCTTTGCAGGTGGCCGTCGAGGAACTGGGAGTCGAGCCCGAGCGGGTTCGGGTGGTCGTCGACACCACCCGGGAACTCGGTGCCGGCCAAACGACCGGTTCGCGAGGCACCTTGATGGGAGCCGGGGGCGTCAAGGCCGCCTGCCTCGTTGCCTTGGAGAACGACTGCCGGCCCGGGAGTCGACTACTACGGCGAATACCGGGTCGACTGGACCAACTCCCTCAAGATGAGGGTCTTGAGAACCCGATCATCCACTCGACCTTCGGGTACGCCGCCCAACTGGTGATCGCCGACCCCGACACGGGCGACATCGAGAAGGTGGTGGCGGTCCACGACGTGGGCCGGGTGGTCAACCCGACTATTGTGCGAGGGCCAGGTGCAAGGAGCAGTTCACATGGGCCTCGGGTATGCCCTCTCCGAGGAGTTCCCCACCGACGATGCGGGGAGGCCGACCAACATGACCTTGCGGAGCTTGGGAATCCTGCGCGCCAAGGACATCCCGGAGATCGAGGTGCAGTTGGTGGAGGCACCACAACCCGGCGCCCCCTACGGGATCAAGGGGGTCGGAGAGATCGGGCTGGTCCCCACCGCCGGGGCCACTGCCGCCGCCTTCCACGAAGTGGACGGCCAATGGCGCAACCGCCTGCCCATGGGCATCCACCAACCGATCGAGAAGTGAAGAGAGAAGATGGTTTTGGCGTCGTGCAGACACACTATTCGGGTGGAACATGCGACGCCAAAACGAGGATTGGAGCCTTGGGGTAGGTTGAAATAGCGACTCGATAGGAGGAGAATCATGTCCGCCACGACACCGGGCCTGGTGTGCGCCCACCATCACCTCTACTCGGCGCTGGCCCGGGGTATGCCTCCGCCCCCCAAGACCCCCACCAATTTCCAGGAGGTCCTCGAGCAGATCTGGTGGCGGCTGGACACGGCGCTCGACCTGGAGATGATCCGCTGGTCGGCCATGCTGGGCGCCCTCGAGGCGCTCGAGTCGGGCACCACCGCGATCGTCGATCATCACGAGTCGCCCAACGCCATCGAGGGCAGCCTCAGCGTCATCGCCGACGCCTGCGCCGAGGTGGGGGTCCGGGTGCTTGCCCGCCTACGGGATCACCGATCGGCACGGCGCCGACGGCGCCCGCCGGGGCCTGGAGGAGAACCGGCGGTTCGTCGGACGAAGGCAACAAAGCTCTGGTCGGCATCCACGCGGCTTTCACCTGCACCGACGAGTCGCTGGAAGCCGCGGCCGGCCTCGCCGAGGAACTCGGGGTGGGCGTGCACATCCACGTTGCGGAAGGGATCGGCGATATCGACGCCCCGCAACGGCTCGAAGGATTGACCAGGGACAATTGGCTGCTCAGCCACTGCGTCCACTTGCCGACCGACCACACCCTGCGGGGAACGATCCTCCACAACCCGCGCTCGAACCTGAACAATGCCGTTGGCTATGCCAACCCGGCCCGTTTCAGCAACCCGGTGGCGTTGGGAACCGACGGTATCGGAGCCAACGTGATCGAGTCGTTCCGCCTGGCCTACGTGATGCAGCGCAGCGTCGATGTCAGCTTGCGGCCCGGACCAGGCCTGGTCGTGGCTGGAGACCGGCTGGGATCTGATGCCGGAAGCCCGCGACGATGAGGTCACCTGGTCGTACGACCCGATGGATCCCTGGCACCTGGCCTTCACCCCCGGCGTCCGCCCCCTGGAAGTGAAGGTGGACGGCGAGGTCGTGTTCGCCGATGGCAAAACCACCCGGGTCGACGCTGTCGAGGTCCGTGCCAAGGCCGCCGAGCAGGCCGCCCGCCTGCACGCCCGCCTATGAAGACCTGACGACCGAAGAGGATCTAACTCACGAAGAGGAGCGAGGAAATGTCCGATCGATTCCACCCGATCTCCATGGAGCAGCTGACCGACTGGGTCTTCGACGAGCTGGAGCAGAAGGACTCGCTCTTCGGCGTCCCCCGGTCGGCGTTCTTCGTGCCGCAAGGAGACCGATCGGTTCCGTCTGGAGAAGTACGGTCAGGTGCTCGAGACCCCCTTTGGGGTAGCGGCCGGGCCGCACACCCAGATGGCGCAGAACATCATCGTCTCGTGGTTGGTCGGGGCCCGCTTCATCGAACTGAAGACCGTGCAGACTCTCGACGAACTCGACGTCAACAAGCCGTGCATCGACATCGAGGACGAGGGCTACAACGTCGAGTGGTCCCAGGAGCTCAAGGTCTACGAGTCGTTCGACGAGTACCTGCGCGCCTGGGTGCTGATCCACGCTCTTCACCACAAGTTCGGGTTCCCGGGCGACGGACCCGGGATGATCTTCAACATGAGCGTCGGCTACAACCTGGAGGGGATCCTCAAGCCCAACGTGCAGTGGTACTTCGACACGATGGCCGACGCCTCCGAGTACCTGCCCGCCTACATCGACATCGTCGCCCGCCGCTACCCGGAAGTGCGGGACATCGAGATCCCGGCGCAGATCTCCGACACCATCACGCTTTCGACCATGCATGGGTGTCCGCCCGACGAGATCGAGACGAATCACCCACTACCTCCTGGAGGAGCGGAAGCTGCACACGTCCGTGAAGTGCAACCCCACCCTGCTGGGTGCCGACCGGGTGCGCAAGATCATCAACGACGACCTGGCCTTCGGGGACATTCCGGTTCCCGACGAGGCGTTCGGTCACGACCTCAAATACGTCGACGCCGTGCCGATGTTCCACAATCTGCGGCAGGATCGCCGCCGAGAACGATCGGAAGTTCGGGCTCAAGCTGTCCAACACCCTGGAGGTCGACAACTGGCGGACGATCTTCGACCGTGACGAGATGATGTACTTGTCGGGCCGGGCCCTCCATCCGGTCACCGCCAACCTGGCTTCCCGGATCAGCGAGGAGTTCCGCGGCGACCTGATGCTTTCCTTCGCCGGGGGAGCGGACTGCTTCAACGTTGCCGACCTGCTGGCCGCCGGTATGAAGACCGTGACGGTGTGTTCCGACCTGCTCAAGACGGGCGGCTATCTGCGGATGCTGCAGTACATGGAGAACCTCGAGTCCGCCATGGACGAAGTCGGGGCGGCCGACTATGACCGACTTCATCGCCCGCAGGGCCATGTCCCGGGAAGGATTTGACGAGTTTGTTCCGCTGCTGCAGTGGTCGGCCCTGACCGACAGCGGATTGGCCTTGGACGGCGATGATTGCCGTTCGCTGGCAGACAGCCTCGTCGGCGCCGAGGGTCCGATCGCGGATCGGGTTGCCGCCTGGGCGGCCTCGCATGGCTTTGACGAAGGACGGTCCAAAGATCTGGTCGATCTGGCAGTCAAGGTGATGGCCCGGCTCAACCTCCGCCACTACGCCGAGAAGGCTCACAACCGATTGGCGCTACGAGAAGCATTCGTTCCGCACCGATCGATCGAAGACGCCTCGCACGCTGGGTCTCTTCGACTGCATCGAAGCCCCCTGTCTCGACGAGTGCCCGGTTGATCAGAAGGTTCCCGCAATACATGAACGCGGTCCGCAACGGTGACTTCCTGGAGGCGGTCAAGCTCACCCGGGAGGACAACCCGCTGCCTTCGATCCTTGGCCAGGTGTGCGACCACCTTTGCGAGAACACCTGCATCCGCACCCACCTCGACCAACCACTGGCCATCCGGCACATGAAGCGATTCATCATGGACCAGGAACAACAGCCAGTGATGTTCCGCAAAAAGCCCGGAGGCGGGCCGAAGGTGGCCATCATCGGTGCCGGACCGGCGGGCTTGTCGGCCGCCCAGGCGCTCGGCTACGCCGGGCTTCTCGGTCACGATCTTCGAGGCGCATCCGTACGCCGGAGGCATGGTGGGCGGCGCGATCCCCGCCTACCGGCTGCCGCAGCTCAAGATCGACCAGGACATGGCCATCCTGGAGGAGTTGGGCGTGGAGATCCGCTACAACCAGACCGCCGGGGTCGACTTCACGCTCGACGATCTGCGGGCCGATGGCTTTCGAATCGATCTTCGTGGCGGTCGGTGCCCAGCTCGCCAAGCGCCTCAATCTGGATGGCGAGGACTCGGAGGGCATCATGGATGCCTTGCTCTTCCTGCGCAGCGTGCGGGAGGGCAATCCGGTCCCCATCGGCGCCCGGGTGGGTGTCATCGGGGCCGGAGACACCGCCATGGATGCGGTTCGCTCGGCACTCGCGTGGGCGCCTCGGAGTGCCTCTCTCATCTACCGGCGAACCATCGACCAGATGCCGGCCGATCCGCGAAGAGATCCACGCCTGCAAGGAGGAAGGGATCGGGATCCTCGAACTGGCCAAGCCCGCACGCCCTCCACATCGAGGACGGGAAACTGGCCGGTCTGGTCTGTACCAAGACGGAATACCGCGGCGATCGGGACTCCTCGGGGCGCAAGATCCCCCACGACGTTGCCGATTCGGAGTTCGAGGTCCCGCTCGACACACTGATCCTGGCGATCAGCCAGCACTCGGTGCTCGACTTCTTTGGCGACGAAGTACCCGACTCTCACCAGCCGCGGGCTACATCGATGTTGACCCGTTCACCTTCGAGTCGTCGATCCCCGGCATCTACGCCGGCGGGGACGTGGCTGCCGATGGCCCGTCTTCGATTGTGAAGGCGGCCGCCGATGGCAAGGCCGTTGCGGCGGCCATCATCGCCGCCCAGGGTGAGGCTCCACCGCCGGCCGAGGCAGAGGCGGTTCGGGTTGATCTGCAGAAGATGGTCGTGCGGCGGGCTCGTCGGGAGTACCGGGTACCGATCAGCTTCTCGCCGCTGGATCGAACGGGACGGTTTCGACGACACCGTTGTCGGGTTACACGGCTGAGGAGGCCATGGCCGAGGCCGAGCCGTTGCCTGGACTGCCATGAGATCTGCAGCCTGTGTGTCGGGGTGTGTCCCAACATGGCGCTGATGACCTACGAGATGGACCCGTTCGCGGCCGCCCTCCCGGCCCTCACCGTCGATGGATCAGAGGTGGTAGCCGGCGAGCAGCATGCCTACCGGGCCGATCAGACGCTGCAGATCGCGGTGTTGACCGACTTCTGCAATGAATGCGGCAATTGCGCGACCGTCTGCCCGACGTCTGGTGACCCCTACAAGGACAAACCGCGCCTCTACCTGGACCGAGCCGATTTTGAGGCAGAGAAGGACAACGCCTTCATGGTGTTCTCCGACGGAACGATTGAAGGCCGCTGGAACGGAGAGACTCACCGGCTATCCGTCAACGGTGCCGTCGAGTACTCATCGCCATCCTTCTCGGCTCGGCTCGATGCGGAAACGCTCGCCGTGCTGGAAGCAACGGCCGGCGATGGCACGGTCGAGGGCCAGACTCTGTCGTTGAACCCGGCGGCCGACATGTATGTGCTGTTGCGAGGTCTGCAAGGCTCGATGCCCCACATCCCGGTGATGGCGGAAGATACCGGCACCAAAGTCGCTCACCCCGGCTACGAGGAGTAGGAAACGGGCCACAGAGTGCCCGCTTTCAGTTCGTTCCCTCTCCCGCCGGCGGGAGAGGGCTAGGGAGAGGGTGGAAGGACGGCCGTCCGCTTTCCGCTTCACCCCCTCCGCTTCGCTGCCTTCGGCAGCGCCGCGCCTCCCCCACCAGCAGGGGAGGCAAGAGCGGGAAACATATTCGGTCTGAAGGGTTCGATGCCCCACATCCCGCTGATGGCGGATGACGTCGGCACCAAAGTCTCTCACCCCGGCTACGAGGAGTAGGTGGTTTCACTCCCGCCGAGACGGCGGGAGTGAAAGTGGGAAGTGGAAGTGGGAAGCCAGACCGCGTGGGTTGGACCTTCCACTTCTAACTTCGAACCTCCCACTGCGAACGAAGCGAGCTCACTCCTCCGGGTCGCCGAGTAGGTCGATTGCCACGCTCAGCATGTCACCCGGGTCGACGAACCGCACTACGTCGGGCACACCCTCGAAGAGGGTTCGCGCCTTCACCTGCAGTTCCTGGGGGACCTCCAGCAGCACGGGTACCCCGTAGGTCTTGCAGGTATGGAAGATCTGCTGGTAGGTCGTGTAGTTCGGGTCGCCGTCATCGGGGGCGAAGACCTTGTGGACGTAGCCGATGAGGAGAGCAGGTTTGTTCTCGTGGTTGATCAACTGAACGTGGCGACCGTGGTTGTCGTAGCCGTTCGACACCGGGATGGTGTCGAAGCCCTCACAGACCAGCGCAGTCAGCAGCGTCGAGTCGGTTCCTTCAAAGTAGCCAATGTTTTTCCGCATGACGCCTCCTGATCACACCACGCCCTGGTCCAACATCGCGTCCGCCACCTTGATGAAGCCGGCGATGTTGGCACCTGTCACGTAGTTTCCTGGGGTTCCGTAGTTCTCGGCAGCCTCCTGGCAGCTGCGGTGGATATTGACCATGATCATCAACAGTCGCTGATCGACCTCATCACGGGTCCAACTGCTGAACACAGCGTTCTGGGCCATCTCCAGACCGCTGGTTGCCACGCCGCCGGCGTTGGCCGCCTTGCCGGGCCCGAACAGGATCTTCTGGTCGACGAACTGCTGCACCGCCTCGGGTTCGGACGGCATGTTGGCACCTTCGGCAACCACGAATACGCCGTTGGCGAGCATCTGCTTGGCGTCCTCGCCGTTCAGTTCGTTCTGAGTGGCGCTGGGGAAGGCACACTCGGCGCCCTCGACGGCCCACGGGCGCTGATCCGGGTAGTAGTCGGCGTCGAAATGATCGGCGTACTCGGCGATCCGGCCCCGCCGGACGTTCTTCAGGTCCATAACCCAGGCGAGCTTCTCGTGGTCGATGCCGTCCTTGTCGTAGATGAATCCGCTGGAGTCGGAAAGCGTCACTGCTTTGCCACCCAGCCGAAGGATGTTCTCGACCGCGTATTGGGCAACGTTGCCAGAACCCGAAATCAGACAAGTCTTTCCGAGAATCGAGTCGTCACGGGTCTTGAGCATCTCCTCGGCGAAGTACACCGTGCCGTAGCCGGTGGACTCGGGCCGGATCAGGCTGCCGCCCCACGCCATGCTCTTGCCCGTGAGTATCCCGGAGAACTCATTGGCGAGTTTCTTGTACTGCCCGAACAGAAAGCCGATCTCCCGGGCGCCGACCCCGATATCGCCGGCCGGGATGTCGGTTCGAGGTCCGATGTGCCGATAGAGCTCGCTCATGAACGACTGGCAGAAGCGCATGACCTCGCCGTCACTCTTGCCCTTGGGATCGAAGTCGGAACCACCCTTGCCGCCGCCCATCGGCAGGGTCGTCAAGGCGTTCTTGTACACCTGCTCGAAAGCAAGGAATTTCAAAACGCCCAGGTTGACCGAAGGATGGAAACGCAAGCCGCCCTTGTAGGGGCCGATGGCGCTGCTCATCTCGACTCGATAGCCCCGGTTGACCCGGACCCGACCCTGGTCGTCGACCCAGGGGACTCGAAAAATGATCACCCGTTCCGGTTCCACCATCCGATCAAGAACATTGGCTTCCCGGTATTTGGGATGCCGATCCAACACCGGCCAAACCGACTCAAACACCTCGTGAGCCGCTTGATGAAACTCGGATTCGCCTGGGCTCCGGGCCGTCACCCGATCCATGAACTCCGCAACAGTCTCAGACACTTTCAATGCCTTTCTCCGTCTGCTCGATTCCGTCCCCAACTATCCGTCTCTCAAGCTATCCCAAATCGGCGACGCGGTTGTTGAACGCCCCGATCAGCTCATCGATCGGGTCGACCATGGCCTGGATCGACGTCCAGTAGTCGGGGTCGTACCACTGCGCCTGGATCTCCTCGTAGGTCTTGCCCTGCTGCTCGACCCAGGTGTAGTACTTCAGGTTGTGGATCCGCTTGCGGTCGTAGTAGCCGAGTTCCTGGACGTGTTCGATGTCCTGTCCGAGCAGATAGCGGTGATAGGCCGCCGCCGCGTCGACGAGTGGTGAACTCGCCCCGCTCCTCGTTGAGCTCGCTCACACGGCTCTCGTACATCTCCATCGAGTCGGTCCCCACGGTCACGACGACGTCGGTGGAGCCCATCTCGTAGTACTTGGCCATCTTGATGGCCATCAGCACGTTGCCGATTCCGGAGATGCCGAGCAGCGGGAGCTTCTCGATCAGACTCGGGAGCCACGCCCTGGTCGGCCAGGTAGGCGATGCCGGCCGGTTCGTTGAACAGCCGGGTGAGCGGCAATGGTGGCGTCATCGTCGAGTCCGATCGCCATGTCGGTGTTCTTGGCGTTGTGGATCCAGGGGATGTGCTTGTCGCCGATGCCCTCGATGCGGTGCTCGCCGAACCCGTTGTAGAGCAGGGTCGGGCACTGGAGCGCTTCGCCGGCCGCGATCTTCGAGTTGGGGTAGAGCTGCTTGAGGTAGTCGCCGGAGGCGATGGTTCCGGCCGAACCGGTGGTCAACGTCACGCCCCGGAACTCGTCGCCGGGCCGCATGGCCGCCTCGAGGACCTCGACCATGGCCGGGCCGGTGACCGCGTAGTGCCACAGGTAGTTCCCGAACTCGTCGAACTGGTTGAAGATGACGAGGTCCTCGCCGGACGCTCGCAGCTCCTAGCACTTGTCGAAGATCTCCTTGACGTTCGCTCCGTGCCCGGGGTCTCGATGATTTCGCCCGCCACAGTCTTGAGCCAGTCGAATCGCTCCTGGCTCATTCCCTCTGGCAGGATGGCCACCGATTCGCATGCCAGCAGATGGGAGTCGTAGGCGCCGCCCCGGCAGTAGTTGCCGGTTGAGGGCCAGACGGCCTTCTGAGTGGCCGGGTCGAACTGGCCGGTGACCAGACGGGGCACCAGGCACCCGAAGGCCGCCCCGACCTTGTGGGCACCGGTCGGGAACCACTTGCCCTCGAGGAGGAGGATCCGGGCGTCGAGGCCCGGTGAGCTCCGAGGGAAGCTCGATGTAGTTGACCGGCCCGAAGCCGCCGCCGCTGGGCACCGGCTCGTTGTGCCAGGTGATCCGCTAGAGGTTGAGGGGATCGAGGTCCCACAACCCGACCGATTTGAGCTCCTGCTTGATCGAGTCGGGAATCAGCGACGGGTCGCGCATCTGCTTGAAGGTGGGGATGGGGATGGAGCGTTCCTGGGCCCGGGTGGCCGCCGACGCCAGAGTCTTTTCGTCAATGGTCAGATCAATCATGATCAAGTCCTCAGTTCTCAGTTGTCAGTTCAGTTCGTCTCGATCTCGTCCTGTCGTTCTAGACCAGGACTAGGTACTGAACTGCCTGCGCCATTGCTTCTTTCAACGCGTCCAGGTGGGTTCGACCACCATGGGCTCGGTTCCGGCCGCGTCACGGCCTTCATGGCGGAGGCCACGTCCTTGAGACCGCTGCCGGTGGAGAGCACCACGACCCGATCGCGTTGGTCCGACCAGGCCCCGATCGACGGCGGTCGATCAGGCCGGCATAGGCGGCCGCTCCGGCCGGTTCGGCGAACACCCCGGACCCGCGGGCCAGCAGCGGGACGGCCGCCAGGATCGTCGTCGTCGCTCGACCCGCAGATAGGCGCCGTCGGTTTCGATGACGGCGGCCATCGCTTTGATCCGGTCGCGGGGCAGGTCGGCGCTGATCGAGTCGGCGACGGTGTCGGCGGCGATCGGCGGCTTGGTCAGCACGTCCTCGCCGCTCTCGAAGGCCTGGGCGAGGTAGTCGCTGCCCGCGGCCTGGACCCCGTAGATGCGGGGCATCCGGTCGATCCAGCCGAGCGCCAGGGATCGTTGAAGCCCTTGTGGACGCCGCCGATGATGCAGCCGTCGCCGACGCTGACGAACATGGCATCGGGGGCCTGCCAGCCGAGTTGCTCGAGGATCTCGAGGCCGGCGGTCTTCTTGCCCTCGGTCATGTAGGGGTTGATGCCGGTGTTCCGGTTGTACCAGCCGAACTCGGCGGCGGCCTGCATGCACAGCTCGAAGGCGTCGTCGTAGGTGCCATCCACCAGACGCCACGGTGGATCCGTAGGCGAGCAGTTGGGCGATCTTGGCCTGCGGGGCCGACGCCGGAACGAAGATCACGTTCTTCTGGCCGACGCTGGCGGACAGGCCGCTCAGGGCCGCCGCGGCGTTGCCGGTGCTGGCGGTGGTGATGACCTCGGCGCCGGTTCCTGGGCCTTGACGACGGCCATGGCACTGGCCCGGTCCTTGAGCGAGGCGGTGGGTTGGCGGCCTTCGTCCTTCACCCAGCACCCGGCCGATGCCGAGTGCGGCTTCGGCGAGGCGGGGAGCGTCGTAGGTGGGGGTGCCCCCAACGGTGAGCGGTGGAACCGCTGCGTCCGGCGCCACCGGAAGCAGGGGCCGATAGCGCCACATGGTTGCGTCGCGGTCGGTCGCGCAGCGACTCCTTCGAAATCCGGGCAGCCGATGCAGGTCGTAGTCGTACCCGACGTCGAGGATGCCCTCGTCCCCGTGATCCGGGGGCAGCACGTACGCCGGCCTCTTCGGCCGGGTATGCGGTGCCGCAGATCACACAGACGCAGTCCGAGTGACGTGATCAATCATCGGACGATCCGGGTGCCGGTCTCGCCGGCGATGCGCTCTTGGCAATGTTCGCGGGGTTGGTGATCAGCGCCCGCTCGCCGCCCGCTTCCAGGAACTGCATGACGGCCTGCATCTTGGGCGCCATCGATCCTTCGGCGAAGTGGGTGCCTTCGGCCAGGTACTCCTTGGCCTCGGCCAGGGTCATCCGGTCGACCCACTCCTGTTCGGGGTCCCGAATCTGAGGGCGACCTTCTCGACGGCCGTGGAGATCAGCAGCAGATCGGCATTCGAGCTCGTTGGCGAGCAGGGCCGAGGCCAGATCCTTGTCGATGACCGCGGCGACCCCGTCAGGTCGCCGTCTGCGTCGGCGACCACCGGGATGCCGCCGCCGCCGACGGTGATGACCACCACGCCGGCGTCCATGCAGGGTGCGGACGGCGTCGATCTCGACGATCCTGACGGGCTTCGGGGAGGCCACGACCCGGCGCCAGCCGCGGCCGGCGTCCTCGACGACGTCCCAGCCTTCCTCGTCGCGCCGTCGGACTTGGCCTCGGCCTCATCGATGAAGGAGCCGATCGGCTTGGACGGGCTTGAGCATGGCGGGATCGTCGGCGCTGACTTCGACCTGGGTGACGACGGTGGCGACCGTTTGTCGAGCCCCATGGCCCGGAAGTCGTTGATCAGGTTCTGCTGAAGCGTGTACCCGATGGCTCCCTGGGTGTCGGCGCCGCACACATCGAGCGGCACTTCGTGCAGCTCGTGGCGGGCGAACTCGGACCGGCGCAGGATGAAGCCCACCTGGGGGCCGTTGCCGTGCGAGATGGCGACGTCCCACCCGGCTTCGACCAGTTGGGCGATGTGGTGGTCGGTCTCCCCGGCCGCCATCGTACTGGTCCTGGACGCGTCTGGTGGTCCTTGTCGGTGATCAGCGAGTTGCCACCGATGGCGATGACTGCTCTGGGCATCAGTTACTCCGTGGTCCCGAGGACGAGGGCCAGCAGCGCCATCCGCATGACGACGCCGTTGTAGGCCTCTTGCCAGTAGCGGGCGTGCTTCGGCTGATCGACCTCGGGCAGCAGTTCGTCCATGCGGGGCAGCGAGTGCAGCACGATCGAGTCGCCCTTGGCCTTCTTCATGACCTCTTTGGTGATCTGGTAGTTGGCCGGGGTGAGGCCGTACTCGTCCTGCTTCTCCTGGCGGGACTGGGTGTAGTCGGGCTGGACCACCGGCTCCATGTAGATGACGTCGGCCTCGGCGATGACCTCGTCGATGTGCTCGACGATGCGGTAGGTGGTGCCCTTCTCATCGAGTTCGGCGAGGAACTCGGGGGTGGGGGACATCTCCTCGGGGGCCAGGATCACCATCTCGGCATCGAACTGGGAGAGGGCGTAGCCGATCGAGTGCATGG
The DNA here is from genome assembly GCA_963823915.1 of uncultured Actinomycetota bacterium. Taxonomy (GTDB): domain Bacteria; phylum Actinomycetota; class Acidimicrobiia; order Spongiisociales; family UBA4744; genus UBA4744. The sequence continues at coordinate 47,675 of CAWGNJ010000005.1, forward strand.
TGCGCATGCGGTGGTCGCCGATGCAGACGAAGGTCTTGCCGTCGACCGAGCCCATCTCCTTGTGACGGTGTAGAGGTCGGTGAGGACCTGGGTGGGGTGCTCGCCCCAACCGTCGCCGGCGTTGATCACCGGGATCGAGGCCCAGCGGGCTGCCTCGTGCGGGGCGCCCTGCTGGAAGTGGCGCATGACGAGGATGTCGCCGTAGTACTCCAGCATGTGGACGGTGTCCTTGATGGTCTCCTGGTAGAAGTCGCCGGCCCGGGTCATCTTGGCGTCGGAGAAGCCGGTCACATGTCCGCCGAGGCGGTGCATGGCGGCCTCATGGGCCAGCCGGGTGCGGGTGGACGGCTGGTAGAAGGCCGTCACCATGGTCTTGTCGGCCAGCAGGTCGGTGTTGCGCCGCTCCCGGGCGATCGGCTCGAGTCGGTCGGCGATCTCGAAGACGTGCTCGAACTCGTTCCGCTCGAAATCCTTGAGCGACAGGATGTCCCGTCCCGCGAAGCTCCGCATGTGGCTCTCCTCTGGTTGGTCCGTCCCGGGTGTGTTCCGGGGAAGGTCTCGGCCACTGGACAGCGAACAAGGACCTCCTGTACGATTCGTCATACAATCATACAACATGATGACCCGACCGGCCAGTTAGGATTTCGTCCGATGATCACCCGCAACCCGTCCCTCACCGAACAGGTGAAGGCCCACCTCAAGGAGCGGATCGTCGGCGGCGATTTTCGAAGAGGGACGGATCCCTTCCGAGACCGAACTGGCCACGGATCTGGGTGTCAGCCGGACCACCATCCGCGATGCCCTGAGCCGGCTGGAGCACGAAGGCGCCATCTACCGCAAACAGGGGGCGGGCACGTTCGTCAATCAGCCCGGCCTGCAGATCAAGTCGCGGCTGGAGGAGATCTGGTCATACGAGGAGGTGCTGACAGACCACGGCTACACCCCCTCGGTGCGAATCGGAGAGATTCGAACCGAGCCCGCCGATGAACAGCTGGCGGCCGACCTGAAGCTCGATCCTGGTGACCCGGTGGTCGTGTTTGAGAAGCTCTTCTTGGAGGATGACCTGCCCGTGGTGTTGACCACGAACCGCATCCCGCAGCAAGCTGGTTTCGGTGCCGATCAAAGCCGTTGACGGGAAAAAGCCGCTCTACGAATTGCTTGAAGACCACTGTGATCGATTTCTTTCCTATTACCTGTCGGAGATGATCCCGGTAGCGTTGGGAACTCACGAGGCCGAGCAGCTGCGGGGTGGCTCGGCGCACTCCTGCGCTCAATTTCGAGGAGATCGGTTTTGACCAGGACAACGAACCGGTGGTGAAGGCCACCTCATTCTTTCGAGACGACCTGCTCCGCTTCCGCCTGATTCGGCGGAAGAGCCGGGGCCTGACCAAGGAGCAGACATGCAGACATACCTGCACGGCCGGGACATGATCACCACCCAGGAGTGGACCAAGGACGAGCTGGACACAGTCATCGACGTGGCCCTCGACCTGAAACGAAGCGGGCGCTCGGCGAGCCGCACGCGTTGCTGCGGGACAAGGTATTGGCCATGCTCTTCTTCTTCTCCAGCACCCGGACCCGGGCCAGCTTCGAGGCCGGAATGGCTCAGCTGGGCGGTCACGCCATGTTCCTCGACAGCACCAGCACCCAGATCGGCCACGGCGACACCTGGAAGGAGATCGGGGAGATCCTGGGCCGCTACGACGACGGCATCGCCATCCGCAACGTGGACTGGGGAATCGGCAACGATTACATCCGGGCAGTGGCCGAGGCGAGCCGCACTCCCGTCCTCAACATGCAGTGCGATTGGTACCACCCGTTCCAGGCTCTGGCCGATCTGCTGACCGTCATCGAGCAAAAGGGCGACCCTCGCAAGCTGACTTTCAACATGAGCTACGCCTACGCCGCCAGCTATCAGAAGCCGATCAGCGTTCCGCAGAGCGTCATCCTGCTGATGACCCGCTTTGGCGCCAACGTCCGCTTGACCCGTCCGCCGGAGTTCAAGCTGATGCCGGAGATCATCGCGCAGGCCGAGGAGAACGCCAGCAAGGCGCACGGCAGCTTCGAGATCGTCGAGGACTTCGAGGAGGGCATGCGCGGCGCCGACGTTGTCTATGCCAAGAGCTGGGGCTCGATGCTCACCACCTCCGACCACGAGGAGTCGGCCAAGATCTCCGAGAAGTACACGGACTGGATCGCCGACGAGCGCCGTATGGAGATGGCCGACGAGGATGCCATCTACATGCATCCGCTGCCGGCCGACCGCAACATCGAGGTGACCGACGGGGTCATCGACGGGCGTTGGAGCCGGGTGTTCGACCAGGCCGAGAACCGTCTGCACGTTCAGAAGGCGGTGATGGCCCTCACGATGTAGGAGGGTCGCCGGTTCGAGTTCAGCAGAGGGAAGGGGATACAACACATGTCCGAAAAGGAATGGATCACAGTGAATCCGGGGGGCAGCCGCCGGGTCATCGTGACCAAGGCACTGCCCGGTGAGCACTGGAAGCAGATTCTCTTGCAGGCCGACTGCTCGATAGAGATCTGCACGGACCCGCTGTGTTGACCAACGAGGAGATCATCCGCCGCGATCGGCGATCGGTGCGACGGCGTCATCGGCCAACTGACCGAGAACTGGAACGCCGAACTGTTCGCCGCCTTGCGAGCCGCCGGAGGCACTGCCTACAGCAACGGCGCCGTCGGCTACAACAACGTTGACGTGGCGGCGGCGACCGCCAACGGTATCCCGGTCGGCAACACCCCGGGCGTGTTGACGGAAACGACCGCCGAAATGGCCGTCGCTCTGACGTTTGCTGCCGGGCGGCGGGTCACCGAAGCCGACCGATTCATGCGCGGCGGCAAATACAAGGGTTGGCTGCCGACGATGTTCCTGGGGCAGCGATTCGTCGGCAAGACGGTGGGAGTCATCGGAGCGGGTCGGATCGGGAGCGCCTATGCGCGGATGATGGTCGAGGGGCACAAGATGGACCTCGTCTACTACGACCTTATCCCAACCCGGCGCTCGAACAAGTACGTGGCCGACTACTCCGCCTTCCTGGTCGAGCACGGCGAGGCGCCGGTCACCTGCCGGCGTCTGGAGAGGTGGCCGATGTGCTTCGCGTAGCCGATGTGGTCAGCATGCACACGGTGCTGGACGAAAGCACCCACCATCTGATCAATGCCGAAGCATCTCGGCGTTGATGAAGCCGGACGCAGTTCTCGTCAATTCGAGCCGCGGTCCGGTGATTGACGAAACGGCGCTGGTCGAGCACTGCCGGGCCAACCCGGAGTTCCGGGTCGGCCTCGATGTCTTCGAGGATGAACCAGCGATGAAGCCGGGCCTGGCGGAACTCGACAACGTCGTGATCGTCCCGCACATCGCCTCGGCCACCGTTTGGACCCGCGAGGGGATGTCCAGCCTGGCGGCCGCCAATGTGGCTGCCATTCTCCAGGGCTATCCGGTCTGGGACGGCGACGACATCACGCCGTTCCTCGAGGGAGAAGTGCCCCGGGCGGCCCCCAGCATCGTCAACGCAACAGCTTTGGACCTAGAGAAGTCGTAGGAAGAAGGATCTCATCATGGTGACAATCGCCGACCGTATCGCCCAATCTGGGTACCGAGACGGCATTCGCCGTTTCGGCGGAGGCGAACGCGTTCGCCGCTCAGGGCAACAAGGTGTACCCGTTTCATCTGGGTGACCTCAACCTGGCCACCCCTTCCACGGTGGTGGAGGGTGCGTGGAAAGCTCTCCAGGACGGAAAGACCGGGTACTGCCCCAACGCCGGCATCCCGCAGCTTCGAGAGGCCCTGGCTGCCGACGTCTCCGCCTCGCACCATGTTGACTACGGGCCGGAGAATGTCGCCGTCCAGCCGGGCGGCAAGCCGACTATCGGCAAATTCATCCTGGCGCTGATGAATCCTGGCGACGAGGTCCTCTACCCGAATCCCGGATATCCGATCTACGAATCGCAGATCGAGTTCAACGGCGGCATGGCCGTGCCCTACGGGTACGTCGAAGGGGAAAGCAACTTCGGTCTGGACTTCGAGTCGATCGAGCGGGCCATCACCCCGATGACCCGCCTGCTGATCCTCAATGATCTCCAGAACCCGACCGGCGCCGAGTGCTCACCGCGAAGAGCACGAGCGCCTCGCCGAACTGGTGCGCAAACACGATCTGTACGTCCTGGCCGACGAGGCCTACTTCGACATGCGCTACGAGGGGACCAGCCGTTCGTTTGTCGAGCAGCCGGGCATGGCGGATCGCACCGTGATTCTCTACACCTTTTCGAAGAAGTTCGCCATGACCGGATGGCGGCTGGGGGCCAGCATCGGCCCGAAAGAGATCATCGACGTGATCGCCAAGATCAACGTCAACGACGAGTCCTGCTCCAACCACTTCATCCAGTACGGCGCCGTGGCCGGCCTGGCCGGTGACCAGACTGAAGTCGAGAGCCATCCGCGGAAACGCTGCAGGAACGACGCGATGCTGCTCGCCGCCGGCCTCAATTCCATCGCCGGGGTCCGCACCTACGTGCCCAACGCCACCTTCTATCTCTTCCCCAACGTCACCGAGGCCATGGCCAACGGGGGATCAAGCGACTACGAGGAGTTCCGCCGAGCGGTCCTGCACAACACCGGCGTGTTCGTTCACCACCGGCTGCATTTCGGCCGCGCCGACCAGGACGAGCCCGAGAAGTACATCCGCTTCGCCTACTCCGGCATCGACATCGACGAGATCAACGAAGGCATCGCCAAGATGAAGACCTTTTTGGAGGGCTAGAACAGCCTCCCAGGCTCAGCCACGCCAGCCAGCCGACCAGCTTCAGAACGACGGTGGCCGAGCGGAGCGAGGTCGGAGGGGGCAGTCTGTTCAGCGGTTTCCGCCTCTCCTGCCGGCGGGAGAGGCGCGTAGCCGGGGGGGGGCGGAGCGGAGAGGGTGGGCGACTTGTCAGTTCTCAGCTTGTCAGTTCATGAACCCCCTCCGCTGGCAGTATCGCAATTCGGCAACTCGCGCGCCTACACCCCGCCAGCGCGGAGAGGCGAACTGCAACGGACGAACCTGTTTGTGCCCGGAAGCCCCCTACTCGTTGGCATTTTCCATCAAGACACTGCCTCACATGCCGATGAACCATGGGTGAAGGGAACCGATTCGTCTCGATACTGCTGGCAGCTTGATGCTGTGCGCGGCGCTGGTGCCGGCCATTCCACGCCCGCCCGGGCGGCGGCTGCGACACTGCCGGTGGTGCTGCGGCCGACTTCGAACGGGCCCGGTGACATCCGCCGCGACCCGCTATCGCATGGTCTTGCCGTTGGCGGGTCCGCTTCGGAGTTCTGTTCGTGTTCGGCGCTGAGCGTGACGGCGGAGAACGCGACCACAAGGGAGTCGACCTGGGGCTCCTCGCCTGACCCCGGTGCTGGCCGTCAACGACGGGGTGGTGACGGAGATCAACCGATCGAGTGTTTCGGTGTTCCTCCGACACGATGACGGCTGGAGCTCCTGGTATCTCCATCTCAACAACGACACCTATTTGACCGACGATGGGCTGGGTGCCGGCGTGGCCCCGGACCTCGAGGTTGGCGACCGGGTAGTGGCCGGCCAGGTGATCGGATGGGTAGGGGACAGCGGCAACGCTGAACCCACCCCACCGCATCTCCATTTCGAGCTGCGCAACCATGGGGCGCGGCGATTGACCCACTGCGAAGCCTGCGGGCGGCTGCCTGGGTCGACGAGACCGTCCCGTCGATTTCGAGGGAGCGTTCTGGGACGACGACGAAGCCGAGGTGGCGGAGACTGTCGATCTGCTCGCTTCCCTGGCGCTGATCACGGGATGCGGTCCCTACGGCCTGGAATTTGCGCAGACGCTGAACTCACCGGCGGCGACGTCGAGAACTTGCTCGGGGCAGCCTTGGGATCGAGGTTCCCGTCAGTGAGAACCTCCAGTTCGAACCCCGCCCGGTTCCGAAACGTGAGACCTTCCGCCCCGATGTTGGGTCTGGAGGTTGCACTCGGTTGTGGGGTCTGGCAGTACTGTCCCGAGCAGACTCATCACCCGTGGCGATATGGCCGCCGATCGTGGCGCCGCGTTCGGTTTCGAGCCAACCGATGCCGACTACTTCTTCGATGACGAGGACCACTACGCCCAGGACGCCATCAATGCCCTGGTAGCCGGGGAAGTGCTCGATGTGTGCACTTCGCACGGGCCGGTGCCGTTCGAACCTGACCGCCTCGCCACCCGGGCAGAGCTCATCGATGCGATAGCCAAAGCCTTGGACCTGGTCCCCGTCAATAGCTGTCGCATAACGGTGTAGCGCCTGCTCCCGCAGGCGCCGTTCTTAGTGGTTGGTTCCTAGTTCTTGGTTCCTGCCTCGCCCGCCGGCGGTCTTTCATCGCACATCCGGTGCGACACATCGGCTCGCCTCTCAATATGGGCAACGACTTCTCCCTGAAAGGGGGAAGTACCCGAGCGAAGCGAGGGGGATGGGGGTCACGCCTCGCCGCCCGACCGTCTGGCTAACGCCTGACCCTCCCCTGCTTCGCCCTCCGGGCGACGCTTCCCCTCCCTTGCAGGGAGGGGCAACACATCGACTTCGCCTCCCGCCATGTGCCCCACCGCGATCGATCACCGCCGGTGGGAGCAACCGAGACCGCTCTGATTGGCGGTGGTTGGCTGTTTTGCCTCGCCCACCGGCGGTCTTGCCTCCCCTGCCTTGCGGGGGAGGCGCGGAGTTGCCGACGGCAACGGAGCGGAGGGGGTGGGAGCGAAGCGACGGGCGCGGAGCTGCCGAAGGCGGCGAAGCGGAGAGGGTGGAACGAACGAGAAACGAGAAACGAGAAACGAATAACGGACCGTTACTTCTCGTGTCTCTTGGTTTCTTCCCGGTTGGCTTCGCGCAGTCGCTCGACGATCTTCTTGACGTCCTGAGCTTGATCCTTGTGGCAAACCAGCACCGCATCTGGTGTCTCGACCACGACAACGTCGTCGAGTCCCACGACGGCCAGAAGGCGGCTCTCCGCTCGCAGGTACGAGCCGGTCGTCTCTTCGGCCATCACGTCGCCTTGGCTCACGTTGCCGTGGTGATCCTGATAGCTGATCTCCCAGAGAGCCGGCCACGACCCGACGTCGCTCCAACCGGCATCGAGGGGGACAACAACGGCCCGATCCGTGTGCTCCATGACCGCGTAGTCGATCGAGTTGCCTTTGATGGTCTGGAAGGCGGTCCGGTCGAGCCGGATTCCATCTTCGATTTCCTCACCGACATCGAGTGGCTCGTTGACAATCGTTCACCATGCTGTGGGTCGAACTTCTCGAGCTCTTCCAGGTATCGGGAAGCCAGGAACATGAACATGCCGCTGTTCCACAGGTAGTTGCCGGATGCCACATATTCGGTGGCGGTTTGCAGGTCGGGTTTCTCGACAAAACGTTCGACGGTGAAGGCCGGGAGCCCGGCGAGGGCGTCGCCTTTGTGGATGTAGCCGTAGCCGGTGTGTGGGCTCTCGGGGACGATGCCGAAGGTCACCAGGTATCCGTCGGCGGCTGCTGATCGCCCGGTCTCAACGGCTGCGTGGAATCGCTCAACGTCGCCGATGATGTGGTCGGCCGGCAAGACCAACAGGATGGGGTCGTCGCCGTCGCGGGTGGCAGTCATGGCGGCCACGGCCGCGGCCGGTGCGGTGTTGCGCCCAATGGGCTCGAGAAGCATGGTCGAGCCGGTCGGACCCCGATCTCGGCGAGTTGGTCGATCACCAACTGATAGTGGGCGTGGCTGCCGATGATGACCGGAGCTCCGGTGTCTGGCGAGCCCTTCCAGGCGGGCCGCCGTCTTCTGGAGCAGGGTGGTGGTGCCGATGAGATCGACCAGATGTTTGGGCTCCAGCTCCCGGGAGAGCGGCCAGAGCCGGGTTCCGGCGCCGCCCGGAGAGAATGACAGGGATGATCATGGTTGCCTCCACGCTCGGTGGGCCCTACTGGCCGCGTTGTCTTCCAATAGAGCGGGCTGATGATCTCCACCTCCGCGATGCCCTTCATCGATTGCACCATTTCCGAGACCATCTTGGCCCGTTCGGGTTCAACCGCGATGACCAGAATCCCGGTGCCGTCGGGGTTCCGTTCGAAGCTGATCTCATCGACGCTGTCGATCCACCCTCTCGACCATCTTGATGACCTGCTTGACGCGATCGACATGGTCGACGGTGACGCCGAGCTGCTGCGGGAGCAATCGGCGTTCCTTCGGGCGACGGCCTGGTCGACCCGGCGCAAGCCGAGCAGCACACCGAGGGTGATGAGGGCTCCGGCCGTGCCGAGCAGCAGCAGCCCTGCTCCGATGCCCATGCCGATGGCGGCCGCCGCCCACAGACCGGCGGCAGTGGTCAGGCCTCTTACCCGGTCCTCGCTGCGCCAGATGGCGCCCGCGCCCAGGAATCCGATCCCGGTGACGATTTGCGCGGCGACCGCGGCCCGGGTCGCCCTCGTTGAATCCGGCCATTGAGACAAGGGTGAAAAGGGCCGCTCCGAACCCGACCATGGCGTGGGTCCGCAAGCCGGCCGACTTGCCGGTGGCCTCCCGCTCGAAGCCGATCAGACCGGTGAGGAACGTGGCCAGCAGCAGGCGGACCAGCATGGTCGAGGAATGAGAGATCTTCCATCGGCCTTCCCTCGCTGGTTCGCCTAACCCTACCGGTGGCGGCTATTCGCCCTTGAACTCAGGTGGCCGTTTCTCCAGGTTGGCCAGCATGGCTTCTTGCAGGTCGTTGGATTGCAGGAAGGCGGCGTTCCACACGGCCATGTAGTCGAGAGCCTCCTCGATCGATCGGTTCTCGCCGGCCTTCAGCACCGCTTTGGCACCTTGGACGGCGAGGGGAGAGTTGGCGGCGATCTCCTCGGCAAGATCCAGAGCCGCCTGGTGGACGTCTGCGTAGATGTCGTTGACGAGCCCGATTTCCTTGGCCCGATCGGCGGTGATGTCTTTGCCGGTGAACGCCAGTTCGGCGACGTGGCCCGGGGCGATCACCTTGGGGAGTCGCTGCATGGTGCCCACGTCGGCGACCATCCCGAGTTTGGTTTCCCGAACCGAGAAGGTGGCGTCAGTTGAGGCCAGCCGGATGTCACAGGCGGTGATGAGATCGACGCCGGCCCCGATGCAGTAGCCGTGCACGGCCGCGATCACCGGTTTGGGACAGTCGGCGATGGAGGTCATGGTGTGTTGCAGTCTCTTGATGAGTCGGTAGAGCGCCTGACGTTTGGCCACCTCGGAGTTGCCTTCTTGCCCGGTGCCGACGGTGACCAACGCTTGGATGTCGATCCCGGCCGTGAAGGCCCGGCCCTTGCCGGCGATGATCACGACTCGGATTTCGGGGTCGGTTCCGACCGTCTCCATGGCCCGGGGAAGGTCGTCCCACATGGGCAGGTTCATGGCGTTGAGCTTGTCCGGGCGGTCCAGCCAAACGGTGGCGATGTGGCCTTGTTTTTCGATCGTGATGACGTCAGATGAGAAGTCCATGGCGGCATGGTAGAGGACGGCAGCGCCGCCCACCCAGCGTGGTTTCAGATTCGCTAGGCTGGTTGCGGGCTGGATTGCGAAGGGGAGCGTATTGCACACGATGGGAATTCGTAACGCTGGTGTTCGGGTGTTTTGCGATGCGACCGAACGCTCTGTTCCTCTTCGAGTTCAGTTCATTGGTCCACGCCCAGGCGTGGGCCTTTCTTTTGGGCAAATGGGAGATAAGACAATTGGAGGGTGATGTGAAACGCACACGACTTGTGCTGTTACTCGTATTCGGAATGCTGGCAGCTTTGCTGCCACTTTCCGCAGTCCCGGTGGCGGCGGCTGGATTCACTGAGAACTTTGACAACGACAGCCGCTTTGTGACCAACTCCGGTTTCTTCTCGGATGGTTCGGGTGACTATTTCGGAATTACCGACGGTGTCACCGGAGACTTCGGTGGAGGATCCGTTCCGTCAGCCTTGAAGAGCTACACGGGCTTCACGGACAGTTTTTTGACCGGCATGGATCTCGATGGTGATCAGACCTTTCTGCCTGTCACCGCCGATTGGACCGGGATCGACATCACTGGGATAGCGGTTATTGAATTCTCTGGTGATTTTGCTGAGTACTTCGATTCGCCGGGCGATATCGATGCCGCCGACTACTTGTTCGTCGAATATCAGATAGATGGTGGCGGATATCAGAAGCTGCTCCAATTCTCAGGAGCGGATTTTTCTAGCGGCACCTTCAATGGCATTTTCCCGCGAGGATACGAACTTCGATGGCGTGGGCGATGGCATAGCCCTGGGGAACTCGGCGCAGACTTTCGTGAAACTGATTCCCGGGACAGGCACAGTCCTCGATCTTCGTCTTACGGTGTCCGTTGAAGCCGGTGACGAGGACTTCGCAGTCGACAATTTCGTCATCGGGGAATCGACCGGACCGCCGACTCCAACCGACCCAGTCATCAACGAGTTCGTCGCCAACCACACGGGCTCCGACACGAGGCGTTCGTCGAGGTGTTCGGCGATGCCATCAACTGACTACTCGGCGTACACTGTTCTCGAGATCGAAGGCGACCGGGCACCAGCAGGATCAAATGGCACCATCGATGCCGTGTTACCGGTGGGCACCACCGATGGCGGAGGCTACTGGATCGACCCCGAGGACATGGAGAACGGCACGATCACGATCATGCTGGTCGAGGGCTTCACCGGCAGCGCAGGGCAAGGATCTCGACACCGACAACGACGGCACCTTCGAGTTGGACCGTGGACCCGGATCGTCGACGACGTGGCGACGACCGACGGTGGGTCTGCCGACCAGACCTACTCGTCACGGTGCTGGCCGCGTTCTATGACGGCAATCCGTTCAGCCCTGGCGGCGCTTCGCGTATTCCCAACGGCACCGACACCGACACCACTGCCGATTGGGTGCGCAACGATTCGACGGCTTCGGCTTCCCCGGGTTCCCCGGGCTCCCCATGCTTGGCGAGGCGGAGAACACTCCCGGCGCAGTCAACGTCGTGATCACCGTGGCCTACCGACCCGATCGGCGAGTGCAACGACCCAGCGACCTTGATCCACGACATCCAGGGCGCCGGTTCCGCCAGCCCCGATGTCGGCAGCATCCGCGAGATCGAGGGCATCGTCACCGGTGACTTCGAGGGCGGCACGAACTGAGCGGCTTCTTCATGCAGGAGGAGACCGACGACTACGACGGTGACGTCACGACCTCCGAGGGCATCTTCGTGTTCAACGCCGGCGTCGGCTCGGTCAGCGTCGGGCGACACGGTGCGTGTGCGGGGCACGGTGACCGAGTTCTTCAGCCTCACCGAGATCAACAACGTCGCCAGCGTCACGGTGTGCACGCCGACTGGGCACGACCTCGGCGGCGTCGTGGTCGCTGCCGGTGACCGGTCAGCGACTGGGAGTGGGTCGAGGGCATGGAGATCTCGATCACCCAGAGCTTTACGCCTCGGGCAACTTCACCCAGGCTCGCTTCGGCGAGGTCGACCTGTCGATCAACGGCCCGCTCGACAACCCGACCAACGTCGTGGCGCCAGGTGCTCCAGCGAATCGAGCTGCAGGACTCGAACGACCGCAGCCGGATCCAGCTCGACGACGGCAGCACCATTCAGAACCCGCTGCCGCTGCCGCCGTATCTGGGCGTGGCAACACGTTGCGCACCGGCGACACGATCCCGGGCCTCACCGGCAACGTGAGCTACTCGTTCGGCAGCTACGAGATCCACCCGACCGCACCGGTGGACTTCACCCGCGTGAACGTGCGGCCGGCGATACGCCGGAAGTCGGCGGGACCATCCAGGTGGCGGCCTACAACGTGCTGAACTACTTCACGACGATCGACAACGGCGACCCGATCTGCGGCCCGCTCGGCAATCAGGATTGCCGCGGCGCCGACACGCGGATCGAATTCGACGCGGCAGCGCGACAAGATCGTCAGCGCGATCGGCCAAACTCGACGCCGACGTCGTCGGGCTGATGGAGATCGAGAACGCTGCCCGGCGACACGCCGGACGCTGACCTGGTGGCACGGGCTCAACGCCGCCGTGGGCGCCGGCACATATGACTACATCGCCACCGGTCCGATCGGCGGCGACGCCATCAGGGTCGGCGCTTCATCTACAAGCCGGCGGCGGTGACGCCGGTCGGCGGCTTCGCGGTCCTCGACTCGGCCGTCGACCCGCGTTCGACGACACGCGGAACCGGCCTGTGCTGGCTCAGACGTTCGTGGAGAACGCCACGGGGCGATGTTCACAGTGGCGGTCAACCACCTCAAGTCGAAGGGTTCGCACCTGCGACGACGTCGGCGACCCGGACACCGGTGACGGCCAGGGCAACTGCAACCTCACCCGGACGAGCGCGGCCGCGGCGATCGCTAATTGGCTGGCTACCGACCCGACCGGTAGCGGTGACGCCGACTACCTGATCATCGGCGACCTCAACGCCTATGCGATGGAGGACCCGGTCGTGGCAATCGAGACCGGCGGCTACACCGATCTCATCGAGCCGTTCGTGGGCACCGGGTTCGCCGACGGGGCGTACTCGTTCAACTTCTTCAGCCAATCCGGCTATCTGGACCACGGTCTGGCGAGTGCGACGATGACGGGACAGGTGACGGGGGCGGACTTCTGGCATGTCAATGCCGACGAACCGTCAGGGCTGGACTACAACAACTTCAACCAGCCGGGGTTGTACAACCCAGATCCGTTCCGGTCATCCGACCATGACCCGGTGATCGTCGGTTCGAAATGCCGGATGCTGACGGCCACGGAATATTGACGGGTCACCGTGACCCCAGACAAGCTCTGGCCACCGAACGACAAGTATCGAACGGTCAGTGTCCACGGTTGAGGCCACGGACACTTCCGGGATCTTTTCGATCGAATTGATCTCGGTTACGTCGAGCGAGGCGGACTGCTGTCTCGGCTACGACGACAAGCCGAATGACATCGTCATTGTGGACGATGACACGTTCAAGCTGCGGGCCGAGCGGTACGACAAGATGGGTCGCTACTACACCATCACCTACAAGGCCACTGACTGGGCCGGCAACATGACGGTGGAATCCGCCACCGTGTACGTGCCGCACAGCGAGGGCAAGAAATCGAAGGTGAAGGCGGACTAGCTTCGGGACCTAGACCTACAGGGCGGAGTGGGCCCCCTCTTGAGGGGGCCCCTTCGTGCCTGCTACTTGACGGCGAACGCCAGCTTGACGGTGGCGTGATATTGGGTGACCTTGCCGTCCTTGACCCGGGCGGTCTGGCTGACCACCTCGACCCCAGAGATCCCCTCGATGGTCTCGGCGGCTTTGGCAACGGCCTGGGAGACCGCATCGTCAAAGCTCTTTTCGGAGATCCCGATGATCTCCAGGACCTTGATGGCCCCCTTGCTCACGTACTCGCCCATTGGTCTTTCCTTTCCTGGCGGACCTGGCAATCCTAATCCCGTTCTGGCGTCGAATTTGGCGCGATATCGAGCAGATATTGACGCAAGAACGGGAATACCGGCCCGGCCGCAAAACCTCTACTCTCTTCGCCATGGATCTCAACGAAGCTCTCTACACCACCCGGGCGATGCGCCGGGTCAAACCCGACCCCATCCCCGAAGAAGCGGTCAAGGCCATGCTGGACGCCGCCATTCGGGCTCCCTCGGGTGGCAACTCGCAGAACTGGCGGTTCGTCACCGTCACCGATCCGGGCCTGAAGGCGTCGCTTGGCGAGCTCTACCGGGAGGGCTGGAAGACCCTCCAGGAGACGGTCTACAAGAAGGCCTTCGAACGAGCCGAGGCTCAGGGCAACAAGCAGGCACTTGCCATCCAGAGCTCCAGCGCCTGGTTGGCCGAGAACTTCGAACAGGTCCCGCTCTGGGTGTTCGTCTTCAGCCGCAACGATCCGTCCGGAGCTTCCGTCTATCCGGGCGTGTGGAACATGATGCTGGCCGCCCGAGGCCTGGGCATCGGCACCTGTCTCACCACCATCGCCGGTTGGTACAAGAGCGAAGAGGTATTCGAAGTGTTGGGGGTGCCGACCGGCAAGGGGTGGACCAACAGTGCCGCCGTTTCGGCCGGTTACCCCTTGGGACGGTGGGGAACCGCCAAACGCCGACCGGCCGAGCAGGTGGTTTTCTCGGAGCGATGGGGGAACCCGCCGGAATGGACGATCGATGAGCCCCTCTGGTTGGAGCCGGAGGGATACGGGAAAGACTGAGGAGGGTCATGCGATATCGCTATCTGGGCAAATGGGGGCTGAAGGTATCCGAGATCGCGCTCGGGGCATGGGTGACCTACGGAGACACCGTCCACGACAAAGAGATGATCAGCGAGATCGTCAAGATCGCCTACGACGGCGGGGTCAACTTCTTCGACAACGCCGACATCTATGCGATGGGCAAGGCCGAGGAGATCATGGGGGAGATCCTGGCCGACTATCCCCGCCACACGCTGGTGCTGTCCACCAAGGCCTACTGGCCGATGTCGAAAGACGTCAACGACCGGGGGCTTTCCCGCAAGCACATCCGGGAGTCGATTCACAAGAGCCTGCGTCGCTTCAACACCGACTACGTGGATCTGTTCTTCGCCCACCGCTACGACCAGAACGTGCCGATGGAGGAGATCGTCACCTCGTTCAGCGGCCTGGTCGACGAGGGCAAGATCCTCTACTGGGGAACCTCCGAGTGGCCGGCCTCTCGCCTGGCCGAAGCCAGCGTTTTTGCAGCCGCCAACGGGTCTGCACCCACCGGCGGTCGAGCAACCGCAGTACTCGATGCTCTACCGCGAGCGGGTCGAAAAGCGCATTCTCCGAGAAGCCAAGCGATTCGATATGGGGGTCGTCGTGTGGAGCCCGCTGGCCATGGGGATGCTGACCGGGAAGTACGACGAGGGGTTACCGGAAGGGTCTCGCTTCGCCGACGACGAGGAGATGCGCAGCTACTTCTTCAACGAGGCCAACCAGGCCAAAGTGGTGGCGCTCAAAGAGGTCGCGGACGAGTTGGGTTTGTCCAGGGCCCAGCTGGCCCTGGCCTGGGTGTTGCGCGACCCGCAGATGAGCTGTGCGATCACCGGGGCGACCAGGCCGTCCCAAATCGCCGAGAGCCTGGGGGCGGTGGGCGTGCATCTGACCGACGACGTGCTCGACCGCATCGACGAGATATTGGGGTAGAAGAAGTCGTCAGTTGTCAGTTGTCAGTGGGCCGCCACCCTCTCCGCTTCGCCGCCTCCGGCAGCTCCTTGCCTCTCCCGCCGGCGGGCGAGGCAAGGAAAGTGTCCCTCTCCCGCTGGCGGGAGAGGGTTAGGGAGAGGGTGGGATTCCGCGAGCTTCGTTGGTGGGAACGATCCCTCCTCCCCCTCGCTTCGCTCGGGTGCTCCCCCCTTCCCAACGAGTTTCGCTGCGCTCAACTCGTCAGGGGGGAGACGTTTCCACTCTCTCTGCGTCGTTGCTTGACCCCTTACCCCTGCCTCCGGCCGGCGGTACTTCCCCCAAAGGTGATCTCTCGCGGTTTCGGTCCGACGGTTTGGTGGTGAGCGCGCCAGCGGCGCATCCTTTCTGGTGTTACCTAGGAAGGAGGCGCCGCTGTGCGTGTTGATCAGCTGATCGTTGACTCATCGTATGCGTTTGATGGCTGTGGTGAAAGCCGCTCCCTCGGTTCGTGAGGGTTGCCGGCGGGCCGGGATTCATCATTCGACCTATTACGAATGGATGGTCGCCTGGATCGAGGAGCGGGCCTCGAGGGTCTGATACCGCGGTCAGTCACGGACGCGGGTAAAGACCCCCGGGCAGGATCCGTTTGGAGTCCGAGGTGGTGGCTTGGCGTTGGCGAACCCGCCGTGGGGTCCCCGACCGGCTCTATCGACGAACTCACGCCCGCGGGGAGTGATGGCGGGGTCCGCCGTCCCAGGTGTGGCGGATCCTGGGGCCGCACGGGTTGAACCAGCGCCGCTTACCGGTACCGACTGCTGGCCCTGGCCCGGGGTCTGGTCGAACGCTGATGAGCCTCGGCACCACCGACCGGCCCGGTACGTTCCCGGCCCGGGTCGGGGTCGCTACGAGGCCGAACCACCCCGGAGACCTGGTCCAGTTCGACTGTTTCCAGATCGGCGCGCCTCAAAGAAGCCCGCCTCGGTGCCGCCAAGACCCCCGGCATCGTGTGGCAATACACCGCCATCGATGTCGCGTCGTCGTTCACCTGGGCCGAGCTACACACCACCGCCCGGAACCCCTCAGCGACTCCACACCACCGCCCTCGCCTACCGGGTCGCCGAAGACCTCGCCCGCTGGGACTGGCACTGGAAGAGCGCCTCCACCGACCGGGGCAACGAGTTCGTCGATCACCGTTTCGGTGACGCCCTGGCCGGCCTCGGTGTGCGAACACCGTTTCATCGCCCCAGGCCGGCCCCAATCCAACGGCAAAGTCGAACAAGTCCAGATCCACCATCCTGCGAGGAATGCTGGAAACCTGCCTTCATCACCTACAACGAACCCTCCATCACCGGACTCCGCGAAGACCTCGACGCGTACCTCAACTACTACAACCAGCACCGACCCCACCACGGCAAATGGAACAAAGGCAAACCACCCACCCACATCATCATCCCCAACACCGGAAACCAACCATGACCCGTCGGCCCACTCGCGCAACCCGACACCTGAAAGGGGGATATGCGAGGCGTAGACACCTGGGCGAGGTTGCAGGGGCGCGGGGTTTTGGTTCCCTCTCCCGCTGGCGGGAGAGGGTTAGGGAGAGGGTGGGATTCCGCGGAGCTTCGTTGGTGGGAGCGATCCCCCCTCCCCCTCGCTGCGCTCGGGTACTCCCCCCTTCCCAACGAGTTTCGCTGCGCTCAACTCGTCAGGGGGGAGACGTTTCCACTCTCTCTGCGTCGTTGCTTGACCCCTTACCCCTGCCTGCGGCGGCGGTACTTTGCCCCTTGCAGGGGGACTATGCGAGGCGAAGGCACTTGGACGAGGTTTGGGTGCGGGGTTTTGGTTCCCTCTCCCGCTGGCGGGGGAGGGTTAGGGGAGGGGGTGGTTCGGCTTTCCGTGTCCCGCGTTTTCTCTCCGTTTCCACCCTCTCTGCGTCGCCGCCTGCGGCAGCTCCGCGTCTCTCCCCGCCAGCGGGCGGAGAAAACACGGGTTGATGAGCGCAACTATGACCTGAAACCTGCTACCCGCAGCCGGGAGCTTCGCTTGCTCAGAACAGCCTGGGGTTGAGGGTGTAGGTGCCGGTGATTGAGGCTTCGGCTAGGACGTGGCCTTCGATGGCGGCCAGGACGTCGGGACCGTCGAAGGCTCCGTCGACCGGGCAACGTTCGAGGTCGGTGGCGTAGACCGTGAACACGTAGTGGTGCACCAGGGAATCGTTCCAAGGTGGACAAGGTCCGTCGTACCCGTAGTAGGTGCCTTCCATGTTGGGGTCGCCGGAGAACCAATCCGTGTAGCTGTTCACGCCGGGCCGGGCTCCGTACGGCCCTTTTTGGGTCTTTGCCTCGTTCGGTGATTCCGTTGGAGAACTCTCCGTCCGCAAAAGCGGACACATGGGCCGGAATGTCCACCAACACCCAGTGGTAGAAGTCGGTGCGAGGTAGGTCGGCAGGGACCTCCCGGCCTTCCTGGTTCACGTCGTCAGGTTTGGTCGGAACGTCCGGGTCGTTGCACACCACCACAAAGGTCCGGGTGCCTTCGGGAGCTCCCTCCCAGGTCAGAGCGGGGCTGCGGTTGGGAGCGAACGTGGCGTGGCTGTCCGGATCGGGGACGCAGAAGGCGAAATCTCCCGGGATCGCCTCGCCGTCCGAGAAGCTGCTGCTCGATAGATGCATGGCGTTACCTCCATCGCCGAAGCTATCAAAGAAGTTCGTAGTTTGCAGTTAGTGGTGCTTCGCAGGCGGACAGCCCCACGAGTTCAACCTTGTCGTTGCGAACTACCGACTACAGACTCCCTGCCGCGCCGCAGGCGCCTTTCCTCAGTCAATCCCTTCTGGCCTAAACAGGCGGTCGTGCACCCGGAGGGCGAAGCGGTCGGTCATTCCCGACACGTAGTCGATGGCCTGTCCGACCGCCGAGGCGTCGCCGTGACGGTAGGTGTCGGGGATCTGGTCCGGGTTCGCAATGAAATGATCGACCAGGTCACGGATCACGGCGATGGCCCGCTGCTGTTGCGGCCGAGACTCTTCCCGGAGGTAGACCCGTTCGAACATGAAGTCTCGGAACTCGTTCATCTCCTCCTGGATTTCGGGCCGCATGACGACGTGGCCCCGTTCCATCGACTCATCGACCACCGCATTGATCATCGTGGAGATCCACTCATCACCCGGTTCGCCCGAAGGTCGCCAGGGCGGCTCGAGGGATATCCCCATGGGATAACACGCCGGCCCGCAAGGCGTCTTCGACGTCGTGGGTGAGGTAGGCGATCCGATCCGCGTACCGACACAAGAAGCCTTCGGGGTGTTGCGGGGGAGGATCGATCTTCCACGAGTGGGCCCTGATTCCGTCGAGTACCTCCCAGGTCAGGTTGAGTGGCTCGAGGATCCGGAATACCCGGACGCTCTGGGCCGAGTGCAACCACTCGCCCTCTTCCACATATGGGGTCAGAGCGTCCTCTCCGGTGTGCCCGAAAGGTGAGTGGCCGACGTCGTGCCCCAGGCAGATCGCTTCGGTCAGCGCCTCGTTCAGGCCCAGGGAAGCGGCCATGGCCCGGCCGATCTGGGTTACCTGCAGGGTGTGGGTCAGGCGGGTGACGAAGTGGTCACCGTCCGGGTTGATGAACACCTGGGTCTTGTGCTTGAGCCGCCGGAAGGCCTTGGAGTGGAGGATGCGATCCCGGTCCCGCTCGAACGCGGTCCGATACGGATCCGGTTCTTCGGGGTGTTCCCGCCCGCGGGTCTTGGTCGACAAGGTGGCAGCAGGCGCCAACAGCTCGCCCTCTTCCTTCTCACGAACCTCTCTAGTGCGCCGTGTCATTGAAGCCATGAGAGAAGGTTAGGGCTTCAGCAAGATCAGGTCCTCAGCCGATACGAAGTACCAAGTACCAAGTACGAAGGGGGGCGGCGAAGCCGCCCCCCTTCACTTAGACAATCCGCTCGCGGATTCTCGAGCTCAGGTAGTCCATCGAGGCCACCACGATGGCGATGGCCAGCATGTTGACCGAGGCCGCCTGGTAGTTGAGCAACCGGATGTTCTGCTGGAGCAGGAATCCGATACCACCACCGCCGGCGAACCCGATGATCGTCGACATACGCACGTTGATGTCCCACCGGTAGAGCGTGAAGGAGATGTACGGCGGGACGATCTGGGGGATCACCGCGTAGACGATGGTCTGAATCCTGGTCGCGCCCGACGCCTTCACCGCCTCGATCGGTCCGGGCAGGATGCTCTCCACCTGCTCGGAGTAGAGCTTGGCCAGCGCGGCCACCGTGTGCAGGGCCAGGGCCAGCGATCCGGCGAACGGTCCGAGTCCGACCCAGACGACGAACACGATGACCATGACGAGCGGTTCGATTGACCGGATGGCATTGAAGATGGTCCGGGCGATGTAGTAGCATCGACAACCCGATACCCATCTGCTCCTTCTGATAGGCACGGATAGCCAATGCCAGACCGATGATCGCTCCCACCCCTCCCGGTACCCAGTAGATCTTCAACGGATCCGTGATCTGATACAGCGACCCGATCCCCATCCCGATAATGATGGCCAGGACGGCCCCGGCAGGGCGGCCAGCGGAACCCGGAACACCTTGATGAATCCGGCGGGAAGGTGTCCTTTCATCCACATACCCAGCTTGCCGGCGAGATTCATGAGGACTCCGGCGGTGGCCAGGGCGGTAAGGAGGGTGATAATCGCGTTGAGATGTCCCCAAACTGGCCACAAACGAGCCAATGAAGTCAAATGCCGACATCCGGGGTGACAAGCCAATCGCCCACGGTCACCATCAAGCTGGCCAGCAGGAACAGCACGACTATCCCACCCACTGAGGCGATGGAGATAACCACCGCCCGGATACCACGCTCAGCCGGAGTCGGTGGCTCAGCTCGACCGGTGGTAGGGCCCAGCGGAATGCCAGGACCATCAGGAGCGGAATCACGACCAACCCCAGGATCACAAAGAAAGTCGAATCGGTGAGTTGCTCGCTAATCGTCCTGGCCCATCCGGCCGCCAGTATGCCGACCCCAACACCAACGGGCAGGGCGAGAATTGTAGCGCCAATTTCGTCATCGGCACACTGATGTCTCTCATCAGGTTGCGGGCTGCCATGAAGCTGAGGGGTACCGCGAGGATGGTTCCGAGGGTCGTGGCGAGGAATGCCAGGAAAACAGTTTCGACGATGCGGTCCCACGTGTCCTTGGTGGATTGGGAGATCCGCGGTGAGCTCACCGTGGATACGTTGCCTCGATTGTCCTCCACTTCTACGTCGACCGGATTGAAGATCGTCCCGATATTCTCACGGGTGATGGCCCGGATGGTTTGAGGTTGGTCGTCCCCTCTCTCCCGGGTGTTGACGACGGTTTCGAAGCTTCCAAACTCGTCCGTTTGAAATTCCGACAACCTGAATTCCAGATCGTCGGCAGGTGGGACCTGGACCAAGCTCCCCCGGGCGTTGGCGGAGAAGTTGGTTCCCCGGACGGTGATCTTGCCTCCCGGTTCGACACACGCGGGTTCGACAGTGATATGCCGAGCATTCAGGTCCGGTTCGTCTGGAGTGAATCCTCCGGCCGGACAGGGCATCGCAAACGCAGTTTCCGTAGGCGTGGATACCCGCTCAAACGTCAAGAGGTCGGGTCGGGCCAGTGCTCTCAGCACTCGAACCAACTGGGTTTGGCGAGTCTCCGATTTGATCTCATCGAAGTTGACGTTGGTGACATCGAACCCGTAGGCATAGACGATCACGCCGAAAACCATGGCGATGATGAAGAGAATGGTTCGTTTGAATCCCCGCTTGGGCTCGAGCGGCATCGGGTCGAGGGGGGTTTGCGATGTGTCTTTGCTATCAGCCAACGCGCTCAGCCTCCTGCCCATAAATCTCCTTGAATCTGGCGTCGTCGATCTCCGATGGTGACCCCTCGAAGACCACCTTGCCTTCGTTGAGGGCGATGGCCCGATCGGCATAGCGGTGCACCAGGTCGAGGAAGTGGAGAGAACACAGAACTGGTCACGTCGTCCTCGTTGTTGATGGTCTCGAGGTACTGCATGATGCTGTGCGCCAGCACCGGGTCGAGGCTGGCGACCGGTTCATCCGCCAGGATCATCTCTGGGTCCTGCATCAGGGCCCGGGCGACGCCCACCCTTTGTTGCTGGCCGCCGCTCAGCTCGTCGGCACGCTGGCTGGCCTTCTCCTCCAGCCCAACCCTGGCCAGCTGCTGGTAGGCCTTGCGTACGTGCTCCTTGGGAAATCGGTTGATCAGGCTCAGCGCCGGGTTCACGTAACCGAGGCTGCCCTGCGAGCACGTTGGTCAGGACCTTGGAGCGGTGAACCAGATTGAAGTGCTGGAAAACCATCCCGATCCGGCGGCGGATTCTCCGCATGTCCTCCTGGGAGGCCTTGGTGACGTCCACCCCGTTCCAGGTGATACGCCCTCGGTCGGCTCGATCAGACGGTTGATGCAACGCAGCAGGGTCGACTTGCCCGAACCGCTCAGTCCGATAACTGCCAGGAACTGGCCATCGGGGACTTCGAAGCTGACGTCGTCGAGGGCCTGCGTCTCCTCCCTCGTAGATCTTGGTGAGGTGTTCGACCTTCAGCATGCCCGGCTAGCCCTTCCTTTCTCTCCTGATGGAGAGGCTTTCGCGAACCGGGCAGGGGATCGATCCCCTGCCCGGTTCCGTTTCCTCATGGAGAGGTTTTCCCTAACCCTCCAACTCGTAACCGACCAGATTCGACAATCTTGCGCAGACTGTCGTACTCAGAGTCGACGGCCGGGTCGATACCGGTCCATCCGTAGAAGTCCTGGTTACCGATCGAATCGTTCCAGGCACAGTCATCGCCTTCAGCGTCGTCATCGCAAAGAGCTGCGAAGGCGGCCAGAGCGTCTTCGATCTGGGTCCGCACATCGTCCGGGAATTCCGGACCGAACGACAAGGTGTCGTTGGGGATCTCCGGTGAGATCATCATGATCTTCACCTTTTGGATGATGTCCGGGGCATCGTTGCGGGCGCTGGCCCGGGCGTCGAGCACGCGCCATTGCGCATCCTCGGGACCACAGAACAGTCTCGAACCCTCCTCGTTGGGCGCGCAGGTGTCGATGATGTCTTCCGGGATCTCCGGTTCGTCACCAACCGCCCAATCGAAGTTGGGGGTCAGCGGCGGGCTGAAGAAGGTCGTGGCGAAGTCGGCTTCACCGCGATAAACGGCCAGGGCCGCCTGCGGGTGTCCGCCGGTTTCCACTTGCTCACCGGGCGTAACTCCGGCCTCGTCGAACATCAGACGCGGGACCATGTAACCCGACGTCGACCCCGTGTCCGGCATCGCCCACGTCAATCCTTCGAGATCCTCGAGGGTCTCGAGGCCGCTGTCACGGCCGACCAGGATTTGGGCCCAGTAGACGGACCAGCCAAAGCGAATCGCTTTGAAGGACACGTCCACGCCGCAGCGGTTGCTGGCGAGCACGTAGCCGAGGCCCGGGATGAATCCCATGGTGTTGTCCGGCGAGGCACACATCTCTTCGATAGTGGCCGCGTAAGAGGTCGGGACGGTGACTTCGAAGCTGAGACCGGTGGCCTCTTCGAGAGCCGCTTTCATGATGTCACCACCGGTGACGATCACTTCCGCCTCGACCGATGGCACAAACAACACCTTTACCGGGTTCTCCGGCGAACCGACCGCCGCCATTGGCTCTTCGGTAGTGGTAGTGGTGGCCTCTGTTGTCGTTGTTGTTGCTGCCGTGGTTGCGGGTGCTGCTGTGGTGGTGGTGTCATCGGCATCGCTTGCGCATGCGGCAGCGATCAGACCCAGAACCAGCAGAAGCACCAGTACCTTGGTGAACTTCATTTCGAACGTACTCCTCCCGTGAAGTTTCCAGCGCGGCTACTGCCGCACCCCAAAGGCTACTACGGAGATGCCGTGCCCTCCCAGTCGGCGGAGGTCCGTCGGGAGGGGAGTCAAAGGGCCTTTTCGCGGTCTGGTGGCGGAGGCCGTGAATCCTCAGCTTGTCGGTGTATGAGTCTTGGACAGATCAACGAACTCCGGCCAGGTGCTCACGTCATGGACGCCGTCGATCGGGTCGTTCCAGGCACGGACGAACCGGCAGATAAGGCGGTCGGGTCGTTTCTCGATATAGCTGGCCAATTGGGCCGGCGAATCGTCGAGGTAGATATCGCAAGAAACGTCCCATTTGGAGGACGTGATGTGAACCTCGCGGGTGGGTAGCCGGTGATCGGCAATCCAGGCGAAAGTGTCGTGAACGGCCCAATCAGGCTTCATCGTGATGATGACGATCTCGTGGCCGAGCATGGCCAGCTCATGGAGCGCCTCGGTCGCGCCGTCATAGGTTTCGAGGTGTCGGAAGACACTACCCCCGCCGTGGTCGCTGGCCCACTTCCAGAACTCGTCCTGGTTGCTGAAGTGCGTGAGGGTGTGGAGACCGTCCCACGTCTGCACCGAGGCAGGGGTGAGATCGGCTTGGAACTGCTGGTTGTAGCGGCTGATCCAACCCGCAACGAAGTCGGCCACCACCCCGTCGAGATCGATACCGAGACGCAAGGAGGTCATGTCGGGATACTACGTATTCCCGTAGTTGTCAGTGATCAGTTGTCAGTTGTCAGTGAATCGGGAGGGTTGGCATGGCCTTGGTGGCGTGATAGATGTGCCTCGATGCAAGATTTCACAAAACTCATTGTCTGGCAGAAGGCTCACGACCTAGCGCTAGAGGTGTATCGCTCATCCAAGGGCTTTCCCAAGATTGAGCAATACGAATTGACTCGCCAGTTGAGAAGATCGGCGACTTCGATTCCGACCAACATCGCAGAGGGATGTGGCCGGAACAGTCCCGGCGATTTTGCGAGATTCCTCACCATCGCCAGCGGATCGGCAAGCGAACTCGAGTACCAGCTTCGTCTATCGAGGGATCTGAACCTCCTTCCAATGGGCGTCCACAAGGAGTTGACGAAAAAGACGAGGGAAGTCAAACGGATGCTCGCCGGTCTCTCCAAGAAACTGAAAACTGATAGCTGACGACTGACAACTACGGTCTGAAACTGAGCGCAGCTCGGTTTCAGACCGTTTGCACCATCGCCACCATTTCCGGGACCCGTTTGCGGAGGACGCGGACGCTGACCCACAAGCCGATGCTGTAGATGATCCCTCCCCACGCCAGAGAAGCCGCCGAAACCACAATCGGGTCGAGATTCTGCCCAAAGGAGATGACCAGCACGTAGGCGCTAGCGGGAAGAGTCATGAGAAGTCCGATCACAAAGAAGGAGACCATCTGCGCGGTGATGGCCAGACAACCCTGTTCGGTGGCCTGGGCAAAGAGGTCGGTTCCCATGTCGGGCAGCCGCAGCGGTGCCAGCACCGAAACGATGTTGCCGATGGCCAGTTGACAACCGATGGCGGTGAGGGCCAACGGCGGCACCAGCAGCAAGCTTTCCCATCCTCCGCTCACCCAGGCGAGGATGACCGACAGAGTCAAAGTCTCGACCAACAATGCGGTTCCGGCCGCCAGGTTCTTGCCGATCAGGAGTTGGCGGGGTCCGGCGGGGAGGGCGAACAGGAAGGACGCGGCGTTGCGCTCCCATCCGAATTGATTGAGAGCGACCGGCAGGCCGATGAAGATCACCACCATCGGACCCAGCAACGGCAACCAGTCGGCCCGCTGGATGTCGCTCAGCTGGGTCGTGCCGATCAGCAAAGTGGCGACGATGACGCCGAGAAAGATCACCGCTCCAGTCCAAACCATCCGCAGCCGCGGATCCCGTACGTAGAAGATGAGTTCCTTGCGGGCAATGACCAATGTTGTCGACCAACCGGGTCGATCGGCGATCGTCCGGCGCACCCGTTTGCTGCTCCGGAGCGGGCTCGTTTCCGGAGTTGTCACCAAGCGAAGAAGCAGGCGGTTCCAGAGGGAGATGATGGCGATCAGCCAGCCGACGGAAACCATCAGGGCGAGGATCGCCTGGCCCCAGGAACCGGCAGCCGCGGACACGACCGCATGTTGAGCAGCCACCGGAGGAAGCGCCCACCACCAGTCGGAAAGGCCGTAGATCTCGACGGCTCCCTCCAATCCGTACTCGCCGACCGCCGTGGCGATCGTCTGCTGGAGGGCGAAACCCAGCAATCCGAGGGAAGAGACTATGACGACGGCCAGGTCGCGACCCCGCCGGCTGCGGAGGATCAGGGAAACCAACGCAGTGAATGTCTGACCGCCGACGACGAAGTGGACGAGCAGCAAGATGCTGGCGACCAATGCGGTCAGAGCGGTCAAGGGTCCGGAGAAGAGAGAGACGTTGGTGGCCAGCAGCAGGACGGGCACCACGATCGTGGGTGTCACGAGTCCGGCCGCCGTCAGGCCGGCCATCAGCTGGGTGCGACTGATGGGTGCCAGCGAGAAGCGGGCCGGGTCAAGAGTCTCGTCGAGCGGGAACAACAAGACCGGCAGAGTCGTCCACCCCAGCCAGACCACCAGCATCACCCACAGGGTGAACTCGCCGGCGGCGGAGTCCGCCATCTCACCGGCGGTCTGACCGAACCGGGTCGCCAACCAGAACCCGATGGCTGTCACCCCGATGGTGACGATGGGAAGTCCGAAGGCGCGCTGTCGGTCGGCCCGCACGCCGTTGACGAGCAATCGCCACTTCAGCCAGACGAGGCGCCCAACCATTCCAATCCTTCGTCCATGTCGCCGGCTCCGACGACTTCCAAGAACGCGTCCTCGACTGAAGATGCGCCGTACTTCTGCCGCAACTCCGCCGGGGTGGCCTCCACCACCAATTTGCCGTGCATCATGATGCCGATCCGGGTGCACAGGCGTTCGACCAGATCCATGACGTGGGAAGAGAAGACGATCGTCGCGCCACGGGCGGTGTATTGCTGGAGCAAGCCCCGAATTAGTCGGGCGCTCACAGCATCCACACCTTCGAAGGGCTCGTCGAGAAACAAAACGGGCGGCGCATGGATTACGGCAGCTGCCAGGGCCAGTTTCTTGCGCATGCCTCGGGAATAGTCGGCGACCAGATCGGAAGCTGCATCCTCGAGGTCGAGAAGCCGCAGCAACTCACGGCGTCGTTGCACGGCGTCCGGTCTTGGCAGCCGATGGATCGCCGAAGTGAAATCGAGCAGCTCGGCACCGGTCAGGCGCTCATAGAGATTGAACTCCTCGGGGAGCACGCCGATCTTCCGTTTCACCTCGAGAGGCTGACGCCACGTGTCGAAAGAGTTGATGCCGGCGGTCCCCTCGGTCGGGCGCAACAGGCCAACGATCATTTTGATGGTTGTGGTCTTGCCTGCCCCGTTTGGTCCGAGCAATCCGTAGAACTCTCCACGACCGATGGACAGGTCAACGCCGTCGACAGCCACTTTGCTGCCAAACCGGCGAACCAGGCCCCGAGCCCAAACGGAAGGATGGGAGTTTTCAGTCATCAGTCAATTGAGTCTTCAGTCATCGGTCGTCAGTTCTCCCGGCGTGCGGAAACAGCATCCTGACAGTGTCAACGTCATTGTCGGTCATCGGCGAGTTTGAGGGGAAACTGAACGGGAGTTGTCAGTCATCAGTGGTCAGTCTTCAGTCTTCAACTGAGAACTGAAAGCGAGCCTTGGGCGAGCGAACTGAGAACTGACAACTGGAGTACCATCGCCGACGTGGAGTATCAGGCCCTTTATCGCAAGTACCGGCCACAGCGGTTCGAGGACATCATCGGTCAGAGCCATGTGACCGAGACCTTGACTCGCGAGGTCCAGGAAAAGCGGGTGGCCCATGCCTATCTCTTTGCCGGCCCCCGGGGGACGGGCAAAACCACCACCGCTCGAATTCTCGCCAAGGCGCTGAACTGCACTGACCTTGGTGCGGACGGCGAGCCCTGCAACATATGCATTTCGTGTGTGGCCGTTACCGAGGGGTCGTCCCTTGATGTCATTGAGTTGGATGCGGCTTCTCACAACTCGGTCGATGACATCCGGGATATCCGTATGAGTGTGACCACCGTTGCCTCGGTCGGGGGAGCCAAGCGCGTCTTCATACTTGACGAAGCACACATGCTGTCGAAGGCGGCGGGCAACGCTCTCCTTAAAACCCTCGAGGAGCCTCCGCCGCACGTCCACTTCGTCCTGGCAACTACCGAGCCTTACAAGCTGCTCGACACCATCCGTAGTCGCAGCCAGCGCTTCGATTTCCACAACGTGGCGGTGGAGGTTCTAGCCGGGTATCTCGACAAGCTGAGCACCGCGGAGGAGTACGACGTTGAGCCGGCCGCTCTGACCTCCGTAGCCCGTCATGCCCGGGGATCGGTGAGGGATGCACTGAGTCTCCTGGAGCAAGTTGCGGCTCTTGGTGGCGGTTCCGTTGAGGTGCGGGGAGTCAATCGAGCGCTCGGCTTGCCGGATTCGGAGGTGTACGCCAACCTGGCCAAAGCCGTCGTCGATCAGGACGCCCGGTCGGCGATTGAGATGGTGGCCGCCCTGTCCGCCGAGGGTGTTGATTTGCGCCGGTTTGTTGCCGAGGGGATCGCTTTCTTCAGGGGGGTCTTTCTCGCCCATTACGCCCCCAACCTCGCCGAAGTAGCGGACGAGCCGGCGGACGTGCTCGAGGAGTGGACCAAAGTCGCTCAGGATCTTCCGGCCGCCGATGTCCTGCGAATGGTCGATCATCTCGCCGAGGCTCTGTTGAGGCTCAGAGAAGGCCGCGAAGAACGGTTGATGGTCGAAATCACCCTGTTGAAACTGACCCGACCCCAAACCGCCGGCGATCCCGCTTCCATGTTGGCGCGCATCGATCAATTGGAGCAACGGGTGCGGAGGCTGGGCGTGGTGCCGCCACCGGCGACCAGGCCGGTGGCCGTGGCTCCGAGCGAGAAAGTGGTGATCGAAGAGGAGGTGGTTGAGCTCGAAGAGGTTGTCCCCGAAGCCGCAGTGGCGGCGCTACCAACCGAACCGCCTGCTGATCCCTCTCCGATGGAATCAACCGTTTTTGAAGAGGTAGAACCCGCAACGGCGCCACGAGTCGCGGGGCTTGACCCGATCGCCGACCTCACCATCGGCCAGTTTGAAGCTGTGTGGCCGGCTCTGGTCGCCGGCGTCCGGGACGATCTCGGTCCTCGCCGCCAAGCCCTTTTCCGTGAGGCAAGCCCGGGCAGCGTTGAAGGTTCGAAGGTGACGCTGATCCTGCCGGACCACCTCTCCTTTCATCTCGAGCAGCTGCAGGCCGATGAGATGGTGAAACAAGTCGTAGAGGCCCGAGCGGCCGAACTCTTGGGAGGATCGATCAAGATCCAGTTCCAATCCGGAACCCTGGGCAGCGGCGACGCCGCAGTTGCCGAACCCGACGGTACAGACGGTCTGCCGAGCAAACACCAGCTACTGGAAGCCCCGGCCGCTACCACCGATCCGGATGCCCTGGTCGAGGGCCTGCTGGGCGGCCAGGTGATCGAAGAAATCGTGGACGGAGACTGAAGAGGGTTTCAAGTTCCAGGTTTCTCGTTCTTCGTTGCCGGCGAAGCACCCCTTCCGAACGTTGGAAGTCGACCTGTGCTCTGCCTCTCCCGCCGGCGGTGATCTATCGCGGTGCTGCCGAGAGCGGCGAAGCGGAGAGGGCGGTCTGAGAACTGACGACTGATGACTGACAACTCTTCTGTCCACCCTCCCCCTAGCCCCCTCCCGCCGGCGGGAGGGGGGATCAGAAACGAGAAACGAGAAACGAGAAACGAGTAACTACTACTCTTCCCGCCATGGGAATGCGACCACAGGACATGCGCAAGCTGATGCAGCAGGCGCAGCAGATGCAAGAGCAAATGGCCGAGCAGCAGGAGCAGCTGGCCTCACAGACCTTCGAGGGGACCGCCGGGGGCGGTGTCGTCAAGGCCACAGTGACTGGGAGCGGATCGCTGGTTTCGGTGGAAATCGACCCCGAAGTAATCGACCCCGAGGACGCGGAGATGCTGGGCGATTTGGTGGTTGCGGCCACCAATCAAGCTCTCGCCGCCGCCAACGAGGCTGCGCAGGCCGGTATGGGCGGGATCGCCGGGGAACTGGATCTGGGCGGGTTGTTGGGCTGATGTTCGAAGGCCCGGTTCAGCGGCTCATCGACGAGCTCTCACGCCTGCCGGGTATCGGACGGAAGTCCGCGCAGCGCTTGGCTTTCCATCTTCTCAATGTCGAACCGGCGGATGCCACACGTCTGGCACATGCAATCACCGACATGCGTGACCAGGTGAGGGCCTGCATCCGCTGTTTTAACGTCACGGGGACCGACGAATGCTCGATTTGTCGTGACCTACGTCGTGATACGTCGGTCGTG
Organism: uncultured Actinomycetota bacterium; assembly: GCA_963823915.1. GTDB lineage: Bacteria > Actinomycetota > Acidimicrobiia > Spongiisociales > UBA4744 > UBA4744. Next base: position 77,106 of record CAWGNJ010000005.1, read on the forward strand.
TGCGTTGTTGAACGGGCCCAGGACATCGTGGTCGTGGAGAAGACCCAGGAGTTCCGGGGGCGCTACCACGTGCTGGGTGGGGCGCTTTCCCCCATCGGCGGTGTCGGCCCCGGTCAACTCCATTTCGCCGAGTTGCGAGAGCGGATCCCCAACGAAGCGATCAAAGAACTGATCATCGCTACCAACCCGACCGTAGAAGGTGATGCGACCGCCATGTATCTCGCCCGCGAGCTGAAGCCACTCGGTGTTCGGGTCACCCGGTTGGCCAGCGGCCTCCCCGTGGGTGGCGACCTCGACTACGCGGATGAGCTCACCTTGGGCCGGGCGCTGGTCGGCCGGCAGGAGATGTAGGTGAGCCGGCTCCAGGACTTTCTCAACACGGACAGAGGTCTTCGCACGGCTCTCTGGCTCGGGAAGGTGGTGCCGCCCGGTTTGGCCTCGGCCGGCATCAGCGGCATTGCCAAGCGGTCGGCGCGGAGGCGGAACTCGCGCATGGTGGCAGCGGTCAAGTCCAATCTGGCAGTGGTCCTCGAGACATCGGAGGACGATCCGACTCTGACCAAGCACGTCGCCCGAGTGCTCTATCACGCAGGTATCGCCGGTTTTGAGTTCTTTCACAAAGCCGCCCACGGTCGGGAAGCTTTGGGTGAACTGATTTCCCTCCCCCCGGATCTGATGGCGTTCTTTGAGAAGGCGCGGGCCGACGGCCGCGGCACGATGGCGGTTTCCGCGCACATCGGGGCGTTGGATCTCGCCGGTGTGGCGTTCTCGGCTACCGACTTCGACCTGCAGGTGATTTCCTATGCGGCGCCTCCAGCCGGTTATCGCCTCGTTAACGACTTGCGAACCGGTCATGGGTTGGTGATAACCCCCGGTTCAAAGGAGGCCATGGTGGCCGCCGCCGCCCGTCTCCAGTCCGGGGGGATAGTCTTCACGGCTGTCGATCGACCGGTTCCGCGCGGTCGCAAGACCAATGATGTTGTGCTCTTTGATCGGCCGACCCGGCTCTGGAACGGTTATGCCCAGCTCGCCATGTCTACCGGCGCCTACCTTTTCTTCGTTTGGGTGGTCCGGACCCCGGCGGGCCGGTACGAGATCCACTTCAACGAGCCCATCGACTGCGCCGACCCGCCCGGTGACCTGGACCATGTGACCTCCCTGATACTCGAGCAGGCGGAGGCTGCCATCCGGGCCCACCCCGATCAGTGGTTGATGTTCTTCCCGCTGTGGCCTGGCGAATCGGCAAAGGGGCAGCCCGGCGGTGCCCGAAAGGAGGACGCGTGAGCGAACCCAAACCCCATGAACGGGTCAACGACATCCTGCTGGGCCCGCTCGAGCGCCCGGCCCTGCAGTGGCTGGCCGAGCATATGCCAAGTTGGGTTACTCCAGACGTCCTGACCACGATCGGGATCGTCGGGTCGGTGATGACCTTCGCCGGGTACTGGGCTAGTTCGTCGGCGGCAGCCTTTCTCTGGTTGGCCAGCTTGGGGCTGGTGATCAATTGGTTCGGTGACAGTCTGGACGGGACCCTGGCCCGCTATCGGAAGATCGAGCGGCCCAAGTTCGGGTTCTTCATAGACCACACCATGGATGCCGTAAGCGAGACGTTGATTGTCTTTGGGCTCGGGTTGTCCCCGTATGTTTCGTTTGAAGTGGCAGCCGTCGCCTTGATTGGATATCTCTTGATGTCGGTGCTCGTGTACGTGCGTACCTATGTAACGGGGGAGTTCCGGATCTCCTACGGGCGGTTCGGCCCCACCGAGGTGCGGTTGATCATCATATTGTTCAACGCCGTGCTTTTCTTCGTCGGGGTCCAAGAGGTGACGCTCTGGTTGGGCGACGTCAGCATTTATGACTTCGCCATCGGTGGCCTCGGAGTAGCCCTCATTGTCGTGTTCCTGGTATCAACGACCATCGAGGCGAGGCAGCTGGCGAAGATGGGAGAATGACACGCCCGACCGTGGAGGGGTCATGCTGAAGATCGAGAAGGTTGATGTTTCCCGACGCGGCCAAGTGCGGCGGTTTGTCGACATCGGGTACCGGCTCTACGAGGGCTACCCGAACTGGGTTCCACCGATTCGGCTCGACGTCAATGCCATGCTCAACCCGCGCAAACACCCCTTTTATGAGCACTCACAAGCAGATTTCTTCATCGCGGTACGAGACGGGCGTGACGTGGGACGAATCGCCGCCCTCGAGAACACCAGACACAACGAGTACCACAAGTCCCGGGACGGTCAGTTCTATCTCTTTGAATGTGTCGATGATCCAGCAGCTGCCGAGGCGCTCTTTTCGACCGCCTTCGATTGGGCGACCGACCGTGGCTTGAACGCCATTATCGGGCCCAAGGGCTTCGGGCCGTTCGATGCGTACGGGTTCCTCGAAAAGGGTTTCGAACACCGTCAGACCATGAACATGCTCAACTACAACCCGCCCTACTACCTCGATATGGCAACCAGAGCAGGCTTCAAGAAGGAAGTCGACTTCGTCACCCACATCATTGACGGGAGGAACTGGGAACTCGATGAGCGGATCCAGACGGTGGCCGCCCGGACCAAAGAACGCGGCGGGTTGACCATGAAGGGATTCTCTTCCAAGAAAGAGATTCGGGAGTGGGCGGAACGCATCGCTCGGGCGTACAACGACTCTTTCGTCGAGAACTGGGAGTACGTACCGCTCACCGACGCAGAAGTCGATTTTGTCGTCGCCAACATCATGGTGGTGGTCCGTCCGGAGCTCATCAAGCTCATCACCCAAGGAGAGCGAATCGTTGGTTTTTTGCTGGCCTTCCCGGACATGTCGGGAGGGATGCAAAAGTCTGGCGGGAGGCTTTTGCCGCTGGGCTTTGTGCACCTTCTCCGGGCGATGCGCACCAAAGACTGGGTGGTCGCCAACGGCATCGGGATCTTGCCCGAGTTCCAGAAGCGGGGAGGAAATGCCTTGCTCTACTCCGAGATCGTGGCGACCTTCAAGGCGGCAGGCTTCGAACGATACGAAGTGACGCAGATCGCCGAATCGGCGGTCAAAATGCGCAGCGATCTGGTGAAGATCGGCGGCGTCCCCCACAAAAACCACCGGGTATTCAGGAAGAAGCTGTAGGGCGCACTTCGTGCGCCGTTGTCAGTTGTCAGTCGCTCGCCTGCGGCTCGCTTTCAGTTCTCAGTAGTAACCGATTACTGATTACTGACAACTGATAACTTCTCCTGATGCGCATTCTCCTAGTTGAGCCCTACTTCGGTGGCTCTCATGCGGCTTGGGCTGAGGGGTACGCCCGGGCAAGTGGTCACGACGTGCACCTGCTCACCCTTCCGGCCCGTTTCTGGAAATGGCGCATGCGGGGAGGGGCACTGACGCTGGCCGGCGGGGCCCGAGAACTCATCGCCGAACGGGGCCAACCCGACGTCGTTCTGGCCTCTGACATGCTCGACCTTCCTGCCTTCCTCAGCCTGACCCGCGACGTGCTCGAATCGCCGGCAGTGGCGCTCTATATGCACGAAAATCAGATCACCTACCCGTTGCAGCCGGGTGCGTTCGTCGACCACTCATATGGCTTTACCAACTGGTTGAGTGCCGCAACCGCTGATTTGGTGCTTTTTAATTCGGAATTTCATTTCGCGGAGTTTTTCTCGGTGCTGCCCGGATTCCTGGCGGGCTTGCCGGACTTCACTCACGTCGAATCGATTGCCGCGGTCCGGGACCGGTCGGAAATCCTGCCGGTCGGGATTGACCTGGAGCGCCTGGTGGTGCGGCCCCAATCTGACGGTCCGCCGGTGGTCCTGTGGAACCAACGGTGGGAGTACGACAAGAACCCGGAAGCCTTCTTCCGGGCGCTCTACCGGCTCAAGGACGAAGGTCTCGAGTTTGAGGTGATCCTGGCGGGCGAAAATTTCCGCAACGTCCCCGAAGAGTTTGTCGAGGCAGAGCATCGATTGGGAAAAACCCTCCTCTACCAGGGGTTTTTGCGACCTGAGGGATATGTTGAGGCTCTATCCCGGGCCGATGTGGTGGTCAGTACGGCCTTCCATGAGTTCTTCGGAGTAGCTGTTGTTGAGGCCATTGCGGCCGGGGCGTTTCCGATCTTGCCCCGCCGGCTTTCCTACCCGGAGCTAGTTCCGAGTGCCTATCACCAGGTCTGTCTGTACGACGATGACGAGGCACTGGTCGTCCAACTTCGATGGGCGCTTACCCACCTTTCCGAGGTCCGGTCGGCGACGGCGGAACTCGCTCCAACCATGTCGAGGTTCGGGTGGAAGGCTCTCGGGGCCGTCTACGACGCCCGCTTGGCCAGGCTGGTCGATACGGTCGGGGCCGGTCGCTGACGGCGACAATCCTCGGAAAAGCTCGGTAAACCTTGTAGTTTTTGTCCCACACCGCTTGATGGCGGTACCCACGCGAGAGCCGGAAATGCCGGCCGCAATGATGAGGGGAGGCGGAGTGAATAAAACCGAGATGGCGGAGAAGCTTGCGAAGAAGACCGATCTGTCCAAGGCGAAGGCCTCGGAAGTGATCGATGCGATCTTCAGCAGCGATTCCGGCAAGGGCATCATCGCTGTCGAGCTTGATGCCGACCGCGAAGTGCGAGTCTCAGGTTTCGGCACCTTCTACACGAGCCGGAGCAAGGCCCGTATCGGTCGCAACCCGGCCACTGGTGCCGCGATCCAGATCGCAGCCAAGAAGCACGCGAAATTCCGTCCGGCCAAGGGCCTGAAGGATCGCGTAGCTGAGTAAGTAACCGAAGAGAGCCATTTCCGGGGCGGCCGGGCGATTCTCGCCAGGCCGCCTCTTGGTTTTGACTCCCCTATTGTCCCAACGGTGCAGCACATCGTTTGGGATTGGAACGGAACGTTGCTCGACGACCTCTCGGTCGTCGTTGCCGCTGTGAACGACACGCTGGCAACCGTAGGCCGCGGGCCGATCACCATTGAGGAGTACGGGGCGCACTACACGCGCCCCGTACTCCGTTTTTATGAACGTCTTCTGGGTCGGCCCGTTGGGGAACCGGAGTGGCTGACCTTCGATCGGGCGTTTCACGAGTCCTACCGCCGCCGGGTGGTAGCGGCGATGTTGGCCGACGACGCAATGGATGCCCTGAGACTTGCCCAACAGACCGGGATCAGCCAGTCCTTGCTGTCGATGTACTGGCACGATGAACTGGTGCCTCAAGTCGACCGGTTCCGCTTGGGCAAATTCCTGATTCGAGTGGACGGTTTACGAGGGACCCCTGGCGATCGCAAGCAGGAGTATCTGGAGCAACACATAGAAGCGGTCATCGGTGATCTCTCAAGGCAGATCGACCCGGCAGAGATCCTGGTCGTTGGCGATGCATTGGACGACGCCGACGCCGCGTCAGCTCTTGGTTTCAACTGCGTGCTCTACAACAGCGGCTCCCACCCCACCGAGCAACTCAACACCGCCGGCGTCCCGGTAGTGGATTCGCTTCTCGACGCTTTGCGGTTCGGGGGAGCGATCTAGCTCGCTTCGCTCGCGGTTCGAAGTTCGAGGTTTGAAGTATGAAGTTGAGGTTCTCGGGGAGGCTCTATCACTTCCCACTTTCCACTTCCCACTTCGAACCTTCCACAGGCGATGAAATCGCCTCTGCTCGCTAGCCGTATTCCACGGCGCTGAGGGCCTTGAGTTTCTGCAAATCGTGATGGGTGTCGATGAAGCGGATGGACCCGGTCCGGGAACGCATCACCACCGAATGAGTCCGGGCTCCGTTGGCGTAGTAATCAACGCCGTCGAGCAGTTCGCCGTCGGTAACCCCGGTACCGGCGAAGAACACGTTGTCTGAGTCGACCAGGTCCCGGGTGGTGAGGATCTGGTCGAGATCGAGGTCGTTCTCGAGGGCGTACTGCTCCTCGCTCTCATCGCGAGGCCAGAGTTTGCATTGGATCTCGCCCCCCATGCAGGCGAGCGCCGAGGCGGCGATGACGGCCTCGGGCGATCCCCCGATCCCGAGCAGGATGTCGATACCGGTCTCCTCTCGGACTGTGGAGATGGCTCCCGACACGTCGCCGTCGCGAATCAACCGGATCCGGGCCCCGGCCGCCCGGACGGCCTCGATGTAGCCGTGGTTGCGAGGCCGATCGAGGATGATGGCGGTCAGGTCGTTGATGTCCTTGCCCAATGCCTTGGCAACGCGGGTCAGGTTGCGTTCGACCGGTGCGTCGAGGTCCACCATCCCGGCCGCCTCTGGCCCGACGGCAATCTTGTCCATGTAGACGAGGCTTCCCGGTGCATACATGGAGCCCCGTTCGGCCATGCCGATGACGGCCAGAGCGCCCGGCATGCCGTCGGCGGTCAGGGTGGTGCCATCCACTGGATCGACGGCCACGTCGACCGCCATGCCGAGTCCGTTCCCAACCCGCTCACCGTTGTACAACATGGGGGCTTCGTCTTTTTCGCCCTCGCCGATGACGATGATCCCGTCCATATCGACCGTAGCCATGATCGATCTCATGCCATCGACCGCCGCCTGATCAACCGCTTCCTTGTCTCCCCTGCCCTGCCAGCGGGCGGCAGCCATGGCGGCCGCCTCGGTTACCCGCACCAACTCCAGTGCCAGATTGCGTTCAGGTACTTCAGCCATTCATCCCCCCACTTTGATGATCAACGCGTCTCCTTGTCCTCCGCCGCCGCACAGGGTGGCTGCCCCCAGGCCTCCGCCCCGGCGGTTCAATTCGTTCACCAATGTCACGATGATTCGTGCACCGGTTGCTCCGATCGGGTGACCAAGAGCGACCGCGCCGCCGTTGACATTCACTTTGGCATGATCGAGGTCGAGCATCCGAGCCGACCAAAGAGCAACGGAGGCAAAGGCCTCGTTGATCTCGACTAGATCGAGGTTATCCGGGGTCATTCCCGCTTTCTTCAGAGCCACGCTGAGCGCTTCGGCGGGCCGCTCCTGCAACGTGGCGTCGGGGCCGGCAACCTGCCCGTAGGCGATGATTTCGGCCAGGATCGGAAACCCGGCAGCTTCGGCAGCGGCCCGGTCCGCCACGATGACGGCTGCCGCCCCGTCTGAGATCTGGGAGGCGTTTCCGGCGGTTGTAGTGCCCTCGGAGGTGAAGGCCGGTCTGAGCCTCCCGAGGCTCTCGGTAGTTGTTTCCGGGCGGATTCCCTCATCGAGTTCTATTGCGACCGGGTCCTTCTTGCGCTGGGGGACGAGCACCGGGACGATCTCATCCTGGAAGGCTCCCGCCTCGACAGCCTGGACCGCGCGACGGTGGCTCTCCGCAGCCCACTCATCCTGCTCCGCCCGGGAAATCCCCAACTTGGCGTTCTTCAGATCAGCGGATTCGCCCATAGCGCAATGGTCAAACGAACATCGCAAACCGTCGTGCATCAGGACGTCGATCAATTGGGCATCGCCCATCCGGGCTCCCCAGCGAGCGCTCGGAACCAGATAGGGGGCGTTGCTCATGCTCTCCATGCCCCCGGCCACTATGAAGGAGGCTTCGCCCAACCGGACCGAACGGTCGGCCATGGCTATGGCGGTCATGCCCGACAGGCAGACCTTGTTGATGGTGGTCGAAGGTACCGTCATCGGCACTCCTGCCCGAACCGCTGCCTGCCGAGCAGTGATCTGCCCCTGACCGGCCAGGAGCACTTGGCCAAATATCACCTCGTCGACCAGCGCCGGGTCGAGTTGCGAGCGGCCCAGAGCGCCTTTGATCGCTTCACTTCCCAATTCGATCGACTGGAGCGGGGCCAGCCCACCTCCAAACTTGCCGAGTGGCGTTCTGGCAATCCCGGTGATGACCGCACCCATGGCTTACTCCTCTATCGCGCCGAAAGCTTCTTGCAATCTACCCCGGGTCGTGCCCCGGGTAGCCTGCCCTCATGAGATTGATCAACATCGATCATGTGGCCATCGCCGTTCACGATCTCGACGCCACCCTCGCCGAGTACGAACGGCAGTACCGCGTCCGCCCCGAATATCGAGAGGTCATCGAAGAACAGGGAGTGGAGGAGGCCATGCTTCCGGTGGGGGCCTCCAACATCCAGCTCCTTCGACCATTGGGTCCTGACACCCCGGTGGGTCGTTTCCTGGCCAAGAACGGCGAGGGGATTCACCACATCGCGTATGCGGTGCCATCGATTGAAGATGCCTTAGAGCATCTGGCCGCCGAGGACGTGGAGTTGATCGACCGCCACCCCCGGATCGGGGGAGGCGGACACCGTATCGCGTTCGTGCATCCCCGGGCACTGGCCGGTACCCTGATTGAACTCGTGGAGCTGCAATGAGCGAAGAAACTCCCAAAGTAGAGATCATCGGCGGAGCCGGCCCCTACGAGGCCGCGGCCATCATGGCCGCCATCGACGCGGCGCTGACCGAAGAGTTGGACGCCCGTGCCATCCCCAGCCAACCCGCCACCCCGGGTTCCTGGGCAATGTCCGGGCGGCCGCAAGTTGTGCTCGGCCCACGGACTTCCTTCCAGGGGCTCTCACCCACTCCCGGCTTTGACGACGACAACGGGGATGCGGACGCCTGAAGCTTCTCCCTGAAGGGGGAAGTACCCGAGCGAAGCGAGGGGGATGGGGGTCAAGCCTCGCCGCGAGGCCGTCTGGCTGTCGCCTGACCCTCCCCGGCCTCGCCCTTCGGGCGAGTCTTCCCCTCCCTTTCAGGGAGGGGTGGCTGGTGACCCGTGACTCGTGACTGCAACCTGAAACCTGCAACCTGCAACCTGGAACCGCACAGCTTCCTCAATGGCGGCGTCTGGCGGACCGATGTTTCAGGTGTGACCACACAATTGACCGGGCCAGAAGTGCGCCGGACGGAGCGTGCCACCCACATCGTCATTCTGACGGTGGTGGTGTCGGTGTTGCTGCCGCTGTTGCTCTGGCCGGGCGTCGCCTCGTTGATCTGGTGGCTGGAAAAGGACACGGTTCTTGACATCGTGGTCTACGACCAGACCGTCCCCGATGCTTCGTTCCTGGAGCACGCTTCGCTTGGTCTGGCGCTCGAGTACCAGAAAGTACCGTTCTCCACGGAGGATTCTTTCATAGGTGCTGCTCCGGGAGGCGCTCCGCAAGGTGCCTGGCCCGGGGAGGCGCCCGATCTTGTCATGCTGGTTGACGCCTACGGGGTATACCTTGACGACTCCGGGGACGTCTCCGATGAGGGGACGAACCGCATCACCGATGTGCTCGGGGTGGGCGACGCCAACGGGTGACCAATTGGGCGGCGGCCGGGACCGTTGTATACGGAGAGTTCAATATCCTGGGTGAACCGACTCCTTCGCCTGCATCACAACAACTGCAGGGGCTTTTTGGGGTCGATCGGACCGGCTGGGCCGGGAGATCCTTCGATGATCTATCGGTAGTACCGGACCGTCTGGTCGAAGTGGCCGGAGGTACCTGGACTCACTCCGGGCAGGGAATCGTCTTGCTGGCGCCCCGAGCCGGCGGGGCAACCGTCGTTGTGCTTTCGTCTGATGAGCTGGAAAAGCCCTTTCCGGTAGTCGATGGGGTTCTGCCGGGGTCCGGGAGATCCGTGTCGTCACGAGTCGACGGTTGGTTCGAGGTCATTTCCGTCCGTGCCGGGTCGGAGGTCAACATGTCGATGCGGCTGCCCGTTTCCGATGCCGGCCGGTCATTGCTGCAACAGCACGGGATCCCTACCGAATGGCCTTTCCTGGTGCAGAACGGGAAATCGCTGTATCTGGCCGCCGACGCTTCCGAAAACAGTATTGAGTTCCCGCTGCGAAAGATGAGCGGCTCGGCGACCCTGATGCGAGCCTTGCCCCATTCGGCGCAGACGGAGTTCTTCTACCGGGTATACATCCCGGTGGTGCAGTGGCTCATAGAGACGGCCGGACCTGGAGATTTGAGTGGCTAGTGTGCGGAAGCGATTGTGAGTAGACCCCAAGTCCTTGTTGCCGAAGACGACCGTGTCGTGTCGTTGCTGATAGCCCGTAGCCTCGAAGGTGTCGGAGCCCAGACGACGACGGTTTACGACGGTCTCGAAGCTTTCGAGGTGGGTCTCACCACCGATTTCAATCTTGTCCTGCTCGACCAGGTGATGCCGGGTTTGTTGGGCGTCGAGGTGCTGCAACGCTGGATCGATGACGGTAGAGACATGCCCGTCATCATGGTTTCCGCCCTGACCGCCGAAGAAGACATCGTGCGCTGCCTCGAACTCGGGGCGGTCGACTTCATCCGCAAGCCCTTCAGCGTCCGTGAGCTGTTGGCCCGTGTGAAGGTGCATCTCCGCGCTCAAGGCTTTGAGCCAGAAATATAGGGCTCGCTTCGCTCGCAGTTTTCAGTTTTCAGTCATCAGTTGTCAGTTTTTGCTCGCTTCGCTCGCAAACTTCGTACTTCGTACTTCGTATCGCGGCGACTCCTTGCGACAGGTCCCGGGGCGGCGTAGACGCTTGTAGCTCGCTTCGCTCGCAAACCTCGTACTTCGTACTTCGTAGCGCGGCCACTCCTTACGACAGGTCCCTGGGGCGGCGTAGACCGTCGGTGCTGAGTGCTGACTCGTAGCTCGGAGCTCGCAGCTCGCACCGGCGAACTCGTCAACCGGGCTCTTTCGCGTGCCGATGCATAGACGGAGGAGGAAAGATGCCTTGCGCTCCCAATCTGTGGACGCGTCGGCCCGTCGTGCCTGCCGGCACCGACGAGCCCGATAGCTCGCGCCCTCTCCGGGAATGGGGTTTCCCGTGAGTGGCTTGATCCTCCCCATCCTCGCCATACTTGGCGCGGTTACCGCGATTGCCGGTCTCAGCCTGTTCGTTTACAAGCTTGTTCGTCACCGCCGTGAGCGTTTTGATGAGTTCCGTCGGGCGTCGTATATCGGAGCGCTGAGCGAGATGGCTACCCGGTCCGGCTATCCCCTCGAGATGCTGCGGCGTTGGTCGCCGGATGGTGTGTTCCTCGAGACATTGCTGGAGTTCTTGAAGTTCCTGCAGGGAGGGGAGCGACAGAATCTCCTCCGGTTGGCCAGGGAACTCGGCATCGTCGAACGTTTCATGACCGAGTTGCGTACCTCGAAACGCCGTAACAAGCGGGTGGAAGCTGTCAAAGCTTTGGCCGAGTTTGCTGATCCGGCTGCGGCTGATGCGCTGCTGGAAGCACTCCAGGATCCGGTCGATGAAGTTCGGTGGCAAGCTGCCGGTGCCCTGGCCAAAATCGGGGATCCCCGGGCGGTGCGTCCCCTGCTCGAGGCGTTGCAGCAGGAGACGGAGTGGGGGGCCAATCGGATTGCCGACACCCTGGTGGCGTTCGGCTCGACGGCCGTGCCCGACCTGGCCCGCTATGCGCTCCTGGGTGGCCCGGCATTGTCTGCAGCGTCTGCCCACTTGCCCCTGGTGGCCAGGGTGCTGGGCATCATCGGCGACGTGCGATCTGAACCAGCCATGTTGTCGGCGCTCGAATCGGATGACGAGGAACTCAGGATTCGGGCCGCCGCGGCACTGGGGACCGTGGGTTCCTTGGCTTGCGTTCCCGCCCTCACCCGGGCCCTGCGCGACTCTGAGTGGGAGGTACGAGCGCAAGCGGCCGGGGCATTGGGACGGCAGATGGATGGCCGCGCCATCGAAGGGCTCCGGGGGGCGATGCGTGATGAGAACTGGTGGGTGCGCCAGAACAGCGCCCAATCTCTATCCGAGATTCCGGGCGGGGTTGATGCTCTGATCCGGAGTCTCGAAGATGAGGACCGTTTCGCCCGCGACGCCGCGATTGAGCGTTTGATGGCGATGGGTTTGGTGCGCAAGGCAGTCGACGCCGTCAAGGACGGATCAGCAAGCGAGCAGGACCGGTATGTGGTGCACCAGTTGGTGGTGTTGGGCCGGGGCGAATACCTGCAGGAAAAGGCAGTAAACGAGAAGGTGGCCGGATGAGCTTCATCGAGATCTTCAACTATGTGATTCTGATCTACTTCGTGGTGATGGAACTGCAACTCCTGATGGTGAGTGTCGTTTCCTACTTCTCGCTCCGCCGCGACCAGTTCACCTCGATGCATGGACGCCTTCACGACATGTTGACGTCTGACACGACTCCTCCCGTGTCGATCATCATTCCGGCCTACAACGAAGAGGTGGGGATCGCCGAGTCGGTTCGCTCCATGGCGATGTTGAAATACACCCGCAAGGAGATCATCGTCGTCAACGACGGCAGCTCTGACGGGACGGCGAAGCGCATGATCGACGAATTCCGGATGGAACCGATCGATGTTCCCTTCCGGCCCAGCCTCGAAACCGAGGTCATCCATCGCGTCTATAAATCGAGGCTCCCACTTCCCATTGTGCTGGTCGACAAGGAGAACGGCGGCAAGGGCGATGCGATCAACGCCGGCGTCAATATCGCCCGGTATCCGTACGTGATGGCGACCGACGCCGACATGGTGTTGGACGACGAATGCCTGCTGCGAGCAGTTCGCCACTTCGTCGAAGACCGCTCCCGAACTATTGCCGTGGGCGGCAATGTCCGTCCGCTCAACGGTTGCGAAGTCCGCCGGGGACGGGTGACGAACGTCTCGCTTCCCCGTCGTCCCGTCGAGCTTGCCCAGGTCGTCGAGTACATTCGCAGCTTCCTGTCGGCCCGGCCGGGTTGGTCGGCGTTGGGTTCCCTGCTGATCGTTTCAGGAGCGTTCGGGATCTTCCAAAAGAAAGCGATCGTCGAAGTCGGCGGGTTCCGCCATGGGCACCTGGGCGAAGACATGGAACTGACCATGAGGCTGCACCGGCACTACCGGAGGAAGCGGATTCCTTATCGAATCGTCTATGCCCCGGACGCGGTTGCCTGGACGGAAGTCCCGCTCACGCGTCAGGTTTTGCGCAAGCAACGGATTCGTTGGCACCGCGGGCTCATGCAGGTCATCTGGCAGTACAAAGGCATGCTCTTCAACCCACGCTACCGGCTGGTGGGGATGCTGGGCTGGCCGGCCTTTGTCGCCTTTGAGTTCCTGGCGCCCATCGTCGAGTTTGTCGGTTGGTTCGTCGTCCCGACCTCGCTGGCCTTGGGATTCCTCAACTGGGAGATCGCCCTTCCCCTCTTCTTGATCTCGTTGGTCTTAGGAGCCGGAAACTCGCTGATCGGCTTGTTCCTGGACGAACGATTTGGGTACTACAACGCGCCGGGCGACGCAGCCAAGTTGTTGGTGTATTCCATCGGCGAGCAACTCGGGATGCGGCAGCGGACCGTGTGGTGGCGGGTCAGGGCCATGTTCTGGAACCCACGCCGCAAAACCTGGGGAGATATGCAGCGAGCCGGGGTAGGGAATCTGGGAACAGAGAAGATCTCGGCCTGAAGGCCGAGATCTTCTCTCGTCAGTTGCCCGCCGCTGGCGGCTCGAAGCTCGCGGCTCACTTTCAGTTGTCAGTTTCCACCCCCTCCGCTCCGTTGCCTTCGGCACCTCCGCGCCTCCCCCGTCGGCGGTGATCTATCGCGCGTTTGTGTGCGACGATTCTGGCGTCTTCCCTCACCGAAGGTGGCGGGGCATATGGTGACAACCGGGCGATGTGTTGCCCCTCCCTGCAAGGGAGGGGAAGCGTCGCCCGGAGGGCGAGGCAGGGGAGGGTCAGGCGTTAGCCAGACGGTCTGGCGGCGAGGCGTGACCCCCATCCCCCTCGCTTCGCTCGGGTACTTCCCCCTTTCAGGGAGAAGTCAGTGCCCATCTTGAGAGGCGAGCTGGAGTGTCGCATCTGTTCTGCAATGCAACACCGCCGGCGGGAGAGGGCTAGGGGGAGGGTGGAAGAGCAGTCCTCAGTTGTCAGCCGCTCGCGTCGCTCGCAAAGCGGCGGCGGAGGTCAGTCAGCTCCGGGGCTCTCAACAACCGGGCCATTGCCGCGTAGACCAAGACGACCACTGCCGCACCGACTCCCACGAGTCCGAGCGAGCCCCAGAAACCGGGTAGCTCGCCGCCGGAGATCCACTTGACGACGAGCCAGGCAATGGGGGCGGCGACCGCCGCGCCCACAGTGCTCCGCACCAGGGAGCCGAGGATCTCGGAGACGCCTTGGCTGCCGGCTCGGGCATGCCAGGCCACCGCCAGGGCGATGGTGTAGAGGGCAATCGCCAGAGTGCTGGCGAGGGCGAATCCGGGTTCGTCGTACCGGCTCAACCACCAGTACCCGCCGATTGCGACCAGGGTCCCGGCGGTACCGATTATCACCGGCGTCCACATCTGGCGACGGGCGTAGAAAGCTCGGGCATAGATCTGGTGAGCACCCCAGGCTGGTATGGAAAGGCCGTAGAACACCAGGGCCGTAGCGGTAAGGATGGTGTCCTGTGATCCGAACTCACCTCGCTCGTAGACCACCCGGACGGAGGGTTGGGAGAGGGCGAGGATGGCGGCCACTGCCGGGGCGCTGATGAAGATGGTGTAGCGGATCGTCCTGGCGACCGTGGCGGCCATTTCCTTCAGCTTTCCCTCTTCGACCAGCCGGGCCAGGAACGGGTAGGCGGCTACTCCGGCCGTCTGGGCAATGACTCCGACCGGCAGCATGTTGAGGCGGCGGGCATAGGTCAGGGCCGAGATTCCACCCTCCTCGGTCAGCTGTCCGAACAGCCGTACGAACTGCTCGTCGAGCACCGCGATGGATTGTCCCAACATCAAGGGAAGGGCCAACACGAGGTACTCGCGTACTGCCGGATGCCGGAGGGGAACCCCCTTGACCCAGCGGAGCCCGGTCCGGCGCGCCCCGTACCATTGGAGAGCAAAGTTGCCCACAAAGGCTCCCCCCACGGCTCCCCACGCAAAACCTGCCGCGGAGGCCGACCCGACGGCCCAGGCAAGTAGTCCTCCGATGATGATCCCGAGGTTGTAGATGACCGGTGCGACCGCCGGGATGGCGAAGCGCTGATGGGCGTACTGAACAGCCATCCACAGGGAGCCCAACACGAAGAAGATCTGGGCAGGCAGCACGATCCGGGTGAGTCGGGTTACCTCTCCAGCCTGCTGGGCATCAAACCGGGGGTAGACCAGGTCAGTCAATGATCCGGCGAAGATCATCGCCAGGATCGTGAGCAGCACCATGGCTATGGCCACGGGGCGAAAGACGGCAGAAAAGGCTCGATAGCCTTCCGCCGGATCGCCCTGCACGAGGTGGCGGGTCAGGATCGGGATGAAGGTCACCGTTAGATATCCGCCGGCCATCAAATAGAAGAGCACGTCGGGGATAACGAACGCAGCCTGGAAAGCGTCACCTTCGGCTGTGTTGCCCAGGAGACCTGCCAGTGCCACATTTCGCAGCATGCCCAACACCCGGGAAAGCAGAATCCCGGCCGACACCACGAGCGCCGCTTTGCCTATCCGGCCGGAGGGTTTTTCCGGGTTACCGTCGGGGGCGTTCACTGTGCACCGACCAGGGCTTGATGCACGCTCCGCAACTCTTCGAGGGCCGAATCAGGAACGTCGAGGTCGCCTCGCCCGGACCCCAACTCCAGTCCTTCCTTGTAGGACCCGTGGTAATCGGACCCACCGGACGGGATCAACCCGAACGATCGAGTGATCGCGGCCAGGTCTTCCCGCTGTTCGGGGGTGTAGTCGCCGTAGTACGCATCGATTCCGACCAGCCCGGCTTCCGTGAGACGGCGGTACGTCGCAGAGAACTCACCAGCCGACGTGTGGCCGAGCGTGTGCGGATGTGAAAGGATCGGAACCCCGCCTGAAGCCCTCGCCAATCCGATCGCCTCCTCCGGTTCCAGACGCAGGCGGGGCACATAGGCGGGAGCCTGGTTTCCGAGGTACTCGTTGAAGGCATCGGGGATGTCGCCGACTACTCCTTTGCGGACCAGAACTGCGGCGAAATGCGGGCGCCCGACCACTCCGACCGAGGACTCCTCGATGACCTCGTCCATTGAGATATCGATACCCAACTGACGGAGCCGATCGGCTATCCGGTAGTTCCGCGTGGACCGGCTCGCCTGCAGGTCGACGAGGCGGTCCTGCAAGGGTCCATGGGCGGGCTCGAGGAATAGGACTACAAGGTGCATGGCTCCCGGCGCCCATTCGCAGGAGATTTCGACCCCGGGAATCAGTTCGATCGGGAGGTCGTTTGCGGCCGCGGCGAGCCTCTTCGATGCCCTCCAGCGTGTCATGGTCGGTGAGAGCTACCGCGGTGAGGCCGCGACCGGCAGCTTTGCGAACCAAGTCGGCAGGTTCGTCCGACCCGTCCGACCGATTGCTGTGCGTATGGAGATCAACCGACATTTCCGGTACGGAGCGTACAAGGGGGAGGTTCGATCTCGTGGCACCCATCACAGTTTGGAGTTTGTAGTTCGTAGTAGGTGGCCTATCAACTACTAACTACCAACTACTAACTACCGAGGACGATTTCGACGTTCTCGATGTACACCGTCTCGAGCGGGAGGCTCTGCTCGCCGTCAGTGGTGCCGGTCCGACCGATCGTCGGAACCGCGGTGATTCGATCGAGGACGTCATCCGATTCAACCGCGGAACCAAGTACCGAATATCTGTTGGGTAGACGGGCATCGTCGGCGGTGACGATGAAGAACTGGCTACCGGTCGAATTGGCACCACCGTTGGCCATGGCCACAACTCCCCGTCCGTAGGCGAAGCCCACCTCCGGGAATTCGTCAGCGACCACATACCCGGGGTTGCCGGTGCCGATCGCGGTTTGGTCACCGCCCTGGATGACGAAACCGTCGGCGATTCGGTGGAAGGCAGTGCCGTTGAAGTACCCAGCCCTTGCCAGGAATACGAAGGAGTTGACCGTCTCTGGAGCGATCGATGGGTCGAGCTCAACGACGATGTCGCCGCAGGAGGTGGAGATGGTGGCGGTCACCTGGGCGTCTGCGGGGATTTCCTGGTTTTCCGCTGCCGCGAACGTCATTTCGGTCACGGGTGGGGGAGCTTCTGCACCACAAGCGGTCGACTGGGAACGGAAACCCTCGTAGTTGAGTGGGAGAGCCTCGGTGTCAATGGTCGTCGGGGGAGCGGTGGTGGTGGTTGTCGGGGGAGCGGTGGTGGTGGTTGTCGGGGGAGCGGTGGTGGTCGTACTGGTGGTCGTGGTAGTCCCGTCGTTACCGCTCAGCACGGTGGGAAGCACCAGCAGAATGGCCAGAACCGCCGCGATAAGCGTGAAGCGGATCACCCGCTTGCGGAGCTTGCGCTGACGTTCCAGTTTCTTCTGCTCTTCGAGCTTCTTGGCACGGTTCTCGCGTTGGCGTTCACGCTTGTTGGTCGGCATAGCGAAAGGACTATAGACATGCTGTCGGGGAGGGTCGTCGGGACGGGGAGACCCTCGGGGTACACTCCCGGCGCGATGTCCTTGATAGTCCAAAAATACGGCGGCACTTCGGTTGCGGATGCCGAACGAATCAAACGGGTCGCCTCCCGCGTGGCTGCCACTCGCAAGGCCGGCAATGACGTGATCGTGGTGGTTTCGGCGATGGGCGGCACTACTGATCAGCTGATCGATCTCGCTCGCCAGGTGAGCCCCGCACCACCCGGCCGGGAGATGGACATGCTGCTCACCGCCGGGGAACGGATCGCCATGGCGCTGCTGGCCATCGCCATTCACGAGGAAGGCGTTGAAGCGGTCAGCTTCACCGGGTCGCAGGCCGGCATCCTCACGGATTCGAGTCATGGGCAGGCCAAGATCCAGGAGATCCGCAGTTTCCGGGTGGAGGAGAGCCTGAAGGAAGGCAAAGTGGTCATCGTGGCCGGATTCCAGGGTGTGGATCCGCGAGTCGAAGGATGTAACCACCCTCGGGCGGGGTGGTTCGGACGCCACCGCGGTGGCTCTGGCTGCTGCCAATCACGCCGATGTATGCGAGATCTATACCGACGTGGACGGGGTATTCACTGCCGACCCCGCATCGTGCCGGACGCCCGCAAACTCGACGAGGTGTCATTCGAGGAGATGCTGGAATTGGCGGCTACCGGCGCTCGGGTCCTTATGCTCCGCTCGGTCGAATTCGGCCGCAATTTCAACATTCCCCTCCATGTGCGTTCGTCGTTCCACGACGGTCCCGGCACCTGGGTGAAGGAGACAACCATGGAACAGGCGATTATCAGCGGGATCTCGCACGACACTTCGGAAGCGAAGGTGACGGTGCGCGGCGTGCCCGACCAACCCGGCGTGGCTGCGGCGCTCTTTGAGCCGCTGGCCGCCGAGACAGTCAACGTCGACATGATCGTGCAGAACGTGTCCGAAGATGGAACTACCGACATCAGTTTCACCGTTCCCAAGGAGCATGCCGCGGTAGCCATCGAAGTAGTCAAGAAGGTCATACCGAAGATCCGGGCCGTCGGGGTCGATGTCGATGAAGCGGTTGCCAGAGTCTCGGTAGTCGGGGCCGGGATGAAGTCACACCCGGGAGTCGCGGCCAAGATGTTCCGGGTGCTTTCCGAAAATGGGATCAACATCGAGATGATCTCCACGTCGAGCATCCGCATATCCTGTGTCGTGGCTCTGGAAGCAGATCGAAGAGGCGGTCCGTGTCCTGCACGCCGCCTTCGAGCCGCCAACCATGGCGGGGGAACTATGAACACCAAACGAACGGCAGTCGTCGGCGCCACCGGAGCCGTGGGCCGGGCCATGATCTCCATCCTCGAGGAGCGGAACTTCCCGGTTTCGGAGCTTCGGCTGCTTGGCCTCGTCGCGTTCGGCGGGGTCCAAGGTGGACACCAAATGGGGCAAGGTCGAGGTCGAAGATCTCGCTACGGCTGACCCGTCCGGCATTGAGATCGCCCTGTTCTCGGCAGGCGGCGATCGGTCCCGGCAATTCGCCCCGGCGTTTGCGGCTGCCGGTGCTGTGGTGATCGACAACTCCTCGGCTTTCCGGATGCGAGCCGGAGGTGCCGCTGGTGGTCGCTGGGGTCAACGACGCGGCCGCGGCTAGAGCACGAGGGCATAATCGCCAATCCGAACTGCACCACGATGGACCTGATGATGGCGGTCGCGCCCCTACACCGGGCTGCCGGTCTGCGCTCGATGATCGCCACCTCCTATCAGTCGGTTTCGGGGTCCGGGCAAGAAGGCCATGGACGAATTGGCCAGGCAGGTCGGAGAAGCTGGGGGCCGATCTGGAAGCCCTGGTGAACGGCGGTTGGCAGGATCCGGGCGGCGAGGTGTACCCCCGACCCATCGCCTGGAACGTGATTCCCTTCGCGGGCAGCCTGCAGAGCGAGGGGTACACGGACGAAGAGTGGAAATTCGTCAACGAAAGCCGCAAGATCCTCGACATCCCGGATCTCAAAGTGGAGCCGACCTGCGTACGAGTGCCGGTGATGGTTGGTCACGGGATCGCCGCCAGCCTGTGGTTCGATCGGCCGGTGTCTGCCGAGGAGGCCGAGGCCCTGATCGACGACTGTCGACGGCGTGGCCGTGTGGACTGAGAAGGTTCCTACCCCGCTCGACTCGGCCGGTATAGACGATGTGCTGGTCGGCCGCATCCGCGAAACCGTCGGCACCCCCGGCGGAATCAACCTCTGGGCGGTAGGCGACAACCTCCGCAAAGGCGCGGCCCTCAACGCCGTCCAGATAGCCGAGTTGCTGGTTTAGAAGAGTTTCAGGTTTCAGGTTTCAGGTCTCAGGTCTTGCCCCTCCCTGCCAGGGAGGGGAAGAGTCGCCTCTCCCGCCGGCGGTCTTGCCTCCCCTGCTCTGCGGGGGAGGCGCGGAGTTGCCGAAGGCAACGGAGCGGAGGGGGTGGGAGCGAAGCGACAGGCGCGGAGCTGCCGCAGGCGGCGAGGCGGAGAGGGTGGAAACGAGAAACGAGAAACGAAGAACTAGGAACTCTTCCTACGACGCCAGCGGGCAGGCTCCACTCTCGTTGGTGGTTTAGATCGAGCCACGAGGCCTGGCATCAGGCATCGAGCAAGCGGACGGCGGACAGCTCTCTTTTCCACCCTCCCCCTAGCCCCCTCCCGCCGGCGGGAGGGGGGAAAAGGACGGCCTCTCCCGCCGGCGGTCTTGCCTCCCCTGCTCTGCGGGGGAGGCGCGGAGTTGCCGAAGGCAACGGAGCGGAGGGGGTCTCCGAACTCCTGGAACCAAGGACCAGGAACCTACGACGCCTGCGGGCAGGCCCCACTCTCGAATGCGTGGTGCTCTCCGAGTACCCGTCTTCGATCATCCGTTCCGCACAGCGCCGACATACCAGTCGGGCAACATGGACCTGGCCTGACCGTCCAGGCTGGCCCGGATCTCGGATCGGCGGGCGCCAATCGCCGGCAGGGATTCTTCGAGGATCGGCGGTTCTCGGGGCGATGATTTCTTGGGCGAGCGTGGTGAGCCGATGTCCGACCGGCGGGGGAGCCGTTGCCGACCGGTGGTGCCACACTCGAGGATGCGCCCGGTCGCGAGCCAGAACACGACAGACACGTACACCGTCCCATCGCCACCGTGGCCAGGCCGGTTCCATGGCGGTCCAGGCCGGGTTGTTGATGATGTTCCGGTGGCTGGCGCTTTGCGGAAGGCTGCGAACACGGCAGGGACATCGGGGCCGGCTACCGACCACTTCACCTACTGAATCGCACGCACCGAGCAAACCGGATAATATTGGCGTGAAACAGATTCCCGGCGGCCGCCTGAGCGGCTGCGGACCCGCCGGCGACCTGGTCGGCGCCGGCAACAACCGGCAGGTGCTGCCGCGGGAATGCCGTCACCTGAGCTGCAACTTCGTCGGCGAGAGCCGGAGAGGCCACCACCAGAGGAAGGGCCAGAGCCAGGACGGCCGCCAAGGCAATTCGTCGATTCGAATATGACACGGAGAGGTGACAGTATCGAATTCGAGCGCGTATAGCGACTTCATGGGCAATGGCAGGGGATCTTCGAGCAACGCGGGCAGCCGTCCCGGTAGCGGCTGAGGGCCTCGTCGAGACTCAAACCAGCCAGGTTGGCCAGCGAGGCAGTCCAGGCCAATACGTCCCCAAATTCCTGAAGTTGCTGGTCCCGATCGCCTTTGCGGAGGGCCTGGGCCAGCTCACCGATCTCCTCGGCCAGCCAGGCGACGTTGGCCGGGATTCCGCGGGCCCGGTCGCGGTGCCCGTAGGTCTGATCCATGAGGTCTTGCAGCTCGTGAAGCTCCATTCGGCCAGCGTAGACGGGCACCCGTTCCACGGTCCCGAGAGCGAGTAACATGTCGGCGCCACGGGACGTGGCGCAGTTTGGCAGCGCGCAGCGTTCGGGACGCTGAGGTCGCCGGTTCGAATCCGGCCGTCCCGACCAGTCTCTACTTGATCGGTTCGATCCGGAGTCGATCGATTCGGCGGCGATCCATCTGGAGGACCGTCATTCGGAATCCGACCACCTCGACCGAATCACCTTCGGCCGGAATGTCGCCGGCAATGGATAAGAACAACCCTCCGGCGGTGGCATAGGGTCCCTCGGGAAGCTCGGTTCCTAGGGTTTCGGCCAATTCCTCGACATCAACCCGGCCGTCGGCGATCCAGAGGTCTCCTTCGACGGCAACTGTCACCGGGATTCCGGGGTCGTACTCGTCCTGGAGCTCTCCCACCAACTCAGAGACGAGATCCTTGATGGTGAGGATGCCTTCAACACCGCCGTGTTCGTCGAGGATGGCGGCAAACCCGGCTCGACGGAGCCGCATTTGGTGGAGTGCGGTAAGTACGGGGGTGCTTTCCGGAACATACAACGGCTTACGGAGCAAGCGGCGGATCTGTTCGGACCCTCCCGGGTCCGGCTCGCGGTAGAGGTCTTTGAAATAGAGAACCCCGAGCATTTGGTCGAGATCGGCATCGGCGGCGATCACCGGATACCGGGAATGCCCGGTATTGGCTACTGCCTCCCGAACCTCTTCGGGGGATACCGGGTCTTCCAGGGCGACTACATCGACTCGCGGTGTCATCACATCGCGGACCGGCCGGTCGGCCAGTGAGAAGAGAGAATCGATTATTTCCCGCTCGGCTTCCTCGATCTCACCTGCTTCTTCCCCCAAGACGGCCATCGAGCGGATGTCTTCTTCAGTTACAAGGGTCGATTCATGGGTGGCGTGTACTCCCAGTACCCGGAGGATGGCCCTGCTGAGGGCCACGAATAGCCGTGCCACCGGCCGCAGTATCCGAGAGATTGTCCACAGAGCGCTGGCGACGGTGAGGGCGTACTGATCGGGGCGCCGTGCCGCCAGGGTCTTGGGGGTGATTTCCCCGACCACCAGAATGATGGCCGTCACGGCGACGGTCGAGAGCCAAGGACCCCACGATTCGCCGACCAGATCGATGGCCAACACTGTGGCCACCGATGCGCCGAGGATGTTGACGAAGTTGTTGGCCAGCAGCAACGTGCCGATGGTGCCTTCCAGGTCGGCTAACAACAACTCGAGCCGCTGGCCCTGTTTGCCGCGTCGCGCCAGTTGGTGAGCCCGTTCTCTCGGCACGGCCACGATCGCGGTTTCAGATCCCGAGAGGAAGCCCGACGAGAGGATGCAAAGAGCAAAAACCACCAACAGAATCAACTGGAATGTCGTCATACGTCAAGCTCCGGGAAGCCGGCGGGCAAGACCCACCGGACCCGATTCGATTTCACTCCGAGCGTCCTCCGGCCAAGCTGGTGGTGGCCGACTCGATTGCCGCTCGCAGCTGCTGGGGCGTGAAGGGCTTGACCACCCAGGCGTTGGCCGAAGCCCGGCGGGCCAGAAACTCGTCGGCGGTCCGATCCAGCAGAAGGACAATGGAAGTAGTGGGGATGTCCTCGGCGAATTCGGCCTCGCGCACGGCTCGGGCGACGGCCATGCCGCCCATCGAACCAACCTGCATATCGACGATGACGACGTCGGGTTGGAACTCCTCGGCCGTCTGCGCGGCGGTGCGGGGGTCTTCGACCTGCCGAATGACCGTGTCGGCGTCCGACAATGCGGCACTTGCCTCATTTTGGATCCACGTCGCGTCGGCCACCAGAAGTACTTTCATGCGGGAGGAACTCTAGTAGTGGGAGGTCAGGCGTTCGTCCGCGGCCAGTTTCTGGTTTCTAGTTACTAGTTGCTCGTTTCTCGTTATCCACCCTCTCCGCTTCGCCGCCTTCGGCAGCTCCGCGCCTCCCCCGCAAGCGGTGTTGCATTGCAGAGCAGGTGCGAGACAGCGGCTCGCCTCTCAACATGGGCACTGACTTCTCCCTGAAAGGGGGAAGTACCCGAGCGAAGCGAGGGGGATGGGGGTCAAGCCTTGCCGCCAGACCGTCTGGCTGACGCTTGACCCTCCCCTGCTTCGCCCTCCGGGCGAAGCTTCCCCTCCCTTGCAGGGAGGGGCAAGACCTGAGACCTGAGTCCTGAAACCTGAAACCCTCCCTATCATTGCGTCCGTGCATCGACTCCTTCTCTTCTTCCTGGCCTTGTTGGCCGTCTTGGCTGTCATGCCTGTCGCGGGCGCCCAGGAGACCGCCCCGCTCGATGTCATCGTGGTTGAGGGTCCCCTCGATCAGAGCGCCATTCGTTTTGTTGAGGAAACGATCGCCGAAGCTGCCGCCAACGGATCCCAGGCCGCCATCCTTCAACTCGATTCGGAGGGAGCCTTGAGCGACGATATCGAGGACTTGATCGACTTGTTCAAGCAGCCTCCGTTGCCGCTGGTGGTCTGGGTCGGGGATACCCCGGCCGTTGCTTTCGGAGGTGCTGCGCAATTGCTGATTGTGGCGCCGCTGCGCGTAGCCGCCCCCGGTGCTGAGATCGGGTACCTGACACCGACCGTGGCCGGGACGGACCCCACGATCGAGATCGTGGCCGGAGTCTCGTCGTTTGACCTGTTCGACGAGACCATCACCATCGAAGGAGCCATACCCGGCCTGATCGACGTGGCGCTGCCGTCTATCGGTCAGGTGGTTGTCTGGCTCGAACGGCCAAGAGGTCCAGTCACAACAGGGTGCGGCGACTCTGGCAACAGCCCACGAAGTGACCGGGACGGACGGCACAGTGCAGATGGCGCCCACCGCCCAGGTGCGCTTCCACGAACCCGGGCTCTTCACCCGGATGCTGCGCCTTTCGATCCGGCCGGAGGCCGCCTTCTTCTTTTTGGTCATGGGACTTACCGTGGCGGCGTTCGAGTTCTACGCCATCGGCCCTGGTTTGGCGGCGGCTACCGGGGTCATCTCGCTGCTGATCGCCGGGTACGGTCTGGCGGTGTTACCCGTCCGGTGGTGGGCGGTAGCCCTCATTGGTCTCGGGTTGCTGGTTTACACGGCAGAGTTCCAACGCCGATCTTTCGGAATCTTCAGCATCCTGGCCACCGGTGCTCTGGTGGTCGGCGGATTGTTCCTAACCGACGCCGCCCCCCAGATCACCCCCTCGCCGTGGGGAGTCGGGCTGACTGTTCTGGCGGCCATCTTCTTCTACTTGATCGCCATGCCGGTGGTGGCCCGGTCGCGGTTCTCGACGGGGACGATCGGTCGTGATCATCTGGTTGGTCGCACCGGCTTGGCGCTCACCCCCCTGGATCCAGAGGGGATGGTCGAGGTCGACGGGGCCCGTTGGCGCGCCCGTTCTCACCGCGAGGCCGGGATCTCGTCCGGTGACCCGGTGACGGTGACAGCCGTCCAGGGTCTGTTTGTCGAGGTTGATCCGGACTGAGAGAGTTCCAGGTTTCGGGTTCCGGGCTCCAGGTGCGCAGCGTCAAGCGTCAAGCATCAAGAACGGGAAACGAAGAACCAAGAACTAAGAACTAGGAACCTC
Source organism: uncultured Actinomycetota bacterium (assembly GCA_963823915.1). Lineage (GTDB taxonomy): Bacteria > Actinomycetota > Acidimicrobiia > Spongiisociales > UBA4744 > UBA4744. The sequence goes on from CAWGNJ010000005.1 coordinate 101,694, forward strand.
TTCTCCACCCTCCCCCTAGCCCCCTCCCGCCGGCGGGAGGGGGAAAGAACCGTGCCCTTCGCTGCCGGGGAGGCAGACCTGGAACCGGAAACCTGCAGCCTGCCACCCAAGAAAAGCGCGAAATCTTTTCCTCGCTTTCCATGTTTTTCCTGGCGAGGTGTGATGGCCACTGGTAGCTTTGCCGCGCTTTGTGGTGGAGAAGGAGGACAAATGGTGATGACATCTGCGGTCGGCAACTGGCAACCACGCGCCTTGTGCCGGGGTAATCATTCTCACCTTTTCTTTCCTCCCAGCACCTTCGAACGCAAAGACGAGCGCGAACGCCGAGAGGTTCGTGCCAAGGCGATCTGCAAGGCATGCCCAGTGAAGTTGGACTGCCTGGAATCGGCGGTCGTGATCCGTGAGCCGTACGGCATCTGGGGTGGTTTCACGGAGGTTGAACGCCGGGAGTTCCAGGTCCAGACGGCCTGAGTTGCGTCCCTAGGACCTGTGCACAGTCCGATAGTCGCCGTCCCTGATGGTCACTCTTCGGCCGTCGAGGTACTCGAGCAAAGGGACCGCATACTTGCGAGAGAACCCGTAGGCGTCCCGGAAATCAGCCACGGTGAATCGATCGGGCAATCCTTCGAGTCGCTGGATGATCTCGTCGATTTGCTCGGGTAGGTAGACCAGTTCATCGCCCACTCGCACAACGCGGTTTTCTCGAATCAGAGCATGCAGCAGTTCGCGGTCGATGGCGAGTTCCTTGATTCGAGGCACGGCCAGTCCTGCTCCGCGGAGTGCGGTCCGAACCTCTTCCCAAGCGCTCTCCTGGCCAGTGGTGAGCTTCCCGCCGAAACCTTCGATCGCCACCGTTGCACCGTCGTCGTGCAGTCGATCGGAGGCTTCGACTAGAACCTCGATGACTGCCGCGTCAATGTCGAGCAGACTGGCCAAGCTGGCTTTTGGTATGCCCGGACGTAACGGGTTGTCGCGGTGGAAAGCCGTGATCGTCTTCACTGCGTCCGCGGTCAAGGCCGCAGCCGACTTGCTGCGATAGGGCAAGCGCTCCCGCTCTAACAGCTCCTTTTGGGGTCCCGCCGCCAGAATCTGCCGACAGCCGGGTCAAGAGATCGCGGCCGCGGACCTCGAGAAGAGCGGTCGCTTGATCGTCGGCCGTGCGCGGCGACTCACCGCCTGCAAGATCTCTGTCGTCGGGCGGACCTGGGGAATCCTGCTCGCAGGGTGGGGATCGAGAACCCGTCCTCCTCCCACCACCGCCCGGCGGCCCACCTCGCGGAGGATGAAGCGATCCCCGGCCTTGAGCGGGAGTGGCTGCGATAGCTGCAGAATGGCCGGTCCGGAACCTTCCAGTTCGGATCCCTCAACCAACCGGAGGCGCACCGGCCAGGCGCCGCTGCCCAGGTGCAAGTGATAGGCGCCCCGATTGGTGAGCGGCTCATCGAGATACCGCGGCCGCTTCGATCCGCACCAGGACGGTATTGGTCTGTTGCCAATCATCGGGACGTCCGAGCATGGCACCCCTGGTCACTTCAGCTCGTTCGAAACCGACCAGATTGACGGCTACCCGGTTGTGGGGTTCGACCCGATGGTGCTCTCTCTCGTGGCTCTGCAAACCTCGCACTCTGGCTTCGAGACTGCCCGGCCAGATCTCCAGTTGATCGCCTGTGGTCAGTGGGCCGTCGAGCAGAGTGCCGGTTACTACCGTGCCCGCCCCGGTGATCGTGAACGACCGGTCGACCCACAACCTTGGCCGACCGATATCGATCAGGTGAGGGCCGGCGGCGGCCACGGCGGTTGCGAGGGCCGTTCGCAGCTCTTCCATGCCTTGGTCGGACACGGGTGACACCGCGATCGAGGGCGATCCGGCCAGCGAGGTGCCGGCCAGTTTCTCCTCAACTTCGAGAGTGACGAACTCCATGAGTTCGTCATCCACCCGATCGGCTTTGGTGATCGCCACTACTCCGGTGCTTACGCCCAGCAGGTCGAGCACGGCTAGATGCTCCTCGGATTGCGGCATCCATCCTTCGTCGGCCGCCACCACAAACAATGCAACATCGATGGCTTCCGACCCGGCCAGCATGTTCTTGATGAACCGCTCGTGCCCCGGCACATCGACGAACGAGATCTCTGTCCCGTCGGCCAGAGTCGTCCAGGCGAACCCGAGATCGATGGTTAGCCCGCGCCGTTTCTCTTCGTCCCAACGATCGGGATCTCTGCCGGTCAGGGCGCGGACCAGAGTCGATTTGCCGTGATCGACGTGCCCGGCAGTGCCTACGACCGGCATGCCGCCTGCAGGGCTTCGATGAGGAGGTCGTCGAGCTGAGACGGCACGGTACGCAGGTCGATGATCAACCGACCGGTGTCGCGTCTGGCAATCACCGGTGGGTCGGACATCAACAGCCGATCCCACAAGAGGTCGGCGGAGGGTTGCTGTACGACCAGGATCGGGGAGGGCACTGTTGCTCCAGGCACCGATCCTGCTCCGGGCACCGATTCGCCGGCCTCGATCTCGCCGACCGCGGCGGAACCGGCCAACAGTTTCTCGAGACGTGCCTCCAATTCATCGGTAGGGGTGGTGGCCATGGCCCAGAACGGAATCTCGGCTGCCCGCCCGTCGGCGTACATCTGCAGAGTCGCGGCCAGGGCTGCCAGGCTTGGACCATCGCTACGAACCGCCCGGGCAACGGGGTGCTTTGCCAGTTGTCCGATCAGGTCGGCCCGGCCGACCAGGATCCCGGCCTGGGGTCCCCCCAACAGCTTGTCTCCGGAAAACAACACGAGGTCGCTGCCGTGTTCGAGAGCCTGGCGCACACCAGGCTCGGCGGTCAACCAGCGGGGCGGTGGACCGTCCAACCAGGGCACGTTGGCGTCCAACAGACCGCTCCCTATGTCGTAGACCAGAGGCAGATTCCGACTGTGAGCAAGACCGACCAACTCGCCGAGATCTATTTCCTCTGTGAAGCCGACCACCCGGTAGTTGGACGGGTGAACCTTGAGCAGCAAGGAGGTCTCCTCGTTGATTGCTGACTCGTAGTCGGAGAGGTGGGTCCGGTTCGTGGTGCCGACCTCGACCATCGTGGCCCCGGTGGCACGCATCAACTCGGGGAGGCGATAGGACCCGCCGATTTCGATCAGTTCTCCCCGTGAGACCGGTACCTGTCCTCCCGAAGAAAGCGCCACCAGGGCCAGGTAGAGACCGGCGGCATTGTTGTTGACTACGAGGGCGTCTTCGGCTCCGGTCAGGGAGATGGCCAACTCGCGCGGCGTACGCGGACTCTTCCGCCCCGTTTGCCGGTGACCAGATCGAATTCGAGGTTTCCGTACGAAGTGGCGGCTGACCAGGCCGCCTGCGCTGCTTCGGGGGCGAGAGGGGCGCGCCCCAGATTGGTGTGCAGGAGAACTCCGGTGGCGTTGATCACCGATCGGGGTCGTCGCGCGATCAAATGCTCGACCAGGCGTTGGGCAATTTGGAGCGGGTCGCTTTCCCGGCCTTCGCTCATCTCGTCTCTGGCTTCGGCGATGGCCGCCCGAGCGCACTCGGTGACGAGCGAACGCGGAAGATCGGCAGCAGCAAGGCGCCGGACTAGAGCATCGACCGAGGGCAGGTCACGGAGCGGCATGGGCCACAGCATACCGGCGGCGTTATCCTCCCCGATATGAGCCTCCCCTTGATCTTCGTCTCCGTATCGGTGGTCGAGATACTGGTGCTGGCGGCGGTCGAGGACCGGATCGGACTGGGCCCTACCCTGGCCATCATCTTGTTCACCGGCATCCTGGGCGCTTCGTTAGTTCGCAGTCAGGGGTTCGGGGTGCTGGCCCGGGCCCGGAATCAGATGAGCCAGGGGATGTTCCCGGGCCGAGAATTGGCCCATGGAGCCCTCGTGCTCGTTGGCGGAGCTCTGCTACTGACCCCTGGTTTCCTCACCGATGCGCTGGGGTTTGCGCTGATGGTGCCGGCCTTTCGCGAAATCGTCCGGCGGCGCGGCACTGGTTTCCTACAACGGCGGGCCCCTCTGCGATGACTCGGCCCGCTTCCACCGTCTGCCTCTTGCGCAGTGAGCCCGGAGGGGATGGAAGTGCTCATGGTGCGTCGGGCGTCGGCCTCGGCATTTGTCGGCGGGGCCTATGTCTTCCCGGGCGGGGCGATCGATGACGGGGACCGTGGTGATTTGGCCCACCGGGCGGTTAGCGGAATCGACGACGAGGAGATGTTTCCATGGGCGGCGGCCGCCCTCCGGGAAGCTGCCGAAGAGTCCGGGGTGCTCGTGCTAAACGCTCCGGCGGTGGAACCGGTTCTGGTGGGATTGCACGGCGCCCACCTCTACGAGGCTCTGATTGCACGGGACCTCACGCTGGACGGTGGCCGCTTGGCCTATCTGTCCAACTGGGTGACCCCGGTGGGGGAGCCCCGCCGCTTCGACACCCGGTTCTTCCTGGCGGAAGTCGAGGCGGGGACCGAGGCTCACCCCGATCAGCACGAGGTAACGGAAGCTACCTGGATATCCCCGCTGGCAGCCCTCGAGCGGGCCAAGGAGAAGAACTGGTTCATGCTTCCGCCGACGGTTCTGACCCTACGGACTCTGGCCCGGTTTGATACGCCTCGCGAAGCCGTTGCGTTTGCCCGCGCTCAGGAGCACGTGCCTCGCATAGAGCCCAAGCTGGTGGTTGGTGAAGATGGCTCGATCCGGATTCTGATGCCGGGCCAGCATGGGTACGACGATCCCCGTCCGACATGAAAGTAGAACGCATCCTCGCCCCCAATCCGGGACCCTTCACCGGGGCCGGCACCAACACCTACCTGCTCATGTCGGGGATTGAGACTCTGATCATCGACCCCGGGCCGCATGGACCGAACTCATGAAGACGCAATCCTGCGCGCATTGGGCGACCTGCGGCCCCTGGCGATCCTGGTCACTCATACACACGAAGATCATGCTCCATTGGCCAATCCGCTCGGCGCCGATCTCAACATCCCGGTCTACGGGTACGGACCGGGACCCGCCTTCAAGCCCGACCTGATCTTGACCGATCAAGACATAGTGACCTTCGGAACCGAACAGGTGCAGGCCGTCCACACCCCCGGACACAGCCGGGATCATCTGTGCTACTTGGTGGGTGGAAGTCTCTTCACCGGAGATCACATCATGGGCGGGTCATCGGTGGTGGTCGAGGACATGAGCGCCTACCTGGCGAGCCTGCGAAGGCTCCAGGAATTGCCTTTGCAGCGCTTGTACCCGGGTCACGGACTTGTGATGGACGATCCCGCCGGTATCGTGGCCGGGTACATCGAGCACCGTCTCGAACGGGAGCAGCAAGTGCTCTCGGCCGTCCAGACCGGAGCCAACACCGTCATGGATATCGTCCAGGCCGTGTACGCAGATGTGGACCCCGCCCTTCATCCCCTGGCGGCCATGTCGGTGCGCGCCCACCTGGCCAAACTCCACTCCGATGAGGTCGTATCGGTGGGTAGCGACGGCCAAGTGCACTTGATCCGGGATCTGCCATGAGGATCTGGCTCCGGTTCCTGGCGACGCTCACTGTGTTGGCCCTGTTGGCCGTTCCGGCTCTTGGTCAGGTACGCCCGGAGGACATCGCCGAAGCCGAGGCCGAGCTGGCGGCGCTACGACTCGAAACCGACCAGCTGGCCGTGCAATACGAAGCGGCCTTCTCGAGATCCGCCGAACTCGAAACCCAGGTGGCCGGACTGGAGGCGGCTATTCAGGAGTCACAGATTGTTCTGGCCACGACCCGACAGTTGGTCCGAGAACGCGCCGTCGAGATGTACATCGAATCGAGCATCTCTCAAATTTCCTTGCTCTTTGTCGAAGACCTCGACGGCGGCTTTGAAGTCGCCCTCGGCTACTTCGAAGAAGTGGGTTCGTCCGACACCGAACTGCTTCGGGATCTCGAGGTCATCAAGACCGAATACGAGAGACAGCTCGCCGAACTGGAGACGGCCCGAACTGAGCAAGAAGCAGTAGTGGCCGACCTCAGCCTGATCGGGGCCCAGCTGAGCGCTCGGCTCGAGACCGCTCAGGACACCTACGTGGCGTTGGTGGCGCAGAGAGCCGCCGAAGAGCGAGCCCGGGCGGAGGAGGCAGCCCGTCTGCGAGCCGAGGAAGCAGCTCGCCAAGCCGAGGAAGCCGCCCGGGCAGCCGAAGCGGCCAAGGCAGCGGCGGCCGCCACCAGCACTACGGCGGCCACCACTACCACGACGTCCTCCACCGGAGAGACAACCTCGACTACCGAGACGGGCGAAACGACGACGACGTCCGCGGCCGAAACGACCACCACTACCACAGCTCCGCCACCTCCGGTCAGTGGGCAAGCGTGCCCGGTCGACGGCTTCACCAGCTTCACCGACACTTGGGGCGCACCCCGCTCCGGGGGGCGCTCTCATCAGGGTGTCGATATGCTCGGAGCCCGTTGGACACCGTTGGTCGCCATCGAGTCGGGATCGATCCGCAGGATGGGCAACGGAGGGCTCGGGTGGAATCAGTATCTGGCTGACCGGAACCGGCGGCGATCAGTTCTACTACGCCCACCTGCAAGCTTGGGCCGACGGATTGCGGGTCGGGCAGAAGGTCCAGGCAGGTGAGCTGATCGGCTACATGGGCACCTCGGGGAACGCCCCCGACTACATCCCCCATCTCCACTTCGAGTACCACCCGGGCGGAGGAGCGGCCGTCAACCCCTACCCCCTGGTGAAAGGGCTGTGCGGGTAGCTCGCCCTTCGGGCGAGCAGTTGTCAGTTTTCAGTCATGCTCGCTTCGCTCGCGGTTTCAGGTTGCAGGTTCCAGGTTTCTGGTTCTGCTGGCGGGGCACTTGGTGGGAGGCGAGTAGATGTGTTGCCCCTCCCTGCAAGGGAGGGGAAGCTTCGCCCGAAGGGCGAAGCAGGGGAGGGTCAGGCGTTAGCCGGACGGTCTGGCGGCGAGGCGTGACCCCCATCCCCCTCGCTTCGCTCGGGTACTTCCCCCTTTCAGGGAGAAGTCATTGCCCATATTGAGAGGCGAGCCGGAGTGTCGCACCTGTTGTGCAATGCAGCACCGCCGGAAGGCGAGGCAAGTACTGAGAACTGAAACCTGGAACCTGGCACCTGAAACCTGACAAAGGCAAAGGACCGGCTTCCGCCGATCCTCTGCTTGCGGTCCCCAGGGAAGGGGATCTAGGTTGTCTCCCAGCGCTTCAGGTGGTGGTTCGCCTCCCAGCGGGCCCCGTTTTCACCTTGGCACGTTCTACATGGAGTATCGGGTACTGAGCTCCAAGAGTTGGGGGCGGTTTGCCTTTCCCCCCAAGTGACTAGTGCCTCGGACGGCAGAATTCAGACGAGGTTGGCAACCGCTTTCGCGTCGGCGTCGGCCGGTGCGTCGAGAGCCTCGAGCAGGCGCGCCACCCGGGCCGTACACGTCTCGTCCAGAGCGGGGGGCACCAACTCGGTGATACGCAAGGCCGCCGCTGCGAACGCTTGCGCGGAAGGATTGTCGGGGTGCGCTCGAACAACCGGGGTGCCCTCGTCGCCGCCACTGACGATGTGTTCATCGAGCGGTATCCGGCCGATGAGGGGAATACCCAAAGATTGAGCGAGCTCATCGCCGCCCCCTTGTCCGAACAGGTGGAACACCTCCCCATGCGAGCACTCAAACCCCGACATGTTCTCGAGGACTCCGATCACCGGCATGTACGAGCGGCGCGCCATGTCGGCCACCCGGATGGCCACCTTCTGCGCAGCCTTCTGCGGGGTGGTCACGACCACCATCTCCGCCTGGGGGAGCAGTCGGGACAGCGCCATCTGGATGTCACCCGTCCCCGGTGGCATATCGATCACCAGATAGTCGAGGTCTCCCCAGGCCACCTGCTTGAGGAATTGTTCGAGAGCCTTGGACAGCATCAGACCGCGCCACATGAGGGCGGTTTCCTCGGACTCGACGATCAAGCCGGTTGAGACGAGTTTGATGCCCTGGGCTTCTACCGGGACGATGATGCGGTCTTCGCCGGCTTCCAGGCGCTGCTCGGTCCCCAGCATGCGCGGGATGGAGAAACCCCAGATATCGGCGTCGAGCAATCCCACCCGGTGCCCAAGATCGGCCATGGCGAGAGCCAAGTTGACGCTGGCTGAGGACTTGCCGACGCCCCCCTTGCCGCTGCCGACCGCAATCACTCTGGTCAGCGGGTTGACCAGAGTCGGTTCGGCGTTCTCTCGAGCCTTGAGACGGGCAGTGCTCATCACTTCGGCCCGCTGCCGCTTGGTCATGGCGCGGGTTTGCACCCGGACCTCTTGCACCCCGGGAATGGCCCCCACCTTGCGGATCGTGTCCTGTTCGATCTGCGAGCGCATCGGGCATTCGGCAATAGTCAAGGCAATCCCCACGGTGACCACCCCGTCCTCCGAGATGGAGACATCGGGAATCATGCCCAGTTCCACGACATCGCCTCCCAATTCGGGATCGACGACGCCACGCAGGGCTTGCAGAATCTGATCTTCGGTGGGCATCGATGACATGGTACGAAGGTATTTGCACTACGGAGATATTGGGAATGTTGGACCGGGTGTGACCTATACTGCCGGTCCACTGACGGAGACAGAGGAGACATCCATGGAGCAACTGGTTTCGATCAAGTCATCGGTCCCGACCCGAGCGGTCATCGTCAGTGACGCCGCGGTGACCAAGATCAAAGACCTGATCCAAGCCGAAGGCGATCCGGCTCTCTTTCTGCGGATGGGAGTACGTCCCGGTGGTTGCAGCGGGTTCTCCTATGAGATGTTCTTCGATACCGAGGTCGACGAGCAAGCCGACATCGTTGAGGAATATGGCGACGTTCGGGTAGTAGTCGATAACCAATCGGCAGAAATGCTCCGTGGCTCGACCCTGGACTATCAAGAAGGTCTGATGGGGGCGGGTTTTGCGGTCAACAACCCCAACGTGACCAAGTCCTGCGGCTGCGGAAACAGTTTCAGCTGATCTCGTCTGAGTTCTGGAGAAGGGCCCTCCGGGGCCCTTTTCTTTTTGGGCACCTTTGACCAGTAGCCTGGGGCTGTTCCAATGTGCTGAGGCCAGTACCTAACATCGAGGAGTCGCCATGCCCAAGCGAGTGCTGAACACCCCCAGTGCCCCGGGAGCGCTAGGTCCCTATTCGGTAGCCGTCGAGGCCGGCGGATTTGTTTTTGTATCGGGTCAGGTCGGCATTGAGCCTTCAACCGGCGAGCGAGCTCCGGATGACGTGGCCGGCCAGACCAAACAGATCATGGAGAACCTTGGGAAGATCCTCGGCGATATCGGCCTCTCCATGACAGATATCGTGAAGACCACGATTTTCCTTGACGATATCGCCGACTTTCCGACGGTCAACGACGTATATGGCGGGTATTTCGGCGACGAACCTCCGGCTCGTTCGACCGTGCAGGCAGGCGCCCTTCCGGGCGGGTTCCTCGTCGAGATCGAAGTGATCGCGGCGCGCAAGTATTAGTAGACGAGAAGAAGAGACATCTGGAGGATGACCATGGACAAGGCTGAGGTCTTTGCCCAGCTCGGGCTTAATCAATCGAACTCGGGCGTGTATGCCGGGGGATGGCTGCCTGGTGCCGGCCGGGAGATCGAAAGCATCAATCCCGCCACCGGTGAGGTATTGGCCACCGTCCGGCGGGCATCCGCCGAAGAGTACGAACAGGTCATCGGCACGTCGGTAGACGCCTTTGCCAAGTGGCGAATGCTGCCGGCCCCCCAACGAGGGGAGTATGTGCGGCTCCTCGGGAATGCTCTTCGAGAGAAGAAAGCCGCCCTGGGGGCACTGGTCGCGTTGGAGATGGGCAAGATCCTCGCCGAGGGTGAAGGTGAAGTTCAGGAGATGATCGACATCACCGACTTCGCCGTTGGCCTCTCCCGTCAGTTGTACGGGCTGACGATGACGTCCGAAAGACCCCGGCACCGCATGTATGAGCAGTGGCATCCGCTTGGTCCGGTGGCTTCCATCACTTCCTTCAACTTCCCGGTTGCGGTCTGGGCCTGGAACTCGGCCATCGCCGCGGTGTGCGGTGATACCAATGTGTGGAAGCCGTCCAGCATGACCCCACTTACGGCTATTGCGGTCACCAACATCTCTCACGAGGTCATGGACGGGTCAGGGTTTGAGGCGGTCTTCAATCTGGTGGTCGGGGGTGGGGCTGATATTGGTGAGGCCATTGTCAATGACCACCGGGTCCCGCTGGTCTCGGCCACCGGTTCGTGCGACATGGGATACAAGGTGAGTTCCGGCGTGGCGAAACGCTTGGGCAGGTCGATTCTGGAGCTTGGTGGCAACAACGCCATCATCGTCATGGAAGACGCCGACCTCGATCTAGCGGTGCGGGGAGCACTGTTTGCCGCCGTTGGCACTGCCGGGCAACGCTGCACGTCCCTGCGGCGACTGATCGTGCAACGCGGCGTCGTCGACGAGGTCGCCCAGAGGTTGGTGGATGCCTACGGTCAGGTCACGATCGGCGACCCTCTCGAGGCGTCGACGTTGATGGGACCGCTGGTCGATTCGAGTGCCGTGGAGACGATGATGACCGCGCTGGCCATTGCCGAAGAGCAAGGTGGCAAGGTGCTGTTCGGGGGCAACCGGCTACCCGATCTCGGCCCGGCGTTCGCAGAACCGACCATTGTGATGATCGACAAAGATGCTCCGATCCTGCAAGAAGAGACTTTTGCTCCGCTGCTCTACATCATCCCGGTGGACGATCTGGACGAGGCGATTGCTGTTCAGAACGGTGTGCCCCAGGGCTTGTCGTCTGCCATCTTCACTGACTCCCTCAAGAGCGCCGAGACCTTCTTGTCGCATCTGGGCTCGGATTGCGGTATTGCCAACGTCAATATCGGCACGTCGGGAGCGGAGATCGGTGGAGCGTTTGGTGGCGAAAAGGAAACCGGGGGCGGCCGCGAGGCCGGATCGGATTCCTGGAAGGCGTACATGCGCCGCCAGACGACCACCATCAACTGGGGCGATGACCTCCCCCTCGCGCAAGGAATCGAGTTTGGATAAACAGCCTCCAGCCTCCAGCCTCCAGCCTTCAGCCAGGAACGAGAAACGAGGAACGAGAAACGAGTGACCTTTTCCATCGTTGGCTGGGATCCTTTTGCCGGACCGGAGTGGGGGGTGGCCGTCGCCTCCAAATTCCTCTCGGTCGGCGCCATCGTGCCGTGGGCCAAGGCCGGGGTTGGGGCGGTTGCCACTCAGGCGTTCGCCAATCTCGCCTATGGCCCCGACGGGCTGGGCCTCCTCGAGTCGGGTCTCGACGCTTCCACCGCCGTGGCCACTTTGCTCGAAGGCGATGACCTCAGATCTCAACGTCAGGTCGGGATCGTCGACGGGCAAGGCGGATCAGCCACCAGTACGGGGGAGTCTTGTTTTGAATGGGCCGGCGGCCGAACGGGGATGGGGTATGCCTGCCAGGGCAACATTGTCACCGGCCCGGAAGTTGTAGAGGCCATGGCGCTTTCGTTTGAGTCGAGCGAAGGCACCCTGGCTCGACGGCTCTGTCAGGCTTTGGCGGCCGGCGACACGGCCGGCGGCGATCGGCGTGGCAGGCAATCTGCGGCGATCCTGGTGGTGCGGGCCGGCGGCGGATACGCAGGTGTATCTGACGTGGCCGTCAACCTGCGAGTAGATGACCACGACGACCCTATGGCCGAGCTGAACCGCCTGATGGACGTGCACGAGCTGTTGTTCCCCAATCCGGCCTCGCTCGAGTGGGTCGAGATCAAGACTCCGCTCCCTGCCCGGATCCGACGAGCGCTCACCGCCCGGGGCATCGACACCGGGTCCGGTCGGGGCTACAGCGATGATCTGCGCAATGCGCTGCGATCCTGGGTGGGGATGGAGAACCTAGAGCACCGTTGGTCCGATGAGGCGCAGATCGACCGAACGGTGCTCGAGATTCTGCTCGCCGAGGACTGACCAGGAGCTCTCAGGTTTTTCCGACACTATCGACCGGCGCTGCCTATGCTCACCGGCGCGGGAGGGAAATATGATCAGCTTGGCCTTGCTCGGCCGAACCCAACATATCGAGGCAGTCGACCGGGCCATTGAAAAGGTGAATTCGGGCGAGGTAGTGGTGCTTTCGCTGCGCGGATCACTCGGCTCGGGTCGTGGCCCGCTGCTTGACGAGTACGAACGCCGGATCCGCGACGCCGGCCTCGAGGTGCGTCGTACCGAGGCCTTCCCGGCCTCCGAGGTCCAACCGGGTGGGCTGGCCCTTGCTCTCGACCTTTCGATCGAAGAGGTGCCGACAACTCCGACCGCGATTCTGATCGCTGAGGCGCAGTGGGCGGACGGGACTTCATTGGCGACAGTGCAGGGCGTCATGGCCCGGGCAACCGCCGGATTGCTGATCGTCGGATCCCACACTGAGATCACTGGATACCGGCGCCTGGCTTTCGAGCAGCTGGCCGGGGCTGCCGCCCGCCTCGGGTCCTTTGAACAACTAGATCTCGATCCCCTGACCTTTGATGACCTGCGTCCAATCGCGGGTGGTGGCGACCCCGACGGACTTGTGCAGTTGCTTCTCGAGCGGTCGGCGGGCAATTCGCACGACTTCACAGAGCTGGTTGCACAATGGTTGGAGGCGGGAAATCTCGAGTGGCGAGATGACCAACTCGTGGCAACCGGGTCTCCTCCCCAGCCGGCGGGTGTGGCAGACCGAGTGGCGACCCTCGAGCGTCCGGCCCGCAAACTGGTCGAGGCCACGAGCATCGCTTCCAAGCCCCTCTCAGTTGATGTCGCCGGGACCTTGCTGGACATGTCCAGCGACGACGTGTTGGAACTTGGCGAGCAGCTCGCCGGTGATGGTTTCTTGCGTCAGACCGCCGCCGGGTTTGCCCCCATCAACGCGGCCACTTGTCAACGGGTAGTCGAACGCTTGGGTGAGGTGCGAAGGGCCAGGTTGTTTGGTGAACTGGCCGGCGCTCACCGGCGTCTTGGCCTCGACGAACGGGAGCCGTCGGTCGTTGGCAGGTACTACCTGGAGGCCGCCGCCTGGGACGACGCCTTGGGTCTGCTGGCTAGAGCCGGGTTGGCCGCCTCCGATCGGCAGGCGCTGGGCGAGGCTCTGCCACTGGTGGAAGGAGCCTTGCAGGCGTATGAGGAGTCCGGGGCGGACGATGGCGAACTGGAAGGCCGTCTGCGGCTGGCCCGGGCCCAGTGCTACCGGCTGGCCGCCTGGTCGGATTTGGCCGCCATCGATGCGGACGTGGCAGCAGCGCGTCTGACAGGTTCGAGAAAGGTCGATGCCCTGGGGTACGCAACCTCGGTGGCAGACGATCTTCAGCATGATCGCGATGCCGAGCGGTATGTGATGGCCGGCCTCTATGAAGCAGTTCGAGCCTCCGAGCATGCCAAGCACGGTTCTCTTCTCACTCTGCACGCCCGGGTGTTGAGCAGGCTGGGGTTTGCCGCCGAAGCCGATGCCGAGTTCGAAAAGGGCAAGGAGATCCTCCGTCGCCACGGGAACGAGATTCAGCAGCATTGGGGTCGGTACAACGGGGCGTGGATTGCTTTTGACCGCGGGCAGGCCCGCCAAGCCGAAGCGGCCTTTGAAGAACTGGTGGGCGAGGCAGAAGACATTGGCGGTCCCTCTTTGCGGTCTGATCGAGAGGCTTGGTGGTCACGAGCGCTGTTCATGCGAGGCCGGATAGCCCAAGGACTGGGTACCCGACGTTCGGCGGTGGAACACGCCGACCTATCGGGAACGACGGGTCCGGTTTTCCTGTCCCACATGAGCCTGGCCGAAGGGTCGCTTCTGGTTAATCGGTACGACGACGCTCTCATTGCCGCCGATGACATGCTGGCGGTGGTCGTTCAACAAGGCATGGCTTGGGAGAACGCCGCACGGTATCTGAGAGCCAAGGCGATGTTCGGAATGGGCCGCCTGGCCGAAGCGGCGGAAGAGGTCCAGCTGGCTCAAGGTGCCTCGCCGGGTGGGATCGACGGTTGGCGGTGGCGCTTGAAGATTCGGGTGCTGCAGATGGCCATCGACGGCGCTCGGGGAGTGGAGTGGCCGGAGGACGAGGCACTAACCCTCACCGACGAACTGTTGCATGGCAATTGGTATTTGGCCGCGGTTGAGCTGCTCACTGCTCGAGCAATCTATGAGAAGGACCCGCGTTTGGCAGAGGAAGCCGCCGCTCTCGCCATGCAGCTGGGGGTGCCGATGGCTGCGGCCGATGCCATTCAGGCGGGAGATCTGTGGAAGAAGCCCGCCAGCGCAGCCGTGATCGCAGCAGTCAAAGAGATGGCCGAGCATCTGCCCGAGGAGTGGCGGGACCAGTGGAGCCGTCTCCCGGCCGTTGCCCCGGCCCTGGCTGCACCAGACGTTGGTGATGAGGCCTATGAGGCGGCGGTTGCGGAGCTGGAAGGCGAACTCGAGGAGTCGTTGGCCGCCGCCGGTTTCGGATCGGTAGACACGCTGCTGAGCCCGGCGCAGAGGCGAGCCGGAGGATTGCGGAAGAAGACCCCGCCGCCGTCCTCTCTGGCAATTGCTGGCCGCCGGGCTCGGCGGAGCCGCGGTGCTGGCCGTAGGTGGGATTTTGGCCGTCAATCTGTTTGGCCCGGATGAAGTGACGACCACGACGGCGGCCCCGACCACGACAGCGGTGCCAGTGACGACTACGACGATCCGCCATGGGATGACGAACTTGGCGCACCTGCGAAGGCACTTGGGGTAGGCGGGCAGTGGAGTTCCGGGCGGAAATTGGTTCTCCCAATCAAGCGGGCTTGCCGGGAGTATCTGCGGTCGCCGGGTATGCGGTCGATGGATGGTTACTACTGGAGGTCGAACCCGGCCCCCGAGTCGATTCGGGTCGTCTCCGGCCATCCGTGGCGACATGGTGATGTTCGGTATGAGATCAGGACGCTCTAGCGTTGTTCCATCATCGGGCCCAACCCATTGTGGACTGTACCGACCGGAGGTGCTGTATCCGGTGCTCCCATCCTTGCCGAGGTATCCGCCCCGGAGGCAGGCCCGGTTCGACCGACACGGAGATGAGGGTGTTTTTCGGGATCGGGCGACGGGAGTCTCCGGTCCCGAGGAGCGCTCCCGACGCAATTGCGCAACGTGTTCGCGTTCCCGACCGCTAGACCAACCACGATTGGCCGGGATCATTGCGGCGCCGTTGGTCATGGATGACACAGTCTTTTTCGGCACGAGGACGGCCAGGTTGTGGGCGCTGGATGCTGTGAATCTGCGAGCCCATGTGGGAAGAGCTGTTCTTCGAGCGGGGCAGCGCGGTACGGTGGCGCCGGTTGGATCAGACGGGGTCGTGTTTGTTGGCACCGAAGCCGGACAGGTATGGAAGATCGACGCGGCGACCGGGACCAACCTGGAGGATGAGTGTAGGAAGTTGTCACAGCACCGGTGGCACGATCACCTCGGACATGCTCATTGTGGATGGGGTGCTTTATGTTCCTGCTGCAGAATACCCAATCGATCGATGCAGTGAAGGTGAGTCATGCGGACCGCGACCGGACCTCGATCCAGCTGGACAGACCCGCGGTCTTTCCCCTCCGGCCATCGAGACGGCAATATTGCCTACGTGGGCAACGGAATTTCTTGAAGCCCGTGAACTAACCGCCGAGAATGTTGAGGATGTGTTGGCGTGGCTATCCTGGCCGACGCGGACGACGCATCGGCGAGCTCGAGGGCCGGTGCTCTGGCCGGTCGTTGTAGCGGAGCCGTCTACTTCACTGCGGACACGAGGTCGTATGCGTTGGACAAAGCATCGCGGGAGCTTTTGTGGCGCTATGACCTCGGCGATAGCCCAATCGGTAACTTCCCCGGCGCCGGGCATAGGCGTCGTCTTCGTGGCCGATGTCAGCGGGACCCTTCACGCCATCGGATGTGCAAACCCACCCGACTGCGAGACGTCCGGCTAACGCCGCGCCAGCGCCTCGTCAGCCTTGCGGATGCGGTCCGCCAGGTCGGCCAGCATCGACAGAGCTATCTCGGGGTGGGCGAGGATCAGGCCGCGCAGATCCCAGCGAGTGAGCTGTAGCGCCTGCACATCATCGATGGCTACCACATCGGCCGAGCGCGGCGTCGAATGGTCAGAGACGAGGGCCATCTCGCCAAAATACTCACCGGGACCGAGTGTCGCCAGGCTGACCGGACCTCTGCGGACCTCGACGGTGCCGCTGAGAATGACCCAGAAACCCGCCGCACCGGTGTCGCCTTGCTTCACGATAAGGTCTCCGTCGGCGAATACCCGCTCGTTGGCTTCGCTGGCCACGGTGCCGATTTGGCTGTCGTCCAAGCTGGCGAAGAGCGAGACCTTTTTCAAAGCACTGACGGCTTCGGGAGCTGCCATGGTGTTCCTTCCGTATTCGCTGCTGAAACCCTACCGGAGAGAAGGGTTTTGGCGTCGTACAGACACGTGCTGCATGTTCCTACGACGCCAAAACCGTCTGGATCACGCGAATCGGTAGCCGACCGAACGCACAGTGGTGATCCAACTGGCCCGCTCTTCGCCCAGCTTGGAGCGAAGGCGCCGGACGTGAACGTCGACGGTGCGTGCTCCACCGAAGTAGTCGTAGCCCCAGACCTTCGACAGGAGCTGTTCACGACTCCATACCCGCCCCGGGTTTCCGATGAAGAAGCGCAGTAGCTCGTACTCCATGTAGGTGAGATCTACCGGTTTGCCGGTCATGGTGGCCTGATAGGTAGCAGTGTTGAGTTCCAGGTCTTTGAAGCGGATCACCTCGTCGGTGGGCTCTTCCCGCGTGAGACGAGCCAGCCGTACTCTCAATTCGATCGGATCCGGCGGCCCGATCATGAAGTCGGACACAAACCGGGCTTCAGACAGGAGATCTGCCTGACTACGGTCAATCACCACCAGCACCTCGACTCCCAGATCCTCAATCAGGGAGCGGGCCTTGCGCAGGGACGCCGCTGCCTGGTCGGCGACTTCGATGACGGCAACGTCCCAATCTGCTGAGTTGGGCGGCTCGGGCATGGGGATCGTGTCGAGCCCGGCCAAAAGGAGAGCTTCGCTCAGCTCGTTCGAGGGCTCGGGGGGAAGACCGCGATCAGCATCAGAGGATCGGGAGGTATTCCTCGAGCTCGAACTGCGAGACGTGGTGCTGGTAGCGGTCCCACTCCTTACGCTTGTTGCGGAGGAACCAGTCGAAGACGTGCTCGCCGAGCGCTTCGGCGACCAGTTCGGAGTTCTCCATGACGTCGAGAGCTTCGGACAGGCGTCGCGGGAGGCGCTCGATCCCGGCCGCGCCGCTCCTCGCTCGAGGTGAGGTCGAAGACGTTGTTCGCTCATCTCCGGCGGCAGCTCGTAGTCGCCCTCGATTCCGCCCAACCCGGCTGCCAGCATCACGGAGAAGGCCAGGTACGGGATTGCAGGCCGGAGTCGGGCGAGCGGTACTCGATGCGGGTGCTGAGGTCGGCTTGCCCGCTCTTGGCGGTGGGGACCCGCACCAGAGCCGACTGGTTGTTGCGTGCCCAGGTACATAGACCGGTGCTTCGAAACCCGGCACCAGCCGCTTGTACGAGTTGACCCACTGGTTGGTGACCGCGGTGATCTCCCGGGCATGGACGAGGAGCCCGGCGATGAAGCTCTCCGCCGATCTTGGAAAGCCGGTATCTCACTTCCGGCGTCGTAAAAGGCGTTCGGTCACCTTCGAAGAGGGACAGGTGGAGGTGGAGACCGCTGCCGTCGTGCTGCTCGAGTGGCTTGGGCATGAAGGTGGCATAGATGCCGTGCTCGAGCGCCACTTCTTTGACCGTCAAGCGGGAGGTCATGACGTTGTCCGCCATCGTGAGGGCGTCGGTGTACCGCAGGTCGATTTCGTGCTGGCTCGGCGACACCTCATGGTGGGAGTACTCGACCGGGATTCCCAGCTGCTCCAAGCGCGTTGATGGTGGTCCGGCGGTATTCCTGGGCAACATCGAGTGGAGTCAGATCGAAGTACCCGCCCCGGTCAAGTACTTTCGGCTCCGGTGAGGTGTCCTCGAAGTAGAAGTACTCGAGTTCCGGCCCGACGTAGAAGCGTGAAGCCAAGATCGGCTGCTTGCGGCAGGTTGCGCTTCAGCACCCAGCGGGGATCTCCCTCAAATGGTTCGCCATCGGTGGTGAGGATGTCGCAGAACATGCTCGCTGACCTGGCGTGGTCGGGTCGCCAGGGGAGGATCTGGAATGTCGATGGATCCGGGCGGGCAATCATGTCCGCTTCCTGAATCCGGGCAGAAGCCATCGATCGCCGAACCGTCGAACTGTCATTCCTTCCTCGAAGGCGACCTCGAGTTCGGCGGGACTGATCGAAACCGACTTGAGAAACCCCGAGACGTCGGTGAACCACAGGCAAGACGAAACGGATCCCCCGTTCCTCCACGGTGCGCAGCACGTATTCGTCCTGTTTATCCATCCCGGTGACCTCCTTGCGTGTTACGGGCAAATCGTACGCCGAGGCGGACTGCTCGAAGAACGCCCGAAACACAGCGTTCACATTCCTGCAACCGATCCAGTAATCGCCGACCGGTAGAAACAGCCCGATACGAATTGCGAGAGAGGACTGCCCATGGCCAAGACTCCGGCCGACGTAATGGAGATGCTCAACGACGGTGTTCGAGTTCATCGACCTGCGGTTCTGCGACCTACCCGGTCAGGTGCAGCACTTCACAATCCCGGCCGGCGAGCTGACCGTCGACTGCGTTCGATGAAGGGTTCGGGTTCGACGGCTCGTCGATCCGGGGGTTCCAGGAGATCCAGGAATCGGACATGATCCTCAAACCCGATCCCGATACTGCGCTCATCGACCCCTTCATGGAGCACAAGACGCTGCTGCTCTACTGCTTCGTGCACGACCCGATCACCCATGAGCCCTACGACAAGGATCCCCGCTACGTCGCCAAGAAGGCCGAGCAGTACCTCAAAGGGACCGGTCATCGCCGACACTTCCTACTGGGGACCGGAGGCGGAGTTCTACATCTTCGATTCGGCCCGTTTCGATCAGAACCAGCACTCCGCGTTCTACGAGGTCGATTCGGTCGAGGGCGCCTGGAACACCGGCGCCGAGGAGGAACCGGGACGGAACCTCGCCTACAAGCCCCGCTACAAGGAGGGGTACTTCCCGGTCCCGCCGACCGACCACTATCAGGATCTGCGCTCGGAGATGACCGCCGATCCTCGATAGAGGCGGGCATCGCCGTCGAAGTCCATCACCACGAAGTGGGCACCGCCGGGCAGGCGCGAGATCGACATCCGATTCGACACCCTGCTGCGGACGGCGGACGACGTCACGCTGTTCAAGTACATCGTCAAGAACGTCGCCTGGCAGTACGGCAAGACGGTCACGTTCATGCCGAAGCCGATCTTCCAGGACAACGGCTCGCGGGATGCACACCCACCAGAGCCTGTGGAAGGAGGGCATCCCGCTCTTCTACGACGAAACGGGCTACGCCGGGCCTGTCCGATATGGCCCGCTGGTACATCGGTGGACTGCTCAAGCATGCCCCGGCCGTGCTGGCCTTTGCGGCACCGACCACCAACTCCTACCGGCGGCTGGTGCCCGGGTACGAAGCTCCGGTCAACCTGGTGTACAGCCAGCGAAACCGGTCGGCCGCGGTGCGGATCCCCGTCTACTCGCAGAAGCCAAGGCTCAAGCGGATCGAGTTCCGCTGCCCGGACCCGTCGGCCAACCCCTATCTGGCGTTTGCCGCCATGCTGATGGCCGGCCTGGACGGAGTGGAAAACCAGATCGAGCCCCGCCGAACCGGTCGACAAGGACATCTACGACCTGCCGCCGGAGGAGCTGGCCAAGGTGCCGGCCGTGCCCGGGAGCCTGGAGGAGGCCCTGGCTGCTCTGGAGGCCGATCACGACTTCCTGCTGCAAGGGGGATGTCTTCACTGCGGACCTGATCGAGACATGGATCGACTACAAGCGGGCTCACGAGGTCGATGCGATGCGTCTGCCGCCCGCACCCCTACGAGTTCTAGCTGTACTACGACATTTGAGGTAAGGCGCCTTGGGCGCCTTACCTGGTTTCAGGTTTCAGGTTTCAGGTTGTGGGGAGCCGAGGGCTCCAAGCTCCAAGCATCAAGCCGGAGCCAATGCGCTGAGCGGATAGCGGTCGGCGGAAAGCGGCCATCTGACAACCGCCCTCCCCCAAACCCCCTCCCGCCGGCGGGAGGGGGGACCAGAGAGAGTCGTCGGGCGTGTATTGCCTCTCCTGCTGGCGGGAGAGGCGCGCCGCTGCCGCAGGCGGCGGAGCGGAGAGGGTGGGACGGATGGCATCAAGCTCCAAGCATCAAGCCGGAGCCAATGCGCTGAGCGGATAGCGGTCGGCGGAAAGCGGAAAGGTTTTCAGAACACCTCGGGGCACCAGGGGGCGGGGTGCCAAAAGAACATGGCATCGGCTCGGCGGATGTTTTCGGGTGAACCGCCCACACGTCCGGCCGCCGCCAGATCGAGGAGACGGACGCCCCCCATGTAGATGGCGCCGAGATCGGAAGCAGAGATCTGCACTTCAGCCGGAGAAGTGGTGGGCGAGCAGTCTGTTTCGCCCCCGTCGGTCTCCAAGAGATAGGTCCCGGCGTTCGAAGGGCTGAAGTCGTCGCGCACTTCGACGGTCAATCGACCCGCCTGGGAGTACCGTCGACCCGCCAGCACGCTCGGGACATCGATCAGGCACATCCACAGTGAATCCGACAACCGGCGGGTGAGGCGGCGCGGGTCGGTCAGCCTCGAGATCAGCGGATCGTCGATGGGAAGGTTCCAATGGCTGATCTTGCGGATCAGATCGATAGAACCCACATAACGCCAGATAGCGTCGGAGGCCGCCAGGTCGACAGCCTGCAGATCGGAGATCCGCACCTCACCGTTCGGGAAACCATCGTCGTCCCACTGCTCCTTGGCGCGGTACTGCACATACCCCCTCGGAACACCGTTCTCTTCGTACACGGCATACCGGTAGCTGGTGGCGCCCGCCCGCCGGGTCTCGGGGTCGCGCATGGTCATGTTCTCCCACCACACCTCAGACCGGGCAGACATCCCGGGTCGCATCAGGCGGGACTGTTCATAAACGGCAGGCAGCAACCGTTGCGCTTCGTCCAATCCGACCAAGCGAACCCGGCCGGAACCCAGAGGTGGCCCGTCGAAAGCCACGTAACGCGGGTCGATTTCGGCGTCAACCTTGGTGGCGGCCGCCCCAAACCCGAACCGCCCGTAGATCGAACTCTCCGACGCCCAGAGGCCGGCCAGCAGGTCCCCGTTTTCTCGAGCCTCGTCGAGATGAGCTCGCATCATGAGCCGCAGGGCACCCCGGCGGCGGTGGGTGGTTAGGACCGTGACCATCGTGGTGCCGGCCACCGGGAGCACCGCCCCCGGCACCGTCATATCGAGACTGAAAGCCGCGGCCGTTCCCACCATTTGGTCACCATCGAAGGCGCAGATCGTGCGCTCGGTTTCGAGAATCGCCTTGAAAGAATCGGTGCCTTCATCGGTGGGGTCGAAACCGAAAGCCAGCCCCATCAAGCGACGGAATTCGGGCCGTTCGTCTTCAGTGATGGCGCGAATAATGAAGGTCATAGATCGATTCATGTTACGCCGTGCTGTCTAGGCGCCCGTTCCGGCCGTTGCTGCCGCGGCAGCCACTAGGGCTTCGTACGCCGTTGAGAACTCGAGCGAGGCCGCCTGGAACGCGGCGACGGCGTCGCGACGTGGTTGGGCGCTCGGCCCCTCGAACCCCACCCGGGCGTTCTGGGCCGCGGCTCGCAGTTTGCCGGCGGCGGTAGCCAGATCGGCGTGGATGGTCGCCAGGGTCTCGTAGCCGGCTGGTGGTGCAGCGATCTCAACTCCGTCGGCGAACACCGAGGCGTTCACTTCGACCTCCCGGAACTCGGCCAGCGCGTCGGTGTAGGTGATGACTCTGGGGTCGGCGTCTTGCTGAGTGTTGACATCGAGGAGGTCGGCTTCGACGCCGGCCAGTTCTGCCAGGGAACCGGCCATCTTGTCGACGTACGCCTGGACCTCAGCGGGCACAGTCGGAGCGGTCGACGTCGTAGTTCCGCCGTCGCCGTTGGAGGTCGTAGTCGTAGTTGCCGCTGAGGTGGTAGTCGTTTCGTCCGGTTCGGTGTCCGGCAGTTGCTGGACGAAGAAATAGGTGAATCCAACCATGCCCACGATGATGAGCGGGAGGATCCACCGGCCTGGCTTGGGATCTGGATTTCGACTGGTCATTGGCACCAGAACGTTAGCGGACCGGAACCGGGTTCCCGGGAATCCGGGCTCGGAACCCCGGCCAACCCTCTTGTAGGCGGCGAATTCTTCGCATACGTTTGATCGGGTTCCCGCGCTTCCCGTCGCTCGACAAGGAGAACCAGCGTGGATGGGTCACGTTCGGATGGATCAACGGAGCCGGTAGAGGTCTATGAGCATATTCCCTGGGCGCAGCTGGCGGTGCCTCCGCCCGACAAGCGACCTTGGGTGGTCTACCTAGCCGCCGGGGCCATCGCGGCGGCGGCGCTCGGTGCTCTGGTGGTGCGTTCGGTCGGGCCCGCACCGGACCTTCCGGCGGCCGCCGCTCCAGCCCTGGTGACGGCACCCACGGCCACGACCTTGCCCCCTTTACCCGGGAGGAAGAGGTCCTCACCCACGCGGACCTGCTGGCCGTGACCCCCGGCCGCGGAGAAATGAGCGCGGCGGCCCGGGCCGAGTGGTTCGTGACCGACTACTTCTCGACGGGTGGGGCTCCCGGAACCCATCAGCTGGTACTCGATGCCCTTCCCGAAGGTGTCGTGGTGCCGGCGGATACCACTTCGGACCTTTCATCGTATGTTGAGTGGGTGGCGACGGCCCGGATAGAGGCTATCGGTGATCAGCGGTTTCGATCCACCGTGCTCTTCCGCGTGCTCACCTCCCGCGTAGAGAGCTATTTGCGGCTGCCGGTGCAGGCAGTCGACGTCGTAGTTGAGGTGGACGGCAGCGGTGCCTCCCGGGTGGTGGATCTGCCAATGCCGGTCGAGATCCCGTCGGGACCGCCGGTACCCGCTTGGGAAGAGTCGGTTCTTGAAGTGCCGGACCTGGTTGGCGCGGCAGCGATGCGGGTCGCCGGGTCCTGGGGATCCGAGCCTTTGTTGATTCACGGCAGTGAGCGAGAAAGCGGCTGGAGAGTGGTTGTCGAGGTCGCCGATGAAGCGGGTATTCGCTGGCCCCTCACCGTCTGGTTGACCGAGCAGGGGGAACCGGCCTGGAACGAGGCACCGCTGGCCTTCGAGGACTAGCCCCCGAAATGGCTCTGTAGGATCTCCTGCGCAGGCCCGGCGATGACCGCCCAGTCGGCGTCGGGGGTTTTGGTCAACGTCACGAAATCGGCGGTCATGAAGATGCTCGTAATGCCCGGGATAGACAGAAGCGCACCAGCCAGCGGGTCGTCGTCTTCCCGGCCGGCCACGAAGGTCTTCGGTCCACCAACGTCGACCCCGACGGTGAACTTGAGTGCGTTGGGGTTGGGTGTGGACTCGATCTGTACCGGCATCTGTCATCCTTTCGACCTGCCGCATCGTAGCGAGACCGCCTGATGTCTTCAGACGGCACCGCGCTGGGAGTGGACGTCGGAGGGACGTTTACCGACCTCGCATCCTGGGATGGTTCCCGTCTGCAATCCGGCAAGACCTCATCGACTCCCGACCAAAGCGAAGGGGTTCTGTCGGGCGCCGCGGCCCTTCTGGAAAGCGAGGCGATCGGCTATCTCCTCCATGGGACCACAGTGGCCACCAACGCACTGCTGGAAGGCAAAGGCGCCCGAACTGCCCTGGTGACAACCGCCGGGTTCGTAGATGTGGTTGAGATTGGGCGGCAAGATCGACCGGCCCTCTACGACTCGATGGTCGACAGACCCACCCCTCTCGCACCTCGGGAGCTCCGTTTTGGAGTTGCCGGCCGGCTCGACGCATCCGGCCGAGAGATCGAACCGCTGGGCGACCTCGAACAGCTGGCGCAGGACGTTCGAAGCAGCCGCCCGGAGGCCGTGGCCGTATCCCTTCTCTATGCGTTCGCGGCTTCGACCCATGAGAGAGCGGTGGCGGAGGCGATATCCCATGCTCTGGGCGACGTTCCGATCTCGGTTTCGTCGGAAGTAGGGGCAGAGTTCCGCGAGTTCGAACGGACCTCAACAACTTTGCTGAACGCCTATCTAGAGCCGGGGACGGGCCGCTACCTGCGCAATCTCAAGAAGCGGGTAGAGGAGAGCCGGCTTGCAGAAGAGATCCTCGTCATGCGGTCCTCGGGCGGCCTGATGGACGTGATGGCCGCAGCCAGACTCCCGGCCGCGGTGCTGCTGTCCGGCCCGGCCGGAGGTGTTGTTGCCTCCGCTGAACTGGGGCAGGCGCTGGGGTACGGGCGGTTGGTGAGCTTCGACATGGGGGGCACGTCGACCGACGTCTGTCGCATCGAAGGTGGTCGACCGGAGGTTAACTACGAACGGGCCATTGACGGGTATCCCTGCCGGATGCCGGCCGTCGCCGTGCACACGGTGGGGGCCGGGGGCGGCAGCCTGGCTTGGGTAGATCCGGGAGGCGCCTTGCGGGTCGGACCGGAGAGCGCCGGTGCCCATCCGGGACCGGCTTGTTACGGACGCGGGGGTGATCGGCCGACTGTATCCGACGCGGATCTGCTGGCGGGTCGCCTATCAGCGGATACGTTGCTGGCGGGTTCTCTTCGCCTCGACCGGGACGCCGCCCGACAAGCGCTGGCCGGCCTGGCGACTGAGCTAGGTATGGACGAAAAAGTGGCGGCCTTGGGCGTGATCGACGTTGTGGAAGCTCACATGGAGCGGGCGGTGCGGACGGTTTCGGTCGAGGAGGGGGCTGATCCCCGTGCCGCGGTCTTGGTGGCGTTTGGCGGCGCCGGTGGCATGCACGCCACCGCTTTGGCCCGTCGGTTGGAAATGGTCGGGGCCGTGATCCCGCCTTACGCCGGGGTGTTCAGCGCAGTTGGTCTGCTTCTCAGCCCCGCCCGGACCGATGCCGTCCAAGGCGTATTGCTGTCGGAAGGGGGGCGGCTCGACGAGGTGGTTGCTGAGGTGACGACCCGGGTTCGAGAGCAGATGATCGCTGAGACGGGTCGACCGCCGGTGGAAGTGCGCAGCCTGGTCGACGTTAGGTATCGCGGCCAGTCCCACGAGACCCAGGTTTCCTATTTGCCCGGTGATGGTTGGGAACTACTTGCCGCCCGATTTCATCGATCTCATCAGGAGCGCAACGGCTTTGCTCGACCCGGGGATCCCATCGAGGTGGTCGCGGCGCGGGCGGAAGCCACCGGCCAACCCGCCATGCAGTGGTCGGATCTCCCCGAGGTGGTGCCGACCGGCGATCCTCGCCGGGGCACTCGGACCGTGCTGACGGCTGAAGGCGCGAGGGAGGCGTCGGTGTGGTGGCGGTCCGGCCTGCGGGTGGGGACCGAAGTGGTCGGGCCGGCGATCATCGAGGAGGCAGAGGCGACCACCTACCTGGCCCATGGGGAGCGGGCGACCGTCCACCCGTCGGGGGCGTTGGAGGTGTCCTGGTGAACGTGGACTCGATCACGCTCGAGGTGGCCCGCAACGTGTTCGCATCGGTGGCCGACGAAATGGGTGCCGTGCTGCGCCGGACCGCGTATTCGCCGAACATCAAGGAACGGGCCGACTGCTCGGCTGCAGTCTTTGTCGCCAGCGGTGAGATGCTCGCCCAGGCGGAACACATACCGGTGCACCTCGGCTCAATGCCCGCCTCGGTGGCGGCTGTTCTGGAGAACATAGACCTCGAGCCAGGCGTCCAGTACGCCGTCAACGACCCCTATCACGGTGGAACCCATCTCAACGACTTGACGTTGGTTCGGCCGGTGCATCTCGAAGGCCTATTGATCGGGTGGGTGGCCAACCGTGCCCATCACGCAGATGTAGGTGGCGAAGCGCCCGGTTCGATGCCGGCCCACGCCGTCACGGTTGATCAGGAAGGTCACGTGGTTGCGCCGGTGGCGGCCGTCCGCGATGGAGAGTGGTTGGATAACTTCACGGGACCGTTCCTGGCGGCCACCCGGACACCCGCCGAGCGGTTGGGCGATCTATCCGCCCAGCTGGGAGCCAACGAAGTCGGCGCCAGAAGGCTGATCGGGCTTGCCCGTCGGGAAGGAATCGACGCCCACGTCGAAGTTACCGACGCCCTTCTCTCATATGGAGAGCGGCGAATGACCGCCGCGCTTGCGGCCCTGCCCGACGGAGCCTTCCGGTTCGAGGACGTGATGGAATGGCGCGGGGAACTGCTGCCGATCGTGGTGAAGGTGTCCATCGAAGGTGGGCGGCTGGAGGCCGATTTTGCCGGCACCGCCGGTCAGATTGAGGGAAACATCAATGCGGTCGAGGCGGTGACCCGGTCGTGTCTCTACTACGCCGTGCGGGTGGCCACAGATCCGACTATCCCCACCAACGGCGGGTGTTACCGGCCGCTGTCGTTGTCCGTTCCCCCGGGGTCGTTGGTGGATGCCCGCTCGCCGGCGGCTGTGGCGGCCGGCAATGTGGAGACCAGTCAGAGAATTGCCGACGTGTTGTTGGGCGCTCTAGCCCAGGCCGCGCCGGATCGGGTCCCGGCCGCCTCCCAGGGAACCATGAACAATGTGTTGATCGGATCAGACGATTTTGCCTATTACGAGACGCTGGCCGGTGGGCAAGGCGGGCGGCCCGGCAAAGCGGGCCAATCGGGAATCCACACCGGAATGACCAATACCAAGAACACCCCGATCGAGGCTCTCGAAACCCACTATCCCTTCCGGGTGATTCGCTCCGAACTGCGACGAGGCAGTGGTGGCACCGGCCGGTATCCGGGTGGTGAAGGGATCGAACGGGAGATCGAGTTCCTGGTCCCGGCGACGGTATCGCTCATGGGAGAGCGCCGGGTGGTGCCCCCATGGGGTCTGGCCGGTGGGGGGCCGGGAGCTTGCGGAGAGGACTGGCTGGTTCGAAAAGGAGACGCTCCCGAGCGAGTCCCCGGCAAGACCACCTTCGAGGTAGCACCCGGCGACCGCTTGCTGGTCAAAACCCCGGGAGGGGGAGGCTGGGGAGCCCCCTGATGGTTTGGGCGTCAAACCACCACCACCGGCGGTGCAACATTGACACCAAAACTGGTGTTTGGCCGGTTGACTTCCCAGGACGGCGACCGCATTGTGATCAAGAGGAGGACCTGCCATGCAGCAGTTCGCGGATCACGAACATCCCTCGGTTCAGGAGACGGCCAAGCGATTGACAGGAGAGGTCGAGTCGGATCGGGAGGGATTGGAAAGACTGTTCCTATTCGTGCGGGATGACATCAAGTTTGGTTTTACCGGTCGCTGGAACGACCTGAAAGCCTCAGAAGTGCTCGAAGTGGGAGTCGGTCACTGCACGACCAAGGCAACCCTCTTGCACTCGCTCTGCAAGGTGGCCGGTATCCCGTCACGGGTCCACTTCGCCCTGATCGACGTGCGGATCATGAGCGGGTTCGTACCGAAGTTCGCGTTCGCGACGATGCCCAAGTCCATTTCTCATTGCTGGACCGAAGTGGAGATCGACGGAGACTGGAAACGGCTCGACTCCTACATCATCGACGCGCAAGCCTTTGCCGGATGCCGGGCGGCTCTACAGGAGAAGGGATGGCGCCAGGGGTTTGGTGTCGCGCCATACGACGGGAAGCTGAGCTGCGACTTCAACCTTGACCAAGAGGGGTTCGTGCAAATGGGGTCGGTCATTGGGGACCATGGCGTCTGGGACGATCCGGACGAATACTTCTCGTCGGATCGTTACGTGAGCTTCAACGGAATTCAGTTGCTCGGCTTCAAGATGCTCGTGGGCATGGTCAACCGGAAGATCGAACACCTCCGCTCGATTTGAGTCCGGGTCTTCAGACGGAGACGAGGGTGCCGATCTGTTGGACGGCGCGGTGGAGGCCTTCCAAGCGGTCCGCAAAATGTCCGCGGTCGGCCTTCGGGAGACGCTCGATCAACTCAGCGTAATGCTCGATGCCGGATCGCAGGTTTTCTTTCACCTCGTTGAAGTAACTCTCCTTGCGAGCGGAAATCCCGAGGGCGAACCGTCGAAACTCTTTGCCGGCATAGTCGACGTACAACTCGATTTCCCTGATGAACATGTGTGGTCGATCAGGGTTGGTGAGCAAAGAGATACGTCCGTAGATGTGGTCGACCATTTCGCGCAGAGTCGCCACTTTCGAGAAGTTGACGATGTTGGGTCCGGTGCAGACCGCCGTGGCCGCGTCGTCGTTGATGCCGGAGCTGAGCTCGGCGCCTCCGGCCAGGTCGCGGCATAAGCAGGTCTTAGCCAGCACATCTTCTTCCACCACGACTCGCTGCTCGGGGGTGTACCCCTCCTTGTCCAGGTGAGCGAGCTTCTGGACGACGTACTTGCGCGAGGCCGTACAGATCGGTTCTTCGGAGAATTCCGTGTTGTGCAGGGCGAGGTATCCCTTGGGGCAGGCACTTCCGGGCTTGCCGAGGGAGATTCGAGCCCGGCGGAGGAGATCGCTCGCCGAGTTGCGGAGGTTCCAGAAAGGGATGCCAAACGGGGAGGCTTCACTCAGCTCGACGTCATCGTCGGTTGCCTCCAGCAGCTTGGCTCGGTGTGAGTCATCGACGTTGGTCACTTCTGGGACCAGCAGGAAGGGTGTGCCCCATCCGGCCGAGTCCAGCTCATAGTGGTCGAGGAGCAGATTCTGCTCATCAGCGGTGCCGATGCCTCCCTGGGCCGTAATCCGCATCGGTAGTGGATCGCGCAGCGCCGGGCGCCCGCCGGCGATCAGAGCCTTGCTGGTCGCGTTGTGCAGCGTCTCGACCAATTCAGAACGTCTGGTGCGGAATTCGTCCAGGATCGGGCCCATCAGTTGGCCGGCGGTCGGGAAAGTGTGGCCGCCGCAGTTGAGGCCGGACTCGATCCGGTACTCGGAGACCCACAATCCACGTTTCGCCAGGTACTTGCCCTGTATGAAGGCCGACCGATAGTCACTCACCTTGAGGACGATGCGCTTGCGAAGCTCGCCTCGCTCATCCGGGAAGAAGTCGTCGAAGTCGCTCATGTAGCCGAAGAGGCGCGGGTTCAGACCCGCCGAGAAGACCACCGATGATCGGAGAGTACTCATGGCGAATCCTCGCAACCCGGAAAGGGCGTCACTGAACTGGGGTGCCCGCTTCTCCTTCCCGAGATAAGTGTCCCGATCGATTTTGGTCATGAGGTTGACGTCGATTGCCCCTGGAACGACTTGCCGCCGCAAGTCTGCCTCCAGCACCGCTTGCTCACGATTGTCTTCTGTCGCCAACATCTTCCGATATGACACCTTGAGGGGACCTTCCGGCAACATTTCGAAATAGACCGTTAGGTCCGTTCCTGGATCGAACGGCAAATCCTTCATGGCGTCCATCTGCCGCTCAACCAGCAAATGGACCAGATCGAGGTACGCCGTGATGCGGTTGGCACGAGCGTCTTCATCATCATCCGTGATTTCTTCGTACGGTTCGCCGGCCTCGGTGCTGTGCAACCTGCGCATCTGTTCGATGAGCACGTCATCGACGATCTGGATGACGGAGTCGATCCCATAGCGGGCCACTCTCAAAGGCGTGTCGATGGTGAATCCGGTGCCCATCACGGGAATGTGGAAGGAGTGAGCGGTCGTCATGAGCCATCCCTGGTGCTGCGAGGGCTGGTGGGAGGCTGCATTTTGTCCCCAATCGTGGATCGGGGGTCAGACCTCCGACCCCACTGCTGCGTTACCGGTCGGATCGACCGAACTTTGGCGTCCCAGGTGCACGAAGAGCGTGTTCGTACGACGCCAAAACCGGGAAGGGCTAGCGTGACGTTGTGACCCTGGTTGGTGAGCTGCAAGACCTGCTTGGTGAGGATCGGGTTCTGGCCGATCCGCTTCGCACGCACGTCTATGGGAAAGACGCCGGAATCAGGCGCGGCGAGGTGGCCGTTGTCGTCCTGCCGGCTACGGCCGCGGAAGTCGTGGGAATCGTCGAGATCGCCACCCGATATGGAATCCCCATCGTGCCCCGGGGTGCCGGAACCGGTCTGGCGGGCGGAACGGTTCCCACCAGTCCATCTCTGGTGGTGTCGCTCACACGATTGACCGGTATCGCGGTGGATGCGGAAAGCCAGACAGCCTGGGTCGGGGCCGGGGTACTCAACCTCGATCTGAGCAACCACACCGCCGCCCACGGCCTCCATTTCGCTCCCGATCCCTCGTCGCAGGCGGCCTGCACCATCGGCGGCAATGTGGCCAACAACAGCGGCGGGCCTCATTGTCTGGCCGAAGGAACCACCGTCAATCACGTGCTGGCCGTCGAGCTCGTCACGGCCGGAGGCGAGTTGATTGTGTTGGGCGGCGAATCGCCTGATCCGATCGGACTGGATCTGCGGGGGATTGTGGTCGGGTCGGAGGGCACTTTGGGCATCGTAACCCGGGCGCTAGTCAAACTGACCCCGAATCCTCCCGCGGTTCGCACCCTGCTCGCCGCCTACGACCGGGTTGAGGATGCCGCCGCCACCGTAACGGGGATCATCGCCGGAGGGATCGTGCCCGCCGCGTTGGAGATGATGGACCGCCTGATGACCACTGCCGTGGAGAGATTCGTTGGAGCGGGTTTTCCCACGGATGCGGCGGCCGTGCTCCTCGCCGAGGTCACCGGTCATCCGGCCGCGGTGGAAGCCGAAGCCGAATTGATCCGGGCAGTGGCGGAAACCAACGGTGCTCGTGACATCCGGTTGGCCGTCGATGAGGCGGAGCGAGCGTTGCTCTGGAAGGGGCGCAAGGCGGCTTTTGGAGCGGTGGCCCAGACCGCTCCCGACTACTACCTACACGACACGGTGGTACCTCGCACCAAGTTGGTGGAGGTCATGGCCAAGGTCTACGAGATCGCCGATCGGTACGACCTGGCCATGATGAACGTCTTTCACGCCGGCGACGGCAACCTCCACCCTTTGATGGCCTTTGATGCTTCCGAGGACGGCGTGCTCGAGAGAGTCGAGGCCGCGGCCGATGAGCTGGTAAGGGTTTGCGTGGCCGCCGGGGGTGCTCTGTCCGGCGAGCACGGCATCGGGTTGGAAAAGCGGGATCTCATGCCACTCGTGTTTTCTGCAGCCGACCTCGATGCCCAAGCTCGTCTCGCCGAAGCATTCGATCCCGACGGGTTGTTCAACCCCGACAAGGTGCTTCCGAGCCGGATCCAGGTGTTTCGACATGGGGCGGCCGGTTCCTGAAGGAACGTGGATATGACCTCGGTGAAGGCCGCCCTCCAACGCCGTCTGGGAGCGTTTCTGGCTGACCCTATTGAAGGGGCGCCCGACGAATCGGTGGTCGTTGCGCCGGCCACGCTCGAGGAGCGAGCCGCGGTGCTTTCTGTGGCGTCGGAACACTCGTTGCCGGTGTTGATCTGGGGCGGTGGTACCCAGCAAGGCATCGGCGGCCGGGTCGATCCAACGATTGTCCTGTCGACTGCCCGTCTAGCTTCGATCGTCGATTGGCAGCCAGAAGACCTCACCGTCGTTGTTGAGGCCGGGGTGCGGGTGACCGACCTCGAAGACGCAATTGGCGGAGCGCGGTCAGACGGCGGTGCTGCCCGAGGGTGCTGGGAGGGCAACGGTCGGCGGAGTCGTAGCGGCCGGTGCTTCTGGGTTCCGGCGCTTGCGATACGGGCCGACCCGCGACCGGATGTTGGAAGTCGAACTGGTGACCGGCGACGGACGGATAGTCCGCGGTGGCGGTCGGGTCGTCAAGAACGTGACGGGCTTTGACCTGCCCCGTCTGGCCACCGGGTCCCTTGGCTCACTGGGGTTGATCGGCCGGGTCTGCCTGAAACTCTGGCCGCTTCCGACGGCGGCCACGACTGTGACTCTGGGCGAAAGAAGATCCGACTACGGATATCGGCCTCTGGCGGTGGTCGAAGAGCGAGAAAGGGTGCTTGTCTTTCTGGCGGGAACCCCCGCCGAGGTCGAAGCTCGATCGGCCGAGCTGGGTGGCAGTCGTCAGGAGGGCTGGCAGTGGCCAGATCCGCCGGCCGGAGCCATCCGGCTCTCTTTGCGTGTGCCTCCCCGGCTGCTGGATCGGGCCCTAGCCCAGCTACCGGCCTCTTGGAGCTACCAAGCGTTGCCGGGGGTGGGGGAGGCACGGATTGGTGCGTCCGAGTTCGACCTCGAAAGCTGTGCAGGGTTGCGCCGCTGGGCCGAGACCCACGGCGGCGCGCTGGTGCTCACCGGCGCTCCTCGGTCTGTCTACGAGTCGTTCGACCCGTGGGGTACCGATCCGGCCGACCTGGCGTTACAGCGTCGGGTTGTCGCCCGCTTCGATCCGGACCGGGTAGTCAACCCGGGCCGCATGCCGGGCGGTTGGTGATGGGCTGGACCACTTCCGAAGCCCCGCGCCCGGCAGAGCTCAGCGCCTGTGTCGATTGTGGTTTGTGTCTGCCCCATTGCCCGACCTATCGGCTGACAGCGGATGAAACGGCGTCTCCTCGTGGCCGCATCGCGGCAATGCGAGCAGTGGCTGCTGAGGTAGCTCCCCTGGATGGCGTCTTCGAGGAAATGATGTCGTTCTGCCTGCAATGCCGGGCGTGCGAGACCGCGTGTCCTTCGCTGGTCCCTTTCGGCCGGGCCATGGAAGGATCCCGAGCGGAAGTAGCTGCCCAGCGTCCCGATCCGGCCCGGCGGCTTCGCCACCTGGTGGCCGGCCGTTTGGTTTCCTCCCCCTGGTTGATGAGGTTGGCTACCCGGGCCATTGGGTTGGCACGCCGAACCGGTTTGATCCGGTTGTTCCCGATTGGGGTCAAGACGAGCGTCTCCGGGATGAGGGACGTCCGCCGCTTGTCGGCGACTGTGCGCGGCAGCGTACATCTCGCCCAAGGCGAGGAGTTGGGGACGGCGGCGCTACTGGCCGGTTGCGTGATGGATCCCTGGTTTGGCGGCGTGCACGAAGCATCAATTGAGTTGCTGAGGAGGGCGGGCTATCGGGTAGTGATCCCCGTAGATCAGACCTGTTGTGGGGCGCTGGCCGCGCACGACGGTGACACCAGGCGGGCCCGCCGGTTGGCCGCCCGGAACGTTCGGGCGTTGCGCGGCTGTGATCTGGTTGTCAGTGACGCCGCCGGGTGCAGCTCGCATCTCAAGGAGTATTCCGAATGGGCCGGCGATGGGGGAGCAATCATCGCCGATCGGACTCGGGACATCACCCAGGTGGTTGCCACGGCCATTGAGAGCGGCCGGCTTCCGAGGATGTTGGGCAACCGGGGGGCGGTCGCGGTGCAGGACCCTTGCCATCTGCGGCACGCACAGCGCATTGTCGACCAGCCTCGGGTCATCCTGGCCGCCGCCGGCTACCAGCCGGTCGATCTGTCCGACGATCAATGTTGCGGGGCCGCCGGTCTCTACTCGGTGCTGCAGCCCGAGACTTCGCAAGCTTTGGGTGCCAACAGGGCTGCACAGGTTCGATTGGGTGGCTCAACCGTGGTGGCCTCCGCCAATCCCGGGTGTGAGATGCAGTTGCGCGCCCATCTGGAGAGCTGGTATCGCGTCGCTCATCCCGTGGAGCTGTACTGGGAATCCTTCCGCGAAACCGAAACCAGGAGGCCCGGCGACGAGTCTGAACCCGAGTAGGCTGTGCCGACCGCACGTGAACTCCAGGGAGTAGGGACCGTGGACGATCCTCAGGTCATGATCCAGGAACCAGCTGAGCCAGAAGCCCGGCGACTGTTCCGCCTGTTCCGACGTATCGCCGGCACAACCTTTGACGTTGGCCTGTTGGTGGTGGGCACAGCTTTGGTCTCGCTGGCCATTGTCGTTCTATTGGACGGGTTTGAGGTTCTCGACGTTGGCTTGACCAAGTCAACCGGTGAGATGCTGGGCTCCGGGTTGGTGATAGCGGTATTCGGCGCGTTTGCCCTGGGGGTAGCGGTCGAAGGCCCCATTCGGGCGCTCCGGACTCGGACGGGAACGGAAATCGAAATCCTCCTCATTCGGGCCGGCTCGCTGCTGCTGGTCGGTGGCATCCTCCTGTTCATCGGACGGTTCATCGAGCCGTACCTCGAAGAATTGCCGTCCACTTTCGCCATCGCCAACGATGTTCTCGTGGCCACCGGGGTCGCCGGTCTGACGGCCACGTTGTTGCTGGGGGCAACCATCCTCTGGGGTTTGCGGCGCCTCTATGCCGATCGGCCGTGGTTGGACTTGATCGAGCTTCCCGTCCTCTACTCCCTATGGGTAATCGGGACGCTGATCGTGTTCAACGTCATGAATTAGAAGCGAAGCTTCGCTCCGCAGTTGTCAGTTATCAGTGTTCAGTGGTCAGTTTTCAGTCGTCAGTTGGTAGCTCGTAGCTCGTAGCTCGCAGCTCAGACAAACGGGTCGGGGAGGGTGTCGGTCAGGTCGTCGCGTAACGCATAGAACTCCTGGCGGGTGATGTCCATGACGACGGAACCGCCCAGTTGCCCGTTTCGGTAGATGGAACGCCGGAAACGAGCCGTCTCCTTGAAGCCGAGTTTCTCGGCCAAGGCAATCGCCCGGGGATTCAGCGAGTGGGTCCAAATGCGCACCACCCGAAGTCCCAACTCGTCGAACATGAAGCGGAGCAAGAGGTCGTTGGCTTCCAGTGCGTAACCCGTGCCCCAGAAGTGCCGGGCAACCATCACCCCGAGGCTGGCCGAGAAGCGAGGTTCGAGCCCCATGTATCCTACGAATCCAACCCGGTCGCCCGTTTCGTTCTCCTCGATGATGAAACGCCCCTCATCGGGATCGAAAGAGAACTCACGAGCCTCGTAGCGTTTCGCCATCATCTCCCGGGTGTAGTGAGGAGGGAGGCTCTTGGGCCATGCTTGGGTGTCGAGATCGTTGCGGAGCGCCGTGACGAAATCGACGTCATCGGCTCTTTCCTCCCGCAGCCGGACCGTGGTGCCCTCAATTGCCATGATTGGCCTCCCACTCCTCCCGAGTCAGATCAAGGCCTACCGATGCGAAGTATTTGCCGTGGCGGATTCCTTCCCGCCGAGCCCGGCCCGCCTCCTGAAACCCATACGTCTCGGCAAAAGCGAGGCCGGCCTCGTTCCACTCGTCGACCCAGGTCATGGCTGCCAAAGCAGGGGTGGCTCCGAACAGGTTTTGCAGCAACTGGTCGAGCGCGGCCGTCCCGAAACCGCGCCGCTGGTGAGCGGGGTCGACGACCACCGCCACGAAGGGAGCTAGAGACTCCCAGCTGGGATCCATAAGCGTGATGCCAACTAGAGCCTCACCATCATCAATTGCCAGGCGGGTCTCATCCTCCGGCTTGGTCCACTTCTCCAGCAATACCTCGACCTGTTCGAGCGAGAGAGGTTCCCGGTCCTTCTCGAGATAGCGGCGGCCCAGCAGCTCCGGCTCGTTGAGCAGTTGGTGCAGAGCACGAGCGTCGGAGGTTTCGATTGGACGCAGGGTTATGTCACCGGCCATGAGGTGATGTCTAGCGGAAAGGGAGTGGAAGCGTCTCCGATTTGGTTCGCACGGCATGGGTTTGCGAGATTCGTTCCTCGTTCCTCGTTCCTCGTTCCAGGGTCTGACTAGAAACGAGAAACGAGAGACGAAGAACGGTTAACGAAGCGCCTTTTCGTAGACGAGCAATGGATGCAGCTCCATTCCGGCGCGGCGGGCTGCTTGCTGGATCCAATCGGTTTGTGGGAAGAGGATGCGCAGCCGTTCAGTGCCCTGCTCTTCAGCTAGGTCGATGGTCGCTTTCAGGAGGCGGTAGGCATCCTCGGGACCCGTGGCAATCCAGGGCACCCAGTACCGGTCTTCTTCGACGGTGCCGATCAGCCACCCTGCCGGACATTCCCACAGCGATCGAGAGAGCGCGGCGCTGACGACGTCGTCGAGGCTCATCTGTCGCCACATCCATCCGACCGCGGGGAAGAGTCCATGCCCGGAGGTGATCAGATCGCTTGTGGACCAGGCGAGAAAAGCGGGTTCCACTTCGTGGACGCCGGCCGGGTGCAACCGTTCGGGGGCCGGAGCCCTCCGCCCGCCGTTGCCGGGGACGGCCGGTACCGAACTACCTACGTCTCTTTGGGCCATTGCCCATTGCGCTACCAATCGGTAGCCCGCCTTGTCGACCTGCCGCTGGGCCGGCTCGTTCCACACTTCGGTCACCAAGCGCATGACCACCGCACCCCGTTCGCCGGCCCAAACTTCTCCGGCTTCGGTCAGACGACCGGCGATACCCTGTCGGCGGTGGTCCGGGTGAACTCTGGCCGCCTGCGCCCAAGCTTCGGTGGGGGACAGCATCGCGACCCTGGCCATCCCAATCGCCTCGTCGTCCTCGTCGGCGGCGATCAGGATCTGTCCCTGAGGATCCCCCATCCAGCTATCGAAGGCATCGGTTACGTAGTCGCCCCACTCGAAAGTCTCGGCGGTGAACGCGGCAATGGAAGCTTTGTCCTCCGGGCGGGCCAGTCGGATTCTCATCGCTACGAGGATAGGGCGGTGCCACCCGTCCCGAACCTGGCGCCTACATGCGTTCCGGAATCTCGATCCCCAGCAGATCAAGGAGCAGCGTGAGTTCTCGCAGGGTCAAGTCGACAAGAGTCAGCCACGACGCCTGACGAGCAAGGTCGGGTTCGCGCAAGATGTGGCATTCCTCGTAGAAGCGGTTGAACTGCGTGGCCAGCTCGTAGGCGTATTCGGCGACATGGTTGGGAGCCCGGAGCTCAAATGTGCGTTCGAGGACCTCGGGCAAGCGTGCCAGGTAGAGCGCCAGATTGCGCTCAGCGTCGACCCCAGGCGGAACCAAAGGACCAAGCGACAATCCGGCCTGTTCGGCGTTGCGGAGAATCGACTTGATCCGAACGGCCGAGTACTGCAAGTAGGGCCCGGTCTTCCCCTCGAAAGAAGCGAACCGGTCCAGGTCAAATAGGTAATTGGACGTTCGGTGATTGCTCAAATCCCCGAACTTCAGTGCTGCCAGCCCAACCTGCCGGGCTATCTCGGATCTCTCGGCATCTGGATACTCCTGGGCGATATCGGCTTCCGACAACCGT
The DNA here is from genome assembly GCA_963823915.1 of uncultured Actinomycetota bacterium. Taxonomy (GTDB): domain Bacteria; phylum Actinomycetota; class Acidimicrobiia; order Spongiisociales; family UBA4744; genus UBA4744. The sequence continues at coordinate 138,735 of CAWGNJ010000005.1, forward strand.
CGGTCGGCCGCCTCAGTGACCAAAGAAATCAGATCGCGAAGCTTCAGCACCCCACCCCGGCGAGTCTGAAATGGTTTGCCATCCGGCCCGTTCATGGTCCCGAACTTGATATGTTCCAACCCCACGCTCTCCGGGGCGATGCCACCTCGCCGAGCCGCCCGGAATACCTGTTCGAAGTGGAAACCCTGCCGAGCGTCGACCACGTACAACACCAACTGCCGGTCGAGATCATCGACTCGTTGCTCGATCGTGGCCAGATCGGTCGTCGAGTACAGGAATCCGCCGTCCGATTTGGCGACCAGGAAGGGAGGCATGTCCGCCTTGTCGTCTGGTTCGTCAATGGCTATGACCAACGCCCCGTCGCTCTCGGTCACGACGTCGGCTTGCTCGAGGCGTTCAACCATCGGAATCGATGCGGTCGTGCACGGTGGACTCGCCGTACCACAGATCGAACTCGATCCCGAGGGCGGCGAAATCTCGGCGGTGGGCGGCCATCGAGATGTCGTGAAGTTGCTGCCACAGCGCCCGATAGCCTCGTCGACCTTGTTGCAGTTCAACGGTGGCGATCCGGGCCCGCTCGGCCTCTTCCGGGTTCTCGGCACAACGCGCCGAGACCAGCGGATACATGGCTTCGAGGTCGTCCAGGGTGATCTCGATCTCCGGGTACTCGCCGTCATAGTCGGCATCGAAGAAGGGGAGACGGGGGTTGCCGCCGGGCGATTTCGATGATGAGCATCCCCATTTGGGTGCCCCAATCTCCGAAGTGGGCGTCGCCGAGCGTGTTGTGGCCCGAGGAAACGGGCAATCCGCTTGAGCGAATCACCGATGATCGTGGCGCGCAGATGCCCGACATGCATCTCCTTGGCAACGTTGGGACCGCCATAGTCCACGAGAACCTTCGGCGGGCTGGACCTCTGGCACTCCCAGCCGTGGGTCGTCGGCTACCCTTGCATCTCCCCGGCGACAAAAGTCGTCCGTCAGGCTGATATTGATGAATCCGGGTCCGGCCAGGGAAAGGTCCGCGAATCGATCGTCATGCAATCGGACCCGATCAACGATGTCCTGGGCGATCTCCCGGGGAGGTCGTCCGGCTGCTTTGGCAGCCGGAAGCGCCCCGTTGCATTGGAATTGTCCGAGTTCGGGCCTCTGGGAGACGACCACCGTGCCCAACGCGCGATCGAGCCCGGCCTGCTCGAAGGCGTCGCCGAAGATTCGAGGTGAGATCATTGAGAAGTGACATGTGGTTGCCGTTGTCGGGAACGTCTGCAGGATAGGCTGCCGATCCGCACTGCCGCGGACCTTGGCTGTTGCCGCCGGGTACCCGACCATGGTTGCATGAAGAACTCAGCTAGAGGAGTCGTCGAGAGGATGCAAGGAACCCACCCCCGTCGGGTCGTCGTCTTCCTGGCTGCTCTTCTTGTCCTGGCGGCGTGTTCAAGCGGTGACGCCGGCGTGGATTCGATAAGCCTCTACACGTCGGTAACCCAGGGCACCGTCGATGCGGTGGTCGAAGCATTCGAAGCAGACTCATCCCGGGAACCGAGGTCGAGGTGTTCCGCTCCCCGACCGGGGAACTCACCGCCCGAATCGCCGCCGAACAACGGGAGGGTGGTATCCAGGCAGATCTCATCTGGCTGACCGACCCACTCTCGATGCAGCAATACGACGCGGACGGTCTGCTGGGGGAATTCACTCCTGCCGAAGTCGAGCAGATCCCGGCCGAGTTCCGCTCTGATCGCTTCTGGGGAACCCGGCTTCTCTCGATGGTCATCATTCAGCAAACAGGTTTGACTCCCGGAATGAGGGGATGGGAAGACCTTGCTGATCCGGCCTTCGGAGTCGTGGCGATCCCCGACCCGGCGTTTGCGGGTTCGGCGCTGGGAGCCATGGCCTATCTGGCCATGGCGGACGGTTTGGGATGGACTTCTATGCTCGTGTTGGCTGCCAACGGAGGTGTGCAGGTCAATTCCCCGGGCGATGTGGTGACCGGTGTGGCCGAAGGTCAATTCGCGGCCGGAATGACGCTGGCGTTCTCGGCCCGGGCGGCTATCGACAAGGGGTCGCCGATCGAGATCGTATGGCCGGAGCCGGGGGCCATCGCCATGTACAGCCCGATCGCCATATTCGCTTCCAGCCGATGAGCCGGCGCATGGCCGAGACATTTGTCGACTACGTGTTGACCCGCGCAGGTCAGGAAGCCATTGCCGGGACGGGCTGGCAACCCGTCCGAGCGACGTGGCTTGGGAGTGCCGGGGGCGGCCCGATCGTGACTCCCTCCTGGCCGGACGTGTTCAACCGGCAAGACGAGCTTTTGAACCAGATACCGGGAGATCTTCGGTGGCTGAGTTCGCAGCGCTCGCGCCGCCCTCGCTGGCCTGCGGTCGGCATCTGGACGGCCGGGCTCGTTCTGGCTCTGCTGGTGCTGGTTCCACTCTTTGAGCTGTTCCGGGGAGCGATCGGCGAAGGTTGGGCTATCGGCCGGCGAAGCGTTTCGAGGAACGGGTACCGGGACCGTGGTAGTGCAATACGTTGTGGACCGGTACGGTCGCCACCGTGGTATTGCCGTGCTGGTCGGTGCGAAGGCCGCATTCGTGACCGAGCGGCTGTCGCGTTCCGGCCCGAAACTGGCTGCGCCTGGGGTTGCTGCTTCCCCTGGTGACCCCGCCGTTCGTCTCGGCGCTGAGCTGGGCGCAGGCGTACGGTCCGGGCGGGCTCACCGACGACTTCGGCGGTTTCGTACTGCCCGGCTTGTTCGGTGGAGCCGGTGTGGTCATCGTCATCGCGGTCAATGTGGTCCCTCTGGTCTACCTGATCGTGGCGGCAGGCTTGGCGACGAGGGTGGCGCCTGACCTCGAACGGGCCGCCCGAGCCGCCGGTGCCGGCGGCCGGGAAGCCTTCCGGTTGGTGACCTTGCCGCTGCTCCGTCCGGCCTTGCTCGGAGCGGCCGCCCTGGCCTTTGTCGTGGCGGTCAATTCGTTCGGGATACCCGCGGTGCTCGGCTTGCCGGCCGGGTTTGGCACCATGACCACTCGCATCTACCAGGATCTGGCCCGCTCAGCAGCGCCGGCCGCCTTCACGAGGGTGCTGGTGTTGGCGGCGGCTCTGGTGGTAGTCACGGTGACGGTGGTTGCCGTCGCCGATCGACGGTTTGGTTTGGCCCGCACGGTCGTTCGGACCGCCGGTCCGGTGGGAGCCAGGATGGTGGCCGGCCGGAGAGCTTGGTGGCCGGCGCTGGGCCGTGTGGGCTTACGTGGCATTCACCGCCCTGGTCCCCTTGACAGCCCTGGTCGCGAGCTCGCTGACGAAGGCGGTGGGCCTTTCGCCGGTGCCTGCCAACTGGACGCTGGCGAATTTCGGCGAGGCTCTCGCCGGGAGTTACGGAGCAGCGTTGGGGCGCAGCGTGTTCCTGGCGGTCATCGCCGCGACCCTGGTGGTGCTGTTCGGGCGGCTTGGCTGCTTCCCTCGCCCAGCGACGTGGGGGACGCTCGATTGGCTCCGCCGCCATTCTCACCTTTGCCGTGCCGGGATCAGCGCTGGCCGTGGCAGTGTTGCTGGCGTACGGACCCTGGTTGCGAGACACACTGCTGATAATCCTGGTGGCCTATCTGGCCAAGTTCTGGGCTTTGGGCCACCGGTCTATCGCCGGTTCGGCCGATGCCATTCCTCCAGACCTCTACCGGGCGGCTCGCAGCGGCGGTGCCGGCCCCATCACCGCCCTCCGGACGGTGATAGTCCCGCTCTTGCGACCGGCTCTCGCGGTCGCCTGGGCCATCGTGTTCCTGTTCGCATTCCATGAACTGACGATGTCGACCCTGCTGTACGGGCCGGGGAGCGAGACATTGGCGGTGGTCATTCTCAACCTCCGCCAGCTGGGCGACGTGACCGTCACGTCGGCGATGGCTGTGCTGCTTACGGCTTTGGTCTTGGTGGCTTTCCTGCCAGTCCTGGCGATGCGGCGGAGCCGGGAGGCTCATCAATGAGCCTGCCACTCGAGTGCCGGAACATCACCGTTGCCTACGACACCGACCCGGTCCTGAGGTCGGTCGACTTCGAGGTGAACCCCGAAGAGGTCGTTGCCGTGCTCGGACCGTCCGGATCCGGGAAGACCACCCTGCTGTATGCGGTGGCCGGGTTCATTGATTTGGTGGTCGGGGAGATCTCGATCGGCGGCCGGCCGGTGGCAGCATCCAACCACCAGGACCCGCCGGAGGTGCGAGATGTGGGTTTCGTGTTCCAGCACTATGCGCTCTGGCCTCATCTCGATGCGTTGGCGACGGTTGCCTTCCCGTTGCGGCGCCGCGGGTTGGAGAAAGCGCAGGCTGCCGGACAGGCGCGGGACCTGCTGGAGCGGATGGGCATCGCCGACCTCGCCCATCGGAAACCTGCCGAGCTGTCCGGCGGGCAGCAACAGCGGGTCGGGCTGGCTCGTGCTTTGGCCGGGCGTCCCGGTCTCTATCTCTTTGACGAGCCGACCGCTCACCTCGACACGACCCTGCGGGTAACCCTGCAAGAGGAGTTGGCGGAGCAACGGCGGGCGTCGGGAGCGGCGGCGGTATACGCGACCCACGATTCGGGGGAGGCGTTGGCCATCGCCGATCGGATTGTGCTGCTGCGGGACGGATCTGTCGTCCAGATTGGCACGCCGGAAGAGGTCTACGCCCGGCCGGTCGACCTGTGGGCGGCCCGCCTGACGGGACCGGCGTCAGTTCTGAGTGTCGACATCGCCCAAGCCGGTCAACGGGAGGTGGTCGTCCGTTGCGAAGGAAGGACCGTGAAGGTGGAAGGGGCAGTGGAATCGCCCGGGTGGGCCTCGGTGCTGGTCCGGCCCGACTGGGCTGACTTGGGCGGCGACCTGCCCGGCCGGGTGACGCACGTCTGGTATCGGGGCCCCTATACCGACTACCGGCTGGAAACGGCCGCGGGACTCGTCGAAATCCGCCGGGAGGGACCTCCGACTGCCAGACCCGGGGAGCGGGTCACCTGGGCACTTCATCGGGTGTGGTCGGTCCCCGCCGTCGCTGAGACTGACCTTGACTAGCCGGACCGGGATGATTCATCGGCTGGCCGGTTGGGAGCTCGCCCCCGGTATCGCGAGCAGGTTGGCCATCGACGGACCCGACACAGCCGGGAAGACAACCCTGGCCGGTGAATTGGCTGAGGTGATCTCCGATCGAGGCCGACCGGTGGTACGCGCTTCGATCGATGGATTCCACCGGCCGGCGCAGGAGAGGTACCGGCAGGGAGACCTGTCGCCGGAGGGTTACTATCAAGACTCGTTTGACCTGGCTCGATTGCGTTCAGAATTGCTCGATCCGTTCGGTCCCGGCGGTAACCGTGAGTACCGCACAGCCGTGTTCGACCACGTGAACGACCGGCCGGTAGAGCTGGCGAAATCGGCCGCCACGGAAGACACGGTGCTCATATTCGACGGTGTCTTCCTGCAGCGATCTGACCTGGCTTCGTGCTGGGACCGGGTGATATACGTGGACATCAGCGAGGAAGAGGTTCTTCGGAGAGCCCTGTCTCGCGATACACCTCTCATCGGCCCGGGGGTGCGGGAGCGATATCTGCGCCGATACCTCCCGGCCCAACGGCTCTACCGCGATGAGGTCCGACCGCGGGAGCAAGCAGACGTGGTGATCGACAACAACGATCCTGACAACCCGCTGGTGGTCCGGGCTCCGTGGGAGTAGAGGCTGTTTCTGGTTTCTAGTTTTTGGTTTCTAGTTTCTCGTTTCTCGTTCTCCACCCTCTCCGCTTCGCCGCCTTCGGCAGCTCCGCGCCTCTGCCGCCGGCGGTGATCTATCGCGGTTTGTGTGCGACGGTTTTGGCGTCTTCCCTCACCGAAGGTGGCGGTGCATATGGTGGGAGGCGAGTCGATGTGTTGCCCCTCCCGGCAAGGGAGGGGAAGCGTTGCCCGGAGGGCGAGGCAGGGGAGGGTCAGGCGTTAGCCGGACGGTCTGGGGGCGAGGCGTGACCCCCATCCCCCTCGCTTCGCTCGGGTACTTCCCCCTTTCAGGGAGAAGTCGGTGCCCGTATTGAGAGGCGAGCCGGAGTGTCGCATCTGTTCTGCAATGGAATAGCTCGTAGCTCGTGCCCTGAAACCTAAAACGGCGAACGAATTGAGCTCAGCCCAACACCTGGGCCGGGCCGGGGTGGGCTAGACGATGATTGGTTATCTCCAGCTGTCTGGCGTTGAAGCGTTTCAGGTTGGCGAGGGTGTGTTGGTCCAACCGGTCGCAGACCCAGTTCCAATGCAGCGCCACCCAGTCGCCCGGTTCCAAGTGATCAACGAACCCGGCGCCGTCAATGGCGCGAATCACCTTTTCGGTGACAGGCGGACCGAGGCTCAGTGATCGTCCGTCCCAGAGGAGGGGTTGGGATTCCGTGACTACCTGGTCGCCGGTGCTGGAGACCACCCGGCCCCAGCGGATGCGACAGCGGTCGAGGATCTGGAGTGGATGATCGCCATGATCGGAGCCGAGCAGGCCAACCCAGGGGTAGATGCCAAAGACATGGAAGGCATGGTGGGGCACTACGCCGGCAGGTATCGCCTCGGCGAGGTATCCCCAGTTGGTTCCGGCCCGGGGCCGGAACCGGTCGAGCAGCGAATCTCCGAATAGCTTGAAGTCGATCTGATCGAGCAGGTCGCTGCCGATCCAGTACGCCTCCACTACACGGCGGTCGAGCGGATCAGCGATGCCGGTTGTGGCGGCGATGAACTGCAGGTACGGCCAGGCACCCTCAAACGCCTGGGCCAGCTCGACTAGGCCCGCGTCGACCACTCCTGAGGAGCCGTATTCGAGCAACGTCTGGTGGTGAGGTGGTCCGCAGTAGCCCCGCTCGTTGGGTGGATAGGCGTAGCGGGCAAAGAGGATTGGCCCGGATGTCTCGGATAGTTGTGACGGCCGATTCATGGTGGTGTCTCCTACTGGCAGCCATCGTACCTGGGGGAATGGCAAGGTAGGCTGGTGTCGCCGACTGAAAGAGGAGCAAGCCGATGTGTCTTGGCTCGGTGGGAAGGATCACCCGCACCTGGGACGCGGGTGGGGTCCCCATGGCCGAAGTTGATTTCGGGTCCCGCACCGACACCGTGTGCCTGCTCTATCAGCCGGAGGCAACCATCGGAACCCCGGTACTGGTCCACATGGGCTTCGTCATGGAAGAACTCGACGAGGAACGCGCCAACGACGCTCTGGCCCTTCGCAAAGAGATAGCGGGGGAGTAGCTCGCTCCGCTCGCGGTTTCAGGTTTCAGGTTCCGGTCACTGGTTACTGGTTACTCCCTTTTCGGAAGCGGTCGTAGTTCGTCCATTGGTTTTTCGTGTCGTTGGCCGATTCGAATCATGACGATTCCGATCACGGCGAGGGCGCCACTGATCGAGGCCATGGTTACGAGACGAGCCTTGGCGACTAGCTCGCACTCCTCCCGCAAAGATGCCCCGTCCGGGTCGATGGCTTGAGCTTGCGGGGGTCGTTCACCTTCAACGGCCGCCCGGTAGTCGCCGAGGGCAAGCATCCCGAAGACCGATCCACACTTCTCCGCGGCCCGTTCAAACGTGCCGCCCCCGATCCGGTAGCCGAGGTCGACACTCACGGTCAGAAAGCTCATGAGCGCCGCAATTAGAAGAGCCAGTACCACTAGGAACATGCCAAAGAGGCGCATGGGGGAAGAATACTAGGGAGCACGAAGTGCTCCCGTACCTGGTACCTCGTACCTAGTACCGCGGCCAAGGTTGCGCGAGTTGAAGCGGCGAGAGAAGCTATGTCGCGAGAGGCCAAGAAGCATCAAGCAGCAAGCATCAAGCCAGCAATCTCGAGTCTCGGGTCACGAGCTACGTGCTTTGCCTCGCCCGCTGGCGGGAGAGGCGCGGCGCTGCCGGAGGCGGCGAAGCGGTGAGGGTGGTCGCGGACGGCTGACGACTGAGAACTGAGGACTGTTTTCTCCACCCTCCCCCTGATCCCCTCCCGCTGGCGGGAGGGGGACCTTTTTTGGTCTCGCCCGCAGACGTGCTTTGCCTCGCCCGCTGGCGGGAGAGGCGCGGAGCTGCCGGAGGCGGCGAAGCGGAGAGGGTGGAGAACGAGAAACGAGAAACGAGAAACGAGAAACAGGTACGGAAACGAGAAACGAGAAACGAGAAACTAGCTACCACTCCACCAGCTCCACGGCGTGCCTCACGATGCCCTCGGTGTTGGGCATCACCATCGCTTCGAGTTCGGAGGCGAAGGGGAAGGCGGGCACATCGGGCGTGGCGTAGCGACGCACCGGAGCATCGAGTAGTTCGAAAGCTTTCTCCGCGGCTTGAGCGGCGATCTCGGCTCCAAACCCTACGAACTCGTTGTCTTCGTGGACGATGAGGAGGCGTCCCGTCTTGGCGATTGAGGCTTCAAGCGTTGGCCAGTCGAGCGGTTTGATCGAACGCAGGTCGATGACCTCGGCCGATATGCCCTGCCCGGCGAGTATCTCGGCAGCTTCGATCGAGAAGTACGACATGGTCCCGTAGGCGACGATCGTGAGGTCGGTACCGGCTCGGCGGATGGCCGCCTGGCCAAGTGGAATCCGGTGGTCGCCGGAGGGGAAGGGGCCCTTTACCAAACGGTAGAGCTTCTTGGGCTCGAGAAACAACACCGGATCCGGATCTTCAACGGAGGATACGAGTAGCCCCTTGGCATCGGCCGGGGTCGAGGGAATGACCACCTTGAGGCCGGGAATGTGCGCGTAGAAAGCCTCAATCGACTGTGAGTGATACAGAGCCCCGTGAATGCCGCCGCCGTACGGAGCCCGGATCACCATCGGGCATAGCCAATCACCGTTCGTTCGGTAGTGGATTCGCGAAACCTCGGACAAGATCTGATCGAAGGCCGGGTGGATGAAATCGGCGAACTGGATCTCTGGCATGGGGATTTTGCCGGCGGCCGCCAGGCCTACCCCAACCCCGATGATCAAGGACTCGGCGAGGGGCGTGTTGAAGCATCGATCCCTTCCGAAAGCCTCGGTAATTCCCTTGGTTGCCTTGAAGGCTCCCCCCTTCGGGTCCGCCACGTCCTCTCCGAAGATCATGGCCTCGGGGTGGGCGGCCATTACTTCGTGCAGGGTCTGATTGATGGCAGTGACGAGGTTGATCTCGTCGCCCGCAACTGGTTGCTCAACTTCGGTCACCGGTTCCTCGGGAGTAATCGGCAGGGCATAGACCCGGGCGAGGGGATCGTCGGCGACCGGGGCGGCTTCGGCTTGCTTGACTGCGTCGGCTACCCGGTCGGTGATCTCCGATTCCATCTCTTCTTCGAGCGTCTCGGACAGCAGCCTGGCTTCGATCAGGTACTGCTTGAGCAAGATCAGCGGGTCACGGCGGCGCCACGACTCGACCTCTTCGCGAGTGCGGTAGAGCTTGTCGTCGTCATCAGATGTGTGGGCGTAGTAACGGTACGTCTTGGCCTCGATCAAGGTCGGGCCTGCACCGCTTCGGGCCCGGTCTACCGCTTCCCGAGTGACCGCGTACATGGCCAGCGCATCGTTGCCGTCGACCGCGACCCCATGCATGCCATAGCCGAGGGCCCGGTCGGCGACCTGGCCCGCCACCTCTTCGGCGACCGGAACGGAGATGGCGTACTGGTTGTTCTCGATAACGACGATCAGGGGAAGCCGATAGATGCCGGCGAAGTTCATGGCTTCATGCCAGTCACCTTCTGAGGTCGACCCTTCACCGCCATAGACCGCCACAACGCCCGGACCACCGTCCTTCTGGATGGCGTAGGCGATTCCGGCCGCATGGGGGTATTGGGTGGCAATGGGTGAGGAGTGGGAAAAAATGCGGCGTTCGCGCAGTGACCAGTGGTTGGGCATCTGCCGGCCGGCGCTGGTCGGGTCGGCTTGCCGAGAGAAGACGCCGAGGAAAACGTCTAGCGGACTGAAGCCCCAACCCAAGACGACACCAACGTCTCGATAGTACGGAAGACACCAGTCGACCTCGGGATCCATGGCGGCGACGCTGGCTACCTGCGCCGCCTCGTGTCCCGACGCAGAAACTACGAAGGGCGCCCGACCTTGCCGGTTGAGCGCCCACATGCGGTCATCGACACGACGAGATTCGAGCATGGTCCGGTATATGGCCAGGACCAGCTCGTCCGATAAGCCCAGGTCGCGATGATTCTCCCTGAGCTCCAGCTCAACCTCCAATGACGCCCCCTTCAGCTTCCTTCTACTTCTGTCCAGGTCAGGCCACCCGGCGACAACCGGCGAAGGTCACTAATCGCTTCGATTCGTTCGTTTGCCAGCTGCATGGCGGCTTCCTGAGGCATGACACCCCGTTCTTTGGCCGCCACCAGGACGTCCATCGTACGCTGCCCGATGGCGTCCACGTGGTGCATGGCCCGCTGTTCTGAGTAGCCGATCAGCTCTTCGGAGATGTTGATCAGACCGCCCGCATTGACCAGGAAGTCGGGACCGTAGAGGATGCCGCGCTCGGCGAGCAGCACCGCGTCCTCTTCTTTTTCCAATTGGTTGTTGGCGCTTCCGGCCACGGCCTCGCAGTTGAGCTTGGGAATACTCTCTTCGTTGAGGATGGCGCCGAGAGCGCAAGGGGCGAACACGTCGCACTCGACGGTCATGATCTCGTCCAGTCCGACTGCCTTGACACCGAAGTCGTCTACCACCTGGCGGATGGAGGGTTCGTAGACGTCGGTGACGATCACTTCGACTCCTTCGTCTATCAGGAGATGGGTGAAGTAGTACCCAACCTTCCCAACTCCCTGGACGGCAACCCGCCGCCCGGCCAGGTCGGCCGAACCCCAGAGGAATTCGGCGATTGCTTTCACAGCCGCCAGCAGACCGATGGCGGTGGCGGGAGACGGGTCGCCCGATCCGCCTTCTTCCATCGGCACGCCCGACGCCCATCGGGTCTCGCGGCGAACCATGGCCAGATCAAGCGCGGTGCTGCCCACATCCTCGGCGGTGATGTAACGGCCGTTGAGGGAGTCAACCATGCGGCCGTAGGCCCGCCAGAGACGCTCGTTCTTGTCCCGACGAGGATCTCCAATGATGACGGCCTTGCCGCCGCCCAGGTCGAGACCTGCGGCCGCGGCCTTCAAGGTCATTCCGTGTGAGAGTCGCAAAGCGTCCCGCAGAGCCTCTTCTTCGGTTTCGTACGGATAGAAACGAGTCCCGCCGAGAGCGGGACCGAGGGCTGTGGAATGAATTGCGATAATCGTCCGCAAACCGGACTTCGGATCGTGGCCGTAGAGAACCTGCTCGTGGCCGGTCTCGGCGACCAGAGAGAATACGCCCATGTGGGTGCGTCCTTTCGAAGGTCGAACTTCTGGCAGTCTAACGGAGGCGGGTTTCCCGTTGAGGGGGCGGAGCACCGATGGCGAGGGGCGCGGCAGAATCGATCGGAGGTTTGCACGGTGTCTCGTTAGCATCCGGATCCATGACACCGTCATCGTTCCTTCGGGTTTACATCGCCGCCGAGAAATTCCCGGCCCAGGAGCCCGCGCCAGACTCCGGTGCCCTCCGGACCCTGCGGGCCGGAAGGTACGGCTTGCTCGGCGAGTCGATGCACGAGGATGCGCTCCATGCGGAGTGGTCGGGACGGCGTTACGTATGCCCCCGGCACCCGCGTCTTCGCATGCTGGAGGGTCTCCTGGCGTTCCACAACACCTACCGGGACGTCGGCGGCGACCTGATCGTTCCCGAAGCCAACGCCCGCCTGGCCGGCCAGGAACTGCAGCGCCTGTACGAGAAGCGGCCGGCCGAACGGTCGCACATACTCACGTCGCCCTGGCATGTGCCTTTGCGGTGGTTTTCGGCTTTTGATCCCGACGAGCGCGAGATCGTGCAGATGGTCGATCATTTGCGGCTTCGCTACCGCACGTTGTTGACGCTGTCTTCGCAACGCCTCGAGCGCACCCTCAATGCCCTCAAGGAAGCCGGCTTTGCGGGGTCGGTCACCGACGATGTCGAAGAACTCGCCGAGTGGCTCGACGATTTCCCCGAAGACGCCATGGTGGAACTCGACTACGGAGGGGTAGCCGGGTTGTTCCCAGAAGGCGATCTGGTCCTCGACGAGAGCTCCGCAGACATCTGGTCGTCTATCGAGGCGCTCGAGGCCGGGAACATGGAAGAGGCAATCGAGCGATACAGCGTGATGGCCTCACGCTGGGCCCCCGCAGTAGCAGTCACGTTTAGCAACTAGACAGCCTCCAGCCAGCAACGGTGGTAGGTCTTCAGCTGGTAGCTGGTGGTGCTGGTGGCTGGTGGCTAGGAACTACTGGCTACTGGTGACTGCTTCTGGTATTGACTTCTCTACCAGCTCCTCCAGCGACATCTTTTTTCCGGCTTCAATCGCTCGACCGAACAGCTCATCGCCCAAGCTCAGGCGGAGTTCCGACATCGAGGTCTCGTACTCGTTCTCAGCAAGTTTGGTGCGGGCCAGGCGCACCCGGTGGCGTAGATGGTCGGCTGCTGCATATTGTCGGGCGCTGTCTTCCAAGCGTCCTTCCGATCTGTACAACTGAGCGATGGTCTCGGCGGTCGTCAGCGTTTCGAAATAGTCTCCGACTCGGTGCGCCTGACCGAGGGCACGGGTAAGGCAGTGTCGAGCTTCTTTCAACTCATCTCGATTGATGGCCACTTTGCCGAGGAGACGCAACGCGCTCGATCTGGTTTCCCATAGCTCCCAGCTCCGTGCTGCTGGCCAGGACCTGATTGCCGAAACGTTCGGCAGCGTCCAGATCTTGGCGAGCCAGGGCGATCTCGCCCCGAAGTGCCGGGATGTAGGCCACTTCTTCCATCATCCCGGCGTCCTCGAACAGTGAGATTGCAGATTTCAGTCGATTGTCCGCTTCCTCCCAGTCTCCTTTGTAGAGCGCGACCAGACCGTGCATCAGAGCAAATAATGCTGAGGACCCCGGGTAGTGCGATTCCTCGGCGGAGCGATCAAACTCTCGGATCAACTCCTCGGCAATATCTGTGTAACCCATCGACAGAGCAGGCCACGAAACCCCGAGGGTTCCCTGAGTCAGCCAGAGCCGCTGCCCCGAATCGCGATAGCAGGCCAGGCTCCGCCGGTATTCGGCCCAGAACTCGTCAAGGTCTCCGATTCGCAGGGCGTGGACTGCCAGAGCCGACCTTCCCAGACCTTCGAGGCGGTCATCGTTGATGCGCTGGGCAGTTGCCACGATCTTGTGGGCAATCTCGGCAGAACGTTCGGGATCGCCCATCCTTCTCACCATCGACTCCAGGTTGGCCAGGGTGATGCTTGCCCAGAAGGGCTCGTCGAGGGCTTCGAAGACCTCGAGTGCTTGCTGATACTTGGCTACGGCTCCGTCAACGTCGCCGCGGCCAGAAGCAACGAAGGCCATGGCGATCATGCCGAGCCCTAGCCCGGTCTCGTCCCCCGCCGCGTCGTAGGTGTCGTAGGCGCGTTTGGCCAGTACATCAGCGTCGTCGAGGTCGCCTTGGTGAAGTGCCAGCATGGCCGTCCAGCGGAGGGCTTCGGCCCGGTCCGTGGATGGTTCTTCCGGCCCATCGGAGAGCATCAGCTCCAGCCAGCGGCGACCTTCGGGGAAAGGTCCGTGCTGCCACCAAAACCGACCCATCCAACGGGCGATCTGAAGCCCGAGGTCGGACCGCCCGGCATCGCGGGCCCAGGCCAGCGCGGCCCGCACGTTGCCTCGTTCTTCTTGGAGCGTTTGCACCCACAAGGATCTGGTCCTTGCCCAGCAAGCCTGCCTCACCACGCTGCGCCATGTCCAGTACGAACTTGGCGTGCGACAGTCGGATCTGGTCGGCCTCGCCGGTGGCGATGAGTTTGTCCTGCGCGTACTGTCGAACCGTCTCCAGCGTCCGGTATCTCATCTCCAACCCTTGTTCGACCAACAGGAGAGATTCCTCGACGAGTTCGGTGAGCAGATCCAAGACGTCCGCCTCCGGAACCTCGAGTGTTGCTGCACACCGCTTCGGCGGCGGCATAGGTGAAACCACCTTGAAAGACCGAGAGTCTCTGGAGAAGCGTCTGAGCTTCCGCGGAGAGCAGCCCAAAACTCCAATCCATGGTGGCGGCCAGCGTCCTCTGACGCGGCAGGGCAGTACGGCTGCCTCCGGTGAGGAGCCGGAACCGATCGTCGAGTCGGTCGGCGACCTGTTGGACGGAAAAGACCCGAAGGCGGGCGGCGGCCAGCTCGATGGCCAGGGCAATGCCATCCAATCGGCGACAAATCTCGGCGACGGCATCGGCGTTCTCTTCCGTGAGTTCGAAGTCGGGCCGGACGGCTTTGGCGCGGTCCAAGAAGAGCTGCACGGCCTCATACGCCGGGGAGCCGATCGTGAGCTTCGATCTCACCGGGGCTGGCCAGCACCGGCACCTGCCAGAGCCGCTCGCCACTTATGGCCAGACCTTCCCGACTGGTGGCAAGAATGTGAAGGAGGGGACAGGAACGGAGCAACCGATCGGCCAGGCGTGCCACCGGTTCGATCAGATGCTCACAGTTGTCGAGGATCACGAGGGCGTGACGTTCTTCGAGGTAATCGACCAGCGTGTCGGCGATAGGACGATTGGGGTCCTCTCTGATTGAAAGTGCCGAGGCGATGGTTTTGGCAAGGAGGTCCGGTTCAGTCAGGGGAGCCAGCTCCACCAGCCAGACGCCGTGTCGGTAGCCATCCAGTAGATCGGCCCCGGCCTGAAGGGCGAGCCGGGTCTTGCCTACCCCGCCTACCCCGGTCAAGGTCACGAGCCGATGGTCGTCGAGTAACGCCTTGACCTCCGCCAGTTGGTTTTCTCTACCGACGAAACTGGTGAGCTGGACCGGCAGGTTGTTGGGGAGTGCCTCCAGCGATCGGAGCGAAGGAAATTCTGTCTCGAGATCACGGTGGGATAGCTGGTAAATACGCTCGGCGTGGGCAAGGTCCTTGAGGCGATGTTCTCCAAGATCGACGAGAACGGTGCCGGTGGCCATCGAATCTTGAACAAGCCCGGCTGCTGACTCAGAGACGAGGACCTGACCGCCGTGGGCTGCATCGAGCAAGCGAGCGGCCCGGTTGACTGCCGAACCGAAGAAATCACCATTGCGCTCCTCGGCCTCGCCGGTATGGACTGCCATTCGAGCTCTGAGTTCTGACCCCGTCTTCCACGGCTCGTTCACCATTGCGATCTGGGCGGCGGCGGCTGCCTCCATGGCCTGAGACGGTGTCTCGAACACGGCCAGGACACCATCACCCGAGTGTTTGAACAGATGTCCGCGGTGATCTTCGATAATCGTGGTGAGCAGGTGGTCGTGGCGGGCCAGGTCGGCTTTCATCGCTTCCGGTTCTCGTTCCCAAATCCGGGTGGAGCCCTCGATATCGGTAAACAGGAAGGTCACGACGCCCGTGGCTTGTCCGGTCATAGGGGGAGATCCTCTCGAGTCAGTCCCGACGCTACCCAAGGTTGGCCAGGACTGCCGACGATTCCATGCTCTCTTCCCGGCATTGGTTGGCTGGAGGGGCCTATGGTGGAGGGCCGAGAGGGAGGGAGATTCCTATGAGCAATGCAGATCGGACCGCCTCCGAGGCACGATTTCGGGACGAGTACGGGTGCGGGCTCCAGGATGCTGCGCTGGCCGCCCGGGCGCTGAATCCATTCGATGACGGGGTAGAGCCGGGGCCCGCTTTTGCGAAAGAAGGGATCCGACGCGCCCGCCAGTTCGGGGACGAGACCGCAGGCTTGCGAGGCAATCAGGTCGGAGTGGCCGCGGAGAGCGCTATCGAAGAGTTGCTCGACCTGGCTCGCGATCACCAGGAGATGCACTACGTCACCGTGTTCGGAGACGCTCTCAAGGGCGCCGGCGGACCGACGGCGGCTCCCGAGTCGGGCGAATAGACTCCTAGTCGGGTAGCTCGACCTCGAGGAGCTCGGCGGCTTCGAGCATCTGCTCTTCTTCGATGCTGCCCGGCGTGCCGATGGCGTCCTCGATCCCGTCGGCGATCGCTTTTTCGGCTTCGGCGGCATCACGGAGCTCTCGCCGTTGGGGACTTGGCGTCCTTTGTCTCGATGTCCTGCTCATGGTCGGGCACTCAGACCTCCTCTTTCCCGGGACGGCGATCATAGATCCTTGATCAGACAGAGAGGATCAAACCACCTCGCCTCGCTGGTCGAGTGGCCGGTAGATTGCTGGAACTGAACGGCCCTGCCGAGCGTCATAGGGGGTAGATGAAGCGCATCAGCGTTCTCGTGTCGCTTGTGGCCGTGTTGGTCATGGTCCCGGCATCGGCGCGCGCCCAGGAAGCCGTCACGGTCGAGGCAACGATCGGCCTCCAGGGTTATGTGGCGCCGTATCACTCGACCAGCTTGACGGTGCGGGTGGCCGCGGACGTGCTCTTCGTCGGCGATATGCAGGTGTCAATTGGTGGCGTGAACCTGTTCACGGCGATCGAAGTTCCGGCCGGGAGCAGCAAGGAATACGTTGTGGCGATTCCGCCCACCGGCAACAACAGCCGGGCGACGATCTTGCTGTTTGCGGAAGGATCCGAAGATCGCTCTGGTGAGGGAAACCGTTGCGGTTCTCAACCAGGCCAACGAGGTCCTGGTGGGCGTCGTTGGGGTGCCGGTCGTTGAACCTGCGCTGGCCGCCGCCGGTACCGTTCCGTTCGACCGTCCCCTCACCGTTCTCAATTTGACTCCCGAAGAACTGGGCCGTGATCTGGCTCCGCTCGCTTACCTGGTGGTCGGCAAAGGTTCTCTGACAGGAGTTGGTCCAGAGGTCCTCGCGGCTGCCAGCGATTGGGTTCACCAGGGCGGCCGGATCGTGGGATCGGCGGATGATCTCGGGCGGCTCGAAGGTTCCCCAGGACCGGCCACGGCATTGACGAGCGAGACAACCGTTGCACCCCTCGGCAACGGGGAACTGGTCGTGGTCGATGATCCGGCCAGTGTCTCCGACTGGAGCCGCGTCATTCGTGATGTCCCACCGCTGAGTCTTTCGACCAATCAATTTGACGAAGGATTTGGGTTCCAGATGGTCGAGGCCGCCTCGGCCGGGGGAGATACGGCCACTCCCGGTATTCCCTGGCTCTTGGCCGCTTTGGCCATCTATGTGATCTTGGTTGGTCCGGTCAACTTCATGATCCTGCGCCGTTTCCAGCGCCGTGAGCTGGCCTGGGTCACCATCCCGGCAGTGAGCGCCATGATGCTGGCTGCCCTGTGGGTCGCCGGCCGATCACAACTTGACGACCGGATCGTTACGCATGCTTCGATCGTCGTTCAGGACGATGACAACATCCGGGCCCTTTCTACCTTGATCGTGGCGGCCGGCGGCGAAGGCGAACACACCCTCGACGTTCCAGCGGGGTGGAGCATTGCCCCGCTGGATTTTTCGATGATGTTCGGACAGGGCAGCCGTCTGGAAGCTCGGGTGGCGGCGGCCCCTGATGGGGGCACCCGTCTGAGCTTCGATCTCCCCAATCTCGGAGCGGCCAGCGCCAGTGCCAGCTGGAATCCGGACCCAATCGCTCTGCGCGCCGACGTGGAAATGGATGGCAACAACCTCACCGCCACGCTGCACAACGACGGAGATATCAGCTTCTGGGCGTGGGGGATCGGAGACGGCACGTCGGCCCAAGCTGCCTCCGGGCCGCTGGATCCAGGTCAGTCGGGTTCGCACCACCCTGCGGCCGCGCGCCGATTTCTTTGAAGGCGGGGGCATGATCGCCGATGCGGTGATGTCGCAGTGGCAACTGGGATTGGTCGGGAAGTGGCCCGGACCCGTGGCAACGGGTGTGGCCGCTCTCCGAAACGATGTCTCGCCAGGAGGCCCGAGTTTTGCAGAGCGGACCCTACTTCTTCGGGTACACCGATGATCTGGTGGTGGAAGTGGCCGTCGATGAGTACCGGGAGACGGCGCGGGGCCCGGCCCTCGTGGTGGTTCCTCTCGATGTTCCAGCCTTCGCCGGGAACGTCAACGGCGTCGGGGAAATCGTGCGGATAGTCGGAGCCAATTTTGTGGACTCCTATCCGGGTTTTGTGTACGCCAGTGGTGCCGATGCGGTTGAGCTGCGGTTCCGGGTAGCCGACGGCACGGAGGGCGAGGCCACGATCAAGCACCGGGGCGGGCATCTCCCCGGCGTGGAACTTCTCGAGATCTACAACTGGGACACGGGTAGTTTCGACGAGTACTCATGGCCCGGCGGTTTCCCCGTGGGTTCCTACGTCTCGCCAACCGACGAAGTGATGGTCCGGATCGTGCTGGCCCAGGCCGAATTCAACGATCTCGATCTCCCGACTGGTGGGATCACCTTGGCGGTGGGGTCGTCATGATCATCGAGTTCGACGGTGTAACCAAGAAGTACGGGTCGGTGACGGCTCTAGCGGACGCCAATCTGTCGATTGCCGAAGGATCGATCACCGGATTGATCGGACCGAATGGGGCCGGCAAGACCACGTCGATGGAGGTCATCAGCACCCTCCTGGCTCGCGATGGTGGCAAAGTAAGCGTCGCCGGGCACGACCCCGAGCAAGACCCGCGGGCCGTACGGAAGATCCTCGGCTACATGCCCGATTTCTTCGGGGTCTACGACGGGTTGATCGTTCGCGAGTATCTCGATTTCTTTGCCACTGCCCATGGTTTGCGATCGGAGGCGCGACCGGTGGTGGTAACCGATCTCCTGGCCTTGGTAGACCTGGAAGAGAAGGCCGATGCAGATGTCAACAGCCTGTCGCGCGGCATGAAACAGCGGCTCTCGCTGGCTCGGGCACTGGTCCATGACCCCCAGGTCCTCGTGCTCGACGAACCCGCCTCCGGACTCGATCCGCGCGCCCGGGTCCAACTTCGGGAGCTGATCGCCGAGCTCGGCAGGATGGGGAAGACCGTGCTGATTTCATCTCACATCCTTTCAGAGCTCGAGGGAGTCTGCTCGCACATGGCCATCGTCGATCGGGGCTCCGTCAAGGCCCAGGGAACGATGGAAGAGATCCGCTCGGCACTTATTGGGAATCGCCGGGTGACCCTGCGGACCCCGCCCGACCAGCTGCTGGCGGCTGAAGACCGGTTGCGCGAGGCTGAGGATACGATCGAGCTTCACCTCGAACACGACCATCTCTGGTTCACCGCCGATGTCGGGGACGATCGCTTGGCCGAACTGCTCCGGCAGTTGGTGAGCGGAGACATCTCGGTGTGGGACTGGCGGGTTGACACCGCCGGTCTCGAAGAACTCTTCCTGCAACTCACCGAGGAGGAAGGCTCATGAAGCTGAACCCGGTGACCATGCGAGAGATCAAAGAACGCTTCCGGCGCAAACGAGCCGTGACCTTCCTGACATTGTGGATCGTGCTCGTTATCGGCATCGGATACTTGATCTACCTGGCCGCCCGCGCCTGGGCTGGGAACACCGGGTTCTTCGGTGGCATCTCGCCCCTACTGATCAGTTCGTCCCTTGGTCAGATCATGTTCGAACTCGTCAGTCTCCTGCTGCTGTCGGCCATGCTGCTGGTCGTGCCGGGCATCGCCGCCCTGTCGGTAGTCGGCGAACGCGAGCGGCTCACTCTCCCGCTGCTCCAGGTCAGTCAGCTGAAACCACGCCAGATCGTCTTGGGCAAGCTGGGATCGTCCCTCGCCTATCAGCTGTTGTTACTGGTCTCCGTCGCTCCGATCATGCTGGTCCCGATGCTCTTCGGGGGAGTCAGCTTTCTCGATGTGTTGATAGCCGTGGCCGTGATAGCTGCCACATCCATTCTGATCGGCAGCCTTTCTGTGTGGGTATCGGCGCGAGCCAAGTCGACGCGGGGGGCCGTCGCGGGGGCGTACCTGTGGACCTTCGCCATCGCGGCCGTTACCGCCCTGGCGCTGATAGGTGAGGTGTACTTCTTCGCTCCCAGTCGCAATGACACATGGGGCCCGCAAGGGAGAGAGCTGTACACGGCCTGGCTCAATCCCTACATTGCCTTGGCGTCGGCCGTCGACGAACCGCTCGACGACACGAATGAATTCATGGTGCTCAACACCCCATTCGATACCATCGACACCCTCCTCAGCCGGCGCCAGTGGGGCAGTCGAGTATTCAACGATTTTGGCGGGGTGCCTTTCGGGGCGAGGTTCATTGAGCAGGGGTTCGGTGGTGTCGCGTTTGAGGAACCATTCTTCGGAGGCAATGCCAATGGGCCTCCGAACCGGGGACCGTTGTGGGTTCGATCTCTGATCGCGGCCTCCCTCCTTTCGGCGCTGGTTCTGTGGAGAGCGACTCGTCACGTGGCGGTGCCGTATCGCAAGACTCGCATGCGGCTCCGGTTGCCCAGGAAGAAGGAGCCGGCCGATGCTGCTGCCTGAACCGGTCCGCATCCTGATTGCCGGGGCCCGGCGGCGGTTGCTGCTGATGGACTTGACCGAACGATTGGTCGTGGTCACGGCCGTCGTCGCCGTGCTGGCCGCGGCGGTGATCGGTATCGCCCGGTATGTTGCGGCTCCGTGGGTAGAGCCGGCTGCCCTAGCGGTCCTGGTCGCTGGATGGCTGGCTGCCCTCGCGTGGTCGATGATGGCGCGCCCCTCTCTGACCCGATCGGCGATTGAGACCGACCAGCGAATGGGGGGTTTCGACCGGGTCTCGACGGCCCTCGAGTTGACCGGCAGATCCGGATTGACCGAGCCGGAGGAACGCCAGATCAAGGAAGCAGGGCAATGGGCAACCAACCGGCCGCTCTCGGGTTTCGAAGGTGTTTGGCCGGCCGGGCCACTCGTACCCCTCGCCGTGCTGGGCCTCGCCGCCGCCCTGGTCTTGGCTCTCGTCCCTTCCCCGGCCGACGCAGTGGTCGAACAACGCCGGATCGATGAAACGCTTATCGAAGACGCTGCCGACACTCTCGAAGAGCAGGCCGAAGAACTCACCCCCGAGCTCCAGGAACAGCTGGAAGCTCTCATCGAAGAGCTGCGGGAGGCTGAAGACCTCGAGCAGGCGATAGCTCGCCTTGGCGAAGCCAGAGAGCAGTTGGCGCAACAGGCTGATCCTTCTTTGCTCGCTCGCAAGACCACAATGGCGGCCCTCGATCGGGAGATCGACCGACAGCCCCTGGCGAACGGTTCCGACCTGGCCGAACAGCTACAACAGCTGGCCGCAACTGCTGCTTCACTTACCCCCGAGCAGGCGGCGGCCGCCGCGGCCCGACTCGACGAACTGGCGGCCACCGCCGAAGCCGACGGAACCCTCGCCGAACAACTAGCGATGGCGGCCGACGCCCTCGAAGCAGGTCAGGATCCTTCCTTCAACCTTGACGCGGCGGCCGCCGCGGTATCCGATGCCCAGGCGCAAATTGCCGCCGGGGAAGCCACCGCCAGTGCGCAAACAGCCCTCCGCGATGCCCAGGACAGTCTCAACAACGCCCAGCAAGGGCAGGGCGACGGCCAAGGACAAGGACAAGGCCAAGGTCAGGGCCAAGGGCAGGGCCAAGGGCAGGGCCAAGGGCAAGGCTCGGGTCAAGGCCAGGGCCAGGTCTCCGGCGGCAATGTCTCGGGTGGGGGCGGCTCAGGCACCCCCGGCCAAGGCGGGGTTGGGACCGGCAGTGTGAATCCTGGACAAGGAGACAATGACCCGTTCGCTCCGGTCGGTCGTACTGATGTGTTCGATCCCGTTGACTTCAATCTGGGCGATGAAGTGAAGGTTGATCTCGAAGGCAATGATCCCGGCCAAGTCGTTGGACAAGCGGAGGGCTTTGGCCTCCGCAACCTGCCAACTCTTTCGTACGCCGACCGGCACACCGAGTACACCAGCCAAGCTCTTGATGCCCTTGACCACATGACCATTCCCACCGACCTACAGAACATCGTCCGCGACTATTTCACGAAGCTGGAGCCATGACACCCGATCAATTCGCGTCAACCGTTGAGAGCATCCGCCGCGAAGTGGGCAAGGTCATCGTCGGTCAAACCGATCTCGTCGATACCGTCCTGCTGGCCGTCCTCTGTGAGGGACACGTCCTCTTGGAAGGTGTTCCGGGACTCGGCAAGACCCGCCTTTTGCAGACCCTGGGAGGAGTGCTCGATGTCGCTTTTGGCCGGGTTCAGTTCACTCCCGATCTGATGCCTGCGGACATCCTGGGCACAAACATCCTCCAGGAAGGCCGGTTTGAGTTCCACCGCGGCCCCCTCTTCGCCAACCTGGTCCTGGCCGACGAAGTGAACCGGGCGACTCCCAAAACGCAATCGGCGCTGTTGGAGGCGATGCAGGAGCGCCATGTGACCCTGGGGGGAGTGACCCACGCCCTGCCCCGGCCCTTCTTTGTCATGGCCACCCAGAACCCCATCGAGATGGAAGGCACGTATCCCCTCCCTGAGGCACAACTCGACCGGTTCCTCTTCAAGGCGCTGGTTCCCTTTCCTTCCACCGACGACATTGTGGAGATTCTCCAACGGACCACCACCCGTCTGGATGCCGAACCGGAGCCCGCCGTCGACGGACCAACGCTGCTCGAGATGAGCACGATGGTCCGAGAAGTTCCGGCCGCGGCTCATGTTCTGCGCTACTCGGCGACGCTGGTGGCGGCCACCCATCCCGACAATGAGGCCGCCCCGGACCTGGTGCGAACCTACGTCCGCTACGGCGCCAGCCCGCGGGGCGCCCAGGCGATGATCCTGGGCGGGAAGGCTCTAGCCCTGCTGGACGGACGACCCAACTTGGCCGGGGAGGATGTGCAAGGCGTTGCCCGCGCCGCCCTCCGGCATCGATTGGTGCTGGGGTACGAGGCCGCGGCCGACGGGGTCACCCCGGACGACCTCATCGGGTCCATTCTCGAGGCCCATCCCCGCCCGGCGTCCGAAGAGTAGGAGGCCACTGCGTGCTCCTCTCTCCGGAGTTGCGAGCCCGGCTGGAGCGACTCTCGCTTCGGACCCGGGGCCGGGTACGGGGCAAGTGGGCGGGACGCCACGCGTCGAAACAAATCGGAGAGAGCATCGACTTCGCCGACTACCGGGAGTATGTCCCGGGGGACGACTTTCGGCGGATCGATCACAACCTTCGGGCCCGCTTGGGTGTTGTGATGGTGCGCCTCTTCGAAGCTGAGGACGAGCTGCCGCTGCGCTTGGTCATCGACACGTCCGCTTCGATGGGGTTTGGTGCCAAGTTCCGGGTCGCCCAGGAGCTGGCCGCCGTCATGTCGTTTCTGGCCCTGGCGGGCGGGGATCGGGTCTACCCGATCCAGGTTCCGGGAAACGATGGTCGTTCGTTTGCGACCGGTCCCCCCAGTCGCCACCTATCTGGGTGGCCGGTCTTGGAGTCTTGGCTCGAGACTTTGGCTCCGGGTGGCGCCGGAACGTTGACCCCGGCAGTCCACAGCCTGATCGGCAATGCCACAGTGCGGGGGCCCATTGTGTTGGTTTCCGATCTGCTGGACCCGGCCTGGGAGAAGACCATGGATGCCATTGGCACTTTCGGCTCGGGGACCGTGCTTCATGTGCTCGCCCCCGATGAACTCGAGCCGGACCTTTCAGGCGACCTGCGCCTCGTCGACTCCGAAAGCCAACAAGTAGTTGATCTGTCGACCTCGTCCGACGCGCTGGCCGCGTACCGCAAAGCCCGGGATTCTTTTCTGGCCGGGGCAGCCGCCCGGGCTCGCCGGGCCGGTCTGGACTACGTCCTTGTCCCCGCCGAACCGGGAGCGGCCGAGCGCACTTTGTCGGCGCTGGCTGCCGTCGAGGCCGTGCGATGAACTTTCTGGCTCCGGCGGCCCTGGCCCTCGCCGCACTGGCCATTCCGTTGATTGCTCTGTACATGCTGCGTACTCGGCGACACCGCCAGGAAGTGTCGAGCGTGATGTTGTGGGAGCGGGCCGGGGTAGCGGTCACCTCAGCGGTTCCCTGGCAGCGATTGAAGATCACCCCGCTGCTGATCGCCCAGCTGATTGCTTTGGCATTGTTCGTGTTGTTGCTGGCCCGTCCCTTCCTGCGGGAGGCATCTCTTCTGGGTCCCCACACCGTGTTTGTGATCGACACTTCCGGTTCGATGGCGATGGGCGACCGATTGGAGGAAGCCAAAGAACGCGCTCTCGGTCTGCTCGCGGATGCGTCTTCGACCAACGTCGTTTCGATAGTGGAAGCTGGACCCCAACCGGTCGTCCTAACGGCACTGGCCCGTGACCCCGCCGAACTGCGGGACACGGTGGCCGGCCTCGTTCCCAACGGTGGTAGGGAGGACCTGCCCGCCGCCTTGGCCGTGGCCCGGAGCCTTGCAACACCCGATCGACCCACGCGGATCTTGCTCTTCTCCGACGGAGGCATCCCCGAGCTCTCCACCCTCGAGGAACCTGTCATCGGCGCCGACCATCTTCTCTTTGCCGGGTCTGAGGACAATCTGGCCATCACGGCGTTCAGCGGTGAGGCGGCCGACGACGGTCGCGTGCGTCTCTTCGTGGAGGTCTCCAACTTTGGTGAGACCGACCGTGAGGTAACGCTCAGAGTCTCAGCCGGATCACAGCCGGCCATCACAGTCCCGCTGTCGATCGTGGCGGGCGGCCGGGCCCGGGACGGGATGCGGATAGATGCCGAACCCGGTTTGGAGGTACGGGCAACTCTGCAAGACGAATCCGGTGAGCCGCTCGACGATGGGTTGGCACTCGATGACATTGCCTACCTGGTGATCGGGACCGGGCCGGCCCGGGCGGTGGCCACCATCGGGGACGGGTCGATCTTCATGGAGGCGTTGATCGCCTCGGCTGCCGGGTTTGTCCCCGCCGCTGGTCAAGCCCCGGACGTGATCGTCATTGACGGTGAACCGGCTATCGACCTTCCCGCTCCTGCCTGGCTGATTCGACCCTCCGTTCCTCCGGCCGGGGTGACCGTCACCGGAACGATTCAGAACACCGCTGCCAGCTTCCAACGCCCGGGCGAACCGTTGCTCGACGACGTGGACCTTTCGTCGCTCGCCATTGGGGAGGCCGACATTGTTGATGCACCAGGGTGGTTGCCTCTCGTTAAAGCCGGTGAAGTACCCCTCATCTTGCTGGGCGAGATCGACGGCAAGCGAACGGTGTACTTCACCTTCGATCTCACTCAGTCCAACCTTCCCGTTCAGGTCGCCTTCCCGGTTCTTGGTACTCGCATCCTGCAATTGCTGGGCGGTGCCGAGGAGGCCTCGCTGACCCCCGAGCCGGCCGGGACTCCGATCGCGCTCGCACCCCCGACGGACTGGGAGACCCGGGTGGCCTTGCCGTCGGGCTCGACGATCATCCCTTCCGCCGATGCGGCCCTTTTTGTAGACACGGGCAGTCCCGGTGTCTACCGGGTGACCTATCACGCCGAGGATGGAGCCGTGCGGCCTGGTCCCATCGCTGTCAGAAAATTCGTGGCAGCAGAGTCGGCTGGAACCTCGAGAGTGATCGAGACTGAACCGATGGCCCTGGCCGCCGCCGAATCGACGGCCGTCGTCAAGGAATGGGCCCCCTTGCTGATCTCGGCTCTCCTTTTGCTCTTGATAGTCGAGTGGTGGATCGGCCACGGTGCCCCCCGCCCCCGTTTCCGCCGGGTCCGGCCGACGACGGGGACTCGCCGATGAGCTGGCCCACCTTCGAGGATCCGTGGTGGTTGGTCCTTCTGATTCCGGCCGTGGCGGCTGTGTTGCTGCTGGCGAAGGCCGGGACGCCGACCGTTCCCGCCCGGCAACACCGGTGGGCCACCGCCGCGCGCCTGGGAACCTTGGCTCTGGTGATTCTGTCGGCTGCCCAACCCACCTTCGCCCTGGACGTTCCCGAGAGGACGGTGCTATTCGTTCTGGATCGTTCTGCTTCCGTCCCCTCCGCAGCTCGTATCGGGCAAGAAGCTTTCGTGGCGGAGGCTCTCGCGGAGTCTCGTCCCGGAGACGTGACGGGCGTCGCGATCTTTGGTGAAGAGCTCAAAGTGGATACCGCCCTTGCTCAGGACCGCCGCCCGGAGCCCGTCCGCACCACCGTCAAGGACGGTGCTACTGACCTGGCCGGGGCGCTGCGCTCCGCCGCGGTTCTCCTCCCCACCGAAGGTTCTCGACGAATCGTGCTGTTCACCGATGGCGTGGAAACCGAAGGTGACGCCCGCGCCGCGGCTGCCGACCTGGCCGAGCAGGGGATCGCCGTTGATGTTGTGCCCTCGGTCACGGGCCGCGGACCGGATGCCGTCGCTGAAGGCGTGCGAGTGCCCTCTACGGCCCGGGTGGGCGAGAACATCCAGGCGACGATCGTTGTTCGGGCGAACGCCGAAGGTCCGGCTGAGCTGCTCGTCCAGGCCGGCGATGGCGAAGTCGATGTGCTGGACGTCCAGTTGCAGGTCGGGCGTAACGAATTCACCATCGAGTATCCGGCCCTCGAGTCCGGATTCCTTCGGGTGGGCGCCCGGGTCGTCGCGTCCTTCGATACCCGGGTCGAGAACGACGTTGCCGAGGGTTTGGTGCGGGTCCTGGGTCCTGCCCAGGTGGCCGTCATCGAGGGGAAACTAGGTGAGGCCGGTGACCTGATTCTGGGACTGCAGGCGGGCGGTTTGGAGGTAGACCTGTTGGCTTCGATTCCGTCGGACAACGCCCTGCTGTCCTATGACGCAGTGGTCCTGGTCAACCTGCCGGCACCGCCGGCCACCGATGCCGAACGGTTGGCTTCTTATGTCGAAGACCTGGGGCGGGGCTTGGTGGTGGTGGGCGGCGACCAGGCTTTCGGTCTCGGCCGCTACGAGAACACCGCTTTTGAGGAGCTTCTCCCGGTCAACAGCAATCCAGATGATCTGGTGCGGCGCCAGAAGGTGGCCGAGGTACTGGTCATCGATACCTCGGGCTCGATGGGTGCTTGTCATGCGCGGGGCGACAATTTCGTCGAGGGGGGCATCAACAAGACCGACATCTCTCGGGCCGGTGCCGCAGCAGCTATCGAGGCGCTCACCGGCCAGGACCGGGTCGGGGTGCTGGCGTTCAGTTCGGGAACCAATTGGGCGATCCCCCTCGGCCCCAAACCCGACGCCGCTTCAGCCGAAACGGCTCTCGGCACTCTGACCCCTCAGGGTGACACCGAGATCGCCACCGGGTTGCGGGAAGCACTAACTCAGCTGCAAGGTGCTCAAGAGGAGCTGCGGCACATCGTTCTGTTCACGGACGGTTGGGACCCCAATGAGGCCAATCTGCTTCCCATCGCCGGAGAGATCGCCGACAGCGGCATCACCTTGTCGGTGGTCGGTACGGGAGAGGGGGCCGGGACCACACTGCAGCGGATGGCCCAACTGGGTGGGGGCCGCTACTACGAAGGGCGGGATCTGGGAGCCATCCCCGAGATCTTCGTCGAGGAGACCTTGACGGTGGCCCGCTCTCTGGCCCAGGAGGGATCTTTCGTTCCGATCTTGGGGAACCGATCTCAGGTCACAACCGACCTTGAAGCTACCCCACCGCTTTTCGGGTACGTTCTCACCCGGTCAAAAGCCACCGCCCAACTGCCGTTGCTGATCGGGGAAGACGATCCGCTGCTGGCCTCATGGCAAAGGGGCCTCGGCAGGGTCAGCGCCTGGACCTCCGATGCGACCGCTCGTTGGTCGGCCGACTGGCTTCCCTGGGAGGGATACGTCGACTTCTGGGGCAAGGTCGTTGGGGACGTTCTTCCCGCCGGCCGGGAGACTCCTCCAGATGTCGACGTATCCGGGGGCCTTCTCACGGTCGGTTTCGACGCCGGTGATGTGCCGCTGGATGCGGCGGCAGTGGCGACGGTGCGCAGTCCCGATGGCGACGTCCAGAATGGTTCCGTTGCGTCGCACCAGCGGGTCAGAGTTCAGCGGACAGGTTCGGGTATCCGATTCGGGGGCGTACTGGGTGGCCGTGTCGGTGGAGAATGCCGGCACGACTCTGGCATCGGGCAGTTCCGGCGCCGTGTCCAGCTATGCGGAGGAGTTCTCGTTCCGCGACCCGGATGAGCGGCTCAGCTCCGATATCGCTTCTCTGACCGGCGGTCGGGTCGACCCCGAGGTGGCCGCGGTGTTCGATCCGGCTCCGGTGACGGGAAAAGCCCGCCGGGTCGTGTGGCCGTGGTTGGCCGGCGCCGCCCTGCTGTTGTTCATGGCCGACGTGACTCTGCGCAGGCTGGTCTTGACCGGGGCCGTCACTCGCCGATCCGCTCAGCGGGCCGGAGAGGAACCAGTCGAAGAGGAACCACCCGAGCCGGTCGAACCGCTGGTTGAACGGGAAACGGTGGGAAGGCTGCTGCAGCGGAAGAGGAAGTAGGACCGGTTTCAGGTTTCAGGTTTCGGGTTTCACGTCACGAGGAACGAGGAACGAAGCAGCAAGCAGCAAGCAGCAAGCGTCAAGCATCAAGCCAGCAGGTCACGGAGTTCAGGGTATGAGCTGGCGGGTAGCGGATGGCGGACTGCGGATAGCCCTTCTCCACCCTCCCCCTCACCCCCTCCCGCCGGCGGGAGGGGGCAAACAAGAGGCATCAAATACCCGCTAGGCCGTGCCGGCCGGTTTCCTCGTGAAGGCGATGATGCCGAGCAGCGCAAAGATGGCGCCCAAGACGATCAACGCGTAAGGCAGGACCGTGCCGAGCCAGAAGAGCTGACCTTTGGCATCCTCGGCGTCGGCCACCGCGTCTGCAACCGAGGCCGCAGTTTGCGCATACTCGAGGTGCATCACCTCGGCCAATGGCTGGACCTCACCGACATTCAATGCCACCGACCGCGACTCCATCTTGTTGTAGTCGATGAGCACGCCCGAGTCGGGTTCGACCCAATACTGGGTCTCATAGGAGTAGGTGTAGGCCAGGGGGATCGGGTCGGGGAGCAGGGGAAGCGCCTGTCCGAGCACGGCCATCATCTCGTCAGGCAAGCCAAGAGCCGGGACCAGTCCTTCGATGACGGCCTTGGGAAGTGCCGCTGGGAACTGCGACAGGAGCTCCGGATCGGTGATCAGATCAGGTCCCGAGGCGGCTGTGAAGAAGTAGGTGTCGAGACCTTCGTGCTCTTCTTCTTGTACGAAGCTCAGGGTGTTGGTCTCGCCCGTGTCTCCGTTCCAGCCAATGTAGGCAGCGTCCTCAGTACCAATCGGGAACCCCACTACGAGGCCTTCCCGGTCAGTCACCCGAGCGTCGTCGGTGAAGTTGTCAATGTGCAACATTGTCTTGCGGTCGATCGAGTAGATGTCCTCTGCCTGCTGAAGCGGACCGGCCGGGCCCGACATCACAGCTACGTCGCTGACCAGAGCCTTCTCGCCGTCGACCTCCAGGGTTTTGACCTGTCGATCGATTGTCACAGGAACGTCACGCAAGAAGATGTTCGCCAGATCCATACTGGCCAGCGCCTCGGCGTTGAGCATCACACTCAGTTCGCCCTCATAGGCCCGGGCCGAATCCACGTCGTCCGGGAACTGGGCCATGCCCGGGATGATGACCAATAGGAACACCAGGCCGGCGGCGATCAACAAGATCCCCAAACCCAACCAGGTCGATCCGGCTGTTTTGCCTCTCATTTCGAACCCCTCCTCCGCCGCGGCGGCCTAAGACCCGCGATATGCGGTTCTTGGCAATCATGCTGGATCAGCGATCTCCCCGACCAGGGGCCTATGCCTCTATCGAGGGCCGATCCGTCCCAGGTCGACATCGGAAATGGGCCGTGATCAGGTACGGAACACTCCGCCAGGATCCGACTGGAGTTGCCGAACACTCAGGGGTCGTTGGCCTCTGGACCTGGGAGCTCGAGGTGCCGAGGATGGTGGTGGCTGCGCAGGAGCTGGTGTCGGGTTCGGTGAAGGGTGGTCGCAGTACCCAAGGAGGCTGTGACGATGGCGAAGTCGGAGCTTGATAGAGGCCCGTATCGGCCGCTGGAGGATTACTCGAAACCGGGCTACTACCAGCTGCCTAGTTCTGACGATGCCGTGGACGACGAAAAGTATCGCTGGTTCGACGGCACGTCCTGGAGCGGCCCGAAAGTGTCGACGTTTTGGAGAGTCATCGGCAGGTTCCTCGTCAGGCTCGGGGCCGGGCCGGAGACCGTGCAGACGCTGGCGATGATGTTCATGGGCGCTGCCGTCATCGTGGTCATCATCCTGCTGTGGGTCGTGATCGCCGGTCTCGTCTCCGGTGAGCAGAAGGACAACGCAGCAGCCGGCGGTCCGTGTGTCGCTGCTCGAATTCGATCTTGCGCCCGGCGCACCCGACCCCTGTGCATCCTCCACCACCAACGGAACCAATTCTGCGACCTTTCCCCCGGACGACAGCAGTGAGGAAACCTCTATCCCGAACCAGACAACAACTGCTGCAACCCTGCCGCCCGGCACCGGAACGGCAGTCAGTGAGTTCACCACGGGTCGAATAATCGACCCCGGGTCGCTCGACTGGGCGACCTCCTACGACTACCAGGTTCTCGACAACCACTTGACGTCTCAGGATATTGCCAGCGAAGACGGCGAAACTGCGAGGCGCTCGGATACGGCGAAGTGACCGTGCGGCACGCAATACGAGACTGAGCAGTTTCCAGACTCCGACAAGGAGGGGACCGTCCGCAGACTCTTACTGCCGTCACCGTTTCGAGTTTGTGGGAACTTGGACGGGACAGTCCCGGACTGGTGGAAGAAACGGTCACCTGGACGTGCCCGCCGACCGCCTCGACGTTGAGTACAACGAGTCCACCGTCGGTACCTATCCTCTCACCGACGGGATCTTCACCGGCCCCGCCCACCCGGCGGGGTTTTCACTGCAACCTACTCGCCAACCACCGGTGAGACTCCTTGGTGAGGTGACAGTTGACCCATGGGGAGTGTTGGGCTTCCGCGCCGTGGCGCACACTTTTGAGCCCCTAACCACGCCGGGCGCGACACCATATCGACGCTCAGAAACGCATCGGGTCAGCCCTCGTGGTCGATCTGACCTCGGTGGCGGACACTGAGCTAGCCCGCCATGCGAAGTGAAGCATCGAAGACCGTCAATGGGTGGCCAGGGGCAGAATCGAACTGCCGACCCCAGGTTTTTCAGACCTAACATAACCCCAGCTAGACACAACTTTCTGTGCCCTGTTTGTGCTCGAAAAGTGCTCACTTCTACAATCCGACCGTGAGTCACACGTACAAGTACAAGAAGGATCCCACGAAGAGCGCCAGCCGCAACAACATCGCCTGGCGAGCGGTCTGGAAGGATCCGGCCGGGCAACGGCAGACCAAGGCCGGCTTCCCGACCAAGGCCGCGGCCGACTGGTTTCTCGAGAACGTCATCGCAGATCTGATCAGCGGCTCCTACACCGATCCGAAACGAGCGCTGACCACCTTCGACAGGTTGGCGGAGCGATGGTTCCGCACCCTGCGGGACAAATCGCCGAACACGCTCGCTGGGTACCGATCGTTGTTGGACGTTCACGTGCTACCACGATGGGGCGCCGTACCCGTCGGCGACATTGACAACCTTGGGCTGGCTGAATGGTTGGCAGAGCTTCCATTGTCACTGTCAAGGCGCCGCCAGGCCTTCAGGGTCATCACCGCGGTCCTCCGGGTGGCTATGCGGAACGGCTACATCGCCAAGAACCCATCGGAAGGGATCACCCTGCCCGAACCACCCAAGCGCGAGCGGTACCTCACTCCCGCCGAGGTGGCCCGGTTGGCCGACGCGCTAGCGCCGGATTACGACGCCCTCGTCCTGGTGATGGCGTTCGGTGGATTGCGTTGGGGGGAAGCTGTGGCGCTGCGTCGCCGTGACGTCGACGTCGCGCGGGGAAGGCTGATCGTGTCTCGCTCCCTCGTCGAAAAGCCGGGCGGCGGGTTCCTGTTCAAGGGTACGAAGACTGAGCGGGCGCGAACAGTCGCCCTGCCTCCCGGCGTGGTCGATCGATTGGTCCGGCACCTCTCAGGAGTTCCGGACGACCAAGAGACGCTGGTGTTCACTTCATCGCAGGGCCGTCCGCTGCGCAGGTCGAATTTCAACCGCCGGTACTGGCAACCGGCCCTTTCCCGGGCTGGGCTCGAGAGTGTCACTCCCCACGATCTTCGACATACGTCCGTTGCTTTCCTTATCGCTGCGGGGGCGCCGGCCCTGCAGGTTCAGACGCACGCCGGACATGGATCCGCACGGGTCACGCTTGATCGCTACGGGCACCTCTTCCCCGATGCCTTCGACACGACGCGAGCACTGTTGGAGAAGCTGTTCCAGGAAGGAGCTGCTGAGCTCGAGCCTAGGTAGGTGAATCCTGCGGGGTCAGCCAGTGCGTTCGCTGATCCGGCCTCTGATCCAAAGCTCGACGTCGGCCCATCGGTAGCGAATATGCCTTCCCACCCGGAAGCCGGGGGGTCCTTCTCCGCGGTGGCGCCAGGCGTAGATGGTTGCGATGGGGACTTCGAGGTAGTCGGCGAGTTGTTGGGCTGAGAGCAGCGGTTCGAGGTTGTTCATTCCCCAACTTTGGGTTGGGACCCTGTTATTTGGATGTTATTTGAGTGTCAGCAGCCCTTTCATTCGGATTCTATTTCGGTTGTTTCCCCTGCTCAGAGTGCCTTTTTGGAGATGTTCGAGATCGGTGCAAAACGGGCAACTATGAGATGGTCGGCGATCAGGTTGGAGGGTTCCTGACAGGGCTACTGACACTCTGCTGAAAGGGTGGTCGTGTCTAGTAGCCGACATGGAACCTGTTGGCAGCGTCGATAACAGCGAAGATCGGAACCGCATCGCAGGTGTGGCCGGCGTTGGGTCGGGCCCGGGGATCTCGTTCTCCGAGACGCGGCCGGCGACGATGCCGGACTCGGATCACGAACCGTTCGAAGCAACCACCGACCACCATCTCGGCTCCTCAAAAGCCCCTGAACCAGAGACCACCCGATCCGCAACAGCCACGATCCATCGAGACCCCCATCGCATCAACCATGCCGCCTCCACCCAGGTTGCTGCCCTCTCGACCGATCGTCTTGTTCGACACACGCATCTGCAACGAGTTGCTCCATGTATACCAGCTACCGCTCGTGGGGGTGGGCGGTGTTGAGTTTGGCCAAGGCCGCCAAGGACTATTACCTGCGCAAGTTGGGGGAGATCTCACCCGGGGAGGACTACTACCTGCGGGGTGGTACCGCCACCGGGAAGTGGCGCGGCAACGGCGCCACCGAGCTGGGCCTTTGGAGGCCGGTGACCGCGGAGGGTTTGGTTCGCCTGTTCGACGGTCAACACCCCGCCACCGGTGAACAGTTGGGTCGGAGCTTGCGTCAGCGATGGGGTGGCGGCGTGGGATGTGACCTTCTCAGCGGACAAGTCGGTGTCACTGCTCTGGGCCCTCGGCGATCCCGACACCCGTCGCGAGGTGTTGGAGGCGTTCGAGGAGGCTACCTCCCAGGCGTTGGGGTATTTGGAGTCGGTCGCGTCATCAACCCGAGGCGCCTCCAAAACCCCGCTCCTCGACGAGAACGGCGACCCGATCCTCGACGACCAGGGGA
The DNA here is from genome assembly GCA_963823915.1 of uncultured Actinomycetota bacterium. GTDB lineage: Bacteria > Actinomycetota > Acidimicrobiia > Spongiisociales > UBA4744 > UBA4744. Next base: position 172,071 of record CAWGNJ010000005.1, read on the forward strand.
ATCCAAGGTTTCGGGTGGTGACCTGGCCGATCCCAACGTCGGGGTATGTGGCGGCGTCGTTCACCGAGTTCACTTCCCGCGCCGACGACCCCCAACTCCACACTCATGTGGTGGTCGCCAACAAAGTCAAAGGCACCGATGGGGTATGGCGGACCGTGGACGGCCGGCTGTTGTATCGGTATCAGCTGGCCGCCGGGTACCTCCACGAAGCCGTCCTGCGGACAGGAGTTGACGGAGCGGTTGGGGGTGCGGTGGCAGCCGGTCCGCAACGGGATGGCCGACATCGAAGGGTTCACCCGTCCGCAGATCGAAGCGTTCTCCCGCCGCCGGCACCAGCTCGAAACCTGGCGCCAAGACCAAGGCCTCCCCGACACGCCGGCGGCCCGGCAGGTCGCAGTGCTGGCCACCCGGCAACCGAAGCAGGATCATCCCCTCGCCGAACTCGAAGCCGAATGGCAGGAGCGGGCCGTCGAGGTGGGTCTCACCCCCGACCGGCTCACCCGACTCATGGGTGCGAGTCGGGAAGTCACCCCGGTCGATCCACGGACCCTGTTTGAGCGGTTGGCGTCGGCGGAGGGGCTCACCGAACGGGCCTCCACCTTCGGACGGGCCGAGGTAGTCAAAGAGATGGCAGCGGCCTTGCCGGAGGGTGGCACCCGCACCCAAATCGAACGCCTCGCTGAGACGTTCCTCGACACACCCGACGTTGTACCCGTCCTTACCCGAACGCTACCGTCGACGATCTCACCCCAGTCGAGCTCGAAGCGATCGACGGGCCGGTCGCAGACGCGGTGTCTCGACCGATGCGACGTCGAGACGGCACCCTGTTCCCCGGCACCGTGTACCGGAAGTACACCACCACCGAGCTGTTGGTTACCGAGCAGCGGATCATCGAACAAGCCAGGGCTGGTATCGGTGCCGGTCGATGGGCCGCACCCCACCGTCTGGTCGAAGCCAGGTTGCGACGCTACCGGCAGCTGACTGAAGGGCAGCGGGAGATGGTCCGCCGGTTCGCCACCTCCACCAACACCATCGACATCGGGATCGGTCCAGCCGGGACTGGCAAGACTGCGGTGATGGAAGTGATCGGCCAGCTCGCCGCCATCACCGGCACCCCGATCTTGGGTGGGGCGCTGGCCGGCCGCACCGCCGCCGGCCTTGAGACAGCGACCGGGATCCCCTCGACCACCCTGACCCGACTGATCGGCGAATCGAAAGATCGGGGTCTGCCCCACGGTGCGATCGTGGTGGTCGATGAGGCTGGGATGGTCGGTACCCGCCAACTCGCCGCCATCACCGACCTCGTCGAAGCGGGCTGAAGGGAAGCTGATCCTGATCGGTGACGACCGGCAGCTACCCGAAATCGACGCCGGGGGCCTCTTCCGGGCGCTCGCCAACCGGCTCCCCACCGTTGAGCTGACCGACAACATCCGCCAGCAACACCAATGGGAACGCACCGCTCTCACCCAACTCCGCCACGGATCCGTCGACCAAGCGATCCAGGCGTACCGACAGCGGGGCAGGGTGAACGTCGGACAGAACCGAGACGACACGACGGCCAGGGCCGTGGCGGACTGGTATCGCCATGTCACCGCCACCGGTGACCTCACCTCAGGGTTGCTCATCGCCCACAACAACGACACCGTCACCGAACTCAACCAACAAGCCCGCACCCACCTCGAAGCATCCAGACGGCTCCACGGACCCACCCTCGAAGCAGGGGAAAGGGTCTTCCAGGCGGGTGACCGGATCCTGTGCCGCCAAAACCAGAACCGGCTCGGGGTACTCAACGGCGACCTCGCCACCATCACCAACGTCGATCAAGAACGAGAAGAGCCTCACCGTTCAGCTTGACCGTGACCCCGAAACCCGAGACCTGCCCGTCTGGTATCTCGACCAGGGGCACGTCGACTACGGCTACGCCCTCACCGGGCACAAAGCCCAAGGGGTCACCACCGACCACACCTTCGTGATCGTCGACGGGACCACCGACCGGGAATGGGCCTACGTGGCGATGAGCCGCGGCCGACAAGCCAACACCCTCTACCTCACTACCCCCAAGACCCGCTGACGAGCAGTGCACCCACCTCACCCACCAGGGTCGCCACGATGCCCTCGAGCGTCTCACCGCTACGCTCAACCGCGGTTCGGCCCAGATCGCCGCTATCGACCATCCCGGGCCGGCGCCCAGCGACGACATTGATCCGTTGGGTCCGCCGCCACCCAGCAGTGATGTCGCTGCTCGGGTCGCCTGGCAGATCGCCAAACGCCAAGCCCAACGAGACGAGACCGAACGGCAAACACCCGGCCTCGACCTCGCCGTCGGCCGCTAACCGCAACCACAGACCGTGACAACCCAATATCTGGGATCAGCGACATAGTGAATCTCGTATGTCAAGGTGCCGGTGGGTTTGGTGGACAGGACTGGGATGGGCCACACGGGTGTGGGCAGGCTCTTATTAGGTCACACCGCCCGTTGAAGGGGTGGTGGGTGGGGTCGACAGGTCATTATGAGGACAGCATCAGGTGATGCGTCAGCCGGATTATTCGGGTCAGACCCCACCCAGGCTTTCAGACTGTCTGGGGTAGGTGTTTGAAGGTCTGGCGGGCGACGTAGCGTTTCAGGCACCGCATGATTTCGCCGCTGTTGAGCCCTTCGGTTCGTCGGCGTGCCACATACGTGCGGGTCTCTTGATGGTTGCTCATACGGGTCAACACGATGCGGTAGAGGGCGGCGTTGGCTTGACGGTCTCCTCCCCGGTTGAGTCGATACCTAGTGTTCACTTTTCCCGAGTTGGCGGGGAGTGGGGCGACCCCGCAGAGGCGAGCCCATGACCCTTCCGAATGGAGACGGTCTGGGTTGTCGCCGGCGGTCACCAGAAGCGAGGCGGCACTGTCGACTCCGACTCCGTGGAGTTCGAGCAGTGAAGGAGCCGTCTGACTGATCAAGCCAGCGAGCATCCGGTCGATCTCTGTCATCTCATCGTTGAGCCTCTTTACCCGTCTCGCCAGGTTCCGGATCACCAGATTGGTGGTGTATTGGAGCGGGTCGGAACCCTCACGAAGCCGCATCGCGGCTGCCTCTTTGACCAGCCCGGTCTTGGGTCTGTCCTTGAAACGGACCCTGATCTCTTCGGGAGCACAGAAAACAAGATGCCGGATCTGATTCAACGATTGGATACGTTGTTGACGGGCCGAACGCCGAGCCACCAACAGAACCCGTATTTGTTCCACCGCACCATTCCGGGCCTTCGGGGTCACCGAAGCCTCCCCGGACAGAGCAGCTCTGGCCGCTGAGACAGCATCAGTCGGATCCGACTTACCCTGTTTGCGTCGGGTCTGACGGTCGGGTCGATCTACCTCGATCACCTCGAGGTCCTGGTCCGCCAGGAACCTGGCCAGTCCAACACCCCACGATCCAGTCCCCTCAACCCCGATCCGGACGATCGGCCCGAACTCGATCAACCAGCTGAGCAGGGTCTCATACCCGGCGAGATCAGCAGGAAACGATTCCACACCCAACAGTCCACCGTTATGGTCGACAGCCGCCGCCACATGAACATCAGCATGGGTGTCGACACCACCAGTGATACCTACGATTGACATGGCCGCCCCTTTCTTGTGCTTACAGGCCAAGGGGTGGCAAGCACCACCGGGACGGCGGACCGGACCCGACCGAGCTGGGCCTAATCAGCTCAACAGGAGAGCCACCGCCCGACCGGTGCGTGCCACACCGCCCAATCATCGCTCCCAGCCGGATCTGCTCGGAACGCAGTGCGCGATATCGCTCGAGGGGAAGAGTGATATGTGCGGCTGAAGCCGGTGGGCCGAGTGCCTGTGCTTGCTCTGGATTTGGCTATTGTCGAGGGGCAATGTCTGCTATTTGCAGTGTTGTTCTGCTGCTGCGAGCTATTCGCACGGGCGGGTCGCGACATCTCTTTAGTATTCCGTTGCAACTCTCTTCGGCCATGAGGTTGCACTATTCAATTGGCAGGTTCTGTCACCCATCCTGCGAGCGATGGGCGAGAAGCGCATGCTCCACTTGTTCAAGACATGCCCTATCGATGTCGGTCAGTACACTCTCAGTTGGGTCTTCCAGAGTGTCATGTTGGAACACGATCTCCAGGTGCCCGTCCTCGTCGACTCCGGCCTTTTCCACAACCAAGCCGGTGATCTTCTCAGCTTGTAGCAGGCAGTCTTCTGCTTGTATTTGAAACTCACTCGGTAGTGGCTCCAACTCCGGCCGTATGTCGGTGGCACGCGCCATTAGCTCGTCCGCGCAGATCCAGAACCTATCTGCCCGGTCGTCATCATCCACCGCAGATCCGTCGTCAGAGACGAAGGCCTGTACCCAATCTGACTCCGCCGTATCTACCGTAATAAAGTCTCCTGTGTTGGTGAATAGAACACTCAGCGGGGCTTCAGCGACATATCCTCCGCCTGCCATACATTCCTCGAACACGGCTGTGCCATCAACCATTTCGGTTCGAAGACCTTGGATGACCTTCTCCTCTGCTGAGGCGTCGGGACGCGGCGGAGGCTGTCAACGCCACGACGGTGCCGACAAGTCCGAGGACCAGGACGACTGTTGTGATTCGTTTCGTCATCTTCTCTCCTCTGTCATCGTACGCTCTCAAGAACTGCAGATTGCCGCTCGGTCTTATGGTGGGCTACATCCTGAAGTCATGTAATGCGTGAAGCGCGGCCAGACGAGGTCATGCCATGAGTGGATCGGCTGCACGTTTGATGAGACGTAATCGCTACCGACGTAGGAGGTCTTCAGGAGCTTGTTGAGGCTAGTTGTGAAGCCGGAATAGAGCGTCGATGTTGCCCCGCTGTAATAGTCATTGATCTGGAGTGCCTGGGTGTGGCTCTTGTCGTCATAATCTCGCTGCTGGGTGTAGGCACTCGCTCTCCAACTGGAATTTGAACAGGATGCCCCTATGCCGTTTGCAACGGTCCTACCATCCTGTTCCTTTCGTCCCTCACCTCCTCGTTCTTGGGCTCGTCGCCAGTGCGACGTCGCCCTCTCGACCCACCGTCTGGGGCCGAAGCCCGCTGCGATCCTCAGCGCTCCTTTCTTCACTGCACATTGGTCTCGTCGGTTTGGGGACGGCAACCCACTCACGAGGTTCCAAGGGCAAGGGCAGAGCTTGGTAGGTGGCGTGATGCCACCGATTCCCTTCGGCGCCTTGTTCCGTGTCGAGAAGCGCATGCCTACTGTGTGTCCGGTCCTTCCCGCGTGTCGCGCCCGCTCGCCCTTTCTGAACCGGGCCGGGTCTTGGAGGCTCGAATCTCCACACGGGATGCGAGGGGGCATTCCGTCCGAGGTGCATGACTGTCCATCCCCGGTGTTACTGCTCGTCCACCCGCTTATCGGTCGACGGAGGGATGCGGCTTCGAATTTGATGGCGAAGGTGTTGGGGGCCGCTTTGTGCCAGGGGCGGCAACGGCGCGGCCGTGCAGCCCAGCTTCCAAATGCCGGAACACAGACCGAATGCCGAAACTAAATCGATGGGCCGGGCCGGCCCTTGTCGAGATGGGTACGACGCCGTTGCCTGATTTCTCTAGCCGGGGTCGGGGATGGGGATGAGGTGGATGGTTCGTTGTTGGGCGTCCAGTCCGAAGCTTGCGCAGGGACGGTCTGGGCTGCCGGGAATAGGCTCAATTGTCCATTGGGTGAGCCCTGCGTCGGCGACGGCCTGTTCGATGTAGCGTGCTGCTTCGTCGAGTGGCACGCATGCATTGCTGGTGAAGTGGGCGGCGAGTTGGTCATTGAGTTGTCTGATTGTTTCGCCTTCGGGGATGGATTGGTCGTCAGGCAGGCTTAGTCCGAGCTGTGCGCAGAGAGTGGGGTCGTTGCTGGGGAAGACGGCGAGGCTGTCAGTGTCGGTGACACAGCCGAGGAGGGGAGGTATTGAGCCGGCAGGTGTTATGTCCGGGTTGGTGAGAGTTCCCTCTTCCCACATTTGGGTGCACACCGAAGGGTCGAGTCGTCCGCCCGATGCCACTCCTACACGGTCGCTGTCGAGGGTGGGAGCCTGGTAGCACCCGATTGCGATTGGGTCGGAGATGGCTCGGATGGCGATCCAGGCGGCGGCGATGGTGGCCAGCGCCACGAACGCGAGAGCCAACGCCACCCGCAATCGCCGCCTGGAGGGTCTCAGACGGAGGGCGCGGGGCGTGTGCCGGGGCTCCGATAGGATCCCCGCCAGCAGTTGTTGGGCTTCGGGAGTCTGATGGTCGGGCAGGCGGTCCTCATCGACAGGGTCGCGCCGCGGAGGAGTTCGAAGGCGTCATCGGGGTTGCCCATATGCCTCCTCCTCATCTAGTCGCGGGGAATACGTCAGACGGTCGCCTCCCACTATGTTGTGTCCAACTGAGTGGATTCGTTGCGGTGGGAAGAGCATCAGTCGTTCTCCCCGCCACTTCCAGGTGCCTTCGCGGCACCCTCGTATGCGGCCTGTAAGCGTTGTCTGGCGCGGAATAGCCGACTCCTCACCAGCGCAGATCGGATACCGAGAACGCTAGCGATCTCAGGGTTGGTCAGTTCTTCGAAAGCGACCAGGCGCAGGATCTCCTGATCCCGCTGGGTCAGAGTGGCCAGGGCGTTGAGGACCTGATCGAGTGTCTCGCTTGTTTCGGCGACCGACGGCGCCAGGTCCGGTTGGGAGGCGGGCAGCTCCGGCCTAACTCGCTCACTGAGACGTGCTGCCCGGGCGGCTGTGCGTCGCTGGTTGGAGAGCGTCCGATACGCCACGCCGTAGAGCCACGCCAGCGGGATGTCGGCGGCGATCACCTCCTCGAGTCGTCTCCACGCCACCAGAAAGGTGCTCGCCACCAGATCATCCGCGTCCATAAGGTTGGGTGTGCGTCGTCTGGCGTAGGCGAGCACCTTCCGGTAGGTAGTGGCATAGAGCAGCTCGAACTCTCGGCGACCCTCCTCCGGTCCCAGCCGGAAACCACTGTTGCCACCGGTCACCTCGGCCTCGCCTGGCCAAGCAGATGACGGTTGGGGTGCTGCGGTCGCAGCCGATCGCGGATTCTATTGGAGATATACGGAGGAGACCCGGTTGTTCCACCCCGAGGCCATAAACGGTGCAACATCCCACGCCTGGGTTCCCGAACTCGGGTACCAGCTTCCCCCTCCCCAATCACCATCAGCGAAGTAAGCCGAGCAGGCGCTGATCTTGAACGACGAGGTGCGATTGGAAAACCCGTACCCGCTGAGGTTGAGCCACTGCGAACGATCCCGCAAATACAACACCGACCCGCTGTAGTTGGTGCCGTCATACATCCGAATATACCCAGAACACAACGAAGACCGGCCCGATGCCAACCCGCCACCCGGGGCAATGTTCTGTTCGATTCCGGCGACCCGGGCATCCAACGCCTCCTCGGTACGGAAGCATTCCACCACGCCCACATCGTTCCAAACCAGACAAGCGGTGGCATCCCCCCAATCTTCCGCCAAGTTGATCTCTGTGCCTTCAAAAACCGCCGTCTCACCCTTGATCTTCTCTATCGCCGACGCTGGTGGCGCGACGGCACCCACGAGGGCAAGAAGCACTGCCATCATCACAAACCGTTGTGCCCAGGAACGCTGGGCCTCAACTCGACTGAATACCACGATTCCCTCCTAACGGTTCCGGCCGTGACCGCTCAGTCGCGGCCCGTAGGTATCGAATCGGTATGTGTCCGAATCCGGACATCCGTCGCGCTTTGGGTATCACCCCCCGCGACAGACCAGGCGCAACGGACACAACCTCTCGCGACGAGGTTCAGAAAAGGGCTCACGGGACGGGAGGTGTTCCCATGCTCGATGACAATCGAGTGATTGCCCGGCGGGCAATTGCAGTTGACATCGACATCGCCCCGGTCCCCAGAAGCCGACTGGCCGCCGCCCTGCACCGCAGCGGGCGCCGAGGGCAACTCGTCGATGACCTCCACGGCTGGATCACCTCCCACCACGACGCGGTCGTGTTCTTCGCTGCCGGCTCATCGAGCCCTCCCGACGAGCCACTGTTTCGAAACGCACGCCGGTACCAGGTGGACCTCGTTGCAGTGATCAACGGCGATGCGGAACCTGCCGACTACCGCCACTGGCTTCGAGCTGGCAGCATATCCGTGGTAAATACTGCGGCATCGATACAGGAGGTGAGCCTCCAGGTGGAAGGAGCCCTCTTGGGCGCTGTGGTCATCCCCACCAAGAGCGCCGCCGCGATGACCAGACGGCTCGCCGAACCACCCACAGGAATCGTAATCGACCAGCGACAAATCGAGATCCTCGAAGCGTTTGCCTCTGGAGCGAAGTTGCCGGCGATCGCCAAACGGCTCGATCGATCCGAACGCCACACCAGACGATTGATCCGCCTGCTCGTTGATGAATTGGGAGCAGCCAACACGCACGCCGCCGTCGCAACGGCTACGAGTTGGGGATGGATCGCGTCTTGCCACCACTGAAGCTGGCAAAAAGCCTGATTGGCCTGGCCACGCGATCCCCTGTGAGTGCTAGGCCCAAGCCCCTTCCCGGCTTGGGCCTAGCACTTCCTAGCCGTGTTGTCCTGAATCGATTTGCTGCTCGCTTCTGCTCGGCCCTGTCAGGAGATTGATGCGGTGCGAGTAATCATTGTCTGGAGCAAGAACGTCGTCTCGAAAGAGAGGTTCTTGTTTTCGTCTCACCGTGCCCCAACGTTGCCAGCTGCCCTCTTTTCGAACCGTGCGTGCAATCCCGCACACGGCTCTCCGACTCAGCTGACTTCGGTTAGCGGCGGCGGTTACGTCACCTCCGGGCAAGAGCCAGACGACAGTTCAATTGGTTTGAGATGTGTGGTCATGAGTGTAGGCGCCCCAAGACGCACACGGCTGCATGTAGCCCCCAGAGCTTGCGAGTTTGTGGGACCCGTCAACGGCGCAAGCTACGGACTCGAGCTTGTAGGCCGTCTGCAGGAAGTACCTTGTGGAAGTCTTCCGATATCCACAAGAGCCTGAGCAAGTTAGGGTTTCCTCGTCAATTAGCCCTCCCCCCGTGGTTAAGCGCCTCCATCTTGCATACGAGGACTGGACCGTGGTCGTCGCTCCGATATCAGCGTACGACCAGTATTGGCTTGAGCCATAATCATTCCAATGGAGATCATGATGATTCCAGCTACCGTGGCTTGCGGCCGCAGGGACGCCGACAGCGATCACCAGAGTGACCGCTATGGCTGCTGCGAGCCGATAGTTCGTGTGAGACCGCTTCATATCGACAACCCCTGTGGTTAGTTGCAGGCATTCCTCTCGGTACGAGTGAACGGCAAAGAATGGGCGGAAGCGCTTTGCCGTTCACTCAGTTCTGTTGGCCGATGCACTGTCTTACAGCTGATCTGGTCAGTTGGTTGTAGCGGCATGGACGTGGGCATAGAGCTGCTGCACCGCCGTGCAATCCCATATCCATTGGCCAGACGATGGAAATTCATGGGAGCCATCCTTCGCACAGGAAATGCCTCTGATGATGTACGCCGTCTGCGGGAAGTACCTCGTAGGGGTCTTCTTGTATCCACAGCTTCCCGTGCAACTTATGCTCTCGCCATCCAGCCAGGTCCACCTCGTAGTCCAGCGTTGCCATTGTGCGTAGACGAAGTCCACATTGTTTGTTGCGCCAATGTCGGCGTATGACCAGTACTGGCTTGGTCCACTTTCGCCCCAATGCAGGTCATGGTGATTCCAAGTGCCGTGACCTGCTGCGACGGGTCCCGCGGTCAAGACCACGAGTAGGGCGATGATCACCGAACGGTTGAGAAGGCTGCGCAAACTTTTCATGGCGCTCATCCTTCGTGAGAGGGGTCATGGGAATCGTGGATGAGTGCTGAGACGTCGCGGCTTGCAGCGTCCCAAAGGTCCACGGTTGGCGAGCCCGAGGCGTAAGCTGTCTTCACGTGAGGAGACCGGGGGTGGCTCCGAGCTATGGCGACTAGCGCACCATTGCTGTCTTGATAGTCGAACACCACGTCGGCGAACGTCTCCTGCAGGTAGGTCTTCCAGTCAGCGTCGGTGGTTTCGCTATGAAGCACCGTTGGCGCTAGCTGGATGGCTACGGTTCCATCCTCATCAGCGAACTCCACGAAGACAGCGCGAACGTAGCTATCCTCGCCGTTCCAGCTGGCCAGGCACGTGACGCTCACGGGCTTGGCGATGTCGATTACCTGCGCCGGGACACTTGTCCCTCGCAAGCCCACCGACGTGAGTATGTCTCCTCGCTGGCTCTCGAGATCCATGACTGCATTGCACGGATCGGGCCCGGGGCTAGAGACCTCAAGACTCTGCGGCTCGCTCTTGTCGGCAAGTGCCGTCCCAGCGAACGCGAAGTGCGGATACGACCGATAACCCTGTCAAGACGAGCAAGATTGCCCGTCTTGTGGGATTTCTCTTCTGGCCAGTTCGAATCATGACACCAAACCCCTTTCACTCAGTACGATGTCCGTCGAATAGCACACCAAGGTTGAGACACTGGAGAGAAGGACACGCGGCGCAGTGCTGGCCTGATATTCCGAAAACACCCCAGGTTTCAAACCCGAAATGAACACCTAGGCCGACTGAGTCATCGGTCATCGCCATTTCACAATCCCTACTCATAGCCGCTGCTATCCGTGGTCTCATTCCTGCGAAATCCTCCCTTCTGCAGCACGTGAAGCAGGAGTCCCGGGATGCCCGTCGGCGACCTTGTCCCTGATCCTCGCATCCCGTGGCTGAGTATCGAGTGGCGAACACCTGCTATGTGTCCAGTCCTTCCCGAATGTCGCAGCCGCCAAGCGTCGTTCGCCGCTTGCTTGAACTCTGTGGATCTCTCTCGTGTCGAAGGTCTGGCGTGAGATGAACTAGACGCCGCCACCACACCAGGCAACCTGCGCCACAGGATGGTCACATCGGGTACACGCCGATGCCCGGACGGGCGACCAGAGGACGCCTACGCCCTCATAGGTAACGCCGACACATGCAGGAGTGCTCGTTTGCTCGCGTGGCGGTTTCGCGGCGCGTTTGAGAAGCAGCCGATATCGCGCATCGGCTCGCTGAAATGCGTGAGTCCTGCCCGCGAAACATGAATACCGCGACTGCCCGGGTGTTTCCGGGCGCAGCATCGCCTACGCCCCGGATCGGCGTTGGGTCTCGCGGTGGACGCCGGCTCGTGGGAAGGCGACGGACCCGCCAATTGGCAATGGTGTTGTGTCCCTCACCGCGATCCAATGGACGGTTTAGGAGCACGAGGACGAGGCGTCCGAGTACTTCGGGCCGACGATCACGATACAGGACGGCTCCCCGCATGCGACAGGTCACGACACGAAACGGTACGGGAAACCAACGGGACTGAACCCGTCCACCTCACGGCCCACCACGCCAGCGGCCTATCTCACTGCACCATCTTCGATCCGACCGAGCGGATCCAAACGTCAGATGGCTCTTCGGCATGATCTCACAGAAGGACGGGAAAGACGCCCCCGACCGATAGAGGAGGAGACCTTCCAGAACCCGGAGCCGTTCAGAACGGGACCCCACAATCTCCGCTCCCAAGCTTGCCAGTGGACTCCCGATGCGAGAAGATGAAAGCGTGAGCATCCCGAACAATGAGTCAGACCGTCGGAGTTGGCTCACAAGGATATTGTCTCATTGGTGGCACGGGCGCCTCGAGCGCCGCCGTCTCAGTCGCGAGCGGCGCAGAATCCGATTGCAGGCCGAGCAACGGTCGCCGGGCAAACCGGTTTGATCCGCCCATATCACGGCGATATGCGCTGTGAGTATCAGTTGGTCGGTTGGGTGGGATCGGCCAGGGTTGGTGGTGGTGGCGACAGCGTGACCCAGATATGCGCTTGCCCCTGCGTTGGCGGGGTGCACTGTTATGGATATGTCCGCTGTTGTCGCCATGCCGGCCCGGGCCGCTGTTGCTGTCCTGATCAGAAGCCTGTCCATCCCTTTGGGGGTGTGACCCATCACAGTGTTGTCGTAGCAGTTCTGTCCCCGGACCGGCACGGACAATTCGGCGGTCACGAGGAGGCACCACGAATGCTTGCAGAACTGGTGGATCACGTTGTTGGTATCGACCCGGATAGGGATTGGATCACGGCTGCGGTTCTTGAGGCGGCCACCGCCGGGGTGGTCGCCACCGGCCGGTTCCCCGCTAACGCTGCAGGCTATCAAGAGGCGGTGGTGTGGGCCGATCAGTATTCGACAGACACCGAACGAGCTTGGGCGATCGAGGGCACGTCAAGTTACGGGCGTGGCCTGGCCACGGCGTTGGCACGGTGCGGGGAGTGGGTGATCGAGTTCGACCGGGCGAAAGAGAAACCTGCCAAGGACGGTTCAAAGACTGACGAGCTCGACGCCATCCGAGCGGCACGCGAAACGTTAGGTCGCGCCAAGCTGGCGTCACCACGGACCCCCGGAGGGTTCCGTGAAGCCCTCAGGGTCCACACCGTGGCAAGAGACACCGCAGTGCAAGCACGAACCGCGGCGATCAACGAACTGAAAGCATTCGTGGTCACCGCCGACGACTCGCTACGCAGCGAGCTGCGCGGTCTGCGGACTGCAGGGTTGGTGAAACGCTGCGCCGCGTTCCGCCACAGCAGCAACCGATCGATTGACCAACAATGCACTCGAGCCGCGATGCGGGCAGTCGCGCGGCGGATCATCCATCTCAACGACGAGATCACAAGCCATGAACAGGTCCTCACCAGTCTCGTTGATCAAGCCGCTCCTCAGCTCGTCGCCGAGGTCGGGATCGGCCCTATCACCGCAGCAGCTCTATACATTGCATGGTCGCATCCGGGCCGGTGCCGCAACGAAGCCGCCTATGCCCGGCTTGGTGGTGTCTCCCCGATACCGGCGACCTCCGGCCAAAGCCAGAACCGACACCGGCTCAACCGACGCGGAGACCGTCGACTCAACAAGGCGCTCCACCAGATCGCCGTCACCCGGCTCAGATACCACCCGCAAACGCAGGCCTACAAGCAGAGACGCTCCGCTGAAGGCAAAACCGACCGAGAAATCCGACGCTGCCTCAAACGCTACATCGCCCGCCAAGCCTGGAGACTTCTCGAACACCAAACACCAGCCCAAACCACCATTTGACAGACATAGAAGCATCCATATCGCCCGTTTCCTCGAACAGCGCATACCGGCACGTCGTGCGCTGGTGCTTCGATCTGAGACGAACGCAGACCGTGTAAGGTCCGCCGACCGATGCTCTGGATCGAGGACGGATTGCCCACATATCCTCACCACTGCGCTCGGCTCTATGGCTAGCGCTTCGAGGGATTGTTCCGCTCGGTTGTCTGGAGGCCTATGTCCAGATAACGCACGATGTCTCGGCTAGTGGAATCTTCAGATCGTAGGCCGCATCCGCGAAGATCTTCAGTCCTCTATCAACAGCCTCTGTCTCGTTTGTAGCTACCACGTCGAATTGAGCATGCAGTCGAGTATTCGGTGGGCGGTTCGAGTCAGTCGCCGTCTTGGTGCTGAATCCACCCGATGGCTTCGGGTCCCCGGTCAAGGTAGACAACCGATGAAGGAGATCGGCCCACCTGCCTAGATCGAAAGCTTCAGAAGGATCGAGGCGACCGGTCGCCCTGACTCTCCACCTGGGCAGCGCAGCGTCCATGGTGTCAATGGTATAGCGGAGTGGTTCGAACTCGACCATTGAACAACAACACCCGCCCCGATCGCCCTGATCTCGCGCCATATCGCCCATTCGACCGAAGTCCGCGAAAACGGCACTTCGACGATCGGCTCTCCGTGCATTGGCCGACCACCGCACGTGGCGTCAGTCGTCGGTGGCTTGGTCGGGTTGAGGTTGTTGTTCATCCTCGGTAGAGGAAGTTGACTGGCAGTCGTGGTCAGCCTTGAGGGGTGCGATCGCTCGGCAGTCTCGGCATCGGCGCCAGTTCTCGGGGTAGGCGGGTTCTTTCGGAGTCGGTTCCTCACATCGGTCTCCCGGGCCGCATCGATCCTGCTTGAGTCGACACGGTGTCGGCGATTCGTCGTTGGACTCTAGCGGGTGGACCCACGGCGATCGCCTGATCACTGCCCCTTAGAGTTTTTGTGTTCCGGGCGGGTCCGTCGTTCTCCGAGATGGTCGGGAGGTGCGAGCCTACGGACGACGCCCCTGCATCTAGTCGGGAGATTGCCTGATTCCCTTCATCGGCGCGGCGACGTCCTGTCCGTCCAACCCGCCGGCGCGACACGGACCACCACCAACCGTTGTGAGCCACAGGCTCGAAGACACGGAATCCTGGCAGGGCCCACCGACAAGAGTTGGCCCGAATCTGCACAAAAGGTTCACCTCCATTTGTGCTCTATTTGTGCTGAGATGTTGAAAACCATTGAAAAAGGCCAGGTGGTGGTGAAAAGTGTCCTAGACGGAAAACCCCAGCTAGTGGGGCCGGAATAGCCTCTCACGCTGGGGTTTTGTTGGTGGCCAGGGGCAGAATCGAACTGCCGACCCCAGGTTTTTCAGACCTGTGCTCTTCCAACTGAGCTACCTGGCCGGGTGCGCCATCAACGCGGGTGTAAACCACTGGCGGGGACGACGGGATTTGAACCCGCGACCTCCGGCTTGACAGGCCGGCGTGAACTCCAGACTTCACCACGCCCCCAGGGGGGTTTGCTCACCGAATGGCTCGCGTCGCACAGGTTAGCCCTGCTCCAGAGAGGCGCGCCAGATGGCGAACAGCCGGGAAGTATAGGCAGCGGACCGGGTCACTCCGCTAGAAACGAAGGACGAGCTTGCCGAGTTGTTGACCGGCTTCCAATCTGCTGAGGGCAGCAGGGAGCTCATTGAAATCGTAGATCTTGTCGATCACCACGGGGACTTGTCCGCTGCCGACCAGATCGGTTACTGCGGCGAATTCGGCATAATCGAACATGGTCGATCCGATGATCTCCAACTGCTTGAAGAAGAGGTAGGGCACGGTGATCTCGACTTTGAGTCCGCTGGTCGAACCACACGTAACCAATCTTCCCCCAGGCTCGAGCGACCGCACCGATTGGTCCCAGGTTGCCGGTCCGACGTTCTCGAGCACGACATCGGCGCCGCGCCCGATCTCCTCTTTCAGATCCTTGGCGAAGTGATTGGTGGAGTTGAACCCGCCGGCCGCTCCCAACTGAATCGCCCGGCAGATCTTGTCGGTGACGGTCGACGTGACATAGACCGTAGCCCCCATTGCCTGGCCGAGCACCAGGCCGGCGCTGGAGACGCCTCCCCCCACGCCGACCACCAGGAGCACGTCGCCGGCTCCCAGCCGTGCCCGCCGCAACATCCGGTAGGCGGTTCCGGCCGCGAGTCCATAGGCAGCCGCCTGCTTCCCAAGACAGGTCAACCGGTTTGGGCACCACGTTGCGGACGGGCAGCACGACGTATTCGGCCAAAGTGCCCCATCGATGCTCGCCGAGGATCTGGTAGGTCTTGCACAGAAGGGCACATCGCCCCGTAGGCAAGCGGGGCAGGTCCCGCAACTGAGGCTTGGGTTGATGACAACTTCCTGGCCGGGAATGACTGATGAGACACCCGTCTCCGACGGTATCGACCACTCCGGCGCCGTCGGCTCCTGCCACATGCGGGAGGTGAGGTTTGGGCATACCCAGCGAACTCCAGATGTCGAGGTGGTTGAGAGCCGCCGTCGGCCAGCTTGACCCGCACCTCGCCCGCTCCCGGTTCCGGGGTGTGGCGACCTCCTCGAGGACAAACGATTGCGGTCCACCTATGTCGTGTAGCACCCACGCCTTCATGCCCAGCCAGGGTAGCTGTTCGGAGAGGGCGCTCCCGCGTAGTCTGGTTTCGAGCCCGTGACGAGGAGACCGGTATGACCAGTGAGGCGGAGGAGCAACCCCGAGAGCTGCCCGAATGGCCGGTGTTTGGATTCGTGACGCTCGACTGTGCCGATCCGGAGAGCCTGGCCGAGTTCTGGGCCGCGATCATGGAGGTGGAGATCGAGGGCCGCTGGGGCGCGTACGTGATTCTGGCGCCCCAACCCCATCGCGGAGTGCGATTGGGCTTGCAGAAGGTGCCAGAACCCAAGCAAGGCAAGAATCGGATGCACATGGATCTGATGGTGCGGGATCTCGATGCCGCCCGGGGGAAGGTCTTGGAGTTGGGGGGCAGTCTGGTTGAGGAGCACCGGGAAACGGACTACCACTGGTGGGTGGTGACCGATCCTGAAGGTAACGAGTTCTGTATCATCGCCGGAGCCTGAGCGGACGGTTTGGTCAGTCGAGCACGACGACCGCGTCGGGATTGATGGCGAGGGTCACTGTCTGGTCGACTGTCGGAACGGGGTGTTCGTCGAGCTCCATCTCCAGGATGGTTCCACCACTGGTCTCGACCTGGAGCCGGTAGTGGCCACCTCGAAAACTCCTGGTGAGCACCTTTCCTCGGACGTTCCCCGCCGGTGCGAGAACAGCAAACCCGTCCGGTCGGATCACTAGAAGATGGTGGCCCGACACGTCGCCGGCCACCGGAAAGGAGCCGAAGCCGGTTTTGGCGAACCCATCGGAGATGGTGGCATCGGTGATGTTGTCGAAGCCGAGGAAACGGGCCACCCACTCGTCGGCGGGTGCGTGCCACACCTCCTCTGGGGTTCCTTCCTGAGCGACGGCTCCGTCCTTCATGATGACGATCCGGTCGGCCAAACCGAAGGCCTCTTCCTGGTCGTGGGTCACGTAGAGGGTGGTGATGCCCCGCCGTACGAATAGGTGGCGCAATTCACCGACCAGGCGTTCGCGGAGACCCCGGTCGAGGGATCCGACCGGTTCATCCAGCATCAACATGCGGGGGGTCGGAGCCAGTGCTCGTGCCAGGGCCACCCGCTGTTGCTCGCCGCCCGACAGGTTGCCGACCGCTCGATCCTCGTAGCCGGGCAGGCCCACCCAGCTCAGGACCTCGGCTACCCGCTCCTTGATGCTTTCGGCCGACCATCCGGCCATCCGTAATCCGAAGGCCACATTGCCGCCGACGGGTCGATGGGGGAAGAGGGCATAGTCCTGAAACATGAGGCCGAACCCTCGTTCGTGGGCGGCGATCTGGTCGAGGGACTCGCCATCCCAAGAGAGCGAGCCCGAGTCGGGGTTCTGTAGGCCGGCGATCACTCGCAGCAAGGTGGTTTTGCCGCTCCCACTCGGTCCCAGGACCGCCAGGACTTCCCCATCGGCAATGGTCAAGTCGACCGAGTCGAGGGCTACCTTCCGGCCGAAACTCACGGAGAGGTTGCGTCGCCTCAAGCATGGTTGATGACCCTGCCCTCCACTAGAAATCTCCCATTTCGCCGATCCGGAACCGCTCGATGGCCAGGATCGAGACGGCAGTCATTCCCATGAGGATCGTGCTCAAGGCCATAGCCTGGGTGAAATTGGCCGCCCCAGCCCGGCTCAGCAGGCGGAATATGGCAATGGGCAGGGTCGGGGCATCGGGCCTGGCAATGAAAGAAGTCGCCCCGAACTCACCGAGGGAGATCGCAAACGCAAATCCGGCTCCGACCAGCATCGCCCGGAAGATGAGCGGCAGGTCGATCTCGCGCCACACCCTCGCCGGGGGTGCCCCAGAACGGCTCCGGCTTCACGGAGCCGGGTCCGGACCGACCTCATTACCGGCACTTCCGTGCGCACGACGAACGGGATGGCGACCAGGGCGTGGGCGATCGGCACCAGGATTGGTGCGGTCCGCAGATCAATCGGTGCGTCGAGCGCAACCAGGAAACCGAATCCGATGGTCACTGCAGATGTGCCGAGCGGAAGCATCAGCAGCACATCGAACCAACGGGAGATCGTTCCGCGATGATAGGCGATGGTTGTGGCCGCCATGGTCCCGATGATGATCGCAATAGCGGTAGCGGCGGCGGCGAACAGGGCCGAATTGCCTATTGCCTCGACGGGTGAAACCAGCGTGGCGGAGGCTTCTCCGAGGGCCTGGTAGGCGTCGAGTCCATACCCATCACCAACACGGAACGAGCGGCCAACCAGCACCGCCAACGGTGCACCAAGGAAGAGGCCGGTGAACCCGAGAACTCCCCACACGAGGCCGGCTTCTCGCCAACCTCGAGGCGCTCGAACCACCTCGCGGGCCGGGCGCAGTTGCTGTTCAACGCTACGGCGTTCCTGATAGCGGGAGTAGGTGGCCAGGATCGCCGAAATGCCCACCAATTGGATAAATGCCAGGGCGCCCGCCACCGGCAGGTCGAGGAAGGTGGTGGTCTGTTGCCAGATCTCCACTTCGATGGTGGTGAATTGGAAACCGCCCAGGATCAAGACGACGCCGAATGAAGTGAACGTGAAGAGGAAGACCATGGAGGCGGCGGCCGCGATAGCCGGTCGAAGGAGGGGGAGGGAAACTTCCCGGAACGTTCGCCAGCGGCTCGCTCCCAACATACGGGCGGCCTCTTCCAGCCGCGGATCCAGGTGAGCCCACAAGCCGCCGACCGTTCGCACGACCACGGCGTAGTTGTAGAAGACGTGGGCGATGAGGATGGCCCAAATCGTCTGGCGGAGGTCGATTCCCAGGGGGCCGTTCGGACCCAGGAGGGCCAGGTAGGCAGCCCCGACCACCACCGTGGGTAGAACGAACGGCACGGTGATGGCAGCCCGGAAGAACCGCTTTCCGGGGAAGGAGAAGCGGGCAAACACATAAGCGGCCGGCATGGCAATCACCAGAGTCAAAAGAGTGGAGGCAACGGCCTGCCAGACGGTGAACCAGATCGCATCTCGCAGAGACCCGCGGCCGGCTACTGCAGAGAAGGCTTCGAGGGAGAACCCACCATCTCCAAACAAGCTGATTCCGAGGATGCTTACCAACGGGTAGAGGAAGAAATAGCCGAGGAAGACAAGCGGCACGGCCATCAGCACCAACCTGCCGGTGGCGATCCGACGGCCGGGAGGCGCGGCGCGGGTCATCCGCGGATTACCTCGGTCCACTCCTGGATCCAGCGCCGGACGTTGTCGTCGATTTCACCACTGGGGAGTGAGAGAGGGTCGGTTGGGACAATGGCGTGCTCGACAAAGGCAGGGGGCAGAGTTGCTTCCCGGTTGACCGGGAACACAAACATGGAAAGCGGGATATCGTTTTGAAACCGAGTCGAGAGGAGCAGATCGATCACTTGCTCGGCCGCTCCCCGAACTTCGGTTCCGGCGACGATCCCGGCGTATTCGATCTGTCGGAAACATCCATTGGTCATGACGCCCGACAGGGGTGTGTCGATCGGTTCCTCAGCGAAGATGACCTCAAAAGGCGGTGATGAGGCGTACGACACGACCATCGGCCGATCTCCATCAGACGCCGCTGTGAAGTAGGAGTAGTAGGCCTCCTCCCAGCCGGAAGCCACCAGTACATCGTTGTCGCGCAGGTCCGTCCAGTAGTCGGTCCAAGTGTATTCACCGGTTTCGCCGAAGTGGGCGATAGTGCTGAAGAGGAAAGCGAGTCCGGGGGATGAGGTACCCGGGTGTTGTACAACCAGCAGACCGCGGTAGGCGGGGTCGGTCAGATCGAGCAGAGTCTGGGGGGGTGAAACCCCCACCTCCGCGAAATAACCCTTGTCCCAATTGACGCACACATCGCCGAAGTCAATAGGGGTAACGCGGGGGTCGACCTGCAACTCGTCGGGGACCGCGCTCAACAGCGAGGACTCATATTCTGCGAACACTCCGGCATCCAAAGCGCGGGCCAGGAAGTTGTTGTCGACACCGAAGATGACATCGGCCAACGGATTGTCGATGGTGAGAATCGCCTGGTTGATCATCGCACCGGCATCCCCAGCGGGAAGATGCCTAATCGTGATGCCGGTCTCGGCGGTGAAGGTCTCCAAGAGGACATCCGAGATAGCGAACGAATCGTGGGTCATCAGCACGACTTCGACCGGCTCGTTGGCAGCCGTGACAGAAGTTGCCGGAGTGGTTTCGCTCGGATCCGAGCACCCCACCAGCAGCACGGCAAATGCCAAGATCGGCAAAAGGTTTCGCGTCAGCTTCGGTCGTTTGGCCACCAGGACTCTCCGTTCAGTAGGTCGGAGGGCCGAGCTGAGAGCTTCCTACGCCGGCATTACCCGGGACAGGTTCAAACGGTCGGAGGCTGTGACGGCCCCCCTCTCAGCCCGGTACACCGAGCTCCCGTGAGGATTCGAGTGTAACTCACCGCGGAGGTACCCACAGCCAATGCAGTCCTGGGGAGGCGGTCCGGTGTACGGTTCCGTCATGGGAATGATTGCGATCGGCGCTTACCGGGTCCATGAAGGCCGCGAAGATGAATTCTTGGAAGCTCTCCGCCAAGACCTGGTCACCATGCGGGAGGAAGGCCTCATTAGCGATTGGCCGGCCATGATTCTGAAAGCCGGCACGAACGTATACCTGCAACTGGTCGAGTGGGCCGACGAAGATGCCCCGGGCCGATCGTCCAGCAACGAACGGGTCATGGCAGTCTGGACCAAGAAACGCATCCTGTCCGACTATCTCAGCCTGTCGGAGGTTCCGGGAGCCGAGCGGCTCTTTCCCTCCTTCGAAGAGATACCGAATAAGTAGTTGCCAGCTAACAGCCTCTTGCGGAGTGCGGACAGCGGATAGCGGATTGCGACGGACTACCGTCCGTCTCCATGGCTAAGGGTCCTTTTGCTCGGTTCTTTGCCGGTCTGACTTCGCGCGAGACGGGTGAGCCGGCCTCTTCGAACGGGGCGTCTTCTTTTCATCTGGTTTGGAACGTTCCCCCGATACCCCTTGACGAAGTGTCGGCGACCTTTGAGCTGCTCGCCGAGCCATCGGTGTCCCGACTGTACTTCTGGGCGCTGCAGGTCAGCTTCTTCGAAGGGAGAACACAACGGGGTGGAGCCCACCTGGGGTTGCAATGGCATCCCTCGTACCCGGGCAACCGGGCGGTGAACTGGGGGGGATACGGTGACGCGGGCGAGCTGACGGGGTCACCGTCGTCACTTCGCAGCACGCTGGAAAACGCCAACACCAGGGATTTACGGTGGGAGACGGGGACGCCCTATCGGTTGGCCATCTTTACGCCGGAAGCGGGGTTGTGGAGAGGCATGGTCACCAATCTTTCGACAGAGGAGGTGACCGTCGTGAGAGATCTCTACTCGGCTGGTACACACCTCGGCGCGCCGATGGTCTGGACCGAAGCCTTCTGTCGGTGCGACGCTCCGTCGGTGATGGCTCGGTGGAGCGAGTTGCGGGCGGCGGCGGGTGGTGTGGAAGTTCCCGTGGAGAGCGTCATGGCCAACTATCAGAGCCATGCCCAAGGTGGATGCAGCAATACGTCGGTGCGTTCCGACATTGACGGGGTGCTGCAGATCACGGGGACACCGCGGGAGGTGCCGCAAGGAAGAGTTCTCGAGCTCTGAGCTACTAGAAGAGAGTTTCAGGTTTCAGGTTTCAGGTTTCAGGTCCGACCGGTTGAAGTTTGTCTCGCCCGCTGGCGGGAGGGGGGCAACCAATAACCAATAACCAATAACTAGGAACCAAGAACTAGAAACTAGAAACTAAGAACTTCCTTCTCTTCTTCCCGTTCCGCCGAGGAGGACCGCAATGCCGAGGGCGATTAGGAGAACTGGGAAGACGTAAACGGCTTTGAGATCCCAAAGCTCCAACTCCTGAAGCAGGAATGCTGCCCCGATCAGGATGAAGAACACGCCGGCAATGATGGAGCCGCGATTGATGGGTCGGTCGTTCATCGGGTCACCTCGATCTGTCCTGCAAAGGCTGTCACGTCGAGTACCAGGACTCGGTTGGCGTCCTCGCCCGCGAATGTTTCCTCCAACCTCGGTCCTAGCCCCTCGGCCCTCTTCCCGAATGCCCGGATCTCTCCGGCAAAGGTGCCCGCAGTCAACTCGACCGTGACATCGTCGGGAACGATGATTTGGACGGTTCCGGCGAAGGCGCTGGCGTTGACTTCGGTCTGACCGATTGGGAAGGCGACATCACTCAGGTCGACCTTCAACTCTCCGGCAAAAATGCCGTAGTCCTCCAACTCCTCGACGCTGGCCGGTCTTTCATTGCGGGGACCGATCACGGTGCCGCCGGTAGTGAAGTTGAATGACGCTACCGAGACATCGACCAGCAGGAAGATGGTGAGGACGACTCCGAGGGTTACCAATCCGCCGTGAGTCGGGCCCCGGGAATCGGTGACCAGACCGACACCGATGACGATGACCGCGGCCGGTAAAAGATAGGACCAGGGGATTTCGTCCACGGCCCCGGCGATCTCGAGCATCCAGGCGAAACCGATCAGCAGGATGAGGGCGCCCAGGATGATCCGGGCAGTGCTCGTACGTTTTGGCTGAGTGTCGGTGCTGGGAGTCATGTTTTCCTCCCGATGCCTCCAAAGAGCACGCCGGCGCCGAGCAGGATGATCGCCGTGGGCCAGAAGAACTTGCTCAAATCTGGAATCAGATTGTCGAGCAGCACGGCTCCGCCGCCCAGGATCAAGAGGCCGCCGACCACCATGCGGGCGGTGTTGCTGCTCGAGTGTTGGGCGGTGCCGATCTCC
Organism: uncultured Actinomycetota bacterium; assembly: GCA_963823915.1. Lineage (GTDB taxonomy): Bacteria > Actinomycetota > Acidimicrobiia > Spongiisociales > UBA4744 > UBA4744. The sequence goes on from CAWGNJ010000005.1 coordinate 194,566, forward strand.
TCACCGGGTTTCTCTTCCGGAATGGCGATCCAACCGATGATGTAGACGAGAAGGCCGGACAATCCGGCGATCGTCAGCACTACGAAGGCCACCCGCAGAATGACCGGATCGATTCCGAGATATCGACCCAAACCGCCCGCCACTCCGGCCACCACCTTGTCGGAGCTGCTCCGACGCAAGATGTTGGCCCCGGTTGGCGAGGGTGGGGGAGGGCCAGGCTGAGGTTCGTACGGGGGAGGGACCAACTCGTCTTCGGGAAGGTCGCCGAATTCGGGCGGTTTGGACATAGGAACATGGCCCCCTTCGGGTCGGCGCATTGTTGATTCACTATTGAACCTACCGAAGATCTGGTGCCGGAGGGGGCGGATTAGTACTTCGGTTCGGGCTACCAACGCAAGAGGGCGGATCCCCAGGTAAAACCACTCCCAAAGGCGGCCAGAGCAACCAACATACCCGGCTCCAAACGGCCCGCTTTGACGGCCTCGTCGAGGCCGATGGGAATCGTCGCGGCGGTCGTGTTGGCGAACCTGTCGATGGTGTTGAAGACCTTTTCGTCTGGAGCGCCGAGCCGGTGAGCTACGGCCTCGTTGATACGGAGATTGGCCTGGTGGAACACGAACAGGTCGACGTCGTCGACGTTGTATCCGTTGTGCTCGAGGGCTGTTTCGACGGCCTCGGGCATTCTCTTCACCGCGTGGACAAAAACCTGCCGCCCGTTCATCTTGGGGTACTGATCGCCTCTATCGAGCATGCGTTGGTCAACGATCTCCTCGTCGTAGGCAGTGCTGACGCCGGGGACCCAGAGTTCCTCCGCGTAGGCGCCGTCGGCGTAGAGATGAGTCGAGAACAGTTGCGAGTCGAGATCGGGATCGGGCGCCTCTCTCGCTTCGAGGATTACTGCTCCGGCGCCATCCCCGAAAAGAACGGTGACATCTCGCCCGGCTGGGCTCTTGTCGAGTCCCTTGGAGTGAACCTCCGCACCCACCACCAGGATTTTTTGTGCCGAGCCGGTCCGGATGTACTGATCCGCCAGCGACAACGCATAGATAAAACCGGTGCATTGCTGGCGAACGTCAATGGCGGGGATCCCGGCCAGGCCGAGTTTGGTTTGGAGGAACACCCCCGAGCCGGGAAAGAAGTGATCGGGCGTGAGGGTGGCGAAGAAGATCATGTCGAGATCCTCTGCGACCATGCCGGCTGAATCGAGAGCCCGGCGGGCAGCTTCGAGAGCCAAATCGGAGGTTGAGGTGACGCCCTCGACCCAACGCCTTTCCTTGATCCCGGTTCTTTGGACTATCCATTCGTCCGAAGTGTCCATGTACTTCGCCAGGTCGTCGTTGGTGACGACCCGGGAGGGAAGAAACGAGCCCAGGCCGACAACACGGGACCGAAGATTGGTCACTGGAGCACCTTCCGTTGGGTGGCTGCGAGCGATGGTAACGCACACAACCACCCCGGGGCTTGATGGTCGCAAACCCGACAGTGCTTGGATTCGAAGGGCCCCGGCGGCGGTTGGGTGCTCTGTGACACAAACGTTGACCGTAGACAGGCTGGTAGTCAGAGCGATCGGATACGCAATTGGGTTTGCGGTTCTCTGGGCGGTTCTGGCCGCGATCCGACCCTCAACGACTTACCACTTGGCGCCCTTGCTGGTTTCCCTCATTCCTCCCGTGGTCTATCGAACACAGGGGGGCCGATCTCGTTCGATCGGGATGTGGTTGGCGATCGCCGGCTTGGGAATGGCGGTGGCGGTGACTGCTCTTCTAGCGGTGGCCGGGTTATTGGACGGCCCTTCACTGCTTCCGTTTGGAGACGGCATTGTTGAATCTCTGGTTGGCGCAACGGCAGGGGGAGCCGTTGGATTGGCTCTTGTCTTGTGGCCTCAGCCGGCCAAGACCACCTGAGTATCTCGATTCCTCGGACCCGATTCGCCCCCCGCATGAAGTGGCCCGTCGCAGAAAGACCATTAGGTGTTTGAGCTCTCCAATTTGCCCGATGAGCATGGGTCGAACAGCGGGCAGTGACTATGGTGTTGGCAGCGGAAGAGGCCTTCTGACGAGGTCTTTGTCGATCGAATCCAACCAAAGGGCAGACGTGGCGGACTTCGAAATGAACGAAGGCAAAATTCTCGTGGTTGAAGACGAGGTTGTGCCCCGCCGGTTGCTGGTCCTCAGCCTCGAGAGAATCGGGTTTGACGTGGTTGCCTGCGAGGACGGCCCGAGTGCCCTGGAGACGGCGTTGAATGAGCCTTTTGACGCAGCGGTGCTTGATATCCGTCTGCCCAAGATGCACGGGTGGGACGTTTTGGCACGGCTTCGCGAGGACCCTCGTACAGCCGATCTTCCGGTGCTGGTGGTCACAGCCTACGAGGGGGCCGAGTCCCAACGGTTGTCCACGGTGACCAAGCCGGACGCCTTTTTGGCCAAACCGTACGATGTCGACCGATTGCGCCGCGAAGTTGTCGCTTTGGTCGAGAAATCACGGGCCAGTCGCTCCCCGGGCGGCGATCAACCGTCCTGAAGGTTCACGCCGCCGGCGTTGGCGGCCTCACGTTCGTTGAGCCACACATCGCCTCCCACCTGGGATGCACACAGGAGAGCGAGTAGAACCATCATCATGAGCGGCCCGGTGATCCCTCCTGCGAGCCCAATGAGACCGGCCACGGCCCCGCCGACCACTCGCCATTGAGCCTTGCGCCTGGAGATGGCGTTGTTGGGGCGTTCCGTGGCGATCTCGATGATTGCCATCCCGATCAGCGCTCCGCCGACTCCAGCGATCAGCAACCAGCGTTCGTTGACAGGCCAGTCGTGACCTCCGGCACCAATGACGGCGCTTTCGAGACCGATCGCGGTGGCCATGAGGCCGATCACCAGCGGGAGGTGTCCGTAGATCCACACCGTCGGTTTCCAGGCGGTCTTCTGCTCGGCCCGCCGACGGACGACCGTCCCATCGAGGTTGTCGAAATAGACCCACCACAAGCCGGCCGCGACCATAACGGCCAGGACGGCCGTCACCGCGGGTCCGGTCTTCCAGCCTTCGTGACCCAACCCGGCCACTGTTGCCGCGATCGACTCGCCCAGAACCAGGATGGTGAACAGCCCAAAACGTTCAGGAAGGTGGGCAACGTCCAGCGGAACCTTGGCCTGGATGCGCCGGAGCCTGAACGGGGTATAGAAGTCAATGGCCAGCCCGATTGCCCAAAGGATGTATCGGTACGGCTCCGGGACGAATACCGACACCAACCAAAAGACCACCGCGATCGCCATCCCCTGCACGTAGCCGCCGACCAGGTCCCTGGTCTCCGGCACGTGACGACGAGCGCGCAGGTACATGACGATGAGGATCATCCGAGCGCCCACATAGGCAAGGGCGAAGGCCACCAGGGAATCGGTTTCGTCACCTGAGATGCTGGCGGCCATCAGGGCGATGGTGGCCATCTGGGCGACGGCCAGAATGCGCTGACCGAGATCATCGGTGTCATAACGATCCGCATAAAAAGTGAATCCTGCCCAGGCCCACCACAACGGAACGAAGAGGCCGGTGAACACCGCCGCCCCTTTGATGGTCGGGTCCTCGAGGAGCCGGGCACCCAATCCGGCCACGGCGACGACGAATACCAGGTCGTAAAAGAGCTCGGTCCAGGTGACCTTGCGCTCTTCTTCTGTTTCTGTGGTCCGCAGCCGGGGCGGCCGCAAGGCGGATACTTTCACCGATGAGCCTCCCTCATCACACGGTCGGTGGACGAGCATACCCACCATCGACCGCGCGTGTCGGAGGATCCCTGACAGGTGGCGGCGGGGGTTGCCGGACCGTAACGAACCGACACCATTGTTCTTGGTGCCCGACAGGATTGCCCCGCAACCAGAGCTTCGTGGAAGGAGGACAGACCCGGTTCTGCAAGGCACCCGCTGTTGTCGATCCCTATATTGCCTGCGGCACGGAGGGGGAAGAGTGAAGGCACAGGACCTAGAGACAACGTTTGACACCTTGTCGCGTATCGCCCTCTTTTCCGAACTTCCCGAACGAAGTCTCCGGGCCCTGGCTGAGAAGGCCGCGTCCGTCTATTTACAAGCCGGATCGACTCTCATGCGCGAGGGTGGACCGGGGGATGCCCTCTATGCCCTGGTCAGTGGCCGCCTCCGTGTCTTTGCCGAGCAACCAGACGGCTCACAAGCGACCGTTGGTGAGATCTCCGCCGGCGAAGTTGTTGGCGAGATGGCGCTGCTCAGCGATGATCCTCATTCGGCGACGGTGAAGGCCATCAGGGATTCGCAACTGCTGGAGATCGGCCGCGATGACTTCGAATCGCTGGGGCGAGACGAACCGACTGTGACTCTGGCCGTCGCCCGCTTGATGGTCGCCAGGCTTCGGAGGTCGATCCATCGCAGGTCCGGCGTAGGTCGGGTCGGTTCGCTGGCGATCGTGCCGGTTGCTGGGAGACCTCTGTTGGAGGGGTTCGCCCACCAGCTCGAACAGGCACTGAAACGTGGGGGTTCGGTTTCGGCGGTGTCGGTCGCTGCGGTGGAATCCGAATTGGGTCGGGATCACCTGGCCGCCGCACCGGGATCGGCGGAGGATCTGGCACTGGTTGCCTGGTTGAATCGGCGGGAGACAAACCACGACATGGTGGTCTACGTCGCCGACCCGCATTTGAGCCCCTGGACCCAGAGGTGTTTGCGACAGGCGGACCGGGTGCTGCTGGTCACCGAAGCCGGAGGAAGCCTCTCGGTTGGAGAGATCGAATCGGGCCTCCAGGGTGGCGAGTCGGAGGTGTCGACCCGTGCCGATCTGGTCATAGTCCATCCGGCCGGAACCTCGAGCCCCACGGGGACCGCACGGTGGCTGGCCGACCGCAAGTCCTGGGTTCATCACCATGTTCGCGACAATTCACCGGGGGATTTTGACCGCCTGGCCAGATCTCTCTCGGGGCGAGCCGTCAGTCTGGTCTTGAGCGGTGGAGGAGCTCGGGGATTGGCCCACATCGGCGTCATGCAGGCGTTGGAAGAAGCCAGCATACCGGTGGATGTGGTTGGAGGAGCCAGCTTTGGGGCTTTGATGGCGGCCGTGCGGGCCCGGGGTGACGATGCTGGCGGGGTTCGCGAGGCAATGCAGCGTTTTCTCATCGATCGGGGCAGCCCCATTGATCTGACCGCTCCGGCGGCCGCCTTGACGGGAGGCAAACGGATCGTCTCCATGCTGCGCGACGGTTTCGGGGACCTCGGCATTGAGGATCTTTGGCATCGATTCTTTTGTGTGTCCTCGAACCTCACCAAGGGCCAACTTCAGGTACACACCACCGGTCCGGTCTGGCAGGCGGTGCGAGCCAGCATTTCAATCCCCGGTCTATTTCCTCCGGTCAATTCTGGCGATGGCGATGTGCTGGTGGATGGTGCCGTCATGAACAACTTGCCGGTTGACGTGATCAGATCTTTGAACGATGGGGGGCCGGTGCTGGCGGTCAACTTGCGGGGAGAGTTCTCACTTCAGTCTGAAGACCTTCCCCACCACGGAGTGCTCTCCGGTTGGAAGGTTTTTGGAAAGCGGCTCAATCCATTTGCCGCCGCCCTTGAGTTGCCCGGGCTGATCGACGTATTACTCCGCACGACGGAAGTGGGAAGCGTGTTGTCGTCAAAAAGCATGGAACAGCAAGCCGATCTGGTATTTCATCCGCCCGTCAATGACGTCGGACTCCTGGACTTCTCAGCCATCGACCGGCTGATTGATGCGGGATACCGCCACGCGGTAGAAGTTCTCGAACAAGGCGGGATGGACCAGTTGGCAATCTGAGCGACCCACGCGGGAAACGACCGTTTCCAAGAACCGCGTGCAGAGGATGACGTTTTGCGTCAATATGGAAAGCCGAAGCCGAAAGGGAGGAACATGGCGCAGCAGCCGGTTGAGCTCATCCTGCTCAAACAGTGGGCCGGATTTCTTGCCCTCCCGGTCTGGATCATGGACGACCGCGGCAACCTGTTGTACTACAACGAACCGGCCGAGGGCTTGCTCGGAGTCCGGTTCGATGAGGCGGGCGAACTCCACGCCGAACAGCTCGCTGAGCGATTCCAAACGACGTCCTTAGATGGAAGTCCATTCCCGAATGAGAAGTTGCCGGTAGTCGTGGCACTACGGAAACGAATCCCCAACCACGCCACATTGCGCGTCACGGGTCTTGATGGCGTGCCGCGCCAACTTGCCATTACTGCCTTTCCGGTTGAGGGCCAGGGTGGTCGGCACCTGGGGGCGGTGGCCATGTTCTGGGAGAAGCACGACTCGTGAAGGTCACTCTGTGGGGTACGAGGGGGTCGCTGGCCAGCGGCGGGCCGGACACAGTTCGGTATGGCGGCGACACGGCCTCTCTCGAGTTGCGCGGCCCCCAAGGGGAAGTGGTCATCCTCGACGCTGGCTCCGGAATCCGGCCGATCGGCAACCACCTCGAGACCGACCTGGATCGCATTGACATCCTGCTGACTCACCTCCACATGGATCACATCCAGGGCCTCGGGTTCTTTGCGCCGTTGTTCAACCCGGACGTCGAAGTCCATATTTGGGGACCGGGATCGACGACCCTTGGTTTGCGCGAACGGCTGACCCGGTACCTCTCACCGCCGCTCTTCCCCGTCATGTTGCGCGACCTTCCCGACGTGATGCTGCACGAGATCCACCCCCCGGCCACGTTCTCTTTGGGGAGCTTGACGGTGCGAGCGGAGCTGATCACCCACCCGGGACCAACGATGGGGTTTCGCATTGAGTCCCCGGACTGCACACTTGCCTATCTGCCCGACCATGAACCAGCCCTGGGCGTTCCGAATTTCCCTGACGCGGCCAAATGGACGTCGGGGTTCGACCTGGCCGCTGGTGCCGATGTGCTGATCCATGACACCCAGTACACCGATGACGAGTATTTGGATCGGGTTGGTTGGGGGCACAGCACATTTGAGCAGGCCTTGGCTTTTGCTGCTCTGACCAAGGTCGACCGATTCGTGACGTTTCACCACGACCCGGGTCATACCGACGAGATGCTCGACCAAATCATGGAAGAGATCCTGCGAACCCACGACTTGCCTTTCGAACTGATCCCCGGAAAGGCCGGGCTGACGATCTCAGTCGAATCGTAGCCAAACTCCGCCCTCACTCAGAGCGGTAGCGGGATCACGGCATGTCGGAAAACCCTGCCATGTTTTGCCTGGTAGCGGAGATATTCGGGTAGACCTTTGGCGATTCGTCGGCATATTCTGCTTTACGTACGGTGTGGAGTGTGACATTGTGTGGGCGTCGATGTCACACGCGGCATCAGAAGGGTGGCGGAGCTATGGCGGTGGGAGGCCTTCTGAAGGCTCGTTCTGTTGTGCTGATCACGGCGTTGTCGCTGATCGTTGGCCTGTTGAGCGTCTTTCAAAATCATGGGCTAGTCGGAACGGCCCATGCCCAGACGACAGTGACCGTAGATACGGTCGGCGATCTGGAACTCGCGGTGGCATCAGCCGTCGCAGGCGATGTGATTCTCATAGAGCCCGACACCTACGAGCTGACCAATCAGCTTGTCATCGTCGCTCCAGGGGTAACAATCGAAGGTCTTGGGGCGAAGGCAGTCGATGTGCGCCTGGTCGCCGCCAACAACAAGAGAGTTCTGTTGGTATCGGCGACGGGTGCAGTGGTCCGGAACGTGTCCGTTGCAGACGGTCGGGTGGGCAACGCCAAGGGTGGAGGCATCCACGTCGAGACGGGTGCTGAACTCGATCTCATCGACGTCGAGGTCGTAACCAACTTCGCCGACGAGGGGGGTGGCCTATTCAACGCCGGCGTAGTGAGGATCACCGGCAGCCTGTTTGAGGACAACGACGCCCGCCGTAAGGGTGGAGCCATCGAGAATGACGGATTCCTGACCGTGGTCAACTCCACCCTCGCCGACAACGAAGGCAAGGGCGGCGGCGGCCTGTCCACCGCGGGAACCGCCAGTCTCTCCTTTGTGACGGTCTTCTCCAACCGGTCCACCAACAAGATTGGGGCCGGGACCCTGCGCAACGGAGGAACCCTGGCCGTCAAGAACTCGATCGTCGCGAACAATGTTGGGTCCGACGGTGATTTCCATGACTGTTCCGGGACCCCGGATTTCGACAACGTCATCGTCACTAGCGATCAGGGCTGTAACCCGGAAGGCACTTACGACGTCTACGGGCCGGCAGGGGTCGTCGAGGGTCTTCCACCGGTCGACAACGGAGGCCCGACACGGACGCTGGCGCTGCTAGATCTATCGCCGGCCATCGACTACACAACGGACTGCTTGGACCTGGACGGTGTATTGGTCGAGTTTGACCAGCGCGGGGTGGCCAGAGACACAACCTGTGACCTCGGTGCTTATGAGCTTATTGTCGACGAAACCGCGCCGGTGGTTTCCCTATCGTTGTCTCCGGATCCGAATGCCGACGATTGGCACGGCGAAGCCCTTACGCCGGTGACGGTGTCGATTGCCGCGACGGACGACGTTTCCGAGATCAGTTCGATCGAATACCAAATCGATGGTGGCGCTTGGACCGCCTATGTGGATCCACTCATCTTGTGTGGTACGGCAACCCAGACAAGCCAAACCTGCGATGTGACTGCGGAAGGCACGGTATCCGTTGGCGCTCGAGCAACGGACACCGCAGGGAACACCAGCGTTCCAGTCTCGGCCGACCCGCAAATAGACACAATTGCGCCGAGTGTGGGTACCACTCAAACCCCTGGAACCGAGGACGGCGATGTCCTTCTGACCATGACGGCAACGGATGCGACCTCAGGTGTCCAGTCGGTTGAGTACAGCGTTGACGGGGGTACAACGTGGGCGAACCAGGTGGGGACGGCTGCTCAGGTTGAGATTGTCGAGACCGGAATCATTCAGTACCGCGCCACCGACGTGGCCGGCAATACCAACGATGCGGAGTCGATCACCGTCACCATCGAACCGCTGTCTTTCGACATCTCGATGGCTACCAGCGTCTCCCAGGTCGAGGTGGGCGCGGTGATCGTGCCTGTCGAGAACATAGGGGAAGCGATTCAAGCTGCGGCAGGCGCTGGAACCTCAGTCTCATCGACGCCTCTGTCGAGTATCCCTCTGTCTTCTATTCCGCTCTCATCAATTCCTTTGTCCTCGATCCCGTTGTCGAGTATCCCTCTGTCGAGTATTCCGTTGTCGTCGATTCCGCTGTCGAGCATCCCGTTGTCGTCGATTCCGCTCTCGAGTATCCCTCTGTCGAGTATCCCGCTTTCCAGCATCGGCGGCGTCATTGACTGCACACAGATCTCTTGCCCAGAAGACGCCGGACTCGAGTACCTGCTGATGGGCACACCGCTTCAGGGCACACCGCTTCAGGCGTTGAATTTTGTCGATCTGGTGTCTGTACCGCTCTCCAGCATCCCGTTGTCATCGATCCCGCTCTCGAGTATCCCGCTGTCGTCCATACCGCTGTCGTCGATTCCACTGTCGAGTATTGGGAGCACCATCGACTGTGGCCTGGTTCCTGGCGGTTGTGAAGATCCCAACACGCTAGAGGACGCCTTCATCGCCAACGCCATTACCGGCGGAACCGTGGGCGATGTGCTGGCCTTCGACGATGTGACCTTCGGTGCTACCCCGCTCTCATCGATTCCGTTGTCATCCATTGCCCTGGGGACCACGCCCTTGTCGTCGATCCCGTTGTCATCGATTCTGGTGGGCGCCGATCCCGCGGCGATCCTGGCGGAATGGTGTGAGGTGCTTGATCTCGTGATCGGCAGCGACGGATGCAATCTTGTGGAAGCCGACGGAACCAGCCTGATGACCTTGGCGTTGGGAGGGATTCCGCTATCTTCGATTCCCCTGTCGAGCGTCCCGCTGTCGTCTATCCCGCTGTCGTCGATTCCGTTGTCGAGCATCCCTCTGTCGAGTATCGCCTGGACTTCTACCCCCCTGTCGAGCATCCCTTTGTCGTCGATTCCGTTGTCGAGCATCCCCCTGTCGTCCATCCCTTTGTCGTCGATTCCGCTGGCCAGCATCGGGAACCTCGTTGATTGCTTGTCGGTCGACTGCACCAATGGGACTATCGGACAAGCTGCCGCTTCGGACGCCTTCCTGGTTGACACCCTTGGGGACCTTGGTCCTTACCTGGTAGGAGCGGCCATCGGGGATCTCGAGGGTCTTGGTGACCTTGACGGATTTTCCCTGGCCGACCTGCTGTTCGGATTGCTGGCACCTACCGAGATTCCTTGGGAAGAGATCGATCTCAACGCATCACGTCTTCCCGACGCGGCAGATCCCAAGCAACCGGCGTTCACCTACGACATCGAACTGGTGGTTGGTGGTGCACGTAGTGCCGAAATCGACGTGGTGCTGACACCCCCGGAAGGTTTCTATATCGCCCGTGATTTGTCAGTCCCGACCACCCTCGATGACGTGCAAGTGGCCGATCCGGTCGAAGACCTGGCCAGCGGCGAATTGAGTCTGACTCTTGCCGGTGTTTCACCGGGAACTCATACCCTGTCGATAGCCATGCGGGCGGGCATTGTGCTCGGCGATCACGAAGCATCCGCGACCGCCGACGCCACTACGGCTCGCGAAGGCCCGCTTCCGGCTGGCCCGGCGACCGCTTCTATCAATGTGATCGAATCCGGCGAGAACGGTGGTGGCGGTGGTGCCGTCCCGACCCTTATCGACGGAGAGTTGAATCTGTCGCACATCTCTCGCTCCGACGATCTCGATTTCTATGAATTCATCGTTGGTGAGAACCTGGCTGGGTCCTCCGCCAAGATCCTGTTGAGCAATCTTCCGGCCGACTACGACCTGGTGCTGTATGGCCCGCCGGTCTCCGCCCCGCTGCGGGGAGATCCGCAGCCAGGTTTTGGGTTGGTCGAGGACTTCGTCTTTGATCTCAGTCCTGACGACGAGGTCCTGGATACCGACACCCTGCAAGATGTCGCTCACGACCCGGCCGGGATCCCCGGCTCCGCCGGGGAGGTATTGAATAGCATCTCGGCCAAGCGCGGCTCCAACGACGAAGAGATCGACACAGGAGCCCTACGGGAAGGCCGCTACGTGGTGCAGGTCTCGTCCTATAACGGCGCCTTCAACGACCTTCCGTTTGGGTTGCGGATTCGGCTCTCGGAGACCGCGCAACGGGCCTGCAACGCGCCCGCTTTTACTCTTGGAACACGGGGAACGCTTCCGATCAATATGCCGACTGATATCAACACGTTGTTCCTCTACAACCATGCGCGCTTGACCAGCGAGTATCCATCGGTGGAGGCTCAGCAGGTGCTGTCGGAATTGGCCCGCATTTCAACCAATGTCTGGACCTCTCTCGGGGTAATCGGACTAGTGGTACCGGTGGATGGAGACGGCGCCGTATGGAGTGCTCTGAACGACTTGGCGGCCGACCGGTGCAATCCCGAGGCCTCAAACAATGTGGTGCGGGCAATCGGCAACTTGATCGACTCTTACCCAGAGGTGGAGAACATCGTCATCATCGGTGACGATGCCCAGATCCCGATGGCCCGCATCCTCGATGGCACCGCCATCTCCAATGAGCGTGAGCATGGTCTGACCTTCACCGGCAACAATGAACTGGTCGGCGCGCTGTTGGGCGGCTACTTCCTCTCCGACGGGCCGTACGGAACCTCGGCCGGCATCGCCGTCAACGACCACGAATTCTTTGTGCCCGAGCGGGCAGTTGGCCGGTTGGTTGAGCACCCAGCGGACATCGCGCAATCTCTGGTCAACTATGTGACGTTTGAGGGGCTTCTCGATTCGTCAACCGCTGCAGTTGCTTCTGGGTACGACTTCCTTTCCGACGGCACAGACTTGATCAAATCAGAACTCGAGGGGGAAGGGTTTGGTTTCGGAGCCGGAGACCTTCTCAACAACGAGACCTGGACTCGACTAGACCTGATCAACCTGTTGGACGGGGGCCCGCTGGTCGCCTCGATCAACGCCCACTTCGATCAATCTCGGGCCCTGCCCGCAGACGGGAACTCTTCGGGAACCGAGTCTGACCTGTTCACGATCGCCGACCTGCCCGCGACCTTCGACGAAGCAGTGCTCTTCAGCATGGGTTGCCATGCAGGTCTGAGCGTGTCGGATGTTCAGGTTGGAGCTCCATCTGGCGACTGGGCGGAAACGATCGGTGGCATTTGGAGCGCCAACACGGGCTACGGCTACGGAGACACAAAACTGGTTGCCCTGTCCGAACAGATCACCGCCAACTTCGCCTCACGTTTGGGAAGTTTCTCGGTCGGCAAGGCCTGGCAGTTGGCTCTGCAGGAGTACGCGGGCGACCTCTTCACCTTGACCCCCTACGACGAGAAGGTGTTGCAGGAGTTCACCCTCTACGGCTTGCCGATGTATCTCACGGGCCCGGCAGCCGCCGCGACCCCGAACCTGCCACCCGTGGCGGGAACCGGCCCGGGCACCTTTGTTGATCCTTTCACGGCGTTACAGACTGCGTCGATATCGTTCGATCTGCCTTTGAGTACCTCGAGCGGAGCTGGTTTACACCTGGTCACAACCCCCGACGGTGACTATTTCGAAGTTGGTGGCGAGACCCTCCAGGTCCGGAGCCGGCCCGTTCAGCCTCTGACCGGAACCGACATCACGGTCCCGGACGGGCTCGGTGGGCTTGAGTCGGTGGCTGGTGGGGCCCTGATCACCGGCCTGACCGGCGTGCAGATGACGAATTTTGATCCAATGGTCTTTACGCCGGTAGTTGATCTCGCCGATGGTTCGACCAGCAGCGTGGTCGATGCACACCGACCCGAGGCGGCCGATGCGACCTTCCCGACCGGAATCCAGCGGGTTTCGACCTTTGAGGATGACTCTGGTCAGGTGCAGCAAAGGTTGTTGGTAGTGCCCGGGCGTTTCGTCGCCCAAGGACCCGGCGGCATCCCCACCCAGGAACTCTTCACCGCCATCGACGCGCAGGTCTACTACAGGGCGAATCCAACCGACTTCACCGCCCCGTTCATTCGGGAAAGCATCGGTCGATACGGCGACGATGTGGTCCATTTCGAGGTCGAAGTAGAAGGTGGGGACGTAGAGCCGCGTCTATGTGCTGTTCCGTCCCGAAGGTGACATCGGTCCCACAACCTGGTTGGGCGTTGACCTGAACCCAGTGCCGGGGTCTGACACCTGGTTGGGCGGACGACCGATTCTTCCGTTCACGGGCGAGAACTTCGAGTTCTTCGTGCAAGCTGTCGATTCGAACGGGAACGTCTCAATGTCTGATGCCAAGGGAGTCAACTTCCATACCTCGTTGCCTCTGGAATCAGACTTCATCACGATCACGATCAACAACGGAACCCCACCAACAGCAACGGGGTGGTACCTGAGTGCCAGCGCGACCGCTCAATCTACGGGTGGGAACATCGCCGGCTATAGCCTCGATTTCGGTGACCTGGTCAACTGGAATGGCACAACATCGTTGCCAATCGCCGGCGACGGTGGTCACCTCCTGCAAGTCTTTGACAGTGCCGGAAACCAAGGAATCGTGTTTGTCGCAGTAGATGGGACAGGTCCGTTGGTATTTGGTTCATACTCTCCTCAACCGGGCCCGAGCGCCTGGAACGGCGAAGAAGTGACAGTGACTCTGGAGGCCGTAGACCAATTCGGATCAGGGGTTGACTCGGTCTTCTACACGACCGACGGTTCAGCACCCTCGACTGGTTCGACCGTTTACACGGGGCCCTTCCCGTTTGTGGCTGAAGGAGTCACGAACCTCCGCTACTTTGCAACCGACGCTGTCGGCAACCAGGGTGTCGAAGGCTCAGCGCTCAGTATCAAGATCGATCTGACTGCCCCAGAGGTGACCGCCACGGCGCCGCCGACGTCGACCGGTTGGTACACAAGCATCCCGGTTCCTGTGACTTTGGAAGCTTCCGACGCAGGATCAGGGGTTGAGTCGACCCAGTACCGACTCGACCCGGGCGATGATTGGACGGAATACTCGGTCCCGATCGGGGTGAATGCCGAAGGTACGACCACCATCTACTTCCGGGCTACGGATGCAGTTGGGAACACGGGGGTTGGGGAACTCGACTTCGACACGATTGCCGTTCAGATTGACGCAACACCCCCAACGATCGACGTCGTAGCCCCAACGGGTTCCTATTCAATCGGCGAGACAGTCCTGGCGGATTACTCGTGCAGCGACGATGGCTCGGGCATCGATACGTGCACTGGAACCGAGGCCAACGGTGATCTCATCGACACCTCTGACGTCGGTACGTTCAGTTTCGACGTGACGGCCACCGACCTGGCCGGCAACCAGACCGTGTCCACGGTTACATACTCCGTGGGCTACCACGTTTGCCTGCAATACGACCCGCTAAAGGCACAACCGGCCACCGGCGCCGTGCCGATCAAACTGCAGTTGTGCGACGCCGCCGGTAACAACCTCTCCAAGGCAAACATCGAAGTGACGGCCGACTCGATCAGAGACGAGTCGAACGGCCAAACACTTTTCCCAGGTCCGAACGACACGGGCAACGCCAATGAGGACTTCTTGTTCCGGTACAAATCGAAGGGATACATCTACAACCTCAACACCACGGAGGTCACCGATGCATCCGGGAATCTCGTGCCATTGGGCGCCGGGAGCTTCACCCTTCTGTTCTGGGCCAGCTCAACAGGTCCCGACGTGCTTTATGAGGCGATGTTCACTCTGCGGTGATGCTCAGCCGGCGCCAGCTGGTGGGGGCCAGTCGTTATGCCTCAATCGGAACCGGCGGTGTCTCAGTGATCCCGAGGTGCCGGAAGATTTCGTCGCGCTCACCAGTCCACGCGTCCGGTGATGAGCCGGTCCGATCCGCCCAGCGGGTCAGCGCTTCGAGAGTCAAGCCGATCTCATGGTCGGCTGAGGCCGCACGAGCATCGCCGAGGCTGGAGTCCAGTTCATCTCGGGCTGCTTGATCGTCGCCCATCGCCAGCAGCGCGCACCCGCGCATGCGGTGCAACGCCGCCCGGAGCAGTGTTGCTCCCGCCGCCTCCTTGGTTTTTTCCAGAGCCGTGTCGATGATCGTCAGGGCCGGTGATGTGTCTCCGGCCAGCAGCGCGTTCTCGGCTTGCCGCACCCATGTTTCAAACACGTAGCTTTCGGCCCCGATCTCAGTGAAACCTTTCTCGGCCTCGGTCAGGTGGTCGGCAGCCTCGTCGTGTCTCCCGGTGCGGGCGTCCAGTCGGCCCAGATTGGCGTGGGCGAGGGCAACACCGACTCTATAGCCGCCGCCTCGCCAGGTGCGGAGAGCTTCGTTGAAGAGCGGCTCCGCCTTTTCGTACTTCCCTTGTTCGAGGAGAATCTCCGCGATATTGTTCCGCTGGGTGGCCGTTCCCATCACATCACCGATCTTGTCTCGAAGCTCCTCGCTTCGTTCCCACAGCTCTAGCGCTTCGTCCCAGTTCCCCTGGAAATAGGCGTCGTATCCCATGTTGTTGAGAACGTTCGCCTGTCCGAGGAGATTCTTGGTCTCTTCGAACAACTCCAGCGCCCGGATGGCATCCGATACACGATCCGGATGATTGAGGTGGGTGTAACAGTTGGCCCTGATCTGGAGAGCGTGCCCCTTGGTGGCGTCCGAAGCTGCCTCGGCGGCCAGTACGTCGGTACACCACTTGGCGGATTCCTCGAATTGACCCTGGCGGAACTTCACCCCGGCAAGCATCAGCATGGTATCGAGACAAACTTCGCCACCCTCGGTTGTATGGAGATTGCAGTCGGCTATGTCCAGGGAGGTTTGAATCAGTTCCAGAGCTTCATCCAAGTCACCGGTCCGTTCCTTGACCTGTCCCTTCTTGCGAAACAAGACTGCGGCGTTGACGCCGCTTGGCTCGACCAGATCGAGGGCTTCCTCATAGGCGGACCAGGCGTCACCGTAGAGCCCTGCCAACTCCGACACATCACCGAGATCCTCGGCAACCGCCAAGCGGTCCGCTACCTCAACATCGTCGAGATGTTCGACAGCTCGCATCGCCCGCTTGTAGAACTCGGCAGCTTCGACGTTTGCCCACTTGCGCTGCGCCCGCTCTCCGGCCAGCTTCGAGTAGGTCCAAGCCTTATCGGGGACGTCGGCTCGGTGGAAGTGCAAAGAAAGCAACTCGGCGAACCGCTCAGGTCGATTGCGAGCTCGTCGCTCAAGTGCTTCGCCCACTGATTGGTGAATCTCGCGACGGCGTTTGAAGGGCAATCCTTCGTAGGCCACGTCACGGATGATGGCGTGGCGGAATCGGACCTTGCCAAACGAGGTGGTATCTAGGAACTCCGAAAGGCGCGTCCACGACTCGGCCTCCTCAGTGACGAGTCCTGGGAGGGCATCCGCCAGCAAGTCGAGGCTGAACTGGCGACCCAGCACCGATGCATAGCGGAGCAACCGGCGGTCCTGAGGGAGTAACCGATCGATGCGGGCGCCCGCCGTAGCTTCGATGGTCTCCGGGAGATTGTCGGCGTCGGTCGTATCGCTGCTCGTTCCGGCCAGCTCGATAAGAAAGAATGGGTTTCCCTCGGCGCGGGCCACCATTGCCTCAAGCACGTTGGCAGGCGGGGGCGTGTCGCCAACCGCCATCGCCACGAGGGAAGCCGAGATCTCTGTTGGAAGCGGGCCGAGCGAGATTTCGGTGCATACCTCGTCCGGGAACGATTCCGGCCAGGGCGGTGTCGATCTCCGGCTCAGGCAGATCAACCACGGAAGATTGGCGACCTCCGAAACCAGATGGGAGAGCAGTCCTTGCGAGGCGTCGTCCATCCACTGGGCGTCGTCGATCACAATAAGGGCTGGACCGGGGAGCAGAGCTTCAAGCAAATCGGTCACCAGCTCATGGAGTTTTGTTTCCAGGAACTGTTCTTGCAGCGCCGCCGTCTCCGGTGTGTCGGGAGCCGTACCGCCGACCGCCATTGCGATCAACGGAACCCAGGGAAGTAGCTGAGGAGCCATCTGCTCGACTCGTTCGGCGAGAGCTTCGCCGACCTCTTCCTGTGTGATGTTCGACTTGATGTCGAGGAGTGACCTGATGATCCGGCCGAACGTGTAGTAGGCGGTGTTCGACTCGTAGTGCTCGTTGGTGCCGAGCACCGTGGCAAACGCAGTGAGGTCATCACCGAGGCGCTCGAGCAATCGGGATTTGCCGATGCCCGGCTCTCCGATCAGATCGACGAGGTGGCCCCGACCGTCGCGGGCTGCATCGGCGAGTTCCCGGAGCTGGGAAAGCTCCTCTTCCCGACCGAAGAACGGCAGTTGGTGAAGCGTGCGGGCTTCATCGGTGTCGAGGATGTCACCCAATTCGAAGGGTGCCACCGGCTTGACCTTGCCTTTGAGGGCGATCGGCTCCAGTTGGGTGGCGTCAAAGAGCGTATGAGATCGGTCGAGGACTCGGGCGGTGGCGAGAGCCTTGCCGGGCTTCGCTTCAGCGGCCAGACGGGCGGCCAGGTTCACACTGTCGCCCATCACCGTGTACACGCGGCGAAAGCTGGCTCCTAGGTCTCCTGCGAATACGTGCCCGCGGGCGACTCCGGCGTGCAGAGTCAGGTCCATCTTCGTTCCGACGATCTCATGGACGGCTCGGAGGATGCGCTCTTCGTGGCTGTCGGATCGTTCGGGCACCCCGGTGACCAGGATCATCTTCCCGCCGTCGTCGTTGACGTCAGTGGCGAGAAAGGTGATCTGATATCGCTCGGCCGCGTCTTGGGTCGTTACCAGGAGTTGGTCGAGGGCCGCTTGGACTGCGTCAGGGCCGCGGTTCGCCATCAGAGTGTCGACTCCGGCAAACTTCACAAAGGCAATCGTCGCAAGGCGGTGCTCACCCTCGTTGAAGCTCAGAGTGAGGTGGGGCAGCAGCCGTTGGGGCAGGAACTGCGCTAGGTCGACCGACGTGGGCGGCTCCAGATCTTCTTCCGGTTCATAGAACTCGGCGTCGGGTGCGTCTTCGAGGAGGAGTCCGCCATGCGTCTCGTCACCTACTGCGAAATCGTCGATGGCTTCCGCGGTGGCCGCACTGATGAGGATCTCTCCTGGTTCGGCGGCAGTTTGGAGGCGGACCACCTCACTCCCGGTCTCACCAACGATCATAAATTCTTGATTGGTCGAACCGGCCAGAAAGCCCTGGATGAGGCCCGTCGCCACGCCTACTGACATGGACAACGGAGTCGGGCTCGACTTCTCGGAGAATTCCTCCAGGGCCTCGCGCATGTCATATGCGGACCGGGACGCCCGGGCGGCATGCTCGTCTCCGGTGAAGACTAGGAACAGAGCGTCGCCCCCAAACCGCAGGAGATCGCCGCCGTCGAGTATGGCGATGTCGAGTAGCTCGGTGAACGCCGCGTTGAGAACCTCGGTGACCTCTTCAGATCCCACCTTGCCCTTGGCAGCCAGCATTTCGGACATGCGGGTGAAACCGGAGATATCGACGAGCAGCAACGAACCGTCGATTTCGAGTCGTGGCGTTGGGTCTTCTGCTCCTTGCCACTCGAGGAGCAGGCGGGGCAGGTAGAGAGCGAACTGGGGATTGTGGGTTTGGTCGGTCACGGGATGCTCTGGGGGAGTCGGGGCGGTGGGGGTCGAACCCTTTCCCACCACTAGTGAGAAACTTACCGCACCGCCGGCCGGAATGTCGGCAAAGAACCTGGGAACGTGCTTGTGAAAAAGGGGTGTTTCTCTCTAGACCCGACAAAACGTCGGAATAAACCATTGGACGAATGTCACCCTTTGTGACATTGTGAGGTCTGCGTTCGCCGGATCCGGCGGGCAACATTGGGAGGACCGGTCGAGGGAGGCCACGGAATGATGGGTTCGGAAGTAGCGCCGCGGCGGTCGTTCGCGCATTGTTTTGGCACTGTTTCTGGCGTTGCTGACGGTGTTCTCGGTCTTGAGCCCGATACCGTTTGGCCATTCGGTCGTGGGCGCGGAGACGTTCACCGTCTGCCCCTCTGGGTGTGGTTTTACTTCGATTCAGGATGCGATCGACGAGGTCGTGGACGGGGATGTCGTCGAAGTCGGCGCCGGAACGTACGAGGAAAACTTGAGCATTCCGGTCAACGGTTATCCCACGGGCCTGACCATTGTGGGAGTGGATCCCGGGGTTGTGTTGCAATCAGTGCTCTCTGATCCGGTGGTGTTGGTGCAATCGGGCAACTTCCTAACCTTCGAGAACCTCACTTTGGAGCAAACCAACGCTGATCGGGTCGTTGAGAATTATGGCAATCTCACCTTGTCGACAGTTGCGGTGACGGGGGGGAGTGTTCTGGGTGTTCACGGTGCCGGCATCTACAACGAAGGCACTCTGAACATCGACGCAGACAGTGAGGTTGCGGGTAACGATGCTCGGGCCTTTAGCCCAGGCTCACTCGACCAGAGCAACGAGCAGGCTTCAGGCACCACTGCCCACTCGACGGCTCTTTTTCAAGGGTTTACGCCGACTGGCAATACGTTGAAGAGAGTCGAGCTGGAATTCCGAGCAGGAGGAAGCTACGGCGGGTCTACCGAAACCATTCGAATCTATCCGGTAGTGGGGGGGGTCCCGGACCTATCCTCGCCACTCGGGGAGGCGCAGCGGACCATCACCACAACTGAGTTGTCCTCCGGACAAAGTGGGTGGTTGAACTTCGATTTTGTTCCCGCTGTTCGGCTTGACCCGGGCTCGAGCTACGCAATTGAGTGGTTGGGCGGCGGCGTCAGCTGGTACTTCAACAACTCGACATATGGACCGCCTGGAAATCCGTACCCCGGCGGCGTGTCCTGGAACGCGGCCCTTGTTCCTACCCCAGACACCGACTACCACTTCCGCACCTATGAGGGCACTTTCGTCTCTGACGCGAATGGCGGTGGCATCTACAACAACGCGGGCACGGTCACCATCAATGACAGCACCGTCACGGGCAACACTGCCTATGACGGTGGTGGTGTCCACAATTTCCACGGCACGGTCAACATCACCAGTTCAGATGTCACTTTCAACGAAGCGTGGAACGAGGGCGGCGGACTCGTCGAATCCACGTTGACGACGACCAATCTGAACAACGCAACTGTGTCGGGCAATACCGCCCACCGCGGTGGCGGCATCTACGTCGACTTTGGGACCCTCAATGCCGACCTTTCGACGATCACCGGGAACACTGCTGCTGTCCACGGTGGCGGCATATATGTCGACAACGGCGGTGTTGTCTTCCAAAACGGCTCTATCACTTTCAACACGGCCGCCTCCGGGCGCGGCGGAGGGGTGTACAACAACTACGGGAGCAGTCTTGAGTTGACCAACGCTTCTGTCGATGACAACGCCGCGAGTGATGAAGGTGGGGGAATCATCACGCCGGGTTACACCGAGATCACCGGCGGAACCGTGAGCAACAACACAGCTGGGTTTGAAGGCGGCGGCGTGCACGTCGCTAACTTCGAAAGCATTGCAGAACTCGTCGTCGATGGCGCAACTTTCAGTGGCAACACCGCTGATCGAGGCGGAGCGATCTACAGCGCAGGCGGCACCGTAGATCTGTCCAATGCCACGGTAGGCCCCAACAATGTCGCCAATTACGGCGGTGGGGGCGGTATCAGGAACGAAGAAGGTTCGCTCAACCTCTCCGACACGAGCGTCGACGGCAACCAAGGCTATGGAAGTGGTGGCGGAATTCACACCAGCGGGTATGACGGGGGCGCTGAGGTCACGATTCTGGGGGGCTCGTTGAGCAACAACCAGGCCTTCACCTGGGAGTGTGATGGGACTTGCCCTGGGTTAGGCGGGGGTTTGGCGAACAGTGCAGGCCCGGTGAGATTGGATCAAGTAAGTGTCGTCGGCAACACCGTTGATGGTTTCGGCGGAGGGGTCTACAACGGTTCTGGGGGCGAGACGCTGATTCTGGGTACTCGGATCAGCGAGAACGCAGCCTTCGAAAGTGTCAGCTACGCCGATGATGGCAGCGGCGGCGGTGTGTTCACATATGGCGAACTGACGATTGATTCGACGGCAATTTCGTCGAATGCCTCCGACGTCAACGGCGGCGGTATTGCGGCCTGCGATTCAGATCCGATGACCATCACCAACAGCACAATCAGTGGCAACTCAGCATTGACAGGCGGTGGACTCTCAAACGACGCTTGTGGGTCTGGCAGCTTGATGGACACGCAACTCAACAACGTGACGATCACCGCCAATACTGCCTACGAGTCTGGTGGTGGCATCGACAACACCTCGGCCCCGCTCCTGGTCGACAACTCCATCGTGGCCGGCAATCAAATCGACGATGGTCTTGTCACCGCTGACGATTGTGCAGGGGCCGCAGCGTCCGGTGGCGGGTTCAACTTGATCGGAGTCGCCGGTTGTGGGATTGCCGATGGAGTAGATGGCAACCAGGTCGGTTCCCTGGCAACTCCTCTGGATCCTTTTCTTGGTGTTCTGGCGGACAACGGTGGTTCTACCGAGACTCATGCACTCCTGACCGGTAGCCCGGCGATCGATAATGGTGATCCCGGGGATCCGATCGAGGGCATTCCGTCGACATGCGAATCAGTAGACCAGCGAGGCATCTCGAGGCCCCAGGGTGCTGCCTGCGACATTGGCGCCTTCGAGCTCGATGAAGTGATCATTCCGCCCTTTGTCGAGGATTTGTTCTTCTATGCCTACGGAGACAATGAGGGGCCCACGGAGCCGGGGGTTGTAGACGTTGGCATTACCGAGATCCCCATTGAGAAGATCACCGGGACCGACAGCATCCTTGGCGCATCGCCGTTGTCCTCGATCCCGTTGTCCTCGATCCCGCTCAGCTCGATAGACCTGGGCGCCTCGCCGCTTTCGTCGATTCCTCTGTCGAGTATTCCGCTTTCGAGCATTCCTCTGTCTTCGATTCCTCTGTCGAGCATCCCGTTGTCTTCGATTCCTCTGTCGAGCATCGGTGGGTGGGACGCCATCCTCGACGGCACGATCTATGAGGATGAGCCATCCCAGAACGTAACCCTCAAACAGGTGCTGGATCTAGATCCGGCTCTTCTCTCGGGTGTGGACTTTGGGGATGTCAGTATCGCTGGCTCGCCGCTATCGAGCATCAGCCTGCCGTCATTGGCTCTTGGTTCCGCGACACTCGACGATCTGGGTGAGCCGGGTTTGTGCGACGACGTACCTTCCGGTTTCAACTGCACTCAGAACTCGACGGTGTTGAGCCTCGAGGTCCAGGGAGCGCCGCTTTCGTCGATTCCGCTGTCGAGCATCCCGTTGAACTCGATCGATCTGGCGACGACACCTTTGTCGAGCATTCCGCTTTCCAGTATTCCATTGTCGAGCATCCCGCTGTCGAGCATCCCGCTGTCGAGCATCCCGCTGTCGTCGATCGATCTGCTGGGTGCGCCGCTTTCGTCGATTCCGCTCGCTTCGATTCCATTGTCGAGCATCCCGCTGTCGTCGATCGACATCGCTGGGTCGCCCCTGTCGTCAATTCCGCTTTCGAGCATCAACGTGGGTGGTGACTTCTGCACCTTCATGGATGATGGGTCGACGGATTGGTGCGCTTTCTTGGGGATCGGGACTAGCGACACGCTCGGGGACCTAGTCGCCGCGCTCGGTTCCGCCTCGAACACGATTGCCGACACGCCGCTTTCATCGATCCCGTTGTCCAGCATTGACCTGTCAACGATGCCTTTGGCGAGCATTCCCCTTCGTCCATTCCCTTGTCGTCGATCGACGTGGCGGACGTCGCTTCCTCGCCGCTCTCGTCGGTTCCGTTGTCCAGTATCGACGTCGACGGCCACTCCACCTTCTGTGCCTTCCTGAGTGCAGAGACAGGCGGATTCGTTACGTGTGACGACTCGACCGGCACTCTCGGAGGACGCGGTCGCAGATGTCAGATGCAGCCTTAACCGCCGGGGATATTGCCGCCAATCCCTTGTCATCGATCCCGTTGTCGAGCATCCCGCTCTCATCGATCCCACTCTCATCGATTCCGCTCTCATCGATCGAGATCGGCGGGGTCCCGTTGTCGAGCATCCCGCTCTCATCGATCCCGCTGTCGAGCATCGACCTGCTTGTGGATTGCTACCAACGCGTCGGTCAACTGCGAAACGGACACCCTCGGTGTTGCCATTCGGAGAGCGCCATTCAGCCAGATGTCACCTACGGCGATTTGATCAATGCTCTGTCCCTGGAATTCCTGTTTGGAGCGGGCACGCTGGGTGACTCCAACGACTACGGAGAACTGGCTCTCGGCCAGTTGCTGATGGCCCTTCTGCTGCGCTCGGATTTCCCGTGGGAGACCGTGCCGCTCGACCAGATCGGTGCCCAGGGGTTCTCCGCCGATCATCTGGTCACGTACGACTTGTACTTCGAGGTCGGCGGGAACGGTCCTGACGTTGCCACAGAAGCCTCGGTGACCCTCCCCGAAGACTTCCTTTACGTCCATCGGGTCAACTCCGGTTGTACTCTCGGAGAGCGAACACGCCGGTTGACGAGCCGGTGGTTGCACGGGACCAGATCCTTGACGTGGACGTTCAACCTGACCCCCGGAGACCGCTACTCGTTGACCTTTGACAGGGTGCCCAGCTTGGCCTGGGGACCTATGCCGGCTTCGGCGAGCTATGTGACATGTCGCGGCGTCGATCGAGAGCGCCAACGCGAGCTGACGGTGGTTGAGGAATCTCGTGGCGCACGCCGACTGCCGGAGTCCGACATCCTTTACCTGGGGCACATCACTGATCGCCGACGATGTGGACTATTGGGAGGTGAGGCTCCTCCGGCCGGTTACCGGGTGGCCGTGTTCCTGAGCAACTTGAGCGAAGATGCTGACCTGGTCATGTATCGGCCGGTCAGCGCTATTCCCGAGTCTCCAGTCACCCCGCGTAGCGCGCCGCTCTCGTCGATTCCATTCGAGGACGATGGGGTCGACTACGTCGGCAACGGACCGAAGAACCCGAGACGCTTGAGGACATCGATCTGCTCGATCATCGTCCGCGTGGTGACCTCAGATCTCGACCAACCGTGACAGCAGCAGCGAAAGCGTGGCGACGGTTGCACCGGACGAGATGCATCCGTTCACGATTCAGGTCTCCGGGTTACAACGGTGGCAGCAGTGACGACCCGTACGTCCTGCGTGTCAAGACCGTTCCTGAAGTTCCCACTCCGGTTTGTGATGCCCGCGTGTTTCCGCACGCTGTGACTGGCTCCGCTCCGGCGGTTCCGCCTCTTCCGGCCGACCTCAACTCCCTGTTTATTGTCAACTGGGAGCGACTGGCCGCCACCGAGGGCGAAGCGCAGGCGAATCTGGTCCTGAATAAACTTGTTGCCCCCGGCACCGGACTCATTTACCAGGAAAACTTGGGAGTGATCGGTGGTGTGTTGTTGGTCGACGGCGTTGGCGGCTACGGCGACTGGGATACCAACCCTTGTGACGTCGACGCGGCCAACACGGTTGTCGGTGAGATCACCGAACGGATCAATGACCTCCAGCAGACTCGACCTACTCTGCGCTACGTCACGATCGTGGGCGGCGACGAAGTGATCCCGATGGGTCGCAAACCCGACTTGACGACGATCGCCAACGAATCAACCTATCTCGAGTTCTTCGACAACAACGCTCTTTACGGCTCGTTCGTGACCAAGCATTACCTGTCCGACGATCCCTACGGCGATCTCGACCCGATCCCCTGGCTCGACCGGTATCTCAACGTGCCCGACCTCGCCCTGGGACGCTTGGTGGAGAGCGCCGACGACATCGTCCGGCCATCGACAAGTTCATTCAGTACGACGGAGCCCTCGACCCGGCCACTGCCGACGCGTTGACCGCCGGGTACGACTTCCTGGCCGATGGCTCGATCGAGGTTGAAAGCGCGCTCAATGCCAACTTCGGCTCTTCGGATGCGTTGATCAACGAGACCTGGGATCGCAACGATCTCGTCGATGCTCTGAGGCTGGGCAATCCGAATCAGATCGAAATCGGATCGTTGAATGCCCACTATGACCACAACCGGGCCCTGCCGGCGTTGGGTAACGCCACCGGCGACGAGACCAACCTCTTCACCGTCGACGACATCGCTGGTTTCGGCCTCGATAGAAGTCTGTATTTCACGATGGGTTGTCATGCCGGCTTGAGCGTGGCCGATATCGCGGTGGGAGTCTTCGACGACAACGATTCCGACTGGGCGCAGACCTACGCCTCCCAGGGTGCGCTCTACGCGGCCAACACCGGTTACGGGTACGGCGACACGGTTGCGGTGGCGCTGTCCGAGCGGTTGATGGCGCAGTTCGCCGAGCGTCTCGACGGCAGCATGACCGTCGGCCAGGCGATGACCTTTGCCAAGCAGCAGTACTTCGGCAATCTGGGCCTCTACGGGGTCTACGACGAAAAGGCGCTTCAGGAAGCCACCTTCTACGGTCTACCGATGTACAAGGTCGGCACGAGTACTCCGCCGGCCCCGGTACCAGTGACCACCGTTGAGGATCCGGTGACGGGGCTGCAGTCGGCTCCGGTGAGCTTCTCGCCGAGCATCACCCAGCAGTCGACGCCGATCGGTGAGTTCTTCTCGGTCGATGGTGAGGCGCAGTTCGTTCACTTCCGGCCTCTGCAGCCGATTGTGCGAACCGATGTCACGCCGGCTGATGGAGATCTGCTGGCCCGAGGCGCGCTCATCACCGGCCTCATCACGACCGACATCCCCAATGTTGACATCGCCTACGGGCGTCCCATCATCGACCTGTCGGCGTTGGAGCCCGAGGTGGAGAGCGATGAGATCGTTTTCCCGACCACGTTCGCGACCGTCTCGGTGTTCAACACGCCACCCTCGTCACCGGCAGGTCCCTCGGTAGCGCAGCGTCAACAGCTCAACGTGATCGCCGGCCAATTCACGTCGCCGGCCGATGGCAGCACTCAGGGCACGCAGCGGTTGTTCACCGATTTCGATGCCACGGTGTACTACTCGGATTCAAACGGTCCCAGTGACGATTTCACGAAACCTACGTTCAATCAGATCCAGGCTGCCTTGATTGACGGCCAGGCCAGTTTCATCGTGGAAGTTTCGGACGACGGGGACACTGGTCCATTAACCAACGTGGTCAGGGTCGTGGCTTTGTACCGCCAATCCGCTAGCGGTACAGATTCAACCTGGGTGAGCGTCGACCTGGTACACGGTAGCCCTTGGACTGGCGGCGGACCGATCGATCCCTCGGCACTCGTCGACGGGAAACTCGACTACATGATCCAGGCGATCGACTCGTCCGGCAACATCGCGGTGAGCACATTCAAGGGTTTGTTCCACAAGGCTGAGGAACTGCCACCACCACCGGCCGACGCCGGCGGTTACAACATCGAGATTGGCGGAAGTCTCGGCGAGAACGGTTGGTATACCTCAGCCGTCACCCTCACGGTGACCGCTCAATCCGGAGAACCCGGTGACCCTGAAGTGACAATCGATGGAGCACTGGCGAGCGGTAGCAATACCTATCAGATCACCCAGGATGGTGCCCACGTTGTCACAGTCGAAGGTGTTGGTTTCGGCGTCTTGATCGACAAAACACGTCCGACAATAACGATCGACGTGCCGGCCAATGGAGCCGAGTACGAGGTCGGCGATGTGCTGGCCGCGACTTACTTCTGCCTCGACGCGGGTTCCGGGATCGTGAGTTGTGACGGCCCGACTACGTCTGGTTCGCTGCTCGACACGTCCTCCTTGGGTGAGTTCGACTTCACGGTGGCGACCGAGGATCACGCGGGGTGGGACGACTCACTTAACCATTCCTACGGGGTGTACGGCATCGACGGGCCAACAGATCCGGTTCCGTTGGGAACGACGATCAACGTGACGGGCTTTGTACCGAATGCCATTTCAGGGGCCACATGGAACTGGGGAGACTCGAGTTCCGATTCAGGCGTGGTGAGCGACAGGGAGATCACGGGCAGCCATACGTACTCGGAACCCGGTGTCTTCCTCGTCACTCTGGATGCCGACGGCCAGATCTACGAGTTCGAGTTCGTAGTGGTCTACGACCCGGTTGGCGTGTCTGTTACCGGCACGGCGCAGTTTGATTGGCCCGACACGGCTTTCCCCGGCTTTAGCGGCAAGGGCAAAGCGGGTATGTCCGTCAAATACAAGAAGAGAAGCTTGGTGCCGACGGGCAACTTCAAATTCGAGTTCACCCCAGACGACAAGCCGGCGTTCGTGGCTGCCCATTCGTGGCTGACACTGGCCGGGAACAAGGTCAAGTTCGATTCAGACGGCTTCGACTGGCTCTTGGTTTTGGACGGTGAGGCGTGGTATCTCGGCACCGGAACATTCCATAAGGACGACGATCCCTTTAGGTTCTGGGTGCATGTGATTGACGGCGGTCGTGGAGGCGGAAAAGGCGACCTTGTCCGCGTGATGATCTACGACCACGCGTCAGGCGTCGTGTTCGACACTCAGGTAGGGGACGCAATCTGGGCTGACCCCACCACGCCGACTTCAACCGGAAATCTCAAGGTCAAGAACTGACGTTGGATCCGGGCGAAGGTCGATTTCGTCTCAAGAAGCGCGCGTCGGCGGTCGACACAATGTAGATAGGGGAGGACCGCCTCCCCAACGTCGAACCCGGCAGGACTGATGGTCGACACCACAACCAAGCGCAAAGTCCTGGTAGTCGAGGACTCGGAGAGCACCTGGACGGTGGAAGAACTGACCCTGACGGCGGCGGGATTCGATCCGACCATCTGCACGGACGGCGCCGCGGCCCTTCGGGCCATCGCCGCTGAAGACTTCGAGCTTGTCGTTCTCGATCTGGCTCTGCCGGAAGTTGACGGATGGGCGGTCCTTGGCCGGTTGCGCGCCGAACCGCGTACCGCAGAGGTCCCCGTGC
This sequence comes from uncultured Actinomycetota bacterium, assembly GCA_963823915.1. Classification (GTDB taxonomy): domain Bacteria; phylum Actinomycetota; class Acidimicrobiia; order Spongiisociales; family UBA4744; genus UBA4744. The sequence goes on from CAWGNJ010000005.1 coordinate 222,356, forward strand.
TCATAGTTACCGCTCGCGACGACGCCGAGACTCAGCAAAAGGCCCGGCTGGCCGGGGCCAACGGCTACCTGACCAAGCCGTTTGATGTGGGCAAGTTTCGCAGTGCTGTGAGCGAGCTAGTCGGAGCCGCGTAAGAGAGCTGCGAGTTACGAGCTACGAGCAAGCATCCCGTTTGACCTTGCATTGGTCGGTCACTCTCCCTTGGCCACCACGAGGGAGGACCCGTGGTTTTGCCTCGCCCGCTGGCGGGAGAGGCGCGGAGCTGCCGGAGGTGGCGAAGCGGAGAGGGTGGAGGTCCTGGAACCTGAAACGTGAAACCTGAAACCGTGCTCTTCCACCCTCCCCCTGGCCCCCTCCCGCCGGCGGGAGGGGGGAATTGGCTGTCCCTCCTGACCCCGGTTCGTTCGGTCTCTTTCCCCATCTCACCACCAGGGAGGGCGCGGTTTTTGCCTCGCCCGCTGGCGGGAGAGGCGCGGAGCTGCCGGAGGTGGCGAAGCGGAGAGGGTGGAGGTCCTGGAACCTGAAACGTGAAACCTGAAACCGTGCTCTTCCACCCTCCCCCTGGCCCCCTCCCGCCGGCGGGAGGGGGGAATTGGCTGTCCCTCCTGACCCCGGTTCGTTCGGTCCCTTTGCCCATCTCACCACCAGGGAGGACGCGCGGTTTTTGCCTCGCCCGCTGGCGGGAGAGGCGCGGAGCTGCCGGAGGTGGCGAAGCGGAGAGGGTGGAGGTCCTGGAACCTGAAACGTGAAACCTGAAACCGTGCTCTTCCACCCTCCCCCTGGCCCCCTCCCGCCGGCGGGAGGGGGGAATTGGCTGTCCCTCCTGACCCCGGTTCGTTCGGTCCCTTTCCCCATCTCACCACCAGGGAGGGCGCGGTTTTTGCCTCGCCCGCTGGCGGGAGAGGCGCGGAGCTGCCGGAGGTGGCGAAGCGGAGAGGGTGGAGGTCCTGGAACCTGAAACGTGAAACCTGAAACCGTGCTCTTCCACCCTCCCCCTGGCCCCCTCCCGCCGGCGGGAGGGGGGAATTGGCTGTCCCTCCTGACCCCGGTTCGTTCGGTCCCTTTCCCCATCTCACCACGAGAGAGGACGCGCGGTTTTTGCCTCGCCCGCTGGCGGGAGAGGCGCGGAGCTGCCGGAGGTGGCGAAGCGGAGAGGGTGGAGGTCCTGGAACCTGAAACGTGAAACCTGAAACCGTGCTCTTCCACCCTCCCCCTGGCCCCCTCCCGCCGGCGGGAGGGGGAACAAGCTGCTAGCCCAAGCCCCGGGAACCAAGACACGAGGAGCGGGCAACGAAGAACGAGGAACGAGGAACGAGGAACGTGAAACGTTCTCTACGCCGCCTTCACTCGGTCGGGGAGGACTACGCGGAAGCAAGCGCCGCCGAGGCGTTCCGATTGCCGGTAGGCGGTGCTGCCGTGGTGAGCTTTGGTGATGGCATCCACCACCGCCAACCCGATTCCCGAGCCGGGGGTGTTGGCGTTGAACCGGTTGGGGCCGCGTTCGAAACGCTCCCAGATTGCCAACTCGTATTTCTTGGGGACGCCGGGTCCGTTGTCATGGACCTCGATCGCCAGATCCGTTCCTTCTCGTTTCACGACGATAAGGCTTCTGTCGTTCCCGTAGCGGACGGCATTGGTCAAGAGGTTGACGATGACTTGCTGAACTCGCCCGGCATCGAGCATCGCTTGGAGTTGAGCTTCGACTTCAACGGCCAAGGAGGTAGTTTTCTGTTCGACGGATCTCACGGCCCCCTTGACCAGATCGGCGATCGACACCACGGACTCCTTGAGGGTCAATTCGTCGGGTGAGCCACGGGCGAGGAGGATGAGATCAGACACGATCCGGGACATGTGCCGGGCCTGTTCATGGATGACTCCGGTAAGTTCCCGAGTCTCCTCCTCTCCGATCCCTGCCTCATCGTCGGTCATGACGTCGAGGAATCCGACGATGGCTGTAAGGGGGGTCCGAAGCTCGTGGGAGATCGATGACACCAGTTCGGCTCGCTGTCTATCGACCAGGTGCCGGTTCTCCCGGATAGCGACCGATTGGCGGGTGATTACCAGGCCGACTACTACCAGACTCACCAGGAAGACCAGCTGGGCATTGAAGCTGAGGCTGGAGCCTTCTGTCTGGAACACGAGGAGTCCCACCAGCGCCACGGCGGCTGTGTAGGGGGCCAGCATCGCCAGGAGTCGTCCACGTCGGTCGGCGTAGGCGCGAGGTTTGGGATTGCGATCTATCAAGAGTGCGGCTGCCAGATACAGAGCAGTGGCGGTGACAAACAGCGGGTAAATCGGATTGGCATCCTCAAACGACTTCCCGACCGCGGAACTCAGGAAGGTCAGGTCGGCCGCCGACTGGGCCATGATCCCAAGAGCAAAGAGCAACAGGCGGAGGTCGAAGCGGTAGCTGCTCCGACGGACGGTAACGATGACCACCACCATCAAGGCCGCGAACATCGAGGACCGGATAGGCAGAACCGGCCCAACGATCCCACGCGCTGGCTTGGGCGAATTCTGTAATGAGGTCGTCAAGCACGACGACCCACATGATGGCTCCCAGCGACAGGGCGCCTATCAGGGAGTCGAGGTAGACGCGCGTTCGCGCCGCCCAACTCGTCGTCAGGTGCGGTAGCGAACCGAAGCCGGCGAGGATCAAGGCGTACGTGATGATGAAGAAGAGGTCGGTGGGGCCGAAAGCTGGTACTGGACCCCCGACAATCTGGATCAGGGCCACGACAGTGACGCCGACTGCTGCCACCAATAAGCCCGATCCCACCAGCATCCAGGAAAGTCGGTCGCGGCCGGTCATACGCCGGGCCTTGGAGACGGCCGTCGTCCCTGCTGCTCCGAAGCCCACCATGAGACCAAACCCACCGGCAGTGTCGGCGAGATCCGGAGGAGCGGTCAGGCTCAGAAAGGCACAGGCCGCGAGCACAACGAATATGGAGGCAATTCCCCACCGGTGTCCCGCCGGGGCGTGCCCCCTTCGAATACTGGGAGACTCAGGGACCGTGGAATCCATGTACTCCTGATATCGGCAGGAGTTATCCAAGAATGAAGAGAATCCGGTAGTTGTCGGGTTCCCGACAACTACCGGCTACTGAGCTCCTATTTGGCTTTCGAGGTCAGCTGCCGCTGCCCGATCTTGGTCGGTGAGGTCGATGATGACCTGGAGATCGTCGACAACCTCCGGCAGGTGTCGAGCTATTGACTCGATGAGGGAATTGATCTGCTCGTCCGTATTGTGAACAGAATGCATGAACCTGATGCCGCTATACCCGCGCGGCACTGCCGGGAAGTCGGATGGGTTCACGTAGAAGCCATCGTTCATTAGGCGCTGGGTCAATTCGATGGTTTGGTCGAGGCGACCTACGCGGATGAACCAAATCGGTGTCTTCTCTAAGGACATGACGGGAAGATCGTGAACGGTGAGGAGCTTGGCAACTAGGTCGATCTGGGCTAGCAGGCGGGCTTGGCGTTCCGCGTGCTCGGGTGAGAGGTGAATGTCGGCCGAGACAACGGCCGCCCCCAATTCGGCTGGATATATCGGTCCGGAAAAGGTGAGCGTCCCACCGGTCAGCCATATCCGGCGGGCAATCGCTGGATCCGGGACAACCAGGGCCGCGCCACCGGCCCCAAACGACTTCGAAAGTGACACGATGACGACCATCCGTGGATGTATTGGATGGAGGTTGAGTACCTGTCCCCGCCCATGGCGACCTTGCCAACCAAAGCCGTGAGCGTCATCGAGGTATACGTGGAGGTTGGGGTAGCGATCCAGCAGCGAGACTATTTCGGGTATCGGGGCGACATCTCCGTACATCGAGTAGACCCCGTCGGCCAGGTACCAGATCCGGCAGTTGCCTTCTACGTCGGCTTTCTCGATGGCCGTTTCCAGGGCGGCCATGTCGTTGTGGGGAAGGTCCTGGACCGACACCCCTCTGCCCTGCAACGCGTCAGTGGCGAGGCGTACGGAGGCATGGGTCTGGACGTCCACCAGTACTACGTCATCGGGATTGATGAGCACCGGCAAGGCGGCCAAGTGGCCGAGTGTTGTGGTGGTCGGCAACACGACATGCGCATCGAATATCGTCTGTAAGCGCTCCTCGAGGTCGGAATAGAGGCCGAGTGACGTGTACGCCGAGGACGTTGAAAACACGGGCCCGAACCGTTCGATCGCCTCTATCGCTCCCCGCTTCAGTCGGGGGTCGGTGTTCAATCCGAGGTATGAACAATTGCCGAAGTTGACGAGGCGCTTGCCACCGACGACAACCGAGTCGCCGGCCATCACGTCATCTTCAACGCGAATGCGGATCACACCGGCATCGACGCCGTCGCCCATTGACCTCTCGATTAGATCGAGGATTCGTTCTTGACGCAAACCTCGTCTCGACATCCAATACCCCTTCTGGGACGTAGCCCACGCCCCACATCGGAAACGCGGACAGTAACTGAGTAGACACCGTTGGAAACAAGTTCCTTCTAGGCCGAAGGGCGGATTTCCTGCATAAGCGGTGTCGTTCCATCCGAGATGCGCATATGTTCCAGAATCTGGCTGGTCGGGAGGACTCTCCTCGTCCGGCAATCGTTCTAGTGTGGCCTCGGAAAGGTGACTGTGGACCGTATCGCCAGATTCATCGTTGAGCATTCCAAACGGGTGTTGGTCCTAACCGGGATCATCACGCTGGTCGCGGTGGCCATGTTGTTCAGGATGTCCTTCAACGCCGATGTGTCCCAGTTCATAACGGAGGGCAACGAGCGCGGCGAAGCTTGGGTGGCTCTTCAGGAGAAGTATCAGACGGGTGACCCGGTCAACGTATTGGTTTCGGCCGAGGAGGGCCGCAGCCTGCTCGACAAGGACCTCTTGGTTGCTGTGGCCGAGCTTCGCGACCGGCTGGCGGCCGTCGAGGGAGTAGGCCAGGTCGGCTCGATCATTCCCGACGTCAATCCGATCACCGGAGCGCCGCTGTCCCCCGAACAGATCGCGCTTCTGCCGGATCAGATGATCTCCTCGTTCCTCGGACAGAACCCGGTGGTCGATCTGCTGGTGAGCGACGACGAACGCCACACGTTGATGATGGTTGTCGCGGAAGGCGACGCTTTGCAGATGGCTCGGGCTGTAGACGAGGTGGTTCCGCCCGACGGCTTGGAGCTGACGTTCTCCGGCAATCCGGTCATCTTCGCTTCGGTCTTGGACAAGCTGAGTTGGTTCCTGCTGGTAATCCCGCCGGTCATCGTGATCCTGTTGCTGGCGGTGTTCTATGCCAATGTCGGTGATCGCAAACTCACCATCTTCGCTGTTGTTCCCGCTCTGTTGGGCGCGATCTGGACCTTCGGGCTGATCTTCGGGTTGGGCCGTGAGGTGGACATCGTCACCATCCTGGTTCCGATATTCGTGATCGTGATGGGCTCGGCCGATGGGCTCCACTTCGTCACTCACTACCAAGAACAGGTCGAGCACACTCCGGATGAGGTGGAGAGAGTGACCTCGACCCTCCGCCGGGTGGGGATTCCAATGATTCTCACCACCATCAGTACCGCAGCCGGGTTCGCCTCGTTGCTGTTCACGGACGTACAGCCCATTCGACAGCTGGGCGCCTTCACCGCGATCGGCATTGGATTTGCGGGAGTCATCTCGTTCTTCTCATTGCCTGCCTTGCTGAGCCGCATCGAGGTCGAAGCGAACCATCACAACGCCCTTCTGGGTCCGCGCCTCACCGCGGCCGTCAAGGTTCTGGCGAAGAGGCGTTGGGTGGCGGCCGTCCTGGCGGTAGGGCTGATCGCCTTCTCGGCCGTGTTCATTCCGCAACTCGATGTCGACGGTGATCAACTGATCTTCTTCAAGGACGACGACCCGGTTCGCACCGGGTTCGCCAAGACGGCCGAGGTATTCGGTGGTGCGACTCCGCTGGCCGGTGAGTTTGCGTACGATCCGGCCGACGGGGTAGCCGGCCTCGCTCCGCTGGCTGAGCTCTCTCGAGAGTTTGAGGAACTGCCCGGAATCCAGACCGTGTTCAGCCTGGCCGATCTGCCGGGGGTGGTCCCAGACGCCCAGCTGTTGGGGGCGCTCAGTGGAAAGGTGCCTCTGCCCGTCGGGCAAATGGCCTCGGACGACGGGCTGCGGTTCATGGTGTTGCCGGGTCCGTTTGAAACAGATGATCTGCAGAGATGGCTGGACTTCTCAGAGGAGAAAGAGGAGATCCAGGTTCTGACTGGCATGCCGATCATCTGGGACGAGGTTGCCCGGCTTGTTCTGAAGGCCCAGTTCATCTCGTTGGCAGTGGCCTATGGGCTGGTCACGTTGATGCTGGCGTTGGCCTATCGCAAGCTTCGCCAGACTCTGGTCAGTTTGGTGCCGCTAGTGCTGACCAGCGCCACGCTGCTCGGGTTCATCGCCGCCTCTGGCTTTCAACTCAATCTCGTGACGGCCATCGTCTCTTCGATCGTCATCGGGGTGGGCATCGACTATGCCATCCACTTCGTGGCCGCCATCGACTTCGCGCGGGCCGAGGGGGAGGGATACGTCCTCCGGGCCATCGACAGTGCCGGCCGTCCGATCATCGCCAACGCCCTGGGCATCGCGGTGGGGCTGACAGGCTTGTGGCTTTCGCCATTGCGCGTCCATCCGCAAGTGTCGATGATTATGTGGGTCTCCATGATCACCGCCGCGATGACGGCTCTGGTGATCATCCCCGCCTTGCTTCCGCGCGACGGCGTGGCCGAGGCCTGAGCTCCTACTTGGCAAGGGCGGCTTAGCCATTCCGTTCTGGACATTGGTTGATGATGACAAGGCGCGGGAGTTTCTGCGGAGCCCACTTCAGAGGTGAGCCTTAGGCCTGGGTTCGCTTGGTTTTGATCTCCATCCACGGTCGTAGACTTGGTAGCGGGAGGACCGATCGAACAGATGGAGTTCTCGCGTGGACATCAACACTGGGATCGCGGAACCGGCCCGCAAAGAGATTGCAGATTCTCTGTCAACTTTGCTGGCCGATACCTACACCCTCTACCTGAAAACACACATCTACCACTGGAACGTAACCGGCAACATGTTCCGCGCCCTGCACACGATGTTCGAGGAACAGTATTTGGAACTCCGCGACGCGGTCGACGAAATTGCCGAGAGGATCCGGGCGCTTGGTCATCTTGCTCCGCTCGGATACGGCGAATTCGCAGAGCTTTCGACGATTTCCGACGATACTGACTCCCCGGCGGCGCTCGAGATGGTTCGGCGATTGGTCGCCGGCCATGAAGCCGTGGTCCGCACCGGTAGAGTGGTGGTGGCGGCAGCGGAAGAAGCCGGGGACGTTGCCTCGGCCGACCTGGCGACTCAGCGGATTCACATCCATGAGAAGACTGCCTGGATGTTGCGGGCGACGGTCGAGTAGCCGCACGGCGAATCCTCACGGCCACGGGGGTGCCCTCCGGGCGGGTTCGACTCGGCTCTTTCTCGATAGCTAACCGAAGAAGATCGTCGGCTCTTCGGAGTCCGACAGTTCTTTTTCCTTTCGGAGGGCTTCGAGGACCAGGGATCGAACGTATCCGCTTGTGGTGGTGCTCCGTGCCAGTGCCGCGTCCTCAAGCTGCCGGCGCAATTCCGGACTGGGCAACCTGAAGATGATCCGGGTAGCCCGGCGATCCAGTTCCCCGGGATAACCGGTGGGATGTCTGGTAGTCATCTATATGGACCCGAGGATCATCGTATCAAGCGAATCGCCCGAAACTGAGGCAATCTGAGCACCCCAGCGCCCCGGATCGGGCCATCCAAAATCGGCGACCGCCGTGGGCCCGGTGGGAATCGAACCCACGACCTTGGGATTATAAGTCCCCTCAGGGGGTTCAGGCTCCATGGGGAGATTCGGAAAATACCCTTATAAACATTGATGTTTTGGCTTGCAGTACCTCGCGATATTTCGCGTCGTTTTCGGTTCTCCCGCGGCCCAGTCGCGGCCCAGGAGTGTGAGTGATGTGTCGTGTCAATCAGTCGTCCAGCTGGGCGACGAAACACCTCGTACGGCCATAGCTAGGGAGAATCTCCAACCGGCAGAGGGCGTTCAGCGATGCGACCGTCAACAACACCAGACATGGCTATCATGCAATCACAGTCAGGTGTCGTTCGGACGGAGTGTAGGAGTGACCACCGGCCAGCCTCGAACATGGACCTTTCTCACCAATCACGCCCGGGTGCTCATCTCAATCGCCGAGACACCGGGAATCCGGTTGCGTGACATCGCCGACCGGATCGGTATTACCGAACGGGCCGCCCAGCGGATTGTCGCCGAGCTCGAATCCGCCGGATACCTATCACACGAGAAAAAGGGGCGACGCAACCTTTACCAACTACGGCCCAACGCACACCTCCGTCACCCGCTCGAACAAGACATCGAGATCGGTCAACTCCTCGACTTCTTCGTTGGCCGCACCTCAACCAAAGGGACCATCCAGGCCTCCTGACTCGCCGCACCGAAACGGAAGGCCTCCCTGCGAAAGGGTCGAAGATCGGGTGGCTCTCCGGACAGACAGGACCTGATCATCGCCCACTCGGACCACCTCGAATGCACCGCGAGCCCTCAGCCGGCGACCCCCAACGCCCCGTCGAGGTAACTCGACTCAAACTGGGACAGGGTCGTCCGTGCCGGCGTTGAGAGCGTTGACCGGATCGGCAACGCCACCGCCTTTGCGGCGAGCGGGTCGAGGGTGGGGATTCAAGCGGTGTTCCGTTCGGGTAGCGCCCGGGAGACGAGTCGCTCGAGACGCGCCACCTGGCGTTGGACGTCTTCGATGGTGGTGAAATGGAGTACGTGGACGTAGAGGACACGCGGGTGGTCGGTGAGCTCGAGGGTGAGGCTCCCAGGCGTGTAGGAGACGGCGTTGGCGACCAGCAGGGCGGCAGGGATCGAGGTGGTCTTGAGAGGGACGGCGACTATCGCTTCTCTGATCTGCTCGTTGCTGGGGGTGATCACCTCCCAGGCCACCCGCAGGTTGGAGGAGAGGACCATCCCGTGGTAGCGCGCCAAGAATACGACCAACCCCCACACCTGGAGGTTCGTGTCGCGGCCGAAACCCCGTCGGACAGTCTCGACCACGGTGGCGACGACTATCCCACCGATCAGCGTGCCGACGCTCACGTCCCTCCACAGGAGCATCCAGACTGCAATGAGCGCAGCCCACCGGGTGATCGAGAAACCTCCCTCGACGGGTTCTCCCGCCTGGAGCGGTTCCGGGTGGGCCCGGATGAGGTCGTTGTGGACCAGGTGGCCGGCCTGACCAGCGAGGTAGGCGGCACGTCCGAGCAGGTGACCGGAGATGGGGGTGGTGACGAACAGGAAGACGGTGATGAGACCTGCCACGCCGATCAGCCCCCAGGATCCGGCAGCGACCCCGGCGCCGAGCGCCAACAGTGCGAGGCCGAGTGACGCCGGTTTGGTGGCGGCGTGCAGACGGGAGATGGGGGAGGGGAAGTTGAGGATGCCCCAGGCGGCGAGGACCGATAGCACCGTCCCGGCGCTCATCAACACCGCCCCGATCACCTCCGTGACTGTCATGGGGTGTCTCGCCATTCGATGAACCGGGCGACGAGCACGGTGCCGGCGAAGACGATGAGGGCTACCACGACCACCACGGGCACGAAGGTTTCCGTTCCGTTCCGGGCGCTCTCGGCCACGAGGCCTCCGGCCAACAGGATGAGGACCAGGTCGACGGCCACGATCCGATCCGCCAGGTTGGGGCCCTTGATGGCTCGGACCAAAGCCAGTAGGGCCGCGAATGCGAGGGTGATCTGTGTGACGGTGACTACTACATCCATGTCAGGTTTCTCCCAGCACGGTGGTGATGTAGAGGGAGGGGTCGAGCAGGTCGGCGGCGGCCCGGGCCGAGAACTCGGCGAGCGGTTGAGCGAACAGGGCAACCCCCAGGCTGAGGGTCACCACCGCGGCGGTGGCGCCGATCATGCCCGGCCGGGCCCGCCCGGCCGCTTCGGTCGGTTTCCCCCAGAAAGTGGCTCCCCAAATCTTGGTCATCGAGAACAGGGTGAGGAGACCGACCGCCAGGCTGACCGCCACGATGATCCCCCGCCCGAGCTCAACACCTTCTTGGACGAGGGCCAGCTTGGCGACGAAACCACTGAAGGGGGGGACGCCGGCCAGGCTGAACGCCAGCGGTAGGAACAGGGCGGCGATAACCGGCCGCCGGTGGAGGAGGCCACCGGCGCGGTCGAGTGCCCCCGTCCCGTGTTCTGCCTCGACGAGGCCTCCCACCAGGAACAGGCCGGTCTTGACGACGATGTGGTGGGAGATATAGAGGATGGCGGCGGCCAGACCCGCCACCGACAGGAACCCGAGACCCATGATCATGTAGCCGATCTGGCTGACGATGTGGAAGCTGAGGATCCGCTTGACGTCGTTCTGGGCGATCGCCCCCAGCACTCCCACCGTCATGGTGGCCCCCGCCACGAACAGCAGCAAGGTGGAAGGGCCCTCCTGGGCGAAGAGCAGCGTCTGGGTCCTGATGATCACGAACACGCCCACCTTGGTGAGGAGCCCGGCGAAGATGGCAGTCACCGCCGTCGGGGCGGTGGGATACGAGTCGGGTAGCCACATGAACAGCGGGAAGAGAGCCGCCTTGATTCCAAACACCACCAGCATCAACAGCCCCAACCCGTCCCGTACCGTGGGGTCGACCTCCTGGAGACGCAGCGCCAGGTCGGCCATGTTCAAGGTGCCGGTGGCCCCATAGGTGAAGGCGATAACCACCAGGAACAGGGCAGAAGCCACCAGGTTGACCACAACATAGGTCATGGTCGCCCGGATCTGGGCGGGGCCGGTCTTGACGGTGAGCAGCACGTAGCTGGCGATCAGCATCACCTCGAAACCGACGAAGAGGTTGAAGAGGTCACCGGTGAGGAGGGACATGGCGACCCCGGCGGTGAGCACCAGGTATTTGGTGTGGAACCACCAGTCGAGGGCGTCTCGGCCGAGTTGGGCGACGGCGTAGCCCAACACGGCGACCAGCATCGCCGAGGACACGGTCAGCACGATGGCGGAGAACCGGTCGGCTATCAGGGTGATGCCGGCCGGCGCCGGCCATCCGCCGACCTGGGCGACCACCGGCGGGCCAGCGTCGGCCTCGACCAGCAGGATCACCGCCGCGACCAGCACGAACCCCACCCCACCAGCGGTGATGAGCCGCTGGGTGAGGAGCCGCCTTCCCACCAGCACGGTCAGTCCGGCGCCCAGCAGCGGTACGGCGATGGCCGAGGGGAGCAGCCAGCTCATCTGTTTGGCTCCCCGGGGCTACCTGACGGGGGGGCGGTGCTCCCCGTCCGCAGTGTCGCGTCGTTGGGTGGGCGGCTCATGGGCCAGTGACCTCTTCGTGCATGTCGGGGTCGACGGCGGGTTCCTCGACGGTCGGCCGCTCTCGGGCGATCCGCCGGTCCTCGCGGTCGTCTTCGACCGCGTCGCTACCGGTGAGTAGCCAGCTGCGCAGGGCGAGTGCCAGCAGGAAGGCGGTGACCCCGAAGGTGATGACGATGGCGGTGAGGACCATTGCTTGGGGAAGCGGGTCGGCCACCCTGGCCGGGTCCACCCCCTCCGACAGCACGGGCGGCTCTCCTGCGGCACCTCCGCTGAGCATGATGAGCAGGTTGGCGCCGTGGGAGAGGAGACCGAGCCCGATGATCACCCGTGACAGCAGCCGCTGGAGGATCAGATAGGTGCCGATTCCGAACAGGAGGGCGGTAACGGCCAGACCGATGACGCTCATGGTGTCGCCTCGTCGTCGGAACGCTCTTCGCCGAGGGCGCGCACCAACCCCAGTGTCATACCGAGGACGACCAGGTACACGCCGACGTCGAAGGCCAACGTCGAACCCGCCTTGACCTTCCCGATGAGTGGGATCGAGATCTCTAGGTACCCGGATTCGAGGTATCCGAGCCCGGCAAGGAGGGAGGCGAACCCGGTGAGGGCCGCCACCACCAGCCCCGCCCCGAGCAGGGCCGATGAACGGATCGGGATGATCCGGCGCACCGTCTGGGACCCGCCCGCCGACCAGGCGAGCACCACCGCGACGCCCGCCACCAGCCCGCCGGCGAAGCCGCCTCCCGGCTGGTTGTGCCCGGCGAACAGCAGGTACAGGGAGAACGCCAACAGGGGGCCACCGGCGGCGACGATGCCGCGCTCGAGGATCGGTGATGGGCGCCGGTTCACGTCCCGCCCGTCTTCCGTCTGATGATTGGGAGGACCAGACCTGCCGCCCCCAGGGTGGCGGCGACCAGCACGGTGATCTCCCCGAGGGTATCGAAACCGCGGAAGTCGACCAAGATGACGTTGACGACGTTGGCTCCGCCCCCCTCGGGTATCGCGTTCTCCACGTACCGATCCGACACGGGAGCATCTACTCGGGCAGCGCCGGTCAACAACCCACCCCCAAACACGAACACCGCCACCAGCACAGCCACCAGCACCCGCGGTGTCCGGGGTGTCCTCGGTCGGGTGAAGGTGGCGGGCAGATGCCGCAACACCAGGGCGAAGAGAGCGATGATCAGGGTCTCGACCAGCAAAAGGGTGAGCGCCAGGTCCGGTCCGCCCATCAGGGCAAAGAGGCCGGCGATCCCGTACCCCACACCGCCCAGGAGGATCACAGCCGCGAACCGGCGTCTGATGAACACAATCGCGACCACCAAGACGGCCACCACCACCCCCAAGATCAGCTCCAGGATCCCACCGGTTCGGGGCAGTTCGAGCCTGGTGACACCACCGAGCAGGACCGTAGAGGGGAGCAGAACCGCGACCAGAGTGATGATGGCGATATAGGTAGGCAGCGACCCGTTCTGAATGAGGCCGCTCGACCGGTCGGCCAAGCGGAGCAGGCCGGCCACGGATCGGCGGAAAGACCCATCGGCGGTGGGGAACCAGACTGCCACCCGCCCCACCACTTCGGTGGCCCGGTCGAGGATCGCCTGGCGCCACACCAGAAGGGCCCCGACGCTGAGCGATACCAGCGACCAGCCGAGGGCAGGTACCAACCCGGGCCAAACCACCAGCTTGCCGGCGCCCACTACGCCGTACACTCCCGCCGTGGCCTGGGCGACCAGCGGCTTGATGAGACCGGGGAACAACCCGAGCACTAGACCGGCGGCTGCCAGGACCAGCGGTGCCCACAGCAAACCGTTTCGGGGTGTGTGGGCGGTCTGGCCGGCCGGGTCGTGACCTTCGAGGTGCGGGCCGAAGGCGCCGAACAGGAACCGTCCCGTGTAGGCCACGGTCAGGATCGAGGCCACCGCCGCCACCACGATGGGGACCAAACCCGTGCCGAGCAGCCCATCGAAGGCCGCTTCCTTGGCAACGAAACCGTAGGTGAGGGGCACCGCCGCCATCGAGGCGGCGGCGGCCGCAGCTGACCAGAACACGGCCGGCATCGACCGTCGCAGACCCGAGAGCCGCCGCAGGTCCCGGGTATCGGCTTCATGGTCGATGGTACCGACGACCATGAACAGGGCCGCCTTGAAGAGAGCATGGGCGGCGAGCAGGGCGAGCCCACCGAACAAGAGCTCGGCCGACCCGGCACCGACCAGCAGGAACAGGAACCCAAGCTGGGAGACCGTCCCAAATGCCAGCATCAGCTTCAGGTCGTGCTGGCGGAGCGCCCGCCATCCCCCCACCACCATCGTCACGAACCCGATGGTCAGCACCGCACCCCGCCACCATCCAGTCGAAGCCATCGCAGCCGGGGCGAGGCGACCCACCAGGAAGATGCCGGCCTTGACCATGGTGGCCGAATGCAGGAAGGCGCTCGCCGGGGTCGGTGCGGCCATCGCCCCCGGCAGCCAGCCGTGGAACGGGAACTGGGCCGACTTCGTTACCGCCCCGACCAGCACCAGCGCCCAAGCCAGTGTGACGGTGCCGGAAGCGGTGGGTGGGTTCGCCACGATCTCGGAGATGCGTAGGCTCCCCGCCTCGTTCCCGAGCAGCACCAGGCCACCGAGCATCGCCAGCCCACCGGCGCCGGTCACGAGGGCGGCATGCAGAGCGGCCGAGCGCGCCTCTGCCAGGTGGTCGAAGTAGCCGATCAACAGATACGAGGTGATGGTCGTCAACTCCCAGAACACGAACACCGCCAACAGATTGTCGACGCTGACCAGACCGACCATCGCCCCCGCGAAGGCGGTCATAGTCCCGGCAAACGCGGCCACCCGCGGACCCGACCCGAAATAGCGGGCGGCGTACAAAAAGATGGCCGTACCGGCCACCCCCACCACCAACAAGAACAACAGGGCGTAGGCATCGACCCGGAAATCGAGCACCAGATCGAGACTCGGAACCCACTCGACGGTCTCCTCATACGGGGTGCCACCGACCACATCGCCCACCCGGGAGAGCGCCCACCCCAGCACAGCCAGTGGACCCACCGCCCCCACCATGAACGCCCACCGACCCACCCGGCGGCGGGCGGCAACCAGACCGACGGCGAGCGCGGTATGTAACAACAACAGGTAGAACATGACGTGATACACTTTACACGAATACAGAGGCGTATATACTGGATAGGGTGACCCGACCGCGACACAGGAGAGTCCGTTGAGCACCTCGTGGACGTTCTTCACCAACCACGCCCATGTCCTCTCCTGCATCTCCGAGGACCCCGATATCCGCACCCGTGACATTTCCGATCGGGTCGGCATCACCCAGCGTGCCAGCCAGCGGATCATCGCCGAGCTCGAAGAGGCCGGCTACCTTCGCCACGAGCGCATCGGTCGACGCAACCACTACCAACTGCTGGTCGACACCCCACCCAGGAATCCCCGCGAGGCCCACATCGGTATTGGTGACCTTCTTGTTCTGCTGGGGCCGAGCATTGCCGACCGGTAGCCAGTGTTCCCGGGGAATAACCTGGTGAGGGTGGGAAACCGGCGACCACGGCGGGCCGGTGGGGCGGCGTCGCCCGCCGCCGCCCCACCGATCGTCCTGATGACCGTCCGTCGTTTCTCGCAGGGATAGCCCTGCTGGTGGGGGGCGCCTGACTGCTCTTGCGAGGCGCCTCACGGCTCGCCGTCTCGTGGGGAATCTCACCACTGGTGGTGGGACTCACCGTGGTGGCTTTCTACTGACGGGTCGGATCAGCGGTCGTGGGGGTTGGCAACTTCGACGTTCAAATCGTCCTCTTCCGATCCGCCCCGCCCCCTTCGTTCGGGCGAAGCACCACCTTCGGCGTTTGGCGTCTTTGATCAGCAGATCCCGAGATCTTGGGATCAGCCTTCGCTCCCAAGCGCTAAACGCTGGGATTAGTTGTCGGTGGTGTCCGTTGGAGGCGGTTCGAGCGCACCGGCGGTGTGGTTGCTGTTGGCGTTCCACAGCATCCAGCCGATGCCGTACTGCTCGGCCGCGTCGATCTGGGCCCGCACTTCGGTAGGGCCGTAGTAGTAGTCGGCCAGCCAGGGACGCATGATGGCCGTGGGCTGCAGCCGGGGCATTCCGGCCGCTAACGCGGCGGCGATGACCTCACCTGGATGGTCGAAGGGCTTTTCGTATCCAAACGAACCATCTGAATAGTGGTCCGGGTAGATCATCGGGCTGATGGCGTCGACCACTCCGGAGATGTCCTCGGTGCGTTGTCCGATGCCCTGATCGTCGGGAACGGACAGGATGATGGCGAACACGTCTGCCGACACTGCACAACCCAATGGATTGAGCAATCCCCGGGCCTGTTGTAGGAAATCGGCGATCACGCCCACCCGCGCCGCCCCGGATGCCGGGTCGTTGTAGGCACCCAGATACGCCGTTCCGCCATCGAATCGGACCGAACTCCCGAAACCATCGGGAAATCGGACGTAGTCGAATTGGATTTCGTGCACGCCCGCTGTGCAAGCTTCCGCGGCGAGATCGAGGGCGTACTGGCGGGCGGCCGGATCGGTCGGGTCCAAGAAGTACTGCCCGTTCTTTTCGAATGGGGTCCCGTCCGGGTTGGCTATCGCCAGATCCACCCTGGCCCGAGCCGCTATCGGGTCTTGGAAGGTCACCAGGCGACCGATCATGTATAGATCGTGCCGTTCCACTACCTGGACCAGGTCACTGAGCTGATAGAACTCCCGGATAGCACTCACCTCTTCGGCGAGGGGAACAGCGGATGGGTAGTACACACGTCCGGACTCGTCTTTCAGATCCACTACCAACGAGTTGATCTCAGTGGTATCGGCCAGATCCAGAAGCCCTTTCCATGCCTCTGAGTTCTGAGGCGTCCAACCCGTGACATGGAGCGCCTTCACCGTTCTTGGCTGGAGGACGATATCCAAAGCGGTCGTCTCGCCGTCCCAGGCCACCACGGCGGGTATCCAGGCGGGTCGAGTCACAACGGCCTCTCCGGCCAAGACCCTTTCGAGCCGGAACGCGCCGTTCACGCCGCTGGTCGCTTCCACGTCGCCGAGCTGCACCATGGCGCCCTCGATCCCCTCCCCGGCGGCATTGATCACCCGCCCGGCGAGTACCACCGGCTCCAGTCTGATCTCCATCGGATCGTCGCTGAATTCCTCGAGGCTCACCGTCGTCTGATGGAATCCGGGAGCGGCCGCGATCACGGCCATGGGCTGGTCTTCCCAAATGGCAGCGGCCACCCCGGAGGTGTCCGTCTCCGTCACGAAACCTTGGAAGTCGACTTGTGCTCCGACCAATCGAGACACCGGCGTCGTCGACCACGGTCACGGAGATCGAGGGTGGGGGTGGGGTCGGGGGAGCCGGAGTCTCTCCGACAACCAGCATGGACGTGTTTAGGCAGGCGCTCAGCCCGAGGGAGCCCACCAAGAGCAACATGGGACTTGGACGGATGATCGAACGCGGTACCCGGCCAATGTGCATAGCACGGGTCACCCCGCCAGCGGCGAGACGAACCCTTCAGGCTTGACCGCCAGGATGGAGGCGTCGACCAATCCGAGTACCCGCTCTGCTGTATTGCTGATGATCGCCCCTTTCAGGCCGGTGCGGGCGATCATTCCCATCACTACAACACCCGGCCGGTAGTCCTCGACGAACGATGGAATCTCAACGCCGGGATCGCCCTTCGCCAAATGGACCTCGACGGGAGCATCGAAAGCGGGGGCGGCCTCGAGGACCGCCTCGAGGTTGGTCGCGGCCTCGTGGCGAGCCGCGGCGACCAATAGGTCGACTTCCTCAGCGGGAATGGCCAGCCTGCGGCTCCGCAATAGTGACTCTCCCTCGAGTCGCCAAGCGTGTACGACGTGGAGCGAACCGCCTCGCAGCGCCGCCAGCGACGAGGCCAGCTCCACGAGTGTGATGTTCAGCGAGCCCGATCGGTCCCATTCGTCAAAGGGCCCTACCGCGACGGCGACCGCCGGTGGTGCACCACTCTCGCCGACCTCGACCCACACCGGGACCGGGCACTTCCGCAACAGATGCATGGCAGTCGCCGCCCCAGCCAGGCCGCTCGTACGGCGGGGAGCATCTGGGGCGACGATCACCAGGTCGTGGCCGAACGCCTCGACCCGCTTGATGATCTCGATGAACGGCGTCCCGTTCGCCACACCCAGACTGATCTGGGGGGAGCCCACCTCAGCCGCCATCTCCCGGAGCTGCTCGAGACGCGAATCCGCCATCATCACCTGGAGATCGAGGTCCCGTTGGCCGGTGTGCACGAATCGTCTGCGGTCTGGCACAGATCCGATGACGTCGAACAGCGTCAGCGAAGCTCCGTTCCGTTCCGCCAGCTCGGCCGCCGATACCAACAACCTGCGCGTCACGTCTTCGTCGGAGGCGACCACCAGGATGCTCCTGAATCGCTTCATCGTTCCCACCCCTCCCGCCGTCACACCTAGAATCCCACGACACTCGATTGACGATAATAATAGCACGTAAAATCTGTCGGGTAATCTCTGGGATGTGTCGGCCAAGGGAGGGGTCTGATGCCGATCGTCGGGTGGTCGGGTCTGGTGTACGCCGCACCACCCTGGTGTCGACGCTCGTCGAGGCGAGCACCATCGACAGGGCCCACAGGCGCTTGACGTCGCGGTCGTCGATTAGTGAGGTGTTTCGCACCGACCCGCAACGTTGCTTCGAAGTCTCACCCGACCCGGGCGGCCTACCGCATTGAACCCCAACCGGTCGAGGGTCTGCTGGGCACTCCGGCACCATTCGAACTGGAGGTCAACCCGGGCATCATCGAGCAGCTGACGGTCTCCTACGACACCCGGATCCGCTCAACTGGTGAGAAACCTGCGCATACCGCATTGCGCATACCACAGAGAACTGAAGCCCGAACCGGATCTACCCCACGGTGAGTTCGGCCAGTAGTTGCATCGCTCGGTCGATTAACTGGCGGGCATCGGAGATCTTCTGCTGGTAGAGACCCAAATCAACGCTCTGCAACGCAAACATTGCCAAATAGCCAATAGTGGCAGTCATGCTGTTCCTTCAACCGGAGGTGCCGGTGGGCGGGACGTAGGTACCGTCTTCTTCGGACCGGTACTCCTCGTCATGATTGATGATCAGGTTGTTCGACTCGAAGTGGTCTCCGACCCAGGCGCCTTCGACCACAACTCCGACGTTCTCCTGGAACAACTGCGGCGGAGCGCCCGTGTGTTTAACGCTGATAGAACGATTCCCGTCCGTGACCATGAAAACCACCCCACCGGCCGAGACCTCGACGGTGCCCTCCGTTACCAACCCTCCCAGGCGGAATCGCTCGCCGTCGAGGAAGTCCGCCTGCTGGTCTACCGCCTCGGTGGGGGTGAGGTAATAGACGAGGCTGTCTCCCAAGGTGCCGAAAAACATGAAACCGAGCGCCAAGACGATGACGCCGATAGCAGGAAGTACAAACCATTTGAAACGCACTGCTATCCCTCCATCCGACGCTTGACTCGCCGGGTCCGCACTACCAGAGAAAAGGAATACAGCACCATGAAGCCGTATACGAGGGCATAACCAAAGATGACCCAACCATCAGACATCGCCGGGTACCTCCCCGAGAGTTGGGGCGGCAATGCCGGAGCCGGCGACCTCAAAATTGGCGATGGCCTCGAAGCCGACCACCAGGATGCTCTTGAATCGCTTCATTCTTCCCACCCTCCGGCGTCTCACTGAGAATCCCACGACTCTCAATTGGCGATAATAATAGCACGTAAAAGTTGTCGGGTAATCGAGGAGTGTGTCGACCGGGGGAGGGGCCTGACTACATCGTCGATCGGTCGGGTCTGGTGTAGGCCGCACCACACCGGTGTCGACTGGCCCATCTGGGCGAGCACCATCGACAGGGCCGATCAGGAACTCAAGGTTGCGCCCTCGATCAGCGAGGTGTTTCGCGCCGACCCGAACCGTTTCTTCGAAGTCCTATTCGACTCGGGTGGCCCACCGCAATTGAACCCAGCCGTTTGGACTGAAAGCCACTCCGATTCGGACCACTCCGAGCAGCGCCGCGGTTCCGGCCGCCGCCACCGCAAACACCAGCAGAGGCGGCGAGGGCACCGCCCGCGGCCAACGTCTACCCAAGAAGTTCCCCGGGATATCTGACAATCCCCACTCCGAGGTTCAATCCGGTGCTGACGGCCGCCCTGGGAGACGTAGCGGCAGCTCGACGCGGAACACTGTGCGCCCCGGTTGCGATTCCACGGTGAGGTTCCCGCCGTGGTGATGGATGACGATGTTGCGGCTGATATCTAGCCCGAGTCCTGTTCCCGATCCGGGCGGTTTCGTCGTGAAGAACGAATCGAAGATCCGTGATCGGATTTCTTCGGGGATGCCGGGGCCGTTGTCTTCGACTTCGACGGCCACTCCCGATTCGGTGGGTGTTGCCCGCACAGTCAGCCGCCCGTCGGTCTTTTCCGATTCGGTCATGGCATAAAGGGCGTTGTCGATCAGGTTGGTCCATACCTGGTTGAGTTCGCCGCCGAGCGCTTCGATGCGCGGTCGATCGTCGGCGTACTCCCGGTGAACCTCGATGTCGTTGGTTTTGTGTTCGAGCAGCATGAGCGTGTCGTCGAGGCCGGCGGTCACGTCGACGTTCTGGACGGGGGCCTGATCGAGGTAGGCGTACGATTTGAGTGCCTTGACGATGGCTGACATACGCCGGGTTCCCTCTTCGATCTGGTACAGAAGAGCGAGTTGTTCCTGGGCGGCGCCGATCAGGCCGATCACAACTTCCAGCTGGGAACTCTCCACCTGGTCTGCGAGGTCGGAGAGCCGATCCAGAGTGATCCCGGCGTCCACCAGCCCCGGCGCCAGTTCCCAGCTTCGATCGACGTCGTGGTCGGCGAGCCAGGCCTCGATGTCGTCTTCGAAATCGGCCCGGTCGAGTGCCGAGAGCGATGAGCCTCCTCCGCTTCGCTGGCGTATCGACTCGAGTAGATCCTTGAGGAACGGCAAACTGGCCTCACCGAGATCGAGTGCCACTGACGCCCGGGCGTTGCCGTAGTGCTCTATCGCTTCGGCCAGCTGCCCGGCGCTTCGGTTGACGGCGGCGGCCGGGTTGTTCAGTTCGTGGGCAAGGCCGGCGGTGAGTGTGCCTAGTTGGGCCATTCGTTCGGACTGCTGAAGGCTGGTTTGCGTGTCGCGCCACCGGCCGAGCATGACCTCGAAGAACGCCCGGGAAGCCGAGGGGCTCGAATCGAGCAGTTCGTCAAGACGTGCTTTGGGAATAGCGAGAAGGCTTACGTCAGACCTCGCCCGGACTGACGCATTGCGTGGGGCGTCTTCCAGCAACGCCATCTCTCCCACCACGCCCTCGGACTGAACGGCCAGCAGTACTTCGCCACCGACCGTCGTCTTCACGATCTCGATCTGGCCTTCGAGCACCACAAAGGCGCGGTCCCCGCGGTCGCCTTCGGAGAACAGCAAAGTCCCGGCAGGAAGAAGGACCTCCTCAGTCCCTACTGAGAGCCGCTCGAGGTCTTCTGTGGGCAGCTCTGAGAAGAGGGGTACGGTTCGGAGTCGTTGGGCGGTGTTCACGCCGTTTCGAGGTACTTGTGGATGAAGCTGACGGCCACGGCGCCTTGTCCGACCGCCGATGCGACCCGGCGGATCACGTTGGCCCTTACGTCACCGGCGGCGAAGATCCCCGGTACGCTGGTCTCCAGAAGATAGGGATCCCGCTCCAGCGGCCAGGAGGGGCGCCAGGCGCCGTCGACGAACAGATCGGGTCCGGTGAGAATGAATCCCCGCTGGTCGCGTTCAACGACGCCTTGCTACGAAGTCGGAGTGCGGGCGGGCACCGATGAAGATGAACAGGCCGGCGGCATCTTGGGTTTCTTCGGTGTCGTCGGTACGGTTGCGCAGCGTGATCTCCTCGAGATGTTCTCCTCCGGCGACACCAGCCACCACCGTGTTCAGTCGCACGCCGATGTTGGGAGTGGCGGCAATCTGATCGATGAGATACTGCGACATGCCGGCTTCGAGAGAGTCACCCCGTACCAGGACGGTCACCTTCCCTGCGTATTTCGACAGCATCATGGCCGCCTGGCCCGCTGAGTTGGCCCCGCCGACGACGAAGACATCTTCACCGCGATAGGTCACCGCTTCTGCCACGGCCGCTCCGTACCAGATACCCGCTCCGACGAATGGCTCGGCACCGGGCATGTCGAGGGTCCGGATGGTCATTCCGGTTGCGATCAGCAGCGCCCGACAGCTCAATTCGGTTCCGTCGTCGAGTGTCACGATCTTGGTCGGGTCTTCGACCCGAACCGCAGTGGCTCCGACTGCGGTGAGGATCTCCGCACCAAGACGCTTCGCTTGGACGGTGGCCCGGCGGGCCAGATCCCCACCACTGATACCCTTGGGGAATCCGAGGTAATTCTCGATCCGTGATGAGGTGCCCGCCTGACCGCCGGTCGCTTGCCGCTCGATGAGAGCTGTCCGGAGCCCTTCGGAGGCGCCGTACACGCCGGCACCGAGACCCGCCGGTCCGGCGCCCACCACCACCAGGTCGTAATGGGTTGCGGTGGGCTCGGTCTGGAGACCGGCGTGGTCGGCCAGCATCCGGTTGTCGGGACGCTCGAGCCTCGTCCCGTCGGGAAACACGACCAGCGGCAAGCCGGCGGGTTTGTCACCCGTCGCGGCGATCGCCTTGGCGTCGGGGTCGCGTTTCGATGTCGAAGAACCGGTAGGGAACCTGGTTGCGAGACAGGAAGTCTTTGACTTCGTAGCTGTCGGGCGACCAGCGGGCACCAATCACCCGTATCCCGTCGTAGGGAGCTGGCACGTCCGCCTGCCAATCCTCCAAGAGATCATCCAGCACCGGGTAGAGGTGCTCCTCCGGGGGATCCCAGGGCTTCATCAGGTAGTGGTCCAGTCCCACTTCGTTGATGGCGGCGATCGCCGCATCCGTGTCTGCGTAGGCAGTGAGCAACACCTTCTTGGCATCCGGGAACAGGTCCACGGCGTTGCGTGAGGAACTCGGTGCCGCTCATCTCCGGCATCCGCTGGTCCACGACGAACGCAGCAACCGCGTCACCGCGGCCCTGGAGTTCACTCAGAGTCTCAGAGCCTCTCTGCCCGGACGAGGCCCGCACGATCCGGTAGCTCTCCCCGTAGTGCTGCCTCAAATCGCGAGAAACAGCGGCGAGCACCTGAGGATCGTCATCGACGCTGATAATCGCCGGTTTGCTCAAAGCCTCACCTCTATCCAGTGTCGCGGACACCCTCTTCGCCACATTGACCCTCCCAGAGCCGTCGATCACGACGAAAAACTCAACATAGCAAAGCGACTCGGCTGTCGGAAGCGATCTCGGACTCTTGGTCCGGAGCCACCGTTCGACGCAATCGGTCAACTCATCCGTCGAGGGGATAGTAGGTAACGGGCCGTTGAGCCGATACACGTCCTCCTCGCAGACGCGCAACTCCAACCCAGACTCACGACGTCATGTTCCTCCGGCGGCCATGGCCCGAAATGTGAGAGCCAGTCCGCACGCAGAAATGGCCACCGCGGCAGTATTGGTGTGAGTCGGAGTGAGGTTCGATACGACCGTCCGAGACCAGCCGCCGATAGCGGCGCACGCGTGCCACCTGGGTATGAGGGTCGAAGCGACCGATACCCTGAGATCGAGACTCGCCCGGCCACAATACGTCACCGACGTTTCACAACCCCTGACCTGACGCAGCACGGCCGGCCAAGACTCATTAGGCTCCCTGGTCCATGTCGGATACCACCATCGAAGAGCTCAAGGAACTGCTGAACTCGGTGGCCCACGCCCACCATGAAGCGACCGGGGGCGTCAACGCCGCCTGGGCCGAATGGTATGCAAATAACCTGCGCGACGCTATCGGTCCCCTGCTCGGTTCGAACCCCTCCGTTGAGGAGATAGCCGCGTGGCTGACCGCAGCAGATACCGAGTACCGGGCCGAGGCCCGCAACGTGTCCTGGCCGAGGTACTACGCCCGCTTCATCCTCAGCCGCACCGCCGAAGGCTGACCCGACGCAGGCCGGGGCTCTGGCCCCGGTCCCACCAAGATCCGCCCATAACCGCAGGCCTTTTCGGTGTGATCAACCCGGTTGAGGGGGCATCGATCCCGCGCCAGCCGCAGGGAGAGACCCGCTTTCTGTCAGTCGGTGAGGTGGAGCGGATGGCCGAGGCGATCCGCCCGCCCTACGAGGTGCTCGTGTACACCGTGCCACAGCCGATTGCATTCTCCGGCGCCCTACCGGCAGGAGTATGACGGACGAGACGATAACCAGGTGTCACATCCCAGCGAGGGTCCGGGTGTTTCTAGTGCTGTTCCTTCTGTACCGTTTCTTGGTGGGGGTCAAGGCGCTCAAGAGTGGGCTCGTACGGTGTCCGCCGAGTACTCATCGGCCCATGCCACTTAACCGGCGGCGCCGGCGGCGAACCTACCAGTCGCAACCACCCCAGCGGTGGCCGCGTCGAGAACCGCTGCGGTGATCCAATCCCTATCCGAGTCGATACCAATGATGTGGTCCACCATTTCTGCAGGCATCGTCTTGTCCTCCTCACCGGCGCCGAACTTGTCCGTGTCGGTCCGGGGAAGGAACTGTTGCGACAGGACAGTGATGGGTCACACCCAAGATCGGTGGACAGGCCTTTGATCAGGACAGCAACAGCGGCCCGGGCCGGCATGGCAACAAGAGCGCACATATCTACTGGAGTGCACCCCACCAAAGCAGGGGCAAACCCAGCCGCGGCCCTAGGGTTGTGGAGCTTCGAGCAGATCGCCAGATATCTCAATGAATACGGGCATATTTCTGGTGGGCCCGGTGAGAATCGAACTCACGACCTTGGGATTAAAAGTCCCCTGCTCTGCCAACTGAGCTACAGGCCCCACCCGGGAGGGTAGCGCTGGTCGAGGTGTTGGTCAGCCGATTGGCGGCTCGGTCATTCGCAGAGAGTCCACGTCGTAGACGTAGCCTTTCACGTCGTCCGGGTGGGGGAGCAGTGGTGCGGCGCGAACCATCCGCACCGAGTCGGCGAGTCGTTGATGGAGGTCGGTGAAACCTCCAAGGCTGAAAGACATCTCCACACCTGTTTCCTCGTAGATAGCTGCGGCCTCCGCCTGATCATCCAGGTTGAGGAGTCCGCAGTCGGTGTGCATGACGATTGCCACCCGGCGCGTGCCGAAATACCGCTGGGAGATCAGGATCGACCGGATCACGTCGCCGGTCACCACGCCACCGGCATTCTCAATGGCATGGATTTCGCCGGGATTCGCCTGGAATAGCCGCAAAGGGTCAACTCTGGTATCCATACAAGTGACTACTGCCAGGCTCCGAGAGGGAACCTTGGCAGGACGCGGCCCGGTTCCCACTCGTTGGCGGGCCCGACGAACCATGTCGCGGCTGCTCATATGGAAACGCTACAGGAAGACAGTCGCTCGTTGTTCGGCCTCTTGGTCACGCTCCCCTAGGCAACTTGAAATCGTTAGATTCCGCATATGACCGAGCAGCCCCGCACGTTGGTGGCTGGTGGTGGGTCCTGGGGGACCGCCTTGGCCGCCCTGCTCTCTCGCCAGGGGGTACCCACGGTTCTGTGGGCGAGGGAGCGGGAGGTCGTGACCGGGATCAACGACCGAGACGAAAACACCTTGTTTCTGGCGGGCATCCCACTTCCATCATCGCTGACTGCAACTTCCGATCTCGACCAGGCGCTGACCGACGCCGAGGTGGTCGTCAATGCCGTTCCTACTCAGTTCATCCGTTCCGTCTTCGAATCGCGGGCCGACGGTCTTGCCGGCACTTCGCTGTTGGTGTCCGTCTCAAAAGGCGTTGAGGTAGGCACCCTCTTCACACCGAGCGAGATCTTTGCGGACATCTCGGCCGGCCCGGTGGCAGAGGGGATTGTGGCTTTGTCGGGTCCATCGTTTGCCGAAGAGGTCGCCCGCGGAACCCCCACCGCGGTGGTGGCTGCCAGTCGAGTTTCCGAGAACGCCCGAAAGGCCCGGGACCTCTTCTCGAGCGAGACCTTCCGGGCTTATTCATCCGACGATCTTCCCGGGGTTGAGATGGGCGGCGCTATGAAGAACGTCATGGCCATCGCCGCAGGCATCGCCGACGGCCTCGGTACCGGCCTCAATACCCGGGCGGCGGTGGTCACCCGCGGTTTGGCCGAGCTGGCCCGGCTGGGGGTGGCCAAAGGGGGTCATGCGCTGACTTTCGCCGGTTTGTCTGGAATCGGGGACCTGGTGCTGACCTGCACCGGGGATCTGTCCCGCAACCGGCGGGTGGGCCTGGAGATCGGCAAAGGTCGGTCGCTAGAGGAGATCACCGCCGAGACCAACACCGTGGCCGAGGGCGTGAAGACCACCCTGGCCGCTCGCGACCTGGCCCGGCGGTTGGGTGTGGAGATGCCCATCACCGAACAGGTCTACCTGACCCTCTACGAGGGGAAGGACCCCCGGCAGGTGATGAAGGACTTGATGACCAGACAGCTGCGAGACGAGCGGGAACAGTGAGAAGAAGTTCTTGGTCTTTGGTCTTTGGTTCTTGGTCTTGCCTCCCCTGCTTTGCGGGGGAGGCGCGGAGTTGCCGACAGCAACGGAGCGGAGAGGGTGGCTACTGACGACGGAGAACTGATGACTGATGACTGTTTTTTCCACCCTCCCCCTAGCCCCCTCCCGCCGGCGGGAGAGGGGATCTTCTTGCCTCTCCTGCTGGCGGGAGAGGCGCGGCGTTGCCGAAGGCAACGGAGCGGAAAACGAGAAACGAGAAAGGAGAAACTGTTCTTCGACAACCCCCTACCCCCGCCTTCGGCGGCGGTACTTTCCCCCTTTCAGGGGGACTATTCCTTGTTCTCCCCCGGGGAACTCGTCCAGCTGTCGTCGGGGCGTTCGTTGTAGTCCTCTAGGGAATACCAGCGGAGGTCCTCGAGTCCGGGTATCGAGCGGAGCACGTCGTGCAGGACTCCGACCAGCACTTCGTATTCCTGGTAGTCCCGGGAGCCCATCAGGTAGGCAAAGATGCCGAGCTCGCTCTTGGTTGATACCAACCACTGGCGGACTCCGTCGTCCACCTCACCGATCATGAGGAAGAAGTTGCGGCGGCCGATGACTGTTCGGAAGGCGTGGGCGTAGTCGAGGTCTTCGGTCTCGGTGCATCCGAATCCGGCTTCGGCCAGCCCCTCGGTTATCAAACCGGCCAGATCGCGAGCGGCGTCGGGGCCGTCCGACGACCAACGGAAGGTGGCTTGGGTGTGCATTGGTCGTCAGGGTAACCGGCCGGTTGGGATGGCCGCCCGATAACCTCGTGCCATGATCCGCTTTGGCATTTCCCGGCTCCCGCAGGGTGACGACGACGCAGCGTTTTTGGATGATCTGGTGGCTCGGGGGCATCAGGCCGTGGAACTGCCGTTCGTCAAGGACTTCCCATGGAAGGAGAGACGCTGTGCCTCGTTCGGCAAACTGGCGGCGGAACGAGACCTCGACGTTTCCGTCCATGCCCCATATTTCGCCATTCTGACGGTCGAAGAAGAGGACCGTGCCAAGCAATGCCTGGCGGCGCTCGAACACACCATGAAACTCGGAAGAGCCCTGGGATCGCGCATCATCTGCGCTCATCTCGGTAACAAACACGGACGGAGCGGACCCGAATTGTTGGACTTGGTGCGGGCCCGACTCGACTACCTAGCCCCCAAGGTGCAACACCTGGGCGTTGCCCTGGGTTTGGAGACGGCCGGAAAGGAAAGCGCTTTTGGGACCCTCGGTGACATTGCCATCCTCGCCAACGAGTTTCCGTTCGTGCGACCTTTGGTCGATTGGGCCCACGTTCACGCGATCAGTGGTGGGGCGCTTACGTCCAAGGAAGCGTTCGGGTCGGTCCTCGGCTTTCTGCGGGACAACTTTCCCGGCTGGATGATCGATCCCTTGCAAGCCCAATTCACCGACAACCTCTTCGGGGAGAAGGGCGAGATCAAGCACATCCCCTACGGCACCGGCAGCATCAAGATCGGCCCACTGGTGGAGGCAGCCCGGGAGGCCGGGATGCGGATGGTCATCATCTCCGAGGCCAAGGAACAAGCCAGCCACGACGCCATGCTGGCCGAGATCAAGGAAACTCTGGCAGGGGGCACCGATGTCGAGCCGGAGGGACGCCTGCTTGCCTCGGGAGCCGTCGAGTTCCCCGAGACGGTTCGGGTTGCGCAGGACGGTTCGCACGCCCGGCCTATCGGGTTGCGCAGATCGATACGTCTATCCAATATTGACAAACCCTTCTTCCCGGACGGCTACGCCAAGGGTGACCTCATCCAGTACTACGCGTCGATTGCTCCTGTGCTTGTCCCTCACCTGCAGGACCGAGCGATCGTAATGGCCCGCTTTCCGGATGGAGCAGAGGGTGATTTCTTCTACGAGAAGCAGGCTCCCGGGCACCAACCGGACTGGATGCCCTTGGCTTCCATACACTCGGGACATCGGGGAGCAGCCATCGACTTTGTCACAGCTCGCGATGCCGAATCGTTGATGTGGTTGGCAAATATGGGCTGTATCGAAATCCATCCCTGGTTGTCCCGGGTGACGAGCATCGATAACCCCGACTTCGCCATCTTCGACCTGGATCCGGCCGAAGGCGCAACCTGGCAACAGGTTGTCGAGGTCGCCAAGTTGATCAAAATCGCGCTCGATCGAATGGGGCTGGTTGGCTACCCGAAGACCTCGGGCGCGACGGGGCTCCACATCTATGTCCCGCTCGAACCGGTCTACACATATGCCCGGGTACGTAAGTTCGTCGAGTCCGTTGGGCGCTTGCTGGTGGCGGCCAATCCGGAGGAAATCACGATGGAGTGGGATATCCCGAAGCGGGATGGCAAGGTGTTCATCGATCACAATCAGAACGTCGGTGGCAAGACCATCGCTTCGGTCTACTCGGTACGCCCCCGGCCGGGAGCGCCGGTGTCGACCCCCATTCTGTGGTCAGAAGTCGACGACGTAGAACCCGACGACTTCACCATTGCCACCATTTGGGAACGTCTGCAGCGCCGGGGAGATCTGTTTGCTCCTGTGCTGGCCGGCGGCCAGGTCCTTGAGGATGCGGAGGCCGCCTTGGGTCTGTCGGAGGCCGAAGACCGATAGGGGCTAGTCAAACTACATCAATGTAAGTTATCCTTTGATCTGCGTCGCGTTCGGGTCTAGGGAGGAGCGCGCGGCGAAGCGAGGGGGGTGTAAAAACCCCCCGGCACTTCGCCATATTCAGCCTCCAGCCTCCAGCGGCCAGCCAGTCAACCGTTTCCTGCCCTCTCCCGCCGGCGGGAGAGGGCGCGCCCGCCGAAGGCGGAGCGGAGAGGGTGGAGAACTGATTACTGAGAACTGAGGAACTGAGGAACGGGTTCGTTCCACCTTCCCCCTGACCCCCTCCCGCCGGTGTCAAGACCGGGTTGATGGTGGGCGCGTGTTCGGGGACATGGTGGGCAGTTCGATGGTGCGGATGTGGTGGTGTCGGTAGTAGGCGTGGTAGGTGCCTTGGTGGGGTTGGGGGCGAGAGCGATGGTGAGCCCTGGAAGGCTTTCCGATTTTGAAGAGGTGTCCTCTGAATGAGACGTGGGCGTTGTGGCTGACTTGGCGGAGTTGGTAGTGGTGGGGTAGTTGGCGGGTGGATTGGGGTGGGGAAGGAGCGGGGGGATGGCTGGTAGCGGTCGGCGGGGACGACGGTTTCTCCGAGGGCCGGGTGGGGCCGCTGATGGTTGTAGATCGGTTGCCAGGTTTCGAGAGCGGTATGGAGTTGGTTGAGGGTGTCCCAGCGGGGGCGGGTATCGAGGACCTCGAGATCGAAGGTGAGGTTGAGGCGTTCTTTTTTGCCGGCGGTTTGGGGATGGAACGGCGGAGTGGATCACTCGATCCCCAGGTCGACAGAGCGAACGGATAAGGGTATCCAGGGTTGTTCGAAGGTGATGCCCAAGGGGGATCCGTTGTCCATCAGCATCGCCTCGGGCAGCCCGTAATGTCCGAAAGGTGGCTTCGAGGCAAGCCTGAACGGTGCGGTCCGCTGATCAGGGCAAGCTTGAAGACACAGCGTTGTAACGGGAATGGTCATCGAGGACCCCGAACGGGTGGACCTCGCTGACCCATCCGAGCAACGGGAACGAACCTTTGAAGTCCATCTGCCACAAGTCGTTCGGCGCGGCACGCTTCCGTCCGTAGGAAATCCTGTCGGGGAGGCTCCTCCGATGACATCAAACCGTTGCGCCGCAAGATCTGAGTGATAGTCGAAGCTGCCGGTACTCCGACATGACGTTGACGTAACAGGAACCCGCGGATCTTGCGGCCACCCCACGCCGGGAAGCGCCGCCGCACCTCACACACCAACTCCTCCACCACAGCGAAGTACGAACGGAGAGCCATGAGGACGCCGGGACCGATCCTCGAAACTCTCCGGGTCGCTCTTCCCGATACCTAGCCAACCACTTGTAACCAGTGTCCGCTTGATCCCGAACCGGCGGCACAACACCGCAAACGGAACCCCACCCGCCTCAGCCAACCTGACAAACTCCAAACGCTGCTCCACCACCGAAGACACCTTCCACGGCACGAACACATCTAAACAAGAAGTGTTCACTATGTACCCGAACACCCGTGCATATGTGGCTGGTACACCCTGCCGGCGGCAGGGGGAACCAAGAACCAAAGGCCAATAACTTCTTTACCATTTGTATTGCGCGCTCGTGAACGACTAGTTTCCGTAGACAATGACCGTCTACATAGCGGACATTTGAAATAGGCCGCCCTGGTGGGCGGCCTTTGTCGTGTAGGAGGGGAGTGGGGATGGATGATATTGCGGTTGAACGCCGAGTAGTACTCGGATTGCAACACACGGTGGCGATGTTCGGAGCCACAGTCCTGGTGCCGCTGATTCTGGGTATGAGTCCCAGCATTGCCTTGCTTTCGGCCGGGATCGGGACGCTTCTGTTTCATCTGGTGACCAAGGGCATCGTGCCGGTGTTTCTGGGATCGTCGTTTGCGTTCCTGGCGCCGATCGGGTTGGCCACCGCTGAGGGATACAGCTTCGTCAGCATCGGGGCCGGCATCATGGGTGCCGGGGTCGTCTACTTGATCGTTTCCTTCTTGGTAACGGTCATACCGGACGGCAGCCAGAAGCTCCGGGCGCTGTTCCCGCCGATTGTGACCGGACCGATCATCGCGGTGATTGGAATCACCTTGGCACCGATTGCCATTGGCCAAGCACAAGGCAATTGGTGGCTGGCCCTCGTCGCACTGGGATCGGTGATCGTGGCCTCGATCTGGTTCCGGGGCTTGTTCAAGATGCTTCCGATCTTGACCGGCTTCATCGTCGGGTACCTGGTCGCAATCATCTTCGGACAGGTCGAGTGGACGAACTTCAATGCCGCCAAATGGATCGACTGGCCGGACTTCGGTGGGTTGTTTGCCGAAGGCGAGTTTGACTTTGGGGCCGTCTGGCTGATTGCACCGGTGGCCTTGGTCACCATGATTGAGCACGTCGGTGACATCCTCACCAACGGCCGGGTCGTCGGAAAAGACTTCTTCGACAACCCCGGTGTCAACAAGACCCTCTTGGGAGACGGTATTGCCACCTTGCTGGCCGGGTTCATCGGCGGACCGCCGAATACGACCTACTCGGAGAACACGGGCGTACTGGCTGTGACCAAAGTCTACGATCCGCGGGTGCTGCGGATCGGCGCCGGCTTTGCGATCCTGCTGGGCTTCATCCCGAAGTTCGGTGGGTTCCTGTCGGACACACCGCTGCCGGTGCTGGGTGGCATCTCGATCGTTCTGTTCGGGATGATCGCTTCGATCGGCATGAGGGTCCTGACGGAATCGCGGGTGGACTTCACCCAGAGCCGCAACCTGATTGTGGCCGCCCTCATCCTGGTCTTCGGTCTGGGAGTGAGCGGTCTCGAGTCGCCGATCAAGATCGGTGATGTGCAGGTTTCTGGTTTGGCCCTGGCGGCAGTGATCGGCGTGGTCGCCAATCTGGTTCTGCCCAATGCCATCGATGAGCCTGAGTACGAAGAGGCGGCCGAAAAGGCTGCGTAGAAGCAAACGTCAACACAGGAAGAGGGCGTCGCGGTTGCGGCGCCCTCTCTCCAATTGCAGTTCTTCCCGTAGCGGCTGTAGCTGGATCTTCCTTGCGCCTCGAGGCGGTTACCAGCGCTGCTCCCAAGACCAGGAACAGCAGGGCAATGACGCTCAAGTGCTGCGTACTGAGACCGGTGAACGGCAGTTCAGTCTGAAGGACAAATCCGAAGTTCTCCGTGGTGACAGTGGCGCCGGCTGCCAAAACCAGGGTGTCGACTAGGTCGTCGCCGCCGTCAGGTGTGTACGTCAATCGGAAACCGGCGGGCAGGGTGTCACCGTCAACTGTCACCCGGTACAGGCCGGCGGGAAGAGCGCCGAAGAGGTAGACGCCATCAGAGTCGGTCACGGTATCAAACGAGACATCGTCTCCTGTCCCGAGCACTCCGTCCAAACCGGCCCACTCGAGGGTGACGGATACGTTGGGGGTGCCGGATTCGCTTGCGTCCTGCTCTCCGTCCGCATCGACGTCGTGCCAGATGACCTGTCCTATGGCACCTGTGCCGATCAAACCGAAGTCGGCCGTTAGGAATACCTCTCCACTGCTCAGCGGCACCGGCGAAGGGTTGCTGCCCGTGGTCAAGATCATGCCTGCCGGCAGAGCGATCTCAACTGCGAAGGCGCCGGCGGGGAGTCCGGTGAACTCGTACGTACCGTCGGCGGCCGTCGTAGTCGTTTGCATGATCGACCCGCCCCCGTCGAGCAGATACACGGTGACTCCCGTCAATCCGGGCTCGTCGCCGTCCTGGCTACCGTCGGAGTCAATGTCGTAGTAGACGGTGTCGCCGATGATGCCGCTGGGCGGGGTGACGGTTACGTCGGCGGGGTCGTTGTCGGTGACGGGGTTGCCGATGGGGTCTTGGCCGGTGACGGTGGCGGTGTTGGTGAAGTCGGCGGTTACGCCGGTCAGGGTGCAGGAGTAGGTGACGGTGGCGCCGGCTGGCTGAGCGCCCCGATGTTGTTGTCACAGTTGGGGGCCTGGGGGTCGGTGACGGCGACGTTGGTGAGGTCGACCGGTCCGGTGTTGGTGACGGTGATAGTGAAGGTGGCGGTTCCACCGGTGACCACATCCTGACTGTCCGGAGTCTTCTCAATATCAATGGAAGGAATGAGGACCGTGACGTCGGCGGGGTCGTTGTCGGTGACGGGGTTGCCGATGGGGTCTTGGCCGGTGACGGTGGCGCTGTTGGTGAAGTCGGCGGTTACTCCGGTCAGGGTGCAGGAGTAGGTGACGGTGGCGCCGCTGGTGAGCGCCCCGATGTTGTTGTCACAGTTGGGGGCCTGGGGGTCGGTGACGGCGACGTTGGTGAGGTCGACGGGTCCGGTGTTGGTGACGGTGATAGTGAAGGTGGCGGTTCCGCCGGTGACCACATTCTGATTGTCCGGAGTCTTCTCAATATCAATCGAGGATGCTCCGGGGTCGCGGTATCCGAAGTCGGCGGTGAGGTTGGTTTCCCCGGCGGTGAGGGTGATCGCTTGGGGGTCGTTGGCGGTGGTGAGGGCCCATCCGGGTGGGATGGTGGTTTGGTCGGGGTTGACTTGGTAGTTACCGGCTGCGAGTCCGGTGAAGGAGTAGTTACCGGAGGCGTCGGTGGTGTCGGGGCGAGCACGAGGACGATGGAGCAATGCCCGTCAACAGAGTTGCCGGGGTAAAGCCGGAGCCCGCCTGAAAGGCCGTGTTCTGTGCCGGCGTCATAACCCGTCATCACCGGCGGTAATCGCCACGCAGTGGCGGGAAGGTACGGGGTTCTGAACGGGGCGCATCGATGTGCGCCTGTAGTCCCTGCTGAATCTTGATCAGATCCTGGCGTAACCAGTCATACTGAAACCGGATGCGGGCATCTGGATTGGCTTGCGCGGCCGCCTCGGTGATCAGTGGCTCGATCGCCTCGAGTTCATGATTGATCCGTGCCAGTGCGGCCCGCTCACCGTCCGCATCGGCGACGGCAAACTGCACCGGCAGTGCAGTTGCAAGCAGTCCTGAGACCAGTAGTTGGGTAATTCGCATCGATGTCCTCCCCGTGTAGTGCATGCGGCGCAGGATCGATGATCGGGGGAAGACTCGCTATGGAAAATCAATTCGAGATCGTGCGGGGTTTTTCTTGTCCCACAAACAGGCATTGGTGGTGGCAGCACGCAGGCGTACTGCCACCGGGCGCTACTTATAGTTCGACTTGCTCAGAGATTCGCAGGGCATCGTCTACTTCTATGCCGAGATACCGGATTGTGCTTTCAAGTTTGGTATGACCAAGTAGTAACTGGACAGCGCGAAGATTTCCCGTCTTCTTGTAAATCAGCGCAGCCTTTGTGCGCCGTAGCGAGTGGGTACCGTATTTATGCGGGTCCAGTCCGATGCTGGCGACCCATTGATTCACAATCCGGGCATATTGGCGTGTCGACAGGTGCAGGCAATCGTGGACACGGCTCGGGAATAAATAACCGCCATCCACAAGGGCGTGCCGTGTGATCCAGACATCGACGGCCTCGCGTGTTTGTTCGGTCAGTTCAAACTGGACAGGGCGACCGGTTTTTTGCTGCACGATAACGGTACGCTCTTTGACACTGCCAGACACGAAGACATCGCTGACTCGCAAAGCCATCAAATCACAGCTGCGGAGCTTGCTGTCGATGGCCAGGTTGAACAGGGCCAGGTCGCGCATTTTCCCAAGGATCTGAAGCCGTATTCGGATTGACCAGACCTCCTTGGGCTTTAACGGGGGTTTCTGACCGACCAGCCTGCCTTTCCTGGGGGACTGAGGGGTATGGATGTTGCTCGGTTGTAGGTAACTATTGGACATGGGGATCTCCTCCCCATGCCCGCCCAATGCGCAAAAATTTATAGTGTGACTGCCTGTGAAGATATAGCACATATTCTGGCGCAGGGATTCACACCTCATGGATCCTGTGTCCACCTCAGGGTATAACAACGTTGTCAAAACCAATGTTGAACTGCCGGGAACGGCTGTCAAACGTGTGGCCTATATACCGCTTGCCCAGGCACGAGGCGTTTTTCGTAGAATACGTCAATTGAACGGGTAGCATGGAACGATGGTTGACACGGTTTGAATCGGGACGCTCGACAACGGCTGTTGCGTCGGTACCGGTAGCTCGAACGCCACCCCTGCCTACCGGCTGTCTACACCCTGGATGCGCTTATGACTGATATTTCTGGAGAGTTACTGGATTCGATTCACTCCGCAGACGCCTGCATGGTGGACATCCGTGCGCTTGCACAGAAGCTTGCCCCTCTTTCCGCTGGACAGATCGAGCCACTCCTGCTGAGGTTCGCGGACGATGGCGAAGAACGGGCAGTGAGCCGGCTATTGCAGGTCTGTGCATTTAATGAGGTGAAGCTCGATCCTGAAGTCCTCTGCCGCTGTATCGGTGTGTACGAGGAGTTGCTCGATTCCGCCCCCTGTTTCGCGCTGCAGGACGAGCGCGCCGTCCAACCGCTGCTGGCCGCAACCGTCGCCGAGGAGTTACCTTTGGAGCGGAAGCTCTACGCCGCCCGCCTGGCGGCCGAGCTAACCGTCAAGTTCGACCTGGATCCCCAACCGGTCCGGAAGGTACTCTGGAAGCACGAACAGGGTCCGCTG
Organism: uncultured Actinomycetota bacterium; assembly: GCA_963823915.1. GTDB lineage: Bacteria > Actinomycetota > Acidimicrobiia > Spongiisociales > UBA4744 > UBA4744. The sequence goes on from CAWGNJ010000005.1 coordinate 257,430, forward strand.
CCGCCCCACTACAAGATCTTGATCGAGCAATCACTGCAGATTCTGGAACAAGCCTCAAACCCCGAGCAGCCCCCTCTCCCCCACTGGACTGAACTTCAGCTCGCGGATCTCCTTCCCGAGCACAGGCCCCATGCCATCGTCGGCGGCCACTACACGGTGCGGCGCCCGATCCCCAAACTCGGACGCAATGATCCCTGCCATTGCGGCAGCGGCAAGAAGTACAAGAAGTGTTGTTACCTCAAGGATCAGGCGTTGTTGCGAGACGCCTCTCAATATGCCGGTACCACCAGGAGCGAGCTGAAGAGCAAACCCGGCATGGTTGACGATCCCGATGTCATCTACAACATGCGGGCCTATGAGTTAAAAAAGCTCACGCCGTCCGAGCTGGGCGAGAGCCAGCTATTTACTGGCTACCAACGTGCATTGGATTACGGTCTGCGGGAGCTTGCGTTCGATATGCTCGTGGAGTGCGAAAGGCGTCCGGGTGAGCGGGAATTCGACCCAGGTCATTTCGAAGATCTCATCGAACGGGTCCTGGAGGCGGGTGACCTTGATCTGGCGCGAAAGATCCGGGATCACTGCGGGGAGCACACGTGGTATCAGCCTCATGCTATCCAGTTCCGCTTCGACCTGCTGGAGAATCCGGAGCGATTCGAGCCGCTGGAGCACGATTGCCGCAAGTCCGTGTCGGGGATTCTGGACGAGGAGACCGAGGGAGACGAGCCATTGATCCGCCTCGTATACGACTGCGCTCCGCGCTATCCCGGTCTGGCCATTGTCTTCGCGCGTGCCGCGATAGCGAGCAACCTGGGACAGGACCTGGACAACATGATGTTGCTGGACATCATCCGTGACGCCCGCATCGATCTGGACCTGGAACCCTGGAACGATCCGGCGGAGTCGCTGTTCGACTGGATCGAGGACCGGACCCAGCGCAAGGAAAAGACGGAGGCCGAAAACGAGGAGGTTAAGCGGCTTTCCAGCAGGCTGGAGGCAGCACGTGCCGCCCTCACCGAAAAGAAACAGGCACTGCATGAGATGGAACAAACGGTCAAAGAGCTTGGAAGGAAGTCGGAGACAGTCCGTGAACCGACCCTGAAAGACGACGCCAGGATGCATGACCTGGACACCGCTGCTCATCAGGACAGGGAGGAGACATTGCAACGGCTACGTGTACAGGTGACAAGCCTGAAAGCGGAAATCGGCGAGCAGCAGCAACAGCGCGGTCAATTGCGAAAAATGCTGGAGGAGGAGCACAAGAAGCGCTTGGCGCTATCGACGCAGAGTGCGCCGGTGGAACAAGCCGATCCCGACGAAGAGGCTGTCATCGTAGCGCCCTCGGGCAAACCCACCCTGCCGGAGTATACGGACGCTTTCCGGAAGACCTGCGAGTCCCTCCCGCCAGCCCTCGCCGCCAAAGCGATCCTGGCGGTCGGACGTTTCGCTGCGCACGAAAATGCGATCTGGCGGCAAACCAAACCGATCAAACGCCTTCCGGAACACTATCGCATCCGCATCAGCCTCGATTACCGCATGATCGTGCACTGGCAGCCGGGCAAGTCACTACGCATCCTCGACGTCATCCCGCGCCAGGACCTGGAGTCCTGGATCAAACGACATGGCTGAGAGACAGCGAGTGCGCCGTGCTTTTGCCCCTTTCGTGGTGGCCTGCCGCTGAAGCATCGGCGGGAGCGTAGCACTACCGTTTCCTGTCATTTGACTGAAATGCCAGGTAATGATCCGCTGAATGCCCGTGAAGAGTCCGACACTTTCTCTTAGATCATTTTCACCAGTGAATCAGCGTGAAGGTCTCAGTTCGGGGCAGAGTTGCCGTTCCCCTGACACAGAAAATCCCGCTGATGCGGGGTTCCTGT
>CAWGNJ010000006.1:0-186500 GCA_963823915.1 uncultured Actinomycetota bacterium
GTCATATTTGCTATCGGTGGATGCCGCCGAATCCCCGTTTGATCTCCGAGTGGGCAACCCCACCTTCCTCGGCCCTTCCCTCGATGCGGGCTTTCATGGTGCGGATGTTGCGGATGGCGTCGGGGTTGAGGGTTTCGGGGTAGACGTAGGGGGCGATGAGGGCGGTGAAGCGTTCTCCGAGGTGGGGGTCGCCGGCGGCGGGTCGGGCTTTGATGAGCGATTGGAATTCCCAGGTTTGGGCCCATTGGTCGTAGTAGCCGGCGTAGCTATCGAGGGAGCGGGCCAGGGGACCGTTTTTGCCTTCGGGTCGGAGGTCGGCGTCGACCCGGAAGGCGGCCCCCTCGGGGGTGACTTTGCCGAGGGCGGCCATGAACTCGGTGGCGGTTTTGTTGGCGTAGCGGCGGGCTAGTTCGGGATCGGCGCCGGTGGGGGGTCGTAGACGAAGAGCATGTCGATGTCGGAGGAGTAGTTGAGTTCTTGTCCTCCCCATTTGCCCATGGCGATCACCGTGAAGGGCACCGGGGGTAGGTCGTTGAAGGTGGGGGAGAGCCGGATCTCGTGGTCGACGGCTGCCAGGGCCGCCGCGGCTGCCGCGTCGGCGGTGTCGGCCAGGTCCCGGCCTACCTCGGGCATCGAGACTTGACCCAGCAAATCCCGCACCGCAATCCACAACAACCGCCGCCGCACAAACCGCCGCACCGCGGTCAAGTCGGCGGTCGGCGGACGGTCTCAGTTCGCCGGCACGTCGAGCGGTTGGCTTTTTGAGGTCGAGCCATCGGGATTGGTCCGTACAGTGGCGGACAAGGCCCGGCTCGATTGCCGGTGATGCCAACCAGGGCGTTACCCGTGCCGGGATCGGCAAGGGCTCGATCGGCCAGTTCGGGTGAAGCTTCGAGGATGATGATCAGGCGGTCGAGGGTCGGCCTCCGGTTCCGGGCCCGGCGGACCGTCTGCAACAACTCGATGGCCGGTTCCACCACCGAAGCCGTCGGTCGTCGATCCACCGGCCGCCGCGAAGCGGGGCACCAGCGTTTCGGCAATCCCCAGCCGGGTCGGAGAAGCTTCCTTGGTCATCAAAGCCAGGCTAGGCCTCGATCGTGTTCTGTTCTTGCGTCGATCTCCGACACATAGCGCAGGAGACTGACGCCGGAACGGCTAGGCCTCGATCGTGTCTGTTCTTGCGTCGATCTCCGACACATAGGGCAGGAAATTGACGCTGGAACGGATGGGGGCTCGCCGGATCGGCATCGTCGAGTAGCCCACCATCAAGCCCTGATAATCCCGCGACCCAATCGGCGAGTGCCCGACCTTCTAGGCTTCCCGCATGGACTTTTTGCGAGTGGCTGGTGCCCAGCTGAATCTGGTGGTCGGTGATCTCGAAGGTAATCACGATCGCATCGCCCGGGTCATGGGATGGGCTGAGGAAGAGAGCGCCGACGTCCTTCTGCTTCCCGAACTGGCCATCACCGGGTACCCGCCGGAGGACCTACTGATCCGGCCGGCGTTCGTGCAGGCCAACCTCGACGTGCTCCGCCGGTTGGCGGCAGCTGGCCGGCGACGTGGTCACGGTGGTCGGATTTGCCGACCGGGTCGGACCGGTGACCGACCCGCTGGAGGATTCGGCGGTCCGCTGCGTGGCCAACGCCGCCGCTCTTCTGTATCGGGGAGAGATACGGGGCGTCTATCACAAGGTACTACTTCCCAATTACGGGGTGTTCGACGAGGACCGCTATTTCGTGCCCGGACGGGAGCCGGTCCCGCGATATGGGATGTGGGGGGAGTGCCGGTAGGCGTGTCCATCTGCGAGGACATCTGGATTCCGGATGGACCGCCCACCCATCAGGCCGCCGCCGGGGCGCGGATACTGCTCAACATCAACGCCTCGCCCGTATCACACCAACAAGGCCGAAGAGCGGGCGGCCCTGCTGGCCGCGCAGGCCGCGCGATCCGGCGGTTCCGGTGGCTTACGTCAATCTGGTGGGTGGCCAGGATGAGCTGGTCTTCGAGGGGGACAGCATGGTTTTCGATGCCTCCGGTGATCTGCTGTATCGGGCGGCCGAGTTCCAAGAGGAGCGATTTGTGGTCGATACACCGCTCGGCGCTTCGCGTTCCGCCGCCGGGGCGGTGGTCACGGTTCGCAACGAATCTGCTGGTCGAACGCGCTCGCCGGCCCATCCCCGAATCGACTCCCCGGCTCGAACCGGAAGAAGCGGAGATCTATCAAGCCCTGGTCACCGGTCTTCGCGACTATGTCCGCAAGAACGGTTTTGAGCAGGTGGTGATCGGGCTATCGGGTGGTATCGACTCGGCCCTATCGGCGGCGGTGGCCGCCGACGCGCTGGGCCCGGAGGCCGTGTGGGGCGTGGCGATGCCTACCCGGTTCTCGTCCGAAGGGTCTTTGCTCGATGCCAGAGGCCTGGCGGAGCGGTTGGGGATCCGATTCGATGTGATCCCGATCGACGAGACATTTGCCGGGTTCTTGGAGGCGTTGGAGTCCGGCCTTCACGGGCACCGAGTTCGGCGTGGCGGAAGAGAATCTGCAAGCACGGGTTCGGGGGGCCATTCTGATGGCGCTTTCGAACAAGTTCGGCCACATGGTGGTGACCACCGGCAACAAATCGGAAGTGGCCGTCGGGATACGCGACTCTCTACGGAGACATGGCCGGCGGCTACTCAGTGCTCAAGGACGTCTTCAAAACCCTCGTGTATCGACTGGCCGAGTGGCGGAACCTCGACGGCGAGGTCATTCCGCGGTCGACCATCGACAAGGCGCCGTCGGCTGAGTTGCGGCCCGACCAAAAAGACAGCGACAGCCTGCCGCCCTACGACCTGCTCGATCAGATTCTGGCTCGTTACGTCGAAGAAGACCGTTCGGTGCTGGAGATAGTCGGTGACGGTGTTCGACGCTGATCTGGTGAGCCGGGTTGCGAGTACTCGTGGATCGCAACGAGTACAAACGTCGCCAGGCCGCTCCGGGAGTCAGGATCACTCGCAAGGCTTTCGGCAAAGACCGCCGTCTCCCGATAACCAACCGGTATCGGGAGGGGTAAGGGTCGATCACGGCTCATGACTCGACCGGCCACTATCCTCCCGCTGATGCGAGTGATTATCGACGGTCGGCCGGTAGATCCCCAGCAAGCAACTATCTCGGTTTTCGACTGGGGCTTGCTGCGCGGCGACGGAATCTTTGAAGCCATCCGTTCCTATGGCGGCCGATTGTTCCAAAGCGACGCTCATCTCGCCAGGTTGCAGCGCAGTGCCGAGCTGATGCAGCTCGATCTCCCTGATATCGAGAAGATACCGGGATGGGCTACCAAGGTCGGTGAAGATGGTCACGATTGCACCGTCCGGATTCTGGTGACCAGAGGTGGGTCGGACACATGATGTTGCCTGCCCCGGTCGGGTGGTGGTTCTCTGGGAACCGGTGCCCGACCTTCCCGCTCAGCGTTTCGGTCAGGCCCACTCCGGCGCCCTGGCAGTCGGGAGGGATCCCTTGGGAACTGATGGGGGCCAAGACGCTCTCCTATGCGCCCAATATGTCTGCCTGGCGGGCGGCGCGGGCGGAAGGGTTCAGCGATGCCCTGTTGGTATCGCGGCGACGGCTTCGTACTGGAGGGTCCCACCTTCTCAATCGGCTGGGTGGTCGATGGCGTGATCGAGACGCCGTCGCTCGATCTGGGGATCCTGGCTTCGATCACCCGGACGGTGACCCTCGAAGAAGCTGCCGGGCTCGGACTGGTCGTTGATGAAGGTCGATTCACTCTTGACCGTGTGCTCGAGGCAGACGAGGTCTTCGCTCTGTCCACCTTGAAGGAGGTGACCCCGGTGGATCGCGTAGGAACCACCAGATTCGGGGCGGGCCCGATCACCGGCAAACTAGCGGCGGCTTATCGGGCCCGGGTCGGAGAGAAACAGCCTGAGTTGAGGCCCCCAGGGCGAACCCGGGAACTCTCCAAGCTCAGCTTCCGTTTGAGAAATAGCTACAAAGGTAGAATGACACCCATGCGACGTTTCGTAATCCTGGTTCTGGCCATTGCTCTCGTGGCCTCCGCCTGCAACCGTGGCGATGACGCCGACCTGACCACCACCACCGCCGCCGGTTCGCAGTCCACTACGACAACCGCCGGCACAACCACCGGTGGTGGAACAGATGGCGAGACCACTACCACCGCAGATGCCGTTGACCCGTCGGCATACGAGATCATCGCCGGAGACTCTGGATCGGATGAGTACGTCGTTTTGGTCGAACCGGGCACCTACCGCGAGCAGGACCTCCGCAACATCATGGAAGATTTCGTTGACGTGTACGCCCCCGTTACCGCTCATCTGATCGATAGCGAAGATGCTCGCGACCTGGTCAACAAAGACGACCTCACCGAGACCGAGCAAGAACTGCTCGACGCTCACTATTTCGCCCGGATCGTCGAGGGCACCACCCTCGAGTTTCTCGGACCCTACGCGGAGCTCGAGCCCGTCTACATCGGTTCCTGAAGCACCGGTCTCAGGTAGACCGTATTCATCGGTCAGAACGCCGCCACCGAGACTCAATTTTCGAGCCTCTGATGTCGATACATCTAGTGAAGCCTCAGGCGGAGGTACTGAGCTGGAACCGCGTGTCATACTCGTTGATTCGGATCCTGTTACCAGGACGGTGACTGCCGACGTCCTGGCTTCGGCGCGCGTCGAGGTGGTAGGCGAAGCTGCCAGCGGGGAACAGGCGTTGGCTCTGGCCCGTTCGGCCCACCCCACAGTGGCCGTGATCGACGCCGGACTGTCGGGCATCGGGCCGGCCATCACCGCTCGGAGGCTTCGCGAGGAGGCCGATCGCCGAATGGAGATAGTGGCAGTCGCTTCGTTCGAGAATATTGGCAGGATCGGAGATATGGTCGCGGCCGGTGCGGCCGCCTATGTCGTCAAGGGCAAACCGGCCGAACTGATCGCTGCGGTGAGGTCGGTATCGGCCGGCTCCGGCTTGCTGTCGGCCGAGGCCAGTCGTCCGGTCCTGGAAGAGGTTTCACGGCTCTACGACCGCGAGCGAGTCCGCAATGTCGAACTGGAGAAGATGGTCGCTCGACTCCAGGCCTTGTCCGTTACCGATTCGCTCACCGGACTCAAGAACCACGGCTTCTTCTTTGACCGCCTGGCTGAGGAACTCGATCGCGCATCCAGATATCAGCGTCCGGTGGCAGTCATCATCGCCGACATCGACAACTTCAAGATGGTCAACGATGCCTTTGGGCATGCTGCCGGCGATGCGGTGCTCAGGTCTCTGGGAGACGTGTTCCGGACGCAACTGCGCGAGGTTGATCTCGCCTGCCGGATCGGCGGCGAAGAATTCGGGTTTGTGTTGCCCGAGACCGATGAGGAAGGCGGCATGCGAGCCGCCGAGAGGATTCGTACGGCGGTCGAAGCTTTCGCCATCGCGGAAGTCGGAAATGTGACGGTCAGCCTGGGTGTGGCCGTGTTTCCCGAGCATGCGACAGAACGCGACGAGCTGCTCGAATCCGCCGATACCGCCCTCTATCAGGCCAAACATGAGGGTAAGAACTGCTCCCGATTGGCCGGAAACTCGTCGATGACCGTGCAACTAACCCGGGCCCGCCCGACGACGGGGCCGGTGGTCGGAGCCCTATTGGCGGCCCTGCGGATGCGGGTCCCCTACCTGGCCGAGCACTCGGTCCGAGTAGCCGAGCTGGCTCCCGTCCTGGGAGGCGGCATGGGTTTGTCGGTTGCCCGTTTGGGCCGGCTGCGGCTGGCGGCCCTGCTGCACGATGTCGGAATGCTCGGTGTCCCTGATTCCATCTTGATCAAACCGGGCCCGCTGGACGCCGCCGAGTGGGACGTCGTCCGAGATCACCCTCAGAACGGTCATGATCTGGTTGCCGACGCCGTCCACCTCGAAGTGGCAGACGCGGTGCTTTGTCACCACGAGCGTATGGACGGCGCCGGCTATCCCCGCGGGTTGTCCGGCGGGGAGATTCCACTCCTGGCCCGCATTCTGTTGGTGGCCGACGCCTATGACGCCATGACCATGCCGCGGTCATACCAGCGACCGCTGACCACGGCTGATGCACTTGCCGAACTGCACCGCAACAGCGGCACCCAGTTCGATGCGCAGGTGGTCGAAGTACTCGCCGAGCATCTGGGGAGCGGCCGGACGTCCAACGTCCTCGAGTTCCCCCAACGGGGCATGGTCGGCTAGGCATTGCCGGTTTTGGCGTCGTTGAACCACCCATAGCGTGTATGAGAGACGCCAAAACGGGGTTCTGACTAGAGCAGAGCGGCCGCTACCAGGAGGAAGCCTCCGAAACCGACCAGGTCGGTGATCAAGGTGAGGAAGATGCTCGAGGCTTGGGCCGGGTCGGCGCCCAGTTTGCGGAGAAGCAGCGGGATACTTGCCCCGGCCAGACCGGCCACGGCAACGTTTCCAAAGGCCGCCAGGGCAACGACGGCGGCGATCTTGGCACCGGATCCTTGTGACTCGAACACCCCGGTGTTCAGAAGGAACATGGCCAGCGCTCCGGAGAGCACACCAAGGATCAGGCCGTTCATCAAGCCTACGGAGAACTGTCTCCCGATCACTTGCAGCACCTGGCTGCGGGGTACGTCGTCGGTGGCGAGGCTGCGGATCACCACAGCCAGGCTTTGAAAGCCACCGTTGCCACCGAGCAGAGCGATGACCGGCATCAACGCGGCCAGGACCGGCTCTTGGCTGATGATTCCGGTTTGTCGTTCGACAGCAAAGGCGACCAGAAGGGCCATCACCAGATTGAGGCTGAGCCACGGGATCCGCATCCGTACCGAGCTGAGCGCCGACGTGAAGACCGTTTCCTCGGCACCGGCACCGGTGGCGACGGCGAAGTCTTCGGTGGCTTCCATCTGGATCGCTTCGATGACTTCCTCGTTGGTGACCATCCCCAGCAACCGGTTCCGGTCGTCAACCACCGGAATGCTGAAGAGGTGATAACGATTCGTCAGCTCGGCTGCTTCCTCACGGTCGGCGAAGGGGCTGACGGCCACGGGGTTGTGAATCATCGCCTCTTCCAGCCCCACGCCGGGACGTTTGAACACGAGATCTCGGAAGGACAACACCCCGACCAGGGCGTCCTCGTCGTCGACGATGTAGACGTAGGAGAGGTCGTCGAGTTCTTCGTTCATCTGGCGGACTCGTTCGATGGCTTCTCCGGCGGTCATCCCCACCGGGAGCTTGGCGACCTCGGTCGTCATCAAACCTCCGGCCGAGTCCGGGGGATATGCCAGGAGCCGGCGCACGTCGGCCTCAGCCGGGTCCTCCATGGCATCGAAGATCCCGGCTCGAGCATCCGGCTCGAGGGCGGCCATGACGTCGGCGGCCTCGTCGGCCGGCATTTCCTCCAGGAAGTCGGCGGCCCTCTCCGGGTCGAGCTCTTCAAGGATGTCCGCCGCCAGATTGTCGTGCATTTCCTCGAGGACTTCGGCGGCGTCGTCGGGGTCGAGGTGGGCGAGGAGGTCGGTGGCGGCGTCTTCACCCAGCTCTTCGAGAATGTCTGCCGCGTCGTGGGGGTCGGCCTCAACGATCGCCGACCACTCCTCGGTGTGCGTGTCGAGGTATTCCTCGACCTCGCGGGGCGCCAGACGGGCGCGCCGGCGCAACATTTGGGCAACTTCGCGCGGGCGGCGTGGTCGCGATTTCATGTTGCTCGAGTCCTTGGCACGATGTCCCTCCACCTGACGAGCTCCGTCAGTAGGCGGGGTTCAGGCTAATGCCTTCAGGATTGCGAGATACGAACATCGACGCCGGCCACCGGCGATGGGGCGGTTACCCGTCGAAGGGTCGTATCCCGGTGACCACCATCGTGAAGGTGCCCGCCGGCGCCTCGTAGGAGACTTGGTCGTCGATCCGAGCGCCCAGCAGGGCTTGGCCGAGTGGTCCGCCCGGCGAGGCGAGCAGGAATCCGGGGGCCTTGTTCTCGGCCGGGGCCACAAAATACTCGTACGTATCGCCGTCGCCGTCGGTGACCGTGACAATCGGAGCCGATCTCGACCTGGCCGGTGTCCTCGACCTCGCGGACCTCAGCGGTGTCGAGGAGATGGCGGATCTGGCGAATCCGGGCTTCCATCAGACCCTGCTCGTTTTTGGCAGCGTCATAGTCGGCGTTCTCGCGGATGTCGCCGTGCGATCTCGCCTCAGCGATTCGTTCTGATATTTCGGGCCGCCCATGGGTCTGCAAGTACGACAGTTCTTCTTGCAGCTTCTGGTGAGCGGCCGGCGTGAGCCAAGTGGTCTCGTCGGTCATGACCGGGCAGGATAGCCCTGTGCAGGAGTATTCGACAGCCAAAACCGGTCAGGCCATCGGGTTTGCCTTGTTGGCGGCCGCCCTGTGGGGAGTGAGCGGGACGGTCGCGGCCGATGCTTTTGCCGAGGTGGAGCCGGCCCGGGTCGCGCAGGCTCGCTCGTTGGTGGCCCTCGCCCTACTCCTGCCGTACGCATGGCGGCGAGGTCTTTTGCGTGTTCAGGGAGCCGGCCGCCAGCTGGTGGCTTTCGGCTTGGTGTCTGGCCACCGTCCATGTCACCTACTACTGGGCGGTCGAGCGATTGGGAGTGGGACCCGGAGTGACCGTCCAGTTTCTGGGGCCGATTCTGGTTCTGGTGTGGATGGCGACCGCCCAGAAGCGCTGGGTCCCCAAGTTTGTGTGGATCGCCGGATTGCTGGCGCTGGTAGGAACGGTGATGGTGACCCGCGCTTGGGATGTCAGTGGGCTCGATCTTCTCGGGATGGCGGCCGGGTTGGGCGCCGCCGTCACATTCGCCGCCTACCTCCTGATGGGCGAGCGTCTGACCACGCGGCTTTCACCGGTGACACTGCTCACCTATGGGTTCCTGGTGGCGGCCATCTGCTGGGCGATCGTCCAACCTCTGTGGCAGTTCCCAACCGACATCTCCGCCAAAGCGTGGATCGAATTGGCTTGGGTGGGAGTGGGGGGAACGATGGTCCCCTTCCTGGCCACCATGGCCGCTCTCCAGCGAACGTCGGCGGGAGTGGTCGGGGTGGTCGCCTCCCTTGAGCCCGTGATAGCCGCCATCGCTGCCTGGTGGTTTCTCAACCAGTCTCTGGCGCCCGTCCAGGTCGCCGGCGGGTTGTTCGTTGTCGCCGCCGTGGCCTTCGTGCAGCGGTTTGGTGTTGCCGAAGTTGAGGTCCCGCTCGACTCGGTTCGATAGCTCCCGGTCGCCTATTGGTCGATGAGCACGTTGCTCAACACGGCGAGGCGTTCGGGGACGGCGCGGTAGTAGACCCACCGGCCGCGTTTCTCCCGTTCGACCAAACCGGCCTCATGGAGAACTTTGAGGTGGTGGCTGACGGTCGGCTGGGAAACCCCGATCGGCTCGACCAGGTCGCAGGCAGCGCAGGCTTCACCCATGCTGGCGATGAGACTGAGCAGACGCAGCCGGGCCGGATCGCCCAGGACCCGGAACCATTCGGCCAATTGGGTGGCCTGGTCCTTGTCGAGGGGTTCCTGGGAGAGCGGGGCGCAGCACTCGGAGACACGTTGCATGCTCCGATGATCCCACATATTGATGGTCATCGCTATGAGCCGGCGGCCTTTTGATCGCGAGGGATGTGGCAAACTGCCCGTCGGGAAAGGAGGTGAAGATGACAGAGAAGCTGACGGCTTACTCGCACGGCAGCGGTTGAGCATGCAAGCTCGGCCCTGACGAGCTGGCGCAGGTCTTGCGCCCCTTGCACAACCATCCCACCACTCTCCATCCCGACCTGCTCGTTGGTCTCTCCTCCGGGGACGACGCGGGGGTTCTCCGGCTGCCCGATGGGCGCCTCATGGTGCAAACGGTGGACTATTTCACTCCCGTCGTCGACGATCCCGGCGATTGGGGGCGGATCGCCGCGGCCAACGCACTTTCCGACATCTACGCCATGGGGGGCACTCCGAGCACTGCTCTGCAGCTCATCGGCTGGCCGCGCGACAAGCTGTCATTTGAGCTCCTTGGTGAGGTGATCGGCGGCGGGGTCGCCAAGCTGGAAGAGGCCGGCTGTCTGTTGATCGGCGGACACTCCATCGACGATCCCGAGCCGAAATACGGGTTCGCCGTCACCGGGTTTGTCGACCCCGATCGGCTCACGACCAACGCCGGACGCCCGGCCGGGCGATCGGCTGGTGCTCACCAAACCGATCGGCACAGGCATCATCTCAACGGCCGTCAAGAATGGCAGAGTTGGCCCCGAGATCATCGCCGCCGCCATCGCCGTCATGGCGGAACTCAATGCCGGAGCGGCCCGCGCCATGGCTGCGGTCGGTGTGCACGCCGCGACTGATGTCACCGGTTTCGGTCTGCTCGGCCATCTTGGGGAGATGCTGGCGGCGAGCGGCCAGGCGGCCGTCATCGAATACTCGGCCGTTCCGCTCATCGACGGTGTGAAAGACCTCGCCGCCGCCGGGGTGGTGCCGGGCGGAACTGGGCGAAACCTGGTCGCGGCCGAACGGTTCACGGACTTTGGTGAACTTGAATCGTCCGACCAATTGATCCTCGCCGATGCTCAGACCAGCGGTGGTCTGCTCATCGCCGTGGCGGCTTCCAAGACCCTGGAGCTGGTAGAAGCTTTGACCTCCGAAGGAACCCAGGCCGCCGCCATTCTCGGCGAGATAGTCGAAGACCGTCCCGGCACGATCGACGTTCGTTAGGAGCCTTGCCGACGTCATACACTGGCGGTCTTGTGCAAGAGGCAAACCGCGGATTCGGACGACAAACCTGGGCGTTGACGGTGGCGGTGGGGTTCGTCATGACCGGCGTGAGCTTGGTGGCGCCCATCATCCCGCTGTACGCCCTCGAGTTTGGCGTCAGTTATACGGCGGCCGGTGCTCTGATTACCGGGTTCGCGGTAGCCCGCCTCATGTTCAGCCTGCTGGGTGGGGTGGCCGGGGATCGATTTGGCGCCCGGCGGGTCTCCATCGCCGGCGCCTTGCTGCTTACCGTGTCGAGCGTGACGGCGGCCCTCGCTCCCACCTACGGCGTGCTGCTTATTTCCCGGTTCGTTGAGGGAATGGGATCGGCCATCCTGGCGACCACCGCCTCCCAATACCTGGTGCAGACCGCCCCCAAGGAGCGGTTGGGTCGGACGATGGCGCTCTATCAGACCGGACTGTTGATCGGAGTTGCCCTCGGCCCCTTCATTGGAGGGCGTCTTGCCGAAATGGGCGATTTTCGGACCCCTTTCTGGGCGTACTCAATCCTGGGGCTCATCGTGGCGGTGCTGGTTACCGTCTTCATCACCGACCTGCCCTCCACCGGCAAAACGCTTGGTGAGTCATTCCGTTCCACGGGCGATCTGCTCAAGATGCCGTCATTTCGAGTGGTGTTGTTCGTGGCCTTTTCGCTCTTCATCATGCGGGGAGGTGCCCGCATCACGCTCTTCCCGCTCTTTGGGAGCGAAGTGGTTGGATTGAGTCCGTCGCAGATCGGGGACGTCCTTTCCTTATCGGCAGTCACCAATCTGCTGATCGTCAACCCGGGAGGTCAGCTGGTTGATCGCATTGGTCGGAAACCTGTGGCAATTGTGGGGTTGATTCTGGCCGGCTTCGCCATCTCGGCATATGGGTTTTTTGAGACCTTCGGTTCGCTGCTGGTCGTGTCGGCTCTCTTCGGACTGGCTTCGGGGCTGGCGTCGATCCCGCCTCCCACCATCGTTGGCGACCTCGCTCCACGAGGCGCCGAGGGGTCCGCTGTCGGTTTGTACCGTACGTCGGGAGACCTGGGTTTCATCGTCGGTCCGTTGGTGATGGGAGCAGTGGCCGATGCGGGCGCCTTCTCGACGGGGTTCATCATCAGCGGGGTCTTGCTGGGCGTTGCCGCGCTGGCCATGACCCGGCTTCCGGAGACTCGAGAACGGGAAGGAGTGGTGGGCGACTGATGGCAGATCTCACCCGCCTCGAGAAGATCGCTGCCGAGCTTTCCATCGGCGGAGCGCACCGCCACATCTTCTTGTGCGCCCAGCAGTCCACGCCCCGTTGCTCGACAGCTGCGGGAAGCGGAGAGGTATGGATCTACCTCAAGAGGCGCCTCAAGGAGCTGGATCTGACCAGCCCTCCACCTCCCTGGCAAGGCGACTTCACGGTCGAGCCCCCGGCCGGTGTCGTCGCGAACGGGGAGCGTGTTGCGAACCAAGGTCGATTGTCTCCGGGTGTGCGAGCAGGGACCTATTGCGGTCGTGTATCCGGAGGGCGTGTGGTATCACTCGGTCAACACCCACGTCGCCGAACGAATAATCCAAGAACATCTCATCGGTGGGACCCCGGTTGCCGAGTATGTGTTCGCGGTCGGACCGGGTGAATTCGATGGGGTGGAGCATTGAGGAGGGCGTTGTGAGCAAAATCTGGAAAGGGGTGCTGCTGGCCGCCACAGTGTGGAGGTTGTTTGGCCCAGAGACGGGACCCCGGTTCGCTCCCGGGCAGGAGCATCCCCTGCGAATTCCCGGTCGGACGGTCTTCGTCGGCGATCGGGAGTTCTTCCTCCGCGAAACCGGCCCGATCGATGGACCGCCCCTGGTCCTGATCCACGGTCTGGGTAACGACTCCCTGGAGAACTGGTATGAGCTGATCAAACGGCTGCAACACCGCTACCGCATCGTGGCCGTTGACATTCGCAATCACGGCAAGAGCGACAAACCACGCGAGCGGTTCGAGATCGCCCAAATGGCTGACGAAGTCGCCGGAATGATGGACGCCATTGGCATCGATAGGGCGACCGTGGCGGGGTTTTCGATGGGGGGCATGATCTCGCAAGAGCTAGCGCATCGGCATCCGCATCGCGTGGACCGGCTCGTGTTGATGGGGACAACTGCGCATCATGCTGACGGTATGAAGGCCATCCGCTGGCTGGGTTTTGTGCTCGGCCGGGCCATCGAACGGCTCACCGGCAAGCAGCTGTCGTTGTTCACCTATTGGTACATGCTGATGTCGGGTGCGGTCCCCGCTTCGTATGCGCGGTGGTACCGGGAGGCCACGCTGGATCGAGACGCCGACCTCTACTACGAGGCGGCCTTTGCAGTGATCAGCTTCGATAGCCGCGAATGGGTTGGACGCCTCGATACTCCGGCCCTCGTCATCATCTCGGTGAAGGATCAATTGGTCCCTGCCTCCTGGCAGTACGACCTGGCCGGAAGGTTTAAAGATGCCGAAGTCGTCGAGTTGGTCGACGGCGGACACGAGCATCCGTGGACCCACGCCGATCGCATCGCCGCCGCCCTCGACAAGTTCGCCGGCGGACCCGGTCTCAGAGTCGTCGAAGCGTCTTAGCAATCCGCCATCCGCGAGTCCGCCATCCGCCGCTCGTAGCTCGCAGCTCGCAGCTCGCGGTCGGAGGGGTTCCAAGGATTTGCGGCTCCCTCTGCGAACATGGCTCCATGACAGCGTTCCCGGCTATCCAAGACACTTACCCCGATGATGTGGCGCACTGTTACGGGTGTGGCCGGCTGAACGAACACGGATATCAGATCAAGACCCGTCCGCACCGGGAAGGAACTCTCACCGAGTTTCTTCCAGACGCCATCCACACGGCCATCCCGGGCTACGTCTACGGGGGCCTCATTGCCAGTCTGATCGACTGCCACTCAACCGGATCGGCTGCCATCTTTTCGATGCAAGATGATGGAATCGAGATCGGCAGTGAACCGTCACCGCGTTTTCTCACTGCTCACCTCGAGGTCGACTATCTCGAACCCACCCCGCTGGACCGCGTGACGCTGATCGGTCGGGCCGCCGAGGTGAAGGAACGCAAGGTGATCGTGGTCACCGAATGCATCGTTGAAGGAGAGGTAACCGCCCGCGGTTACGCGGTGCTGGTCAAAATGCCCGACGGAATGATCGAAGCCCTCTCCGACACTTGATCGTTCAGCCTCGCAGTGTCTCCATTAGCGACGTCCGGAGGTCAGCGCGGTCGACACCGAGCCGATCCAGAATCAGCTGGGCTGCGGTTGGACCCGGTTGATCGAGGAGCGCCAGCAAGAGATGGCGCGAATCCATTCTTCGCTGGCGAAGTTGCTTGGCTTCCTTGAAGGCGAGAAACGTTGCCTCCTTGGCAGCCTCGGTGAGTCTCCGGGTTGCTTGGGGTCGTGGTCTCCGATCCAGGGCACCGGGCCCGAACTGATCGTCGACGGTTCCCCGTATCTCGTCGAGGTTGATGCCAACCCGCTGCAGGGCTTGGGCGTCGAGGTCATCAAAACCAGAGGTGGAAGGGCCGGACACCTCCCGCAGTGCCACCCGTGCCCTATCGAGTGAAGCCCCGGTCAGAGTCAGCACCTCCGATACCGGGCCGGTCGTGTCGGCGAACATCGCCGTCAGAATATGGCCGGTGCCGGCCCGTTTGTGCTGGTGTGAGGTCGCCTCCTCGACGGCTTGCAGCACCAGTAGCCGGGTTTCTCGGGTGAATCGCTCGAACATCAGCGTCTCCTCCGTTGATGCTTCTTGTGGACTGCCTGCCGGCTGACTCCGAGGGCTTCGCCGATTGCCTGCCAGGTCCAGCCGGCCCGCCGGGCGTTGTCGACGTGTAGCTCCTCGAGGCGGTCGGTGAGCTTCCGCAAAGCAGCTACTGCCCGCAATCCGGTTGCCGGATCCTGGCCGCCGGCTTGCTCCAACATTTGTCTGGGCTCAATGGACATGTTGTCATCATAGGTTGACAGGTCGATTCCCGTCAACCTCAATTGACAGACGAGGGCCTTGATCGCTCCACTGAATCAGCGGTCGGATCTCCCGGGCAGCCAAGCTTCTATCCTTGGGGCATGAGCACCTACATCGCCCCTCTTCGCGACATTGCATTTACGCTCGAGCATCTGGCGGATCTGCCGGAGCTCGCCACCTGGGAAACCTTCTCGCATGCCGACCCGGCCATGCTGTACGGCGCTCTCGACGAAGCCGGCCGCTTTGTGTCAGAGGTGGTCGCTCCCACCAACGTGATCGGCGATGAGACGGGATGCAGGCTCAACGACGATGGCACAGTCACCACCCCTGTGGGCTTCAAAGAGGCCTACGCCCGCTTCGTCGAGTCCGGTTGGGGCACGCTGCCCTTCCCGGGCGCCTTCGGGGGACAAGATCTCCCCTGGGTCGTCGGCATCGCGGTCGTTGAGCTGATCAAGTCCGCCAACATGGCGTGGTCGCTGTGTCCGATGTTGACCCAGAGCGCCATCGACGCTCTGATTCATCACGGCAGCCCCGAACAGCAAGCGACCTACCTCGAGAAATTGGTCACCGGTGAGTGGACGGGCACGATGCTGCTCACGGAATCCGAAGCGGGGTCGGATGTGGGGGCGCTGCGGGCCAAGGCCACTCCGGCCGATGACGACAGCTGGCGGATCACCGGATCGAAGACCTTCATCACGTGGGGCGAACACGACGTCGCCGACAACATCATCCACATGGTGCTGGCCCGCACCCCCGGCGCCCCTCCCGGGACCCGGGGCATCTCGCTCTTCATTGTCCCCAAGTTCTTGGTCAACTCTGATGGAAGCTTGGGCGAGCGCAACGACATCAAGACAGTGTCCCTGGAACACAAGATTGGTATCCACGCCAGCCCTACCTGTGTGATGACGATGGGCGACGACGGTGATGGTGCGGTTGGCTATCTGGTCGGAGAAGAAAACCGGGGTATGGCCTACATGTTCACGATGATGAACAATGCCCGGTTGGCGGTCGGTGTGGAGGGGCTTTCTGTCTCTGAACGTGCCTACCAGCAGGCCCTGGAGTACGCCCAGGTGCGGAGGCAGGGGAGGGCAGTTGGGGCCCCGAAGACGGAGAGTTCACTGATCATCGAACACCCCGACATACGCCGCATGCTGATGACGATGAAGGCCAACATCGAAGCCATGCGGGGCCTTCTCTATCTCACCGCCGGAACCATCGACCGGTCCCGCCACCATCCCGACGAGTCCGAACGGGAGCGATACACCGAGCTATTGGCGCTGCTGACCCCGGTCGCCAAAGCCTGGCCGACCGATCGGGGAGTTGAGATGACCTCGATGGGAATCCAGGTCCACGGCGGCATGGGTTACGTGGAGGAGACCGGCGCTGCCCAGCACTGGCGCGACTCTCGCATTGCCCCCATCTATGAGGGGACCAACGGGATCCAGGCCATCGACCTGGTACTTCGCAAGCTCCCGATGAGAAGCGGCGATGTCGTAAGAGAGTTCTTCGCCGAGATGGCGGCCCTGGACTCCGAACTCGAGACGGCCGGCGGCTTGTTTGCTCTCATGCGGGCCTCACTGGCCGAAGGACGGATTGCTCTCGAAGGGGCCACTGAGTGGCTGCTGGTCTGCGAAGACCCCAACGACGCCCTGGCCGGTGCCACGCCCTACCTGGAGCTGTTCGGAACGGTGACCGGAGGATGGCTGCTGGCCAAAGGCGCTTTGGCCGCCCATCGAAACCTCAAGGAAGCCGATGACCCGTTCCTACACGCGCGAATCGCCACCGCTCATTTCTACTGCACCCAACTGCTCCCCCGGGCGGTGGGTCTCGTGCCGGCGGTCACTGCCGGCGCCGGCGACCTGTTCGAGATACCCCCCGACCTGCTCGGAAGCTGACCCGCAGCTGATGCCCCGGCCGCGGCGGACCGTTGGGGTAGGAGGTGCAGACGTCACGGATGACCTCCAGACGCTTCTCGAGCTGTGGCAGGAGAAGCTCCAGATCGAAACCGGTTCTTCCTACTGAACCGCCGACGGCGTTGTGCCTTAGGCCATCTAAACGTGTTGGTCGAAGAGGATGGCGTTGCCGTCCGGGTCGGTGATCATGAAGCTCGCAGGACCCTCCGGGGTGTCGTTAGTCGTGTCGGCGGTCGGCTCGAGTCCCGCGGCTCTCAACTGGTTCCCCAATTCCCTGATGTCAGTGAACACTTCCACGGGGTCACCGGGGCCTGCCCAGCCAGGATTGAAGGTCAGGATGTTCGATTCGAACATTCCGTAGAACAGCCCGATGACGTGAGTGTGGTTGGCGACGATAGTCCAGGTTTCGCCGTCGCCGGCGATCATCTCAAATCCCAGCTTTGAGTAGAAGTCTTGCGACGCGGCCATGTCTTTGACAGCGAGGCTTACGGAAAATGCGCCCAGTTCCATCGTGTGCCTTTTGCTCGACGAGTGCGCAGAAACGATAGCGCCGGGGCGGTCTTGGATGCAGGGCGGCAACTGCAAGGGGGCATGACCCGTACCGGCTCGGCCCGCTAGGGTCGACGGGCGAATCCTGATGGAAGGAGCCAGTATGCGTAGGTCGGACTGGGAGAAGATGATCGAAGCGGCCACAGGTCCGACACTGGCGTATCTCCAATCACTACCGGATCGGCCCGTGTACCGGCCGGCGGATCCCGACGAGATTCGGGCCTTGCTGGGTGGCCCGCTGCCCACCGAGGGGACCGCTCCCGAAGAAGTGGTGGCGGCCCTAGCCCGGGATCTGGAGCCTTTCGTGACCGCCCATGCCTCCGGACGCTACTTCGGGTTTGTGGTCGGCGGGCTACATCCCGCCTCGTATGGGGCAGAGCTTCTGGCATCCGCTTGGGATCAGAACGCGGGTCTGTACGCGGTGGCTCCGGGCGTGGCGATTGCCGAAGAGGTGGCGGCCGGTTGGGTACTTGACCTCCTTGATCTCCCCGCCGATGCCTCGGTGGGATTCGTCACCGGAGGCCAGATGGCCACCTTCACCTGCTTGGCGGCGGCCCGCCAATATGTGCTTCGAGAAGCCGGGTGGGACGTGGAAGCCGACGGGCTGCAAGGCGCCCCCAAGATCAACGTTGTATCGAAGACCGAGAAGCACTCGACAATCCCCCGTTCCCTGCGGTTCCTGGGATTGGGCGCGAATTCGGTGGACGTGCCCTCCGACGGTCAATCGCGTATCGATCCCGTCGCTCTCGACGAGATTCTCACCGGCCTGGATGGTCCGACCATCGTGTGCGTGGAGTCGGGCAACGTCAACACCGGTTCGTTTGATCCGTTCCGTGCTGTGGCCGACGCGGTCGATCGTTGCCGCGAGCGGGGAAACCCCGCCTGGGTGCACGTGGACGGGGCAGTCGGGTTGTGGGCGAGAGCTTCGGCCGATCGTCGCCATCTCGCCGACGGGCTCGAGCGGCTCGATTCATGGTCGACCGACGCCCACAAGCTGCTCAACGTCTCCTACGACTCCGGGCTCGCCATCTCCCGCCATCCCGCTGCTCATCGGGCGGCCATGAGTGTGCAAGCCTCTTACCTGATCCAGGCCGACGGTGACGTTCGAGATCAGATGGACTGGAACCCGGAATTCTCCCGTCGGGGGCGGGGCGTGCCCGTGTATGCGACGCTCCGATCCTTGGGCAGGAAAGGAGTCGAAGATCTGGTGGACCGTACCTGCTCGCTGGCCCGGCGATTTGCCGATCTTCTGGCTGCCAGCGGTCGGGCGGAGATCATGAACGACGTGGTCTTCAATCAGGTGCTGGTCCGCTGGATCTCACCGGACGGGGATCACGATGCATTCAACGACCGGGTGATCGCGGCCATCCAAGCCGACGGGACGGCCTTCTTCAGCGGGACCAATTGGAATGGGATGCGGCTCATGCGGATATCCGTCTCCGATTGGGCAACGGACGAAGACGATGTCGACCGGTCGGTTGAGGCGCTGCTTCGCTGCGCCGGCTGATCGTCGGGTGGCCGATTGCCGCGACTCGACGGTGCCTAGGACATCAAGGCCGGTCGCGTATTAGTTCAAAGACACGAGTCGGTTCTGAGAATCCCTTCAGGGCGTGTTGAGCAGCCTCATTGAACGAAAACCCTTGATCGACACCCAGATCGTGAACGATGTCGGAGGCCAGGATGCGGCCGGCTTCGGCGGCATCGCAGATTCGGCTGGCCAGGTTCACCGCTTCTCCGAATATGTCGTCGTTGTGTTGCACAGGTTGTCCGGCCGCCATTCCGATCCGAACTCGGAGCGGTGGCGTCCCCCCTGCATCCGTTCGGGCGTCGAATCCATCCTGAATCGCAACCGCGCATTCGAGCGCGTGGGAGACGTCGTCGAAGGAGGCCATAATCCCGTCGCCGGTGTGCTTCACTTCGCGGCCCCGCGCCGTCACCAGGGCCCGTCTGATGATCAGATCGTGCTCGGTCAGTAGAACCATGAATTCTGCCTCTCCGACCTCCTGAAGAAGCGAAGTCGAACCTTCCAGGTCGGTGAAGAGGATGATCCGGAACGGGCTTTCAGTTTGGGTGTGGTCGGCCGGGTCGTTGATCCCGCCCAGGAACCGAAGAACGTTGTCCTCGGAAACGGCGATGATCTCGTGAGGGATCATGCCGTGCGACTCCAGGTGCGTGGCCTCCAGGTCCGCGCCGTCGGGTGCCTTGGCGAAACAGAATGTCTCTCCCCGGTCGGCATCGAACCAATAGGACAAGAACTGCACCCCATGCTTGGCCGAGACCTCGAGATCCCGAGCGTGGGCAGCGGCAACATCTTCGGCGGTGGCTCCGGGCACATCGTGACGGTCCATGTAGAGCGGCATTCGTTCCTCCCTCGGGGGTGCCGACGTGCCGTCAGAGTGTTATCCAATGAGCCACGGAAGCGAGCTAGTCCCCGCAGGGTAACCCCACCGCTCCACTGTGACGGAGTGCCCGCAGGTCCGCTGCTCGTTCTCCTGCCGAAGGCGGCGAAGCGGAGAGGGTGGAAACTGACGACTGATGACTGAATACTGATGACGGCTCTTCCACCCTCCCCCTGACCCCCTCCCGCCAGCGGGAGGGGGGAAAGAATTGCCTCGCCCGCTGGCGGGGGAGGCGCGGAGTTGCCGAAGGCGGCGGAGCGGAGAGGGTGGTCTCAACGATTCGCTAGGTTCGGGGTTGGTGCTCCTGTGATAAATCGAACTCTCATCGGGTGGGGATTGGCGGGCTTGGCGTTCGGGGCTGTTCGCCGCCTTTCGCGTCGATCTGGAGCGACGGACGATGAGTTCTACGGCGCGCTTCCTGGTGACGATGTGATGCCGAACCCGATGCTCAAATGGACCCGGGCGACAACGATCGACAGCCCACCAGAGAGGGTCTGGCCGTGGCTCGTGCAGATGGGATACGGCCGCGGCGGCTGGTACACCAATGAACGGTTTGACCGCATCGTCTGGCGAATCGAGAACCAAAGTTCTGATCTGATTCTCCCCGATTGGCAAGAACTCTCAATTGGAGACATAGTTCCGGATGGGCCGGACTTCGCCGCCTACTTCCGGGTGAAGGAAGTCACGGAGCATCGGGCAATCGTCTACCACTCGATCCGTCATCCCTATCGCGGTCAAGCGGTCGACCCGACCGATTTCGAGGCGTTGGACCGGCGGGAGGCCGAACTGATCGCCGGCGGGCTCTATCTCGACTTCAGCTGGGCGTTTGTGCTCCGCCCCATTGGCGACGATGCGACCCGTTTGCTGGTTCGGGCTCGTTCGGATCTTCGCCCCCGGTGGCTGCGGGTCACGGAGATGCTGTTCGGGCTAGTCGATCTCTATCACGTCACGACAATGTTCAACGGAATCCGACTCCGAGCCGAAGGGATCGCTTGATCCGAAGGGAGATAATCACGTGACCAAGATTCAAGAACTGCTGGCCGGCGCAGGTGAGAACCTTACCGTGAAGCGCGTGTACGGCGAACCGTACGAGAAGGATGGAGTGACGCTGATTCCTGCGGCCGCGGTGCGCGGTGGGGCGGGCGGAGGAGAAGGAGAGCGGGGCGAAACCGAGGGTGGAATGGGCGGCGGATTTGGCATGACGGCCCGACCGGTAGGCGCCTATCAGATCAAGGGCGACGAGGTGACCTGGGTCCCGGCGGCGGACACCACCCGTGTGATCATCCTTGGGGAACTAGTCGTCATCGTTGCGCTCCTGGTTTTTCGATCGATCCTCAAGGTTCGCCGTAGGGCTAGGTAAACCGACACTGACGGCGGAGCCGAGCTTCTCTACCGTTCTGCTGGTGGTCTTGCCTTGCCGGCTGGTGTTCTTGCTACCCCTGCTTGGCGGGGGAGGCGCGGAGTTGCCGAAGGCGACGGAGCGGAGGGGGTGGAGGTCCTGGAACCCAGAACCTCAAACCTGAAACCGTGCTCTTCCACCCTCCCCCTGGCCCCCTCCCGCCAGCGGGAGGGGGGAAAGAATTGCCTCGCCGGCTGATGTTCTTGCCTTGCCGGCTGGTGTTCTTGCTACCCCTGCTTGGCGGGGGAGGCGCGGAGTTGCCGAAGGCGACGGAGCGGAGGGGGTGGAGGTCCTGGAACCCAGAACCTCAAACCTGAAACCGTGCTCTTCCACCCTCCCCCTGACCCCCTCCCGCCAGCGGGAGGGGGAAATAATTGCCTCGCCGGCTGGCGGTCTTGCCTCCCCTGAAATGCGACACCGCAAAGCGGGGGAAGCGCGGAGCTACCGCAGGCGGCGAAGCGGACAGCCGACTGCGGATAACTAACAGCGGACTGCGGACAGCGGACTGCGGACTGCGGACAACTACCAGCGGACGGCTGTTCCTCAGCCTTTTTGACCGGTTTCGATCTTGATCAATCCGGCTTGTTTGGCAACGGCCAGAGCGATTCCGACGACCAACAAGATTAGGAGCAGTTTCTTCACGGGAGCCTTTCTGGAGTCCGTCTTGAAGCCTATGCGCTCTCCGGACCTACCGCGCCTAACTGCCCGGCAGCAACCGGAGGTGGCCTTCTGCGTCGGCTTCGATCGAGGGTCGTTCCCACAAGAGCGGCTGGGTTTCGTTGACCACCCAAAGATCGGCCATGTCGATGTAGTGCTTGTGGAAGGCGTGGCCGGATTGGCCGGTCGTGTGCAGAGCCCGGGAGCGGGCGAGATCATCGAGATCGACGATCATCCGCATCGATGGCAGGGCGACGACTTCGTATCCTTCTGCTGCGTTCCAGGTGGTGGCGTTGACGATGTCGCCGCCGCCGGAGGTCTCGAACCCGCCCCGATTGAACAGCCACTCGATGGGCGCAATCCCCGACTCTCCGAACGTGGCGTTTCGGAAGGATGCGGTGTGTAACTCGCCCCATTTCCAATTGGCCGAGTTGCCTCCCAATTCGTCGACCATCTCGTTCCAGGCCGACTGCATGGCAGTTTCGAGGATCGCGTCGCGGGTTTCGACATTGCTGGTCGACTGGCTGTCCCACCATTCGTTGGTTTGGTCGGGCAGGATCAACCGGGTGGCTTCGAACAAGCGGTCACGACCGACCGGCCAGTAATCCTCCGGCAAGTCGTCATGGAACGTCGTGGCCAGGAGGTGGCGCCATACCGCCGCGTAAAGGGCTGCGTGAGGGGAGTCGGCATCCTGTTGGAACGGCTCCGGTTGGTCACCCCAGGCGCCGAGTAGCTCTTGCGCGGATACAACCTCGGGAATAGAACTCTGCACCGCCGTCAGGTGGGGGATGAGTCTCCTCAGCCATGAGGTTGCGGTTGTCTCGTTGCATCTCCTCCATCACTGCCACCGTGATGGGGCCGTCTGCTTCCTCGATCAGGTCGGTGATGCGTTGCGCTCGCGTGCCGTATGACCACTCACGGGCCAGGTGGTAAGGGTACGAATCGTCCACTACCGCGTTGTTGGCGGTGACGATGAAACCCTCGGGCGGGTTGTACAAACTGGGCAGCTCCTCGAAGGGGATGAAACCGGTCCACTCGTATTGATTGGTCCAGCCGGGCACCGGAATTCGTCCGTCTCCCTCGGCCCGGATCGGGATCCGCCCCGGCATTTGGTAGCCGATGTTGCCGTCGACATCCGCATAGATGAAGTTTTGGGAGGGGACGTCCCAGTTGCTCAGGGCAGCGCGGAAGTCATTCCAGTTGTCGGCGGTGTTGATCCCAAAAATGGCTTCCACCATCCGCGTTGGTTCGAGTGCGGTCCAGCGCAGAGCGATGGCGTAGTCATCGGGAAGGGCCATCCCTGAGGTTTCGTCGAAGTCCTCCAAATCTCCGTAAGTGTCGGAGATGATCGGGCCGTGACGGGTTACTCGAACCTCGACATCGGTCTTTTTGCCGCCGGCGATGATCAATGTCTCGGTATACACGTCCATGTCGACCCACTGGCCGTTGACCTCGTACTGATTGAGGTTGTCGGGATTGAGCTTCTCGATGTAGAGGTCTTGCACATCGGCCGCCAGGTTGGTCACACCCCAGGCGATCCGGTCGTTGTGCCCGAGCACCACGGCCGGGACGCCCAGCAGAGAGAACCCGGCCACCTCGAGGTCACAGTCAGGTCCCACGGGCGCACAATGCAGGCCAACTTCGTACCAGATCGAAGGCATCTGGATGCCCAGGTGCGGATCGTTGGCAAGTATCGGCTTGCCGGTGTCGGTCAAGTCACCGGACACGACCCAGTTGTTCGAGCCGATGTCGGCTCCGGATATACCGAGCAACCCATCAAGAATGTCGAGCCGGTCGGCCACCGTCACGAGCAGATCGTTCGTCTCGGCCAGAACAGCAGGCAATTCGGTGCTCGCCGTCGTACCACCGTCACCAGGAACGATCACCGGTCGGTCGTCGGGGTACACCGGGAACAAATCATCGACCCGATCGGCTCCTACCTTGTTGGAGATGATCGCCCGGGCGATCTCGACGTCCATGTTGCTGCGCAGGTCCCACGCCATCGCCTTGGCCCACACCAAGCTGTCGGCTGGTTCCCAGGGCACCGGCTTGTACGAGCCGTTGGTCAGCTTGAGGACCGAGTATTCGAGACTCAGACGGATGCTGGTGCGTTCCTCCATATAGGCATTGACTCCGTCGGCGTAGGCGGTGAGGACCGCCTGAGCCTCAGGGGACATCGCCGCGAACTCTTCATCAGCGGTACGTGACCAACCAAGAGTGCGAAGGAATTGGTCGGTTTCGATCTGCGAGTCACCGAAGATCTGGGCCAACCGGCCATGACCTACCGCCCGCTGGAAATCCATTTGCCAGAAACGATCCTGGGCGTGGACGTATCCCTGGGCGGCGAACAGATCATGGGTGCTTTGGGCGTAGATGTGGGGGATTCCGTTGGAGTCGCGGTAGACGTCGACCGGGCTGTCCAGGGCCGCGTTCTCGAGGATGGCCTCCCCGTTGGTGCGGGGAAACGCCAGTCGGCTGAGCGTGAACGTTGCTGCTCCGATGACGAGTACCAGGATCAGAACGATGACCAGGAAGGCTTTGAGGAACGATCGCAGGATTTGCATGAGGTGTTTCAGGGTAGAGCCTGAAATCGACGCCGACCACTCGGAGTCAACGGGTCGTCACAGGTAACTAGTTACCTGGCGGGTGATGGAGATGAGGAGAATGCGGCACCATTTGTTGCCGATTCACTAGGTGAGATGACAACCACTACTCGCCAGCCATCGACCCCGGTCAGACAAGAGACCGACGTCACCATTGACCTGACCCCGGAGGCGACGCCCCCACCCCGCCTGGGATGGCGCAATGCCGGGTTCCGTTTGGGTGTGGTGGCGTTGATGGTTGGCGTGTTCTTCGGGGTTCGCTTGGTCAAGGCCGTCTTGTGGGCAGATGCCGGTCACGTTCCCACCGGGACGCTCGAGGAGATCGTGCGTTGGATGGGAATCACCTGGGCGTTGCTGCTGCCCTGGGCGTTGGCGGATGTGCTCGGCTGGCTGTTATTCCGGCGTCACACTTGGGTCACCGAAGAGGTCGAATCCGGAGATTCGCCGGCGGTCATGTCCCATTTGGTTTCGTTTCGAATCGTCACTCGCGGCGACCAACCGAACGTTGTGGCCGGTACCGTCGAGAGCATTCTCACCACCATGGAACGTCGTTGGTTGTTCCCGTTTTCGGTTGAGGTCGTCACCGACATTCCGATCAATACCCTTCCGGCCCATCCGGCGGTCCGACAGATCGTCGTCCCCGCGGAGTACCAGACCAGCAACGGCGCCACCCATAAAGCTCGGGCGCTGCATTACGCGCTGGGGAAGTCACCCCTGCGGGACAACGAGTGGATCCTTCACCTGGATGAGGAATCACATATCACCGAACAGTTGGTGGTCGGCATTCGTGAGGCCGTGACCGAAGAAGAGACCTCGGGGGAGTATCGAATCGGTCAGGGCCTGATCCTCTATCACCGTGATCTGGAATCAAACCCGGTCTTCACGTTGGCCGATTCAATCCGGGTGGCCGATGACGTTGGTCGGTTTCATCTCCAATACCGTCTCAACCGGGTCCTATTCGGGATGCACGGCTCGTTCGTCTTGGTTCGCAACAGTGTCGAGAAAGAAGTTGGTTTCGATTTCACCCCGGCCGGGTGCACCACCGAGGACACCACCTGGGGACTCTCCCAGATGGGCGCCGGAAACCGTTTCCGATGGGTCGAAGGCACCGTGGTCGAGCAATCCCCACGGCGGCTCATCGATTTCATCAAGCAGAGGCGCCGTTGGTTCTCCGGTATGTGGTGGGCGGCCCTCCACGCTCCAGTGGGTCTGCGCCATCGGTTGTCGCTTCTGGTGACGATGTTCTTGTGGTCGGTCGGCTGGTTCAATCTCGTCTACTCGTGGATCCACCTGGCCAGCGGAGTGATCCTGCCGGCCCCGATCGCCATCCTGGGTGAATTTGTCTTCACCGTCTACGTCGCCAACTATTTGCTGGGTCTGTGGGTCAGTCTCACCGACCGCAAGACCGACAGCCCGACGGCCCGGGCCGGGTACCTGATCAAGCAGCTGTTGTGGATGCCGATCCACGCCACTATCGAAGCTGCCGCCGTCGTCTACGCCCTCTTCAAGCCGGAAGCCAGCTTCCACGTAGTCGCCAAGTAACTACGGCTTCCCCCTCCCGTTGGCGGTCTTGCCTCCCCTGCTCTGCGGGGAGGGGTTCGGCAACGCAGCGGAGGGGGTGGAAGCGAAAGCGGAAAGCGGACTGCCGACGACTGACAACTGATGACTGCCATTCCACCCTCCCCCTAACCCCCTCCCACCAGCGGGAGGGGGGAAGAAATCGCCTCGCCCGCCGGCACCGCGGCCGCCCACGGGGGTTTTTGCCTCGCCCGCTGGCGGGAGAGGCGCGGCGCTGCCGCAGGCGGCGAAGCGGAGAGGGTGGAAACGAGCTGCGAGCTACGAGCTACGAGCCAAGAACCAAGAACTGACAACTGATGACTGAGAACTCTTTTCTCAGAACAGACCCTTGAGGATCTCTGAGCGGTAGGCGAACAGGCCGGGCCATCCTCCCGTGTGTATGAACAACACCGTGTCGTCGGGCGAGAATTCGCCCCGGCGGACCAGACCGATCAGGCCGGCGGCACCCTTGGCGGTATAGACCGGATCGAGCATGAGGCCCTCGAGTTTGCCGAACAACGAGATGGCTTCCAGTGCTTCCGGCGTGACCGATCCGTACGTCGGTCCGGCGTAACCGCCGACTACCTCGACCCGCGTGGTGACGGCATCAAGTTCCATTCGGGCGGCCACCCGGTCGGTGAGGGCGGCCACGTCTCGTTCAATCCGGTCGGGCGCCGCGTCGACGTCGACGCCAATCACTCTGGTTCCGGGCAAGTAGGCGGCAGCGCCGACCACCATGCCCGCCTGGGTGCCGGCCGAACCGCTGGCGTGGACGATCGCCGTCGGGGGATCCATTTGCTCGGCGATCTCGCGGGCGGTTCGCACGTACCCCAACCCCCCGGTCACCGAGGAAATCCCATACGGGATCACAAACGGTTGCTTGCCGTCCGAACGCAGTCGGCTAGCGATGCCCTCGATCACCGTCTCCTGATCCTCGGAAGCCGAGCAGCGGTGAATCCGGGCGCCGAACAGACGGGTGAGCAGGAAGTTCCCACCCTCCTGGTAGTCAGCGGTGTCGATACCAAACCGGTCGGTGATCACCGCACAGTGGCATTCGAGCCCCAGCGTGGCCGCGGTTCCCGCCAGTTGGCGCATGGCGTTGGATTGGGTCACCCCGATCGAAACCACCGAATCGGCTCCGGCCGCTCGGGCTTCGGCCAGCACGTACTCGAGCTTGCGGACCTTGTTGCCGCCCCCGCCGGCTCCCGTGAGATCATCCCGCTTGACGAAGACCTTCGGTCCGCCGAGTTCCTCGGTCAACCTCCGGCAGAACTGGACAGGGGTCGGGAGCACCGCCAGTTCGAAACGGTCAACCGTATCCAGGTCGATCATTGCCGCACCTCCAATGCCCCGGCGGATTTGGTGATCGCCTCCAGGGTGGGCATTCCGGCGGCTCGTCCCCGGCCGGCCAGCAGCGCCCCGGCGGCAGTGGCCATTGTCAGGATCCGCTCTGGACCCCAATCCGCAGCCAACCCGAATGCACACATTGCGGCGAACACGTCTCCCGCGCCGGTTCCGTCGACGGGCGTGATCGGCGGAGGTGTGGTCTGATAGACACGATCTCCCCACCACAGGGCGCTATCGCCCGCTCCTCCGGTGAGGACCACAGCATGACCGTCGGCATTGAGGTCTCGCGCCTCGGCCTCGTCGGGATGTTCGTGGCGCGACCAAACCACCAGGGACGACACCTCGGCGGTCGCGGGGCCGGCATCGAGGCCGACCACCGGAATACCCCGCCGACCCGCTTCAGCCGCGACCCGCGCACCGGGTTCGGCTGAGTAGCCATCGACCAGGACGACGGTGACGCCTTCCCAGCTGGGTTCAGCCAACTCCTGCCAGCGGGCGTCTTGATATCCGGTCGAAAGGATCGTGCGGTCCCCCTCCGGAGTGATCATCACCACGCAGTGGGGTGTCTGGACGTCAGGGTCTTGTCGGATTCCATGGAGATCGAGGTGGGGCCGGGCCAGCGTCTCCAACAACCAGGCGCCCATCGGGTCGTCACCCAACGCGTGTCCGATCAGCACGGTATCCGCCGCCCAGGTGGCCAGGGCGACGGCCGCGTTGCCGCCTCCGCCCCCGTATTCAATGTGCCAGCGAGCCGACAAGAGGTCATCTCCGGCGACCGGCAGCCGGTCCACGTAGTGGACGAGATCCGGATTTAGCGAGCCGTAGCAGAGGGCTTTCACGTTGAACTCAGGCTAGGGCGATCCGCAGGCGGCGTCCCTGTCGATCCCGGTGATGCCACACAGCTGCCAGAGAACATTACCCTCACCGGCCATGTCCCGATGGTTCTTTCTCATGGCTGGGTTGGTCCTGGTGTTGGCCGCCTGTGGCTCAGCGGTGGACAACCCCGTCAACACCACGACTTCGGTAATCACAACGACCTCCCCACTCGAGACAACCACCTCCGAAACCACCGGAGCGACCGGGACCTCTACAACCACGACCAGTGAGGCGACCACGACGACCACCGATGCCGGGCCGACCGTCACGGTGATCGAAATCAGGGTGACGCTGGGGACGGTCGAGCGGGTGGAGCGGTTTGAGGTGCCGCTCGATGGAGCCGTTCGGGTGGTCGTATTAGCGGACGTTTCCGACGAGATCCATTTGCACGGCTATGACCTCCACGCAGATGTCATCCCCGGGAGGGAGGCACTCTTCGAGTTCGATGCCGCCATCGCCGGGGTGTTCGAGATCGAGTTGGAAGGATCAGGGGAGTTGATCGGCGAGCTACAGGTAGCTCCGTGAGGCGCAGGACCGGGTTCATCGGCCTCATCGCCCTCCTCTTCCTGGCCATCCCGACCCCGGCGCAGGCCCATGGGATCGGGGGACGGGCAGATCTGCCCGTCCCCATCGAGTTCTTCCTCTACGGAGCCGGAGCGGTTCTGGTCGTTTCGTTCATTGCGCTGGCTGTGCTGTGGCCCGAACCGAGATTGCAGGGCGGGCCGCGCTCGAAGCTAGTGACGTCTCGCTCGGTCGGCTGGCCCGGCCGGTTGTTGAGCGCCGTCGGCGTCATCGGACTGCTGCTCGTGATCGGAGCCGGATTAGTGGGGATCCAAAACAGCTCCCGCAATGTCGGGCCCGTGTTGGTCTGGGTGGATTTCTGGCTGGTGATCCCATTCCTGGGCGCGCTGTTCGGAAACCTGTACACCCATGTGAATCCGTGGCGGACCATCGGGTCGGTCCTGCAAACAGAGGAGCGGCCCGAGTTACTCGACCGCTGGGGGGTCTATCCGGCGGCCTTCGCCCTGTTGCTCTTCACCTGGCTGGAGCTGGTCGCCCCGGACGGCGGACAGCCCCGAACTTTGGCGATTGCCGCCCTCGTCTACACCGCCTACGCCCTCGGTTTGATGGCCTGGGCGGGCCGCACGACGGGATTGCAGATCGGTGACGCCTTCACCACCTACAACCGGTTGATCAGCGCCATCGCGCCGCTGGGCCGTGATCAGCAAGGACGGCTGGTCCGTCGGGGGTGGATCAGGGCGCTCCCGGTGCTTCCCCGGTGGCGAGGCCTGACCTTGTTTGTGGTGCTGATGATTGGCACCGTCAGCTACGACGGCCTGTCGAGCACCGAATGGTGGCGCAACCTCCTCGGCTCGGCCTCCGGTGAGGTGTGGGCGGAGACCCTTGGCCTGCTGGCCGTATCGGCGGCAATCGGGCTCGGTTATTGGGTTGCTTCCTGGGCGGCGGTCAAACTGGCCGAAGACGACCGGACTCCAGGCCAGGTGGCTGCCTCGTTCGCCCACACCTTGGTGCCGATCGCCCTGGCCTACGCCCTTGCTCACTACTTCACGTTGGTGCTCTTCGAGGGCCAGCTGCTGTTGTCGACCCTCAGCGACCCCTTTGGCCAGGGTTGGGATCTCTTCGGAACGGCCGACCGGGAGATCAGCTATTGGATGTCCCCGACGGTCATCTGGTACGTCCAGGTGGCCACCATCGTCGGGGGGCATCTGACCGGGGTGATGCTCGCCCACGACCGGGCGCTGGCGATCTTCGACCCGGTTCGTGCGGTCCGCTCCCAATATGCGATGCTGGTCTTGATGGTGGCTCTGACCTCACTCGGCTTGACGATCCTGGCGGCCGGCTGATGCCGACCTGGATACTGGCCCACCAGGGCGGCTGGGACGAAGCCCTTTATGTGGCCGTCCCGGCACTGATCCTGCTTTACGCCCTGCGCCGAGCCGAAAAACGCGCTCGCGCCAACGCCGAGGCCAGACAAGCGGAGAAGGCATCGACCGAGGAGACCCGTCCGGGGGAGTAGGTTTCGTAGCTCGGAGGTGTCGAATTAGAGCAGTCGAAGTAGCCGACTTCCGCAAAACCTACGGCGACTTTGTGGCCGTGAACGGGATCTCGTTTGAGGTGGAACCCGGGCAGATCTTCGGGTTACTCGGCCCGAACGGCGCCGGCAAGACCAGCACCCTCGAAAGCCTCGAAGGTCTGCGGCCTCCTTCTGGTGGCACTTTGCGGGTGGCTGGAATCGACCCGACCAGGGATCCGAGCAAGTTGCGCGATGTGATCGGCGTGCAGCTGCAATCGGCAGGTCTGCCCGAGAGCATCACTCCAACCGAAGCGATGAATCTCTTTTGTGCTTACCACCGGGTCACACCTCGCCACGATCTGTTGGATCGACTTGGGTTGAACGAGAAGGCCAATGCCCAGTACGTGGAGCTCTCCGGTGGCCAGCAACGACGTTTGGAACTCGCCCTGGCCATTGCCCACGAGCCGCAAGTGCTCTTTCTCGATGAGCCGACTGCCGGGCTCGATGTTCCTTCCCGGGCCGAGCTGCACCGGCTGATTCGCGAGCTGCAAACCGAAGGCACGACGATCATCCTCGCCACCCATGACATGGCTGAGGCAGAGGAGATGGCCGACCGAGTGGCCATCCTGCTGGTCGGAGAGATCGCCGCGATGGGCACTCCTCGCGATATCACCTCGAAGGGAGCCGGGCTCACCAAGGTAAGTGTGCGAACCCAGAACGGGAGCCTGTTCGAATCGGATCTCACCTTCCCGGCCGTTGAGCGCCAGCATCACGAGGACGACTACTCGATCTACCTGAGTTCTGCCATCGGGCCGACGGTCAGCGCCATCATCGCGTCGGTCGAGGCCGCTGGAGACAGCCTGATCGACCTCCGGGTTGAGCGGCCATCGTTGGAAGACCGTTTCCTCGAGATAGCCGGCACGGAGGGCGGATCGTGAACGCATTCACCGCTCACTTCGGTTTTGAGTTCCGGTCCGGTGTTCGAAACAAGATGCTCTTGTTTCTCAACTATCTATTTCCACTCGGCCTCTACCTGATGTTGGGTTTCATTCTGACGGGGCTCAATCCGTTCTTTCAGGAGGTCATCATCCCCGGGATGGTGGTCATCGCAGTGATGGCCGCCTACCTGCTGGGCACACCTGAGCCGCTGGTCGGCGCCCGCGAGGCGGGCATTTTTCGCAGCTACAAGATCAACGGGGTTCCGGCTTCATCGATTCTCGCTATACCGTCATTGACCACCAGCCTGCACACGCTGATCGTGGCAGCCATCATCACCGTCACCGCTCCCATCCTTTTTGACGCTCCCCTGCCAGTCAACTGGGTTGGGTTCGCACTGACACTGTTCGCCATCATTGTGGCGACCGCCGGAATGGCCGTCTTGATCGGGGTGGTTTCGGCCAACTCCCGGGTGGTGATTCTCTGGTCCCAGCTGGTCTTCATCCCTTCGATGATGTTGGGCGGAATCATGATCCCCTACGAGGAGTTGACGTCAGGAGTCGCCAAGGCATCGCAGTTATTGCCGGCCACCCACGCGATGAATGCGTTCAGCGAGCTGGCCATGGGACAGGTCGGCGCCTTTGACCCGTGGGTCTCGATCGTGGCGTTGCTGGCGTCCGGGGTAGTGGGATTCGGCCTGGCACTGTTCCTGTTCAGTTGGGACAGCCACAACACCATGCGCCGCGGCCACCCGGCCTTGGGGTTCTTGGTCCTGGCTCCATTTGTATTGACTCTGCTGTTCTGACGTTCCTTTCCGGCCGGAAGGGGAAGGGCAGTCATTAGTTGTCAGTTATCAGTTGTCAGTTTCCACCCTCTCCGCTTCGCCGCCTTCGGCAGCTCCGCGCCTCTCCCGCCCGCGGGCGAGGCAAAAACCCCCGTGGCCGGCGACGTCGCCGGAGGGTGAGGCAAATGTTCCCCCTCCCGCTGGCGGGAGGGGGCTAGGGGGAGGGTGGAAAGAGCTCGGCGAAGATCATCTCTATAACCCCGTCTAAGTCCTCGTAAACCTCGCTGTTCCATACACGGACTATCCGGAATCCTCTTGAGGCGAGCTCGTTGTCGCGCCGGGGATCCATTGTCGAGTCGACGTGGCTGTCACCGTCGACCTCCACGACCAACTTTTCCTCCAGACAGGCGAAGTCGACAACGTATGGTCCGATGGGATGTTGTCTTCGGAACCGGTGACCGCCCAACCGGCGGCCACGCAATGTGTCCCACAGCACGGTCTCCGCGCTGGTCTGTTTGCTACGGAGTTGGCGGGCGCGGACGATTAGCCATGGATTTCGTTCAACAGGCATGGAAAGGACATACCGCAAACATCCGGGTGGTTCAAGATCCCTGTCAGGTGGGTTTCCACCCTCTCCGCTTCGCCGCCTTCGGCAGCTCCGCGCCTCTCCCGCCAGCGGGCGAGGCAAAAACCCCCGTGGGCGGCCGCGGTGCCGGCGGGCGAGGCGAGATCTTCCCCCCTCCCGCTGGTTGTCAAGACCGGGTTGATGGTGGGCGCGCGTTCGGGGACATGGTGGGCAGTTCGAGGGTGCGGATGTGGTGGTGTCGGTAGTAGGCGTGGTAGGTGCCGGTGGTGGGGGTGGGGGCGATAGCGATGGTGAGCCCTTTGAAGGGTTTCCCGATTTTGAAGAGGTGCCCTTTGAATGACACTTTGGCGTTGTCGCTGACTTGGCGGAGTTGGTAGTGGTTGGGGTAGTTGGCTGGTTCGATTGGGGTGGGGAATGAGCGTGGTGAGGGGGTGTAACGGTCGGCGGGGACCACGGTTTCTCCGAGGGCCTGGTGGGGACGCTGGTGGTTGTAGATCGGTTCCCAGGTCTCGAAAGCGGTTTGGAGTTGGTTGAGGTTGTCCCAGCGGGGGCGGGTATCGAGGACCTCGAGGTCCAAGGTGAGGTGGAGGCGTTCTTTTTTGCCGGCGGTTTGGGGATGGAACGGTCGGGAGTGGATCACTTCGATCCCCAGGTCACAGAGCCACACGGTTAAGGGTGTCCAGGGCTGTTCGAAGGTGTTGCCCCAGGGGGATCCGTTGTCCATCAGCATCGCTTCGGGTAGCCCATAACGCCCAAAGGTGGCTTCCAGGCAATGCCGAACGGTGCCGGTCCGCTGATCAGGGCAGGCTTGTAGACAGAGCGAGTAACGCGAGTAGTCGTCGATCACCCCAAACGGGTGACAACGCGACCCATCCGCCAACCCCACCCAACCTTTGAAGTCCATCTGCCACAACTCGTTCGGTGTTGCCCGTTCCCACCGCAGGAAATCACGTCGGGGAGGCACCTCCGATGCCATCAAACCGTTCCGCCGCAAGATCTGAGTGATAGTCGAAGCGGCCGGTACTCCATCGTGACCTTGACGTAACAAGAACCCGCGGATCTTACGGCCACCCCACGCCGGGAACCGCCGCCGAACCTCACACACCAACTCCTCCACCCGCCCCGAAGTACGCAACGGAGAGCCATGAGGACGCCGCGACCGATCCACCAAACCCTCCGGGCCGCTCTCCCGATACCGAGCCAACCACTTGTAACCCGTGTCCCGCTTGATCCCGAACCGGCGACACAACTCCGCAAACGAAGCCCCACCCCCCTCAACCAACCTCACAAACTCCAACCGCTGCTCCACCACCGAAGACACCCTCCACGGCACGAACACCTCCAAACAAGAAGTGTCCACTATGTACCCGAACACCCGTCCATCATGTCACCGGTCCACACACTGGTGGGAGGGGGTTAGGGGGAGGGTGGAATGGCAGTCATCAGTCGTCAGTCGTCAGTCGTCAGTCGTCAGTTTCCACCCTCTCCGCTTCGCCGCCTTCGGCAGCTCCGCGCTTCTCCCGCCAGCGGGCGAGGCAAAAACCCCCGTGGGCGGCGAGGTCGCCGGAGGGTGAGGCAAGATGTTCCCCCCTCCAGCTGGCGGGAGGGGGCTAGGGGGAGGGTGGAAGGGCAGTCATCAGTTGTCAGTTGTCAGTCGTCAGTTTCCACCCTCTCCGCTTCGCCGCCTTCGGCAGCTCCGCGCCTCTCCCGCCAGCGGGCGAGGCAAGAACAACCGCTGACCGCTGTCCACCAAGCCGGGTCAAGTCCTGCTCGTAGCTCGCAGCTCGCTACTCCCCTATGATTGCGGACCACATGTCCGACCAGTTGATCGCTGCCGTCTCCGAAGCCCTTGGTGGGGTTCCCGCCGAGCTGGTTCGCCGCTCGGCGGAGGCTCGCGCCCAGGCGCAAGGCGGATCAATGGAAGAGGTACTCCAAGCCTGGAGCGGCGGTGCCGAAATGGCCGCTACCCCGGCACCCGCTCCCGCACCGGCCCCCGTTGAGGCTGCCGTGACCCCGGAACCCGAGGCGGTGGTGGCCTCTGCTACTCCCGAACCCGTCGAGGTCGCCCCCGCTCCGGCGACGGTAACCACCCCGGTGCAGGTTCTCGAGCCGGCCGACGATATCGAACCTGCCTCGTTGGGCGACCGGGTGCGCTTGGCGGCGGCAGTCGGTGCTGCAATCGGGCTGGTGCTGGGCGTCGTCCTGGCGCTGGGCAGCTCTCCGTTGCTCATGAACCGGGCAACCGTGATGGGCGCAGAAGAACCTTTCATAACAGGCGTGGAAGTCACCCTCACGGCGTTGATCATCGTGACCGCCCTCGCGTCGGCTGTCTTTGGGGCACTTATCGCTATCGCCTCTCGTCTGGTCCCGGGCTGGTTCCATCCGGAGATGACCTTGCGGGGTTCGGTGGCGGGGACGGTCTTGTTCGGGGCTCTGGTCGGCGCCGTGTTGGGGGCGATTGCCGCTCCTTTGACGAGCGGTTTGGCCGGCGAGACCATAGAGACCGGCGTCATCCTTTCCGTCCGCGGCACGTTTCTGGCGCTGCTGATCGGTGGGGCGATCTTGGGAGCGATTGTCGCGGCCGTGATCCAACTGATCGGCGAACCTGTGTTCCTGTCCGCTGAAGTGGAAGAAGAGACTGCGGTCGTGCGACACCGTTTGGCCGGCTCGGTCTTGATTCCCTTGGCCGGTTTGGGTGCCATCGCCCTGCTGGTGTTGCCGTTTGCGCTTCTGCTCTTGGAGTTTCACTCTGCCGCGCCGGCCCTGGCCATCGTCGCGTCTGCCGGAATCCTGATGTTCGCGTTCCTCGCCGCCTACCGGCCGGGTTTGAAGGTCAACCGGGGCGAATTCATCCTGGCCGCGGCCGGTATCGGGATCGTGCTCCTGTTCATCGTCCTGGCGTTCCTCTATTGGGGCCCGCCAGCCGAGGAACACAGTGAAGAGGTAGAAGCGCTGTTCCGGCTGGTACTCACCTAACCGGATCTTGCCGTCACGCGGAGGGACCCCGACGATTGCGTCGGGGTCCCGTCCTTGCCCAGCGCCGGCACTAGTCGTCGAGGCTGTTGTCGCTGTCGTCGTCTTCGGTCTTCCCAGAGTCGTCGTCCGAGTCGTCCGAGTCGTCGTAGTCGTCCGAGTCGTCGTAGTCATCGGAGTCGTCGTTGGAGTCGTCCGAGTCGTCGTAGGAGTCGTCCGAGTCGTCTGAGTCGTCGGAAGAATCATTGTCAATCTCGGTCCGGACCCGGGTCTTGACCATGCCATCTTCCATCTCGGCCTTGAACTCGATCTCAGCAGCGCCGTTGCGGAACTCGACGTTGATCTCGCGACTACCTTCGATCTCAATGTCGCTCACCGTCCAACCGGCGTTGGGAGTGGCGTTGACCAGTTCGAGAGCGCCGTCGACGGCACTGATCTCTACGGTTCCGGCGTCTCCGGCAGCGAAGCTCAGGGCGCTACCCGTGGGAGCGGTCAGAGTCTGGTTGTCATCGACCGAGTCGTCGGAGCCGTCGTCCGACAGATCGGCGGTAGCCTGGGCGGCTTCCTGACTGTTGGAGTCCTGTGACCCGGCGGCGGCGCTCTGAACCAGAGTCGTCGAAGTGGTTGAGGACGAGGACGACGTTGAGTCGTCGGGAGTTGCCCATGCCAATCCGGCAATGAGCAGCGCCGCCAGTACCGCTGTGCTGATAATCGAAATACGCTTGAACATTCGTGACCTCCCTAGTGGCTTATTGGTCGAGATCAATAATGCGTGATGGGAGGTAACGGCCACACCAGCGGAGTGATAAGGCCGGGCAAAACTTCAGAAGCCGAAATCAACACCTGACCAGATCGGGTTGGTTGCGCCGAATGTCATATCCGATCTAGACGGATACTTCACACCCGGAAGCTCTGGCTTGATATGGTGGAGATGCGGTCCTTACCAAAAATTGGGAGATGCCATGACCGATGGGGAATGGGTGACCCTGCCAATGGGACGGGCCCGACGCGAAGAGTCCGGCATCGTCTACGTCCTGATCGAGTCGCATACACCGGCGTCGGGCGATGACCCGGTTCAGGCCTCCATCGATCTCATTGACAGGATGAAGGCTGAACTCATCCCCGGAGGCCGGGCGCCGATGCTGATCGATGCTGCGGGGCTCGAGTGGCTCGACCGTGACTCTCGTCAAGTACTCACTCACTCTGACCATGCCTTGGCCCGGGCGATCGTCGCCCGCACCGCCCCGGCCAAGGCAACCGCGGGCGCGATGGCCACCGTGGACCGCCCGCTTGTGCCGACGAGGGTGTTCTCAAGCGAGACCGAAGCCCGTGCCTGGCTAGAAGACTTCTTGTAAGAGAGTCGTTTCCCCCTCCCGCCGGCGGGAGGGGGCTAGGGGGAGGGTGGAAAGACAGTCGTCAGTGCCACCCCCTCCGCTGCGCCGCCGAGAGCCAGCCTTGTTGGTGGGAACCATCCCCCCTCCGCCGAGCCCTGTTCGGGCTCGCCACCTCCCCCCTTCCCAACGAGCTTCGCCCGTCAGGGGGGAGGGGAAACAAGAAACGAGAAACTAGGAACTGCCTCTCAGTTCCTTCTCCATCGCTTCCCAGCGTTGTTCCTCGTTGTACCAGCGGAACCAGATGACGGCGATGATCGCCCACAGGTAGAGGCCGCCGACCAGCTTCATGATCAGGCCGGCCACCGTCTGGTCGGTGATCGTGTCGAAGCCCCACAGTTTGGGGAAAGTCGCGTAGATGTCGTAAATGGGGGTGGTCCCAAAAGTGAGGAACGAGGCGGGCACCGTGGGGATGATCGAGTGGAGGAAGAGGTAGAACGCCCGGGCCGGGGGAGGGATGCGGGGCACCGACGGCATGGGGCTGAGCACCGGCATCCACATGAACATCGCCGAAGTGAAGAAGACGGCGTGAATGAGGAAGTGGGCCGCGTCCGAGGTGACCATCAGCTCGTTGACGGCCGGCCAGTGGATGCCAACCAGAATGATGCTGTAGAAGAAGAAGGCGGGAACGGGGCGACTCAGCCGCTTGACGATGGGCAGCACCCGGGCGCCTCCACCGATCATCTCTGCCAACCAACGCGGGGTGCCAAGCAGCAGCATGGGCGGGACCACCAAACCGATGATGAGGTGCTCGATCATGTGGAAAGTGAACATCGACTCTTCCGCCAGGTCGTGAATGGGCCACCAAGCGGCAACGAAGAGGGCGGTGACTCCACCAAAGAACCAGATCATCTGTCTGGTGGTGGCCGGGGCGGTGCCGTCGGCCACCTTGTATGGACCGATTCGCCGGATTGCATAGAGGTATCCGACCACCAGGGCGGCGACCAGGATCAACACGTCGTAGTGCGGGTTGAAGGGGGCTACCTCGGTAAGGGGAAGGTACGCCTGGGCCAGGGTGGCGCTCATAGCCGGGTCATGACCCCGAAGGCCACCAGCACGACGGCATAGACCATCAACGCCAGCACGAATCCGGCGGCGAACAGTCGAGTGAGCATCCGCTTCTCGTATTTGAGGTGCATGTAGTAGCCGACCACGAGGAGGAATTTGAGGAGCGCCAGGATCAGGAGCGCCGGGGTGACCAGTTTGCCCACCGCCGGCTCGGCGTAGAACAGGCCCACCTCGATTGCCGTAAGGACGGCCAGCAGCAATGCGATCTGCACGTACTGACGCGGCGTGGGGTGGTGCGTCTCGTGAACCTGAGTTTCGGTGGGAGTTTCCATCAGACTCCTATGGAATCAGGTAGACGACGGTGAAGATGACGATCCAGATGATGTCGACGAAGTGCCAGTACAAACCGACCAGTTCCAGGTTCAAGCCTTTGGCTTCGGAAAGACCGTTCTGGCGGCGGGAGATCCCGTACAGCGATAACAACAGGATGATGCCGATCAACACGTGGGTGCCGTGGAAGCCGGTCAGCAGGTAGAACCCGGAGGCGGCGGCATTGGTGCGCATCGTCATGCCTTCTTGCACGAAGCTCGAGAACTCGTACACCTGGCCGCCGATGAACACCATCCCCAGCATGGCCGTGGCCAGCAGCCAGGTGCGGGTGGCCGGTTGGTCTTTGCGGCTGAGGGCATTGTGGGCCATCACCATGGTCAGCGAGCTCATCAGCAGCACAAAAGAACTGACCGAGGTGAAGGGGATGTCGTAGAGGTCCCGCGGGTAGGGGAGTGGCATCCCGGCCCGGCCTTTGTAGAGAAGATAGGTGGAGATGAGGGCTCCGAAGAACATGAATTCGGAGGCCAGGAACCCCCACATCGCCAGCTTGCGGTTGTCGATTCCGAGGCTTTCGTGTTCGTCGGCGTGGGCGAGGTCGGCCATCAGTGCTCCTCCCCAGGGGGTTCCTCTTCGCCCGGTTCTTGCGCCCAACCGATGAACGAGGTGACGGCTCCCAGGATCCCGACCACCAGCACGGCCAGACCCCAGGCCTGGGCGCTGTAAACCAGTCCGTAGCCGACCAGCATGATCGAGATGCCGATCAGGATCGGGAAGTACGACGGCGATGGCAGGTGGATCGGCTTTTCGGGGTTGTTGCCCTTGTGTTCCAGTTCGGCGACCAGGGCGTCGGCTCCCGGGCGGCGCACCGCTCGTCCTTCGTCGTCTTCGCTGTATTTGGCGTGCCAAAAGTCATCCAGGGCGGAAACCTTGGGGATCTCGGCGAAGTTGTACTCGGGTGGGGGCGAGGGGATAGTCCACTCGAGCGTGCGGGCATCCCAAGGGTCGATCCCGGCTGGGGCGCCGCGCCGTTTGGAGACCACCCAGTTCCACATGAAGACGAGGATGGAGAGGGCGATGATGAAAGCCCCGATGGTGACGACCATGTTCCAGGGGCCCAGGTTCATGTCTGCGGCGTACTGCCAGGTCCGCCGGACCATTCCTTGCAGGCCCAGCCAGTGCATGGGGGCGAAGGTCAGGTTGAACCCGAGGAACATCAGCCAGAAGTGCCACTTGCCCAGCTTCTCCGAGTACATGCGGCCGGTCAGTTTGGGGAACCAGTAGTAGAGGCCGGAGAAGATCCCGAAGATGGCGCCGCCGAACAACACGTAGTGGAAGTGCGCGACGATGTAGTAGGTGTCGGTCTGCTGCCAGTCGGCGGGGACGATCGAGTGGGTCACGCCCGACAACCCGCCGATCGTGAACATGGCGACGAACCCGATCGAGAACAACATCGGCGTGTTGAGCTTCAACCGTCCCATCCACATCGTTCCCAGCCAGTTGAAGATCTTGATGCCCGTCGGGATGGCGATCGTCATCGTCGATAACCCGAACGCGGCCTGGGCGACCGGACTGATTCCCGACGAGAACATGTGGTGAGCCCACACCCCAAAACCGAGGAACCCGATGGCCGCCCCGGCGAACACCACCGCCGCGTACCCGAACAGCGGTTTGCGGCTGAAGACCGGCAGCACTTCGGACACGATGCCCATGGCGGGCAGGATCAGGATGTACACCTCGGGATGGCCGAACAGCCAGAAGAGGTGCTGCCAGAGGATGGGGTCGCCCCCGGTGGCCACCTGGAAGAACTGGGCGCCGAACTGCCGGTCGAAGGTGATCATGAACAGCGCCACGGCAATGATCGGGATCGAGAACATCAGCAGGAAGTTGACGACCAGCGACATCCAGGCGAACACCGGCATCCGCAAGAGGCGCATCCCTTTGGCCCGCAGGTTGAAGATGGTGGTGATCAGGTTGACGGATGAGAGCAGCGAGGCCAGCCCGATGATCTGCAGACCGATCGACCAGTAGTCCAGGACGGTGCCGACGGAGTACTGCCCTTCCGTGTTGGGGGCGTATCCAAACCAGCCGGCGTTGGGGGCGGAAGCGAGACGGCTGGCCTCGCCGGCCAGGTACCCACCTTCCGGGGCTCCGGTGGTCCCGAACAGGAACGTCGAGTACAGGAAGATGCCGCCGAACAGGAAGATCCAGTAGCTGAGGGCGTTCAGCCGCGGGAAGGCCACGTCGCGGGCGCCGATCATCAACGGCAGCAGGTAGTTCATGAAGGCGGCGCTCATCGGCATGACCACCAGGAACACCATGGTGGTTCCGTGCATGGTGAACATGGCGTTGTATTCGCCCTGGCTGAGGAACTGGCCTTCCGGTCCCGCCAGTTGGATGCGCAACAGCAGCGCTTCGAGGCCGCCCATGATCAGGAAGAAGAAGGCCGTGTAGCCGTACATCACGCCGATCTTCTTGTGGTCGACGGTGGTGACCCAACCCCAGAACCCCGAGGTGGCTTTGGGCCGGCGGAAGATGGTGGTAGCTGCGGTCACTCGAGGGTCTCCAAATAGGCAACGAGGGCGGTGATCTCATCGTCGGTCAGGTTCAGATTGGGCATGAACGAGCCGGACTTCATTGCCGGTGGGTTCGCCAGCCAATCCCGCAGGTTTTGGGTAGTCCGCTCGAAGCTGGCTCCGGCGAACATGGTGCGACTGGCGAAATGGGTCAAATCGGGGGCAGGCGGCTGGCGGGAGACCTCTTCCCAGACACCATCGATGACGTGACAGCGGGTGCAACCGGCGTTGAGGAAGGCGGCCTGCCCTTCGGCAGCCAATGAGCCTACCGGCGGGACGACGGAGGGTTGGTTTTGTTCGGCGATCCACCGGTCCCAACCGGCGTCGTCCACGGCGATCACCCGGGCCCGCATCAAAGCGTGGGACAGGCCGCAGAACTCGGCACACTGGCCCAGGTATTCGCCGGGTTCGTCTGCCTCCAACGTCAGAAACGTATCTTGTCCGGAGACCAGATAGCGCTTGCCGGCCAGCTGCGGCACCCAGAAATTATGGAGGACATCCTCGGAGGTGAGGATCAGATCGATCGGCTGACCGGCGGGGATCACCAGCGTGTTGGCGGTGGTTATGCCCTGGGCCGGGTAGACGTACTCAAACCACCATTGGTGACCTATCACTTCGATCTGGAGGGCGTTTTCGGGTCGCTCGGTGAGATCGAACACGGTCTGGACGGTCGGTACGGCGATTCCCGCCAGGATCAGGGCGGGGATGGCGGTCCACAACACCTCGAGCTTGTTGTTGCCGTGGATCTGCTTGGGCTCTTTGCGACCTTCCCGATCGCGGTAGGCGAAGGAGATGAAGAGGATGGCGCCCTGAACGAGCACGAAGATGACCG
This sequence comes from uncultured Actinomycetota bacterium, assembly GCA_963823915.1. Classification (GTDB taxonomy): domain Bacteria; phylum Actinomycetota; class Acidimicrobiia; order Spongiisociales; family UBA4744; genus UBA4744. The sequence continues at coordinate 41,416 of CAWGNJ010000006.1, forward strand.
CGGCGATCCAGAAGACCAGCCACCACAGATTGTCGATCCGCTCGGCGATCGGTCCGGCCGGTTCGAGTGAGTCCATGGGGGAATCAACACACGAACTGAGCAGAACCAGCAGCAACAGCGGGGAGAATCGAAGCCATTGGGGGCGCCGCGGGCGTCTGATCCTGTTTTCCTTTCCTCGAACGGTCGACGGGTTGACTCGAGGACCGTGGGAGGAAACTCTGGCCACCACCAACTCCACCCCGAGTGGGGTCGCATCATAAGGTGACCCCCGGCGGGTTTCAACCGTTTCTGCGGGGTTCTTTGGGCTATTCCCCTCGCCCGCCGGCGGGAGAGGGCTAGGGAGAGGGTGGAAGAGAAGTCGTCAGTTCTCAGTTGTCAGTCGTCAGTTCCACCCCCTCCGCTTCGCCGCCTTCGGCAGCATCCTGAAATGCGACACCGCCGGCGGGGGAGACAAGAAGACCGATCTGACCGGGCAGGAGAGGCTCGATTTCCCCTCCCGCCGGCGGGAGGGGGCTAGGGGGAGGGTGGTCTGTTTGGGATAGTCCCCCCGGAGGGGGAAAGTACCGCAGCGGCGGAGCCGCTGGGGTAGGGGGGTTCTTTCTTGCCGCGAGCCGCGGGCGATGGCCGAGCCGGAGCGAGGTCGGCTGGCAACTTGGGTGAGAAACGGATGAGGTCAGCTGTGCTCGTACCAGTCGCGCCGCTCCCAAGGTAGTCGACGGCGGTAGGGGTCGTTTTGACTCCACCGGTCGCGGCGATGAAACGGGTCAGAGTGTTGAGCAATCCCTAAAACAGGGCAGTGAAGAGGAAAAAGAATCCCACCTCATTGGTCCAGGTCGATGCCATCCACAGGAGGACAACCCCGAATACCGCCGATGAGGTTCCCCACCCCACGACATCTCGATTCCGGAGCCGTTCCCGGTAGTCGAGCTCAGCCGCGGCTCATCGCAAGTTTGAGACCGTCGGCCATGGCCACCGGTTCGCTCCGGTAGCGGATCTCCCAACACCCTGCCCGGACCAACCTGATCCGGTAGTTGCCACCCATGTATTCGTCATTGGTGTTTCGCCAGCCCAGCAAGCTCATTGAGCGGATGGGCTCTTCAGCCTTCGGTGGGGCCTGAGGCGCACCACTCACGGATTCCTCCTCGACAGGTCCTGAAATCTACACACGGATCCGGCTCCCGTCAGGGGTAGATGGTGTGCGTAGGGCGCCGGATTCCTGGTGTCGGCGCGCAGGTAACCTATTGGGCCGTGGACGAACAGCCTCCTATCCAGGTGAAGATCACCGATCCCAATGCCCCTCCGCCCAGCGGCTGGGCGGGTCTGGGCGCGTATGTGGCCCTCACCAAACCCCGCATCATCGAACTGCTGCTCATAACTACGGTTCCCTCGATGGTGCTCGCCGCAGGTGGCTGGCCCGGTACTTGGCTGGTGATCGCCACCTTGATCGGCGGGACGCTGTCGGCCGGCGGCGCCAATGCCATCAACAACTACTTCGACCGCGACATCGATGTGGTTATGCGCCGGACTTCCCGCCGGCCCTTGCCAAGAGACGCGGTGCGACCGATCAACGCTCTCTGGTTCGGGATTGGCCTGGGCGTGATGGGGTTCGTTTGGTTGTGGTTGTTCGCCAACCTGGCGGCCGGTTTGCTGGCCACGGCCGCATTGCTGTTCTACGTCCTGGTTTACACGATGGGCCTCAAGCGCCACACCCCCCAAAACATCGTTATCGGGGGTGCAGCCGGCGCCGCCCCGGTGCTGGTCGGGTGGGCGGCCGTCACCGGTGGGCTGGACCCGGCGGCCTGGATTCTGTTCGGGATCGTGTTCTGCTGGACACCGCCCCATTTCTGGGCCCTGGCGATGCGTTACAAAGATGACTACGCCAGCGCCGGTGTTCCCATGCTTCCGGTGGTGATCGGTGAGCAGCGGACCACCTGGCACATCCTGGCCTATTCGTTGTTGCTGGCGGCCGTCAGCCTGCTGTTGTGGCCCATTGCCCCGACCGGGGTGCTCTATCCCATCGCCGCGTTGGCCCTCGGCCTGTACTTCATTGTCGAAGCGGTCCGCCTGATCCGCAGCCCCGAGCGCTCAATGGCGCTCTTTCGCTACTCGACCATCTACCTGGCCGTCCTGTTCGCCATGATCTGGGTAGACACCGCCATCAGCTGAGCTGGCAATAGTCTCCCCCGGGCGAGGCAAAGAGCTTCCCCCCTCCCGCCGGCGGGAGGGGGCTAGGGGGAGGGTGGAAAAGGGCTATCCGCCAACCAGACCCGCCGACTTCGGGATAGTCCCCCTGGAAGGGGGAAAGTACCGCAGCGCCGGAGGCGCTGGGGTAGGGGGTTGGAACCCGAAACCTGAAACCCGAAACCTGAGCCCTGAGCCCTATGCCGAAACGTGGGCCGCGGCGTCCGGGATGAGCCCCCGGATCAGCTTCCGTCCCAGGGTGGCGGCGACGGTCCCGAGGCCGACCGACACGAAGGCCAGGGCGATGTGCACCGCCCGGAACGCCACGGTCTCGTCGGCGGCCGCAAACCTTTCGATCACTTCCGGTAGCCAGGAGATGGCCATCCACACCCCAAATGCCAGCAGAACGTAGCCGGCCAACCGCGGCGTGGTCAGTCGTTGCAGCAAACAGGCCACCCCAATCCACAGCAGGGCGGCCCCGAACACGAGCGAAATCCCGATCCTGGACCAGATCGCGGCCGAGGCCGCGTCGGCCCCGTCGAGGTTAATGATGCGGGTGATCCACACGTAAATAGTCCAGGCGGCGGCACCCAAAACGATCCAGCCGATTCGACGCGAAAGGGAAGTTATGTGGCGTTCCATGACACTCAGTAGGGGAGAAAGCACGCAAAGTGCAGGACTATTGGTAGCGCGCCTGGGGCACTAACCGCAAACCGCCCTTTCCTAAATCACCAGGCCACGTACAATCCCATCCCACATGAAGACCTACCCAACCACCTGCGCTTGCTGTTGTACGACGGTGTCGTGCAGGGAGGTTCGCGTCTAGGCAACAGCAACCAACCAAGGTCTTTTCGGACCCGCACCGGCACCACTTACCGGGAGCGGGTTTTTCTCTTGCCAAGGAGTACCGATGATCAGTCGACTTTCAGCACCATCACATCTCACCACCGACCGCCAAGCCCAGCGCTACGACGACATTCGCGAGTTATTGCCCGACGCCGACCACCCCACCCCGCTGGTGCGGGTCAACCGGATCGCCGGCGACCTGGCGCTGTACTTGAAGCTGGAGTGGCTCAACCCCTTCGGATCCATCAAGGACCGGGCGGCCGCCTACCTGCTCGAAGGCCTGCGTTCCCGCGGTGAACTAGCCGACCGCGAACTGGTCGAAGCGTCTTCGGGGAACACCGCTATCGCCCTGGCTGCCCTGGCGGCGTTGGAAGGGACCAAGTTGACCGTCACTATTCCCGACGGGGTGCCCGAAGAAAAGAAGGTGGTGTTGCGCATGCTGGGAGCCGAGGTTTGGGAAACTCCCGACGATCTCTGCCCGGTTGACCATCCCAAGGATGGGGCCATTGCCCTGGCTCGATCGCTGGCTGCCAGCGAGAACGGCACCAAATACGTGATGCCCAACCAGTACGAAAACCCCGACAACGTGCGGGCTCACTACGAGACCACCGGACCCGAGATCTGGCGCCAGACGGAGGGGCGGGTGCGGGCATTCTTGGCCGGGTTCGGGACCTGCGGCACCATCACCGGGGTGGGCCGGTTCCTCAAAGAGCAGGACCCCACCATCAAGATCATCGCTATCGAACCACAACCGGGCCACCGTCTGCCCGGCCTCAAATCGTTTGGTGAGGCCAAACAGCCGGGCATTCTCGACTGGTCGGTGATTGACGATGTGGTCCGGGTCGAAGATGGGCCCGCCTATGAGATGACCAAGCGGTTGTGGCGGGAGGAGAGCCTGATGGTCGGACCTTCGACCGGAGCGATCGTCCACGCCGCCACCGAGTTTGGCCTGGACCCCGACGAGATCGCGGTGGGTGTCTCCCCGGATTCGGGACTCAAGTACACCAGCTACTTTGCGGAACTGCTCGGCGACGACGGCTTGCCCCAGGTTTGAGAGAGGAATCAATATGACTACCGAGATCAACGTGACCGAATCGCTCGACACCAGCGGCCTGCTTTGCCCGCTCCCGGTCTACAAGGCCGCCCTGGCACTCAAGCCCCTGGAACCGGGCGAGGTGCTCGAGTTGACCTGCACCGACCGGGGGTCGCTGGCCGACATCCCGGCCATGGCCAACCAGCGGGGCGACACCCTCCTCAGGACGGACGACCGTGGCGACACCCAGGTCTTCTGGATCGAGAAGGGGACCGTTCGATGACCGCCCAGCCAACCGAAACGACTGAGCCGGTGACCGTGGTCCCGGCACGCCGCAAGCGCCTGGCGCTGGTCGCTTCCAAGGGCACCTTGGACCAGGCCTACCCACCGCTGATCCTGGCGACCACGGCGGCCAGTCTCGGGTGGGAGGTGGGCATCTACTTCACCTTCTACGGTTTGGACATCCTCCATCGTGAGCGACTCGAGAAATTGAAGATGGCCTCGCTGGCCAACCCGTCCGGTCCCATTCAGGTGCCCAATCTGCTGGGCGCCCTCCCGGGCGCCACGGCCGCCGCCACCAAGGTGATGAAGAAGTGGATGCGCGACTCCAAGATGCCCGATGTGCCCGAGTTCATCGAGATGGCCCAGGGCCTCGACGTCACTTTCTTCGCCTGCGCCACCACTATGGGCGTGATGGGCGTCGCAGAAGGCGATCTGATCAAAGGTTGCGAAATCGCCGGCGCCGCCGCCTTCCTCGACTTCGCCGCCGATTCCGACGTCCAGCTGTTCGTCTGAGCTCCCGTAGTGCCGCCGAGGTGTCGGTCTGCGCGACCTTGCTTGCCTCTCCCGCAGGCGGGAGAGGCGCGGAGCTGCCGAAGGCGGCGAAGCGGAGAGGGTGGGCCCTGACCGCGGCACCACCGTGCCCTGCAAGGGTGGCATAACGCGGACAGTCCCCCTGCCAGGGGGAAAGTGCCGCAGCGGCGGAGCCGCTGGGGTAGGGGGTTCTGCGGGCGAGGTAGGGGCTTGGTCGACCCGGCCGGCGAGAAGGGGACCGGCATCCGCGGCCCGCGAATGCGCCATACTGCAGCCGTGACCAAGACCCGCTTTCCGGCCACGCTGGCTGCCTTCTCCTTGCTTCTGGCTCTCTTCGCTACCCCTCCCACCACCGCCCAGGCGCAACCAGGCTCGAATGGGTACCAGCTCGACGCCGACGACCGTCCGACTGCCCGAGCCGCTCCCGGTGACGGGTTGGGTCTGGTGGCCGACGGGATCGATATCACCGCCCGCGTCGATGTGCCGGCCCCGCGGACCGATCTCAGTCCTCGTGAGCTGTTGGCCTGGCGAAGCGCCGATGCTCTCGACGGTGAAGTCGTGACCGGTGAGATCACCGACCTCAGGGTTCTGGCTTCTACTTATCCCGGGGTCAGGCTGTCGCGGGTCGTCGAGTTGAAGGAGCTCACTGTCTCGGAGGGCAACGCGGTGGTTGGCGCCTCGCAGTGGCAATCGGCGGGTCTGAGCGGTGAAGGTGTGAGGATCGCGATTGTAGATAGCAGCTTCGACGGCTACCAGGCGTTGCTTGGTAGCGGACTCCCGGCCAGTGTGACCGTGAGGAGCCTCCGCGCCGACGGGTCGATGGAATCAGGGTCGCAACATGGGACCGCAGTGGCCGAGATCGTCTACGACCTGGCCCCCCAGGCAACCATGTTCCTGGTCGCTGCCGAGTTCCTCGACGACCTCGACCCGGTTGTCGACTATCTCATCGCCCAGGGCGTCGACGTCGTCAACATGTCGCTGGGTTCGACGGTCGGGCCCTTCGGGTCCCAATCGTCCGCCGCGGTGGCCGTGCAGCGGGCGGTCGACGCCGGGATCGTGTGGGTCAACGCCGCCGGCAACTCGGCCGATCTCCATTGGGGCGGCAACTTCGTCGACACCGATTTTGATGGCTGGGCTGAGATTTCCGGCACTCAGGAAATGAACACGTTCATGGTGTCGGGAGGCGGATTGGTATTCATCGATCTCGCCTGGGTGAATTCGTCTGTCGACCTCGACCTGTGTTTGTACGACACCTTTGGCGCTGAACTCGGCTGTTCGGCGGCCGTGCAGGGTCCGGGGGTGCCGCCCGTGGAATCGGTGGTCTGGTTCAACGACAGCTTTTTCCCCCGGGACTACGGGTATGCGGTGGGTAGGTTCTCGGGGGTTTCGACCTACTACGACGTGTTCGTTGACGGCGATATCTACGACCTGGACCAGGTGAAAGCGGAGGGCAGCATGCTCACCCCGGGTGACGCCCCGGGGGCCATCGCTGTCGGCGCATCGTCGTGGATGGCCCCAACCAATGTGGTGGAGTACAGCAGCCGGGGACCGACCGTCGACGGGTTCACCAAACCCGACCTGATCGCTCCGACCGACGTGTCGACTATCGCCTTCGGCCCGAGCAGTTTTGCGGGGACTTCGTCGGCATCGCCCCATGTTGCGGGTCTGGTTGCTCTCTACCTTCAGGCGAATCCAGGTGCCAATCCCTCCGAGGTGAAACAGGCGTTGGTAGCGCGTGCCGCCGCCCTCGGGTATGGAACTCTGCCCAACAACACCGAAGGTTGGGGGCTCGCCCAAACCGGCAGCGTGCCTCACGGCGCCCCGGGGGACTGGTCAGATGAACTGGTTGGCGATTTTGACGGTGACGGCTCCGACGACGTCGCGGCCTACAACGATACGAGTGGTATGTGGTGGGTGCACCTCTCGGCCGGCAGCGAGTTCGATCCGCAGACCTGGGTCACCTTCATGACCAAGACCGGGTGGGGTCCGCAGCTGGTGGGTGACTTCAACGGGGATGGGATGGACGATATCGCCAGCTTCCGATCCTCCGACGGCACATGGTGGGTCTCAATATCTACGGGGACCGGGTTTGTGACGACGTTGTGGGCCGACTTTTCGACGGCCAGCGGTTGGAATCCCCAGGTGGTGGGTGACTTCAACGGGGACGGTAGGGACGACATCGCCGACTTCCACCCTTCCAACGGCACATGGTGGGTGTCGGTGTCGACCGGGTCCGGGTTTGTGACGACGTTGTGGGCTGATTTTTCGACTGCTAGTGGATGGGGTCCGCAGGTGGTGGGTGATTTCACCGGGGACGGCAAGGACGATGTGGCCAACTATCACCCTGGTAATGGGACCTGGTGGGTGAGTGTCTCGACGGGGAGTGGGTTTGTTACGTCGTTGTGGGCCGATTTTTCGACTGCTAGTGGATGGGGTCCGCAGGTGGTGGGTGATTTCACCGGGGACGGCAAGGACGATGTTGCTTCCTTCTCCAGCTCCGATGGGACTTGGTGGGTGTCGGTTTCGGATGGGATGGGGTTCGCGACTGGTTTGTGGGCAGATTTTTCGACGGCGGCCGGGTGGGGGCCCCAGCTGGTTGGCGATTTCAATGGGGATGGCAAGGCCGATGTCGCCAACTTTCACGATTCCAATGGGACTTGGTGGGTGTCGGTTTCGGATGGAATGGGGTTCGCGACTGGCTTGTGGGCAGATTTTTCGACGGCGGCCGGGTGGAGTCCGCAGGTGGTGGGCAACCTCACCGGGGACGGTAAAGCCGATATCGCCAACTTCCACCATTCGAACGGGACCTGGTGGGTCTCCGCCTCGAACGGGACCAATTTCACCACCACCCTGTGGTACCAGTAGAAGCTCACTTCGAGAGGCGATGGCGATATCTCTCACTTCCACTGTGAGTGGTGTCTCGGCCGCTTTTACCGCTCTTCCCAGCTGAAGAACCGCACCGCCAATGGGGGTATCAGCAGGGCCCAGCCGATCAGGATCACGGCATGGGCGCCCAGAAGCTCGGACTGTCCGACGGCCGCCCGGAACAATCCGGCCAGCGGGGCAGCGGGGAGCACCTGGCCGATCCGGACGACGGCGTCGGGCAGGGCGTCGAGGGGGAAGATGACATCTCCGAGTAGCAGGAAAATCACATAGAGCCCGTTGGCGAGGGCCAGGGTGGCTTCGGCTCGCAGGGTGCCGGCCATCAGGATTGCTACTCCGGAGAAGGCGGCGGTCCCCAGCAGTAGCGCTCCGATGAGCAACCACCAGTCGATGTCGGCTCGCCAGCCAAAGACCAGGGCGGCTACTCCCAACAGCAATCCCACCTGGATGATCTCGAGGACCAGCACCGAGATGGCTTTGGCCACAAACAGCACCGAGCGGGGGAGCGGGGTGGCACCCAGTCGCTTCAGCACCAGGTATTTGCGCTCGTATCCGGTGGCGATCGACAGGCTGACCAGCGATGAGGACAGGACCGCCAGAGCCAGCAGGCCGGGTGTGATGAACTCGACGGTAACCGCGAACAGCTCGGTGAATCCAAAGAAGATCAGGAGCCCGGTCGGGATGATCAAGGTGAGCAACACCGCTTCGCCGCGGCGAATAGTGAGCAGCAACTCGAGCTTGGTCTGAGCGCGCAGAGCCCGGGCGGTCACGACGACTCCTCCTCGGTGAGGGCGAGGAAGATCTCCTCGAGTCCGGCGGCGCCGAGGCGCAGCTCTCGCAGCAAGATGTTGTGCTCGGCCAACCAGGTCGTGAGGGCGGCAATCTGAGCCGGGTTCGGGTCTGCCAGTTCGGCCACGTACCGGCCCGGGCTGGCTTCCCGCACCGGCGCTCCGAGACGTTCGGTGAGCTGGTCAACCGGGAGTCCGGATGGGGCCAGGAACGAGAGGCCGCCGGTGCCGTGCACCAGATCGGCCGGTGGCCCCTCGGCGACCAGACGGCCCCGGTGGATGATCCCCACCCGATCCGCCAGGTATTCGGCCTCGTCCATGAAGTGGGTAGTGAGCAGGATCGTCACCCCATCATCCTTGAGCCGTTCGATGGTCTGCCAGGTGGCCCGTCGCCCACCGGGGTCGAGACCGGCGGTCGGTTCGTCGAGGAAAACCAGCTCGGGTCGGCCGACCAGGGCCATGGCCAGAGACAGGCGTTGCTTCTCCCCGCCCGAGAGTCTGCGGTAGAGAGTGCGGCTCTGCTCGGTGAGACCGACCAGGGAGAGCAGTTCGTCGGGGGAGCGGGGATTGTCGAAGAAGGCGGCCAGCAGGGTGAGGAGCTCTTTCGCCCGGGCGCCCGGATAAGCACCACCCTCCTGGAGCATCACCCCGATCGCCGGTTGCAGATCCTCCCGGTTGACGATCGGGTCAAGACCCAGGACGGAGACCGACCCGCCGGTTGCGCGGCGCAACCCTTCGAGGATCTCCACGGTCGTGGTCTTGCCGGCGCCGTTGGGTCCCAGCAGGGCGTAAGTCTCGCCCCGGGCGACCTCCAGGGAGACGCCATCGACGGCGGTCAGTTCGCCGTAACGCTTCTCCAGGCGGTCAATGGTGATGGCAGGTTGCACGAGCCGGGATGGTAGTTAAGAGGTGGCAGGTTTCAGGTTTCGGGTTGCAGGTTCTGGTGGTCTACCCCTACCCCAGCGGCTTCGCCGCGGGCGGTCTTGCCTCCCCTGCTTGGCGGGGGAGGCGCGGAGTTGCCGGAGGCAACGAAGCGGAGGGGGTGGGAACGGGAGAGCGGATCGCGGATGGCCGTTCCTCCACCCTCCCCCTGACCCCCTCCCGCCAGCGGGAGGGGGGGATCAGAAGGCGTAGGCTTGGATGACGTTCAGGAGGTGTCGCGCATGACCGTCCTTGTTGCTTATGCCAGTCGTCATGGGGCCACCGCGGGGATCGCCGAGCGGATCGCAGAAGGCCTCCGTGCGGCGGGTCTCACGGCTGAGGCAAGATCCGTCAACGACATTCGTGACCTTTCTCCCTATGACGCTTTCGTTGTCGGCAGTGCTGCCTACATGTTCCACTGGCTCAAGAAGGCCACCGCGTTCGTCAAACGAAACAAGGCTGTCCTGGCCGAGCGCCCGGTCTGGCTCTTCAGCAGCGGACCGCTCGGTACCGACCTCGTCGACGAGGACGGCCGCGACATTTTCGAGGCCACTCGGCCCAAGGAGTTCGACGAACTGGCGGCCTTGCTCCATCCCCCGCGGTGAGCGGGTCTTCTTCGGGGCCTGGGACCGTGATGCCCCGCCGATCGGGTTTGGGGAACGGTTCCTGAAACTCATGCCAGCCTCGAAGGCGGCCATGCCCTCCGGCGACTTCCACGACTGGCCGGCCATCGACGCCTGGGCAGCCGAGATCGCCACCGAGCTCAAAGCGAGCCCCTGAGAAAACCCCCTACCCCAGCGGCTTCGCCGCTGCGGTACTTTCCCCCTTCCAGGGGGACTATTGCGGTCTTGCCTTGGGCGACAGAGCGGATGGGGGATGGCCGTTCTTTCCACCCTCCCCCTAGCCCCCTCCCGCCAGCGGGAGGGGGAAAAAGAAGGCTCGCCTGCTGGGCGGGAGGGGGGAAAAGAAGGCTCGCCTGCTGGGCGGGAGGGGGGAAAAGAAGGCTCGCCTGCTGGGCGGGTGGGGGGAGAAGAAGCATCGCCTGCTGGGCGGACACGGGGGACTGGCTAGCGAAAACTGACAACTGACTACTGACAACTGATGACTTCTTCTCAGAGGTGGTCGCGCCAGGTGTGGTCGGGTTCGTAGCCGAGGATCTCGCGGGCTTTGTCGATGGACAACAACGTCTCGAATTCGCCCAGGTCGCGGCGGATCTCGACGGTGGGGTAGACCTCTTCCATCAGACCCTGACTGGAGCGGTTCATGACCGTGTCGGCGGCGGCGATGATGTACTGCTCCGAGCCGGGGACGTCCTGCTCCAGAGCTAGGCGGACCGCCTGGGCGACGTCGCGGGCATCGACATAGCCCCACAGGTTCCACTTGCGGATGACCGGGTCATCCCAGAAGGTGGGGAACTTGGCGTACTCGTCGGGTTCCATGATGTTGGAGATCCGCAACCCGGCGAAGGGCAACCCGAAACGCCGGTTGAACTGGGCGGCCATCTGCTCGCCGAGCAGCTTGGAGAGGGCGTAGCTCGATTCGGGGAAGGGCGTCTGCTGCTCATCGATGGGGGCATAGTCGGGCAGTTCGTTCTCAAACGGCAACCCCAACACGGTTTCGCTGGAAGCCCAGACCACCTTCTCCATCTTGAGGTCGGCGGCGGCCGAGAAGACGTTGTAGGTACTGAGGATGTTGTTCCGGAAGGTTTCCTGTTCGGGTCGCATCTCCGGGGCGGGGATCGCCGCCAGATGCACCACGGCGTCGGCGCCCTTGAGCGCTTCATAGGTTTGACCCAAATCGGTCAGGTCGACCCCCAGAGCCCAACCCCAAGAGGCCGGCGGGATCGTCTGGTCGACGTTGAGGGTCCGGTAGCCGCGGGCGTTCAAGTCGTTGACGACGGCTCGCCCTGCTTTGCCGCTTCCGCCGGTGACCACGATCTTCTTCATGGAGCGCTCCTCGTTGTTATCTACAAAAACGTAGTACCAGCCGGTGGCCGTGGCGATTCGGCTGGATTGGGCCGCGGCCCGCGTACCATGTGCGGCCATGCTCAGATTCGTTGGGAAAGCCGCGCTGGCACTCGGGGCCGTCTACGCCGCTCCCGCTTTGCTCAAGAAGACCTTCGCCCCTCCGCAGAGGGATGCGTCGCAGACCCCGTTCGATTTCGGTTTGCCGGGGGAACAGATCTGGCTCGAGTCGGTCAACGGGACCAAATTGCACGCCTGGTTCATCCCGGTTGGCGATCAGCCTGCTCCGGCAGTCGTTGTTCTGCACGGCTGGGGAGCCAACGGAGCACTGCTGTTGCCCATCGCCCCGCACCTTCACAAAGGCGGGTATCACGCTCTCTTCTTGGACGCCCGCAATCACGGACACAGCGAACACTGATGACTTCTCCTCGCTGCCCCGCTTCGCCGAGGATCTCGAAGTAGGGCTCGCCTGGTTGTGGGAACGCGAGGACGTCACGTCGGTGGCAGTGGCAGGCCACTCAGTGGGGGCGGGAGCCGCCATTCTCGCCGCCTCTCGGGATCACGGGATCGGGGCAGTTGTTTCAATGTCGGCGTTTGCTCACCCGCGGGAGATGATGACCAATCAGATGAAACTCGACCGGCTCCCCAGCCAGGTATCCGGAGCAATGTTGTGGCCGATCGAACAGATCATCGGGCATCGTTTCGACGAGATCGCTCCGATCAATCGAATCGGGGATGTCGAGTGTCCGATATTGATCGTCCACGGTGATGCCGACCGGGTGATCCCCGTCGAGGATGCCTTTCGGTTGTTCGAAAATGCGTCGGATGGACAGGTGCTGATCGTGCCGGGCGGCGAGCACGCCTCGTTGGAGGCGTTCGAGCCGTACCTGGACGACATGGTGGAGTTCCTCGACCGGCACTCGCCGGACCTCTAGACCCCGAGCAGCCCGCCCAACTCCGCCGGGCTCTCGACGATCTGGTCGGCGCCGGCCTCGCCGAGCTCCGCGAGCGTTCCAAAACCCCAGGTCACTCCGATAGAGCTGATGCCGTTGACCCGGGCGGCTTCGATGTCATGGCGGCGGTCACCGATCATCACGAATCCCTCAGTGTCCGGCGCATGGTTGAGGAGGCGAAGGGCCCGGGCCAGCGTTTCGGTCTTGGGCTCAATCCCATCGATGCTGGGGCCTTCGACGGCTTCCATCAACTCGGCGAACCCCAGGGCTTCCAGGATCGGGCGGGCAAACGGGATGGGCTTGGAAGTGACGACGCCCATCCGCACTTTGCCCTGCAAGCGGGCCAGTAGTTCCGGGATGCCCTCGTACGAACGGGCCATTTCCACGGAAGCGGCGGAGTAGTGGTGGCGGAAAGAGGCGATGAGGGGTTCGACGAGAGCGAGGTCTCCATCGCGTTCGGCCAGCAGGCCCGTGAGGGTCTCGTAGAGCGGGGGGCCCACATGCTGCCACAGGTCGTCGCCCTTGATGGGGGCCTGGCCATGTTCGGCCAGGGCGGCGTTGAGGGAGGAAAGGATCGGTCGGCGAGAGTCGACCAGGGTGCCGTCGACGTCGAAAAGGCAAGTGAGCATGGGGTGAGGAGGGTAGCGGAGGGGGTGAGACTGACACCTGACATCTGACGACTGATGACTGTTTTTCCACCCTCCCCCTGGCCCCCTCCCGCCAGCGGGAGGGGGAAGGAAGAGCCTCCCTTGCTGGGCGGGAGGGGGGAAAAAACCGGCTGCCCTTGTGCCGTTTGGTTGTTTTGCCTCGCCCGCTGGCGGGAGAGGCGCGGAGCTGCCGGAGGCGGCGAAGCGGAGAGGGTGGGACTGACACCTGACATCTGACGACTGATGACTGTTTTTCCACCCTCCCCCTGGCCCCCTCCCGCCAGCGGGAGGGGGGAAAGAAGAGCCTCCCTTGCTGGGCGGGAGGGGGGAAAGAACCGGCTGCCCTTGTGCCGTTTGGTTGTTTTGCCTCGCCCGCTGGCGGGAGAGGCGCGGAGCTGCCGGAGGCGGCGAAGCGGAGAGGGTGGGACTGACACCTGACATCTGACGACTGATGACTGTTTTTCCACCCTCCCCCTGGCCCCCTCCCGCCAGCGGGAGGGGGGAAAGAAGAGCCTCCCTTGCTGGGCGGGAGGGGGGGAAAAAACCGGCTGCCCTTGTGCCGTTTGGTTGTTTTGCCTCGCCCGCTGGCGGGAGAGGCGCGGAGCTGCCGGAGGCGGCGAAGCGGAGAGGGTGGAACTGACCCCTACCCCAGCGGCTTTGCCGCTGCGGTACTTTCCACCTAAAGGGGGACTATCCCGGTTCTACCTCGCTCGCGACGGCCGTGAGGGGGAAATCTTCTATGCTCGACGAAACGGGTTTCGGGAGGCCTACGTGTGCTTCAGTATCACTTGCGCGGTCGCTGCCGGCGCCCGGACGTAGGACATCGATATGGCCGCTCCCCGCGACACCGCCCCCATCCGGCCCGAGGAACGTTTTGATGAGCAGCGGCTCAGTGCCTACCTGCGGGCCAATGTTCCCGAGTTCGCGGGTGATGAACCGATCGAGTTCGAGCAGTTTCCGGGGGGTCACGCCAACCTGACCTACCTTGTCCGGGTGGGCGAGCAGGAATATGTGCTGCGCCGTCCGCCGCTGGGACCCGTCGCCCCCAAAAGCCACGACATGGTCCGCGAGTTCACTGTGCTTCACGCCCTCTCCCGAGTATTGCCGCAGGCGCCGGCCGCCTTGCATCTCTGCCAGGACGAGACGGTTCTGGGCCGCCCGTTTTTTGTGATGGACCGGCGGCGCGGGTTCGTGATCCGCAACCGCTGGCCGGACGGCCTGACCGACTCAACGGAAATCCGGCGCCGCATCAGCGAACAGTTCGTCGACACCTTGATTGCCCTGCACCAGGTCAACTATGCGGCGGTCGGATTGAGCGAACTAGGCCGGCCGGATGGTTTCGCCGAACGACAGGTCCGCGGATGGGCCAGCCGTTGGGAGAAATCCAAAACCCGCGAGGTGAAGGCGATGGACCAACTGGCGGTGTGGCTGGGAGAACGGGTGCCGGCCCCGCAAGCCGCCTCGCTGTTGCACAACGACTACAAGCTGGACAACGCCATGGTCGACGAAGAAGGCAATCTGGTGGCCATATTCGACTGGGACATGGCCACGTTGGGCGACCCCCTGATCGATCTGGGCACGACTCTCGCCTACTGGTCGCAACCGGCCGACCTGCCTTTTCGGGTTTTCATGGACAACCCGCTTTTGCATGGGGGGTTCTTCACCAGGGCCGGTCTGGTCGACCGATACCGGGCCGGAACCGGGTTCGATCTATCCGAACTGCGTTGGTACGAAGTATTCGCGTTCTTCAAGATCGCGGTGATTGTCGAGCAGATCTACGCTCGGTACGTGGCCGGCCAAACCACCGACAAACGGTTCGCCGACTTCGGTATCCGAGTCGAGAGGCTGTCGGGCGCCGCGCTCGGAGTTGGCGGAAGGGTAAATACAGTATTCAGTTGTAAGTATCTAGTTCCTAGTTTCTCGTTTCTCGTTCCTACTTCCTACTTCCTACTTCCTACTTCCTACTTCCTACTTCCTACTTCCCACTTCCTTCCCTTGTTCTGGGCGGTGATCCGGGCTAGCGTGGCGAGCCACATGACGCACGCCTATTACGCCGACTTCGCATTTACCGGGCCCGCAGCCCGGGTTGAAGGAACGCGCACCTAGACGAGCACTACCAGCACGATTCTGAAACCCGGAGCCAGGGCTCCGGGTCTTTTGTATCCCGGACCTGGTTCATCACCCAGGAGCAACACATGACCGACCGAAAAACGCATCGAAGTCCGGAAGGGGCGAATACCGTCGTCGACGTCCGGGGTGTCCGTTTTGGTCGCGATCCCTTCCCGGTCATCGCCGGGCCTGCCAGCGTTGAATCGGAATCCCAGGTGATGGCCGCCGCCGAGATCGTCGCCGAGCGGGGGGCCTCCCTGTTGCGGGGCGGGACTTTCCGATCGCCTTCCTCGCCCTACGCATACTCGGGGATGGGACGGACCGGGTTGGCCCTCTTGGAAAAGGCCGGCGAGTCGGTCGGTCTCCCCACTCTCACCGAGGTCTCAGAAGACGCCGACGTTGAACCGACTGCCGCGCACGTCGACATGCTGGAGATCGGCCCAGCCAATATGCAGAACTACGAGCTGCTGCGGGCCGTGGGCCGGGCCGGCAAGCCGGTGCTTCTCAATCGGGGCCCGTCGGCCACCATCGACGAGTGGTTGTGGTCGGCCGAATACCTCCTGGCGGAAGGTAACGATCAGGTCGTGATGTGTGAGCGGGGAATCCGCACTTTCGAGCAAAGCACGCAGAACACGCTCGACATCAGCGCTGTTCCTGTGGTCAAAGCAAGATCGCACCTCCCGGTGATCGTCGACCCCTCCCACGCCGCCGGTCACCGCAGTCTGGTCACTCCGCTCGCTTTGGCTGCCCAAGGGGTCGGAGCCGACGGTCTGGCAGTCGAAGTACACCCCTCCCCGAATGAAGCCCTCTCCGATCAGCTTCAACAACTCGACGAAATAGGGTTCGCAGCTCTGATGGACGCGTTGGGTGTGTCGCGGATGCGGCACGCCGTTGACATCGTCGACCGGGAGATCGTCCGGTTGTTCGCTCGCCGCCGGGAGCTGTCGCTCGCGATCGGAAGGGTGAAAGCAGCCCGGGGGATGCCGGTTCAGATCCCGGAACGGGAAGACGAACTTCTCGGAGTCATCCGTGAAGAAGCGGTTCTGCAGGGGCTCGATCCTGCCTACGTGGAGCGGGTGTTCAAGGACATCCTCGCCGAGTCGCGGGCCGCCCAATGGCGCGATCGAGAGGGGCGACCCCAACTCGGCTAGAAGGCCGTCACCACAAACGCCAGGTAGACCACCAGTAGAGCGAATCCTTCCCAACGAACCAGTTTGTTGCCGGTGGCGGTGAGTATCCCGGCGAAGGCCGCCACCCCCAGCATGAACAGCAAACCGGTGCTGAAACCGGCCGTCAACACCCCGCCGCCCACCACCGCCGCACTGCCGGCGACGGCCAATGAATTGAAGAGGTTCGAGCCCAACAGATTGCCAACCACGAGGTCGTTTTCTCTCCGTCGAGCCGCGGCCAGCGCGGTAGCCAACTCCGGGAGGCTGGTGCCCAGGGCGACCAGCGTCAATCCAATGAAGCCCTCGGAGAGTTCCAGTTCCTGAGCGATGGCTTGGGCGCCCCGCACCAGCATCTCGGCTCCGCCCAGGGTGGCGGTCAGGGCGACGAGCCCCACGATGATCTCGAAGCGCGGATTGGGCCGGCCGGCGTCGTAGGTCATCTCGTCGAGTTCGGCCGTGACCGTCGCCGTGTCTCCGGCATCCAGATGGGCCCACTTCACCAGGAGCGCCGCCGCCACCAACATCGCCACCAGCAGGATGATCCCCTCGGTGGTGGTCAACGATCGATTCCACGCCAGTCCGGCCAGCAGCGCCACCGCGACCATCACCAGCAAACCCTCTCTCCGCAAGGTGCGAATGTGGCCCACCATCGGCGTGACCAGTGCGGTGGCCCCCAAAACCAGGCTGAGGTTGGCGACGTTGGAACCGATCACGTTGCCGACCGCCAAGTCGAGCCCCCCGCCGGCCGCGGCCACGATGCTGACCAGGAACTCAGGGGCCGAGGTGCCCATGCCGACGACCAGTGCCCCAATCAGGATGGGGGAGAGACCCCACAGGCGGGAGAGCCGGGCGGCGGAGAGCACAAACCGGTCGGCTCCGGCGGTCAACAGCACCAGACCACCGATCACGAGAGCAACAGCGCCGGCCACAGAAAACCTCTCGCCTAGGCGGCGTTCATTTGATCACGCCATGCCAACCACTCGGCGACCATGGACATGTCGAAGCCGGGACCATTGAAGCCCAGAGTGACCTGTTGGGCACCGCCTTCGATCAGCTGGTCGGCGACATCGATGCGCTGGGGATCCACCCCAACCGATCTCTCGATGGCGGCCGGGTCGCGGCCCACCGTGGCGCACCAATCGTTCAGTACCCGGTTCTTGTGCGTGTATTGCTCCGGCTTCTTGGAGTCGAAGAAGCCGTGCCAGATGTCGGCATGCTCGGCGACGATCCGCAGAGTCACTTTCTCGCCACCGCCGCCAATGAGGATCGGGATGTCCCGCATCGGTGGTGGATTGAGTTTGGTGAGGCGCTCTTTTATGAGAGGGAGGTTGGCGTCGAGGTGGCGAAGTCGACCCCCGGCCGTCCCGAACTCATACCCATACTCGGTGTAGTCGCGCTCGAACCAGCCTGATCCCAACCCCAGGATCAAACGCCCTTCCGAGACATGGTCGACGGTGCGGGCCATATCGGCGAGCAGTTGCGGGTTGCGGTACGAGTTGCAGGTGACCAGCGGGCCGATCTCCACTCGTTCGGTGATTTCCGCCCACGAGGCGAGCATGGTCCACGCTTCGAAATGCTTGCCGTCGGGTTCTCCGTAGAGGGGGTAGAAGTGGTCCCAGTTGTAGACGATATCGACCCCGAGTTCCTCGGCTTCGATCAACGCCCGCCGGATGTCGGCGTAGTCGGCGTGTTGGGGATGTAACTGTACTCCAATGCGCATGGCAGTCCTTTGGTGCGGCGGGACGCCAAACGGTAGCGCAGAATCGGAGTTGCGGTCCGGGGCGGTCGCTCTACTGGAACACCTGGTCGGCGATGTTGAGGACGTCGGCGATGGGAATCCCGCCCGACAGGCGACCCAAAACGACACCGTCGGCGTCCACAAAGACTGTGAACGGGAAGAACGTCAGCCCGTAGGCGCTCGCCACCGTTTGCGATCTGTCGTCCACCACCACGTCAATCGGCCACCCCTCTCTTTCGATCCAAGCCGACGGCGGCCAGTTGGTCTCGGTGGATCGGGCGCTGGTCGAGACTGAATAGAGATCGAATTCGGTGGGAAGGCCGGTTTGGTTGAAGTATTCGCTGTAGTCCGAGACCTCGGTCTGACAGTGTGGTCACCAGTGGGCAAGGAAGAAAATGACCTTGGGGCGCCCATCGTTGGTGATCGATACCGGGGTGCCGTCGAATGACTCACCGGTGACTTCTGGCATCGCCAGACCGACCGCCGCGTCGGTGGTGTCCTGCGAGAAGGGAGGCAATGCCCCACCGGAGACAGACACATCGGCGTATTCCTGGAGATCAGGGCCGCCGTTGCCGTTGCCGTCGTCGCCTCCGCCCAGACCCGTGGTGATGAAGGCGATCAGCAGCAGCGCCGCAATACCCCCACCCACGTAGAACGGGACTTTTGAGTTCTTTTTCTGCGGCTTCTTGCGGCTGGTCATTCGTCACTTTCGGTTTGGTCACCAGGTGAAGCCCACAGCATAAGGGAGATCATGAGACTAAATCCGACAAAAGACATCAAAGGGAAGTCGACAAAACCGAATTCCCATATGTAACGCTCGGTGCAGGAGACGTCCAGCGAGCAGCCGAGGATCTCGGCGTCGGGGATGTAACCGATGATGTATTGGTAGATAGCCAGGATCGCTCCAATGACCATGAGGGGAAGGACGTACTTGCGGATACCGGTGTCCCGCTTCGCAGCGGCGATGCCCATGATCACGACCAGCGGGTACATGGCGATTCGCTGGTACCAGCACAGGGAACAGGGTGGGTAGCCGACGACATCGGAGTAGTAGAGGCTTCCCAACATCGAAACCAGAGCGACCAGAAACACCAGCCAGTAGACCCAATCTCCGAATGCCTCTTTCAGCCCTTCATTCCAGCGAGCCAGCGCCGGGGAGAGGCGACCCCCCAAGCTGAGGAAAACGATCCCGAGCGTTCCGGCCAGGGCCGCCAACGCCAGGAGAGCTGAAAAACGATCAACCAGTTCAACGTCCATCCGCAAAAGGTTAGTGGTGAGGTGGGCGTTTCTTCCCCATAGGGGGAAGTCCCCGAGCGTAGCGAGGGGGATGGGGGTCAAGCCTTGCCAGGAGACCGTCTGGCTTTCGCTTGACCCTCCCCGGCTCTCCCTTTGGTCGCAGCGTCCCCTCCCTTGCATGGAGGGGGGAGATGCTCTAGCTCTTCCTCAACGAGAAGACGATGAACGCCGGCACCTCGCTCAACTTCTCGTAGGCCTCGGGGGAGCGTTCTTGGAGCGCGGCGGACGGACGCGGTTCAAAAAGCCGTTCGATGACGAAGCCGATCTCGGTGAACTCGTCGCATGTCGCTTGCAGAGGTTGTCTCCAGTACGTCACGGCCAGTTTGTCTTGCCAGATTTCCGAGATGCGGTCCACATCGAAGTAACTGCCACCGAGTCTGTGCCAGTCGGAGGTGGGATGGTGGGTCGACACCACCAGACGGCCGCCGGGTCGCAAGAGCCGGTAGGCCTCGGAAAGCACCACTCGGCGCGCATCGAGATGGTGGATCACCAGGGCCATCACCGCGATGTCAAACGACTCGTCCGCCATCCAGTCGATCGGCTGGTTGAGATCATGAACCCGGAACTGGGCAGGAGGGGGCACTCGCTCGGAAGCAAGACGAACCATCTCGGGGCTCTGGTCGATTCCGTAGACGGCGGCACCCCGTTCGGCCAGTTGCTCGGCGTAGAGGCCGGGCCCGCAGCCCAGGTCGAGGAGGCGAAGTCCCGCAACATCGCCGGCCACCTCGAGCACCGCCGGCCGGTCGTAGAGAGCGTTGTAGGCACCCACCGCCGCCCGCTCCGAGTACTCGGCCGCGAACTCGTCATAGCTGAGGCCTTCTTGGTCCTTCATGCCGCCAGTCTGGCAGCGTGGATGTCTCTTGCCTCCCCTGCTGGGTGGGCGGGGGAGGCGCGGAGCGGTGGGGGTGGTTTCTGAGAACTGAGAACTGTTCTTTCCACCCTCCCCCTAGCCCCCTCCCGCCAGCGGGAGGGGGAAAGTCTTGCCTCCCCTGCTGGGCGGGGGAGGGCGCGGAGTTGCCGGAGGCGACGGAGCGGAGGGGGTGGTATCTGAGGACTGACAACTGAAGACTGAGAACTGAGGACTATTCTTTCCACCCTCCCCCTAGCCCCCTCCCGCCAGCTGTCAAGACCGGGTTGATGGTGGGCGCGTGTTCGGGGACATGGTGGGCAGTTCGAGGGTGCGGATGTGGTGGTGTCGGTAGTAGGCGTGGTAGGTGCCGGTGGTGGGGGTGGGGGCGATAGCGATGGTGAGCCCTTTGAAGGGTTTCCCGATTTTGAAGAGGTGCCCTTTGAATGACACTTTGGCGTTGTCGCTGACTTGGCGGAGTTGGTAGTGGTTGGGGTAGTTGGCTGGTTCGATTGGGGTGGGGAATGAGCGTGGTGAGGGGGTGTAACGGTTGGCGGGGACCACGGTTTCTCCGAGGGCCTGGTGGGGACGCTGGTGGTTGTAGATCGGTTCCCAGGTCTCGAAAGCGGTTTGGAGTTGGTTGAGGTTGTCCCAGCGGGGGCGGGTATCGAGGACCTCGAGGTCCAAGGTGAGGTGGAGGCGTTCTTTTTTGCCGGCGGTTTGGGGATGGAACGGTCGGGAGTGGATCACTTCGATCCCCAGGTCACAGAGCCACACGGTTAAGGGTGTCCAGGGCTGTTCGAAGGTGTTGCCCCAGGGGGATCCGTTGTCCATCAGCATCGCTTCGGGTAGCCCATAACGCCCAAAGGTGGCTTCCAGGCAATGCCGAACGGTGCCGGTCCGCTGATCAGGGCAGGCTTGTAGACAGAGCGAGTAACGCGAGTAGTCGTCGATCACCCCAAACGGGTGACAACGCGACCCATCCGCCAACCCCACCCAACCTTTGAAGTCCATCTGCCACAACTCGTTCGGTGTTGCCCGTTCCCACCGCAGGAAATCACGTCGGGGAGGCACCTCCGATGCCATCAAACCGTTCCGCCGCAAGATCTGAGTGATAGTCGAAGCGGCCGGTACTCCATCGTGACCTTGACGTAACAAGAACCCGCGGATCTTACGGCCACCCCACGCCGGGAACCGCCGCCGAACCTCACACACCAACTCCTCCACCCGCCCCGAAGTACGCAACGGAGAGCCATGAGGACGCCGCGACCGATCCACCAAACCCTCCGGGCCGCTCTCCCGATACCGAGCCAACCACTTGTAACCCGTGTCCCGCTTGATCCCGAACCGGCGACACAACTCCGCAAACGAAGCCCCACCCCCCTCAACCAACCTCACAAACTCCAACCGCTGCTCCACCACCGAAGACACCCTCCACGGCACGAACACCTCCAAACAAGAAGTGTCCACTATGTACCCGAACACCCGTCCATCATGTCACCGGTCCACACACCAGCGGGAGGGGGGAAAGTCTTGCCTCCCCTGCTGGGCGGGGGAGGCGCGGAGTTGCCGGAGGCGACGGAGCGGAGGGGGTGGTATCTGAGGACTGAAGACTGAGAACTGAGAACTGTTCTTTCCACCCTCCCCCTAGCCCCCTCCCGCCAGCGGGAGGGGGAGCTTGCCTCTCCCGCTGGGCGGGGGAGGCGCGGAGTTGCCGGAGGCGACGGAGCGGAGGGGGTGGTATCTGAGGACTGACGACTGATAACTGATAACTGTTCTTCCACCCTCCCCCTGGCCCCCTCCCGCCGGCGGGAGGGGGGAACATTCCTGCGTCGTCGCTGGGGGTTTTGCCTCCCCTGCTGGGCGGGGGAGGCGCGGAGTTGCCGGAGGCGACGGAGCGGAGGGGGTGGGAGCTGACAACTGACAACTGAAGACTGAGAACTGAGAACTGTTCTTTCCACCCTCCCCCTGGCCCCCTCCCGCCAGAGGGAGGGGGGAGAAGAAAGCCTTGCCCGCCAGCGGGGAGGGGGGAAGACTCGGAGCTCGGAGCTCGTTGCTCGTTGCTCGTTGCTCGTTGCTCGTTGCTCGTTGCTCGTTGCTCGTTGCTCGTTGCTCGTTGCTCGTGGCTCGTGGCTCGTGGCTCGTGGCTCGTGGCTCGTGGCTCGTGGCTCGTTGCTCGTAGCTCGTAGCTCTTTGCTCGCCGCTACTTCCTCAGATACCCGGCCAGGCGGTTGGACTCACGCTTCGCCAGGCCTTCGGCCACGTCGAGCCTCTCCAAGGCTTGGGCAATCGCTTTGTCGCTGTGGGGCACCTCGTGGGTGGCGAGGAAGGCCCGCACGTCGTCGGCTTGGTCGTGGCGGGTCCAGATGGTCTCCACGGCCCGTTTGAGGATCATCGGCGGGAACAATTCGATCAGCCGATCCCAGTTGCTCTTGATCATCTCCCAGGTCCGATCGCCGTTGGTTTCGCTCGCCAGCAGTTGGCCAACGACCATCGGCCCGTTCGAAATCCGGATTCGACCATCGAGCACCATATTGAACGTCTCTTCCGCCAAGCTTCGCTGGGGGAATCCCGGCAGGGCGTACATGAACCTGCCTTCCTCCTGCGGGTCGACGGCGTTTGCGTAGCGTTCGTAGAAGCGTTGGTAGTCGGGTTCGGTACCGGCATCTGCGGTGACATACACAGCGGCCACCGCGACATCCGGATCAACCGAAGCGGGCGACTCGAACATCTTGTCGACTACCCGGCGGGCCCGCTCGCGAGCGTGGCCCTGCTTGCCGGTTGTTCCCAGGGTCCGCAGCAGGGTGCCGCGCAGCTTGCGGGTGAGGTCATCCTCACCTTCCTCCGGCTCCCATCCGAGGCGTTCGGCGGTCGGTTCGATCAACTCCCGTACCCATCGCTCAAACCCGGGCAGCGAGTCGGACGGGACGATCCGGCGCAACCGCCCCAGCGAACCAGTGAGCAGGCCCCAGATCGCCGCCTCGTCTTCACCCCGATAGCGGGAGGCGAGATCCAGGTAGGTCCCCGAGTCCACCCGACCGGCCTTGAGGTGCGCCCACGTGTCATCAAGCAGTGTGTACCGCTCCAGAGGGTCGAGTCGGTCGAGGCGATCCACCAACTTGTCCATCAGTTCGGGCGTGTAGCGGACCCGATAGAACCCGTTGCCGCCGGCGTTGGCGATCGCCCACTCGATCGGTCCGTCCGTCCGGATTTCCTCCGGCGTCGCCCCGACGATCGCCGTGATGGTTTGCTCGGTCTCACCGTCGCTGTGACGGACCACCAGGGGAACATGCCACTCGCCGCCGACCGCTTGGGGGAGGTAGCCGAATCGCCGCTGTTCGACCAAGAGGCCGTCACCCTCCGGTGACTGAGAGATCTCCACCTCCGGGAACCCACCCTGGAAGATCCACGAATTCATGATCACCCCGACCGGTTGGCCGGAGGCGTTCTCGAGCGCGGCCCACAAATCGTCCGTTTCGGTATTGCCGTACTCGTGGGCCCGCAGGTAGTCCTCGATGCCCCGACGGAAGGTCTCCTCGCCGAGGAATTGCTGGAGCATTCGCAGCAGCGCCGACCCCTTCTGGTACGTCAAGGAATCGAACATCTGGTCCGCTTCATCGGGAGCGTTGACTTCGAACTCGACCGGGCGAGTCGACGCCAGAGCATCGGTGTCGAGCGCATATCCCCGGGAGGGAGCGAACTCGAGCCAGGTCTTCCACTCGGGTCGGAACGAGTCGGAGGCCATCATTTCCATGAAGGTGGCGAAGGCCTCATTCAGCCAGATGCCGTTCCACCACTTCATCGTCACCAGATCACCGAACCACATGTGGGCCAGCTCGTGGGCAATCACCGAGCTGACCCTCGACAGCTCCACCTGGCGGGCGACCTGCGGGTCGACCAGCACCGCGTTCTCGCGGAAGGTGACCGCTCCGACGTTTTCCATCGCTCCAAAGGCAAAGTCGGGGATGGCGATGAAGTCCATCTTGTCGCCCGGATAGGGGATGCCGTAGTAGTCGGCCAGCCAGCGGAGGAAATAGGCACCCGATTCAAGGGCAAACCCGGTCAGATGGCTTTTGCCCGGGGCGTGCACGATCCGCAAGGGAATGCCGTCCACGTCGACCGGCTCGGTTGCTTCGAGAGGGCCAACCACGAATGCAACCAGATAGGTCGACATCTTCATCGTGTCGGCATATTGCACCGCGACTTTGCCGTTGCCGGCGTCCTGGCGGTCAATCTCGCCGGTGTTGGAAACGGCCAGCAGGTCCGGGTCGACCACCATTCTCAGGGAGAACACAGCTTTGAATTCGGGCTCGTCCCAGCAAGGAAAGGCGCGGCGGGCGTCGGTTGCTTCGAATTGGGTTGTGGCGATGGCCCGTTCCTGGCCGTCCTCGCCGGTGAAGGTGCTGCGGTAGAACCCTCGCAACTTGTCGTTGAGGATGCCCCGGAACCCGATGGAGAGCTTCCAGTCGCCGGCGGCCGCTTCCCCGGCCAGCGTTAGACGGGCACGCTCGGTCTCTTCGTCGTAGGTGACGGTGGCCGAGAGCTTCTGCCCTTGACCGTTTTCGATGGCGATCTCGTCGAATTCCAGTTCAATGGCGTTGAGGACGATCTCGCTGGTCGGTTCCTCGACCGTGACGGCGATGTCAACCCGGCCGGTGAAGGTCGCCGCCTCCAGGTCTGGTTCGATCGTGAGGTCGTAACGGGAGGGGACCACGTGTCGGGGAAGGCGATAGCGGTTGTCAGTCACCGGAGCTCCTTGATTCGCAACCTCCCGATGGTAACTGCCGGGGGACCGATCGTTCCGGTATCGTGCGAATTGAGGAGGCAAGATGGATCAGGTGCTCGAGTGGGGCGTGGATGTTGTTCTCTGGTTCCAGCAGGCCAGCCCCCAGCTCGATACGTTCTTCGCCGCTTTCACGTTCCTGGGTGACGAAGAGTTTTTCCTGGTCTTGATGCCGTTGGTCTATTGGAGCATCGATCGGGCGGTGGGGGTCCGGCTGATGGTGGTCTTCTTGCTTTCCGGTCTGGTCAACCAGCTTGTGAAGACGGTGGCGGCCCAGCCGCGCCCGTTCGAGTACGACCCGCGGGTGGTGCAGATCGTCGAACAGGATGGGTTCGGTTTGCCGAGCGGTCACACGCAAAGCGCCGTGGTTGTGTGGGGGTTCCTCGGGTCGGTGGTACGCAAAAGGATGGTTCTGGGTGGCTGCGGCAGTGATGATCGTGGTGGTCCCGATGTCGCGGATTTATCTGGGCGTCCACTTCCCGACCGATGTGCTGGGCGGGTATGTGCTGGGTGTTGTGATTCTCTGGCTGTGGTTGCGATACGGAAGGCGCCTGGAGAATTGGTTCTTTGAGCAGGAAACCATGCATCAGCTGATCGTGATCACGGCCGTCCCGGCCCTGGCGATGGCCGTCTGGCCGAACGAAGACATGGTCACCGGAGGGGGCACGATGGTAGGGATCGGCGCCGGCTTGGTGTTGGAGCGCCGATTGATCGGGTTCGACGTGTTGGGATCGCTGTTGCAGAGGACCCTCCGGTTCTTGTTAGGGGTAGCCGTCCTGGCCGGTCTGTGGCTGGGCCTGCGATCGGCGTTCGATGGTCTGGAACCTGCCATCCTGTTGCGGCTTTTCCGCTACGCGGTCGTGGGGTTCTGGGGAGCTTTCGGGGCGCCCTGGATGTTCCTCAAGCTGGGTCTGGCCCAGCGGGAAACGGACTTCGAGCCGGAACCCATCCACTGGGGACCGTCCTGATCGCTGATCAGCGTTCCAGGTTGCAGGTTCCAGGTGTCAGGTCAGATTCCAAGGACCAGAACTTGAAACCTGGAACGTGAAACCTGAAACTTGAAACCGGCCTGCCGGAGGCAGGCCTTACTGCCCGGCCGCTTTCCAGGCGTCGCGGATACGGACCTTGGCTCCGATCTGGAGGACCGCACCCTGGTAGACCCGACCCCCGAAGCGAATCACGCCATAGATGGCCACCAGTATCAGAAAGATGGAGAGGGCGATCTCCCAGGCCGGTACCTCGGTGACCGAAGCCCGGATGGGCATGACCATCGGCGACGTCGGAGGTATCAACGAGAACAATCGCACGGTCGCCAACTCGGGGTCACTGGAGGCGATCAGTGAGAAGAAGTAGCCGGGGAGCATCAGCATGATCGGGATCATCCCGGCGCTCATGGCGTCTTCCTGGCGGGACACCAGCGCCCCCATCGCTCCGTACAAGACACTGAAGAAGGCGTACCCGAGGAGGAAAAAGAAGACGATGCGGGCGAGCATGCCGGCGCCGATTCCGGCCAGGTCGATGCCGCGGACGTTGATCATGTTGAGCATCAGCACGGTGGTGACGCTGAGGATGACCAGCTGGGCGAGGCCGAGGACTCCGATGCCGAGAACCTTGCCGGCCAGGATCTGATGGGGCCGGACCCGGGACAGCACAACCTCGACAACCCGGTTGGATTTCTCTTCGAGGACTCCGAGCATCACGAACTGTCCGAACATCAGAATGGCCATGTACATGAGAAAGGCACCAACGAGGCCGGCGATTCGGCGAGGTTCTGCCGCCGGGTCGGGTTCTTCGAGGGATCGGGCCGCCAGCGGGGCGGGTGAGAGCAGGGCGGCTGCCTCCTGCGGCGTGAGCCCCAATTCCGCGATGGCGTCGTTGCGTTCGGTGGCCTGCACGGCTGAACTGACGATGGCGGCCAGGGTCAGGTTCGATTCTTCCCTCCACACCAACTCCCGGTCCGTGGTCAATATCACTCTCACGTCGCCATCCCGCAGGGCAGCTTCACCGGCGGCGAGGGAGGCGAACTGCGTGAAGTGGATCTCCAGATCGAAACCGGCGGCGGCGGCCCGGGCAGTTTCTGCCAGCCCGGGCGGCAGTTCCCCTACCACCCCGATCTCCTGGGGCGGTTGATCCCGGGTGACGTTGGCCAGGAGTGGGCCGATAGTCAGAACCAGCAAGACGACGGCCACGGTCGAGACCAGGAAGGCTTTGCTTTTTGCCCGCTGGGTGAAGTCCCGCCGGGCGATCTCCCATGTCTGGCGGAGCCGGTTCATGACTCCACCGCTTCCCGGAACAGGTCCGTGAGGCTGGGCGGCTCGACCGTGAAGGTGGTCACTTCTCCGTGGTCTTGGGCCCGGGCGAGGACCTCGTCGATCCGGGTCGCCGAGTTGACCAGGTAGCGAGGCTCGGCGCGGGAGCCCGGTACCACTTCGATCCCTTCCATGTCGGGTACCCACGCCTCTCCGTCGACGGACACCTGAAGGTGGCGGCGACCGGATGCGCTCTTGAGGGTGGAGACCGTTCCCGCCAGCACGACCCGTCCCTGGTTGATTATCACGACGTCCTGGCATACGTCTTCCACCAGGTCGAGTTGATGGCTCGAGAAGACGATGCCGACCCCACCGGCCGCGAGTTCGGCGAGAAGGGCGGACATGGTTTCCATGCCGAGTGGGTCGAGACCGGCGAAAGGTTCATCGAGGACCAGCAGGCTCGGCCGATGAATGAGGGCGGTGGCGAGCTGGACCCGCTGCTGGTTGCCGTGGGAGAGGCGGACGGTTTCGTCGAAGGCACGGTCGCTCAGGCCGATGCGGCCCAACCAGTAGTCGGCGCGTTCGGCCGCGCTGGCCCGGTCGAGGCCGGACAGGCGGCCGAAGTAGGACAACTGGTCGCGGACTTTCATCTTTGTGTACAGGCCGCGTTCTTCGGGCATGTACCCGAATTGGAGACGCTCGGTCGGCCCGACGGGGTCGCCGTTCCACAAGACCTGACCTCGGTCGGGTCGGACGAGACCAAATACGCAACGCATCGCCGTTGTCTTGCCGGCGCCGTTCGGCCCCAAGAATCCGACGATCCGACCCGGAGGCACATCAAAAGTCGCGCCGTCGAGCGCCACCACGGATCCGTATCGTTTGTCGAGGTTCTGGAGGGAAAGCACCACGTCAACTCTGACAGAATTGGCCTACGGCGACCAGGGGCCAACCGACGATATTTTCCGGCCGAAGGTCACGCCTCGTAGGTGCCGGCGGTGGTGTCTCCGCCTTTTCCCGTCCAATTCGTATGGAAGAACTCACCCCGCGGGCGATCAATCCGCTCGTAGGTGTGAGCGCCGAAATAGTCTCGCTGCGCCTGGATCAAGTTGGCAGGCAACCGCCCGGAACGGTAGGAATCGTAGAAACTGAGTGCCGTGGAGTAGGCGGGCACCGGGATCCCGATCCGCACAGCCTGTCGAACAACGTTGCGGAGTCCCTTCTCCGATTCGGCCAGAGCCCGCCGGAAGAAGGGGTCCAGCATCAAATTGGTCAAGCCCGGGTCGTTGGTGAAGGCAGCGGTGATGTCGTCCAGGAACGCGGCGCGGATGATGCAGCCCTCTCGCCACAACGAGGCGATTCTCCCGTAGTCGAGATCCCAGCCGTGTTCCTCGGCAGCTGCCCGGAGGAGCATGAACCCTTGGGCATAGGAGATGATCTTTGATGCGTAGACGGCTTGTTGAAGCTTCTCGACCCACAGCGTCCGCTTGTGGGCCGCTATCTCGTTCCGCATCTCCGGTGGGGTGTTGGGAGCGAGGCCGTCGAGCAAGTTCCCCCGCGGCCCGGCGAGCATCCCGGACGCGGCGATGCGCTCTTCCTTGGCGGCCGAGACGATCCGGGCGAAAACGGCTTCCGCGACGAGGGTGGTCGGCGTTCCAAGATCGAGGGCGGAGATGGCGGTCCACTTGCCGGTGCCCTTCTGACCGGCGGCGTCGAGAATCGACTCGACCTGCGGGACACCAGTCTCGGTGCGGAACGCGAGGATGTCGGCGGTGATATCGATGAGATAGGAGTCGAGCACGCCTTCGCCCCACTCCCGGAAGACACCCGACATCTCACCGTGGGACAGGTCGAGGCCGTCCTTGAGAAAGTGGTAGGCCTCGGCGATCACCTGCATGTCGCCGTATTCGATGCCGTTGTGCACCATCTTTACGAAGTGCCCGGCTCCATCGGTGCCCACCCAATCGCAGCAGGGCGTCCCGTCCGCCACCTTGGCGGCAATATCTCCGAAGATGTCTCTTATGAACGGCCAGGCAGCAGGGCTGCCGCCCGGCATGATCGAGGGGCCGTGTCGGGCACCTTCCTCGCCGCCGGACACGCCCGTGCCGATGTAGAGAAGTCCCGCTTCTTCTATCCGCTCGGTTCGCCTGATCGTATCGGTGAAAAGCGAGTTGCCGCCGTCGATGATGATGTCCCCCGGGTCGAGCAACGGCAGGAGCTCGTCGATGACGGCGTCGACGGCGGCGCCGGCCTTGACCATCAACATCACTCTGCGGGGAGTCTCGAGGGAGGCCACCAGATCTTCGAGCGTATTGGTTCCGATGACCCTGGTACCACGGGCGGTTCCGGCCAGGAAGTCGTCAACCTTGGAGGTGGTCCGATTGAAAACGGCGACGGTGTAGCCGTGATCGTCCATATTGAGAACGAGGTTTTGTCCCATTACCGCTAATCCGATGAGACCGATGTTGGCAGTGGCGGCCATGAAGCTCCTCGCATGTGAACTGCGCGTTCCCCGGAGGTTACCTATGTGGGAAAGAGTGGCCGAAACCTTCTGAGTGGGATAGCGTTTACGTGCTTTAGATCACGAACCAGACGCCGATACGACGTAGGTGACCGTGTCACAGGTTCAGGGAGAAAGAAAAGACACTTCGTTCGATGGGCGCATCCAGCTCAATGGTGACGCCGCGCCCGAACTCGAGGTATTGCTCGAACTCGACGACCAGTATGTCGTGCTGGGCCACAGCAGCGGCGAGCTGGGCAGGTGGGAGAGAGCCACCGTCCAGGTTGCCCCCATCGGTCGGGGGTGGTTCACCCTTGACGTTGAGGATGAACAGGTCACCTTTTTGCCACGCCGACCGGGGTTCTTTGCGGCAGCCACTGTAGATCTGGTGCCCGTCGAGGAAACCAAGAAGCGGCGCCGGCGCAAGGATCGCGACAAGTCGGCCAAAGATGCCCAACCCGCCGCCCTGAGCCGCAAGGAGCGCAAGCTGCAACGCCGCCAGGAAGCCGAGGAGGCCGTCGCGATTGCTCCTCCTGCCTTCCCGGCGGAGGTAGCGACGCCGGACCCAATCCCTGAACCCGCCCCACCTCCGAGCCCGGTGGAAGTAGCTCCGCCGCCGGCTCCGCCGGCGATGGCTCCCGCTCCGGTCAGCCCTCCGACCGAACCGCAGACCCAGCCGGCCTCTCCCTGGGATGACCTTCCCATGCCGGAGATCCCCGGTCGCAAAGGAGGAGACGGGAAGCGACCTTCTCGGGGCCCCGTCACGCCGCCGGGCGAGAAACCTGCCAAACCGCCCCGGGAAAAGGCCCCCAAACCGCCCCGCGAGAAGAAACCCCGACAACCGCGCGAGAAGGCCGTCAAACTGGCCGGGAGCCAACCAGCGGTTCGGCCGCCGAAACCGGTCAGACCTCCCAAGAAGAGAGGTGTCGCCAGCCGCGCGGCTGCCGGGTTCTGGCACGGCCTCAAGGGGATGTTGTTGCGGATCTCCGACGAGCTTCGCCAGACCGGGATTGTCCCCTTCGACCGTCTGCCGGCGGCATCTTCCCGGACCCGACCGTCGGAGGAGCACGAACACGTCTTCCAAGAACATCGGCTTCCGGGGGGTCTCACCCGTAACGTCTGTCACTCCTGTGGCTTGGTCTCGATCGGCGATTCCGGCGAAGACAGCTGAGCTTGTCCGAGTACCCTGATGAACCCCGGACGGAATAGCAGGACATGGAACTTCTAGGTATCGATATCGGTGGATCCGGCATCAAGGGAGCGACGGTTGATCCCGAGACCGGCCGGCTGACCCGCGACCGCCACAAGATCCTGACGCCCCAACCGGCAACACCGGAAGCGGTCGCCGGCGTTGTTACCCAACTCGTCGCGCACTTCGAGTGGGAGGGGCCCATCGGCTGCACGTTCCCCGCGGTCATTCGGCGAGGCCTGGTGTACAACCCCGCCAACGTTGACAAGACGTGGGAAGGTGTTGACGCCGAACGATTGCTGCGAAAGGCAACCGGACAAAGAGTGGTATTGCTGAATGATGCCGACGCGGCCGGCATTGCTGAGATGAAATTCGGGGCCGGTCGCGACCGGGATGGGGTGGTTTTCACTCTGACCTTCGGTACAGGTATCGGCAGCGGCGTTTTCGTCGACGGTCGTCTCCATCCCAACACCGAGCTTGGGCATCTCGAGTTCAAAGGCATGAGGGCGGAGCACTACGCGGCAGCTCGGGTACGTGAGGCCGAGAAACTCACCTACAAGAAGTGGGGCACGCGGGTCAACGAGTTCCTCGAGCATCTCGAGAACATCTTCTCTCCCGATCTGTTCATCATTGGCGGAGGAGTCAGCCGCAAGATGGAGAAGTTCCGGGACTATCTGAAGGTCGAAACCGAGTTGGTGCCCGCCCGACTGCGAAACGAAGCCGGCATCATCGGCGCAGCCATGGTGGCCCACGACCGTCTCTAGCTCTCAAACAAATCCGCCCTGGTGGAGCGCCCTCCGCCGATAGACGCCAGTTCGGGAACGAGTCAGCCGCTGTCCCCGGCGGCGGCGAATTCTTCGAAAGAGGCCAGGCGGGTTGACGGGAGCCGGGCTTGAATCCTGGTTCCCTCGGCGAGATGCTCTTCCTTGATCACCTCGCCTTCGCGATGGACGGCCGCCAGAACATCGCCGCGCTCGTAGGGGATGGCGAGTTCGACCTCAGTCAGCCGCGCTCGCAAAGCCTCATCAACAGCCGTCACCAGGCGTTCGGAACCCGTGCCAACGAGAGCCGACACCCCAATGGACTCCGGATAGAGACGCGCGAGCCGGGTGAGGGCGGTCTCGTCGACAGTGTCGATCTTGTTGATCACCAACAGTTCGGGAAGATGGGCACCGCCGATTTCCTCCAGGACTGTTCGGACCGCGGCGATCTGCTCGTCGAGGGCCGGTTCGCCGGCATCGACCACATGGAGGAGGAGATCCGACTGGGTCACTTCTTCGAGCGTCGAGCGGAACGCCTCGACCAGGCCGTGGGGAAGTCGTCGAACGAACCCGACGGTGTCGGAGAGAAGCACGGTCCGCCCATTGCCGAGGTCGAGCCGGCGGACGGTGGGGTCAAGGGTCGAAAACAGCTGGTCCTGAGTCAATACCCCGGCACCCGTGAGCTGATTCAACAGGGTCGATTTGCCGGCATTGGTATATCCGACCAGCGCCACCTGAGCGAGGTCGGCCTTGCGGCGGGCCTTGCGCTGGGTGGCTCGGGTCGAATCGAGCGAACGAAGATCCCGTTCGAGTTTCGAGATGCGACTGAGGATCCGGCGACGATCCGATTCGAGCTTGGTCTCGCCGGGACCTCGAGTCCCGATTCCGCCGGCCTGCCGGCTCAGCTGGGTGCCGTGCCCCCGCAACCGCGGCAGGTGATAGCGCAGAAGGGCCAGTTCAACCTGCAGCATGCCTTCCCGGCTGGTGGCGTGCTGGGCGAAGATATCCAGGATCAACGCTTCCCGGTCGACGACGTCGCACTCGAAGATCTCCTGAAGATTGCGTTGCTGAGCAGGTGTCAGCGAGTTGTCGACCACCACCACATCAATATCCAGCGATTCGGTAATGGCCGCCAATTCTGTTGCCTTGCCCCGCCCGATGAAGGTGGCCGGGTCGGGAAGAGGCTTGCGGAGAAGTTCGCTCTCCACCGGTTCGGATCCGGCCGTTTCGGTGAGCAACTCCAGCTCGGTGAGGGAACGTTGCCGCTCTTCCCGGTCGTCGTCAAAGGCGGCGATCAGAAAGGCACGCTGCTGTCGGACTTCGAGATCGGTGACCGTGGCGGTCAATCGCCGCCGTTGCCGCCCACCCTCGGTCATAGAACCACGCTGAGACTCTTCACTACCCCCCTACGGTATAGTACGCGGTCAACAATCGGGGCAGCAATGTTCCCCCTCCCGATTCCAATCCCCTCCCTGCAAGGGAGGGGAAGGCTCGCCCGGAGGGCGAGACAGGGGAGGGTCAGGCGACAGCCGGACGGTCTCGCGGCAAGGCGTGACCCCCATCCCCCTCGCTCCGCTCGGGTACTTCCCCCTTGCAGGGAGAAGTCAATACCCACATTGACTGACAACTGACAACGGATAACTGACAACTGTGATCACGCCCTTGGCGTGATCACAAATACCGCCCCTCGCCGGGGAGGTCGTCGTCTTGCTGTTCGGCAATGATGGCTGATTCGCGAACCGCGATCACTACCCGTCCGGTGGTCGGCCAGATGAACCGCCAGGCGTCGGCGGGAACTGCCCAGAAGCGGTTTCCGCTTTCGACGTCGACCAGGGCGAGCGCTTCTGTGGATCGTTCGGCGACTGCGGCGGCCGGTACCAGCAACCCCGAGGCGGTGGTTGATTCCTCCATGAGATGACCGACGCGCCAACCGGGCATCACCCGGTAGCCGTCGTTGTCGGGAGTGATGGGGGGTTCTTGCATGCCGCACAGTGTGCCAGACCGATCGGCGAAGCAGCAAGAGGGAACCGACAATCCCTCCGACCGTGTCATGTGGCGGTTGTAGGTTGGTGACGAACAAACCGGGAAGCGAACGTTGAGCGACGACCAGATGTCCAAAGAAGAAGGGACTCCCGACCCGCCCAGGGTTGGCAGCGGCGCGCCCGGGACCAGGCCGCCGAGCGGGACGATCACCTTCTTGTTCACGGATATCGAAGGGTCGACCCGGTTCTGGGAGCATTACCCGGATGCTATGCAGCGGACCTTGGCCCGCCACGATGTGGTGCTGCGGCAAGTCATGGCGGAACACGATGGGTATATCTTCACGACCGCCGGCGATGCCTTTTCGGTGGCCTTCCAATCACCGCGAGCGGCGATGGAAGCTGCCATTGAGAGCCAACGACGCCTCGCCTTGGAGGAGCCCGATGAGATGGGCCCGCTGCGGGTGCGGATGGTGGTCCATACCGGCGCGGCTGATGAGCGGGACGGTGATTACTTCGGTCCGACCCTCAACAGATGTGCGCGCCTTTCTAGCTTCCGCCCACGGCGGTCAGATCCTGGTGTCTCTCACAAGCGCCGAACTGCTGCGGGATGTGCTTCCGGAGGAGGTGAGCTTGCGGGATTTGGGCGAGCATCGACTGCGCGACCTCGCTCGCCCCGAACGGGTATTCCAGCTGCTCCACACCGATCTTCCGGCGTCGTTTCCCTCGATCCGTTCGCTGGACGCCTACGCCCACAACCTCCCCGTCCAGGTGACCAGTTTTGTGGGCCGCCGCCAGGACCTGGCCGCGGTTGCCGAGCTGGTTCCCAAGACCAGGCTGCTGACACTGACGGGGGTCGGCGGATCCGGCAAGACTCGACTGGCATTGCAGGCGGGCGCCGAATTCGTTTCGGTGTTCCGCGACGGCGTATGGCTCACCGAGCTCGGACCTCTCGACGACGGAGCCTTGATCGTCACCGAGACCGCCGCCAATCTCGGAGTGGAGCGGCTCCCCGGACGGTCGATGCAGGACAGCCTGATCGAATATCTCCGGTCTCGCCACACCCTGCTCCTGCTTGACAACTGTGAACATGTGCTCGACGCCACCGTCCATTTTCTCGATGCCCTGCTGCGCGCTTGTCCGCGGTTGCAGGTGCTGGCTACCAGCCGGGAGGCATTGGGGATGGCAGGAGAAGTTCTCTACCGCGTCCCCTCACTGTCGGTTCCGCGGCCGGGGGAGGAGACCGATCTTGCCGCTCTCGATGAACATGAGGCGGTCCGGCTGTTCGTCGAACGGGCCGCTGCTGCGCGGCCGGGGTTCTCGCTCAATTCCGACAACGGCGCGGCGGTGGCGGTGATTTCGCGACGGCTGGACGGCATTCCGCTGGCTATCGAGCTGGCGGCCTCCCGGGTCCGGGCGATGTCCCCGGATCAGCTCGCCGCCCGTCTCGACGACCGATTTGCGTTGCTCACAGGCGGTAGCCGGGCGGCGCTACCTCGCCAACAGACGCTGGCGGCGGCTATGGACTGGAGCTACGAACTGCTCGAAGGTCCAGAGCAAACGTTGCTGGGGCGCCTCTCCGTCTTCCGGGGTGGCTTCTCGATGGAAGCGGCTGAGGAGGTGGGGGCCGGTGGGGAGGTGAACCGGTTTGAAGTGTTCGAATTGCTGTCCCGGCTGGTCGACAAGTCGTTGGTGGTCGCCGAGGAGCGCGGCGATGAAATGCGGTATCGCTTGTTCGAGACGGTCCGCTCCTACGCCCGGACCAAGCTCGATGCGGCTCCCGATGGGCCAGAGGCTGCGGTCCGCCATGCCGGCTTCTACCTGCGGATGGCGGAGGAAGCTGCCGCTGAGATGTTGGGGCCGGCGGAGGCCGCCTGGTTGAAGCGGTTGGAAGCCGACCAGGACAATCTGCGGGCTGCTATCGAGTGGGCCCTTGACGCCGGAGAGGCCGAGACTGCTTTGCAGTTCTCGTGGGCTTTGATGACCTACTGGGTCGCCCGGGGTTTCTCCCAGGAAGGGCTGCGGCTCGTCGACCGGGCACTGCAGTCTGGCCAAGAGACCGATCCGCTCATACGGGCCCGGGGTCTGGAAGTGTCGGCGATGTTGATCCGCATCTATGGCGACACGGTGCGGGCGTCCCTCTTGCTCGAGGAGAGCGAGAGAGTTTTCGCTGAACTGGGCGCTCATCATGATCAGGCGATCGCCCTGCTTCGGATCGCCTCGACGACGTCGGCTCGCGGCGATCACCAACGGGCTGCCGGACTCTATGCGCGAGCGGCCGCAATGTTGGAGGAGGCGGGGGATCGTTGGGGTCTGGCCGGCTGCCTCGAAGGGCAGGGGCAGATTGCTTTGGACGGTGGAGATCTCGAAGGCGCCCGGGCGTTGTTTGCCGAGAGCCTTGAGGTGCGCCGCAAGCTCAATCACCCCCGCAGCATTGCCCAGTCGCTGGTGGCGCTGGGCTCGATCGCCCTTGCCGAAGGGGAGTACGAGCAGGCTGGTGGGCTGTTGGAGGAGGCTCTGGCCCTCTTCAAAGACGTGGGGTCGAAATACCAGATGGCGTCGACCACCATGAGTCTCGGCCAAGTCGAATGTATCCACGGTGATCTGGATTGGGCGGACTCGCTTCTCACCGAAGCCACCGGGCTGGCCGTCGAGGCATCTGGCAGCTCCATGGCTTCA
Organism: uncultured Actinomycetota bacterium; assembly: GCA_963823915.1. Lineage (GTDB taxonomy): Bacteria > Actinomycetota > Acidimicrobiia > Spongiisociales > UBA4744 > UBA4744. The sequence continues at coordinate 77,741 of CAWGNJ010000006.1, forward strand.
TCGTTGCTGGGGTCCTGGGCACTGCTGGCCCGCCGGCGCGGATCTCTGGCCCAAGCGATCGGACTGTGGGCCGCCGAGGATGCCCACCACCGGGCGCTCGGACTACAGCGGGATGTGCTATTTCGGCGTCTCCATGAAACCGAGCTGCAAGCACTCGAAGCCGGCGTGCCGGCGGACGAGTACCAGCAAGCGTGGGATTCGGGCGCTTCGCTCGGATGGGTAGCAGCCATCGAGCAGTGGAGCTTGTCTACGGCGGAGTAGGGCGCCGCCCGGAACCCGGTCGGTTCCCGGACATTATCTCCGGCGAAAGATCACCACCAACCCGCCCGCGATCAACACGATCGGCAGAGCAAGATCGCCCACCACACCGAGCGACGATCCGCTGATCTTGAGGATGCCCTCGAAGAAGGCAAACCCGACGACGAACATGAACAAGCCAACCAGGGCAGTTCTGCCTCCGTCGCGAGCGACTTTGTCATCGCCCGACAGGGTGCCGCGCACCGTCAAGCCCAACCCGATGGAGCCGGGCCACACCAACGCCCAGGCGTAGGCCCAGGTTTGCCAAAGACCCGTGAGGTTCTGAAAAAGTAGCAGCAGGCCCAGGGCGGTCATCTGGCTGCCCGTCACGGTGGCGGCCGTCCCCGCTCCGCCGGGAGCCGCGGCCAAGCCGGAGATGAGAACGACGACCCCCGGAATGATCACAAAAAGCGGCCACAGGGTTCCGAGGTCGAGATCGATCAACCGGCCGAGCAACAGCAGCAAGCCCACCACGATGATGCCGCTGCCGAGGACGATCCGCGTTGATCCAAGCCGCTCAGTCTGCATTTGTTCCCCTCTATGTTCCTCCGGTTCAACCTACCCGATGATGGTCGGCTCAGGCATTGAGTTGGTTGCGCCCGACACGAATTGATGTGCGGGGTTATGGTCGCCTTGAGACCGTCTGGAGAAGTGACGCCCGATCGTCGAGGAGAGACCGCCATGCCGATCACAACTCCCAAGGATCTTCGTCAGCATCTTGCCCTGGCCATAAAAGTCGAGCTGACGACGGTGCCTCCGTACCTTTTCGCTATGTACTCGATCGAGGATCAAACCTCGGAGGCCGCACGCTTGATCAAGAGCGTCGTCGCGGAGGAGATGCTGCACGCGGCGTTGGTCGCCAACCTTCTGACGGCCGTGGGCGGACGACCAGATTTCTCGAATCCAGCTCTGGCCCCGACCTACCCGGGTTTGCTTCCACATCACGTTCCACCCCTGATGGTCGATCTGGCGCCGGCTTCCCCGCAGCTGTGCCGGGACGTGTTCATGGTGATCGAACAACCGGAAGCGCCCGGAGCGCCCCCCGAGGACGACATGTTTGAGACCCTCGGGCAGTTCTATTACGCCCTCGAGCTGGCCCTCGAAGACCTGTCGGGCCGGTTCGATCTGTTCCTGGACATTCAGGCCGATCGCCAGCTAGCCGACTCCCGGTTCTACCAACCGGTCGAATTCGACGCCGAGGACAGTGGTGGCCTGATGTTGGTCAAAGATCTCGAGAGCGCCTGCGCGGCCATCGAGGTGGTGGTCCACCAAGGCGAGGGAGTGGCCGACGACCGGTACGCAGATCCATCCCACCAGGAGCTAACCCACTACTACAAATTCGAACAGATCGCCGACGGTGTCAGCCCCCTGGGCGAGATCCGGCCCGTCATGGTCAACCCGAAGACGGCAGACCTTCCCGAACCCTTGCGACCGGTCTCCGATTTGGTCAATGCTCTCTACCGGTACCTGTACGTGACCATGGATGATCTCTATCAACCGCTAGCCGACAAAGGACCACTGGTGGAAAGGCTGTATCTGGTGATGTCCCGATTGCTCGGCCCGGCCATCCGCTATCTGATGGAACAAGAGGTTGGAGGTGGCCTGGTGGCCGGACCGAGTTTTGAGGTCTATCCGTTCGATGTTGGCAGTCCGGCGGTCGATCAGCTCAAGAGTCTGGCGGCCCAGGTATTGGTCAACCATCCCGGCCTGGCCCCGATCGCGCCGTCAATAGACCGTCTGTAGAGTTCCGCTACTCGGCGATCGCCACGTAGAGGTCGAACGCCCAGTCGGTCTGAGGCAACACGGGGGAGTTGAGGAGTTCTTCGAGACACTGGCGGTTATCGACCCGGTAGCGGCTCGCCTCCAGCCAAGCGGCCAGTCGACCCCAATCTTCTGTGATGGTGGCAAGGCCGTTGCTACGGAGGACGGCGAAGAGACCACCCTCGAAGTCCTTGATCTCGACATCGCTGACGGGTTCGACATCGGGTTCGATGGTCATCCACTGTTCGTAGCCGTAGTTCGGGCTTCCCGGCATCGGGTTGGGGTTGTTGAACCCGAAGAACCTTTGCGTGCCATCCAGATGGTTGGTCGCCCGGGCCCAGGTCATGAGTTTGTCCCAGGCCTCAATCTCAGGTTCCGGTCCGAAGCCCAGTGTGGCCGCCACTCGCAACGGCTCGAGTTCCACTACCCGTACTTCGTCCTCTGTCATTCGTCTTTCCTCCTGGTCCGGGCCAGCATCGCACCACATACCTGACGTCTTGTGTCAGGTATTCGAGATATTCTTGGTGCATGCGAGCAGACCGGTTGTTGTCTGAGTTGATGTTGTTGCAGAGCCGGGGTCGGATGACGGCGCCTGTCCTTGCCCGGGAGCTCGAGGTGTCGGTGCGGACTATCTACCGGGATATGGAGGCCCTAGGGGCCTCAGGGGTGCCGGTCTATGCCGATCGGGGGCGCGACGGTGGCTTCGCCATCCTGGAAAGATATCGCAGCGATCTCACCGGGCTCACCCCGGAGGAGGTCAAGGCATTGTTCTCGTTGGCGACTCCGGCGGCTTTGGATCAACTGGGCATGAGCGGTGAGGTGCGGGCCGCACTCCTCAAACTGGCAGCGTCCCTGCCCGAGCAACTCCGGCAATCCGAGAGTGAGGTGCGGGGCCGAATCCATGTCGACCCTGCTCCGTGGGTAGGTGGAAGCGAGCCGGCTCCGCATTTGCGGACGGTGCACCAGGCGGTGTGGGACGAGAGACAGCTGAGGGTCGAGTTCGCCTGGCAGCCCCACATCCGGGTAGATCGCACCGTCGATCCGCTCGGCCTGGTGGCCAAGGAGGGCGACTGGTTTCTGGTGTGGCGCAGCGATGGTCGGATCGGGGTGTACCGGGTCGATCGGCTGGCGAATGTCGAGACACTTCCGGCCACTTTCGAACGGCCGATCGGTTTCGATCTGGTCACTTTCTGGCGGAAGTGGCGGGACAAGGCCGGTACAGCTGCCGCCCGCTATGAGGTGCATTTGCGAATCAACACCGACTTGGCGCCCCACGTGCAACACGCCCTCGGGGCGACGTTCGAACCCGTCGATCCTGACGGGCTGCTGGGCATCGCTCGTTTTAAGTCATTGGAGAATGCCCGGGACGCGATTCTCCCCCTCGGTGGGGCGGTCGAGATAGTTGCGCCGGAAGCTCTGCGCAGAAGCGTGGCCGACTTCGCCGCCCAGACCGCGGCGGTGTATCAGTAGGTTTGAGGTTCAAAGTCTGAGGACCGGGCCCAAGGTTCCTACCTCGGGGACCTTGTTTCCCACCTCCCACTTCCCACCTCGAACCCGCGGCTACTCTCTTTCCCGGAGGCGACCGAGCGCCTGGTGGGCTCCCCGGTCTTCAAAACCGGCGGGGGGTCGAAAGGTCCCCGGCGGGTTCGATTCCCGTCCGCCTCCGCCAAAGCTCCGAGAACCCTTGCGCCGCAAGGGTTCTCGGAGACTGCGTCATTTCACGAGTGCTTGCCCATTCCGCAGATCTATGACCTGGTGTCCGTCAGGTGTCCGTCTGGTGTCCGTCAGAGATCCGAGATACACCGCGTCCATTCCGAGCAGCGAGGGCTTCCTGATCGGACGGGAAGACCACCGGTCGTGGCAACCCAATATCTGGGAACCGATCTAGACTGAGTCTCGTATGTTTGTCAAGGGGGGTTTGGGTTTTGGGGTGGTGGACGCGTCGAGGTCGCCGAGGGTTGCTCGGCTTGTTTGGTTCCGGAGTGGCGTTGGCAGACACGACAGGGAAGAGTCACCCGCCGGTGGTGGGGACACGCTCGTTGTAAGTCACGCTGTGGCCGGTCCGGCTATGTCGGGTCTCGGGATCGGCAGGTCATTCGTTGCACAACCCCATGGGGGTGTGAGCCGGTTCTATCGGGCCAGATCCCGACCAGGGTGACTTATGCGGGTCGGGGGAGGTGTTTGAACACTTCTCGGGCTGCGTAGCGTTTGAGGATGCGGGCGATCTCGCCCATGGTTTTGCCTTCGGCGAGGCGACGTGCGATGTAGTCGCGGGTGGCTTGGTCGTGTTTCATGCGGGTGAGCACAATGTGGAAGAGCGCCGAGTTGGCTTGGCGGTTCCCACCCCGGTTGAGCCGATGCCGGGCGGTTTTACCCGACGAGGCGGGTATCGGGGCGACTCCACACAGGTGAGCGAAGGCGGCTTCGGAGCGGATCCGTTCGGGGTTGTCGCCGGCGGCGACCAGGAGTTTGGCGGCGGTGTCGAACCCCACTCCGAACACTTCCAACAACCCGGGGGCGGTGTCACGGATCAAAGGTCGTAGCAGCCGGTTGAGCCGTTTGACCTCTTCCCGAAGGTATTTGACTCGTTGCCCGAGGGTGCGGATGGTGACCTGGGTGGTGTATCTGACCGGGTCGTCACCTTCACGAGGTCGCAACACCGCAGCTTTGTTCGCCAACGAGATAGCCGTCAATCCGGTGAATTTGCGGCGGATCTCGGGGGTAGCGGTGAACACCACGTGACGGAGCTGGTTGAGGGTTTCGATGCGGGTATCGACCGCCGAGCGGCGGGCGATCATCAACACCCGGATCGCTTCGACATTGCCATCTCGAGACTTCGGTAGCCCGGTGGCTTGACCAGATATCGCAGCCCGGGCGGCCGCCACCGCGTCGACCGGATCCGATTTGCCCTGCCGGTGCCGGGTTTGACGGTTGGGGCGGTCGACCTCGACCACCGCCACACCGGCCCGGGTCAGATACCGAGACAGACCAACACCATATGAACCGGTGCCCTCCACCCCGACCAGCACCAGCTCACCATGTGACCGCAGCCACGACAGCAACTGGCGATACCCGGTGTGGGTCGTGGCGAACGATTCAACACCCAACAGCCCCCCAACATGGTTGACCGCCGCAGCCACATGCACATCGACGTGAGTGTCGACACCACCGACCACCGCGTCAGGGTTTTCTACGATGGACATATGCCATCCCTCCTCGCTAGACGGACAGGGTTGGCACGCACTTGCCGGGAGGGTGGACCCAGAGATTCATCCGGACCTGGTTTCAGCAGGACCGGCACGGGTCTCCCACCCGACCGGTGAGTGCCGTTCCCAGGGTCCGCCGGCGTGTCATTCGAAAGACAACCCCATCATCGGAGGTGTCAGCCGGTTCGCGAGCCAAGCCGAACCCCGAGAACTAACCAACCGTAGTTTCCGGCCGAGGGTGACAGCCATCCACAACGATCAGCGCACCAACACATCCTCCCTGCCGGATATCGGGTTGTCAGCGGTGCCCGATAACGCGGCGTACCTCCGGGATTATGCGCTCCCTGGCGTCGGCTGCACTTGCCACAAAGGTCACCCCTCAGGGACGAGGTCAGGAGTCCAGACGAGGCTGGCCGCTCGAAATCGGCCTTGCACTGGAGTCAGAAATAGTTTACTCTATGTATGGTTAATCTTACATGGAGAGAGGGATGCGAATGCTCTGGATCACACTCGCAAGCATCGGCGGTCTCCTCGTCGCCGCAGCGATTGGACGGTTCCTCTACGGCCTGCGGCCATCAGCGGAGCTGCGGGGACTGCCGGCAACGCCAATCGAGAAGCTGGCCTGGCTCGGACTGGGCGCCAGCCTCGCAGCAGGCGCCGGACTCGGTCTCGTGGTCCTCATTGGAGGCACCACGGGTCTCGAGAACTCCGCCTCCCGATGGATCTTCTGGCTGCTGCTGTGGGTTGCGATCGGCACCTGGATGATCGCCTGGCACCGCACCAACCGGCGCCACGGAGGCGCAGTCATCGACGAACGCGACCGCGCCATCCTGGCCCGATCGCTGAGCGTCGAGTCGATGGTCGTCCTGTTGTCGCTCGCCACCTGGACGATCACCCTGACCGAGGTCTACAGCCAAGACGGCGCAGTACCGGTCGCCTACCTGCAACTGCTCTTCTGGAGCACGTTCCTCATCGCCATCTTCGGCCGGTCACTCGGGATCATCCTCGGCTACCGCCAGGAGGCAACCCCAGATGCCTAAGGCCCAGATCACCAACCGAATCCGCCAACTGCGCTTCGAGAACGGTGAGATGACCCAGCAGGAGCTGGCGAGCCGGGTCGGCTGCACCCGTCAGACCATCATCGTCCTCGAGAAGGAACGCTACGTCCCATCACTCAGCCTGGCCTTCGCCATCGCTCGAGTGTTCGACCTCCCTATCGAAGGGGTCTTCGAGTACGGCGAAGACCAATGACCAGGCCTGACGTGCCAGTATCCCGGATTCGATGTGGCCGAGTCCTACTACTCAGCATTCTTCTCGTGGTCGCGGCCTGTGCCGGTCCGGACGCCGCGAAATCAACCGTCCCACCTGAGCCACAGGCGTTGGCTGGCATCTGGCTCGCCGAGTTTCGTGGCGTCGTGCTTCAGTTCCGGGTCGATCAGGGGCCGGCTCAGGATCTGACTGGCGTCCTCGACAGCCCGATGGAAGGGGTTACGGATCTGCCGACCACGATCACCGCGGATGGGGCGAACGTGATCATCGAGATCCCGGTTGCTGCTGTCGTAATCGAGGCCACGGTGGAAGCCGACTCGCTTGCGGGCATCTGGAAACACCGCGGCGCCGAGGTGCCCATTTCCTTCACCCGACAAGCAGAGCCCTTCACCACTCGTCCGAACTCAGGAGCCGCAGCCTCCCTTCCCGTACGAATCCGTTGAAGTGCGGTTCAACAGCGGCCCCATCCGGTTGGGCGGCACTCTCGTGATTCCCGAGGGGGTTGGGCCGTTCCCGGTGGCGGTGTTGATCAGCGGTTCCGGGCAACAGGATCGAGACGAGTCGATCCTGGGTCACAAACCGTTCCTGGTGCTGGCGGACTGGCTCGCCCGCCAGGGCATCGCAACCCTGCGCTACGACGATCGCGGTGTGGGCGAGTCGGGGGGCAATCCGGCAGGAGCCACCTCGGCCGACTTCGCTGACGACGCGTTGGCAGCCGTCGCCTTTCTCGCCGATGATGAGCGCTTCTCGGCCATCGGCTTGATCGGGCACAGCGAAGGGGGACTCATCGCACCCATGGTGGCGGCCCAGGCCGACGTGGCCTTCACAGTGTTGCTCGCCGGACCCGGTGTGCCCGGAGCCGAAGTGCTGGCACAGCAAATCGAGGACCTGATGCGCGCCGAGGGTGCTTCTCCCAGTGCAGTCGACTGGCGGGTCGGGTGGGGAACGGAGGTCATTGCCCTCGCCGCATCGGACATGGACTCAGCTGACGTCGCTTCTCAGATCCGTGAAGTCCTGGAGGCAGCCGCAGATGACGTCCCGCCGGGACTCGAGCAATGGGTGAGCAGCGCCGCAATCGAGGAGACGGTGGCCGCATTCACCGATCCGTGGTTGCGCTACTTCCTCGCCTACAAGCCACAGCCCGCACTCGAGGCGCTGGCTATTCCGGTGCTGGCGCTGATCGGCAATCTCGACCAGCAGGTGTCGGCGGAGCTCAACATCCCGGCGCTCGAGGCGGCTCTTGCCGGCAACTCGGACGCCACCGTCACCGAACTCGACGGACTGAACCACTTGTTCCAAACCGCGACCACTGGTGCCGTATCCGAATACGGGCGGATCGAGGAGACGTTTGACCCGGACCGCGATGGAGTTGGTGTCAGACTGGATCCTGGAGCGCTTCTGAGAACGGGCGAGGAGATGGCCGTCGGACTTTGACGATTGGCTTGCCGACGGCGCCCTGGGTCGACCACAGGGAGGCAGGGGTGGGCATCGATACCGAACGATTGCGGAGTCTGGTGGCTGGCAGGGTCGCCAGCGGCGCGATGGTGGCCGTCCTCGTCGTGGTGGGGTTCCTCTCGACCCTGCCGCCGAAGGCGCAGGGTGCCGACGCTCCCGCGACCGAGTTCTCGGCAGCGCGGGCGATGGAGCACGTCGACGAGATCGCTCGCGAGCCGCATCCGCTGGGCTCTCCGGAGAGCGAGAGGGTCCGTGCCTACCTCGTCGCCGAACTCGAGGCGCTGGGTCTCGAGGTCGACCTGCAGACCTTCATGGCACCCGACTACTACGGAGGCGGCGCCCGGATCGAACTGGCCAATGTGATCGGCTGGATCCCGGGAACGGCCAACACCGGAGCGGTGGTGCTGGTGGCCCACTACGACACCGTCCCGACCACGCCCGGCGCCAACGACAACTCCGCCGCGGTGGCGGCGCTCCTCGAGACCGCCCGGGCGTTGCGTGCCGGGCCTCCCCTCGCCAACGACGTCGTGTTCCTCTTCACCGATGCCGAGGAACCGTCGGGACCGTCGGGCCACTTCGGAGCCAGGGCCTTCGTGAGCCTGCCGGACGTGGTCGACGGCCTGGGGTTGGTGGTCAACTTCGAGGCGAACGGCGGCTCCGGGGCGTCCACGCTGGTGGAGACCAACGGATCGTCATCGTGGCTGATCGGTGAGTTCGCGGCGGCGGCCCCGCATCCCGTTGCCTTCTCGTTCCTGACGGAGGTCGCCGAGTGGATCGGCGAGATCGGCACGGACTTCGATGTGTTCAGCGACGCCGGTGTGCCGGGGATCCACTTCGCCTACCTGCGCGGATCGCCGATCTATCACACACCCGGCCGACGACATCGACAGCGTCGGGCAGGGCTCGCTGCAGCACCACGGCTCGAACGCGCTGGCGATCGCCCGGCACTTCGGGGACCTGGATCTGACGACGGCTCCCGATCTCGGGGCGTCGGTGTTCTTCACGATCCGCCCGCTTCTTCGTTCGGTACCCGGTCTGCGCTGACCCCGTGGCTCGCTCTGATGGCGCTCGCTGGCTTCGCCTGGGCGATGTGGGCGGGCGCCGACGGGGCGCGGCTGCGGGGTGCCGCTCGCTCGCTGGGGCGGCCGCACTGGCCGGTCTGGGCGGTGCGATCGCGGGAACCGTGCTGTGGATGCTGGTGACCGCCTCCGCTCGACGCCCGGGATCCTCGAGATCTACTTCTACCTGGCGGTGCTCGTCGGGGTCGCCATCCTGGTCGCCAGGTGGGTGGAGGATCGGTCGGGGGCGACAGCGCCCCGGCACGGCGAAACGGGCGGATCGGGCTGTGGATGCTGCTCACGCTGGTGACGGCGTGGTGGCGCCCGGGTTCAGCTACCTGTTCGTGTGGCCGACCCTTGCTGCGGTCGCCGGTCTCCTGTGGCATCCGGTCCACCGTCGGTGGGCCTCAGCTGCGCTTCTTCGTCATCGCCGCCCCGACGCTGCTGCTGCTGACCCCGGCCATCGACTACCTGTTCCTCTTCGCCATCCCCGGCCCGGCAATCCCGATTCGGAGATCACGCCGGCGATGGTGGTGCCGCTGCTGCTGGGCCTGCTGGTGGTGGCGCTGTTGGCCGAACCAGATGGCCGAGCAACCAGAGTCTGCCGATCGACCTGGTGCGTATCGCTCCAGCTTGAGTATGCAACGAAACTCCGTCACGGTGCCTAGGCTAGCTTCTCGCTTCTCCGGAGAAGACCTAGACTTTCTCCATCCTGGAACCATCGCGTTCTAAGATCGGTCCATGGGATCACGTACATCGAGATCCTGAGTCCCATCGCCTCGGCTGCGTTCTCCCAGGGCAGCGACTTTACGGACAGAGTCCTGGAGTCGCTCCCAATCCTTCTTCGCCGGAGGACGATCAGGGTGGACCCGAGGGCTTGGTCCTTGCGGTTGAATTGACCCGGCCATGGGCTCATTGCGAGTAGACGTCGACGGAGGCGTCGTATTGAAGGTATACAGTTCGCCGTCATGCGCAGGTCGAACACAGCAACCCGAGCATACACGCCTGCCCTTGTCCTCGTCGACACTCTGCACACAGAGCAGGATCCGACGTTGCCGTCGCGGAACGTCACCTCTAGGACGTCGCCGACTTGGTCAGGGACAGATCAGACTTCTGCCTCTTCCAGATTCTCTTCGGATCGCTTGTACGGCCCAGTCAACTGCTCCCGGACCTGATCCAGCGCCTACACGGCGTGACCTCGATCTTTGCCGGACGAATCGGCTCACATCGGTGCCGTCATCGATGTGAGCCAGCTCACGAATCGCGAATGCTGTCCTCTAGACGCCCTACCTCGAATTGTGCAACAGCCAAAGCGATCCAGAAATACGAAGGATTCGTCTGGGTCTTCGACCCACACCGGCGTAGCTAGCGAGCAAGCGATCTGTCGCAAGCGCTCCGTCGAGACCTTCAGCCACGAGATCGCGGTCTTCCGAGCGAAACATCAGCAGCAATGTCGTTCTCTGAAGACTTTGACACCCCCAAGTTCCCCATAGCCGGTGAGGCTTACCGACCCATGTGGCCACCTTCCTCGAAACCCGCTGACCGCGAGACGCCCCTGAGCATCGATTGGAGAACCTCACCCGGAGCGCTCTGGCACTCCTTCGACCCTCCCGCCCCCGATCAAATCAATATCGGGCGATATCGCTCCGTTTCCTGACCACCCGATAAACGGCACTTCGAGGTGCGGTTCAGAGTTGCCGGAACTCGCCGGACTCAATCACCTGTTCCAGAACGCTAACGACGGGCGCCGTTTCAGAATATGGGCTCATCGAGGAGACGATGAAGCCGGTGGTTCCCAAGACGATCGACCGACTGGATACTGGAGCGCTTCTGATTCCGAGATGTCTCTGTTGGGTAATCCCGCGTCGGTAGGACCATTCAAGAAGTGTCTTAATGCCGGCCTTCGGTCTAACTACTTACCACCGTATGTTTGTTACGGTGTCTCACCTACTCACAGTGTCAATCTGTCCTCAGGAGGAGCCGACCGTGGAGGACACCATCAGCAACCGCATCAACGCAGACCGTTGGGGAGTGCTGTCCTCACTCTGGATCTTCGTCTTGTTCAACATGCTCTTCCGTGACATCCACGAGTTCGCTCGTCCGGGCTGGATCGAAGAACTCATGTCGATGGAAGTTGCCGAAGGACTGCTGCTTGCATCCGGGATCGTGCTGAGCCTGTTCATCTCGATGATCGTGTTGAACCGAGTGTTGCCTTCCACCGCAGCCCGCTGGGCCAACGCCGCTCTTGCCGTCGTGGCGATCGCGTCTATGGTGGCCAATCCACCGGGCGACCTCGACGACATCTGGTTCTTCGTCGTCGAGATCCTCGCCCTGCTGGCGATCATCGGTCTTGCCTGGACCTGGCGGACGGACCCAGCTGAGCGCAGCCCTGATCCGGTGGTAGCGAGCGAGACCTAGCGCTCCCAGACCGGGGAGGTGGGTCCCGCTGGGCGGGCCTACGTACGAGTTGTGCCAGCTCCCGGCCTGTTCGCCTGCGCCAACGCATCGTTGCCGCATCTGTGGTGGGCGAATGCTGGAAGCCGTGGATGCTCGACGAGAACGTTGCTGCTCACCGAACACCATGCAGGAGATGAATGCGATCATTGGTCCCAAGTGGAGCCGAGGAGGGCTTGAGTGAATAACGCGAGATCCGCCAAGGATCCGACGCCCTTTTCGGAGTTGAACGGCTTGTTGGCGGAGTTGATCGACTGCGTGCAGTCGATTCTCGCCGACGATCTCGTCGGCGGTTACGTCGTGGGGTCGTTCGCTCTCGGAGCCGGCGATCTCTCCAGCGACTGCGACTTCATCGTTGTGACGAAGGAGCCGGTCACCGGTGAGCAGGAACGAGCCCTCCGTCGGCTGCACGACGAGATCCCGACGCGTCCGGGGCATTGGGCGACGAATCTGGAAGGCAGCTACGCACCGCAGGCAGATCTCGGGACGCTGGAGCGGCTCGACGGGGAGTGGCTGTATGTGGATCGGGGCTGGCGGGAGATGCAATGGTCAACCCACTGCAACGTCGCAGACACCCGATGGATACTCCGTGAGCGCGGCGTTCCGCTGATCGGGCCCGAGCCGCGGACCTTTGCGTGTGAGGTTCCCGCAGACCTGCTGCGCGACAGGATGCGCACCCTGATCGGGAACTTCCTTGAGGATCTGCTGAGCTGGACCAGTTTCGACATGATCTGGGCGCAGCGGTACGCAGTGGAATCCATGTGCCGCATGCTGTACACCCTCGAGACCGGAGAGGTGACCTCGAAGCTGGCTGCCCTCGAATGGGGAAGGGGGGAGCTCGCGCCGGCATGGCGGAATCTCATCCGCGCAGGCGCGGGCTGACCGGCCAGTCCCTTGGGATGACCCTCCACGCCCAGGAAGCGTGGAGGCCACTATCGCCTTCGTCGAATACGGCAAGGAACACGCACGCAGACTCACCGGCGCCTGACCCGGCAACACCGACCCGCAGGCAGCGTTCGGTGTGTCCGGCGAGCTCGTCGGATGGAGCACGCCGATCACCAAATACTTCGCCATAACGAGCATTGTGCCGAGTGCTCGATATCGGCACTTCGGCTCTCGGTTGGAAGGGCTTCCGCGAGACCGTTAATCACACGATAGGTACAGTTATTGGCTGCTACATGGCGGAGCCAGCCTGGCTTGACGACATCGAGATCGAGGTTGTCGAGGCGGCGCTCAGCTTGCCGGGTCTGGATCAAACGCCGCCCCGAGTGCGTCAATCTGGCTGCGGTGGAAGTCCTGTACAACCGGGGCGCTGACCGCCGCCTCGAAGCCGTGGTAGCCGCCCTCGACCACCTTCAGTTCACAGGGCACGCCGGCCTCCTGCAGGCGTCGGGCGTACTCGACGTCCTCGTCGTGAAACAGGTCCAGCGTGCCGACTCCGATCCACGCCGGCGGTAGGCCGGACAGGTCTTCGGCGCGGGATGGTGCAGCGTGTGGGTGCACGTCGTCACCCGTGGCACCAGCCAGGTATGAGGACCAGCCGAAGCGGTTGCAGGTCTGGTTCCACAGCTTGACCGGCATGTCGTCCAGGTCTGTTCGCTGGGCGGTGCGGTCGTCGATCATCGGGTAGATCAGCATTTGGAAGACTGGTTTGACGTCCATCTCATCTCGAGCTCGAAGAGCTAGTCCTGCTGCCAGGCCGCCACCTGCGCTCCCGCCACCGATGGCGATGCGGCTGGGGTCGACATCGGGTTGATCGGCCAACCACGCCAGTGCTGCGGCACAGTCGTCCATCGCTGCCGGGAACGGGTGTTCGGGGGCAAGGCGGTATTCGACGAAGGCCATCGCCATATCAACGTGGGGTGTGTACCGCCTGTGGGTCAGGGAGAACTCCGAGACGGCGGTCCCGAGCACCATGCCGCCGGCGTGTATCCACAGCAGCGCCGGGGCGGGCTTGCGTCCTGACGGCGCACCGACGAAGTAGACGTCGGCGGTTTCGCTGACCGACACCTTGCGTGCCTTTGGACGGATGAAGCGCTTCTGGAGCGCCTCCAGGGCGCGGAAGAAGGGCAACGTTCGGGGAAGCCCAAGGGATCGTGGATAGAACCGTGCCTTGGTCAGCTCGGGGTGGTAGGTCGCCATGGTGGGATGCTACCGGTCAGTTTTCGGCCCATGTCCGACACGAAGCCGAGTAGTCGGGGCGACCCCCGGCAAACCGACAAGCCGTCCCTTCCGGATCGAACGGATTGGCAACCATCGACCCCAACGTACACGCCATGCCTTCCACCCTCCCTTTGTCCACGCCGATCACCAGATACCGAGCGAGATCGCTCACGTCCTCGAACCGCCCAGATCGGCACATCGAGGTGCGGTTCTCGCCCGAAGCGCTCCGCCACGCAGAGTAAGGACGGTGGTCGTGCCAACCACCCGTTCATGGCAAGGGACGCGAGTGTCACACTCCAGCTGGACTCGGCAGGAGCACCGCTCTGTTCAGGAGGCGTAGATTCGGGCCATGGCCGGAAGAGTCCAACCGAAGATGACCGCCTGGAAGCGCTCCGACGGTTGCTGACTGGTCTGGCGGGCGGCGCCGATGTGTTCGAACTGGCAGAGTCAGTATCTGACCTCCACCCGAAGAACAACACGTTTCCAGGTGAGGTGTTCATGCGCCTGGCCGTGGACGTGCTCGAGGTCGCCGACACCACACGAGACAACCCGATTCCCTATGAGGGCTTGCGCGAGACCTACTTGCCCGAGTGCGAGTTCCGAGGCCGCGAGAACCGCAAGATCCAGTACACGATCCTGACCAGTGCATCGGTGCGAGGTGGGCTAGAACCAGACCTATTGGACGAGGTGATCTGGTGGCAGACCGATGACTACTGGCGGTACGCGCTGTACGGTGCTGTGGCGCTGATCCGGGCTTGCGCAGACCGCCAAGGAATTACCGTCGCTCGGCTGGTCGAGCAACTCACCGAACTCCATGGCGTGGCACTGACCTGACCGGTTCCGCTTGCGCGGATCACCTTGTCACTTGAAAGGCACGCATGCTCGAAGACGCCAGCCCCCAGCTTTGAAGCCAGACACAAGAGACATGCGGACATCCATTTCCGACCCCAGCCGGGACCACCACCGACAGTCCCATGCCAGTCACCCGACGTGCACCAAACCGGGACACGATTACCCCCATATCCTCACGAATGCGGGCAGCCACCGACGCACGTCCTGCGGGTGGCTCGGAGATGGGATGTGATGTCACACCTGCTCGACAACGGCGCCGTACCGTTGTTGGGCGGCCTGGGCTGACGTTCCAAGCAGCTCACCTATCTTGCTCCAGGAGATCCCTGCAGTCCGCGCGTGCGGTGACTGCGTCGACGATCTGCCGTTCGCTTCGGGCGCGTGTGCGACAGCGGCCCGCTGCAAGGAGGTATTCCTCGACGGGTCGTTCGTCGCCTTCGGCTGGTTCGTAGTCCTCGAATCGCTGGGCGAGTTCGTCAGCGTGATCGAGTATCTCTTGGATTGATACGGGGCATTCACGGTCACCTGAGGAATCTCGGGTCGGGCGGCGCATGGCGTGCACGATGAACCTCAACACCTTCGCCGGTCTGCCACACCGACCTCAAGCAGGTTCCCTGCCTGGTCGGCGCCGATCAACATGATCAGGTCGTCGAGGCCGAACACTCGGATTGGGTTGCGATAGGCGTGCAGCATGTCGTCGTCGTTGACCCCGTGCTTGCCCGGGCGGTCGCCACGATCACAGGATCCATACCATCAACTTAGCTTGATGGTCCAGCCGTGTCTACCCCTTGCCGATGAGGCGCCGGTGGCTCCTGGAGGTGTCCGTCAGGTGTCCGTCAGACACCGCAAAACTGACCGAAGATTACGCAAAACTATTTGCGAGCCAATCGCCCAGAAACCCCAACGAAATAGGGGCCCTTTTTACGTCAACGCGGAAAATCTGAAAGACAATGACGAAAGGCCTGAATGGGTCTTCAAAACCGGTGGGGGGTCGAAAGGTCCCCGGCGGGTTCGATTCCCGTCCGCCTCCGCCAAAGTCTTCTGATTGCAGCTACCCCTCGCCTGGGCTGTGGTGACAAATAGGGGGCGGGAGCTACGCTCGCCTTCTGATGTCGCCTCCGACCCTCGCATCCAATCAGCTCCGGGTAGCGATGCTTGCCCCGATCTCGTGGCGGGTTCCGCCGCGGCACTACGGGCCGTGGGAGCAATTTGTCTCACTGCTCACCGAGGGGCTGGTCAGCCGGGGAGTTGACGTGACCCTGTTCGCCGCGGCCGACTCGGTGACGCGGCGCGGCTCGGTCGGGAACCGCCCCGACGGGATACTCCGAAGACGCAGGGTTGGACCCGAAGGTCTGGGAGAGCTTGCACATCTCGGCCGTTTTCGAACGGGCCGAAGAATTCGATGTGATTCACAACAGCTTCGATTTCCTACCGCTCACCTACAGCGGTCTGGTCGAAACCCCGGTGGTCACAACCATCCACGGATTCTCGTCCGAGCGGATCGTGCCTGTCTTCGAGAAATACAACGATCGTGGCTACTACGTGGCGATCAGCGACGCCGACCGGCACGAGAAGCTCGACTACGTGGCCACGATCCACCATGGCATCGACATGCAGGCGTTTGCGGTGCGTCCGGAGGTCGGCGACTACTTGTTGTTCTTCGGGAGGATCCATCCCGACAAGGGAACTGTCGAAGCCATCGAGGTGGCCGAAAGAGCCGGCATACCGCTGACTATCGCAGGGATCATCCAGGATGATGATTACTTCGAGCGGTTGGTGAAACCCCGGGTAGATGGAGAGCAAGTCACCTACATCGGCCCGGTGGGTCCCGGCGCCCGCGGGGGACTGCTAGGCGGTGCCCGGGCACTCCTGCACCTCATCAACTTCGACGAGCCGTTCGGGTTCAGTGTGGTTGAGGCGATGGCCTGTGGGACTCCGGTGATCGCCCATCCCCGAGGATCGATGTCCGAACTGATACGCGCCGGCGAGAACGGGTTCTTGGTGGGTTCCGTCGGGGAGGCCGTTGCAGCCGTCCACGCCTCGGCCGAAATTGATCGGCTGGCGGTGCGGAGGTCGGTCGAGCATCGTTTCGACGTCAGCCGGATGATCGATGAGTACCTCGCCGTCTATCACCGCGTTGTGGAGCACCGCCGGACGGGTCGGGTGTGAAGGGTGGCAGTGTCCGCTGATCCGGGCCGGCCGGTCCCAACGGAGCGTTTTCGGCTGGGCGTCAACTACTGGCCCGCTCGCACTGCCATGGGCTGGTGGACAGACTTCGATGCCGCCGAGGTTGGCATTGACTTCCGCGTGCTTGCGGCCGCCGGCTTCGATTCGGTCAGAGTGTTCCTCACCTGGGAGGATTTTCAGCCCACCCCGAAGAGCGTGCACACCGGAATGCTCGAACGGCTGATCACGGCGGCGGATCTGGCCGGGCGGGCGGGCTTGGCCTTGATGCCCACTCTCTTCACCGGCCACATGAGCGGAGTGAACTGGATCCCGGCCTGGGCCCTCGGTGGCTCGGATGGCGACGACCGCTTCCGGGTGATGTCAGGGGGCAAGATCACCCGAGCGGGCTTGCGGAACTGGTACGCGGATCCAGAGGTCGGGCGGGCCCAAGCGCTGCTGGCGGGAGTAGCGGCGACCGCGCTGGCCGGCCACGAGGCGGTGTGGGCGTGGGACCTTGGCAACGAAAACTCGAACTGCGTGATACCGCCGAACCGATCGTCGGCTCAGGACTGGTTGAAGCAAATGACCGCGGCGATTCGCACCGCCGACCCGGCAGTTCTCGTAACCATCGGCCTGCACATGGAGGACCTGGAAGAGGACCGGATGCTCGGTCCGGGGGAGGCCGCCGAGGAGTGCGATTTCCTAACCATGCACGGCTACCCGATCTACGCTCGCTGGGCGGAGGGTCCCACAGATGAGCACTTGCTGCCCTTCCTAGCCCACCTGACCCGCTGGCTGGGAGGGGGTCCTGATGTTCTCTTCTCAGAGTTCGGCTTGCCGACCTGTCCGCGGGCTGGTCCGGAGGGGGAGGAAGTCTGCCGGGACAGGCCTGCGGTGCTCGTCGAAGAGCGAGCCGCAGCCGCCTACACGGAACGAGCCCTATTCGCTCTCCGCGGGGCCGGTTGCACCGGGGCCATGCTGTGGTGTTACACGGACTACGTCCCGGCCATCTGGGTCGAACCTCCTTTCGACATTGCGACCCACGAGCGTTCGTTCGGACTTTGGCGAGCCGATGGTTCACCCAAACCGTCTGTGGAGGTTGTGGAGGCGTTCACCGGAGTAGACCAAGTCGCCGGCCCTGACGGCTACTCCTGGATCGATATTGCACCGGACGACTTCTATTCCACGCCTGGTGAGCACCTCGCGTGTCTCTACCGTCGCTATCGGACGAGTGAAGTGACTAACGCTCCGTAAGCCGGGTGAGGAGATCGTCGAGTGGCACGGTGGCAATGCCGGCTCCGACGTCCGAGAACCCGTAGGGAAGAACGAGATGGTTCCCGTGAATCATGCTCCCGCACGAGTACACGACGTTGGGCACATATCCGTCGCGTTCGTCTTCGGCTGGTTCGAGCAGTGGCTCGTTCAGGTGGCCGATGAGGCGGCACGGATCCTGGATGTCGAGAAGGATGGCTCCCAACGTGTAGCGGCGCAGCGGTCCCACTGCATGGGTGATCACCAACCACCCGGCCTCGGTCTCCAGCGGCGAACCGCAGTTGCCGAGTTGCACGAGTTCCCAAGGGCGTTCGGGTTCCTGGATCTTCTCGGTTTCGTGCCAGAAACGTACGTTGTCTGAGAGCATGAGGTAGTTGTTCTCGTTGTCCTGGCGGGCCAGGGCCGCAAAACGGCCGTCGATCTTGCGCGGGAACAGGGCAATGCCCTTGTTGTGCGCCGCGTTTCCATTGAGGGTGGCGACACGAAAAGTCACGAAGTCCGGGGTTTCTATGAGTTGCGGGAAGGATTTGGATCCCGTCGAACGCCGTATAGGTGGCGAAATAGACCACCACCCCGTCGTCATCAGTGAAACGAACGAAGCGGGCGTCTTCCATCCCGTGGCTCTCCGTCGGGCCCGCCGGGAACATCACTCGTTCCGAGATCTCGGAATCTGTCGGGAAGGTGCTCGCGTAGTTCGAAGACGCCAGCCAGTGGATGACCTTGATGGTCTGAAAGGCGACGGCACGATCCACGCCCTGGCGATCGAGATCCCCGATAGCCGCCTCGAGCTGCTCGAAAGTGAAATGAGAAGGAAGCGGATCGAGACACATGCGAGATGATGTCATTGAACGCCCCCAACTCCTCGAGCTTGGTCGACAAGACGTGTTTGTCGTAGATAGGGGACCTGCGACGGGCGGTCATGGCGTATCGACTGGGCTCGTCCATCTTGATCTTTCCGTGGGCGTCGATCACGCCCGAGCGGAACTCGACGGACGAGACGTGTCCCTCGCCGATTGCCCGCAGACTCATGACGAACCGTTGTTCCCCCGGATCCAGACCAACCTGATCGGGGGCCGGGACAATCGACGGATTGCTGAGGGAAGCCGCCTCAATCGAGTACTCGTGAGTGAAGTATGCCCCGATCAGCAAACGTCGTTCCGGGAGAGATCGTTGGGGTCAATGTGCCCGGCCACCAACGCGAAGTTGCCCTCGAGAATGCTGCTGAGGTCTTCGTGCCGGCCTGCAAACCGGTCCTGGGCGGCTTCAGAGTGGAGGTCACCTCCTGCTCCGACATGGCCAGGATCCGCTTGATGATGAGCTGCACGCGTGACCGCCCGTCTGGAAAGACCTGCTTCCCCGGCAAGAACGGTTTGGTGATCACGCGCTGGCGGATCGGGAGTGAGCCGCACCGGGGTGCGCGTGACGGGATTGGGTTCATGTTGTGGATCGCTTGTCTCTGACTGTCGGCGCCGTTGGCTGTGCGCGGAAACGCCAGAGCAGAGCGTAGGCGACCCGCAGGGCTCAGGCCACGGACCTTGCCCTCCGGCGCGCCTCGGTCCGATCAACTCCTTCTGCCTGCTGTAGCGCCGCCAGAGCGGCGAGGGTTGACTCGGCCCCCTGGTTCAGGTTGGTGTAGTCGGGACCCAGGCCATCCCCGCAACCCCCGGTATGCGGGTCGTAGAGGGTCGCTCCGGTGTCGTTGGCACCCAGGAACCACTGAGCCGCTTGGTGGACCCGATCCCTCCACCGACGGTCGTCGGTCAGTGACCAGGCCCGGCGGCAGGCATCAGCCATGGCGGTGGCCTCGACCGGTTGCTGGTCGAAGCCCGGCCGGGGTTCGCCAGGCGCCCACCCACCGGCAGGGGTGAAGCTGAATTGACCGTCGCGCGTTTCCGTGGACACCAACCACTCGAGCAAGCGAAGGCCTGCGGCGACGAGGCCGTCGTCGGAGAGGAACGCACCTGCCGCCAGAAGGGCTTCGGGGATGCGAGCGTTGTCGTAGGCGAGCCGATCCTCCGGCCACGGCCAGAGGGCATCATCTCGCACATGGAGGTTGCCGACGCACCGCTCCAGAATCTGCCGGGCGGGGCGATGATCAGGCGAGAAACTCAGCACTTCGCTGGCCCCCAACACTGCGAAAGCATTCGCTCGGGGAGACGGTGAACGGAAGTCTTTTTGCTTGTCGAACATTTCCAGCCCAATTTCACGCATCCAGGAAGCCAAACCGAGGCGCGCTACCGACCCCAGTGCCCACAGCGCCCGGCCTTGGGAGTCGTCCGATCCCACCTCATCGGCCCAAGACCCGTCCGAGCTGCGCCGGTTGTGGAAGCCACCATCCGGCAGTTGGGCGTCTTGCAGGAACGTCAGATACACCCCGGCCAGCTCGACGAGACCAGAAGACGGATCGGGCTGACGGCTCACGACGATGAGTGCCCGAGCATTGTCGTCCGTGCAATAGCCGTGCTCGAGGCGCGGGGTGGTGAAACGAGCGTGTTCCCAAAGGCCCCGACGATCGGTCATCCGTCCCAGGTGATCGAACCGAGCCCTCGGCAAAGTACCCGTATGGATTACGCCGGTTGAAAGGTTCGACCGCACAGATTCCTCCCCTGGTACGAGACGACTAAGCCGGCCGTCAACTGACCTGGGCGAAGGCATCAAGGACTTCCTGGGGTCGCTTGGCGGTGGTGAGAGTTCGGGTCGTGATGTGGCGGGTTGCCAGCTTGGTCGCCAGGTGATCGTATCGGCGGGCGATGGCAGGCCAGTACAGGGTTGATCCGATCAGATTTGCTTCCACGGCCATCCTGGCCGTCGGGCGCGGGATGGGTGAACACCCTCCGGAGGGCGGCCGTCATTGCTAGTGCATCACCATGCGGGACGACAATCCCGGCCCCGGTACCGAGGAGCTCAACGGCGTGGGGGAAGGCGGTGGCGATGACCGGCTTGCCTGCTGCGAGAGCTTCGACCAGCACTCCTGACGTGACCTGTTCGGTGGACTCGTAGGGAAGCAATACCAGATCGGCCTGGCGGACCGCCACGGCAAGAGCGTCGGTGTCGAGATACCGGCCGTCAAACTCGACGACATCATCCAGCCCGAGATCATGGACCCGGGCGACGAGTCCCTGGAGATAGGCATCGCCTTGGGACGCCTGGACCTTGGGATGCGTCTTGCCCAAAATGATGTAGCGGGGAAGGGGACGGAGCTCTCGAAGACCCGCGACGGCGTCGATGGCCATTTCCAAACCCTTGCCCGGCCCGATGAGGCCCCACGTGAGCACGACTGGGCGAGTTCCGCTCGCCAAGGACGGGCCACTCAGACTGACCCGCGCCCCGTGCGGGACCATGCGAACTTTGGCCGGGTCGATCCGGTAGCCGTCGACGAGTCGCCGGCGGGCTGTATCGCTCATCACGATCGTCCGCTCCGTCAGGGCGACCACCTTCTCCAGGATCGACCGTTGGCTTGGGCTGGGTTGGCTGAGCACAGTGTGTAGCGTGACGACCGCCGGGATTGCCAAGCCTGCCAGCAGGTCGAGAACCTCGCTGCCGTCGGGTCCGCCGTAGATCCCATACTCGTGCTGGACGAACACCGCGTCGAAGGAATTGAGAGCTTCGATCGCCCCCACCAGGGAAGCGCGGTCGCCGTTGAGATGTTCGTGTACGACTTCCTGTTTGAGCTCGCCGCGCTGGCCGTCCGCCAAGCTCACCACGCCCAGGCCCTCGTCGGAGCCCCGCCCTTCGGCGACGGCCCCGCGCAAAGCGGCCGCGAACGTCGCCAACCCACACGAAGTCGGCGGGTAGGTACTCAAGAATGCGATCGATGGTCGCTCGCTGTTATGCCTCATGAAATGCTCATCCTCTCAAACGGTCGCCAGTGGCGCCGGTTGATTGATGCGACAGCGATTGTCGATGCGGGCGGAGAGGATCAACTCTGGGAGGTCCGCGGGGCGATGACAAGCTGAGGCTGGGGCCGCCTTGAATACCCAAGTATACTCGGAGCCCGGGTCTATCGATACTCAAGATGGACATCTTCAGCGCTTTGGGCGATCGCCGCTCGCGCTCTCCGCCCGACCTTTGCAGTACTCCTCCTTCTCAAACGGACCAGGGTGTGTTGTGATGCAAGAAGAGGTCGGCGGAGACAGTCGTGAGGTTCTTCATCCCATATCTGCGAGACGCCCCTAAAGCCGCGGAGGCCGAATGGCAGGAGTACCTGCGAGAGGTGTCCGCACCAGCCGACAGCAAGCGGGCGTACTCCGTCGTGTACCACCACGAAAGCTCCAAGGTCATCGCCACCGTTGGCGAACGACGACTCGTCTACGCCTCCGAGCCCGGACCTCGAGGCGAGTACACACAAACCGCCGACCCCGAACCGGTCGAAAGACGAACGGGGCCGGAGATCTCCGCGATCATCGACACCGGACACGACCTCATTTACCTCATCTACGTTTGGTTCTACGGGGCACCTTTCGGCGAGTGGGCCAATCCAAGCCTCATCGGGAGATCCGAGGTCGAGGACATCGAGTACTTCGAGAACGCCCAATTGGCGGCCCCGCATTTCCGTCTGGATCTGCACGCGTGTCCGACCACGACCCAAATGGCCTCGAGGCTATGAGAGACGGTTAGCGGTCTTTTGAATGCATCCCTGCGGTTTGCGCATCAAGAAGAAGCCCAGACGTGCCGTTTGCCTACTGGACTATCCGGTCTGGCTCAATTCGAGATACGTCTGATGGGTGGTCTGGGGAAGGCAGTCCGGTCGCCCAGTCGGGTCGATCAGATTGCGGCAGCCCCGTCCCACCTCAGGCTGGTTTGTCGAGGATGGTCATGAACTGCAGGCCTAGGGCCGGGGCGAGCTTGCTTCCGCGGTGCGTCAGTAGCGACTCCGCCACTAGCTCCTTGACGCGCCGTGGCGTCAGCCGGTGGACGTGTACCCGACCGGCCATGAAGGGATTCTTGTGCAGCCTGATGGCCGCTCCCATGGCTTGCATCCCGCGGAAGAGTTCCCAGGGGTAGACGATGATCGCCAAGCCTCCCGGCTTGAGCACCCGGGAGATCTCGGCGACAAAGGCCCGGACGTCGGCCACATGTTCGATGGTGTGGAGCGAAAAGACTTTGTCGAAGGTGGCATCGGCGAAGCGAAGGTTGGTGACGTCGCCCAATTCGACGTTCTCGGTGACGGCCGTCGCCACGGAGTCCGCGCTGATATCGACACCGACGACATGGCTCGTGTGTGCCTCCAAAGCCTTGAGGTAGAAGCCCCGTGAGCATCCGACATCCAGGATCCGGTCCTCGGGTGACGGCTCCAGATGTTGGACGAGCACCCTGAAAAGGGAGGCATTGAAGTTGAACGACATCCGATACCCTTCTTCGGTCGTTCGTCTAGACATGGGATCTCATCTGTGGCGGCTCGAGCTGAAGGCAGCGTACCTTCGGTCCACCGCAGGTTGAGAGCCCGTGCCGCGGTAACCTGAGCGTCGCACGGCAACGCGCAACCAGGGAACCCGGGATGAATTCAGATACATCATTCGCCGAATTGGTCAAAGGTCGCCGCACCGAGCTCGGCCTGAGCCAGGCCTCGTTGGCGGAGCTGGTCGGCCGCTCCTCCTCGGCGATCCGCAGCTGGGAGAGGGGCGCGTCGACACCCACGGACGAGAACGTTGTGCGTTCGCTGGCTGCGGTGCTGGGTATTGACGAAGTCACCCTCCGCAGCGCCGTAGGTCTACCTCCTGAAGCTCCGATCGAAGCGCCTGAGGAGGTCGGAGGCAGTGCCCTGGAGGCATTCGAAGAAGAAACTGTCGGCGGGGACAAAGAGGAAGAAGAAGCTGTAGAACCGGAAACTGCTGGTGGGGACGAAGTCTCGTCGGAAGAGGACGAGGAAGCTTCGGTGTTCGAAGAAACCACGCCGGGACCCGCCGAAGATGAAGAGGCCGTGACGCTCGACGAAGCGGTACCTCAGGCCGGAGATGACGCAGAAGTGGACGCGGGAGCACAGGCCACCGAAGTCGACGAGGTGGAGGAGGCGCCGGAAACGGACGCGATCCTCATCTCTCCTCCTCTCGAAGTACCGACTCCGACCATGGAGCCGATGATGCCGGCCGCGGCCTCGCAGGCTTCACCGACTGCGACGATTCCCGTTGCTGCCCCGCCGACTCAACCCATTCGGCCCTCATATCTCGATGATCCCGATCAGATGATGACCTACTGGATCCGGGCGGCTATGACGGTGGCCTTCGCGGTGTTCCTCCTCATCGTCTTTTTCTGGGCGCTCGGCAGATTGGGCGACGCGATCGGTGAGGTTTGGGAGATCTTCAAAGCCGGCGCCTAGCCGGGTCTGCCGCGCTCGCGAGACAAATCTCTTGATATCAGAACGCGGAAAGTGATATAACACCACTATCAGTGGCGGCGGGGGGCAGTCCGAAGAAAGGACTGGCCGTGGAAGATCGGGAACTGTGGGATCCGGTCATGCTCGAGGAATACCTCGCCGGCATCGAATTGGGTGTCGACGGAGACCAGGTGCTCGAGCTTCGTCGCCGAGTGCTCGGTCGTACGCTGCCGATGTTGATCCCCGGAGATGACCACCATCTGGACTAGAGGTGAGTCCTAGGCTCCGATGATGGTCCGGACGGCGAGGGCGAGGCCTGCCACGGCCGACACGATCAAGATTCCGCGCCGGATGGCCGCATCTGCGATGCGGCCCGTGATCCAACGGCTGGAGTAGAGGCCGATGGCCAGCGCCGGGAGCAACATCGCCGCGGTGGTGATGTCTTCGCGATGGATCTGACCAGCCACCGCCAGCGCCGTTACATTGATGGTGATGCCCACCGAGAAGATGGCGGCCAAGCTGGAACGGAGCGTTTCCCCCGGACTGTGTTGGTAGAGAAAGGCCAAAGGCGGGCCGCCGATGGCTGAGGTCGTGCCTGAGATACCAGAGGCCACGCCGGCGATGATCTGATTGCGGCGCGTTTGCCTAACCGACCATCCGGCTGCCATGGCAACTGCCGCGGCCAGGACGATTCCTGCGATAACGCCGTCCAGGGTGCGTTGAGCGAGAAAACCAAGGAGCAACACGCCGGCAATTGCTCCGGGGAGCCGTCCGGTCAGAACCCAAGCCGCTCCCTTGAGGTCGATGTGTTGGCGTTCGCGGACCAACATGAAGATGGTCATGGGGAA
Source organism: uncultured Actinomycetota bacterium (assembly GCA_963823915.1). Lineage (GTDB taxonomy): Bacteria > Actinomycetota > Acidimicrobiia > Spongiisociales > UBA4744 > UBA4744. Next base: position 102,852 of record CAWGNJ010000006.1, read on the forward strand.
GGTCATGAGGACTTGAGGTATTGGGGTGAATCCGCTGTTGAGGAGGGTGAGGATCGGCACCGACACCATGGCAAACCCCACGCCGACGGTGCCTTGCAAGGCGGCCGCGGCGGCCGTGACCAGGAGCGCAATGATGATTTCGAATGTATTGAACACGGCGTCTTCCGGCGGCGGACAGCGGAGTATTGCAGGAGGCGGTCCACCCACTGAATCAAATGCCGACAGGTAGGCTCGGCCCGATGGCTCCCCCAATTGCCTTTGTTCGTTCGGTACCGAGGTCGTTCTCCGATGCCCTCAGCGGTGGGTCACCTGGTGCGGGCATCGACGTTGCCGCGGCCGCGAGCAACACGCTCGATACGTCGCCGTTCTAGCCGAAGGCGGGTTTCAGCTCGAGGCGCTCGATACGCCGTCTGGTCTCGCCGATGGCCCGTTCATTGAGGACACGGGAGTTTTGTTGGCCGGGACGCTCGTCCTCACCCGACCCGGGGCACCCTCTCGCCGGGCTGAGGTGGTCGGGGTGGGCGAAGCTCTCGAGGATCGATTCGACATCCGCACAATCGAAGCGCCGGGAACCCTGGAGGGCGGGGATGTCTTGCGGATCGGTAACCGCCTCTTTGTAGGTCGCTCAGCCCGCACCAACGACGACGGGATACAACAGCTGGCGGCCATCGCGGCCGAGCAAGGTATAGAGACGATTCCGGTCTCGGTGCGAAACACCCTCCACCTCAAGTCGGTGGTCACCGCCCTGGACGATAGAACGCTGGTCGCCGCGCCCGGGCACTTCGATCCCATGGTGTTCGACAGCTATGAGGTGTGCTGGGTGAGGGGAGAGAGCGAGGTCAATGTCCTGGTCCTTCCCAACAGCAGCATTTTGATCCCGGCCTCGAAAGAGGCGTTGCAGGGTGTGGTCGCGGCGGCTGGCTACGAGGTGACGACCGTGGACGTGTCCGAGTTCGAAAAGGCCGACGGCGGCCTGACCTGTCTCTCCCTGAGGACCAACGGGAGTTAGCCAGCTGCGAGCTGCGAGCTGCCTGCTAGGAGCCAAGAACCAGTGACCGATGACTGCCCTTCCACCCTCCCCCTGACCCCCTCCCGCCAGCGGGAGGGGGGGATGGTTTTCGCCTCGCCCGCTGGCGGGAGAGGCGCGGAGTTGCCGAAGGCGACGAAGCGGAGAGGGTGGGAGCGGAAAGCGGATGGCGAATAGCGGATGGCTCTTTTCCACCCTCCCCCTGACCCCTCCCGCCAGCGGGAGGAGGGGGGATTGTTTTGCCTCGCCCGCTGGCGGGAGAGGCGCGGAGTTGCCGAAGGCGACGAAGCGGAGAGGGTGGAAACGAGCTGCGAGCGAAGACCCTCCCGCGGGTCGGAGGCGGGGGATTGGTTTGTCTCGCCCGCTGGCGGGAGAGGCGCGGAGTTGCCGAAGGCGACGAAGCGGAGAGGGTGGGAGCGGAAAGCGGATGGCGAATAGCGGATGGCTCTTTTCCACCCTCCCCCTGACCCCCTCCCGCCAGCGGGAGGGGGGATTGAAAACAAGCCAACGCCGTGGGTTCTCCGTCGGCCCCAAACCGCGAGAGACCACTCTTCAGGAACGCGACAAACGAGAAACGAGAAACTAGAAACTAGAAACTGGAAACTAAGAACTCCCCAGCGCCTGGTCCAGGTCTTCGAGGAGGTCGTCGATGTGCTCGAGACCGACGGAGAGGCGGACGAGATCGTCAGGTACTTCGAGGGGAGTGCCCTGGACGGAGGCATGCGTCATCAGCGCCGGCACTTCGATCAGGGATTCGACTCCTCCCAAGCTCTCGGCGAGGAGGAACAACCGGGTGGAGGAAGCGATGCGCTTGGCGGCAGAAGTCCCGTCGACGGGTCGAAACGAAACCATGCCACCGAATCCCGCCATCTGGCGGGCCGCCAAGTCGTGCTGGGGGTGATCGACCAGACCCGGGTAGATGGTCTGGCTTACCGCCGGGTTATCGCGGAGGAAGCGCGCAACTCGGGCGGCGTTTGTGCAATGCCGCTCGATGCGGACCGCCAGGGTTTTGAGCCCTCGCAACACCAACCAGGCGTCGAAAGGCCCGGACACCGGTCCGGCCGCGTTGAGCAAGAAGCGAAACCGCTCATTCAGGTCAGGGTCGGCGGTTACCAAAGCGCCGCCGACGGTATCTGAGTGGCCGCCCAGGTACTTGGTGGTCGAGTGGAGGACGATGTCGGCGCCCGCGGATAGAGGGTGTTGCAGATAGGGGGTGGCGAAGGTGTTGTCCACCACCAGACGGGCGCCGGCAGATGGGCCACCGTGGCGGCATGACCGATATCGACCAGCCGGCAGCAGCGGGTTGGTGGGGGTCTCAACCCACACCAACTTGGTTTCCGGTCGCACTGCTGTCTCCAGGAGTCGGCGGTCGGTCATGTCGACGGCCGACCAGGCAACCCCTTGTTCTGCCAGGACCTGGGCGAAGAAGCGGAAGGTGCCGCCGTACGCGTCGTTAGGGAGCAGCACGTGGTCGCCTGGCTGCAGCAGGTATCCGACGAGGGCAGTGGCCGCCATCCCGGAGGCGGTGGCCACGGCGCCTCCGCCCGAGTCGGAAGGAACCCCTTCCAGGGCGGCCAGGGCCACTTCCAGAGCGTGGCGGGTGGGGTTATCGGTGCGGGAGTATTCGTAGCCGCGATGCTGTCCGGGGCCATCCTGGACGAAAGTGCTGGTGGCGTAGATAGGTACGGTCACCGCTCCGGTGGTGGGATCGGGTTCTTGGCCGGCATGGATGGCATCCGTTTCAAACCGCATTACTTCTCCAGAAGTCTGTGGTCGTCGCAGCCACTCGTCGTTGAAAGCTTTCGACAGGTAGCCCCGACCTGAATCGGGGAGGATGACCACGACCAGGCGGTCGGGGTGCTGGGCCGCGACCTGAAGAGCGGCGTGAACCGCTAGGCCACACGAGCCGCCTACCAGAAGGCCCTCCTCGCGGGCCAGGCGTCGAGTCATCGCGAAAGACTGGCGATCGTTGACCTTGATGAACTCATCCACGACGGATCCGTCGTATGTCTCCGGCCAGAAGTCCTCGCCTACACCCTCGACCAGGTACTGGTGGACGTCTTCGGATCGAAGGAGCAGTGAAAATGGAACCCTCCGGGTCGGCCCCCACCATCAGAATATCCGGATTCTGCTCTTTCAGGTATCTGTCCGATGCCGGTGATCGTGCCGCCCGTACCTACCCCGATGACCACGTGCTCCGACTTGCCCGTCTGTTTGCTGCCCAGATCTCTGGTCCTGTAGTCATGTAGTGGGTTTCGGGGTTGGCCGGGTTCGAGTACTGATCGGGGTGGTAGGCGCCAGGGATTTCGGATGCGATCCGTCGGGCAACGCCGTAGTAGGAGTCGGGATGGTCGGGCAGCAGTTCGGTACGGGTGACGATCACCTCGACTCCGTACGCTTTGAGCAGGTCCTGCTTTTCTTTGGACACCTTGTCGGGGACCGTGCAGATGACCCGATAGCCCCGCACCGCCCCGACAATCGCCAGGCCGACTCCGGTATTTCCGCTGGTCGGTTCAACAATGGTGCCGCCCGGTCGAGCAATCCGAGCTCTTCGGCTCGATCGATCATGGTCACGGCGATGCGCTCTTTGATCGACCCGCCGACACTCACGTGCTCGGCTTTGGCGACCAGATTGCCGGGCGGGTGGAGCCGGGCGAGGCGGATCAGGGGGGTGTGTCCGATCGCCTCGACGGCACTTTCATAGATAGCCACGAGGCAGCAATTTAGTAACCAGTCTCCAGTTACCAGTTCCCAGGTGCGTCTCCCCCCTGACCTGCGCAGCTCGTCGGGAAGGGGGGAGTACCGGCGAAGCCGGGGAGGGGGGCTCGTTCCCACCAAGGTCACTGGACCTGGTTGCTGATAACTGACCACTGACAACTGATTACTGTCTTCCCATGCGCTCGCTTGCCAAGTTCGTCTGGGCAACCTTGATCGTGAATGTCGGCGTGATCGTTTTTGGCGCGTACGTGCGGGCCACAGGTTCGGGGGCCGGTTGCGGGGCCAATTGGCCCAGCTGCAACGGGGAGTTCATTCCGTCCGACCTCGAGGACGCGAGGGCAATCGAGTTCACACACCGGGTGACCAGCGGCCTGGCGCTGATCCTGGTGGCGGTTCTGGTCTGGCGCATCTGGCGGAGCTTATCCGTCCGGTCACCGCGGCTCCGGCGCGGTGCCGCCTTTTCAGGCGTGTTCATCATCGGCGAAGCGTTGATCGGAGCGGTGATCGTGCTGTACGAGTGGGTCGCCGACGATGCTTCGGTGGCTCGGACGGCTGGCGGTTCCACTGCATCTGGTCAACACCCTTCTGTTGCTGGGTGCCTTGACTCTGACCGCCTGGTGGGTGTCTGGGGGCGGCTCGCTGCGATTTGACCGAGACCGCCGGTTTGCCCGCCGGTGGGTTGTCGGCGGGGTCGGAGTGGTGCTGATTGCCGCCACCGGGGCCATCACCGCGCTGGCCGACACTCTGTTTCCACCGGAGTCTTTGATTGGAGGCCTGAGGGAGGATTTCACCGGAGCCGAGCACTTTCTCACCAATCTGCGGGTGGCCCACCCGATCGTGGCCATTGCGGTTGGTGTGTACCTCGTCTGGCTGGCCCGACGGTTTGGGATGACCGGCCGAGGCAGGCCAGCTTCGCTGGCGATCCTCGTCCTGGTGGGGGCGCAGCTGGTGGCCGGGGCGCTCAACATTGCGTTGCTCACCCCGGTCTGGCTGCAGTTGGTGCATTTACTGCTGGCGGACCTCGTCTGGGTTGCCCTCGTGGTCTTCGGGGCCGAGCTTCTCAGTGAGCACGAGAAACGCGAGCTGGTTGCCTAGGTTTCGGCACCGGGCGGTCGGGCATCTGCCTTGTTGGCGTACTTGGCCAGTTCCTTGGCCAGCTTGGCCATATTGGCGCAGGACTCATCGTTGATCGACCGGCGACCGCAAGCCGGACAGGTCAAAACAGCCTCGGGGTACGGGCAGACCCAATCAGCCTGCATCGCTCTGATTTGGTGGTGACAGTGGTCATGCACCTTCTGGCCGCACGATCGGCATTGCAGCCATTCCTTGGCCATCTCATGGTCGGCGGGTTCTTGGCGGTGGATAGTCCCGCACCAGAAACACTGGTTGCGTCTCTCTGCAGAGCTGAAGCGCCGGGCAGCCAGACGTCGAGCAACCCTGTGAATGAGAAGGCCAAGAGCGACAGCCGCGGCGAACGCACTCACAATCGCGACGATCAAGAGGATGACATCACGATCCACCACATCGCCCTTTGTCAGGCTGTCTCTACCGTGCCCCCCATTCCGCGCCGCTGCCAGGGCCAAAAGGCCCGTTTGGGACAACGAGCTGCGAGCTACGAGCTGCGAGTTAGGCGTCTAGTTGTTGGCGAAGGGTTTCCGGGTCGGTGACCGGAAGCTCGCAGGCAAAGTTGCGGCACACGAAAGCACGAGTCCCGGCACCGCCATCCCGACCGGCCAGCAGAGGGATCGCAGATGCTCCGTCACCGGAGCGGTCCAGGGCGATAACCACATCCGGGCGGAATTGTTCCCACACGGCCCGGGCGAATCGGTCGGCCTCCGGTCCCACGATTGCCACCTCGCGGGGTGGAAGCAGCAGCGATGAGAGCACGGCCAACAAGTGTCCTACCCCGGTGGGAGCTCCTTCGATGAGGCGACCTCCCGCCCGGATCGCGCTCTCGGCGAGGGTCCGCAGGTCGGCGTCACCCGTGTACAGCGAGGCAATCAGCAAAGCCTCCGCGGCCATCGAGTTGGCGGAAGGGTGGGGGCTGTCGTACTGGTCCTTGGGTCTGGTGACCAAAGCTTCGGCGTCGTTTCCGGTTGTGAAGAATCCTCCGTCCTGAGCTGCAAAAAGGTCGACCATCTGCTCGACCAGCGCCATTGCCTCGCGGTACCAATCCGCCTCGCCGGTCGCCTGGTACAGAGTGAACAGCCCGACGAGCCAGAGCCGCGTAGTCCTCGCTGAATCCGGGCCGGCCGGAGCGGCCCTTTCCCCAGCTGCGTAGCAACCGCCCGTCTTCGGCGCGGTTGTGTATCAAGCAGGAATTGAGCGGCCTGGACGGCGAGATCGAGCGTACCGTCCGTCGTCCAGCACGGCGCCGGCTTCGGCGAGGGCCCGGATGGCCATCCCATTCCACGAAGTGACCACCTTGTCGTCGAGCCCTGGGCGGATTCGTCGATTCCGGGCCTCGAGCAGCCTGGTCGGGCTGCGCCCACGGCGGCGACGACTTCCTCCGGAGCTATCCCGAGTTCGGCGGCCACCTGCTCAGGTGGGCGGGCCTCGTAGAGGTGATTGGCGCCTTCGAAGTTGCCGTCCAGGGTCACCCCAAAATAGGACCCAGCCGGCGCGGCTGGGTCGTCGCCGACGATGGAGCGAAACTCGGCTGTCGGACCACACATAGAACTTCCCTTCGACACCTTCCGAATCTGCATCCTCGGCGGCCGCGAACCCACCTCCCGGCAACCGCAGGTCTCGGATCATGTATTCAAGCGTGTCGATGGCAACTGCCCGGAACCGCGGCTTCATCGGTCATCTGCCCGGCCCGTAGATAGAGGCGGGCGAGCTGGGCGTTGGTGTAGAGCATCTTCTCGAAGTGGGGAATCAGCCAATTCCGGTCAACCGCGTACCGGGCGAAACCTCCGCCTACGTGGTCGAAGATGCCCCCTTGCGCCATCTTCATCAAGGTGGAGTGGGCCATGTCGAGGGCGCCATCGGCCCACGGCTGGTCACCGACCCGCAGGAGGAACTCGAGGACCGGTTCCTGGGGGAACTTGGGCGCCCCACCGAAGCCCCCACGCTCGACGTCGAAGAGACCTCGGAAGACTTCCAGGGCGTCCACGAGCGCCGATTGACCCGGCAGCTCGCGCGGTCGGGGGGAGCGTTTGGTCGATGGTCGCGACCAGCCGGTCGGCTTGGGTCTGCACCTCGTCGCGGCGATTCCGCCAGGCGTCACTGACGGCCTGCATGATCCGCCCGAAGGACGGCATCCCCGGCCGATCGTCCTTGGGGAAGTACGTGCCGGCATAGAAAGGCTCACCCTCGGGGGTCAAGAACACGGTCATGGGCCATCCGCCGCGGCCGGTCAACCGCTGGACCGCCTCCATGTAGATGGCGTCCACGTCGGGTCGTTCCTCACGATCGACTTTGACGTTTACGAAGAGTTGGTTCATCAACTGAGCCGTCTCGGGGTCTTCGAACGATTCGTGCGCCATCACGTGGCACCAGTGACAGGCCGAATATCCGACGGAGAGCAAGATGGGTTTGTCTTCGAGGCGGGCCTTTTGGTGGGCGTCCTCTCCCCACGGGTACCAATCAACGGGGTTGTTCTGGTGCTGGAGCAGGTATGGAGATGTTTCTTCGGCAAGGCGATTGGGCATGGCAAGACCGTAGTGAGCTCCTGCGATTAGAACCGGTCAGCGCGGTGGTCAAGCTATTTCGTCTCCTGCCGATGGTTGGTCACGTGCGAATCAAGCCATATGCAGGTTGAGCTTTCTTGATGGTGGAAACCATTGGTGATCGTTCGGGAACCCCTGAACAAAAAAAAGGGGGTTCACAAACCGGCATATATATGTCATATTGCATCCGATGCCTCGAATGGAAACGTTTCCAATCGAGCCCACCCCTTGACCGGAGGACACCCCAACATGCCAGCAGCTGAGAAGACGCGCCGCGTCCGTTCCAACGGCAACGGAAACGGCGCCGACCCCAAGTCTGAAGCACGGGTTCGGCGCGAACGTGAGCGCGATCGTCAGCGGAACAAGCTGACCGATGAGCGAGGCCGTCTTACTACGGACCTCGTCAGCCAGTACCTGACCGCCATCGGCGAGTACGACTTGCTGACCGCCGAGCAGGAAGTCGAGCTCGCCCAAAAGATCGAAACCGGCGAAGACGCGGCTATTCGGTTGGAGGCCGGGGAATACAAGGACAAGAAGCAGGAGATCGAACTGCGACGCAAAGCCCGGCACGGCAAAGAAGCCAAGGATGCCTTCTTGACCGCCAACCTGCGTCTGGTCGTCGCCAATGCCCGCCGTTATGCGAACACCTCAGGCATCGATTTCCTCGATCTGATTCAGGAGGGAAACCTCGGTCTGATCCGCGCAGTCGAGAAGTTCGACTGGCGCAAAGGCTTCAAGTTCTCCACCTACGCCACCTGGTGGATCCGCCAGGCCATCACCAGGGCCATCGCCGACAAGTCCCGTACCGTGCGGATTCCGGTCCATCTGCACGACACGCTGGCTGCGGTGCGTGCCGCCCAGGCGAGCCTCAAAGCGGAATTGGGTCGTGACCCGAAGCCCGAAGAAATTGCCGAGGAGGCAGGTGTCACCGTCGACAAGGTCGAGTTGGCGCTGGGAGTTGCCGACACGGTATCCCTGGAGCAGCCCGTTGGTGAAGACGGGGCGCAGTTGGGCGACTTCATCGAAGATGAGGACGCCACCGACCCGGTGCAGATCACCGAGGAACTCGACGTGGCCCAAAGCCTGCGAGTGTCGATTGAGCGGCTTCCTGATCGTGAGGGCCGCATCCTGGCCTTGCGGTACGGATTTTACGACGGCGTCCCCCGGACGCTCGAGGAGATCGGCGACGAGTTCAGCCTGACTCGTGAACGGATTCGCCAACTCGAGAAGCTGGCGCTGTGCAGACTTCGTCACCCCTCGTTCGGGATCCGCGAACAAGATCTGGTTTAGGAGAGGTACTTCGTACCTCGTACTTTGTACTTGGCAAGTCGTACTTCGTAGGTCGCGCCCGGTTCATTGGTGCTGAGACCAGAAACCTGGAACCTGAAACCTGGAACCTGTCACCTGAGACCCAATTCGCGTTTCGCTTGCGGGCGGCCCACCCGAATACCATGGCCGCTATGAGTGACGAATACGACGTAGCGATAATCGGCGGGGGCATCGTCGGGCTGGCCACTGGTCTTGGTTTGCTCGAGGCAAAGCCGGAACTTCAGCTGGTGGTGCTCGAAAAAGAAGCCCGACTTGGTCAACACCAGACCGGACACAACAGTGGCGTGGTCCACTCCGGCGTGTACTACAAACCCGGATCGCTGAAGGCGAAACTCTGCGTCGATGGGGTCCACAAGCTGCGCACCTTCTGCGAGAGCGAAGGCCTCGCCTACGAGGCCTTCGGCAAGATCCTGGTTGCAGTCGAACCACAAGAGGTGGCGGCCCTGGAGGAGATCCATCGGCGGGGAATGGCCAATGGGGTCGAAGGGCTTCGTCAGTTGGATCCGAGCGGGATCCGCGAGATCGAGCCCAACGCCGCCGGCGTGGCCGGTCTGCACGTGCCCGGCACGGCTTCGGTCGATTTCCAGCAAATCGCAGAGGCGATGGCACTTCGCCTGGAGCGAATGGGCGGGACCGTGAGACTCAAATCTGAGGTCCTGTCAATCGCCAACGGCCCCACAGGAATCGGTATCAGTACCTCCACCGGCGACCTATCAGCCGGATACCTGGTCAATTGCGCCGGATTGCAGTGTGATCGGGTGGCTCGGATGGCCGGAGCCGATCCGCAGGTTCAGATCGTTCCTTTCCGTGGCGAGTACTACGAGATCAAGGATGATCGGGCTGGTCTGGTCAACGGCATGATCTACCCCGTGCCCGACCCCCGGTTTCCCTTTCTCGGAGTGCACTTCACGAAGACCGTCTCTGGCGATATCGAAGCAGGACCCGAACGCGGTGTTGGCCCTCTCCCGGGAGGGATACCGGTGGGGATCGATTGATGGGTCCGACCTCTGGGAAACCCTTCGGAACCCGGGACTGTGGGTGGTAGCTCGCCGGTATTGGAAGACCGGGATCGGGGAGATGGTTCGTTCGGCGAGCAAACGGGCATTCGTGTCCGCCCTGCAACGGCTGGTGCCCGCCATTCAAACCGATGACGTCGTTCGGGCCGGCGCCGGGGTGCGGGCTCAGGCGATGGACCGCCAGGGCAACCTGCTCGACGACTTTTCGATCGAGGAGTCGCCCCGGGCTCTGCATGTCCTCAACGCCCCGTCGCCGGCCGCCACCGCCTCGTTGGCAATTGGTGAGCATCTGGCCGGTCTGGTCCTGGAGCGATCCGCCTAGCCCGGGAATGTGACTCGAGACGGACCACAGCCTCTTCACGGAAGTGGCGGGGCCAGAGTGCGCTTCCGCCAATCTGAGCCGGCCGGCCCTTCGAGGGCGTAGGCTTCGATGCAGAATGATCGTCGGAGCACGCTGGGGTACTGGCTTGTGAAGAAGTGGATACGCTCCACTCTCCTTGCCTTGGGACGTCACCCGCAGCTGGCCAGGCTGCAGAGACTGTGGATGACGGATGAGAAAGCGCGCGCAGCCGTTTTTCACGCTCTGGAGGATCAACTGGCCGTCTCGGAGGCAACCTTGGCCAGAGCGCTGGAATCTGCCCCCGAGGCGATTGGTGAGTTCGACGACCTCCTGTGGCTCTTTTCGTCCAATCCGGCCAACCATGGGCTCATCCGGCTCCAAATCGACGAGGCGGGGTTCCTCTACCGTCTCGTCCGATCGTTGGATCATCCGCGAGTCGCCGAGTTGGGCCGCTACAAGGGTGGAGCGACGATTTTGTTGGCGGCCGCCGGTGCTCACGTCGTATCGATCGACAACGACAGCCTGGAAGAGTGCCAGGCTTCGGTGGAGTCCCGGATGCCCGGTGCCGCAGATCGACCAACCCGAGGTGTCTTCACTTCCGACTCGTCTGGTTTCGTGGCCGCGCTCGATTCTGCTTTGAGTCGTTTCGGTTTGCGGGACTCCGTTGACCTACTGACGGGGGATACCCGAACCTGGAATGCGGACGAGACCTTTGATCTGTTGTTTTTTGACGCGTGCGCCAGCTACGACGGCATCCGCCGGGAATTCGAGAATTGGTGGCCGCAATTGGTGGACAACGGCTGGGTTGTGTTCCGCGATGGCCGGCAACCACTTCTCCCTGACGTGGTTCGGTTCGTGTCTGATCTCAAGTCGGGTCGTTACTCCCCGCCCTCGACATCGGCACGGGCGAGGTTCGTTGAGCCCAGTTCACCTGGGGCGATGGTGGCTTTCCGGAAGCGAACGGATTCTCAATCGCCCTGATTGCCCTCAAATCGGCGAAACTGAAATGTGAAGACGCCCAAACGTCGGGTAGCGTTGTATTCATATGACCACGATGGGTGAACCGATCAATCCGGCCGTGGAACGGACCCGGCGCCTCCGTATCCGACGTTGGATGAAACTCCTGCGCGCCTTGGTCATGGTGATTTTGGTTGCCTTGATCCCCCTGGGGGTCGCCGCGCTGCTTTCCGACGATGAATCGTCGAGTTCGACGGTGACCACCGAATCCAGCGAGGTGCTGATTCGCACCTTCGATGGGACCGGCGACCATTCCACCGGGGTATTCGTTGTCGCCACGGATTGGGTTTTGGCCTGGGAGCTGGACGGTTTGGCCTCAGCTTCGATTGAGATAATTGTTCGGTCTTCTGACGGCAATGATATTGAGACACTGACCCAGGAGGGTCTTGGTCCGGGCAGGCAGGAATTCGCGGGGGCCGGCGCCTACCGGTTGTCGGTGTCTTCATCGGGCGATTGGCGGATTCGCGTGCTCGGCGTGACCGGGATCGAGGAGAGCGGAAGTTGATGTGGCTGTTGCCGTCCGGGGCGACTACTCTCCGTCGGCGTTCTTGAAGTGAGGTCTTGTTGAGCGACAACGTTCGGGTGGAACCGACCCTCTTAGGCGCGGCATGGCGCTTCCGCTGGTTGGTCTTGATTGTGACGGCGCTGGCTGTGGCGCTTGGTTTTGTATACCTGGCAGTCAACCCGCCTCAGGTTTTCTACGTTGCCCAGTCCTCGATGGTGGTCCAAGCGACCGGCGGCGGCCTGGACCTGGGGGCATCTGGAAGCGATCAACGATTCGTTGCCAACCAGGTCGAGATCCTGCAGTCCGGACTTGTCGCCCAACTGGCCAGCGATATGGCGACCGAAAGTGGGGCCAATCTCTCTGCCCAAGACCTCCTCGATTTTTCGGTTGTCTCCGGTTCCACCAATAGCGACCTCGTCGAAGTGATCTTTGCGGATACCGATCAAAACGTCGCGATCACCGGAGCCAACGCCCTGGCGGCTGCCTATCAGCAGTTGGTTTCCGACGAGACGACTCAGGCAACCGAAGATGCGATCGAGCGCATTGACTCGCAGCTCAGAACACTCGACGAGAGAGCCGCCGTGCTCGATGCGGCAATATCCTCGGCTAATGCCGAAGACACGGTGCGGACTGATCTCGCCGCGCAGTATGAGGATGCTCTTGCCGAAGTTGCGAAGCTGCAAGCCGAATTGCCGACTGCCACAACCACCCGCCAGGACGTCGTTCGTCAGCAGCTCATCGATCTACGAGATGTCATAAGCACCTATCAGATCGTGGCTGCGTTCGGTCAAGAAGACAGCGCCCTGGACGATCTGAGGGTTGAACAGGATCAGCTGATAGCCCGGCGGGCCGCTCTACTCGAGCGCAAGGATCAAATCTCGGTCGATCTCGAACTAGCTCCCAACGTGGTTGCCTATTTCTCACCGGCTCAAGTTGCCGAGCCATCCGGCGATGCCGGGTCCGGCCGCACTCTGGCTGTTGCCTTGTTGGGAGGTCTCATCGCCGGTATGGGTCTGGCCTACCTGCTGGCCACCCGTCGCCGGGTCTTCCACGATCGCGCTGAACCGCAAGCCGTCCTGGGCGCCCCGCTGTTGGCCGATGTTTCCGATTTCTCCGAAGAGGGGCTCAAGACTCGCCTTCCGGTACGGGACGCTCCGCGTTCTGCCGCGGCGGAATCCTTCCGATTTGCGGCCGCCTCGCTGGAGCTACGGCTCACCCGCGAAGGGGCCAAGTCTCTAGTTGTGATCTCTCCGACGCTTGGAACGGGGAAGAGCACGGTGCTGGCCAACCTGGCGCTGGCCGCCGCCCGGGAGGGAACGAGAGTGCTGCTCATCGACGCAGACTTCGGGAACCAGGACCTCACATCCCTGCTGGCCGATGACGGTCCCGGCCTGGCACCCGGCCTGACCGATATTGTCAGCGCCGGATTGCCTTTCTCCGAAGCCATCCGCCCGGTGAGTGTCGGACCCGACCTGAGGGTGTCGCTGATGAGCCGGGGACGCCAACCGGTGGTCGCCGCCGATCTTCTCCGGTCACCAAAGGTCAAGCAGCTCTTCGAAACGATCAAGGATGAATACGACGTCGTCCTGGTCGACGCTCCGCCTTTGTTGCAGGTTGCCTACACCAGCACGCTGGCGGCCTATGTCGACGGTGCTCTGGTGATCGTCGGGCACAAATCCTCGACCGGCCAACTCGAAGAAGCCCATACCCGACTGGGTCTTATCGGCGTCACCGTCTTTGGCTATCTGTACAACCGCTCGCCGTTGCGTAGAGAGATGACGGTGTCGGAAGGGTCGATGGTCGATATTCTTGGCGACCTCGGGGCAACCGTGGCCCAGGAGCGGGAGAGCAAGAAAAAACGCCGCTGAAGCCGCTTGGCTTCGGATGACGTACCGTCACGACAGGCGAGGGTTGATGCGTTCGCTCAGGGTGTTTCAAGTCCACAACCGCTATCGGCAGGCTGGGGGCGAGGACACGGTCGTCGCCCGGGAAGCAGCATTGCTGAGATCCGCCGGCCATGACGTTGTCGAGTTCCACACTTCCAACCCCGACGAAACACTGAGTGCGGGTCTCACGTTGCTGGCTGCACCGTGGAACCTGAGGGCGGCCGGCCGGCTTCGAAGCGCCGCCGAAGAACACCGTCCCGACGTTGTCCATATTCACAACACCTGGTGGGCGCTGTCACCGGCCAGCATCCGAGTGTTGGCGAAGCTCGATGTGCCGATAGTGATGACGCTCCACAACTACCGGCTGTTATGTGTCAACGCCATGCTCTTTCGGGACGGAAAGCCATGCGAAGATTGCGTCGGGTCTCATCCCTGGCATGGCGTGCAGCACGCCTGCTATCGCGATTCCAGAGCGGCTTCCACTATTGCAGCGTCCACCATTGACCTGCATCGCAGGTTGAGGACGTGGGATTCGGTTGATTCTCTGCTGGCTCTGACGGAGTTCGCTCGCGATCGTTTTCTGGCGGGAGGATTGTCCCCGGAGAAGCTCCGAGTGAAGCAGAACTTCGTCGACGATCCCGGTCGACGCTACGGGGAACCGTCGGCGAGCAAGATGGTGGTGGTAGTGGGTCGGATCAGTGCTGAGAAGGGGATTCGAACCCTCCTGGAAGCGTGGCGTCGGGCGGCTCCCGTCGGGCTCGAACTGGTCGTTATCGGCGATGGACCGTTGAGACAAGAACTCGAAAAGCAGTCGCAATCGTCGGTGCGATTCGTCGGGTCGGCGTCGAGCGCCGAGGTAGCGGACTACATGCTGAGGGCTCGCGCGCTGGCCTTCCCCTCGGTCGTCTACGAAGGCCAGCCGATGGTACTGCTGGAAGCGTTGGCGGCAGGCTTGCCCCTGGTCATTTCGTCACTCGGCGGCATTCCCGAGACGGCCCACGACGATCGAGCGGTCCTTCGAGCTGAAGCTGGAGATGCTGATTCGTGGGCCGCCGCCCTCGCCGGGTTGGAAGATGCCGACTGGGTTGACCAAGCGGGGCGAGCTGCCCGGCGGGTCTTCGAGACAAGGTACACGCCGGAGTTGGCGTTGGCGGGATTGATTGACGTGTACGAGCAGGCGATCAGGTCCAAGTGACCGCGGTGGCTAATTGCTGCGGGATGTCTTCCGTCGGATGACCTGGGCAGCGAGCAGGGCCATGAAGGCCGGATTGTTGACGAGGTAGCGGCGCCACAGTCGTCCCGGCTGCTGTCCGAAACGGTGGAGCCATTCCAGTCCGGCCGACTGCATCCAGGCGGGCGCCCGCGGAGTGGTGCCGGCGATGAAGTCAAAGGCCGCCCCTACTCCCAGCAGGACAGCCCCGGGGAGGTAATCGGCTGCCCGACGCATCCATAATTCTTGTTTGGGCATGCCAAGTCCCACCCAGACGAAGTCGGCGCCGGACTCTCGAATCCGGGTGGTATCCGACTGCAGATCGTCGTCCGTCGTTGGTTTGAAGGGTGGTGAGTAGCTACCGGCAATGCGAATGTCTGGAGCCAATTCTCGGGCCGCGGCGACCAATCTGCTCAGGGTTTCCTCAGAACTCCCGTAGAAGAAGTGGCTTCGATCTCCGCCTTGTTGTAGAGCCGTTTCCATGAAGGTAGGTCCGGGAACCCGGGGTTGATTGGGGTAACCACTGGCCCGGAGACCCCAGGCGACCGGCATACCATCCGGCGCGGCAACGTCGGCTTCGCTCAGGGCAGCCGCCACCTCAGGTTGGCGGCGAGCCGTCATGACTGAGTGGACGTTGCAGAACGCAACCACGGTCGCCCGCTCGGCCGGTCGAGAGTCGAGGAGATTGAGGAGGTCGTCGTTCGAGGTTACGGAGATGGGCGTTCCAACGACAGAAACCCGATCCGGCCAATGGCCTGCAAAGCTCACTGGGTCTCCTGTTGCTCCCACCAGGCAATGGTACGGCGAAGGCCCTCTTCCAAGTCGATCTCGGCCTCGAACCCGAAATACTCTTTGGCGCGGGTGGTATCCAACATGCGGCGCGGCTGGCCGTCAGGTTTTGACTTATCCCATCGCACTTCGCCCGCAAAGCCCGTCAGTTCGGCGATGAGCATGACGAGATCCCGGATGGTTATCTCACGGTGGGTGCCGATATTGACGGGGTCCGGTCCGTCATAGCGCTTGGTGGCGAGGATGATTGCCCGGGCGGCGTCTTCCACATACAAGAACTCGCGGCTGGCCGACCCGGTACCCCACACCCCCACGTGCGGGTCCTCATTGTCGCGGGCCCTGACGAACTTCCGGATCAGGGCCGGGATAACGTGACTCGACTCGAGATCGAAATTGTCTCGCGGGCCGTAAAGATTGACCGGCAAGACGAAGATGCCGTTGTAGTCGTACTGCTCACGGTAGGCCTGCAACATCACCAGCAGAGACTTCTTGGCGATCCCGTAAGGTGCGTTGGTCTCTTCGGGGTAGCCGTTCCACAGGTCCTCTTCCTTGAACGGCACCGGAGTGAATTTCGGGTAGGCGCATACCGTGCCGACCTGTATGAACTTCTCGACGCCTACCCGGCGCGTCTCTTCGATCAGGTTGATGCCCATTGCCGCGTTGGCGTAGAAGTAGCGGCCGGGATTCGCCCGGTTGGCGCCGATACCGCCGACCTCGGCCGCGAGATGGAGCACGACATCCGGTCGTTCCTTGTCGATGAGGCGTCGCACATCCAGCTGCTCCGTCAGATCTATGTCTTCCCGAAGGGGAACGATGGTTTGAGCGCCTTCTTCCTCGAGCAGTTTGCAGATGTGCGACCCGAGGAACCCGGCTCCCCCTGTCACCATTACCCGTTTGCCGTTGAGATCCATCACTCCGGCCTTCCATTGCGCCACTCGATTGTCTTGAGACCGGCATCGACCAGAGCTCTTTCCTGCTTGGCAAGCTCGAGATCTGAGGCGACCATCATCTCCACCAATTTGGAGAAATCAACCTCCGGTTCCCACCCGAGCGCCTTGCGAGCCTTGGAGGAGTCGCCTTCCAACAACTCGACCTCCGCCGGGCGGAAGTAACGGCTGTCGATCTCCACATGATCCCGATAGTCGAGATCCAACATCCCGAAACTGCGCTCACACATTTCCCGTACCGAATGGCGCTCCCCGGTGGCGATCACGTAGTCGTCGGGGGCGTCCTGCTGGAGCATTAGCCACATGGCCCGGACGAAGTCTCCCGCGAACCCCCAGTCCCTCTCAGCTTCCAGGTTTCCGAGGAAGAGCTTTTCCTGCAGGCCCAGCTTGATGCGGGTCGCGGCCCGGGTGATCTTGCGGGTGACAAAGGTCTCGCCCCGGCGAGGAGATTCATGATTAAAGAGGATTCCGTTGCAGGCGTACATCGAGTAGGCCTCGCGATAGTTGACCGTCTGCCAGTAGGCGTAGACCTTGGCAACCCCGTATGGGCTGCGAGGGTGGAAAGGAGTGGTTTCGGATTGGGGAGTCTCGACGACCTGTCCGTACATCTCCGACGAGGATGCCTGATAGAACCGCACCGGGTAGTTGAGCTGGCGGATTGCCTCGAGAAGACGCAAAGTGCCCAGGGCGACCACATCGGCCGTATAGATGGGGTTGTTGAACGAAACGCCAACGTGGGATTGAGCACCGAGATTGTAGATCTCGGTCGGTTCGATCGTCTGGAGGAGCCGACTCAGAGTGTTGCCATCGGCCAAGTCGGCATAGTGAAGCAACAGGTTTGCGTTGTTGTTATGAGGGTCGACGTACAGATGGTCAATCCGTTCGGTACCAAACGTACTCGAACGACGTACGAGCCCATGTACCGTGTAGCCCTTTTCGAGAAGGAACTCGGCTAGATACGATCCGTCTTGTCCGGTTATCCCGGTGATTAGCGCGTGCCCTGGCATTGGCACCTCCCACCACTCAGAGTAGTTGTTTGCCCACATGTTTCGCAAGACCAAATGGCGACCACCAAGAGTAGTGATCACCTTGATGCGGGTAGGCTGCCAGGCTAACCGAGATTGAATGACATGAGTGATCAGCACAGACCAGGAGAGCAAACCGGCCACCATCAGGGTCAGTTTGTCGTGATCGTGGGCCCGGATGGAGTGGGGAAGACCACAGTGGCTCGGGCGCTTATCGCCGCGGCCGGGCCGCCCACCGGATACTTCCACTTCCGTCCGGTGGTCTTCAGCCCGATGCTCGATGCGCCACCTGAGTCCATGGACCCGGCGATCGACAAGGGGTCTTCAGAAGGGTCGCGACTCTTGGGTTGGGTCCGGATCGGACGCAACCTGGTCAGATTCTGGGCCGGCTATCTCATGCGGGTTCGGCCGGCGGTTGCCAGGGGGAGCCTTGTGATCGGTGACCGTTGGGCCTATGGCTATTTGGTACAACCGGCGGCCCTCAAGTTCTACGGTCCGGCATGGTTGGCCCGGTTGGCGGTGCGGCTGCTCCCGGAGCCCGATCTCGTTGCCAACCTCATCGCACCGGTCGACGTGGTTCGCAACCGCAAACAGGAATTGACTGTGGCAGAGATCTCGGCCGAACTGACGGCCTGGAGACGGCTCCCCGCCCGCCATCTTCGTGATTTCGATACTCAGGGCAGACCGGATCAAATCGCTGCGCGGATTCTTGAGGAGTTGGGACGATGAAATCCCATCGAGCCTTTCCGCCGGGCGTGGGAAACCTCAAGATCCCTGTCTCTTCGCGGCGAGCTGCCCGGGCCGGTTTGGCTCTCTACGGCCCGTGCCGCCCGAAAGGGCGTTTCGCCCGCTGGGTAGCGTGGAGGTTGGTGGATCTGTTGGGAGCTGGGGCCCTTCCCGGCCGGCCCACCGAGTGGCATCCGCCCATGACCAACGAGACCTGGAAAGCGCTCACTTCCGTCTGGCAGGATCGGGTAGGCCCTTTTGAGGATGTGGCGATCTTCGATCGGGCACAGGCTTCGCGAACCGGTTTCGCAGCCCTGCTGCTGCGCAACGGCGGAGCCGTCGGATTCGCCAAGGTTCGGGAGGGAGACGGCTCCGCCTTGGCCAATGAGGCTCGGGCTCTGGAAGCCGTTGGCGGATCTGGACCGACCTTGTTCGAGGTTCCGATGGCCATCGCGCTCGGCACGGTTGAGGGGTGGCACTTCTTCTTGGTGTCCCCCCTCCACCCGAGCCTCCATACCATGCCGGTCCGACCGCCCTTGGGCGAGATCGTGGTCGAGATACAGTCCGGATTGGGTGGTCTCCCGCGTCCTTCGGGGGTCGCGCCACATTGGAGGCCAATGCACGGCGACTTCACACCGTGGAATCTTCGCCAACGCGCCGACGGTTCGCTTTTCTTGATCGACTGGGAGGATGCCGCGTGGGCGCCCCCGGGCGCCGACGAGGTCTACTACCGGGCGGTGGAGAGCGCGGTGGCCGGCCGACGCTTTGACGGCCAAGGCTTCGACGAAGCAATCCGATTCTGGCTGGAAGTCCTTGAGAAGCGGCGCATTGATGCTCTAGCTGCGGGTGACCGCGACGCCGGCTTACTGGACGATTTGCTACAAACTATTGGCGGGTAGCGGCGCCAATGCCTTTTCTGCCGGTGGGACAAACCTGCGCGCCACATCGCTGAGGCCGGCCAGACAGGCAAACAGAATCAGATCGGAATTGATCCATCCACCAAAACCGAGGCTCACGAATGTGTGGAGGAGCAGCGGGACGATGATGATCCCAACTGCCGTGTCGACCCCGGCCAGCAGCTTTCGCCCGCTCCACCAAGCGACCCGGAGCGAAGCCCAAATCAGAAGGATGCTGCCGAGCAAGCCAACGCCAAGGAGCGCCTCCATATACCCGCTGTGAAGACTCGAGGCAGTATCCGCGCCGATTGCTTTTAGGGCGGCCCAACGGCCCCCGGCCCCGAACCCGAATCCTGTCAAGAGGTGTTCGTCCGCTACTTCGAGCGCGGCCCCCCACCAGATCCAACGTCCGCTCCAGGAGGTCACATTCACGGCGGCTTGATCACGCGTGACGGCACCCCAAAGAGTGTCGGAGTTCACGACCACGGCGATCGCCGTGGCCGGCCCGATGAAGAAGAGGAGAAGCTTGCGGCGATGGATCAACAACACGACCGCCGCCGAGACCAACCAGATGACCAGTCCCTGCCGTCCTGAGGCGAACAGTATCCCGAGGGTTCCGAAGATCGCGAATGTTATCCAGCCGAGTCTGGCTCTCCGCCCCGATGATTCGAAGTATTCCGACGCTCCGTATGCGAACATCAATGCGCCGATAGCAGAAAGACTGTTCGGGTGGGTGTAAGGGCTACCCATTGAGTTGGCCGTGATGAATCCTGGTCGGTTGTCTCCGGATAGAAATTCTCCGGGAACCAGGATGAATCCGATGACGGCCACGGCCACCAGGGCTCCCTCGAGCAAGATGACCATGCGGATCGTGTCGCGGAACTCCCGCTCCGGGTCCGAACCCACTCTGATCGCCCATATGGCGGCCAAACCGGCAGAAAGTTCGATCACTTTTCCGAAGGTGACGATCGGCGCCACCGAATACAGCGAAGTAGCGGCCGCGAAGACCCCATAGAACGTGAGGATTCCCAAGGTGGTGGATTTGGATGTCAACTTCCTGCCGGGCCGAATGAGGGCGGGGATAACAATGAGGATGGCCAGCAGCGAAAGCCCACCCCTGATCACCCGCTCGATCACCACGGGGTCGGCAAGCACTTCCTCGGCTGTGGTCGGAGCCGCAAAGCTATGTGACCCCAGGAGGACGAGCAGCAAGGCGAATTGGGCGCGGGTCATGCGTATCCGGCCGGTCTTGCGAAATCCGCTCAATCCCTGCGGCGCGGCGAACGTCAGGGCCAGTATCCAGATGACTGCTGTCCAGCTGAGGCCTCTCACTCCTCTAACCTCCGACCGGAGAGCCTACCTGCAGTATTCGGGTAGGTCTTCCGGCAATGGGCTTGACGGTCCTGCGCAGCGATGAATTCCCCGGGGGGATGGTTCATGCTTAGGCTGACCGCTGACATCGAATGGGGCGGTTGATGAAGGTTCTTCTTTCCGCGTATGCATGCGAGCCGGGAAAGGGCTCGGAGCCCGAAGTTGGTTTGCGCGCCTTGGAAGTGGTGGCCGGCGCCCACGAGGTGTGGGTGTTGACTCGTACGAACAACCTGGATTCTCTTAAGCCCTTCCTTGCTTCACAATCGGCCGGCGACCGCGTTCGTGTGGTTGGGGTCGAGGCACCTGCTTGGGCCCTGCGTCTCAAGGCGAGGGGCGTACTCCCCGTCCAGTTGTATTACGACCTTTGGCAGCGGGCGGCCGCGGTGAAGGCTGTCGAGCTAGATCGCGAGATTTCATTCGATCTGGTTCACCACGTCACGTTCGCTTCCTATTGGGGGCGTGCCGGAGTTGCCGTGCTGGACAAACCAATGGTGTGGGGTCCGGTCGGGGGAGGGGTGTCACCACCGCGAACCCTGAGGAGTCTGCTCGGTTGGCGCGGTATGGGCTCCCACGCGGCGAGAGCGGCGATCAGGCCCGTATTGGCCCGATTGCTCAACCCGCTCCGCAGTCGCGCCGGGGGGACCTTGGTGCTCGCCCAGAACCATCAGACAATCGAGCGCTTGGGCTCACCGGCAGGTGCCAGGGTGGTCTCCAACGCAACGTCCGTCACGGTCCCGTCCCCCGAATCGAGTCGATCTCGGAGCAAGGAAATTGCTTTCGTTGGTCGCCTCATCCCTTGGAAAGCAGGCGTGCTGGCCGTCCGTGTGATGCAGCATGTGCAAGACCCGGAGGCTGTTCTTGTCATCTACGGTCGCGGCCCGGAGGAATCGCGGATGAAATCGCTGGCTGCCCAGCTCGGCGTTGACGCGAGAGTGCGGTTCGAGGGACCAGTTGCCAGACAGGACCTGCTGGATCGTTTGGCCGGGTCGGCGGCACTGCTTCACGTAGCCCTGCACGAGGAAGCCGGTCTCGCCGTCGCCGAAGCCCTGGCTTTCGGTACTCCGGTCGTTTGTCTAGATCATGGAGGCCCCGCGGAACTGGTCCAGAGGTGGGCCAGCAGCCCATCGATGGCCGTGGTGCCGGCCGACCGTCTGAGCACCGAGATTCGCCTAGCCGGGGCGCTGGATGGATTCCTCTCGGCCCCCCCGCCGATTCCCGCCGAGTCGCATCTGCCGGTTCCAACATTCGGAGAGGAACTGCTGGCGGCCTACGACAACGTCATTTCGGGTTGAGAGCACCGGATTGTTGGCCGTGCATCAGACGCCTCGGTAGCGTCCTGCCATCTGGGCGACAACCGTGCGACATGCCTCTTCAAGGCTGCCCGGGTTATCGAGGGTTAAATCCGGCGTGGGCCGGCGCGGTCGTCCCGGCTCTCCCCAACTGACTGCCAAACCCGGCCTCAACCGTATCCGTTGGATGTCCCGGGCGAACCACGTCCAGGCTTCGGCCATACCCGACGGGTATCGACTGACCGAGTTGCGGACCAGGACCCTCCCGAAGCGTTGAGCCATCGAGTGAGCCATGTCCTGGTGGTTGCCCGGCAGATGGACCCAGTATCCAATCGGGGTGATCAGGCGGCCGGCGATCCGGGCCAGTTGTCCTCGACCCACTTGATATTTGGCTTTGGTGGTGATCTGGGATGGCGCATCTCCGAGAATCGACGTGGCGAGCGTCTGAGAGGTCACAAGGCGCTCTACCACCTCACTGAGTCGACCCTTCGGGAGGGCGCTTAGTTCTCCCCGGACGGCTTCGAGAGCCTGTGGTTGCTGCTTTCGGGTCCGCTTGGAGAACAGATACACGCTGAGTTCAGGTTCGGAAACGGCCGGGAAGAGGGAGTCGCCGTCGGTTGTCGCCAGCAATTCGCTCGACCGAACGGAATAGTGCCCCAGTCCTTGGGGATCGTGCAGCATGTCAACCTGGGCGCCTTCCTCACCATCTTCGGTGAGGAAGAAGGCAGTGGCGGTTCCTCCAACATCGTATGGCCAGAGCGACACCAGGGAGATGCGCTGGGAATTGAGGGCCGATTGAGCACGCCGCAGCCCGGTGGCTGGAGGAGTATCAACGACGACGTCAATGTCGCCGGTCGGATCAGATGATCTGAGGGCCGCAGACGACTGAAGAAGAGCGAACTGGACGCCTGCGTCGTGCAGACTCTCGAGCACAGTGACAGCGATGCGGGGGTGGGTGGTTGGCACGGCTGTATCTCAATCTCAGCGGGAACTGATGTCGGTCCAGAATGTCACGTATTTCTTGGCGAGAGCCACAGGTCCGAACTGCGACTCGGCCCACATTCGACCCTGCCGGCCTTGTCGGGCTCGTTCTTCGGCGCTCTTGGCCAGCGTGGAAATGGCGTGCGCCAGAGCCGGGATGCTTCCCTCTTCAATCACTAGGCCTCCTCCTCCTACAACTTCGGGCAGCGACCCCGAATCGCTCGATATCAATGGTGTGCCGGCGAACATCGCCTCCACCACTACACGTCCGAACTGTTCAGTCCAATCCGGTCGGGACAAGGAAGGCACGACGAGAAGATCAACCGCGGCCATGGCGGCCGGGATATCATTGGGGAACACGGGGCCCAAGAAACGGGTCGTGACGCCCAATTCTCGAGCCAGGTGTTGAAGGTGGGGTTGGCCGTCACCCGACCCAAAAAGGGCGACCACGGCTTGGGGTAAATTGGCCGCCGCCACGGACCGCAGCAACCAATCGACGCCTTTCTCGCTTTCGAGTCGGCCCACGTAGCCAACCACCAACTCCTTCCCGAAGCCGTACTCTTCTCGATGGTCTGCCCGAGAGCGTATGGCCTGATCGAAAGGCTCGAGATCCGGCAGCCGGGAAGGGGCGACCATCGTGGGCAAGTCCGGCCCCAGCCCGAATTCTCTCGCCAGTCTGATGCCGGCGTTGTTCCACGAAGCGAACCCGCTCAGATGAGAAAGGACCCGGCGAGCCCTCCACAGCCTCAAGCGGTTTTCGAGCCAGTTGCCGTGCCGCCACATATTGTCGGCGCCGTGTCCGGCGACCCGATAACGGGCTGGATCGATCTGTGAGTAGAAGAGCGCCCAGGGCTCAGCGGCGACGTGTACCACGTCAGGTTTGAGCCGGTCAACTGTGTCACCCAGCCCCGGGTAGGTCCACCAGAGAGAGCTCAGCCGTGACCACTCGCGAGGGGAGAAGACCTCGGTATCGATCCCTTCCGGAACCGCTGGTTTCCACCAGTCCTGATTTGGCTGCTTGAGGGTACCGGCGAGGTGAATATCGACGCCCAACTTCTGAGCTTGGTACCAATGAGCCATTTGGGAAGGCAGCAACGATGCTTCCACAACCAGTACCCGCAATCCCCGCCGTCCTTTCGTGACCTAGTCGCACCGGATGCTAGCTCTCGCCTCGCAATGTCCTGGGAAGAGTTAGACGAAGGCTCGGGTAGCATGTGAGCCGTGCTGGGCTTGGGGGTTGGACGTGAGAATGCCGTTCCGAACGCGTCAATCAGACGCGAAGTCGGAGAGTGAACCGGAGGATCCGCCGAAGAGGGTTCTGTTGGTGGGCTTTCTCCTGTCCCTGGCCGCGATTTTCTTCATGGTCGGGGTGGTCCTGGTGGCCGGAGCAGTCAGCCAACCCAGCTTGAGCACCGTCGTCTGGCAGGGCCCACCGTATTCGGCTGCTTGGCTCGACCAGGGGATCGGTGACGGAGCAACCACTACGGATCCGTCGAGCACTTCTACGACCTCGACTGCCTCAACTACCTCAACTACCTCTTCGCCGGTGACGACTACGACGACGAGGCCGCCGGTGTCGACTGTTGGTGGGGTGGCGGTGTTTCCTGGTGATTCGATTCAGGGGTTGGTGAATTCGCATCCGGGGGGGACGACGTTTGTGATTAAGGCGGGCGTGCATCGGCGTCAGCAGGTGGTCCCGAAGGATGGTGATTCGTTTATTGGTGAGCCGGGGGCGGTGTTGTCGGGTGAGGGGGTTACCGAGTTCGCGTTTGGTGAGGGTGGTTCTGGGGTGACGGTGCGGGGTTTGGTGATTGAGAAGTATGCGTCGGCGGCGCAGAAGGCGACGGTGCGGCCGGGTGGTGGTGCTGAGGGTTGGGTGGTTGAGGGTAATGAGATCCGGTACAACGGGGGGATTGGGTTGAAGGCCGGGTCGTTGTGGACGGTGGTGGGGAACCATATTCACCACAATGAGCAGTTGGGGTTGGCTGGGGCTGGTGGGCAGATTGTGGTGGATGGCAATGAGATTGCGTTCAATAACACTGCTCATTACGACCCGTATTGGGAGGGTGGTGGCACCAAGTTCATTCATACCAACAATTTGGTGGTGCGGAACAATGTTGTGCATGACAACTATGGGCCGGGGTTGTGGTCGGATGGGAACAACCGTTACACCCTGTATGAGGGGAATCGGGTGTATGACAATTTCGGGCCGGGGATCTTTTATGAGATCAGTCATGATGGGGTGATCCGGAACAACGTTGTGGAACGGAACGGGTTTGGGTATGAGGGGTGGGTGGACGGCGCCGGGATTCTGGTGGCGACCTCACCGAACGTTGAGGTGTATGGCAATACGGTTCGTTACAACAACGATGGGATTGCTGGGGTGCACACGGATCGGAGTACGTCCAATAGTGTCTATGGGCCGTATGCGTTGAAGAACCTGTGGGTGCACGACAACGTGATCGCCATGAATGTCGGTCAGAGTGGGGTAGTGACCAACTTCGATAGTGCGGTGTTCTCGGCGGCCTACAACAACCGATTCGACAACAACACCTACACCCTCGGGTCGGCCTCCAAGTACTACCGCTGGCAAGGGGCCGAGATCACCACCAGCCAATGGAAAGCCACCGGCCAAGACGCCCACAGCACCTGGGAATAGCCTCAGGGCAATCGGGGTCTGGTGCGTTGGGATTCGTGAATCGCAATCCGGGTTGGGGTAGCCCCGAAACTCCTCTACGATGCCGGCAAGCGTTCGCGCCTTGGGCGCACGGCGGTACGGGCCGCCTGGATGCTGAGATGAGAGCTGGCCCCTTCGTGGTTGTCGAATGGTCCACGCTTCGGCCGTCAGGTCTGGGAATACCTGAATGGCTTTGCTGAGGGAGGCATTTCGTGTCACGGCAATTGCATGGCACACATAGGGACGGTTTTGTTGCGGCTATTCGACGCGGGAAACACCGTGCGCACTTCTGGACAGCGGTGGAGCGGCGACTATTGGCCTTGACCGTGGTTCTGGCTTTGGCGATGACTGCCCCCGCTATCGTCGCAGCCTCCACCGACACTCCATCCCCGGTTGCGGGGGTTGCGGTCGATCGTGACACCTCGAGCCCCCGGGTCGCCAGGCCTCTGGCAGCGGATCCCGCTGATCCAACCGCGGACGTCGTTGCCGCTCCCGATACTCCCGCAGATCCTTCCGTTGATGACGCGGTCGGCGATGGGCGGCTCCACCTCCACCGAGGCGGTTGCGGAGTCATCGACCACCACGATTGGCCCGGTTCGGGGTGCTTTGGTGGCGGGGGTTCCGACGACGGTTCCGACGACGGTTCCGTCTGGGTATCGGTTGACGTGGTCGCCGAATATGGGCGACTTTTTGTCGGGGCAGCCGTTTACGAATGGGGTTCATGTTCCGTATGACGAGTTCTTTGTGTTTTTGGCGCCGCAGAAGGCTTCCTCGGTTACGTGGACTTCGGATAACGGGTCGTGGGTGTATCGCGATGATGGGTATCCGTGGCGGGTTTGGCCCGGCGGCGCCCAGATATGGAAGATGGAGCCGGGTCAGCATGTGTTGACGGCCACGGTTGACGGGTCGGTGACGATCAGCGTCCGCTACACAATGGGAGCGTCCCTGCAGGGCGTGCTGGCTGCCAATCGCCTTCCGACCTACCCGGGTTCGTCGGCGATCGCAACGCAGTCTGCATCGGCCGGCACGTCAACGGCTTCTCAGAGTTCGCCGCCGGTGACGACTACGACGACGAGGCCGCCGGTGACGACTACGACGACGAGGCCGCCGGTGTCGACTGTTGGTGGGGTGGCGGTGTTTCCTGGTGATTCGATTCAGGGGTTGGTGAATTCGCATCCGGGGGGGACGACGTTTGTGATTAAGGCGGGCGTGCATCGGCGTCAGCAGGTGGTCCCGAAGGATGGTGATTCGTTTATTGGTGAGCCGGGGGCGGTGTTGTCGGGTGAGGGGGTTACCGAGTTCGCGTTTGGTGAGGGTGGTTCTGGGGTGACGGTGCGGGGTTTGGTGATTGAGAAGTATGCGTCGGCGGCGCAGAAGGCGACGGTGCGGCCGGGTGGTGGTGCTGAGGGTTGGGTGGTTGAGGGTAATGAGATCCGGTACAACGGGGGGATTGGGTTGAAGGCCGGGTCGTTGTGGACGGTGGTGGGGAACCATATTCACCACAATGAGCAGTTGGGGTTGGCTGGGGCTGGTGGGCAGATTGTGGTGGATGGCAATGAGATTGCGTTCAATAACACTGCTCATTACGACCCGTATTGGGAGGGTGGTGGCACCAAGTTCATTCATACCAACAATTTGGTGGTGCGGAACAATGTTGTGCATGACAACTATGGGCCGGGGTTGTGGTCGGATGGGAACAACCGTTACACCCTGTATGAGGGGAATCGGGTGTATGACAATTTCGGGCCGGGGATCTTTTATGAGATCAGTCATGATGGGGTGATCCGGAACAACGTTGTGGAACGGAACGGGTTTGGGTATGAGGGGTGGGTGGACGGCGCCGGGATTCTGGTGGCGACCTCACCGAACGTTGAGGTGTATGGCAATACGGTTCGTTACAACAACGATGGGATTGCTGGGGTGCACACGGATCGGAGTACGTCCAATAGTGTCTATGGGCCGTATGCGTTGAAGAACCTGTGGGTGCACGACAACGTGATCGCCATGAATGTCGGTCAGAGTGGGGTAGTGACCAACTTCGATAATGCGGTGTTCTCGGCGGCCTACAACAACCGATTCGACAACAACACCTACACCCTCGGGTCGGCCTCCAAGTACTACCGCTGGCAAGCCGGTGAGATCACCACCAGCCAATGGAAAGCCACCGGAAACGACGCCCACAGCACCTGGTAGCCGGATTCGTTTCCTTTTCCTCGTTTCTCCTTGTCCTTCTCTCTCACACGGCTCGAGATCGCCGGCTGAGATCCCCATTGGACTGAACCTCGTTCTTCGCTCTTTTGGGGCGATGATCCACTCAACCCAGGTATTGCCAGGCGTATAGGTCTAAAGGCCTATGCCGGAGTGCCGATACCTCTCGAACGGTCTGGGACGCATCTGAGCTAGCCAATATCGGGAGGATGAAGTGGAAACCCTCAGGAGAACCGGGATGGCGCTTGTCGTCATTGCCGCGCTGGCAATCCCAGCCGTCTCAGTAATCGGTGGTTTCGAGGAAGCTGCCCCCCAAGAGTTTTCAGCAGAACAGCCAATCGCGTCGGGGCAAGTGGGCCAGGCGGCCTCACGAGCCGGTCAGCCTGCTGATGACCTGCCCGTCGCACTTGATGAGCTTCCTAATGTGGAAGACCCGGCTTGGGTTCCATCGGTGACAGTCGATGGGACTACCTCTTCGACTACCTCTTCCTCCACCTCCACCGAGGCGGTTGCGGAGTCATCGACCACCACGATTGGCCCGGTTCGGGGTGCTTTGGTGGCGGGGGTTCCGACGACGGTTCCGTCTGGGTATCGGTTGACGTGGTCGCCGAATATGGGCGACTTTTTGTCGGGGCAGCCGTTTACGAATGAGGTTCATATTCCCTATGACGAGTTCTTTGTGTTTTTGGCGCCGCAGAAGGCTTCCTCGGTTACGTGGACTTCGGATAACGGGTCGTGGGTGTATCGCGATGATGGGTATCCGTGGCGGGCTTGGCCCGGCGGCGCCCAGATATGGAAGATGGAGCCGGGTCAGCATGTGTTGACGGCCACGGTTGACGGGTCGGTGAAGGTCACAGTCCGCTACACAATGGGGGCGGGAACCAAGCCGCCGGTCGCGACAGCTGCGACACGATCGTCTTACAGCTCTCCGGCGACGACTACGACGACGAGTCAGCGGTCGAATCCGCCGGCAACGACTACGACGAAGCCGCGGTCGAATCCGCCGGTGACGACTACGACGACGAGGCCGCCGGTGACGACTACGACGACGAGGCCGCCGGTGTCGACTGTTGGTGGGGTGGCGGTGTTTCCTGGTGATTCGATTCAGGGGTTGGTGAATTCGCATCCGGGGGGGACGACGTTTGTGATTAAGGCGGGCGTGCATCGGCGTCAGCAGGTGGTCCCGAAGGATGGTGATTCGTTTATTGGTGAGCCGGGGGCGGTGTTGTCGGGTGAGGGGGTTACCGAGTTCGCGTTTGGTGAGGGTGGTTCTGGGGTGACGGTGCGGGGTTTGGTGATTGAGAAGTATGCGTCGGCGGCGCAGAAGGCGACGGTGCGGCCGGGTGGTGGTGCTGAGGGTTGGGTGGTTGAGGGTAATGAGATCCGGTACAACGGGGGGATTGGGTTGAAGGCCGGGTCGTTGTGGACGGTGGTGGGGAACCATATTCACCACAATGAGCAGTTGGGGTTGGCTGGGGCTGGTGGGCAGATTGTGGTGGATGGCAATGAGATTGCGTTCAATAACACTGCTCATTACGACCCGTATTGGGAGGGTGGTGGCACCAAGTTCATTCATACCAACAATTTGGTGGTGCGGAACAATGTTGTGCATGACAACTATGGGCCGGGGTTGTGGTCGGATGGGAACAACCGTTACACCCTGTATGAGGGGAATCGGGTGTATGACAATTTCGGGCCGGGGATCTTTTATGAGATCAGTCATGATGGGGTGATCCGGAACAACGTTGTGGAACGGAACGGGTTTGGGTATGAGGGGTGGGTGGACGGCGCCGGGATTCTGGTGGCGACCTCACCGAACGTTGAGGTGTATGGCAATACGGTTCGTTACAACAACGATGGGATTGCTGGGGTGCACACGGATCGGAGTACGTCCAATAGTGTCTATGGGCCGTATGCGTTGAAGAACCTGTGGGTGCACGACAACGTGATCGCCATGAATGTCGGTCAGAGTGGGGTAGTGACCAACTTCGATAATGCGGTGTTCTCGGCGGCCTACAACAACCGATTCGACAACAACACCTACACCCTCGGGTCGGCCTCCAAGTACTACCGCTGGCAAGCCGGTGAGATCACCACCAGCCAATGGAAAGCCACCGGAAACGACGCCCACAGCACCTGGAAATAACCAACTGCGGTGTGATCTGACCCGGCTGCCGTCGGGTCAGATCCTCCGGTCAGTTTGGGACGAGTACCGCGACTGTGATCGATTCCGTCCGGGTTGACCACCCGTCTCCGTAGGTCTGTCCCATCCAATCGACTGTCGTCCTGCCGGCGGGTCCGGCATATAGGACGGCACACGGAGCCTCGGCCGCGGCAGGATCGTATGCCGCACTGGATTCGTTTGCCACGGCAATCGACGACAGGCGAACATCGGGGTCGCGGTCCTGCAGCAGGACCCAGAAGGGGTATTCCCACGGGGACTCGGTGGGTGATTCGTCGAACAGGAGGCCGACATTCGAACAGCCAAGCTCGGCTGTTCGATCAACCGCTTCCAGATACCCGCTCATCACATCCGGGCGACTCATGAAGTAGAGATCGGTCCGGTTGAGTGTGAAGACGTTCTCGATGACTCCTTCGTCGATAGCACGACTGTTGGCCACGATCGGTCTGGTTTCGTTGAACAGGAGAAAGGGCAAAGCGCCTACCAGCAGGAGGGCGGCAATCAGCCCGGACACTCTTGCCGATCTCCAGCGACCCATCCGGGTGCCCAACCAGGGTGCCATCAGCAGGAAATAGGGAAGGTGCAGGCGTGCTCCCCAGATTTGCCACCGGAAGGCGAGCGAGAAGAGAAGCAGCGCCGCGCTTGCCGCCGCGAGGTACGCCCACTGCACCGACTTCCCCGGCTCGGAGCGTCGAAAGTCCAATAGGAAAGCGCCCACCGCCGCCCCGATGAGAATCACCGCCACCGCGTTTCCGGCGAATTCCTCATGGTTGATGAGGGTGGGGAGGTCGAAGTCGGTTAGAGAAGTCCGCCGATCGTTGATTTCGACCCCGAGGGCTCCGTTGACTGCCGTGGCTGCCTCAATCAGCTTGGTGTTGATGGATCGGATCGGGGTACTGAATTGGAGAGCTGTGTTCTTGACCAGATTGGCCAGGTAAAGGGGAGCGCTGAATGCCTGATTGCTGAACACATTGCTTCCGGCGGTTATCCCCAGGGGCGTCGAGAACATCGACAGGTTGCGAAGGTAGTGCCCGGCGTTGACTACCAGGGCAATTGATCCCATGGCCGCCCAAGGTTTCCATGCCTTCCACTTGAGCCGTTTCAGGTCCGACGCCACAAACCAAACGAGAAAAGGGAAGGCGTATACGTAAGCCGTTCCCTTGGTGAGAATCGCCAGACCGACGCTTGCCCCCAGAAAGACGAGGTCAGCCCGATTCGTGGATTCGACTATCCGGCGGTGTAAGCCGAAATAGACAAGGCAGAGCAGCCAGAACCCCACCGTCAGGTCGTTCTGCGTGCTGGAAGCCTGAAGAATGCCCATTGGCAAGGTTGCCGCGACGACCGCGGAAAGGAGCTGACCGCGCCGGTTCGCTCCCAGCAGACCGGCCAGGGCGGAGACTGCGAAGACACTGCCAACCAAGGCGGACCATTGCACGAGATTGACGAGCCGGTCGCCGCCACCAAGGGAAATCAGGTGGCTGATGGTGAATTCCGCCCAAGGATTCTGGAACAGGTTCTGCAGGTAGTGGGTCGGGTAGTGCTCGACGCTGCCTTGTTGCAACCAGTTGACGACCCGAGCCAGGTGATAGGCCATTGAGTCCCAGTTGTTGGGCGGGGCGAAGATCGCTATGAACCCGGTGGTGCCCGCGATTACCAGCAGCCCGAAGTAGGACAACCGTTCGCCCCTGGAGAGGCCCTTCCTGGGAAGAAACGAAAAGCGGGGTAGCTTCTTCAGGTGCCGACGCTGTGCGGCAACTGCCAGCAGAACTACGGTGATCAGAAACCAGCACATGGCGATCCACAGCGTTTTAAGGGCGTGGGCCGTGCTGAGGAACTCAGTTATGGCGACTACCGACAATCCCCAAAGCACGGCCGCCCGCAGCAAAGCATCCCGAGCCCCGGTTTCGGGGCGGTATAACACCTGGACCAGCAAGATGCCCGGAATAAGAGCGATGAGGGCAAACACGGGGGCATCGTCGCCCACCGACCGCCGTCACGCAAGGACTAAATGAGTTCGAGAAGAGTGGCCACATACGCCTCGTATGTGTGGTGTGACCGGATGTAAGCGGGACCGGCTTCGAGAGCTCCTTTCTGAAGGGAGGCGAGGCGACCGCGGCTGGACTCAAGGCTGGTTGCCAGGGCACCGGGCTCATGCGAAGCTGCCACGACAGCGCCCGGATAGTCGGGCGGCAATTGGTCTTGAAGGGTTGGTGTCGTCAACAGCGGAATCCCCGCGCCAAGACCCTCGAGGAGTACGCCCGACGCGCCTCCGTCGTCGCCAAAACTGGCTCGGTACGGCAGCACCAACAAGGAGGCTTCCGCATAGTGCCGGCGGAGCTCTTCGTCGTTCACGAATCGATCGATCCATTGGACCCGGTCCATCGGGAATCGAGCTTCCAGGTCCCGGCGCACATCTGGTTTCTGCTTCCCGACAATGTCGAGTGACCACAGCGACTGCGTGTTCTGTATTGCCTCGAGAAGAACTGGCAAGCCTTTTTCGGAACGGGCTTGTCCGACAAAAAGCAGGCGGGGAGTTCCCGCGGGAGCATTGCGGGGCGGCTCCGGCGTCGACTGAGACGCTGAGGTCACCGGATACGGCTGGGCAGTGATCCGCTCTTCCGAAACAAACCCTGAAAGCACATCCTTCGCACGATTCGTGTGGACCACGACTCGGGCGCTCCGTCCGGTGAGGCGGGCCAGGCGCCGCCGCAGAACGGCTGTACGGACCTTGCCGAGATTCGAGCGGTGGGCGTAGGTGTATTGATGAGCATGGTGCAGCACATGGATTCGGGTTCTGGTTCGTTCGAGGGAGGAAGGCAAGGCCCAGACGTTCTTGTCAAGATTGAGTTCCCAGATGGAATCAACGTCTTGGGTCTGACAGAGGGCGGCGACCCGATGGAGTTGCCGGCGGCCTTGCTTGACCTGGCGGAGACCGATGGTTGAGACCTCGAACCACGAGTCGGCCGGTTGGGTAGACAGGGAGGGCGGCTTGACAGGTGAGCAAGCCAGGACTTCCACGCCTGCCGCCAAGAGGGCTCGGGCGATCCCTTCCATGTAGCCGGTGTGGTGACCATCATCGACGTCGTCGTACAGGCACACTCTCACAATGGGAAACCTCGGTCGGAATTTCTCCGGGTCCAAAACTCGCTCAGCACGGGGCTAATCGTCCTCTGTGGGCGTACGTTAGGCCTTTCGAATTTACACGCGAATAAATCTGAAGTACGGCGGCCAGTTTTCATGAGTCCAGACTTTCCCTTGCCCTTGTACGCAACGCGGTCGAACAGCTATTCTGAGTGGTGGGAGGTTGTTGACATACCGGGGCAATCGTCCTTCACTGAATACACCGCCAACCCAGGAGTTTCCATCGTATGACCCGCGACCCCACGTGCCAGCGTCGGCCTACCCGTCTACAACGGTGAGGCATTCATCGCCGACGCACTTGATTCGGTGCTCGCTCAGACATTTGACGAGTGGGAAGTGATCATCTGTGACAACGCCTCGACTGATGGGACGGCAGAGATCTGCATGGCGTATGTCGAGAAGGATGAGCGGATTCGTTACTACCGAAACGAAACGAATCTGGGCGCATCGAAGAACTACGAGCGTACCTATGAGTTGTCGAGTGGCGAGTACTTCTGTTGGTTGCCATCTGACGATGCAATGGAACCCGATTTCCTAGCTCGTTGCGTCGACATGCTGGACAACGACCCTGAGGTTGTCAACGCGTTTTCGCAATACCTC
Organism: uncultured Actinomycetota bacterium; assembly: GCA_963823915.1. GTDB lineage: Bacteria > Actinomycetota > Acidimicrobiia > Spongiisociales > UBA4744 > UBA4744. The sequence goes on from CAWGNJ010000006.1 coordinate 136,403, forward strand.
ATCAGGAGCGGCACGGATGCCCCGGTGTCCCATGAGATCAGTCTTGACTCGGACATGCGGTTTGTGTCGACGTACCAAAGGGTGAGGAAACTGTTTCGCGAGCGCATCATCGGTCCCAACTGGCCCATGTTCGGGGTATACCGCTCGAGCATTCTGAAGGACACAGGTCGCCTCCGGCCGATGATCGGAGCGGACGATTATTTGACACTCGAAGTGGCGTTGATGGGACAAGTCGGGCAGGTACCGGAACAGCTGTACGTGATCCGAACCCATCCCGATGCATGGCACGTAGCCCGGGAGTCCAAGGGCAAGGGGCTGCTGGCAAGGTTGCTGGGGACGGAGACTGTCTGGGCAGCCGCCTGGTTCGATCCGGCCAATGAGAAAATGCGGGTGGTTTTCCCGCATTGGCGGCGTCTGCAAGTGTTTGCCAGCCTGATTATGCGTTCCAAGACGGGTTTTGGCGAAAAGCTGAAGATGCTCGGATTGTTGCCCGTGTACGCCGTTCAGCACTGGCGCCGACTCGCCAAAGAACTTGTCGGTGGTGTAGCCCAGTTGATCGTCGTTCCGCTTCGAGCCCTGAAGAAGTCGCCGACCCCGTCCTAGCTTGGTAGATCGGCGTCAACGACGGCTTTCGGCCGTTCAGTCCGACGTCGACGTGCGCAATCCCGAACTTGGGGAAGAGGCCGCCAGGGGCGTACCCGAGGTATCTGTGGGCGCCGAGAATGGCGACGAAATACACGCCCGCGCCGAGAACAGGTGCCCATCCCAGCATCCACCCGCTGTCGAGGTCAGGAACCCAGTTCTTGACCAAGGTGAGAACACCCAGCATGAGCATTGCACTTGCGGCGGGGACCGCCAACGGGCGCAGGAGCGTCGCTGGTCGGGCTTGCAGAATTCTCGTCGCCACATAGAGGCCGACGACAAAAGGAATCGCGGCGACGACGGTCGCCCAGGCCGCTCCGCGGATGCCCCACATGGTTGTAAACGGATAGATGAAGATGGCAAGCAGGACCACTGTTGCGGTCCACAGAATCGTATTGATGTAGGGCTTGCCGACGCCGTTGAACAACGGGTCCGTGGTGCCGGCTACCGCCCTGACCAGACCCCAAATCAGCAATACCTCGTAGGCGCCGAGGAGTGGCAGCCACTCGTCGGGTAGAAAGACTCCGACCGCGGTCGGGCCCAGAAACCACAGGCCGGCGGTGATCGGCATGGCCACAAGCGCGACCAATTGGAGAGCCTGTAGATAGGCGCCCCGGAGTTTGGGCAGGTCTCCCTGCAACTTGGACAGAGCCGGGAAAGCCACATCGTTGACGACGCCGGCGATCTGCTCGGTGATCAAGGCAGAGATCGTGAAGGCCATCTGGTAGAGCGCGAGGTCCTCGGTACTCAGTACCCGACCTACGACGATGTCGTCGAGATTGAGCATCAGGAAGACCAGGATCATGGAGCCAAGAATCCAACTTCCGAACCGCACGAGATCCATCGTCTTCTCGCGATCGAAGCGGAGCCTCGGTCGGTACCTGTGAGCGACGTATGAGCCGATCGTCATGGTCAACTGGTTGGCTACCCGCCCGAGTACCAGGGCCCACACGCTTTGCAGCAGGATGGCGGCGGTCACCGCCACAACCAGATCGACGACGTGCGGCAACGATCGATACACAAAACGTTGTCGGAACTGGAGTTCTTTGTCGAAGAACACGACTCCGATGTTGTTGAGACCGTTGAGAAAGACCACCAGAGCTAGAGCGCGGATCACGTTCGCCGCCGCGTCCGTTGTGAAAGAAGGTCGCGATCAGCGGTGCGCCTGCCAGCAGGATGACTGCCAGGATGACACCGCGGATCACCGTAATGGTCCAAGCGACATCGAGGTGATCCTTGATGTCGCCCTCGCGCTGAACCAAGGCCTGGCTAAAACCCGTCGTAGTGAAGGTCTCGAGGAGGGCGAGCGTTAGAAGAGCGATTCCCATGAGTCTCGACCTCGCCCGTCCCCAGGAAATTGGCCACGACGACGAGTCGCACGATTCGCAACGATTTGGTGAGGCCGCTCAGGGCAAACGCCCAGAACCCGGCGTTGGCCGTGCGGCTCCTGAGCGAGTCACCTGGATGGAGGACCCACTGCACGACCCGGCGGACTTTTCCGGTGGGTCGCGTCGTCGCCGGTTCAGGGTGCGGGGACTCAGGCACTGTGGTGACCTGATCCCAGCACCACCTTTTCACCGTAGAAAGCTTCGGCGAAGCCACTTTCCGCCCGGCACTCAACGCCGCGCACCCGCATCAAGGCTCCGAAGGTCTCGGAGGTGAACCAGTACTTCTCATGTTGGGAAGCGAAAGCGTCGAGCAGATTGGTCGCCTTGCGGTCGGCGTTTTCGGCATCGATCGGCATGTAGATGTTCGGGGAGCCCAATCCGCCGTCATATTTGAGGATCTCGTACTGGAGGATCAGGTTCTTGCGGAACGTCTGGGCCGTCACCTCGGAGATCAGGCGGTGATCTTGATGCAGGTCATCTCGCCAGTGCGTGAATATCACATCCGGGTCAATCTCCGGTGACAGTTCACGGAACCGTTCCTTGATCTCTCGGAAGGAATTGGGGAAGAACCCGTCCTCGAAGTCGAAAACTTCAATGGATGCCAGTCGGTCGCCGGCGAATAGGGAGGCACTGCGCCGGGCCTCGGCGTGACGTTGGCCTGCGGCGCTGAAGACCCTCCAGTGCACGGAAGCTCCCGGGAGGTCGTTGAGGAGTTGCAGCAAGGTGGCGCCGCAACCGATCTCGATGTCATCGCTGTGGGCACCAAGGCAGAGAATGGAAGGGCTTTGAGTGTCCAACTGAAGATGTCCCACCACTGGTCCCTCAATCCCCGTTGCGCGGGTTCCACACCTGCCACGGTGCCGTTCCCGATGCGTGTAGTTGGTCGAGCCGCTGCTTGTCTTTGAATGTATCCATTGGAGCCCAGAAACCCGTGTGCCGGTGGGCATACAACTGGTCGGCAGTGATCAAACGTTCGAATGGCTGTTCAACCAGTTCTTCGCCTTTCTCCATGTAGTCGAATGTCTCTTGCTTGAGTACGAAGTAGCCGCCGTTGATCCAGAAACCCGCCTTGCTGATCTGGTGGGTATCCGTCACCCGGCCGAGGTCGTCGATCTCCACCGTGTGGTAACTCCCCGGTGGAGGTACGGCCACGAAACCGGCTACTTTGCCTGAGCTCTTGAAGGCGTCGAGGTAGTCGGGAAGGTTGAGGTCGGTGACGCCGTCGGCATAGTTGGCCATGAACATCTCTTCACCCTCAAGATGAGAACGCAAGCGAACCAGACGTTCCCCGATGTTCGATCTGGCACCGGTATCGACGAACGTTATCTTCCAGTCGTGAATGTCGCTGTTCGCCAGGTCGATCTTCTTTCCGCCCTCTGAGAATACAAAGTCGTTGGACGCTGTCTCGTCGTAGTTGAGAAAGAAGCTCTTGATAGCGTCGGCTCGGTAGCCAAGGGCCAGAATGAACTCCTTGTGCCCGAAGTGGGCGTAGTACTTCATCAGGTGCCAGAGGATTGGGCGGTATCCGACGGGCACCATCGGTTTGGGGATTGTCTCGGAGTACTCGCCGAAGGCGGGTGCCTTCCCCTCCGCAAAAGATCACCACCTTCATGAGGTCTTCTCCCAGTTCGGGTAGGTGCACTGCTCCTGCCAGAGGCGCCATCCGACGGAGTCGGCCGGGGTGTCAATGTCGGCCATGGTCAGGGGTTGGTCTTTGGCGATGGGCCTCACCACTTTGCATCGATCGGTTAGTCCCTCGGGCACGAGATCCTCGGCGCGGGCTTGCAGGCTGTTCTCCATGATTCCATAGACCGTGAAGCCGCCGATCCCGTCCAAGACGTCACCGGGTTGAAGGTCCTTTTTGGCGTACGCGATCACGTCTGTCACCGGGGCACCGAGCGGGGTCATGGCCGCATCGCCGAATATGGCCGCCCGGGCGATTGTGACCGGAGTCTCGAGCGGTCCGAGGTGGGACGGCACGTAGAACGTGTAGAGCGGGCCCTCGCCCATCTTGTACACCTTCATGTACCGCTGCATCCACTTCTCGTCGTTGTAGCCCAGCACGAATACTCCAAAGCTCGGTTCGGCTCCGAGGATGTAGTCGACATAGCCGGGGCCGTTGATGAGTTGTTCTGATCGAACACATCGGGAGCCTCCTCAACTCGACTACAGCGAGGCCCGTGCATGCCCGCGGGTCATGACCCCGAATCCGGTGCCGTTGGCCAAGGTGGCCATCTCGAAGGCGATCTTTGACCCGTCGGCGAAGCTGGTGATCATCTTGGGGCGTTGCCACACGTTCTTGGCAAACTCCGCCTGGGTCTCGGGGGTCCGGTAGTAGTCGAGCAACGACTTGATGTTGCCGAGCAAAACCGGTCGGAAACCCAACGTCTTGACCTGGCGCATCAGATTCATCAGGACTGCCGGTTGGTCGCCATCCATATCGGTCAGCACCACCCCGGCTGCGTCCGCTTTGGTCTTGAGGATTGGGCCGAGGGTGGCGTCCAATTCGGCGTTGACCAGCACGATGTGCTTGCGGGCCTCGATGCCGGCCAGCACGACCCGGGCGGCATGTTCCACCTCACCGGTGGCGTCGACCAGCACATCGGTTCCGGGAGCGGAAGCCGCCATGACCGGATCGGTCGTTACGGCCAGTTGGCCGGCGGTTATCGCAGCTTGCAGCGCAGTTTCGTCTTCAACGACGACGTAGTCCGCGATCTCCAAATTGGAGAGGGCCTGCTCGATTGTGGCCATGGTGCGGTTGGCGATGACCGACAAGCGGATCCCGGGGGTTGGTCGCTTCAGCTGGAGAATCAAACCTTGGGCCGCAAAACCGGCGCCACTCAATACGACCCGGATCGGGTTGCCCGCCGCTTCCCGTTGTTGGAGTGCTTCGTCGATGATGATCATGGCTTCCTTCCTTCGAGCCGGGACATGAAATCCGGCCAGCTCAAGTCTTTCTCAGAGACGATCACACCGTCGGTGATCGGCCACTCGATACCAAACGACGGGTCGTCCCAGCGAGCTCCGATTTCTACTCCCGGCTCGAACGGAGCGGAGGCGGTATAGATCACTTCGCTGTTGTCCTCGAGAGCCTGATAGGCGTGGGCGCACCCGGCCGGAACGGCCATCGCCAAGCGATTGTCGGGCGAAAGCTCTACACCCGTCCATCGAAGGTAGGTTGGTGAGCCCGGGCGTACGTCGACACAAACGTCAAAGACCCGTCCGGCGATACAGCGCACGAACTTGGCCTCCGGGTACGGATCCGGGCGCCAGTGCAGGCCTCGGATCATTCCTGACTGGTTCGATTGAGACATGTTGATCTGGGCGATGTGGCCGTCCACTCCTGCCTGCGCCATCTCGTCGGCGCACCAGGCGCGGGCGAAATAGCCACGCTCGTCCGTGAACGGCTCCAGTTCAACGATCCGGCAGCCTTCAACCTCGGTCGGAACGAACTTCACGTCATACCCGCCAGAAGAATTGATCGTCGATCTGACCGGTCTCGAGCAGATACTGGATCTGCTTGAGACGCCGATGCCGCCGCGAAGTGAGGAATCGAAGAGTCGAACTCGACACGATCGAAGATCTCGCGGAGCTCGGCGACCCCTTGCGGACATCCCAGTCAGCCGAGAACCCGGGTAGATTGGGTGTTGATCTTGTCGAAGTCGACGCGATAGTTGCGGGTGTCGCCGCCCATGTTCGCCGATCATGACCTCACAACCGGGTATCTCCTCGCCGATGATCGTGCAGATGTCGCGCACCTGATAGTTGGCCCGGGAGTCCCCAACATTGAAGGCTTCGGCTCGAACGGCGTCGGCGGGTGCTTCCATGGCGCAGATCATCGCCCGGGAAATGTCTCTGATGTGAACAAACGGCCGCCAGGGGGTTCCGTCGCTCTCCAAGACCAGCTTGCGGTCCAGGTAGGCCATGGCCGTCAACTCATTGACGACGAGGTCGAAGCGCATCCGCGGGCTGGCGCCAAAGGCCGTGGCGTTCCGCAGAAACACGGGGGTGAAAGAGTCGTCGGCCATTGGGCGGAGATCGTTCTCGACTTTCACTTTGCATTTGGCGTATGCCGTGATCGGGGCGGTGGCGGACTGCTCGTTGCTCAATTCGTCGCTTTCCCCGCCGCTGGCGCCGTACACGCTGCACGAGGACGCATAGACGAACCGTTCGACTCCGGCCTGCTTTGGCCATTTCGGCGAGCCGGACGGTGCCTCGATGGTTGATTTTGTAGGTGAGTTCGGGGTCGAGTTCGCCGACCGGATCGTTGGAGAGGTCCGCGAGATGAATGATGGCATCGAACCCTTCGAGTTGGCGGGGTTCGGTCAGCCGGGTGTCGAGACTGCGCCATTGCGGAGCAGCCTCGACGCCGTCGTAGAGCCATCCGACCCGGTGGTAGCCGGCGTCGTAGACGTGGACATCATGCCCTTGCTGCAGCAACTTCGGCCCCAGTACCGTGCCGATGTAACCCTCACCCCCGGTCAGCAATACCTTCATTCGTAGTCCTCCCTGGTCTGCACAGATTCATGTGCTTGTTCTTTTGACAAAACAATCCGGCGTCCCCAACGCCACCCAAGCTGATGGACCGGCCAGGACGAGGCCAACCCACTGAAAGCATAGGCGCAGTGATGCCTCCCAATGATTCGATCCCAACGACCACTCGGAGTGGTCAATCCGGTTCCAGCCTAGACGATTCTGGCCGCTCTGGAAAGAGCCAACCGGTGCCAAGGCAACCGCGTAGCAGCGCGCACAGGGTAAGGTGTGGCCACGCGCTATGACAGAAAGATCCAGGCTTCCGCTTCCCGACAAATTCCGGCTCCTAGTTCGGATCTGGACGTCGTATGCCATGGTTTTGGCTCGATCCCGTCGACCTCTTCCGAGACAGATGCAAGCCCTGGGAAACAAACCCGGTCGACGCCCTCTCCCGGTGGGTTCCGACAGATTGGGCAGGGCCATTCACCGCGGCCTCAGATTCGGTCCTATTGCCCCGCGCTGTCTGCCGAAGGCGATGGTCATGTTCGAGATCCTCAAGGAACAGGGTGAGGCCCCGGAACTGGTGATTGGCTTGCCCGACCAGGCCAGCAGTCACGAGGCGCACGCCTGGGTAGAACTGGATTCGATCGATGTGGGTCCGCCCCCCGGACGGGCCGGTCATGACGAAATGGTCAGATACTCATAGTGGTTCAGGGAACTCGAAATGAAAAAATGACCCGAGATCGAGTACATTTGGCGCTCAACAATCGGGAGGGTTGATCTGATCGCCGATACCGCTGTGGTGGTGCACAATCCGAGAGCGGAATACCGCGGACTCGATGAGGGCGGTTTATTGACCCAATTGGACACCGGCCAGCACCACGGCCTCAATCCGGTCGGAGCATTGATCTGGTCGCTGATCGACGGCCAGACATTCACAGAACTGGTTGAGGCCGTCAGGGGTCATCTGTCCGAACCGCCCCCTGAACTAGTCGAGGACATGGCTGAATTCATCGAAGCGATGAGAGGGCGCAAGTTGGTCGACGTGACCGAGCCAGAGTCGCCGCTGAATTAGTGGCACGCCCACACCCCGCCCTGATCGAACTCGCTGCCAACCGGGCCTTGCCTCCGATCGGTGATCTTGCGGGGTTTCTGGGCTCCGCTCTCGAACACAGGATGATCGGCCTCGTGTGGAATCGGGTAAAAGCAGGCGAATTGGTGCTGGAGCCCGACGATCACCGAAATCTGGCTGCCGAGAGCCTCAAGACTGAGTTTCGCCACCACCAACTGTCAGCGGCGCTCAGCCGTGCCAGTGAACGCCTCTTGGAGAAAGGTATTGAAGTTGCGACGTTCAAGGGGGTGGCGGCCGAACAACGATGGTATGACCAGGTGGGCGATCGTCCCTGTTGGGACGTCGATCTGTTGTTGGCCCCGCACAACCTCGACCGGGCGGGCGAACTGATTGAGATCCTCCAACCCAAAATGCGAAACGACGGACGGCTCCAGCGACTCGTTGACTCCGGAGCTCTGCAGACCATTGACATCGAGTTTGACGGTGTCGTGCTCGATCTCCATTTCGATCTCTTCAAACTTGGGTTTCGAAGCCGCCAGCAGAAACTGCTCTGGGAGCGAAGCTTGATGGTGTCTCTACCGGGGGGAGAATCCGTCCGCGCTCTAGATGGGGAAATCTCGCTGATCTTCTCGCTACTCCATCTCAATCGAGACCGATTTGCCAAGCTCCTGGGCTTTGCCGAAGTGGTGCGGATAGTCGAACGCCAGGAAATTGACTGGGATTTCGTTGAGGCATTCGTGGAGGTAGAGGGTCTGGAGACTTCACATCGGTTGGCTCTCGGCGTTGTCTGCGAAACGTTGGGGATCGAACCTCCTGTACCCGTCGCCACGGCCGGTTGGCGAAGCAAGGCGTGGAGCGCATTGTGGCCACCTGAGCAACGGTTGTTGGGAGAAGAAGGCCGGCTCAGCTTCGGACGCCGGAGCGTCCTGGCGTTTTCCTTCCTTGTTCGAGGTCGGAAAGGCGACGCAGCTCGGTACGTACTGAGGCGTATGTTGCCGAATCGCGACATGGTCGATGTGGTTCACCCGGGCACCCAGGGCCCCTACCTGTGGCGACTGGTCAACGCTCGAGTCGGCCAGCGGATGAAAAGAAGGCGTGAGCGAAGGGCTCTCGAGCAGGCCAGGGGGTCCTGAGGGGCGGGCCCGGGTTTAGTGAGCGCCCCGGCCCGACCACACAGCCGGCATGGTCTGGGCGAGAAGCTTCAATTCCAGACCCAAACCCCAGTTCTGGATGTATTCAAGATCCATCTCTACCCAGGTGTTGAAGTCAACGTCGGATCGACCACTCACCTGCCAGATACATGTCAGACCAGGCTTGGCGAGGAGACGTTGGAACTCCCAATCGCCGTACTCCTCGACCTCGGACGGAATAGGCGGCCGGGGACCCACCAGGCTCATTCTTCCGGCCAGCACGTGGAAGAGCTGAGGGAGCTCATCGAGGCTCAGCTTACGAATCAGTTTCCCCACTGGCGTGATCGGGTGTTCGCACGAATCTTGAAGATCGGCCCATCCGCCTCGTTGACATCCTGAAGGTCGGTCAGCCAACTATCGGCGTCCATCTTCATGGAGCGGAACTTGAAGAACCGGAATGGAACACCGTGGCGCCCGATGCGCTCGCTCACGTACAACAGAGGTCCGGGCGAGGTGACTGCAATAGCCAGCGCCGTGATGACAAACAAAGGAGAGAAAAGCAAGATTGCGACCAGGGCCCCGACGATATCGATCAAGCGCTTCGCTCGCGGTTTCCACACCGGAGCCGAGAGAGGCCGGGCGGTTTCGTCGAGAAACAGTCGTGTATCGACCTCGACCGGCTCGGTTCCCTGACGCAGGTCGATGACGACGTGAAGGTCGTCGACTCTTGGATCTGTTTCAGGATCGATCGCCTCTTCGGCGACCTCTTGATGCAGCCTTAGCCCCCCGAGAACCTGATTTGGCTCGGAGAATGCCGCCCCTTCGGATGTCATTTCATGCCCCTTTGGGCCCTGGCGGGCCGCCTCCCTTATGTTGTCCAACCGCACGATCGGTAGCGGCCTGTCGGTGTCTGGCACCGACTCCCCATGGCCAACCACGGTCCGCCGTGACTATCCAGCTTTTAGCCACGCACAGCGGTTATGTGTCCACCCTATCCAATGTCGTGTTGTTACGACAATGGGGCGCTCGCCCTATTTTCTGGTTGCCCATGGTAACTAGTGATGAAACGCGGTTCGGTGAGGCTAGGCCGTTAGCATCGTCGTGCAAAGCATTTACACGAGAGGAGCTGGGCGGTGCGTTATCCGGATCTGCAAGACCGGCATGCAGTCGTGCTGGGCGGAGCGGGGTTCTTGGGCTCGCAACTCTGCGATCGTCTGATCGAAATGGGTGCCCAAGTGACGGTTATCGACAATCTGATAACCGGCAACGCCAACAACATTGCCCAGCTCGTGGGCCGGCCCGGTTTCCGGTTCGTTTTCTACGACGTCACGGACTTCTTGCATGTTCCCGGCACCGTGGACTACGTCATTCATTTCGCCTCGCCGGCTTCGCCGATCGACTACCTGCGCTGGCCTATCCAGACACTAAAGGTCGGTTCACTGGGAACTCACAAGGCGCTTGGTTTGGCTCGGGCCAAGGATGCCGCGGTTCCTGCTGGCTTCAACTAGCGAGGTTTACGGTGATCCCCTGGTCAACCCGCAGCCTGAGACCTACTGGGGGCATGTCAATCCGATAGGCCCACGGGGTGTGTACGACGAAGCCAAGCGGTTTGCTGAGGCCCTCGCTCTGGCGTACCACCGTCAGCATGGGTTCGACGTTCGGATTGCAGGATCTTCAACACCTATGGCCCACGAATGCGATTGAATGACGGAAGGGCGCGTTCCGGCCTTTGTCGAAGCCGCGCTGACCGGAAACAAGTTGCCCATATTCGGAGACGGTCTGCAAACCCGTTCGCTTTGCTATGTCGACGATCTCATCGATGGGATCGTGCGGCTGTTGATCAGCGATTACGTGGGACCGGTCAACCTCGGAAATCCGACCGAGGTAACGATCCTGGAGGTGGCTGAGATGATTCAGGACATCGTCGGGAGCCATCCTGGACTCGAGTTCCAACCGCTCCCCCAGGACGATCCGACCGTCCGCTGTCCGGACACCCGTTTGGCCGAGAAAGAGCTCGATTGGCGCGCAGACGATTTCGCTGCAGGACGGACTCGAACGGACTGTCGCCTGGTTTCGCGAGCAGGGGAGCTAAACCGTCTGCCATCTCGATGGTGGGCCCACTAGGGTTTGCCGCGAAGGAGGTATCCCTTGAAGCTCCGGGCATTGGTGGGTGGGCGAGCCGAAGTGTGCGGGCCCGAGACGACTCTGCAGGATGTCTCGGAGGCGATGTTGGCCGCCCAGGCCGGTTCGGTTGGCGTAGTCGAGGGACGCCGGTTGACCGGCATCATTACTGAGCGGGATGTCCTCCGGGCGGCAGCCGAAGGAACCGATCCGGTGACTGAGATCGTGCGGAACTGGATGACCGCCGATCCTGATGTTTTCTCTCCGGAGGCCCAGGTACGAGAAGCAGCCGAATGGCTCCTGGAAACTGGCTACCGTCACATGCCGATCATGGAGGATGGCGAGCTGTTGGGAATCGTGAGCATCAAGGACATCCTCTGGGCCATGGCCAGCCCCGGTCCGGGAATCGACTCCGACTAGACCTCACTCCAGTCTTCGATGGAGACCAGGCTCAGGGCGTACACGGCGGCCAGCGATAGAACACCGCGTTCCCCCAGCTCTTCGACCAACTGGATATCGAGGCTGCGACCGGCGGCCGTTATCAGGTCTATGACCACTGCAAAGAAGAACATGGCTGCCAGGAGCAGAGTCAGGATCACTCGTGCCCGCTGCAGGGCGGGGTGTTTGGCGTGGCGCCCGGTCCACACGAGGACGAAAGCCACCGCGCCAAACAAGAACATGGCCACGAACTCACCAATGTTGGCGGCACCGTAGGCGCCGATTCCCGGGATCCACGCTTCGAATCTGAGGAGATCGGCGATTCCTGTTCCGAGCCGGCCGTGAATCGCGATCTGGTCCTCGATTCCGACAATGAGAAAGAGCGCCCCCAATGTTCCGATGGCCCGGGATTCGGTCCGGCCGGCAGTGTAGACCAGCGCGATCCCGACGGCGAGAGCCTTGGCTAGGTCCCAGAATCCCAAGAGGTTCTCACCCCCCGAGAGAGCGGGCCTTCCGTACTGTCGCAATGTGACGAATTGGATGATTCCATCGATAGCCACTACAGCAATCAAGAGCACCCAGGCAAGCCGCCGGGTTCGGGCCGAAAGCCCGCTCCAATGGATCGGGCGAGACGGCTCGGGGTCGGTAGGGTTTAGATCTACGCGGTCGGAACCCACACCAGAGCCAATTCATCGATGGCGATGTCGGTCTTCTCCAAGCCGATCTCAATGGTCTGAACCTCACGAGCAGAGTCGTTCCACCGATCGGTGATTTCCATCAGATCCCGAGCGAGGTCGTCCTCGAGATCGTCGAGGTCTCCAGCCTTGTCCGAGAGTTCTTCATGCGCCGAACGGAGTCTCTCCTGCGTACGGACAGTCTGCGATCGGCGTGAGGCTGCCCCCGAAAGGCTGCGGGAACGACGCTTCCCTCCCAGGAAAACCGACAAAAGGTCGCCGGCTCCGGCCATCAGCTCCTGCTGGCGTCTGCTCTGCGTGTCTACCTCGAGCTCTCGGACCCGCCGCTCGGCGGCGGCGAGCTGGTCCTTGACGCGATCGATCTTCACCTTGTATCGGTCGCGCAGTGTGGCCACCTCGGCGTCGGCGGCGTTCTCGGCGGCTTCCTCGCAACGGGCAACGAATTCCTCTTCTGTCTCTCCGATTCGGGAGTACAGCTTGAGGTGCTCGTTCTTGAAGACTTCGACCTTGCGGTTGCGATACAGCCAGTCCTTCAGATCCGCTTCCGCTTGCCGGTAGAACCCGGCAGAGTCGGTGGGGGCATCCGTCAGCACGAAGGTGCCGCTCGCAGGGGCTTCCGGCCGTAGATCCCGACGGTCGTAGTCGACGGCGAATGGTCAGCGGGATCAAAGGCGGACCCCAGGGGGAAGAACACGGCCTCCCACTCTTCTCGATGATTGACCCCGGCGTACCGATCGTCATAGACCAGGTGGACCCGAGCGATCAGTCCGGCCTGATGGCGTTCACCCCCAGCCACTGCGCCGATCTGGCTGCTCCAGGGGGCGGCCGGGTCGAGATGGTAGACGGGAATCCCCGGGGCCATCTTCGGGCGCGACCACCGTCTCGTCGTCGGCGACGGCCGGCAGCCGCAGGAGGTTTTGGCGTTTGGGCCACGCCCAGTTCCGGCGCTCCTTCCGTCAACCGGGTCACCTCATCGCGGGTGAGGGGGCCTCGCAAGTACGACATCGCCCAGCGGGTTGTCATTACGGCAGGTTCTTTGGACCGGGTCGAATGGAGTACGAACTGTCGCTTGTCGAGATCTCCGATCAGTTTGTCGAAAAGAGCGACATCGACTTCCCCAGAGGCCGATTTGAGACCCTCCAGAATCCGGGCCTTGTCGCGTTCAGTCTGCAGACGGCCGATGAGCCAGGTACCGGCATTGGACATCGCCTTGTAGTCGAGGTCGACCGGATTCTGCGTCGATAGAACCATGCCCACCCCGTGGGCCCTGGCCTGTTTGAAGATCGTGAGGATGGGCTTCTTCGATGGCGGTTCGGCCGTTGGCGGCGCGAAGCCGAACACTTCGTCCATATAAATCAGTGCTCTGAGATCAGATGTGCCGGGCTGACGGCGCAGCCACGTCACCATCTTGGTCAGCAACAGGGTAACGATGAACTGTCGTTCCTGGTCACCCAGGTGCTGGAGATACACGACGGCCGCCCGCGGCCGGCCGTCCGGCGAGAAGAGCATCGAGTCGATATCAACCGGAGGGCCCTCCATCCAAGCGTTGAACGAAGGAGAGGCCACCAACCCATTGAGACGCATGGCCAGGTTCGTGCGGTCCTTGGGAGGGAAGAATGTGTCGACCTCGAACACGCCCAGCTTGCGAAGGGGCGGGTCCTGCACCTGAGCTATCAATTGGGCGAGATCGAGGTCGGTGCCTGACCTCCAGGCCTTTTCGATGATGTTGGACAGAAGGATGTGCTCTCGACTCGAGATTGGATCGGCTTCGATTCCTGCCAGCACCAACAGACTCGAAACGAAACCTTCGATCTCATCACGCCCCGTTTCCGCTTCGGTGTCCCAATCGAGATCCGGAGCGGCCAGGGAACCAACGATGTTCATGGGAATCCCGGCTCCCGAACCGGGTGTGTAGATTGAGAAATCGGCGCCGGTGCCGAGCTGGGTAAGCCGGTCTGAACCAATCTCCCATTTCGCCAGGCCATTCTTCCAAAGGTCAGCGGTGCTGGCGGCGAACTCGTCCGGCGTCACCCCTTTTCGCTGGGCCTCGCCCTCGTCGATCCAGGGACGGAAGTCCTCGGACCGGAAGTTGGGGAAGTTGAGCAAGAGGTTCCCCATGTCCCCCTTGGGGTCGATGATGAGGGCCGGGATCCCTGATAACAGGGCCTCTTCGAGAAGTATGACGCCCAGGCCGGTCTTCCCAGAACCGGTCATGCCGACGATCACACCGTGAGTGGTGAGGTGGTGGGCATCGTAGAGGCGGTGGTCACCGGTCTTCTCACCCGTGGACGGGTCGAGATCGCCACCTATGAAGAATTGGCCACGCTCGACGTCGACCATGCTTGCTCCTTGGTTTCGAGGAGTTGATTGTAGGAAGTTCCTCGTCCCGTCGTAGCTCGTGCCCGAACCGTCGGGACAACGGTGTAGATGCGGCTACGAAATGCGAGGTACGAATTACGAAGTACGGGGTGTTAGCGCCCCAAGATCTCCTTCAGGCCCTCACGCAGCCGGGCGAGATCCTCTCGGGAGTTGTAGAAGTGGGGGCCGATCCGAATACCGGCGCCGGGTCGGGCGTCCACGATGATCTGGCGATCTCCGAGAGCGGCGGCGACCTCATCCTCGCCGGTCACATCGAGGGTAACCGCTCCGCCGCGGCGGTCGGCCGCCCGCTCGGAATTGACCCGGATACCCAATTCATCCGCCATGTTGATGATCTCTTCGGTCATCGACAGTGACTTCGTGCGGATCGCTTCCAGGCCCGCTTCTTTGACAATCCGGTATCCGGCCCGGGCCGCATAAAGCGCGAGGACGTTGGGCGAGCCGGACAGGTACCGCCAGATTCCCGGCCCGTAGTCAATCGGCCCCGGTCGAAAATCAAACGGGGCGCGGTCGGCTTGCCATCCAACGAAACGCGGTTCGAATGTTTCTTGCAGGTCGGGACGCACATACAGCCAACCCGCCCCGGGACCTCCACAGAGCCACTTGACCGAACCGCCGACTGCAAAATCGACGTCTAGATCGGCCAGCGAGAAGGGCAAGGTTCCGGCCGATTGATAGCAGTCGAGTACGACCAGAGCCCCAACTTCGTGAGCCCGTGCGGTGATAGCGGCCACATCCTGGATGAAGGCACTCTTGAACAGCACGTGTGACAAGGGCACGATGGCCGTTCGGTCGTCGATGGCAGCCAGGAATGTTTCGGTCGGTACCGTCACTCCGTCCCAGCTCCGAACGCTCACGACATGCGCCCCGGGGACGTTGTGCCATGTGTACATAACGGAGGGGAAATTGAGTTCAGAGAATACGACCCGGTTGCGGGGTTCTTTCAAGGTGAGACAGGATGCGATGACGGCTTGCGCGACGGAAACGTTTTGAACCATGGCGATTGATCCGGGGGGCGCTCCCACTATCGGGGCGAGTTCATTGCCGACCGTGACCGGTATTTCCCACCAACCTTCCTCCCAGGCTCCTACTCCCCGTGACGCCCACTCGTCGGCATAGCGGGTCAACTCGCGACGAACGTCGGAGGGCATCGCCCCGAGCGAGTGGTTCACGAGGTATGTGGTCGCGGCCAGGATGGGGAACCGGTCCCGGTAGCTGTCCAGATGGTCGGCCATTGGTCTCCTAGGTCGGAGGCAGATAATGGGCTTGAAGCAGCTTCTTGCCCCTAGTTTCGGTATCTCGGACAGGACTCTCTTCCGTTTCGGCCGAGTCGGTGACCTCCAACCCTTCCTCTTAGAGAATATCCACCGACCCGGGGATCAGTTTCTTGGGGTTTTGGTACCCATGGCGCGCCGAAAGTGTAGTTGTCGGCGAGGCGCCCGGTCAGAGTCACATATGCCGGAGCGTGTAGCGACGAAGAATAGAGAAAGTGCGCAGCTCATCGTTCCTGATGAACAGCGCAGGCGAAACGGGACTGTTGGCTTCGCGCAGGTCAAGTGAGATATTGCCACAGGCGGCGCAGGCATACCGGAGGATCCCGCCTCCGATTGGAGTTGGGTCGGCATACCGGTGGTGTCCGGCCCGGCATTGACGTTGCTGGCTGTGGAAGACACCGCCGACGAATAGTGCCAGCCGGCGCCATCTGCTGACCTGGGCGCGGTGCTTGCCGCCCGGTGAACCGTTCAGCGCCTCTTTTGATCTGCCTGCCACGTCGCCCCAATCTCTTCGCGGTCGGGCGAACACAGTCCTCCCGGCAGCTCTCCCAGCTGCCCGAAGGATAACGTGGCCGCGACCATTAACGAGTTTCCGTGTGCGGATCGGGCATGGTTGGCTGGAGTGGATTTCATGTCACCCGGCCGCGAGGAAGTGGGCTACTAACCGAGCTCAGACGTGACCGCCGCGACCGCTTGCTCGATCGTATCAACGCATTGAACGAGATTGGCGTCGGTCTCCAGCCGGTCGGCCAAACCCGGTATCAACCCATTCCATAGGGGCCCCACGGCCACGACGGGCTTGGGAGAACCACCGCTGAAGGGTGCTACGTGAGCAAGATTCCAGGCTACGACAAGCTCGGTAAGGGTGCCCAGGCTGCCGGGGAGGGCAATCACCGCGTCGGCAATGACCATGAGATTGTGGATACGTTCGGTCAGGGTGGGCGCCGGTCGTTCATCGGTGACATGCTGGTTGGCGCCCGATCTTCCGGGGAACACTGCGGGAGCAGTGATTCCGATCACCTCACCTCCTGCCTGAGCCGCTCCCGCCGAGACGGCTTCCATCAGGCCCCCATATCCGCCGGTAGCGACCGCCATTCCGGATTCGGCCAGGAGCCTCCCCAGCCGAATTCCGGCTTCGTAGTCGGGCTCGCCGGGTTTGGTGATCGACGCCCCGATCACAGCAACAACAGGTTTCCTCACATCGAAAGTCTCGGCGGTGACTCCTCAGGATTCAAATTGGAGGTAGCCGGGGGTCTTCCCGGAAACCTGAAACCTGAAACCTGAAACCTGAAACCTGAATCTTCGCGAGGATGGGAGGTGCCCGTCGAGCGAGGAGAACCCCATGAACCGCGGACGCCTGCTAGTCGGCTTTGTACTGATCGCCTTGGGAGTGCTGTTTCTTCTCGATCAGAACGACGTCGTCGATTCGGGAGATCTGATTTCCGACTGGTGGCCGGTGGTTTTGGTTGTCGCCGGGCTTCTCTACGTCAGCTTCTCTCCCCGGCACATCATGGTGCCGGCGGTACTGGTGATCGCCGGGTTGGCCCTGCTGGCCCGATCCTTGGACTTCGTCCCGGATTGGTTGCAGACCGTCTTCTGGCCGATCGTGCTCGTGGTGATTGGGTTGTGGGTGATATTCGGGAGCGGTCTTGGTTCGGCCGATGTGCAGCAAGGGGATCGGGTCAACTCCATGGTGGCTTTCTTCGGACGGGAAGTCGTCAGCGAGTCACAGCAGTTTGGGGGAGGATCGGTGTTCGCCATCTTCGGTGGCACCGAGATTGACCTGCGTCGGGCACGGCCGGTTCCGGGAGGTGCCGCGCTGGATGTGGTTGTCGCGTTCGGTGGCGTAGAGATCGTGGTTCCGGAGGGTTGGCGAGTCGAGGTCAAGGGCATCCCGCTGTTTGGCGGTTGGTCGAACAAGACCAAACGCGACCTGGTGGGAGTCGACGCGCCGCTGCTGTCGGTTGAAGCTCTGGTGGCGTTTGGTGGCCTTGATATCGGCCACCATCCCGATTGAGATCAGCTAGACGGCGGGCAGTTCCGGACCGGCACGGAATTGCAGGTGGTAGAGGTCCGCGTACAACCCGCCCTCGGCTATTAGTTCAGTGTGAGTTCCTTCTTGGACGATCCGGCCATCGTCGATGACTGCCAACCGATGCGCGTCCCGAACTGTGCTGAGGCGGTGGGCGATCACGAGCGTCGTCCGGCCCTCCATCAGGCGATCAAGCGCTTCCTGCACGGTGGCCTCCGATTCGCTGTCGAGCGAACTGGTCGCTTCGTCGAGGATGAGGATTCGGGGGTCGTTGAGCAGGGCTCTGGCGATCGCGACTCGCTGGCGTTGCCCTCCCGACAGTTTCACACCCCGTTCGCCGACGATGGTGTCGTAACCGGACGGGAAGCCTTCGATGAAGTCATGAGCGTTGGCGGCCACGGCCGCCTCTTGTACTTCGGCAGGGGTGGCATCGGGCCTGCCGAGCAGCAAGTTCTCCATGATGGTTCCCGAGAAAAGCTGGGTCTCTTGCGGCACGGCTGCCATGTACGAGCGGAGGTCTCGCAGGCGCAGGTCACGCAGGTTTACGCCATCGATGAGGATCCTTCCGGAGGTGGGGTCGAAGAACCGCGGTATGAGTTGCACGATGGTGCTCTTGCCTGCTCCACTTGGACCAACGAGCGCCACCACTTCTCCCGGGGCGACTTCGAGACTGACCGACTCGAGGACGTCGACATCCCGGTCTGAGTAGCGGAAACCCACCTCCTCGAGACTGATCCGACCTTCCACCTTCGTGAGGACGGTCGGATTGGCCGGGTCTTCGACGTCACTCTGTTCGCCGAGCAGCTCAAAGATGCGCTGGGAGGCACCGAGCGCAACCTGCAGCTGACCGTAGAGACCGGTGAAAGCGCCGATGGCTCCCGCCACCGTCAACGTATACAAAAGGAACGTCACTAGTTCCCCGGCCGTCAACGTATCGGACAGCACTTGGCGGCCACCCACCCACATCACCAAGGCGATGGTGCCGAAGCCGACAAACTGAACGAAAGGCGAGAAAAGGGCTCGGAGGCGAGCGCGGCGAAGAGCCACCCGGTACGACTCCTGTACTTTGCCTACATACCGGCGGATTTCGGATTCCTCGGCGGTGAACCACTTCACGACCCGGTTGGCGGCGATCGCTTCTTCGGCGCTGGCGTTGGCGTCGGCCACTTTGTCCTGATATTCGGTCGAGATGCGCCGCAACCGCCGTCCGAATACCGCGGCCGCCACAATGGTGACAGGTAGGAAAGACAGGACCACTGCGGAGAGGGTGACGCTGGCGACGAACATAAGCGCCAGACCGCCGATCAAGGTGATGGCCTGAGATATGGCCGAGGCCAGGGAAGACGAGACGGTGGATTGCACGACGGCCACGTCGGAGGTGAGCCGCGATGTGATCTCGCCGGTCTTCCGTGTGTCGAAGAACTTGACCGGCAGCGTCATGATGTGTTCGTAAACATGACTGCGAAGATCGGCAACGACGCCCTCGCCCATCGCGGAGAGGAAGTAGATCCTCAGGTAGGAGAAGGCTCCCTGCGCAAAGAAGATGCCGAGCAGCAGGAGAGCGATTGTGTCAAGTTTGGACGTCCCGTCCGCGAGGGCTGGTTGAAGGGCTGAGTCGACCAGCGTCCCCATGATCCGGGGGAACACCAATCCCAGGCCACTCGAGACGACGACTCCGACCATGGCGATGGCGAAGTAAGTGCGGTACGGGCGGACGAATGTGAGCAGTCGCCGCAATTGCCGCAACTCGGTGCGGCTGGGAACGCGGCGCGACGGACTCTGTTCTTCGGTCACTGGTCGTGGGGATGTTCGCCGGGAGTGGGCCACCTTGGGAAGCATCCTATTACCAGCCACCAGCTTCCAGCGGCCAGCCTTCAGCAGTCAGTCCAGACTGAGAACTGACAACTGGCGTTCACTCGCCGCCGATATCGACGCTATAAGCTCTCCAGATCAAGTCGGCGCCCTTCTGGCGATGACGCGAAATCCGACCGAGCAGAAGCATTACGGCGTCCCGCACGGTTTCGCAGCAATCATCGTCGATCTGGTTGGGCAGCGCCTCGAGTGCTGTTAACACTCCGTTGATCTCCTCCTTCAACACGTTGTGCTCTTTGGTGAGCAGATTCACCAGAGTGCTGAGGCGAGGCGCGGCGCTCTTGAGCTGTTCGTAGAGCCCTTGTGCGCCCTCGGTGTCTTGAACGTGCTGTTTGAGGGCAACCTGAACCCGAGCCAGCGACTCCCGGACCCGGTCGCGCCACACCGCACCCGTGCCGACCGGGGCAGAAATCGCGAGCTCGAGGTCGGAGGCCGCATGGCGCAGCGGGGCTCTCCGCCGTCGAGCATCTTCTCGAACCTGGTTCTCCATGTTGGCTCCTTCCACGTTCGTTGGCCATAGCTTGGTCTAGCACAGGCGAGGTTTCCAGGGTCAAAGGTCCGGATCTATCCGGCCGGAGGTTTCCGCAAGTAGCCTGACTTGGTCGAGAGGGGATTGATGACGAGTCGGGTGACTATCGACGGCGGACCTCTGTCGATCGATGAGGTGGCAGCAGTTGCTGAGCGTCGCGCTGAGGTTGTTGTGGACCACAAGGTGTGGGAGCGAATGGCACCGGCCCGCGAGGTCGTCGAGCGAGCTGTCGCCGAGGACCGAGTCGTCTATGGCGTGACGACCGGGTTCGGGGCTCTGGCCAACACCCACATCGAACCTGATCAGGCCGAACGACTCCAGGTCAGCCTGATCAGGAGCCACGCGGCGGGCGTCGGTGATGCCCTACCCGATCCGGTCGTGAGGGCCATGCTCCTCCTCAGAGCCAGAACGTTGGCCCAGGGGTACTCAGGGGTTCGGCCGGTTCTGGTCGAGCGTTACGCCGAATTCCTTCGCGAAGACCTGCTTCCCGTCGTCCCCTCGCAGGGGTCGGTGGGTGCGTCGGGTGACCTTGCCCCGTTTGCCCACCTGGCGCTCCCCTTGATCGGCGAAGGGCAGCTCCGCGAAGGGGGAGTCCGCAAAGAAGCCAGTGCCGTTCTGGCTTCGCACGGAATGGCGCCCATCAAACTGCGCGCCAAGGAAGGGCTCAGCCTGCTCAACGGCACCGAGGGGATGCTGGCCATTGGTGTGTTGTCTGCGCATCGCGCCAGGATGGTAAAGAAGGCGGCCGACCTCGCCTGTGCTCTTTCGATCGAAGCGCTGCTCGGCAGCGCTCGGCCGTTCCGTCCCGAGATTCACGAATTACGCCCTCATCCGGGCCAGCTGGCCTCCGCGGAGAATATCCGCCGATTGCTGGCCGGTTCCGAGATCGTGAGCAGTCACCGTGATGACTTCACCCACGCCGTGCAAGACGCATACAGCCTTCGCTGTGCGCCGCAGGTCCACGGCGCTTGCCGGGATGCGCTGTCGTACGCCGAGGGCGTATTCACCAGGGAACTGGGGAGCGTGGTCGACAACCCGATCGTTCTGGCAGATACCGATGAGGTGGTCTCCGGTGGCAATTTCCATGGACAACCGCTGGCGCTGGCGATGGACACTATGGCCATTGCCATCGCCGAGCTATCCAGTATTTCGGAGCGGCGGGTCGATCGAATGCTCGATCCGCAACATTCCGCCGGCCTGCCGGCGTTCCTGTCCCCCAACCGGGGGTCAACAGCGGTTACATGTTGAGTCAGTACACCGCCGCGGCTCTCGTTGCAGAGAATCGTGTGCTTTCGCATCCGGCCAGCGTCGAGAGTATCCCCACGTCCGGAAGCCAGGAGGATCACGTGTCGATGGGATGGGGTGCCGGCCTCAAGCTCGTCGACGTACTCGAAAAACGCGGCCCGGGTGGTGGCGATAGAAATCCTTTGTGCGGTGCAGGGCATCGAGTATCGGCTTCCCCTGCAGCCCTCATCGGCCAGCGGTGCCGCGTCCAGGGTTGTTCGAGAGGCAATCCCGTCGCTACAGGAAGACCGGGCAATATCCGCTGAGATCGAGACGGTTGCCGGTCTGGTGCGGAGCGGGGCGCTGCTGGCGGCCGCCGAACGGGTTGTGGGGGCGCTGAAGTAGCTGCACGTAAGCTAGCAAGGTAGCGCAAGCAGTAAGCAGTAAGCAGTAAGCAGTAAGCAGTAAGCAGTAAGCAGTAAGCAGTAAGCAGTAAGCAGTAAGCAGTAAGCAGTAAGCAGTAAGCAGTAAGCAGGCGTCCCGGGTTGCGGCCGAGCTTGAAGCCGAGAACCGCACATTCCGAGTCGGAGACCGTGGCGTTTGGAGTCGCGTTAGATGTCGGCCGGGATCTTTTCCAGCGAGGTGCCCGCCATCGGGCGGGTCGGGATGGCTTTTCCCTCGAGGTTGGTAGTGGCGTGATACCGGGTCAGGGTTTCGGACTCGAATGTCTCGATGTGATCGGCCGCCACCAGCGCCACACACGATCCGCCAAATCCGCCTCCCGTCATGCGCGCTCCGTAGCAGGCCGGGGACTGCCGAGCCGCTTCCACCATTGCGTCCAGGGCTTCGGAAGAGATCTCAAAATCGTCCCGCATGCTCGTATGGCTGGCCTCCATCAACGAGCCGGCTTGGATGAGGTCACCCCGGTTGAGGGCCGCGGCCATGTCGAGAGTCCGGGCGTTCTCGCTGACCACGTGGCGGGCTCGCCGAAACACAACTGGGTCCAGTCGGCCGCGCCCCCGCTCGAGGGTGTCCCGGTCAAGGTCGCGGAGCGCCGCCACCTCAAAAGCGGCGGAAGCCTCCGCGCAGCTGGCTACCCGGTCGTTGTAGGCGGAGCCGACCAGTTCCCGACGGGTCGAGGTGTCCAGAACGACGACGACTGCTCCGGCGGGCACGGTGGCCGGAGTCCAGGTGAGGGAGCGACAGTCGATCAGCAACGCTTGGTCGGGTTGTCCGGCTGCGCAGATCAGCTGATCCATGATCCCGCAGTTCATTCCTACCCAGTCGTTCTCCGCTCGTTGAGACATGACGGCCATCTCGACGGGGTCCCAGGCGAATCCGGAAACTGCCGAGAAAGCCCGGGCGCTGCCCAGTTCGAGAGCGGCGGATGACGACAAACCGGCGCCGGTGGGGATATCGCTGACGATGGTCCCCTCCCAACCGCGTGGGTTTTTCCCGGCGTTCTGAAGTTCGTTGGCTACTCCCTGTACATATGCGACCCAGCCGCCTCCGGGGGCGAGCGAAGACATCGCAAATCCTGCCCATCGGTCTCCAAGTGCCGACCACATGCGAACCGTGTCGTCCGATCGGGGCCGCAGGGCAATCCACAGTGCGCGTTCGATTGCCAACGGAAGCACAAAACCATCGTTGTAGTCGGTGTGCTCTCCGATCAGATTCACCCGGCCGGGCGAGCGAATGAGGACCTCCGGCGAAGAGCCGAAACGTTCCCGAAACGCCTGTACCGCCGTTTCTCCGGTGGTCACTTGCCTCTCCGTGAGTAATGCCCGGACGGAAGGGACTGGAGAGCGACTGCGGCATCTTCGGGCGTGATGTCCCGCTGGGCTTCGGCGAGCATTTCGTATCCGACCATGAACTTTCGCATGGTGGCGTTGAGAAGAGGCGGATAGAAGTGGGCATGGAGCTGCCAGTGCGGAGCCGGCCCACGGTCGGGGGCGCCATGCCACCCCATTGAGTAGGGGAACGGACGCTCGAAGAGATTGTCGTAACGGATGAGCAGACCCGATAGCACCTCGGCCAAACCCTGGCGCTGGCCCGCTGTCAGCTCGGGGATACGGGAGACAGCCCGGCGGGGGAGCACCAAGGTCTCAAACGGCCATGTTGCCCAAAAAGGGACGAGGCCGATCCACTCATCGTTCTCGATGATGACCCTGGTTCCGTCCCTGGATTCGAGCTCGGCGTACTCGACGAGCAACGATCGGCCCGTTTTCGTGTGGTGCTCGAACTGGTGTTGGTCTTCGGTGGAGGCCTGATTTGGAAGGGCCGACCCCGCCCAAATCTGACCGTGCGGGTGGGGATTGGACGCACCCATTGTCTCGCCCCGATTTTCGAACACCTGGACCCACTTGTAGGTCTCGGCCAGTTCAAGGGTCTGCTCGGCCCAAAGGTCGATGGTTCTCCGGATCTCCTCTTGATTCATCAGGGAAAGGGTCAGATCGTGGCGAGGCGAGAAGCAGATCACCCGGCAAGTGCCTCGTTCGGTTTCGGTTCGAAAGAGCGGGTGCGGTTCGTCGACCAGCAGGGGGGTGTCTGGGTGCAGTGAGGCGTAATCGTTGGTGAAAACGAAGGTTTCCTCGTAGTCCGGATTCACGATCCCCCCGGCCCGGGTGTTGCGCGGGCAGAGATAGCAGGAGGGGTCGTAGGCGGGGCGATTGTCAGCGGAAGCCGGATCGAGTTTCCCCGACCACGGACGCTGAGTTCTCCCGGCGGCGACCAGCGTCCACATACCGGTCAGGGGATTGAATCGGCGATGGGCTTGATTCTTGAACGGTGGCATGTTCCCGTTTTCGCAGTTTTCTGGGTACCTACGATACTCAGCGAGGACAAGGAACAAACCGGTGTCTGAGGTACACGATGTATGACATATCCAACGCACAGGGCTTGGGTCCGCGACAACGGTCCGGCGATCTCCGGCGTATGGAAACCGAACCTTTTGATGTTGTGGTGATCGGTGCCGGGGTCACCGGAGCAGGCACGGCTCTGGATGCTGCCACCAGAGGTCTCTCGGTCGCCCTCCTCGAGCAACGCGACTACGCGTCCGGAACTTCCAGCCGATCCTCAAAACTGTTTCACGGCGGATTGCGCTACCTCGAACAGTTCAACTTCAAGCTGGTGATGGAAGCTCTGCACGAGCGCAACCTCATGCTCAATCTGCTGTGTCCCCACCTCGCGTCGCCCATCACCTTCCTGTATCCCCTCCAGAAGCCGCTGTGGGAAAGGGCCTATGTGGGGGCCGGGGTGCTCATTTACGATCTGCTCGCGGCGTTGGGTGACAATCCGCTTCCCCACCACCGGCACCTGAGCCGTGGAAAGGCCCTCCGGATGGCGCCAGCTTTGCGCAAAGACACGTTGGTCGGAGCCATTGTCTACTCGGACGCTCTCGTCGATGACGCCCGGCACACCATGATGATCGCTCGGACTGCCGCCAAGCACGGAGCGGCGATGGCGCCCAGCGTGCGAGCGATCGGATTTGAACGAGAAGGTGACCGGGTAGTAGGAGTCCTGGTGCGCGACCTGGAATCGGGCCGCGAGTTCGTCATCCGCGCCAGGCAAGTGGTGAACACGACTGGTGTCTGGACGGACGAGGTCCAGGAGAAAGCCGGGCGGGGTCGAATACACGTGCGCGCCTCAAAAGGGGTTCACCTGGTCGTGCCGCGGGATCGCATCCACTCGGACACCGGGATGATCCTCCGCACCGAGAAGAGTGTTCTGTTCGTGATTCCGTGGGGCCGGCATTGGCTCGTCGGCACCACCGATACCGAATGGGATCTCGATCTCGCTCACCCGGCAGCCAGCCGGGCCGACATCGACTATCTCCTGGAACATGTCAATACGGTCTTGAAGGACCCGCTGCAGCACGAGGACATCGAGGGGGTTTTCGCCGGACTGCGCCCCTTATTGGAAGGGGAGTCGGACGCCACCAGCCGGCTCAGCCGGGAACATGCGGTCTCTCAGGCAGTGCCGGGGCTGATTTCCGTGGCCGGCGGCAAGTACACCACCTATCGGGTGATGGCCGAGGACGCCATTGACGCCGTCGCCGCCAACCTCGACGAGAAGGTACCTCCGGCAGTGACTGCTTCAACTCCGTTGGTCGGAGCGGACGGCTATCGAGCTCTCTGGAACCGGCGAGACCGCCTGGCGACGGAATCGGGTTTGCACGTTGCTCGGGTCGAGCATCTTCTCGGCCGGTACGGGTCGCTGATCGGAGAGATCCTCGAATTGATCCGAGAACGTCCTGAACTGGGCGAACCGTTGACCGGGGCGGACGATTACCTGGCCGCGGAGATCAGCTATGCCGCCTCTCATGAAGGGGCTCTTCACCTGGACGACGCTCTCACCCGCCGCACACGCATCTCGATCGAGACGTGGGATCGGGGGGTGGCCGCCGCCGAGCCCACCGCTCGCTTGATGGGAGAAGTGCTCGGTTGGACGGAGACAACCATCGCCCGGGAAATCGAACACTATCTAGCCCGGGTGGCAGCCGAGCGGGAGTCTCAGGAGCAGACCGACGACCAGACAGCCGACGCCGCTCGGCTCGGGGCCCCTGATGTGAGGACGGGACACCAGGAGTAACGGGGACCCCAGGGCCCGTTCGTCCGGTCCCGCGGGTTGGTTGTGGGTAGCCTGGGTGGCGCACCTGTGGGTCGCTGCACCCGTTCGACCAATACGGAGGGAAACGATGTCTGGTCCCCGGCCGATCCGTGCACCAAGAGGGACCCAGTTGCAGACCAAGGGTTGGCTGCAAGAGGCTGCACTTCGCTGTCTGATGAACAATCTCGATCCCGAGGTGGCCGAAAACCCGGATGAGCTGGTTGTCTACGGCGGGCGGGGAAAGGCTGCCCGTTCGTGGGAGGCCTTTGACGCGATTGTCAGGAGTCTCCGCAGACTCGACGATGACGAAACACTTCTGGTCCAATCCGGGAAACCCGTCGGCGTATTCCGCACGCACGAAATGGCTCCGCGGGTGCTCATCGCCAATTCCCTGCTGGTCCCGGAGTGGGCCACCTGGGAGCGTTTCTGGGAACTCGAAGCGGCCGGCCTCATCATGTACGGGCAAATGACGGCCGGGTCATGGATCTACATAGGCACCCAGGGAATCCTGCAGGGGACCTATCAGACTTTTGTCGCGATCGCCGATCAGAAGTTCGGCGGAGACCTGGCGGGAACCATCACCTTGACCGGTGGGCTGGGAGGCATGGGGGGCGCCCAGCCTCTGGCGGTAACGATGAACGGGGGAGTGGCGCTCGTTGTGGAGGTTGACCCCTCCCGGATCCGACGGAGATTGGAGACCGGGTACCTCGATGTAGAAGCCGTGTCTCTGGATCAGGCGATCGAGTTGGGGCTCGGAGCCAAACGAGAGCGGCGAGCACTGTCGATCGGTGTGCACGGGAACGCCGCAGATGTATTCGCCGAACTGCTGCGCCGGGATGTCGAGATCGACATTGTCACCGATCAAACCTCGGCTCACGACCCGCTCAACGGTTATGTCCCGCAGGGCTATGACGTCGAAGGAGCAGCGGAATTGCGCGTCAAGGATCCCCACCGGTACGTCGAGGAAGCCCGCGCTTCAATGGCCATTCAGTGTCGGGCGATGGTCGGGTTCCAGCAAGGTGGTGCGGAGGTGTTCGACTACGGAAACAACCTCCGCGGCGAGGCGGTGCAAGGCGGGTACCACGATGCGTTCGCCTACCCGGGCTTCATGCCCGCCTATCTCCGACCGCTCATGTGTGAGGGGATGGGGCCGTTTCGGTGGGTGGCCCTTTCCGGCGATCCCGCCGATATTGCCGCTACCGACCGAGCCATCGCCGGTCTTTTCCCCGACAACCATGGATTGCAGCGCTGGCTGCAACTGGCTCAAGAACGGGTCCAGTTCCAGGGTCTGCCGGCCAGGATCTGCTGGCTCGGGTACGGCGAACGTGATCAAGCCGGTCTGGCGTTCAACGACCTCGTGCGGTCCGGTGAGATCTCGGCTCCGATCGTCATCGGGCGGGACCATCTCGACTCGGGGTCGGTGGCTTCGCCGTATCGCGAAACCGAGGCGATGGCCGACGGTTCCGACGCTATTGCAGACTGGCCGATCCTCAACGCGCTGCTCAACACCGCCTCGGGAGCTGCCTGGGTCGCGGTCCACCATGGCGGCGGAGTGGGGATCGGCAAATCGATCCACGCCGGAGCGCAGGTCGTTGCTGATGGCACGGAGGCGGCGGCGATTCGGCTCGAACGAGTCTTGACCAACGACCCCGGCACCGGGGTGATGCGTCATGCCGACGCTGGATATCAGCGGGCGATTGACGTTGCTCGGGAGCGGGACGTTCGTATCCCGATGCTCGAGTCATGACGGAGCAGCCCAATCTTCTGGTGAGGAGCATCGGCGAACTCGTCACCAATCATCCCGGCCGGAGCGACGCTGGTCTTCTCGGCATTGTCGGCGATGCGGCGGTGGCAATCTGCGGGGGTCAGGTTGCCTGGGCCGGGCGGCTCGAGGATTTGCCCGACGAGTATTTCGACCTGCCGGATCTGGACTGTCACGGACGCACGGTTCTCCCCGGTTTTGTCGACTCACACACCCATCTGGTGTTTGCCGGAGAACGTGGCGATGAGTTCTTGCGGCGTCTGCAGGGAGACTCGTACGAGTCGATTCTCGAGGCCGGCGGCGGCATTCAATCAACGGTTCGGGCGACCCGCCGGACCGTCCAGGAGACCGCCGCCGTTGGTCTGGTCGAGAGCGCTCAGGTTCGGGCCGAGCGAATGCTCGCTCATGGAACTACCACTGTGGAGATCAAGTCAGGGTACGGATTGGATGTTCCCACCGAGCTCCGGATGCTGGAAGCGGCCACCGCTCTGGGGGCACTGGTTCCGATCGACACGGTGCGCACATTCCTGGGCGCCCACGTAGTGCCTCTCGAATTCGCCGATGATCGGGACGGCTACCTGCGTCTCATCGAAGAGGAGATGCTGCCGGTGTTGGCTCCGCTGGCCCGCTACTGCGACGTGTTCTGCGACCGCGGAGCGTTTTCCGTTGCCGAAGCTCGCCAGATTCTCGAGGCTGGGAAACGCCATGGTTTGAAACCCAAGGTCCATGCCGAACAGCTGGCCGCCACGGGAGCCGCCCGGCTGGCCGCCGAAGTCGGAGCGGTTTCGGCCGATCACCTCGATCAGGTAGACGCCGAAAGCGCCGCGGCACTGGCCGCCGCTGGAACGGTGGCCACTCTGCTTCCCGCCGCTTCGTTTTCGCTGCGTACACCGCAGGCACCGGCCCGTATGTTGTGGGATGCGGGGGTCACGGTTGCGATTGCCACGGACTGCAATCCCGGTACTTCCTACGTGGAGAGCATGCAGTTCGTGATCGCCATCGCCACCTTGGAGATGGGATTGTCTCCGGCCGAGGCCGTCTGGGCCGCCACTCGGGGCGGAGCGCTCGCCCTGGAGGAGCCTCGCAAAGGCTGGCTGGGGGCGGGATCAGCCGCCGATCTGGTCATTCTTGACGCTCCCTCCCACGTCCACATCCCATATCGTCCAGGGGCCAATCTGGTTTGGAAGGTAGTCAAGGACGGAGAGGTCGTCGTTGGTGGGGACTGATAGTCCCGAGTGGCGGGGCAGGGGAGGGTCAAGCGACAGCCAGACGGTCTCGCGGCGAGGCGTGACCCCCATCCCCCTCGCTGCGCTCGGGTACTTCCCCCTTGCAGGTGGAAGACATGCTTTCACTTCGCTGGCGCGGAGAACCTCGAGAAAGGCTTCTCCGTACGCTTCGAGCTTTTTGGGTCCTACTCCACTCACGTCGAGCAGTTCGGCTTCGGTGGCTGGTCGGCGAAGCCGCCATGGCGATCAGAGTGGCATCGCTGAACACGATGTAGGCCGGGACGCCTTTGGCATCGGCGAGATCCCGGCGCAGGGCCTTGAGCTCGTCGAAGAGTGATGAGTCCCGAGCAGCGGAGACCCGGGGACCGCCGGAACTGAGTGCCGAATGTGGACTGGCTTGGCCGTCAACCCGGCCAGTAGGTCGATGCCGGTGCAGACGTCGCACGACTCGAGGCACCGGTCCATGTCCTCGCCGAAATAGCGGGCAACGCGACCGGTGGCGACAGTCGCGCCGAACTCGGCCCAGTTGAACATCGCCCGGGCCTGGCGCCGATGCGAGTCACCGACTCTCGCCATCGCCCACCATCCGCTCCAGGTTCAAGCACATCGGCCCACGAGTAGAAGAGGATGCAGTCGCTGTCGACGCCGTCGCGGCCGGCCCGGCCGATCTCCTGGTAGTAGCCCTCGATCGACTTGGGCATGTCCCGATGGATGACGTAGCGCACGTTCGACTTGTCGATCCCCATGCCGAAGGCGATGGTGGCGCAGACCACGTCGACGTCGTCCCGGATGAAGGCATCCTGCGTCGCCGTGCGATCTTCGGAGCTCCAGACCGGCGTGATAGGGCGAGCGCGCTGATGCCGAGCCTCGTCAGGTATTCGGCGGTCGATTCGGCCGAGGCCCGCGACAGGGTGTAGACGATGCCGCTCTCGCCCTTGCGGGCCAGGCACAGCCGGCCGATCGATTCCCGCACCTTGATCCGGCGCCCGTCGTGCTCGCCCTTCTTGAAGACGTGGATCTTCAGGTTGGGTCGAAAGAACGATCCGCGG
Source organism: uncultured Actinomycetota bacterium (assembly GCA_963823915.1). Taxonomy (GTDB): domain Bacteria; phylum Actinomycetota; class Acidimicrobiia; order Spongiisociales; family UBA4744; genus UBA4744. The sequence continues at coordinate 166,317 of CAWGNJ010000006.1, forward strand.
AACTGCACGGGATCGGACCAGGCCCAGCTGGCTCGTCGATGTCGCGGGTCACCTCGGCGGTGGCCGTGGCGGTCAGCGCCAGCACGGGGACCCCGAAGCGGGCCTTGAGCCCGGTCAGGTTGCGGTAGGCGGGGCGGAAGTCGTGGCCCCACTGGCTGATGCAGTGGGCCTCGTCGACCGCGATCAGGCTGAGATCGATGCCGGCCAGGGCCGCGCCAACCGATGCCTCGAGACCCTCGGGGGCGGCGTAGACCAGTTCGTACTCGCCGTCGCCGCATCCGCTCGATCCGGTCGGCCCGCTCCCCGGGCTCGAGGCTCGAATTGAGGAAGGTGGCCCGCATCCCCATCTCGTCGAGGCCATCGACCTGATCCTTCATGAGAGCGATCAGCGGGGAGACCACCAGCGTGGTCCCGCCCAGCACCCGGGCCGCCAACTGGAAGGTCAGCGACTTGCCGGCCCCGGTCGGCATGATCCCGATGCAGTCCTGCCCGAGCACTGCGGCTTCGATGATCTCGCGTTGGCCGGGACGGAACGACGAGTAGCCGAAGGTGTTCTTCAACACCGCCTCGACTTCGCCGAGTTGAGCAGCCGTGACCGTTGCGGCATGGTCCTGGAGGGCCGACACCACGTCCGGTGCGAAAGCTTCCCGCTCGTGCCGCCACCTATTGCGCAGATGGGCCAACAGGTCGGCGGCAGCAGTCGCCTCGCCGGCGCCGAGCAACGTCGAGAGCTGTTCAATCTGTTCGGCTACGGAAGGTTCGGACATGGCCGCCCACGGTAACGCCCCACTGTGACCTACTTAGCTCGTTGCTCGTTGCTCGTGGCTCGTAGCTCTCTCCTACCCGATAGCGATCACAGCCATCCCGACGACGGCGAGGGCCACGCCCGCGATCTGAGCGCGGGTCAGACGCTCATGGAGGATCACCCGGGCGAGTATCACCGTGGTCGCCGGGTAAAGCGAAGACAAAACGGCCACCAAGGTCAACAACCCGCCGTGGGTGGCGTAGAGATAGAGCGCGTTGGCGAGGATGTCGAGAACACCTGCTCCCAGAACCAAGGGGTTGGTTTCGGCGCGGATCGAAACGGTCCCGGGGAGCATCGCCAGAAGCAGCCAGAAAAGAGCGAGCGAACCCAGCCGAGCCCCGACCAGCGGCCAAACTCCGCTTTCGGCTGAAGTGTTCGACAGGAAGATGAAGAAGGCGCCAAAACCGATGCCGGCGGCCACCGCCTCCGGGAGGCCACGGGGGCCTGCTCTTCCGGTCCGGGGTTGGCCGGAGGTTGTTTTGGCAGGTCTTCCGACGATGAAGATGGCCAGGACGGCGACGGCCACTCCCGTCGTTGCGACGGCCGAAGGTCTTTCTCCGGATAGCAGGCCAAAGAGAGCAGGCACGATTGCCCCGACCCCGGCCGCCACCGGGGCGACAATCCCCATCCGGGCGCGAGTCAACCCTCGATAGAAGGCGACCAGGGCTGCACCACCGCTCATCCCGGCCGCGGCGCCCCACCCGAAGTCAGCCGCGGAGTACGCCGTCGGGCGGAAACACCGGAAGCAACAGGCCAATCAGGATGAGCCCGTAGAGCTGGGAGACGGCCACCACTCGCAGCGGGCCGGATCGACGTGACGCGAGCCCTCCCAGAAAATCGCCGGCGCCAAAAGTGGCAGCAGACAGGATGGCCAGCAGACTGGACAGGGGAACCCTCTCCGTTTCCGTTCTTGCGCCAGTCACTGTCGGAGATCGACGCAAACTGACGCCCGAACAGGGATCAATAGACTGAGCGTCCGTGAACCGTACCAATCCTTTCGCCGGCGAGCATCCCATCGCCTTCTCCCATCGCGGGGGCCGGTTGCGATGGCCGGAGAACACGATGCTGGCGTTCCAGCAATCAGCGAACCTCGGCTACCGGTACTTCGAAACGGACCTGCACCTGTCGGCAGACGGGATCTTGATGGTCTTCCACGATGACACTCTCGATCGAACTACCGACGGGTCGGGTCCGATCAACGAATACACGGCTGCTCAGTTGAAGCAGTTCGACGCGGCTTTTCGATTCGGGTCAGACGACGGATGGCCGTACCGTGGACAGGGAGTCACCATCCCGACGCTGGAGGAGCTCGTCACGGCTCTTCCCGACGCTTCCTTCACCCTCGAGTTGAAACAAGCCGGGCTGGCCGTTCCGTTGGTCGTCTTCATCGAACATCACGACCTATGGGACCGGGTGATGGTTGGAGGATATGGCGACGACTGGATGAAGGAAGTCCGGAAGGTCTCGGGAGGCCGGGTCCCGACCTCCAGCCCGCGGCATGAAACTCTTCTTGTTCTGGCTCTTCAGTCGGGTAGGGATGGCTCTCCCGATCAAGGCGGACGCGTTGCAGGTGCCGGTCACCCACAACAGCCTCACGGTGGTCGATCGCCGTTTCCTCCGGGCGGCCCATCAGGTAGGGAAACAGGTGCACGTCTGGACCGTCAATGAGGCTTCCGAGATGCACCGGCTGCTGGATCTCGGCGTGGACGGTCTGATGAGCGACGTGCCGGACGTGCTTCTGGAAGTGCTGGCTCAACGAGGCTCGGGGGGTCCCCACCATCCGACTGGGGGTTGACTCAAGACCGTATGGTCAAGTGAGGGCAGGTAGGTAGCTGGGCCGCTGGCTTTCGAACTCTGCGATTTCCTCCTCGTGCTGCAGGGTCAGCTCGATGTCGTCGAGGCCGTGCAGCAGGCGATGTTTGACGAATGGGTCGATTTCGAACGTGGCCGTGAAGCCTTCGGCCGTCACCTCCTGGTCGATCAAGTCGACGACTATCTCAGCATCGGGACTGTGTTGGGCGAGTTCGGTCAGCCAGATGACTTCTTTGGGGGAGAGTTCGATCGGTAGCAGACCAATCTTGGTGCAGTTGGTTTTGAAGATATCCGCAAAGGATGGGGCGATGATGGCTCGGAATCCCCAGTCCTGGAGGCCCCAGGGGGCGTGCTCTCGGGATGACCCGCTGCCGAAGTTGCGGCCGGTCACCAGAACCCCGGCGTTCTGGTATTCGGGCTTGTTCAGCACGAAATTGGGGTCGAGGTCACCGTTCGGGGGTCCTCCTCCAATCGTAGAAGAGGAATTCGCCGTATCCGGTGCGCTCCACTCGTTTGAGGAATTGCTTCGGCATGATCTGGTCGGTGTCGACATCGGCCCGTGGTAGCGGCGCCATCGTGGCCCGGATGGAAAGGATCGGCTCCATGCCTACGCCTCCCACTCGCGCATGTCGACGAAGTGGCCGGCGATCGCCGCGGCGGCGGCCATGGCCGGGCTGACCAGATGGGTTCGCCCGTCCTTGCCTTGCCGACCCTCGAAATTCCGATTCGAGGTTGACGCACATCGCTCGCCGGGAGCCAGAATGTCCGGGTTCATGCCGAGGCACATGGAACACCCTGCCTCGCGCCACTCGAATCCGGCCTCGAGGAATACCCGATCGAGTCCTTCTTCTTCGGCCTGGAGTTTCACCAACCCGGAGCCGGGAACGACCATCGCCCCGACCGATGAATGGACTTTTTGCCTGCCACGATTCGGGCGGCTTCCCGCAGGTCTTCAATCCGGGCATTCGTGCAAGAGCCGATGAAGACCCGATCCAGCGGGATGTCCGTGATCGGGGTTCCGGGTTCGAGTCCCATGTAGGCAAGGGCGCGGTCGGTTGAGTCCCGATCGTGAGGGTCGTCGATACGAATCGGGAGAGGGGACGGCGGCTGTGATGGGAACCGTCTGGGCGGGGTTGGTGCCCCAAGACACATACGGTTCAAGGTCGGCTGCCGCAATGTGAATCTCGGAGTCGAAAGCGGCATCCGGGTCGGTGGGCAGACGCTTGCCACGCTTCGACCGCCGCCTCCCAATCCTCCCCCCGCGGCGCGTGCGGTCGACCTTCGAGGAAGGAAAAGGTGGTGGCGTCGGGGGCGATCATCCGGCCCGGGCCCCACCCTCGATGGACATGTTGCAGATCGTCATCCGACCGGCCATCGACAGGGATCGGATCGCCTCGCCGCGGTACTCGATCACGTGCCCGACACCGCCCGCCACTCCGATTCGGGCGATGATGCCGAGGATCACATCCTTGGCGCTGACCCCGGGGCCAGGGCGCCTTCGACGGTGACTGCCATGTTCTTCGGCTTGGCTTGCGGCAGAGTCTGGGTGGCCAGAACATGCTCGACTTCCGAGGTCCCGATACCGAAAGCCAGAGCACCGAAGGCGCCGTGGGTGGCCGTATGGCTGTCTCCGCAGACGATCGGTCATGCCGGGCTGGGTAATACCCTGTTCCGGTCCGATGACGTGGACGATGCCCTGCCGGGGATCGTCGATCCCGTACAGGGTGATCCCGAACTCCTCGCAGTTTCGGATAAGGGCGTCGATCTGGGTCTTTGACAACGGGTCCGATATCCCCAGGTGGCGGTCGGTGGTGGGAACGCCGTGATCGATGGTGGCCAAGAGTCAGTCCGGGTTTCTTCACGGGGCGCCCGGCCAGCCGCAAGCCCGGCGAAGGCTTGGGGAGAGGTGACCTCGTGGACCAGATGGAGGTCGACGTACAGGAGGTCGCGGTTCGCCTGGTGCCCGGCGCACCACATGGTTGTCCCACACCTTGTCGAACATCGTCTGCGGTGCCGTCATGGGAGTCTCCGTCGGTGAACGCCAGAGCGTAGCCGGTACAGTCTTGGCATGGGTTTGGTACTCTCGGCGCTGCCTGATGGTCATCGTGCTGGGGGGGCCCTTTGGGGAAGCGACCGTCGAGGGGGCGCCCTCCGCGGATGGTCTGCAGGTCGAGTTCGAAGTCGTTCGTCGAGGGACGCCGGTGGCCGTCGTCGCCACCTCGCCGACCCCGGCCAGGCCCAAGAAACGATCAGCCTGGCCAATCGGAGCGGCGGTATGTGGGGGGGCGTCGCCGATCTGGACGTGATGAACTACGTTGTCGTCTTTGAAGCGGTCGACGCGGACGGTGAGGGCACTCTCTCGGATCCAACCACCCTGCTCGAACTGGGACTGGATCCGGCTTTGATCGGCATGGATGGCGATGGTCCTCGGGGCGGAAGCCGACGAAGACTCGCCGCTTGTCGCCGGTCACCCGCCGATGGGGGTGGGGGGCCGCCGCCCTGACCGCGATTGCCCTTGCTCTGCTGGCGGTGTGGGCGATGGGCGAGAAGGTCAGGGGCAAACGCCGCGCCCCGCGGGAAGCGACGGAAGCCAGCCCGAAGAGCCCAGGGGCCCGACCTGAGCGTCGATCACTCCCGCGACTCGGCGGGCTTCTTCGATCTTCCGTGTGTTGAGGCGAGGGAGAGCAACGACGTAAAGGATCAGGAATGCCGCGGCGGCGACGTAGAAAGGCATCCGGAGGCCCAGTTCTCGTCCGGACCAAGCCTCGGTCGAGAGACGATGGCTCCGCCCAGCGCGATTCCGATTGGCATGACGCCCCAGGCCAGCAATCGGTAGACGCTGTTCACCCGGCCGAGCAACTCGTTCGGGATTATCGCCTGTCGCAAAGAAACGGTGATCACGTTCCAGACCACCGCCAGGAAAGATGAAGCAACAAACATCGCCCAAACGACGATGGCCGACGAGGTGGCGCCGGTGACTGCCAGGGCGACGGCCGAACCAAGCAGAGCCACAAACAGCGATGTCCCGCGTCCCAGCATCGAGCCGACGCCGCGTGGCCAGCAAGCTGCCTATCACTCCTCCCAGGGCGCCGGCGGTCATCAGCAGCCCGAACTGAGCTGCCTCCAATTCGAGGATCTCCTGAACGAAGAGCACATAGGTGGCCAACGCCATGCTGAGCATGGCGTTCATCACTCCAAGGATTAAGGCCATGGACCGCAACAATCGATGGTTCCACAACCACCGCACGCCCTCAGAAATCTCAGCTCGCCACCTGATCGTTTCCGCCGGTGCCTCCGACGGTCGAAACGATCCGGCAATAAGAAGGATCAGCGCTGCCGCGAACGCGAAGGTCCCGGCGTCGACGAAAAAGGGCACGGCAAACCCGGCAGCGATCAGGAGACCAGCCCACCGGCGGGGCCGATGAATGAATTCATCACCATCTCGGCGCCCCACAGCCTTCCGTTCGCAGTCTCGAGGCCGCTCGGGCTCGACGATGCCCGGCATGAGAGTCTGCGCAGCGTTGTCGCGCAGCACCTCAGCAAAACCGAACAGCAGTGACGATCCGTAGAGGAGCACTAGAAGGGCAATTGCGTTGGGAGGCGAACCAGCGGTTCCTGCTAGATATGTCGGCGGGAGAGGCCAATCCCGTCCCGGCCTGCAAAGACGACCAGCCCGACCGCCAAAGTGAGCAGAAAACGGAAAACGTCCATAGCGGCCACGATCTTGCGACGGTCAAGCCGATCGGCTGAACACCCCGGCCGGCAGCGAAAAGAGCAACCAGGGCAGACGGTTGGCGACGCCGATCAGGGCGATCTGAATGGGGTCGCGGGTGATGGCGGAGGCAAACCAGGGATAGGCGACTCCGGCCACTCCATCCCCAAAATTGGAGACGGCGCTGGCGATCCAGAGACGCCGGTAGTTGGAGCCGAGTCGCGAGCCGGTTGCCGGGTTTCGTCTTGCCACGGCGTTCGACATTAGTGGGACAGGTCGCCGTGCAGATGGCAGGGCTATCGCCGGGGTTTTGGTTCCCGTACGCTCGGGCGGTGACATCGATCCGGGACGCCCGACCGAGTGATGCCGTGCGCCTGGCGGAGATCCATGCGTTCTCGTGGCAGGCGGCCTATCGGGGCTTGCTTTCCGAAGCGTTCCTCGAAGGGCTCACCGCCACCACCCGGCTCGATTGGTGGAAGTCTCGGCTGGCGCCGGGTTCCGCCCCGCTGGGCCATCCTGGTTGTGGAGGAGCCAGGATAGTAGCCGGGTTCGTCACGACGGGCCATTGTGACGACGACGATCGCCGGATCCGAGAGCGGCGGGAGAGTTGTACGCCATGTATGTGGATCCGGCCGGTGGGGTCACGGCTTTGGACGGGATCTCCTGTGGCCGCCGAGGATCGTTTCCGGGCCGACGGGTATCCACGATGCCAGCCTGTGGGTCCTGCGAGACAACCCTCGGGCGCGACGGTTCTACGAAGTGGGGGGCTGGTTGGTCGACGGTGCCGAACAGCGGATGGTCATCGGGTCGAAGCGGTGACCGCGGTGAGGTACGTAAAAGAGTCTCCGAGTAGGCAGTTATCAGTCATCAGTCGTCCGCAGTCAGCAGTCCGCAGTCAGCGATCAGCCAAGAAACGGCGGTCGCGGATCCGGACGCGGATAGCCCAAACCGGGAAACGAGAAACGAGAAACGAGAAACGAGAAACTGTTAAGACAGCTTCTGTCGTGCCTTCAACGCCCAGAGCACGATGGCTCCGCCGATGGCTCCGGCCAGGGCGGCTCCGGAGATCAGGGGAACCGGCCGGGGGAGCGTGGCCAGTCGGGTGCGAATCGTGACCGGGCGCTCGAAGTCCATCGTCTGCCAGTCGCGTTCCGTCGGCTGATCTGGGCCAGTTCCTTGTCGGGGTTGACCACCACTGGATGACCGACCGCCTCGAGCATGGGGAGGTCCGTAACGCTGTCCGAGTACGCAAACGAATCGGGCAAGCGCCAGGCCCTCAGCCGTCGGCCAGCTCGTAGATGGCTTCCGCCTTTCCCTCGGCGTAGGCGTAGAACTCCATCTCTCCCGTGTACCGGCCCTCAGCATCGATCTCGGCCCGGGTGGCGATGACATGATCGACCCCGAGGTAGCGGGCCAGCGGTTTGACGATCTCCTCTGGGCTCGATGAGATGATCACGACCTTGCGGCCCAACCCGGCGGTGTTCGTCGATCAAGGCGAGTGCTTCGGCGTACACGAGCGGGGAGACCACCTCATCGACGATCTCGCGGACGAGTTCCTCGACGCCGACCTTGTCCCATCCCTTGGTCATCTCGAGCATCTCTTCGCGGGCCCGTTCCATCTGGGCGTGGTCGGCGCCGAATGTCATGTAGCTGATCTGCGCGATGCCCGCTTTGAGGAGGGACCGCCGGTTCAGGAAACCGGCCTGGTAGAGGGGACGGCCGAACGCCAGAGCCGACGACTTGGCGATGATCGTCTTGTCCAGGTCGAAGAAGGCTGCGCCGGCCGTCGAAGGGATGTTGCTGAGTCGGTCACCTGGCAGGAGTCTACAAAACTCCATTCATGCCACATCCGAAGCCGTGCAAGGGGTTGTAGCGCGGCCCCTGTTCGTCCATACGTTGCGACTGTTCGCTGCAAAGGAAACGTCCATGTCTGCCCTCGCCGTTTGGACCGCCGCCGACGGGTTGCTGTCGGCCGTCGCGCCGACTAGGCCTGGCGGCTGCGGCAGGTACCGCTGCTGGTGGTCGATCTGGATCCGCATGGTCCCGCCTATCCGGGGGAGGGCTTCGCTGGCCGACCTGGTAGCCGATGGCCCCCGGCGGACGGACCTGGTGCCCGGCCGTGACGGTGTTGCCGTGCTGCGTAACGGCGGAGTGGCTTGCGCCGAGGCTCGGGAAGTGGTTGAGGCTCTGATCGACGGGTGGCCACACCTGGTCGTGAGGGTCGCTGATCCCGAGCACGCAGCGGGTTGGCCCCGCTGGTTCCGGTCTGGCCGTTGCTACCCGGCATGCTGGCCCTCAGGCGAAAGCTCGAGCGTCTACCAGACGGACCGGGTTCTCGTCAACCGCCCGGCCCGGGCCCGGTGTTGCCGAGGCTCCGGCCGGCTCTCCTGGCGGTCTGCTCGACGGGACGTTGTCGCCCGCTCGCGATGGGTGGCGGCCTGGCGCCAGGTGTGGAGGTGCCGTGGCGTTGATCGACCGGTGGTCGACACAATTGGTCGAATCCGATGTGCCGCTCCAGCGCGAGGCGTGACCGCGGCGGCCCGGGCCCTGCTGAGGAAGAAGCGCCCCTGGCCGACCCGGAGTTGCGACCGTGGTAACCGACGCCCTGGTCGGTCTGGGTCCGATCGAAGCGTTGCTTCGGGATCCGGCGGTCTCCGACGTGCTGGTCAACGGTGCCGGACGAGGTATGGGTCGAAGGCTCGGGCGCCTGGAGCGATCTCCCCTCCGGTTATGCGGATGCCGACTGCAGTCGTGGCGGCGGTTGAACGGGTCATTGCTCCGCTCGGGCTTCGTCTCGACCGGGCCTCTCCATCCGTGGACGCCCGACTCGCCGATGGCAGCCGACTCCACGCGGTGGTTCCGCCCGTTTCGGTCGACGGCCCGTCGTTGCCATACGTCGTTTCACTCCCGCCGTGCCCGACCTCGAGTCGCTGGTCGCCGCTGGTGCTTTGCCGGCGGAGGGCGCCGACTTGCTGGCGGCAGGCCGTTCGGCGAGCGCAGCAATATCCTGGTGGCGGGTGGAACCGGGGCCGGGAAGACCACACTCCTCAATGTGCTGTCCGGCGAGATCCCATCCGGCGAACGGGTCGTGACGATTGAAGACTGCAGCCGAACTGCAGTTGGCCGGGCATGTGGTCCGGCTCGAGGCCCGACCGGCCAACGCCGAAGGCGCCGGGGAGGTAACCCTCCAGCACTTGGTCAGGTCGGCGTTGCGTTTGCGTCCCGATCGCATAATCCTGGGTGAGGTCCGGGGCCCGGAGGCGCTCGATCTTGTTTCGGCACTCAATACGGGACACCAGGGCTCGATGAGCACAGTTCACGCCAATAGCCCCGACGAAGCCCTGTGGAGGATTGAGACTCTGGCGTTATCCGGGGATCGGCGGGTGGCTGAAGAGGCCGTGCCATCGCCAGCTCGTCGAGCGCGGTCGACCTCATCATCCAGGTGGCCCGTCACGGTGAACAGCGGTTGGTCCGCGACGATTGCCCGGGTGGAGCCCGGTGGGGCTCGCCAGGTCTTCGCATGGTGATAGCGCTGGGATTGGCAGCCGGACTGGTCATCGGTGCGCCATTGCCTGTATTGGCGGCATTGGGATTAGCGGCGTGGCAACCGTTCTGGGCACTGGGCGGCGTACTGGCCTGGACCGCGCTCAATTTCGCCGTCCAGGTTTGAGCCGAGAAAGAGGCCGAGGCAGCCTACTTGCTGGCGGTTGCCGGCGAACTGCGGGCGGGGTCGAGTCTCCGCTTCGCTCTCGGCGCCGCCACGCGGCGGGCCGCAGGTTTGCAGCTGGGACGGGCCGTGCGGATAGCCCAGGCCGGGCAGCCCTCAACCGTGTCGCCGACGAGCTGGAGGTTGCTTTGCCCAGGTTGGGCAGGCTGGCGGCGTCGGCGGTGAGGACTGCGGGTATCACCGGCGGCCGGGTGGCCGATGTCTTTGATGGGCTGGCCCTCCTCGCCACCGAAGAAGTCGACCTGATTCGCGAACGACGGGCTGCCACCGCTCAATCCCGGTTCAGCGCCTGGATAGTCGGGGGAATCCCGGTGGTGTATCTCGTCTGGCCGGTGCTACCGGACGGTTGGCGGTCCTTCATACTGCCGGCGCAATCGGGGTGGCACTGCTCAGTCTGGGCCTTGTTTTGCTGACCGGAGGAATCGCGACCATTTGGGCAGCGCTGCGGGCGGCTGGGCGATGACCTATCTGGGTGCTTTGGCGTTGGCCTGTTGGTACATGAGGCGACTCGGGGGCGCTATGTCCTCGCCGGGCGGCGGGGCCTGGCAGCCTCGTTCACGCTGGTCGCCGCCGAGCCGATGAGTGCTCCGGTGGTTGTTGCCGGATGGAGTTGGGCGCTTGTTGTATGGCAAGGGGCCCGTCGGCCCAAGCCATCCGCAGATCGGCCCGACCCGATCACCTCGGTCAAGTCCTGTTCATCGCGCTGTCTGCGGGCCTTCCGGTGGCCGCGGCCCTCGAATTCGCCGCTGGGGAGGTGGACCCTGCCGAGGCCGTTCAAGTGCGTTCGGTGTTGAGAGACTGCCCGCAATCAGGGTTTGGCGGCAGCTCTCACCGGGGTCGACGGATCAGCGGAGGTGCTATTCGGGGTGTTGGCTCGGGGCTCAGATAACGGGTGCATCGGTCGATCAAGGCGGTGGCATCGTTCGTGGACGAAGAGCGAAGAGTCGGCGAGCCAAGGCAGTGGAAGCCGCCCAGCGGTTGCCCGTGAAACTGACCGGTGCCGCTGGCCTTGCTGATTCTCCCGGGTTTTGTTCTGCTGACGTTCGGTCCAACGGTGGTTTCGACTTTTCAGCGGTTGTTGGGTCCGCTGCTTTCGTGATGATCAGCACTTCCCCCGCGCCGGCCGGTTGTCGGTATCACAAAGGAGAAGGAATGCTGCATTTGCTTCATCGGATCATGTATCGAGAGGAGGGACAAGGAACCGTTGAGTACGTCCTGGTAATCCTGGCGGCCGCCGCGATAGCGCTGTCCCTCATCGCCTGGATCAGTGACACGAATCTCTTCAGCGGCCTGTTTGGAACCATCCTCAAGAAGGTCATCGGGTTCGCCAAGTGAGCGTGGCGGCGGGGAGAACGGGGATCAGCAGTGGTCGAATTTGCTCTGGTTCTGCCCGTCGTGGTGCTGGTATTGCTGGCCGTTGTCGAGGTGACGGCGGTCGCCCGTACCCAGTACGAACTGGTGCATGCGGCCCGGGAAGGGGCGAGGACGGCTGCCACCGTCCCGGATCCATCCCGGGCCGTCGAGGCGGTGCAGACCGCCCTACCGCCGGATCTGGCCGGACGGGTCCGGGTGACGGTCGAGCGGCCCAATACCGTCGGGAGGGTAGCGACGGTCACCGTTCTGCTGCCCTATCGATTGGGGGCTGTCCTCCTCGGTGGACTCCAGTTCGATCTTCGGGCTCGATCGGTGATGCGAGTAGAAGCGGTGAAGGATCGCGGGTCGGTGTCGGTGCTGACCTTGGGGCTCGTCGGGTTGATGGTCGTGATGGGCGTCATGCTTGCCACGACCGGGCAATCTTCTCACTTCGCACAGCCAGGCCCAGGCGGCGGCCGATGCCGCCGCCCTGGCCGCGGCCCCCGTAACCTTTCTCCCTTTGGTTCCGAGGGGAATCCCGCACTGAAGCGGCCCGTTTGGCGATCGCCAACGGTGCCCGGCTGACCCGTTGCCTGTGCCCCATCGATCGTTCCTGGGGAGACCGGGTTGTCGAGGTAGAGGTGCATTCGAGAAATCAGCCTGCCGGTCTTCGGCCGGCGGAGAGATAACGGCGGTGGCCGCCGCTGAGTTCGTCCCAATCAAGCTGCTCTTCGATAGATAGACGGTCCTGAAACGGATATAGTTCGGAATATGACAACAATCCGAATCAAGACCGTAGAGGAACCGTTCGATGACCCGGGCACGGTGAGGTCGGCCGTCGTCGTTTCTGTCACGCGCGGAGTCGATGGGGTTCCTGGGTGACGAAGACATCGATCATCTCGACTTTCGACGGTCCGAGATGTGATTGATGCGATGACGCGAGGCAGGGTTGGGGGCCGGGCCGGGAGCCGTCCTGCACATTCCCGACGACGAGATCACCGGAAGCGACATCGCTGAAGTTCTGGCCGAGCTCGAGGAGATTCTGGAGAGTTCTCCCGCCCCCGATCGTGAATGGCCGGTCCTTGGTCGAACTGTTTGGCATCGAAAGTCTGGCCGTCTTGCTGGGCGTTTCCCCGGCCAGCGTGCGTCGCTACTGCGAGGGTGACCGAGCGACTCCCGACCGGGTGGCCGGCTCGCCTGCACTTCCTCGCCATGGTCGTCTCCGACCTATCCGGCGCCTACAACGACTTTGGTATTCGCCGATGGTTCGGTCGGTCGAGACGCGCCCTCGGTGGGGTGGCTCCCAGGGATCTTCTCGGCGGATGGCTGGGACCCGGATAGTCCTGGGACCCCGTAGGGTGCGGGCCCTCGCCCGAGCCTTGCTGGGTTCCCCGGTCACATGATTCTCTTTCGTCACGTCGACTCTCGGTATCCGTTCCTTTGGGAGACACCTGATCAACCGGCCGCCCGCTGGCACGACTTTGGCGACGGACCGGTCCACTACCTGTCCGATACGCCGGATGGAGCCTGGGGGGAGTTTCTCCGCCACGAGGAGATCTCCGACCCGGAGGATCTCAATGGCGTGGAACGAACCTTGTGGGCAGTTGAAGTTGTCGATCCTCCGCCCCGGCGGTCCGGGCTGCCTCTCCAGGTGGTCACCGGTGGATCGGATACCTATGCCCGATGCCGGAGGTACGCCCGGCGATTGCGGGCCGAGGGCGAACCGGGTTTCTCGGTCGAGACCGGCGGCATTGCGCCGGGGGGAGGCACGCGGCTGGCGGGTGCAGAGCGGATTGCAGCCGGGCGCCGACCGCAACGGCCGCGTGTCTGGTGCTGTTCGGTCTCCGACCCGATCTCACCGGCTGGCCGGCAGCCCCAGCTGGTGGCCCTCCGTCCTATCTCCTGGACCGGGTGAGGTATGAGTAGTTGCCAGTTGCCAGTTGCCAGTTGCCAGCTGGCGGTTGGCGGTTGGCAGTTTCTCGTTTCTCGTTTCTCGTGACTAACTGGCTTGACGCTCGCAGCTCGTATCTCGTAGCTCATTCCCGCCGCCGGTGATCAATCGCGGTACTTGCGCGAGTTCCCCTCCCTGCAAGGGAGGGGAAGCTTCGCCCGGAGGGCGAAGCAGGGGAGGGTCAGGCGTTAGCCAGACGGTCTGGCGGCGAGGCGTGACCCCCATCCCCCTCGCTTCGCTCGGGTACTTCCCCCTTTCAGGGAGAAGTCAGTGCCCTCACCCCAGCGCTACCTTCAGGAAACTAATCGCCCCGCTCTTGGACAAAGGCTCGTTGAAATTGCCGCATTTGGGTGATTGCACGCACGACGGGCACCCGTCGGGGCAGGCGCATCCGCTGAGCAGTCCCGGGTGGCGGCCAGGTGTCGTTCTCCGGTGGCAAAGGCGATGGGCGAGATACCGGCCCCGCCCGGGTACGCCTCGTAAATGAAGATTGTTCCCGTTCCCGTCTCCGGGTGGGCGGGAGTCGACAGGCCGCCGATGTCCCACCGATCGCAGATCGCAAAGAGCGGCAGCATGGCAATGGCAGCGTGCTCGGCCGCGTGGAGAGTCCCGGGGACATCGTGATGATCGATTCCGGCTTCGGAGTACAGCCCGTCGGGGATGGTCCACCAGACGGCCTCGGTTTCGAACTGGACGGGTGGTAACTCGAGTGGTTCGAAGCTGATGACCTCTCCTGATCCGATCCGTTTGCGTTTGAAAGCTACGACATGGCTCTCCACTCGCACCGTTCCTAGTTGCTGGATGAGGCGTCCCACCGCTCGACGATCACGAACACGGAGGACTTCGAGATACTTCTCTTCTTGTGCCTGGGTGTAGTAGCCGACCGAATCTCGGTGCACGCGCGACTTCCCGGTCGGTCAGGTCGAGTCCGTCCACGACGAAGGTGTCGCCTTGATGGAGGTACACCGCCCCCGGATGCGCCTGCGAGAAGGTCTGGTTCTCCTCGAGCGTTCCCAGCAATTCGCCGGCCGCAGTGTCGGTCACGGTAAACGCAGACCCTCCCGACGACCGGATACTCACCGACCCGGCGGGGCGGTGGCGCCGTGCCCAAAACAGGCGCCCTGAGCGCAACCGGAGGTCGCCGGCTTGGGAAAGGCGATTGGCGGCTTCTTCCATGCTGTCGCCCAGGTACCGCTGATCGTCGGGTTGTAGCGGCAAGCTCGTAGGCGGCACAGGCAGTGTGCGCCTCGACCACGAGGGGATTGCCGGGGTTGATCGACCGCGGATTCGGGAGGTCTGGTAAAGAGTTGCCGCGGGTTGGTCATGTAGTACTGGTCGAGGGCGTCCTCTCCACCCACCAGCACACCGAGCGAGTTCTCCTGGCTGCGGCCGGCCCGTCCGGCTTGCTGCCAGAAGGAGGCCAGGGTGCCGGGGAACGTGTTGATGATGGCCGCATCGAGATTGCCGACATCTATCCCGAGTTCGAGAGCATTGGTGGCCGTGACCCCCAGCAACTCGCCTGAGAAGAGGGCTGTTTCGATGCGGCGCCGGTCGGCGGGCAGATACCCGCCCCGGTAGGGAGAGATGCGGTCCGCCAATGGATCGTCCAGCCGGTCCTTCGCCCACTTGTAGATGAGCTCGGTGGCCTTCCGGCTGCGAGAGAAGACAATCGTGTGCCGCTGATTGCGAACCAAATCGACGAACAGATCGGTCGCTTCGGCCATGGCGCTACGCCGGCTGCGGGGACCGTCTTCGACAACGGGTGGGTTCCACAGCGCAATGAGCTTGGCCCCCTGCGGCGAATCGTCCCCGTCCAATACCTCGACCGGCACTCCGCTCAACCTCTCGGCTAGCTCTCCGGGGTTGCCGATCGTGGCCGAGGTGAAGACCAGGGTGGGTTCGGTCCGGTAGTGAGCGGCGATCCTCCGCAGGCGCCGCAGGACATGGGCAACGTGGCTGCCGAAGATGCCTCGTAGCACGTGCATTTCGTCAACCACCACAAACCTCAGGCGCAAGAAGAAGTCGGCCCAGCGGCCGTGGTTCGGAAGAATCCCGAAGTGGAGCATGTCGGGATTGGTGAGAATGACATTGGCGTGGCGCCGGGCCCAAAGTCGGTCTTCTTGAGAGGTGTCCCCGTCGTAGGTCGCGGCAACAAGCCCCGGGACCCTCAGGTTGGTGAGACTGCGGAGTTGGTCTTGAGCGAGGGCCTTGGTTGGGAAGACCAAGAGGGACGTCGTCCGGGGATCGGTCAGGACCCTTTCGACAATGGGCAACTGGTAGCTGAGCGACTTGCCGGAGGCGGTCCCTGAGACCAGGACCGTGTGGGTGCCACTGCGTATCGATTGCACGGCTTGGGTCTGGTGTCGATACAGCCGGTCGATTCCCTGCTCGGCCAATCGTTGGATGAGAGCTCCCGGAAGGGGCGGGTCGATCTCAGCAAATATGGCCGGACGGGCCGCCACCCGCTCGAGATGCTCGAGCTGACCCTCGAAATCGGGATCCTCAACCCAAGCTTGCACAAGCGTTTCGAGGTCCATACGGCGTCAGTCTGTCACGTCCGGACTGCAACCAGCCGACGGACTCATTCGCCTTCCACGACGCCGTCTGCCAGGTCGGCAAAGGTCGCGAAGGCAGCCTCGGTGAGGTACACCACGCTGGCGCTTCCGGCGGTCCCTACCCGGCCTTCGACGACGAGGTTGGGGAGGGTGTCCGGGTCGAGTTCGTAGGCAGACGCCCCGAGGGTGAGAAGCTGTTCCGCAGTGAGATCGGTCCAAGTGAACTCGACCAGCAGTTCGAGGAGTCTCGGCAACTCCTCGATTCCGAGGTCTCTCACCTTGCGAAGGGCTGCGGTCATTAGCAATCCGTGGTGATAGCTACGAGTGAAGTCACCCCCCGAGAGAGTGCGATTGCGGGCGAAGGCGAGCGCATCTGCCCCGCTGAACAACTGGAGGCCCGCCTGGAAAAAGGCCTTTGATTTCGGCTCTGCCATGGCGAAAGGCACGTCGAACTCGAAGCCACCGAAGGCATCGACCAGTCCTTCGAAGCCGAGGAACCCGGTGACGAGGTACCCCTCGAGAGGCAGGTCGGTGAGATTGCGTGCGGTCTCGAGTACTACCTCGGGACCCCGGGAGGCCATCACGTTGGTGAATTTGGCGTTGCCACCGTAGGAAGCTTCGACCCATGAGTCTCGGGGGATGCCGACGATGGCGCCCTGACCGCTGTCGGGAACGACGCCCACTACATGCAGAGAGTCGGCCCGGTAACCAAGGGGGTTCTGACCGGGCCGGGCGTCCGATCCGATGATCAAGGCCAGCCGAGGTCCTTCTCCATACCAGGCGGATTTGCCGAAGCTCGCCAACCGGGCGCCGACGACTCTCCATCCGGATGGGTCCGCTACGGCTAGCACGATGTCCTCCGCGGTCTCGATGACGGCTACCTGCGACTCGAGGATGTCTCCGGTAGTGACAGTTCCGGAGACCGACACCTCGCCTACGGTCGGCTCGAGATCGGCGAGATAGTCGATCAGACCAGCCGGGATATCGATCCCAGGTTCGTCCGAAGGGTCCGCCGCGTAGACATACAGGCCCATAACGACGTCACTGAGGCCTGCGGGAGCGTCGGCCAACTGGACAGATACCGTCGTCTCGGGGAGGGTGGCGGTTGAAGTGGTCGGGGCAGTCGTGGAAGTCGTGGCAACCGTGGAGGATGTGGTCGTACTCGGCTCGGCGGCGGAGGTGCAGGCGGCCACAGCAATGGCCGCGGCGACCGAGAGGATCAGGGAGCGAGACAGTTTCATGGAGGATTGGACTGTAGGCGGGCGGCCGACCTACGACGAGTCGGCCGGTCAAGAGGTCTAGCATTCAACCGGGCGTCGCGGGATGGAGCGCCGTGGAAGTTTTTGAACGGTTGGTAGAGCTGTTGGTGATCCTCATCGCCGCCAAAGTCGGCGCCGAAATCATGGCTCGCTTTCGTCAACCTGCGGTGATTGGAGAGCTCCTGATCGGCGCGGTGATCGGCGCCAGTGTGCTCGGGTGGGTGGGTCACGACGACGGGGGATTGCTGTCGACGCTGGCGGAGATCGGCGTCATCCTGTTGCTCTTTGAAGTTGGACTCGAGACCGACCTTCGTTCCTTCGTTCGGCTGGGAACCTCGGCCGTGACGGTGGCGTTGATTGGCGTAGTCACTCCCTTTGCCCTCGGATTCTTCGCCGTGAAGCTTCTTTCGATCGGAGGCGGCTCGACTGAGCTGGCCATCTTCATGGGTGCGGCCATGACGGCTACCAGCGTGGGGATCACCGCCAGGGTGTTTGCCGATCTGCGCCGTCTCCATACCGACGAGGCCAAGACGATTATTGGTGCCGCCGTGATCGACGACGTGATTGGCCTCATCATCCTGGGTGTGGTCGCGGCGGTCCTGGGCGGTGACGGAGAGTTCTCAACCGGCACGCTTTTGACCATAACGGCCAAGGCTGTTGGGTTCTTGATCGCGGTGGTTGCGGTTGGTCATTTGATTGCCCCGTACTTCTTCCGATTCCTCCGGTTCCTCAAAGTCGAGGGCAGCTTCGTGGTCGGGTCCTTCGTGTTCGCTATTGCTGTGGGTCTGGCGGCCGAGCACTTCGCCGGCCTGGAACCGATCGTTGGGGCCTTCGCCGCCGGGTTGGTGGCCGGCCAAACGAGTTTTGCAGATCGTATCGAAGCGGAACTCAGGCCCATTGCATTTCTTTTTGTCCCGATCTTCTTTCTGTTCATCGGCACCGAGGTCGATGTCACCGCCCTCGCCGATCCCGACGTCCTGCTGGCCGGTGGGTTGATATCGATTCTGGCCATCTTCGGCAAACTCGTATCCGGCCTAGGGGTCCTGTCGAAAGGGGTGGACCGGCGCATCGTCGGGGTGGGCATGATCCCCCGCGGCGAAGTCGGATTGATTTTTGCTGCGCTGGGAGCCACCCAGTTGAGCGCCGTGGTGAGCCCCGGGGATAACGCCATTGTTGTGCTGATGGTGGTAATCACCACGCTGCTGGCACCATTGATCCTCAACCGGATGCTCAAGAAGCAGCCGCTGCCGGAGGAGAGCGCCGCCGAGGACGAAACTGCTGCGTCGATGGAACTGATCCTCGACTCGCCGGTTATCGGGTCGGCGGAGCGCGACGCCAGCCAACCGGGCGAACCCGACCCCGAGGAGGAGTAACTAGCCGCCTTGGTGGGGTTTCGTCCGCCTCTTATACTCCTGGGACCGACGAGCGAGTGAGGGGGAGATGTCAACCGACTTCTTTTTGGTAGGGGCAATCTTGGCCGCGCTCTTAGCCCTGGCTCTGGCCGGGTACTTCGCCCGTTGGGTGCTGGCGATGGATCGTGGGTCGGACACGATGGTGTCGATCTCGAATTCGATCAGAGAAGGCGCCAATGCGTTCATGCGCCGCGAGTACACCTGGGTGGCCGTGTTCGTGGTCGTCCTGGCGGCACTGATCGCAATACTGCTGCCGGATGGCGGGTGGAAAGCAGCCGCCTATGTTTTTGGTGCGATGCTGTCCGGCGTGGCCGGGTTTATTGGTATGCGGATCGCCACCGCGGCCAACTCCCGGACTACCGAGGCGGCCCGCACCGGCGGAACAGCTCTGGCGCTCCCGGTGGCGTTCCGGGGCGGAGCCGTTATGGGATTCACCGTCGCCGGGTTGGGACTTCTGGGCATCGGGCTCGGGTTCTGGCTGTTCAACACCGAGATGCTCGGCTTTGGCGATCTGGATGCCACGTGGGCAGATGTGTTGGCGGCCATCGGCCTGGGCGGTTCGTCGATTGCGCTTTTCGCCAGGGTGGGTGGCGGCATCTATACGAAAGCCGCCGATGTGGGCGCCGACCTTGTCGGCAAAGTCGAAGCCGGTATACCGGAGGACGATCCTCGCAACCCGGCCACCATCGCCGACAATGTTGGCGACAACGTGGGAGATGTCGCCGGAATGGGCGCCGACCTCTTCGAGAGCTACGTCGGGTCGCTGGTTGCCCCCATCGTCTATGCAGTGATCGTCTTTCAGGGCAGCTCCTTTTTGTCCGAGACCGTGATCTTTCCTCTCGCGGTTGCAACATTGGGCATGCTCGCTTCGATCGTTAGTTCTTTTCTGGTACGTGCCACCGGGGACAACCTGGCCGCCGGCCTGCATCGTGGAACCTGGGCCGCTTCGGGGATCACCGCAGTCGGGGTGCTCGGACTTTCCTATTGGATCTTCGGTGGGGACGACGGCGTCGCCAACCCTGTTGGTCTCTTCATGGCAGTGGTCATCGGGTTGGCAGTCGGGATCCTCGTCGGTCAGATCTCCGAATGGTTCACGTCCGATCACCACAAGAAAGTAAAGGAAATCGCCCGGCAGGCCGAGACCGGCGCGGCGACCGTGATCCTGGCCGGGATAGCCGAAGGCATGCGGTCGGCGGCTTTCAGTGTCAGCGTGGTGGCCGTCGGGATCTTCGGTGCCTTTTGGGCGGGCGATTGGGCGCTCGGAGACGGTGGAGGCGTGTACGGCGTTGCCATCGCCGCGATCGGCGTCCTGGCCACGCTGGGCATCACCGTGGCCGTAGACGCGTATGGGCCGATTGCCGATAACGCCGGCGGAATTGCCGAAATGGCCCACTTGCCACCTGAGGTCCGGGAAGCGACCGATGCGCTGGATTCGCTTGGCAACACGACTGCGGCGATGGCCAAAGGGTTTGCCATTGCTTCAGCGGCGGTCACCGCTTTGGCTCTGTTCTCCGCATTCACCCAGGCGGTGAAGCTCGAATCGATCGATCTCACCAACGTCGGGACCACCGTCGGGCTCTTCCTGGGAGCCATGTTCC